>PHBZ01000004.1 GCA_002840755.1 Chloroflexi bacterium HGW-Chloroflexi-10 | reverse complement strand
AGCTTCGAATCGTTTCCGGTGAAGCCAGGCTTATCCGTAGTGCAACAAGACTCTTGGTTTCCACTAAAAAGCCTCCTCATATAGAACCCTGCAAGATAACAACAAAGAAAAGCGCTTCAGTATTTTCCTGGCGCTTATCCTAAAATTAATGAAGCATTGACAGCACACATGCAAACAGAAAGTATATCACATTTTTGTATTTTGTGAAGAATTGTTTTATGAATATTTTCCCTTTGTTTTCAATATATAGTAATAAAAGATTTCTCGTGTATTTTCAAGACAACTCAAATGGGATCTCTAAATAAAAACTGCTGCCACGTCCCAATTTGCTCTCCACCCATGTACGCCCTCTATGGTGCTCGACAATTGACTTAACAATTGCTAATCCAAGACCTGTACCGCGTTGTTTATAAGCTTCTTTACGACCACTCCGATAAAATTTATCGAAAAGTCTTGGTAAATCAATCGGCGCAATACCAATTCCAGTATCACGAACTTCAAATAATATATGCTTTTCTCTGTGAGTCAGATGAATACTAACTTGTGCCCCCAGACCCGAATATTTTATACTATTTTCCACTAAATTAATCAATGCCTGTTGTAATAAGGCAGGATCTGCTTGAATAGTAAATTCATTATCCATCTGATTGTCAAAAACGAGTTCTATATTCTTTTGTGCTGCTTGTGGTTGAAGTTGAACGACTACTTGTTCAGCCAATAAACCAGGATTAATCCGATCAACATTCAGCCCGATACCAGCTTCAATCCGTCCCAGATCAAGCAAATTATTCACCAGCTTAGACATTCCATCCACACCTGAAACAATTTTGGAAACATAGGTTCGCTGCTGATCATTTAAATCACCCACCATTTGTAACATGGTTGCATAACCACGCATGAGAGTTAATGGGGATCGCAAATCATGACTTACTGTTGCAACAATATCAGATTTCAAGGTGTCTAATTCTTTGAAATGAGTAATATCCCTTAATATACACACTTTGCCCACCATACGGTCTTGACGAATCACGGGTGAAACCGTTGTAAAATAAACCCGGTTATCGGCGAGTTGAATATCACGAGTCGTGTCACGATTCGACTTGAATCCAGACAACAGGTCCAATAACGGCTCATGTTCCAAAACATCCCCAATTTTTGCACCAATGGTTGCATTTTTTATCAAGCCTTTTAACTGTATTGCTGTAGGATTAAGTAACAACAACTGATCAAACTCATCAAACACCATTACAGGCTCAGGCGTGGAATTTAAAACCGCTTCCAATTGCTGCCGGCCTAATTCCGCCGTGGTATACAATTTTGCGTTTGCTGCAGCCATGGCTGCTTGACCGGCAAGCGTAGAAAGATAACGGATTTCCTCTTCACCAAAAGTTTTTGGTTTGCGATAAGCAATCCATAAGGCACCGAAATATTCATTTTCGTGATGCAGGGCGATTCCTAATATGGCGCCTGGAGGCACCATAATTTGTGGGAGATTTATTCTGCGTAATCTAGAGAGGTTAGTAATAGGTAGAATATCCTGATATTTCAATAATTCAAACATTTGTTTATCTAGGGAGGCGAGCATTTCATTCTGTTCACCTGCACCTATAGAAAGCATGGTTACATTTTTCTTTTCTGGGACTACATCACTGATAAGTACAACTCGTGCATGGGATCCACCAGTGGATAATGCCGCTTCTAATACAGGCTGTATTGCATCATAAATATCCAGATGCTCTGCCACGCTTTGACTTGAAACCAATAAATGTTTCAATTCATCCAAACGATCCCGTAAACGAATTCGCATTTGCTCAAATGCCACAGCCAATTGTCCAAACTCATCAACCGATTTGATTTCCATCAAATGATCCAAATCACCCTGAGCTATTTTTGTCGCCTGGACCGATAATGTCTTAACTGTTCTGGTAATGGGTCGTAAGCTGAAACGCAAAAATACTATAATGACGATGAAAACCACCATCAGAACAATCAACATTGGGGCCGCATTTTTCAATGCCAGCTCCTGAGCAGTTTTGGCAGGTGTACTGATCAAAACAGACCATGGACGACCAATCATTGGCTGATAGTAAACCAATTGACGGGTTCCCTGCGGTGAATAGTTTTCAAACATGCCAATCGAATCCGGTAATTCGCCACTATATTGTGTAAATAATCGGTCAGTTGAATTAAATGTATCAAACAATATTCTTTGTTTGTCATCTAATATAAATCCCTCGCCACCATCTTCCGTGGCAGACATCAATGCCTCAATGGCTGGTTGGGTAAAAGGATTCGTATTTAAGTCAGTCCTACCCAGCAACACCCCCACAGGAATTTCATCCGAATTTTTAATAGAAACAATAAATGACACCTGCGCAGTTGTTTCCCCCACCCAGGGCTGTGTTGTATAGGTTTGCAATGTAACTCCGTGCAATGCCAGTTGTATCCCATTGGATTCTTCCGCTGAGGTTCTTAATTGGTCGAAATTTGTAACTGGATACCCGCCTAATGGTGCGCCATTTTCATCAAACAAAAATAATTGACGAAAGAAAGGCACCGCCCGAATTTTTTCAGCTAATACTAATTCAACTTGCTCATTATCCAGACCGATTAAATCCTCTTCGCCAAGGGTCAATAGCAAATTCTGACCCGCTTCCAAGAAATATGGCAGACTATCTGATGTCACTTCGGCAATTCCCCGCAACCGATCTTCTACCATTTTTGTAGCTGCACCTCCTGCTACCCACCATGTACTTACCATTAAAACAATCAATATCATGACAAAAAAAGGAATAGCCCCAAACAAGAAACGATATTCAATCTTTCGTTCGATGGGAGAAGGCACCTTAGTGCTGGGATGTTGCCAAAATGGGTTTTTAACCCAATACAATATGCTTACAATTAAACCACCGAAAATCAATTCGGCCATCCGAACAAAATTTAGACCAATAGTCTGAGATAGAGCGTAATCAATCCGGATCGCGAGTGAACCACTAACACTCAAAAATTGGCTGACCAACAAGAAAGGAAAAATTAATGCAGCAGAAATAATTGCAGCAAAAACAGGAATCCGTGCCAGAGAAAAAAAACGAGATCGGTAATTTTGGCGAACCAAAAATGCAAAACTCATCGCCATTCCCGCGGTTTCCAACACTGTGAAAATGCTATGAGTATTCCACCCGGACAAGCAGAGGCCGCTGATCAATCCTATAATAAACGCTGGACCAACGCCAAAAATGCCTCCTGCAATTTGCCAGGGAACTGCAAACAATAAAAAAAGAACAGGCAATGTGGTTTCCTGGGGTAAATTTGGCAAAGGAATAGAACTTGTAGCACCAATTTGAATTCCGGCTATCAAAGTAAAAAAAGGAGCTAAAATAGCGAGTGAACCATACAACCACCACTGTTGTAAATATTTTCCAGTTATTGGTTGCCAAAATTTTTTTAGAAAAAAAACCAAAAGGGATAAGTAAAACAACCAACCCAAAACCGTTAAATAATCCTGGGGGGGAGAAAAATATAACCGGAAAGGAAAATCTACAAAATTGCTAGGCATCGGCTTTCTTTATTGCAATCTATATCTCAAATTATAGCATCAGGAAAAGTATGTGGTGTGTCTCATATGGGTAACATTGCAGAATTGTTAAATTTTTCCCAAGCCATTTTATACAAAAAAGCAGTTTCATCGCGAATATCAGGTTCAGCCAATTTACTGAGCCATTTTTTTAAAAGCTGGTCAGCATCCTTATAATATTCCTCCACACCTTTATCTGGTACTCGCCAGAATTCATCGCTGACCTGTTCCATTGAACGTTGTTCCAAAAAATCACGATCTTTTTGATATTCTTGCTTTAAATCTTTATAAGAGGTCAATATTTTTCTATGGATAATTTCATGTTCCCACCAATAAGTTTTTCCATCATACGTTTTGGAAGGTTCTTCACCCAAAAGTGATTTTTCTGCCCAAAGTGGGTAAGGTAAAAACAAGCTGAGACATGGGCTGGAAGAACCTGTAACCCAACACTCCACAATATTGTCTTTTAATTTCACAACCAGTGAACCAGTGGTCTGGCTGATTCGAACGGGGCCAAAACCAGCATGCATACAAATATCCGCTCCAAATAGTCCCCTGTCTGGACGATATTCACTTTCATCACCATGATGTGTCCTTAGAATTTGAAAAGCCCGCGCAACATCAAAATCTTTGTCTGCTTTATTCAACAAACTTAATGAGCAACTTAATCGAGCTTGTGCTGCACTGAATTTTGTGTACAGCCAATCTGTTAATTCACTTGCAAAATTGATTCTTTTTCCAGGTTGTTTCCGGTTTTTCGCCGTTAATTCTTCCTGTAGAATGAGAGAAATTTCATCCCAATCCGTCCCAATTGTTAAAGTATTCGAAATCGCTCCGAAGGATTCTACTTTTTTTGCAGCCCAATGCTTACCAACGGTCTCCAGTATCCAGGCTTCATGAATATCTGCAATCAAAAAACTGTTATGATAGTACATTGGATGAGAAAATCCACAATTTCCGCTTTGCCCGTAAATCGATAATAAACCAGTAATAACTTCTTTCGCACCTTTTGCCGAATTAGCTCGCTCTAATGCTAAACGAAGGTAGTCCATACCGATTAAACCGGGTTCTTTTCCGGGGATTATTTTTGAAAAAACAGCTTCATTTCCGATTACAACACCATGCTCGTTCACGCCCATCTCGGCACCCCAAATCCAAACTGGTTTGGCAAGCAACACACGGTTCGTGCGCTCCACCTGTGGTATTGTTATATAGGTGCACTTTAAATACTCTGGCTGTAAATATTCTTTTGCAGGATATATCTCGACAAAATGAGGTTCATTGGGTTCGCGATCCGAATTTTTTCCAAAGATGACCGAATTGTCGCTTGTTCTATCTTGTAAGGCTATAAAAGTATCACACATAAAATCCTCATTCCGATATATCCGAAAAAAAATAAAAAACCAAATAAATTCATTAAGTTTATTATACGGTACCTGACAAAAAAAATACCAGGTAGTAAGTGCAACCTGGTACAGAATACATTAATATTTAATCATTTTTTAGACACTATCATTTCTAAAATATATTGATAGACTTCATCAATAGTCATTTGATCAGAATTTACGATCTTGGCATCTACAGCAGGTTTCAAGGGGGCGATAGATCTGGTTGAATCGATTTGATCACGCCGCTGCATATCAATCATAATTGTCTCAAACACGGCATCTTTACCACGGTTTACCAGCTCCAAAAACCTTCGTTTGGCCCTTTCTTCAACAGAGGCATCCAGATAGATTTTTAAATCGGCATCCGGTAAAACTACAGTGCCAATATCCCGGCCCACCATCACTATTTGGCCACGTTTCCCAATTTCACGTTGTTTGGCAGTCATCGCCACCCGTACGCCTCGATAGGCAGACACCTGGGAGACATTACTTTCAACATTAGGTTGTCGGATTTCCCACGTAACATCCTGTCCTGCTAGAATAATATCATTGCTGCGTCCATCCGCTTTCGAAGGAGCTCTCACATCCAAATCCATATTCTCAGCAATTGTGGTAACTAAAATTTCATTATTGATATCAATACCGGCTTTCAATGCAGCCAGTGTCACTGCACGATACATTACGCCGGTATCCAAATAAATATAACCTAAGGTGTCCGCTAAACGTTCACCCAGTGTGGATTTTCCCGAGGCGGCTGGACCATCCAGGGCAATAGTTTTGTACTTTGGTTTCATAAATTCCTTCTAAATTATGGGATTGTGTTGCTTGTTAAATTCTTACCAGTAAATAAATCACTTCGTACCCAAACAATAATTCTGGAGGCAAAAAAACCATCTTGGGGAGCATCACGTGTCATCAGCCAACTTAACCATTCGTTAGTAAACATGCTAGACCAGGGTGGTTCACTCAGCCAGACAAAATCTTGTCCACGATAATCACTGTTTGCTGTAATTGTTTGATATTCATTGCTGATTATTACTTCAGGATCTTTTTCAAAATTTATGTTTTCCCCTTCTTGAAGCAGATCATATGGTAATAATGCCCATTCCAAAGATGCAGATTTTAAGCCCTGCAACTGTACATGGATATTTTCATTTCCGCCTACCGGCCATTTTACTTGTTGTTCCAAAGTTTCTATGAATATATCATAATCCACAGGCTGTGGTGAAAGTGACCACATTTCATTATGGTAGGGGGTCCTTAACATACCTGCATTCCAGGAGGCCGATATTGTAAGGAAAGCGAAATCTATCACGGCCATTAAAACCAGGCTGCGTAATGCCAGATTCCAAGAATAGGTCCAACCTAACATAAAGAAAGCAAAAACGAATAGTAAAACTCCGACTGCCAGCAAAATATATGTAGCTGCGCCCTGCATCGGAATTGATCGAAAGATTATATACAAAATTATCTGGCTCAAGAATATTGAGATAATAAGTCCACCCATCGCGATCTTGCCAATCAAAATCCGTTCTTCAGCATCGATTTTAAGCATACTGGCAAGAAAAATGGTTGAACTAAATAATAGAGGTAAATTTACCCAAAATAAATATTCAACATTCTTTTGTGGATAAACCACAAACAGAATAAATGCAGCAACAAACCAACTTATAAGGAAAAACCGGTATGAATGCTTTTTTACCATCATCCATACCAAACCAAGAATACCAAACAAATATACAGGCAGTTCATAAAACGGTATGACTCGCCAATTAAAACTTTGCGCTACTGTGGAGATATCAGGAGTCCACCCACTAAGAAAATCAGTCAATCCTGAAAATGTGCTCCCAAATTGGGATGGAAATACAAACCCAAAAGTACCCCCAAACACCAAAGCAACAACACTAGCAATTGCAGCTTTTTTCCAATTCATTTGGGAACTGCTCATTTGCTCCCCTAAATCTTCAGATCGACTCCCCATTTTTTTTTGTACCAATGCAGCAAAACCCGCTGGAATTAAAGCCCACCAAAAACTTGCGCCACACAAAAATGCAATCGCAAACGAAATTCCTAAAAGAACAGCTTTTTTCTCGAGCATTGCGTGGAAAGCAATCATGCCAAATAAAAACATCATTAAAGTAGAGTTGATTTGTCTTGATAAAGCAACAAATCCGGGTTCAATTAAAAACCAGAAAATTAACAGGAAAACAATCTTTTCTGGTAATTGTTTTCGAAAGAGTAGAGGAAGGAATATAACAACAACACCAATCAACGCGGGGAAAAACCGGGTAACAAAATTATTTCTGGGGATAACAAAAAATAAAAGACCCAACAAATTGCTGATGAATGGTTGAGAAGAATGCTTCACCATAACACCTTCAGAAAGATTCCAACCATCCAAAGCAGCGACAGCCTCCAGGTCATTGAGAGGTACAGCACCAAGATTCAAAAATCGGTAACCGATTGCAAGAACCAGTAAGACGGCCAAAATTGTTTTTTCAATCGTCCAGAAATTTAATTTCATAATTCATCTCTTTTTTATATAATTGAAAATCATTCCCAATTTTTTTTATTCTTCATACCAGGAATAATCAAGACCTTCTCTAATTATGGAATACACTCCACTTATAGCACTTAGATTAATAGAACCATAAATATGGGGGAATGCGCCACCTCCAGGGATAGGATCAACTTTCATAGTAGGTAGGAGCTTATCAACCTCTATTTTAAGCACCAACAAATCATCACGACCATTATAAAACAATTTCACAACAGCATTAATTTGGTGCGCGAATGAACAGTGTATAAAACCTTCTGACTCTAATGACTCAGCGCGGTAATATTCCAGGTGAGAAGTCTGATTCCAATCTTCAGCAGAAATGATATGATACACATATTGCTCAACAGTCATTAGTTAATCACCTCATAAATCACGGTTTCACCATCTTTATAGACAGTCCTCCAGATATCCTGATTGTATAGCTCAAATTTTTTCAAACCATCTCCAGGATATAAGGCACGTTCATAAATACCTAATACAATATACTTCACCTGATACTTTTCTAAAAATTCTTGTGCCAATATGGCATTCGGCGTTGTATAAAATTCTCGGATTTCTTCTACCCGTCGAAATATCCATTCTGAGGGTATCACGCCGCGTTGTTGTCTTTGATGCCAGTTCCAACCAACAACACCGGGTAAACCAGTGTAAATAGTAAATCGGTTTCCCCAACGATATTCAATGGTATTTGCTTCAACTATCACTGGAGAACCCTGGATAGTTTCCTGCATCCAACGAATTGCTTTATAATCCGCATTCAAATTCATCCGCACGTTTTCATCAAAATAGTATGCGGATTGCATATAAGCCATCCCATCCAGAGTTTGAGGAGCTGGCGTGGACATTCGATCCTGAATTTTTTCTGTTCCTGCTAACAATGGATAAAGTGCTGCAGATCCTGCCAGCAAAATACAAGTCACCTGCCAAAGGTTCTTCTGAGTGAAGGACCAGCGTTTTCGCGCTTCAGTAACCATCCAGATCACACCGCAGGCTGCACTTATTCCAAATAATACCCAGGCCTGTAAATAGAATTTAAAGACCGTGTTCATCCGTCCAATATCCCCACGCAAAACAATCAACTCAACCATCAGCGTCAACACAAATGCAGTACCCGTCATAAACAATACCAGGCGTTTCGCATCGCTTTGATCTTTACGAATGATCAATACACCTGCCCAGGCAGCCATAGGTAGTACTACCCAACTAATCTCAATTTCCTTAATTAACAACAATGCAACCGAGGTCACCAATAAGGCCAGCGCAGCATAAATTACCGGAACATACTTTTTCAGTTTGTATAATTCACGCAGCGGTGTCTCAGCCATCCATTGTATTGTTTCTGTTACAAACCAGGAAAATAATAAGAAAAGGAACAATCCCCAATGTGTAAAATAAGACCAAAATGGAGAATGGTTACCTTTCCATATTTCGATGGAATTGTATGCTTGCCCATACCAATCCGAAAATGGTTTATACAAAACAAAGGAGAGAACAACAAAAACTGTAATCGCAATAACCGCTTCAACGATCCGGTCAATCCATTGCGCTGTATCATGACGAATAGCTATCCCTTTTCCATATCGTATAATAATATATATCAAGACAAATACACCAAGCAAAAGATATGTTGGTAAATCCCATGTATTGGATGGCCTCAAAGAGCCAACTACGATAGCCCCAAAGACCAGAACCCATAATTTATTTAACCACGCCAGGAATCCATCTTTAAATTTCCAGCGTTGTCCTAACAAAGATACAACCCAACCCAACGCTAAAAGAGTAATTGGTAGAGAAATCATGTGGGCATGCAAATCACCATAAAGGAAAGTAAAGAACGGAAATTCGGTGATAGGTTCTTGCGGTAAAGCGCGACTGGGAACCCAATACCAATCACCCGGATACAAAGGCATTTTCTCACCATGCACATAATCAATCAACCCTTCGAATGTCCATTCCCACCGTTGGAAAAAACTCGCGGCATCAATGATCCCATTAGGAGAGCCCATTTTCTGCAAACTATGCCAGATCATTCGAACGGTTCCAAGGTTGCCAAGAATTAATACCAAAGCAATTGCGGCAATTCCTGCCCAAACGGCTCCAGATCTATATAAAGGCTTCTTTGTTTCTCCATTAATTTCCAGTTTTTGGTGTTGGAATATTGAAACAATGTTCCAGGATACTCCAAATGAGCCAATTCCAACCAAAGCAAACAAGGTTGGTAATATGAGGTTATATGCTATAGAAGGAATAATACCTAACCATTTGACCAAAACACCAACAACAACAAAACCATAGTAATAGTAGTTTATGTACCCGCCAGCATACCAGGGGTCATAAGGCGGGAAGGTGGTGCTTTTTAGAATAGCATTGAAATACGAAAAATCCATCGGTTTTTCTCCACCTTTACCAGGGTGCCATAAATCTGGATTACCGATACGAACCAGTAGAAAAGCGATAAATAATAAAAGGGTTAATACCTCAACCAGAAAATAATAAGATATTCGCTCTTTGAGATCTGTCGCAATTGCTTTTCGCTGGAAAATAGCGAAGAGAATTCCGCTCAGAAGAAGAATTCCGAGAAAAATGGAGATGGTATCGCGTGTGAGGGCAATCTGCAAAGAACCTGCCCACCAAACCAGAAATGCAAGTAACAGCATTCCGGCCATTTTGCTCATAGCATAACCTTTATCTGCCAACCCACCTAATGCAAAACGCAGTATCGGATAAACTATCCAACCCAATAAAGTGACAACAAGATACCATAGAATGGCAGCGAAAACAGGTTTTTGATTATAGAATATTTCTGTATCAAAAATATCAGACCAAGTACCCCCCGCCTCCTGAACTGCCAATTGTTCCAATGGCAATTCGAGTGTGGCAGGGTAATTTTTATATTTGATTGGAGTAAGCTTAATTATTTTGGTCAAATCGATAGACCCTAATATGGCCTTAACTTTTTCGGAATCGTATTGATCAGTTTTTTTAAAGATCATTACTTTTGGATGATCGTAAACCGTAAAAGCTTCTTCTGCAAACTGATCATTGATCTGAAAATCTCCAAAATGAGGAAATGAAACAAAAACTTTAACTAATTCATAACCTAAATCACCTTCAAAAGTACCAGATTGGGCAATGCTGTAACACCAATTAACATCCTTATCATCAGGACAACCGATCAAACTTCTGTAAAACTGAGTTGTCAGTGGGTATCGTTCCGGCACTCTTGTGGTTGTACCCCATTGCCGGTTGGATGACATAAAAATGTAATCGCCCTGGTCTAATAAAGAAAGAAATCGATTCAGTTTTCCTTCATTATCATCCCAATACATTTCAAAATTCAGTCCATCCTGATAAATACCACCATAAGCATCTTTTCCATCCATCCGATAAGGTAAAGGATCATCCCAACTAGTTTCTAATACTACTGCGCTTCCATTCAGGGTTAAAGAACCTGGACCTTCATATTCAAGCACCAATTGGTAAACATGTTCTTTTTGTAAGACCACATTATCAAAATTAACTGTATATGAAGAATTAAAAGCATCGTGATAAAAATCACTATCAATACTTTGCTGTGCCAATTCCTCTCCATTTACAATCAAGTCTTTCACAACAACATTCAAACTTGTTGTGGATTCTATTCCAACAGCTTGTTGCTGAATTTTTGCAAAACTGATACCTTTTAGTATGCCGTCATTTTCTACAGAAAATGTGGTGGAATACGGATTACCTTCAATAATTGAATTGTTGTATGGAAAAGAAAGCACCTCTTGGGTTAATCCCTCTTCATCATATTCAATCATCAAATTTATAGGTCCAGGTACATTCTGAAAAATCCAACGCGAGGCATCAATTCGCGAAATGGGCTCCACATAAATCCTGCTAAACATAAAAGCCCAAGTGGCAGTCCCAATTAAAGCCGCGCCTGATAGAATTGCACCGGTAACTCTCACAAATTTTCTTAACTTTTTCGCTTTTGTGCGTAAACCCCACAACTCAACCAAGAACCAGGCTGCCATCAATGCCAGCATAGGTAAAACCGGCATCTGATATCGCATCATAGGATTACCCAGGGAAGATTGCCATAGAAAGAAAAAAACCGTCCATACCCATACTAATAAAGTTGGTGAATTATTTCCTTTGAGAATCCGCCAGCCCAATAATGCCAATCCGAACCATGCGGCTATAGCCATGGGGAAACCCATACCCCACTGAGTCAAATTCCGAAACGCGAAACCAAAATCTCTACGAGCCCATTGTAAGGCCGGTGGAAAATCTACGTCCCCACTCGATTGAATCCCGACTTCTTTAATATTAGTCAACCATAAAGGATTGGGTGTTACTTCAAAGAATCCAGGGCCGCTGAATGCATATGGTTGTAGTATCCGGAAAAAAATAACCGCAGCAACGCCACCCAAAATGAGATCTCGTAGAATAGTATCAAAAAAGATCTTACCCTCTCTGTGGCGGTGACTGTACCATAAAATGATAAAAGCTAAAGGAAGAAGAAAAGCAATCACCCCTGTATTGATTTTTGATGCAGCTGAAAAACCAACAGTAATTCCAAAAAACATACTCAATATGGTTGTTTTAGGAATGGAAAATCTTCTTTTAATCTTTACTTGATTATTAGAAACATTATCTTCCTGAATTTCGTCTGTATTTCCAACCACCTCCGAGATGTCCGGTGGGTATATATACATGGCAATATGCAAAGCGATATAGATCGCTAAAGTTACAAAAAATGCCGCAACTGTATCAACAGTGTAAAAATGTGCTTGTTGGATGTTGACAACGGTCATCGCTGCAAAAGCCATTGCCAATAGACCAACATGTTTATTGAATAATTTTTTTCCTATAAAAAATATTAATATAACACTTCCCAGGTCAAAAAAAGTAGATACGGTTCGTCCAGTTTGTAATGCTTCCTTCCAACCAGGATTTTCAAAAATCCCTTCCATTAAATACCGCACAAAAATTACTGGGAAATCTCCATAAACAAAAAAGCCATGCCCGCGATTGTGAGGATTTAAACTGGAATTAGCTGTATCAAAATAATCATTGATGTCCTCTACTGAAGATATATCGGCAGTCACCCAAACAAGAAATCTTTCATCTGGGTGCAAGTATTGATATTCCCCCCAAAAAAGTCCTGCAAAGCGAAAATAAATTCCAATAACTAAAATGAGGAGAAATAAAACAGGTGTCAATAATTTCCACTGTTTTGCCATGTTAGGTTGCATAACTTTTGTCATGGGTTATTTTCCTCATTCAACATTAGGCTATTATTTTCGGCAATAACCTGAACCGGCACATGGAAAATATAAAAATCTTTCCCCTCACGTCCTGAGTCGTAAAGGAATAAGATGCCATTTGGATACATAACCTGTAGTAAATCCAGGGCTTCTTGATTATCGGGCTTAAGGATGAACAATTTCTCACCTTCTGCGTCCAGTGTGGTGTCAAATTGATCCGGCCAAAGTGCAAAATCCCTCGTTGGATCACCAACATTAATACCTACAACGCGCGTATCCACCCAATGAGGATACGGAACTACATAGGCATTATCTGTACTACCCACAGAATCGGCAAAACCACGGATTACCGCGCCAATCTGACTAGTATTCCATGCCCCTTGAAGAAATCGTTGGTCAAATTGACGAAACACAAGGTCATAATTTAAATAGGCAGTTCCGGCCAAAAGACTCAAAGCAATACTAACTGTACCCATTTTCCCAGTCCAGGTCTTTGAGTTTTTCCATAAACTCCGGATCACACCTTCAAAAGCAATTGCCGCCAAAATAAAAACAGGAATAATCGCGCCTCCGGTTCTATTCAAACTGGGATTTTCACCTGGAAAAGCCAGAGAAAGAATGGATGGCATCATTAATAAAGGAACGGACAGAATAAGGAACAAGTCTTCCCAATTCCTGTGTCCAATATAACGCAACAGCACAATCATTGTCCCTATAAAATACAAAGCAGCTGTAATCACATCCAACGCAGGTCTACCAGGTATTGAGTGTACCCAGGTGTTGCCGTTTGAATAAAAAAACATGGTTTCAGCATTCCACAAATTGTCAAGGAAAATCAAAAATGGCGAAGATTGATACGCCTGTTCAGTAGGAGCAAGTCTAGTTAAGGCACGATAGCTGACGTCTTCAGGACTGATCAGGGAGAATTTCAGTAAAGGTAAGAAAACAATTACGCTGGTAATAATTAGTATAACCAATGCATTTATGGTGCTTTTTCGGCTTCCACGGGAACTGGCATGGATTAAAAATAAAAGTATCGCGAATAAAACAACAAAGGGCAGAAATCGCGTAGAACTATACCCGTGCAAACCCAGTCCTAAAGCAATTCCCGAATAAATAAAATCATTTCTCCGCTTTTGTCGAATACCGCGAATTAAGTAAAATAAGGTTGGTGCAACAAATAACGGGTACAGCGGAAAACGCAGTCCAACGCGGGAGATGACATTATGCCAGTAAGATACACCAGCCAGCAAGAAAGCAAATAACCCAACCCATTTATTTCCCAATTCTTTACCCAATTTATAGATAAACGGTAAGGCAAAAAATCCTGCCAGTGCAGTTCCAAGTTTCAAACTGAGAAAAGATACCCCGGTACGAAAAACGATGGCAACAAATGCCGTCAGATAAAACTGGAGAAATTCTCGGCCTGTATTACGCACAAAAAAGACATGATAGTCACCTTTTAAAACATCGTTTACATCCAATAATTTTTCCGCGTGATCGCTAAACATTTCTCCCAGTACTTCGTTCAGTCGATAAAATCTAAAGAAAATAACTACAATGGTAGTAACACCCAAAAGTAATACCCAGGGTGTAATTTTCAAATGGATTTCTTTATTGTGAAAGGTCTTCTTGAGATTGTGTAAGGAACGTTTAACAGGTTCTTGATCAATTACAGCATAAACAAAAGTGATTAACGTAGCAAACCAAAGAAACAAATTCAAGTCGGTAAACCGGATATCATTAACGCCTCTAGCCACCGGTTTAAATGCAAAAAGTGTGATTAAAAAGAGTATTAAACTTGTCCCCAAAGCGATCTGATTAACATTATCAAAATCAAATTTAAAATTCTTAAATGAAGTCGGCATGATTTGGTCAAATATTTTTTCTTTGGAAAGAAACGACCAAAAAACAAATAAAAAACTCGCTGAATAAAAGCCAATAGCTAATTCAATTTTTCGAACTGGTGGTTCCAAAAAACTTTGGGCAATCAATGCCATCCCAAGCGCAATAATGAATTTCCAGGGTATCACAAAAGGCCATCTGAAATCTTTTTTTTCAACTATTACTTCACTCGATTCTTTCAAATCTGTGTCAGTTTCGTCAGTCGGATTGTCATACCAGAAATCCTCTGGCATTCTGTATTTCCAGGGCATTAACTTCGATTTTACGTAATCCAAAACGCTTGGTTCTTCTGCCATATTTCCACCATCAAATTGTAGGTTGGATTCTTTGATTGCCGAAATCTATGACTAACTAAAAGTTTCGCCATAAAGACGTATGAATTATAACCTTACGGGTTCACATTTTTTACCCAGATCGTTATACCAAATCTTCAAAAATCTGCTCAAACGCCTGGGCTATGGTATCCGGTAAATATTGCTTACGAATTTCTTCGGGATCTTTTCTGAATTTTTCTGGATTTTCAAAAATTTCCAAAAGAGCTTCAGCCAGGGCATTAGAATCCCCTATTGGGACAACTTTACCCATTTGATGCCGCATAACTGGTTGACGAACTCCAGGCAATGCTGAGGCTACTGAGGGCGATCCACTGATCATAGATTCAATTTGTACGAGTCCAAACGCTTCTGTAGAATTCAAACTTGGTAAAATTAATACATCAATATTTGGATAAAACAAAGCCATTTCACGATGACTTTGTGGACCTAAAAATAACCAGTTACCGGTTTTTTGATAAGCTCGAATTCGGGGCATCAAACGATTTATGTAATGTTCTTCACCACGTATATTTTTATATGGTCCGGAAAATTGAACTTGTGTTTCTGGAAAACGTGTGAGAATTTTCGGTAGCGCATCCAGAATCACTTCTACACCTTTTTCGGTAGCAAAACGAACTGCCATCCCTATGACTGGATGTTTACCGCCAGGATTTGTCCTTTGTTTATACTCTAGTATCTCTCCATCCGAAACAACCGGCAGGTCCACAGGTGGGAGTATAATCTTCAGCTTTTTCCGATATGCTCGTAAAAACTCTGAATGATCAGCATAATCTTGGGTGTATGTAATGATCAAATTGGAGAAAATAGCAGCTAAGTGATTCATAATTAATACGGTTTGATTCGCTAGCCAGGGTATCAAACCAGGCGGCATCAATAAATCACAATGATACGTAATCACTACAGGTTTCTTTTGTAATTTGGCGATTCCAGTCACAATCGCCGAATCAAATTGCGGCAAATGCACATGGACTATATCATGAGCCTGAATTAATTGCGCAGCCAGGGCACCAAAAGTGGGCATAATAGTTCCCTTGCTGATCTTCATTAAAACTGGTGCCCGAACAATCCGAACACCTTCTACCATTTCCTGCAAAGGTAAATTTTTCTCATGCCGGCTGCTTAACACGGTAACCTCATGTCCTCGTTTTACTAGCGCTTTTGCCAGAAATTCAGCATAAATGGTCAAACCGGAAATGTGCGGGCGGTAATAGGTTAACACAATTAAAATCTTCATGCATCTAATCCTGAAATAGGTGTTTGTTTTCTACTACCCAATGAAATAATTTACTGATTCCCTCTTCCACACTCAGTTTGGGTTCCCACTTCATTACATCTTTAGCTTTTTGAATATCACTGACATAAATTCGCTGATCTCCAGGTCGCCAATCACCCCATTGAACTGGAATCGTATTCTCAGATAATGTTTCTAAAATTGGGCCAAACTCTTTCCATACCGACATTACATGTTTGCTGCCACCACCGATATTGAAGACCTCGCCTGCTGTCTTATCGATATTCTTTATTGCAGCATCATAGGCGTTCATCAAATCTTCAACATGTAATAAATCGCGTACCTGTTTGCCATCCCCAAAAATACTCATGGGTTGTTTCAATACCGTGGCAATGATAAACCAGGCAACCCAACCCTGATCTTCAATCCCGAATTGTCTCGGTCCATAAATGCAACTCTGTCGAAAAACGATTCCGGGTAAATTATAAATACGGCTGTAGTCCCTTACATATTGGTCCCCACAACCTTTTGAACAGCCGTAAGGTGAGTGGAAGTCCAAAGAACGATCTTCACTGATTCCATTAGGGAAGTCTCGATAATAATATCGTGTTTCTCCCTCCTCAACGACAACATCTTCCATACCACCGTAAACCTTATTGGTTGAAGCGTACAGCACAATCGGATCACGACCAGAGTTTCGTGCTGCTTCCAAAACATTAAATGTACCCAAGGCATTAATTTCAAAATCTTCTCGTGGATTTGTCACTGAAGTAGTAACTGCAACTTGTCCTGCCAGATGAATAATTACATCTGCATTTTCTGCGGCAGCCTGTATCTTCTTTTCATTCCGGATATCTTCCTGAACAAGTTCGAATGCATTGATACCATAACTGGCATACAACCATTCGAGATTTTTTTCTGCTCCGGCACGGGAAAGATTATCAAATATCACTACATCTTCGCCTCGTGAAAGCAATCGATTAACATAATTGGATCCGATAAAACCGGCCCCACCGGTAATTAAGAAATTTTTACTCATGCCCAACTCCTGGGTTGATAGGATTTTTTTCAAATTGTTTTTGTTGTGTTAGGCGGGAAAACAATCCCTTTACTGAATTACCATCCCGATAAAGTGCGTACAAACCAATCGCTCCCGTAACAATAAATTGAACCACATGCAAAACCAGAGCGTAAGCCAATCCAATCGATTCATCAATACCGAATATTTTTAGCGCTGCAACCAGGGATCCTTCAAACAATCCCAGCCCGGCAGGCGCTGAAGGTAAAGCAATTCCCATAGCCAGAGCCGTATTCGCCGCAACTCCCCACCACCAACCGGCGTCTTTGACCATGAAAATCAAAAAAGCTGAATATTGAACCATACTAACCAACCAGGAACCCAAAACACCAAAAAAACCAATAACAAATTGGATCGGGCTGCGTAAAGTTTGAAATCCATCCAATAACGAATAAAAGATGGGCAGCAAAAAACGGTTAAGCATGGGTACCCGTTGACCCAGATTCCCTAATATTTTTTTTACCTTCTCTTGATTTCTTGCGATAAAATATAAAGTAATCAATCCGAAAATCATTACAGCTAAAATGATAAGAGCCATAGATTGATATGCCTGTAAATCCAAAACCACAGGTATCAGAATGACTAAAAAAGTCGCCATAATCATCAAGTCAAATACACGTTCTACCACAATACTGGATAAAATCTGAGCAGGATTCACCTGCATGGTGACACCCATAAAAATTGCTCTGCTGATTTCTCCCATCCGTAGGGGAAAAATATTATTAACAAAGTAACCTTCCGATAATTTAAGGAATGTTTCTTTATATGTTGCTTTTTCACCTAAAAGCGCTTTCCAACCTATAGCACGAACAGCCAGAAAAAAAACGGTGAACAAAGCGACAAAGATAATTTGCCAGATTTTCACAGTGCGGATTACTGCCCACGCTGACCCAAAACTGACAAAGTTAAATAAAGCCACAATGGCCACAAGACTCACTAAAACCCCCGGGATTATTCGCCATAGATTTTTCAAAGGATTACCATTGTTACTCTGGCCGAGTCTCAATCCCCCTCCAACCGTAACACAGCCATAAAGGCTTCCTGTGGAATTTCCACATTGCCAACCATTTTCATCCGGCGTTTACCACGTTTTTGTTTTTCCAAAAGCTTTTTCTTGCGGGAAATATCGCCACCGTAGCATTTTGCCAGTACGTCTTTACGAACTGCTTTTACATTCGCCCTGGAAATTATCCTTCCGGATGCAGACGCTTGAATAGCCACATCAAATAACTGACGCGGGATTAACTCCTTCAATTTAGTAACCAAAGCCTGACCCTTGTGGTAAGCTGAATCCTTATGAACAATTGCCGCCAACGCATCTACAGGTTCTCCACCCACCAGAACTTCCAACTTAACCAATTTTTCCGGGCGATATCCTGCAAAGGAATAATCCATGGAAGCATAGCCCCGTGTCCTGGACTTTAATTCATCAAAGAAATTTACAATCAATTCTGCTAATGGTATTTCAAAGTTGAGTTGAACGCGATTCGTAGCTGGGTACTCCTGGTCTTTGTAAATTCCCCGGCGTTTCCTTGCCAACTCCATGATCGTTCCATAATACTCCGTCGGAGAAATTATCTGTAATACCATCCAGGGTTCGCGAATTTCCACAATCTCATCTTCTTCAGGCAATTGTGCCGGAGAATCCACTAAAACTTTTATATTGGCCTTATTAATAACTTCATATTCCACTGATGGAGCTGTAACAACAATATCCAGATCGTATTCACGTTCAATCCGTTCTTGGATAATTTCCATATGAAAAAGTCCCAAAAAGCCGCAACGAAAACCAAAATTTAAAGCCTGAGAAGTTTCCGGAATAAATTCTAAAGCCGCGTCATTTAGTTGCAGTTTTTCCAACGCATCTCTTAAATCAGTATAATTTTCTCCATCAACCGGGTATATACCAGCAAAGACCATGGATTTAGGGTGGTGATAACCTGGAAGTGGTTCAGAGGCTGGGAGCTTGCTGTTTGTAATTGTGTCACCTACACGGCATTCAGATACCGTCTTTAAGCCAGTGGCAATATATCCTACTTCTCCAACATCCAGACTTTGAACAGCTCGCATTTCAGGGGCGAAAACACCCAATTCAACCGGGCGTAAATCGATCCCACTTGCCATAATCCGGATATTGTCCAGTGCATTTAACCCACCCTCCATTATTCTTACATAGGCAACAACACCTTTATAAGAATCGTAATGTGAATCAAAGATTAATGCACGCATAGGAACATTAGCCAGCCCTTTTGGTGCTGGAATAAGTTCTACTACCCTTTCTATAACTTTATCGACATTTATGCCGGACTTAGCAGAAATCATCAAAATCTCATCTTCTTTGACACCCAAAAGATTGGAAATCTCTTTAGCTACAACCTCAGGTTGCGCTGAAGGAAGATCAATTTTATTGATCACCGGAATAATCACCAGGTCTGATTCTAAGGCAAGGTATAGATTAGCCAATGTTTGTGCTTCTATTCCCTGTGAAGCATCTACTACGAGTATGGCACCTTCACACGCTAGCAAAGCACGGCTTACTTCATAATTAAAGTCCACATGACCTGGAGTATCAATCAAATTCAGCTCATAAATATTTCCATCATTTCCTGAATAGTTCATGCGAACGGCAGAAGCCTTAATTGTCACACCTTTTTCACGTTCAAGATCCATACTGTCCAACATCTGTTCTTTCATATCCCGATCGGAAACAGTATTGGTTAATTGAATCATTCGATCAGCCAATGTGGATTTACCGTGATCAATGTGTGCAATAATACAAAAATTTCGGATTTTATCTGTGTTCATATAATTTTGAAGTATACCGCAAAATAACCGATCTCAATAAAAATCAGATTTCAGCTTCACCTTCCGGGAAAACACGATCAACCCAGTCTTGAGCTGTGATACGATCTAATAGAGGAGCTTGTCTACTTTGTAAAACTGTTAAAAATTCTATGTTTCCTTTTGGCCCTTTTAATGGGGACTTTATCAATCCCCTAACCAAAAAATTCTTTTCTTCGGCAAATACCAAAGTCTCCAAAAGAATTCGTTTATGAATTTCCTGATCACGTATTACTCCAGAGCCTTTTGCAGCTTCTTTTCTACCGGCTTCAAATTGCGGTTTTATCAAAGCAATTACATTACCTTCTGGCTCCAGCCAATCAGATATTACAGGTAATAAAACCTTGAGTGATATAAAAGATGCATCTATTGTTACAAGACGAATGGGATCAGGAAAATGTTCCACAAATCTGGCATTAGTGCGTTCCATGACAATAACACTGGGATGGGTACGTAATTTCCAATGCAGAATACCATACCCCACATCCAAAGCGTAAACCCGTTTTGCTCCATATTGCAGAAGACAATCGGTAAAACCGCCAGTTGAAGAACCAACATCTACACAAATTGTTTCTCCTAAATCAGTAAAACCAAATTCAACCAAGGCTGGTTCTAATTTCTCTCCACCTCTGGAGACAAATTTTGGACCTTTTTTTAATTCGACTTTAGAAGTATCATCAATTTTTTGTGAAGGTTTTAACAAAACTTGCCCATTAACTGTAACTTCTCCGGCCATAATCAGACGTTGTGCTAGGCTGCGTGAATCGGCAATTTTATGATCAAATAGGTAATGATCCAGACGAATTTTACTCATAAATGGATTTTACCCCAATTCTTCTATCTGAATTATTTTTGGGCTCTGTGCTATGGTTTGATATCACAAAATTCGATAATATGACCACCCAAAAACAGTTGGGGTTAGCTTGATTTATGATAAGATTATGAACATGTTTAATGCCATACTAAAAGAAATGCGAATTCGTCAATGGATTAAAAACAGTTTCGTTTTTATCCCATTGGTTTTTGATCGGCAATTATTCACCGTAGATTCACTCGTTCGAGTCGTCTTTGGTTTCATCCTTTTTTGTTTTATTTCTTCAAGTATCTATTTTATTAATGACATCATGGATATTGAAGCTGACAAGAAACATCCAAAAAAACGCTTTAGACCCATCGCCAGCGGTTTAATTCCAATTCCACTTGCTTGGGGGTTCGCAGCATTTTTTTCGCTTGGTTCAATTATTGCTTCTTTATATTTATCCAAAATCTTTTCAATAATTTTAGTTACATACTTTGTAATAAATCTTGCCTATTCTTTAAGACTAAAGCATGTTGCTTTGATTGATGTGATGATTATCGCGACTGGTTTTGTTCTGAGAGTAGGTGCTGGAGTTTCCATAATTGTAGTTGAGAGATTTTCACCCTGGCTTTATGTAGTTACGACCCTCTTTGCCTTATTTATCGGTTTTGGGAAAAGACGAGGAGAATTAGCCACAATCCAGGTCAATGGAAATGCCCAAAGGAAAGTCTTGGATGGGTACACAATTCCATTATTGGATCAACTTATCACCATTGTTTCGGCCACAACTATTATCGCATATAGTTTATATACTTTTTCAGCTCCTAACCTGCCGTCTAATCACACAATGATGTTAACCATACCTCTGACTGTTTATGGTATTTTTCGCTATTTATATTTAATCCAAGTAAAAAATGAAGGCGGTGCTCCAGATGAGTTGGTACTTTTAGATCGCCCACTCCAGATTACATTCGGACTATTTGCAATTTCTGTTGTTATTATTTTCTATTTATTCTAGGAAAAATGACTGCTTTAATAGTTAAAGTACCCGGTAAAACGATCCTTGTCGGTGAACATGCAGTAGTCTACGGCTTTCCTGCTATTGCCATTCCTGTCCTCCAATTAATAACGACGGTGAAAGTCTTTCCAAAAATTGGTAAGTTACCCGATGATATTGTTTTTCATGCTCCAGATATAAATCTACGCGCAACTTTCTCTCAACTTGACAGCAAACATCCTTTCAGCATTGCAATAAGAGCGGTAAAAACTTTTTTCAAACTTCCAACATATCCTGCTTGTGATATTCATATCAATTCTTCAATTCCAATATCGGCTGGATTGGGTTCCAGCGCCGCAGTAGCTGTTGGTTTAATTCGAGCGTTAAGCAATTTTATTGGCGCAAATCCCAATCCTGAAACAATTGCCAAACTGGCATATCAGGTTGAAATGGAATACCATGGTACACCATCCGGAATTGACAATACGGTAATTGCATATCAGAAGCCTATCCTTTTTCAAAAGGACCAACCATTAAAAATTATTATTCCAATTAATCCAATTACC
Source organism: Chloroflexi bacterium HGW-Chloroflexi-10 (assembly GCA_002840755.1). Taxonomy (GTDB): domain Bacteria; phylum Chloroflexota; class Anaerolineae; order Anaerolineales; family Anaerolineaceae; genus UBA6170. The sequence goes on along the minus strand of PHBZ01000004.1, from coordinate 171,691 downwards.
ATTTTAATTGCGAATAGTGGTGTCCCTGGTAAGACAAAAGACGCCGTCGCAGGGGTTCGGAATAGGCAAACTATATCTCCGGAAATCATCAACCCCCTTCTTGAAAAAATTGGGGAGATAGTAAATCTTTCTGTTACTGCTATCCAGAATGGCGAAATTGAAGATTTGGGTATGTTGATGTACGAAAACCATTACCTTCTTCAAAAAATCGGCGTTTCCCATGAAAAGCTCGATTTATTAGTGAATACTGCCAAACAAAACGGCGCTCTGGGTGCAAAACTATGTGGAGGAGGTTTGGGCGGGAACATAATCGCACTGGTTCACCCCGAGCAGGCAGCTCAAATTGCTAAAAAATTAAAAAGTATGGGGGCAACTCAAACATACCTTGCCCATCTGGAAGGAAATTTCTGATGGAGACGATTTTCATCAAATTGGGTGGATCACTAATTACCGACAAAGATCAACCCATGACACCGCGTTTATCCATCATCCGTGAATTATGCCAGGAGTTTAAACAACTCGTCAACGAACATCCCGACACCCGCTTCATTCTTGGACATGGTTCTGGTTCTTTTGGTCATGCTGTGGCAAAAAAATTCAAAACCAGAAATGGTGTGTATAACCGTGATGATTGGGAGGGATTTTTAAAGGTTTGGTGGGCTGCCCGTAGTTTAAACCAAATTATGATGAACGAGTTGAACGATGCAGGCATCCTTGCAATGGCTTTTCCACCTTCAGCAACCTGCGTCGGTAACACAGAAAAATCCAATCAATGCTATACAGATGCACTCCAATGCGCATTGCAAGCAAATTTTGTCCCAGTTGTATTTGGTGATGTGATTTTTGACCAAAAATTAAACGGGACAATATACTCAACTGAAGATATTTTTATTTTACTCGCAGAAAAAATAAATCCTACAAAAATTCTTTTAGCGGGTATTGAAGAATCTATCTGGGAAGATTTTCCAAATAATCAAAAACAAATACCATTAATTACTCCGCAAAATTATCCTGGTATAAAAAATAAAATTGGACAATCAGCCAGTGTTGATGTGACCGGTGGTATGATTGAAAAAGTAAAAACAATGCTTGATCTGTTGGAAACACAGCCCAAATTAAAAATTTGTATTTTTTCAGGTCAAAAATTTGGAAACCTTACTCAGGTTTTCAATGAATTACCGATTGGTACTTGGATTAAACAGGAGTGAAAATATGGCACTATATGACCTTAACCAATTAGAAGATTTTGAAGACAAAATCTTAGCCCCCTATGGTATTCACAGTAAAAACTCTAAGGGTCGATTGTTTCCGGATCACGAGCCCGGTTTTCGTACCCGCTTCCAAAGGGATCGTGATCGCATTATCCATACATCCGCCTTTCGACGTTTGGAATACAAAACCCAAGTTTTTATAAACTACGAAGGTGACCACTACCGTACACGTCTGACCCATACACTGGAAGTTGCCCAAATTGGCCGAACAATTGCCCGTGCTCTAGGTGCCAATGAGGATTTGGTAGAAGCAATTTGCCTGGCACACGACCTGGGTCATCCACCATTTGGTCACTCTGGCGAGACTACACTCAATCGGCTTTTAATGGATGCAGGCGGATTTGATCACAACAAACAATCTTTTCGCGTTGTTACCAAACTAGAGAACCGTTATCCAAATTTTCCAGGGTTAAACCTCTCTTGGGAAGTATTGGAAGGTATCGTAAAACACGAATCAGAATATGACGTATCTGATGCCAAAGATTTCAATCCCGAATTACGTGGTCATATGGAAGCTCAAATTGCCAATGTTGCTGATGAACTGGCTTACACTGCCCACGACCTGGATGATGGATTACGCTCAAAAATGATTGTACCGGAAATGCTGAATGGGATTGATTTATGGGAAATTTTATGTGAGAATGTCGGTTGGCATGGGGGAGTACTAAATGATCTAACCCGGCATTCTATGATCCGCAACCTGATTGGATTAGAAATCAATGATGTATTGCAAAGAACAGAACAATTAATCCGTGAAAATTCTATTCGATCCGTAGATGACTTACAGCGTTTATCATTTAATGTAGTTGTATTCAGCGAAAACATTATCAACCAAAACCGTGCATTAAAAGATTTTTTGTATAAAAATCTGTACAGGCATTATCGCGTTCAAAGAATGTCGGTAAAAGCTGATCGCATCCTGTCGGAAATGTACCAAATCTACATGCATGACCCTCTTATCCTACCGGAACATGTTCAACAACGACTAGAAACAAAAAGCAAAGAACGCACGATTTGCGATTATATAGCCGGAATGACAGATCGTTTTGCAATTGAAGAGTATCAAAAGTTGTTTGATCCCACCATGTTACCATGATACAATACAAATCTTAACCGAATGCAATTATAAAATAGAGGATGGAATCAATGTCCGAAACATCATATCTGACCGCTGAAGGTCTTGAAAAATTACGAAATGAATTAACTCAATTGAAAGGCGCTGCCCGTGACGATTTATCACGTCGATTGCGTGAAGCCATTCAAATGGGAGATCTTTCTGAAAATGCAGATTATATCCAGGCAAAAGAAGAGCAGGGATTTTTAGAAGGCCGCATTATGGAGTTGGAACAATTGCTTAGCAATGTTGTCATTATCGAAGATAAGGGTAGAAGAACCGGTTCTGTTGATATTGGTTCCACAGTAACGGTTCAAGAATCAACCTTTCCTGAAGAAACCTACTTTGTTGTTGGACCCAAAGAAGCCGATCCGGTCAATGGTCGCATTTCTTACGAATCACCGATTGGAAAAGCATTGCTTAGTCATAAAGTTGGTGATGAAATTCGTATCGAAACTCCGGGTGGGAGTGTGAAATTGGTAATCAAAAAGATAGAATAATAAAAAAAGAAAAAAAGCCGGGATTTATTGAAAATCCCGGCTTTTTTTAATTCTAATTGTAGATTTAGGATTTTGGCCAGATAGCCAATTCCAGAGTCAAGCGATCAAAGAAACTACCTTCCGGTAAGGCACCTTGGCCATAGTTCATGTCCACAACACGCGCTTCCAATTGCAACGTAGCAGTTTCTAGAACGACCTGGCTGCCCGGTTGTAACAGGATCGGTTCACCTTTGGAGGCAAGACGTTGTGCAATAGCCAAATCTTCAAATGCATGTGTGCTCATTAACACTTTTGTCACAGTTTGAATATCATTTTTATCAAACAACCATACTTCGAACGCAGTTACTTTTTTGGGCTCGCCCACACCAATTGTCTCGGAAATTCCAACGCCACACTCACCCAGGAATTCTCCGGACGGGGAGTCAATGCTGAATGAGTCATCATACAAATCATCACCGGCAACATAAGTGCTCATAAACTGTGCTATCGGTGGGTCATGTCCCTCAACAGAGTAATCGGTTGGAACAGCATCTTGGTTTGCCATATTAGCTTGTTGTGCAGGAGAAACACGATCTGAAGTTCCGATTTTCTTTCGGTTACGAACAAAGAAAATATAGAAAAGAACTCCACCAAATAATAAAGTTGCACCACAAAGGGATAATGCTACCAATACCAGGTTTCCACCAATCGGAGAAGAAGCTTCTTCTTCAGGAACATCTACTTCACCAGGAATTGGCGCTTCTGTTTGAGCAGCGCCCAAGGCAGATTTTAATTGTTCTATCTCTCCAATGGTTAATCCGCATTCGGGTGGCAATAATACATTCAATTTGTCTTGCCCATACTCCCGCAAACTTTCAATTCTTGTTTTGGCCTGCACTGCATCTCCAGTTTTTAAGAAAGACTGTGCTGCCATACAAAAATATTCAGATTTGTATGCATCAGTCAAATACGTTGGATCGGCATTTGTAAATTCTACCGGCCATATACCCCAACCTATGACAAACCAGCCAATGATCAAACCTACAACAAGGCCTAAAATTCCGACATTCTGTGGTTTTTTTAGTAACTCTTGGATCTTCTCCATAGCGCAACTCCTAATGGTTGTTTTTTCAGGATTTTTTGATATATAGTATTGTAGAACAAACTAACCAACTACGCAACTAAAATCCTGCAAGATAAATTTGAAGATCATGTTGCATTTCTTATGCCAGTTCTTCTTTTTCCACCGGAATAACTTTTTCCTGAAGAAAGTTCTCATTACATTTTGTACAAGTTACTTCACGTTTATTCGTAACAACCAACAATCCACCACAAGTTGGACAGGGAGTAGCAACAGGTAATTTCCAGGATGTAAATTGGCATTCGGGATAATTGGAACAACCATAGAATATTCGCCCCTTACGTGTACGCCGTAATACAATTTCTCCATTTGCGCATTCCGGACATTTTACACCTACTTTTTCAAGCATAGGTTCTGTATATCGACACGTGGGAAAATTGTTGCAACTTATAAATTTACCAAAACGGCCAAAACGAATCACCAGATCGTGACCACATTGCGGACATTCTCTACCAATTTTTTCCAAACCGGTTTTTGTTTCCGGCATTTCTTCTTTAGCTCGTTCGACCTGAGGAGAAAATTTTTCATAAAAATCACCAATAATATCTTGCCAAATTTTTTCTCCTGATGCAATTTGATCCAAATCATTTTCCATATTGGCTGTAAACCCTGGGTCAACCACCTCAGTAAAATGATCAACTAGCAGATCATTTACAATTATTCCTGTCTCAGTGGGGAATAACCGTTTCTTTTCCCGATCTACATAACCACGCTCTTGAATAGTGGAAAGAATCGGTGCATAAGTTGATGGACGACCAATTCCATGTTCCTCCAGAACCTGAACCAAAGATGCCTCAGTAAATCGGGGGGGGGCTAGCGTGAAATGCTGCTCAGGAACAAGCCGTATTAAATTTTGTTTTTGTCCTTCGGCAAGGTTCGGTGGTAGTTGAATACTATTTTCCCCATTCTCTTTATCTTCATCCTTCGCTTCTTCATAGACAGCCAGAAATCCTTGGAAACGCAACGCTGAACCACTGGCACGTAATTCATAAGTATGTTCAACACCATCTGCTTGAATTTCTACGGCTACCGTATCAAAAATTGCTGCTTCCATTTGTGAGGCAACAAATCGTTTCCAAATTAGTTGGTAAAGTTTAAATAAATCGGTTTTTAATTTTCCTTTAATTCCATCTGGTACTCGAAAAACAGATGTCGGCCGAATTGCTTCGTGAGCCTCTTGTGCTTTTACTGCCCGTGTTTTGTGTTGTGGAGGAGTCTCTGGAATATACTCTTTTCCAAATAAATCCAAAAGGTACTTGCGAGTTTCCGCTTGAGAGATTTCAGAAATATTGGTTGAATCGGTACGCATATAGGTAATTAGACCAGTGCTGCCACCTTCACCAACATCCAGACCTTCGTAAAGTTGTTGAGCCAAAGCCATCGTTCTTCTGGCCGTAAAACCTAACCGTCGGGAAGCTTCCTGTTGCAAAGAAGATGTGATAAAAGGAGCTGGTGCTTTTCGCTTTCTTTCTCCTTTTTTCACTTTCAGCACAACATAATTAGCTGCTTCCAAATCTTGCAGATATTGTTGAACATCAGCCTTTATGTCTAATTTTGGTTCGACTTGGTCAACTCGAAACAATTTTGCAATGTACGTTTTTTTTGAATGATCAGGTTGCAATTCAGCAGCGATCGTCCAGTACTCTATTGAAACAAAATCCTCAATCTCACGTTCCCGCTCTACAATAATCCGTAAAGCAACTGATTGAACCCTGCCTGCCGATAACCGGCTGCGCACCTTTTGCCACAATAATGGGCTAAGGCTGTACCCGACCAAGCGGTCCAATATGCGTCGGGTTTGTTGAGCATTGACCAGATCCATATTAATATCACGTGGATGACTAAAAGCTGTTTCAATGGCTGGTTTAGTGATTTCATGAAAAACAACTCGCTGTGTTCTCTCGATCGGGATTTCGGCTGCTTCAAGTAAGTGCCAGGCTATCGCTTCACCTTCACGATCAGGGTCAGTCGCAAGATAGATATTTTCTGCTGTTTTTGCCAGTTGTTTTAATTCCTTTACCACATTCCTTTTTTCATTCGGAACTCGATATTTGGGTTTAAAATGATTATCCACATCCACAGATAATTCGGAGCGCAACAAATCCCGGACATGCCCTACTGAAGCCCGTACAGTATAGTGATTTCCAAGAAATCGTTGAACTGTCTTTGCTTTTGCTGGTGATTCAACAATTACTAGATTGCCTTGTAATTTAGGTTGCTTTTTTATAGATTCCGGTGGTGTTAATTGCTCATGCTCAGGTGTTCTGCCTGTTCTATATAAATTAGTCCCACATACAGGGCAAACCCCCTTGGTAACAGGAGCACCTATTTTGTTAAAGGCAGCTTCTGCATCATTTATTTCTCTTTTTGTCTTACATTTCACACAATAGGCTTCCAAATCGCTTCCTCCTACAGATAATCGTCATAGCCTTTTTCAGCCAGGTATTTTACGACATTTTTAACTTCTTGAGTTTTTTCCCGGTCACAGATCATTAATGCATTACCGGTATCAACAATCACTAAATTCTCACATCCGATTGTAACAATGAGGCGCTCACCAGATTGCGAGTATACCAAAGTTTTTTGAGTATCAAAACTTTGGTAATTTGCATCTAATACAACATTACCATTAAAATCACTTTCCATGACCTCAAAAAGCGAATCCCAACTACCCACATCGTTCCATCCTAATTGCGCAGCTGGAAGAACGAAAACATTTTTTGCATTTTCCATAATCCCATAATCAATCGTCTGTGGGATTATCTTGGCCCATTCGGATGGTAAAATTTTCTCAATATCGTTATTAGAAAAGGCATCTTGTATAACCTCAAGAATGGAAAACAGTTGTGGCATTTGAGCCTTGAATTCTTTCAGGATCACATCTACTCGCCATATAAACATACCGGAATTCCAATCATGGTCACCGGCTTGTACAAATTTTTCTGCTAATTCTAAACTTGGTTTTTCTTTGAACTTCTTTACTTCATAAGCCATAATTTCACCAAATTTTGTTACCGGTTTTCCGCGTTCAATATAGCCAAAACCGGTCGAAGGTGAAGTAGGCTGAATCCCCAAAGTAATCAATGCTCCAGAATTCGCTCCTTGATATGCGGATATTAATAAATTCTGAAATTCATTGATATTTTGAATAAAGTGATCCGCCGTCAACACGGCCATAATTGCATCGGGGTTAAGTTGATTTAAATACGCTGCAGCGTAACCAACTACGGATGCAGTTCCCCTTGGAAATGGTTCAATTAAATAATTGCTATCTGGAATTTCAGGAGCCAATAATTTTAATTCTGGTGCTTGTTCGGCAACTGTAACAATCAAAATTCGTTCAGGTGGAAATAGTCCAATTAGGCGATTAACAGACATTTGAAATAAAGTAGTTCCGCCACCCAATTTAACCATTTGCTTGGGAGTCTTTCGACGGGACATTGGCCATAAGCGTGTTCCGCCGCCACCAGCCATAATAACTGCATAAAAATTAGAAAAGTTGCTCATGTTTGATATTCCTCTCGCTTTTCATGAATGGCGATATATTTCATTCCACCCACTTGGCGTACCAATCCTTTTAATTCCATCAAAGTCAAATTGGCAGAAACTACAGAAACGGGCATGTCACTCAACTGAGTTATTTCATCCACGTGGATGGGTTGGTCACTAAGTATATCCAATATTTTTTGTTCAAATAGGTCAACAGGATGTGCTTTCCGTAAAGATTTATGTTCTTGAACTAATTCAACCTTCAAATCTTCCAATATTTCCCGAATATCTAGAAGAGGTTTTGCGCCCTGTTGAATAAGTTTATTGGTACCTTTACTTTGTGGTGCATTAATATTTCCTGGAACAGCATATACATCGCGGCCTTGTTCAGCTGCAAATGTAGAGGTAATTAACGCACCACTACTTTCACCTGCTTCAATGACAACAATTGCGCGAGATAACCCTGAAATAATACGGTTCCTCGGTGGAAAGTTAATGCTGTCAGGTGGTGTTCCTGGAGCATAATCACTGATGACAGCTCCATTTTGGGCAATCTCTTCTGCTAATCCACGATGTTCGGCCGGGTATATGCGATCCACACCACTTCCTAAAACAGCAAGCGTGCGCCCCCCCGATTCCAGGCAGGTTTTATGTGCAATGCCATCTACTCCACGGGCCAAACCTGAAACAACAGTAAGATTATGTTTTGCTAAAGCGTTAGCTAAATCTTCAGTTACCTGGCGTCCATAATGCGTTACTTTTCTGGTACCAACAATCGCGACGGAAAATTCGTCTTCTAATTTAATTTCCCCTCGGATAAACAAAACAGGGGGAGATTGTTGAATTTCTTTTAACAAACGAGGATATTCTATATCCTCGCGAATAATCACTTTAATACCTTGAGATATGATTTTTTGATAATATTTTTCCAGATCAACTTGTTCCCGAATCTGAATGATTCGATCACATATTTTCGAACTTAAACCGGATTCGCAAAATGCATGATAAGGAGCATGCCATGCAATTTCAATATCCCCAAAAAAATCCAAGAGAGCTTGTAATCGTACCGCCCCAATCCCTTTTACCAGGTTAAATCCAACCCAATAGATGCGCGAATCCATCCAAATTATTCCCGGTCGTAGTAATCCAAAGGTTGAACGACCATTCGTTTTCGATCTAAGTCAATGGAGAGAATCACTTCTTTTATTGCAGGAAACAATTCTTCCTTCCCGTCCCCCTTATGAACAACGTAAACATCATTTGCGCCTGTCTCAAGTACTTCTGTGAGGATACCTATCTGTTCACCATTGTTTAGATATACTTCTATACCAATTAATTGATGGTGATAATACTCCCCTTTAGGTAATGCAGGCAAATCTTCAGCATTCACATAAAGATATTGATTTCGTAGGATTTCCACTTCTTCTGTAGAATTGTATTCTGAAAATTGTAATAACAATCCCTTATTATGCTGGCGCACAGCTTGAATACTGATCGGATTGTGTTTTTCACCCCAGAAAAGGATCTTTCCTCGCCTTAATCGTTCCGGAAAATCAGTTAAGAGGTATAAAATGATTTCCCCTTTTAAACCATGCGCCTTACCAAAACGACCAACTGATAAGTAGACAGGCTCGCTCTTTGGGAGCGAGCCTGTATTCAATTCTTCATGATCAGAAGATACCGTGCCTGGATTGCTCATTTCGGTTCCAATACGTCCAGGGTTGCTTGTTTTCCTTCACGAGCTGCAGCTACACGCAAAAGCACACGCATGGAATTAGCCACACGACCACCTTTGCCAATAACACGCCCCATATCTTCCTTTGCAACACGCAACTCAAGCCTGGTTCGATTACCGCCCCGCTCATGGTTTACTTGCACTTGTGTTGGATCGTCAACCAAAGATCGCGCAATATACTCAATTAACTCTTTCACGGTCACTTCCCTTCTCACGTCCAAATGAAAAAGACGCGATCAAATCAGGTTTAATTGGTTTTTTGGTTGGATGTATGTTTTTTGTAAACTTCTTCAGCTTCCTTTACCAGGGTATCCAATTCTTCACCTGTTTTCAAACGTTCAAAACGTTCGAATAAACCAACACTCCTGAATAATTGGGCTACACTATCGCTAGGTTGAGCGCCTTTTTTCATCCAATCATAAACACGCTCTTCCTCAACATTAAAAGTGAAAGGTTCCGTCCGAGGATTGTAGTAACCCAAAATATCCAGGAACCTACCATCACGCGGGCTTTCTTTATCCGCCACTATGATCCGGTAACTTGCCTGACCTTTTAAACCTGTTCTGCGTAAACGAATTCGAACCATCGAAATCTACTCCTGTTTTATATTGTTTATTTGTTTTTTAAATATTCTTTAACCTGCGAACCAAAAGGCATTGAGAGGAACGCTGAAGGTGCGTAAAAATGCTTCCCGGTTATCAGGTCAACCGAATAGACGTGGTAATCCTCGTCCTCCGGATTTTTGTATGGTTTTCATTAACTTCTTTATATCACGAAATTGCTTAATCAGGCGATTTACATCCTGAACTTCTGTACCGGACCCGCCTGCGATTCGCCTTCTCCTGGAAGCATTTAATATTTCAGGATCTCTTCTTTCTTTTGTTGTCATCGAATTTATAATCGCTTCCGTTTGCTTCAATTGTTTTTCTGCCGATTTTGGATCCACGTTACGTGCCATTTGCCCCATACTACCTGGCATCATTTCCATAACAGATGCTAAAGAGCCCATTTTTTTTATCTGGCGAAGTTGCTGTAAAAAATCTTCCAAAGTAAATTCGCCAGACATGAGTTTATCTGCTTGTTTTTGAGCATCCTTTTGATCAAAAGCCTGTTCAGCTTTTTCAATCAGACCAATGACATCACCCATACCGAGAATGCGGGAAGAAAGGCGCGCCGGATCATAAGCCTCCATTGCGTCAAGGCCCTCTCCTGTACTCAGGAATTTGATTGGAACCCCTGTTACACTGCGAATTGAAATTGCAGCGCCACCTCGCGAATCACCATCCATTTTTGCCAGAACAAGTCCAGTGATAGAAAGTGTATCTCGAAATCCTTCAGCGACGTGGAGAGCTTCTTGACCAATCATGGAATCAACAACCAAGAGAACCTCAACTGGGTTGACTTTTTCATGAATCGTACGCAACTCTGCCATTAACTCTTGGTCCAATTGTGAGCGACCAGCGGTGTCGATAAGTACAACCGTATACCCACCTTTACGGGCAAATTCAAGAGCATGCGCACTTACTTCTGGTGGTTTTTTTCCCTCTTCTGTAAAGACAGGAACATCAACCCTTTCCCCCAATGTTTGCAATTGCTTAATCGCCGCTGGACGATATGGATCTGCGGCAACCATCAATACTCTTTCACCTTGGGCTCGCAGTTTTTTTGCTAATTTTCCTGAAGCAGTTGTTTTACCTGATCCCTGTAAACCAACCATCATAATAACGTATGGTTTTACACCGGTTAAATTAATACGGGCTGGTTCGCCAAGAGTTGCGATCAATTCTTCATTAACAATTTTTACAACTTGTTGACCAGGGTTAAGAGCCTTTGAAACTTCAGCGCCAACGGAACGTTCACGAACCCGGCTTATAAAGGATTTTGCAACGCTATAATGAACATCTGCTTCAAGTAGGGCCATGCGAACTTCGCGCATAGCAACATCTACATCCGCTTCCGAAAGTTTGCCGCGGCGCCTTAATTGAGTGAATATTCCTTCTAATCGACTCGTTAAATTTTCAAACATAGCTCTTCCAAATTAAATTAAACCCTAACATGGGCTTTACTGCGTGCGTGATTTTAGCCTGATCAGTAAGAAAGGTCAAGGAAATTGAGTATACTATCTTCAAATTACTACCGTTAGCTCTTTAACCAATTCAAATAAGTCCCATAGAAATTATTAAAACCTGCAAGAATCGCAACTTTTGTGGGATTGGTGTGTTTACACTTTGAAATCTTTATTACCTGGAGAAAATTAATGTCAAAAGTTATTGTCGTTACAGATTCAACCGCCTATATTCCTAGCCAATTAATGGAGGACTACAAAATTCCGGTTACCCCTTTGCAATTGATTTGGGGAAATGAACAATTTCAAGATGGTGTCGATATATTGCCGGTACAATTTTACGAACGCTTAAAAAATTCTGATATCATGCCATCAACTTCTCAAACCACACCAGGGTATTTCAAGAATTTATATCAGGAATTGTCCAATCAAGGTTACGAAATTTTTAGCATTCACATATCATCAAAATTATCAGGCACGATTGATTCTGCAATCCAGGCAAAAGCCATGTTAGAAAACCCCAAGATTGAAATTTTCGATTCTCAGACGTCTGGGATGGCATTGGGATTTCAGGTCCTTTCTGTTGCTCGAGCTGCCGCAAACGGAGCAAACCTGAAAGAATGCCTGAAGATAGCTGAAAAAGCAAGAAATCAAACTGGTATCTATTTTGCTGTACGTACATTAGAATTTTTACATCGTGGTGGTCGAATCGGCGGTGCCGCTGCATTCGTGGGTACAGTTCTAAATCTTAAACCAATTCTGGAAGTTCGTGATGGAAAAATTGAAGCTGTAGATAAAGTCCGAACAATGAATAAAGCGGTTGACCGGATTATAGAATTGGTCAAGGAAAAAGTAAAATCACAAACACCTGTACGAATCGCAGTACAACATGCCAATGTTGAGAAAGAAGCCGAAGAATTATTACAACGGATAACAAGGGAATTTTCTGAAAATGAATTGATTGAAGTTGTAATTGCTGATGTCAGCCCTGTTATTGGAACACATACTGGTCCCGGTGTACTGGGTCTTGCTTATATGGCAGGTATGTAAATCTTTTGGTTTTGATTATCAATTTAGTAAAAGCTCCCAATATGGGAGCTTTTTGATTTGACAATAATCCTCTGTATTATAGATTAAGATCATAAGCTCACTCCAAAATCATAAATTTTGAGATTTTTTAGTTACAATTAAACATAATATTCAGCATAGAAGGAAAACAATGAAAACTAAAAATTCCATCGGCGTTCAAATTCCCAAAATTCTGCTTCCCAACAGAGAATTGGATTATCAGAAATGGGCAGTAATCGCTTGTGACCAATACACATCTGAACCAGAGTACTGGAAAGAGGTAGAAGATTTCGTTGGTGATTCTCCTTCAACGCTCCGAATGGTTCTTCCAGAAGTATATTTGGAAACAGAAAAAGAACACAGGTTAATCATCGAAACGCAAAAAACCATGTGTGATTACATCCAGAAAGGGCTCTTATTTGAATATGAAGGGTTTATTCTCGTGGAAAGAACCGTTGCGGGGAAGACACGTCATGGCCTGATAATGGCACTTGATCTCGAACAATATGATTACAACAAAGGATCTCAGACTTTAATCCGCGCAACCGAAGGAACCATTATCGATCGTCTTCCGCCCAGAATGCGCATTCGCGAAAACGCCATTATAGAATTTCCTCATATTTTAGTCTTAATTGATGATCCCCAAGAGACTGTGATAGAACCTGTTTTAGCGGTAACTCATTTACTTAAGAAATTGTATGATATCGAGTTAATGCAAAAAAGTGGACATCTTTGCGGCTATGGGGTCAATCAATCAGAAATTCAAGATCAAATTTTGATATCATTAGGGAAATTAGCTTCACCAGAGCATTTTCAGTCCAAATATGGGGTAAACGAACAATATGGCGTTTTGCTCTTCGCGATGGGAGATGGCAATCATTCTCTGGCAACTGCGAAAGCAATCTGGGAAAAAAACAAAAAAATCGTTGGAATGGATCACCCATCAAGATATGCTCTGGTGGAAATTGAGAATATCCATAGTAAAGGGTTGGAATTTGAACCAATTCATCGGGTCCTCTTTCAAATTTCTGAAAACCCGATAATAGCTATGCAAACATTTTGGAAAGAAAATTTTTCGATTGAAAAAGTACTAGACGAAAAAACTATGGTTAAAACAGTAGATTCAAACGAATCTGTCCATCAGAAATTTGGCTTCATACAGGAAGATGGGATTTACGTTGTAACCATCGAAAATCCTGCAACAAACCTGGCTGTTGGTACTTTACAGCAATTCCTGGATAAATGGGTTAAAAATGGCGTAGTTGAAAAAATCGATTATGTGCATGGAAGGGAAGTTACCTGTAAATTGGGATCAAAACCAGGTAATTGTGGCTTTTATCTTCCAGCCATGCCGAAGAATGAATTATTCAAAACAGTAATCCTGGATGGTGCTCTCCCACGAAAAACTTTCTCCATGGGTGAGGCTTATGAAAAACGCTTCTACTTAGAAGGCAGAAAAATCACAATATAACCCAAAAAGGGGCTTCGGCATTCTTTTTCGATTCATTTCAGTTCGAATCGGATTGAATTGGATATAATAAACACTCGAGGTGATTTATGAACCATCCATTTCAAAAGCCCATGCCTGAAAATGCTCTCCCACCAGAAGAAGTAATTATAGAAGATCTTCGGGTTGAACCATGGGAAGATATGACACGATTAAAAATATTCGTAAAAATCAGCCCATTTCAAAAACCAGCCAATTTGCACTTCGAATTATTCAACCAGGAAAAGAAAAAATTAACAGAAGTCGCCATTATAGAAAATACTGAAATTCAGTTCGTATTTACTATTCATTTGAAATCAACTGCGGAAACAGGGGAATATCAATTGAAAGCCTCCCTAGATTATGGAGAAGATTTCGGTGTTACCAATTCAAAAACAATCAACTTCTCACTGTTATCATGATATACCAGGCTGGCTTCCAAAATTGTTTCGGTTGCTTTTTCTGCTCAACCTGATTTCTTTATCCGCCTGCTCACCGAGAGGTCAAAATATCATTTTAACGCCAGAACCTCCAATTAATACACAACAATTTTTGCCGTCTAAAAGTATTTCCTCACCAACCTCTCTGCCGGAAACCCGAAAAACTGTTGATCCGCTTACACCCATCTCCAACATATCCACCGAAACCGTGGAAATTTCAGTACCAGCTACTCTTTTTTCAAGTCCTTTGGCTGGTATTGAATTAAGCGAACTGGACTCAATTACATCAAATCCATTTTCTATGCCACAACCGGGCAAAGATGATGGACATCATGGAATTGATTTTGCTTTCTATCAATACAAGTCTTTTTCTGGTATTTATCAAAATCCTATCCAGAGTATATTTTCCGGAACAGTAACCCTGATAAACCCGGATCGTCCCCCCTATGGAAATTTTATCATTATCGAAACACCGCTAAATTTTTTCTCGGACGACATACAATCTATCTTGATGAAAAAAATTCCGGATGGTAAAAATTACGCGCTCCCATACTTATCGTGCCCTGATCTCAATGCGGCCATGCCAACCAATAAAGCTACATCATTTTCGTTGTACGCCCTCTATGCACATATGGACAGTCTGCCTCTACCAGAGAATGGTGCTACTGTATCTTCTGGTGATAGTATAGGTTTTGTAGGCAATTCAGGTATGTCAGGAAACCCACACTTACATTTGGAATTCCGGGTTGGCCCTTCGAATGCTGATATCGGTAAAATGGCGCATTATGACAACACAGTCTCCCCAAACGAAATGACAAATTATTGTTTATGGCGTGTTTCAGGGTTGTATCAAATGCTGGATCCCATGCAAATTCTTCTGATAGAACAATAACAACAATAAAGGACAATGATTGACGGTCACAGTTTATCAATGCTACAATGACGCATAACAAATGATTGGAAGTCCATCGTGAAACCAATTCCTGAATCAAAGAACGTCCTGAACCGCATACCATATTTTATCTGGTTGATTCTTTTTGCACTCAACATCGTGTTAGTTGTTTTTGTTATTAAACCAACCATCGATCAGACTAGAAATCAGGCACAACTAGAAACTACAGATAGTTTTACACCTACAACCTCACCCACAATAACAGAGAGTGTAAGTGAGAAAATGCCTACAATTCAAATTGAAACACCCTTCAATGACGATCAAATTACTGAGATAAATGGTCAAAACATCTATATTCTATCTGTCAGTTATCAGAATAAACCCAAAATATACATATATCAACCTGGCATCGCTCCTTTAACCCAATTGTTTGATACACCTTATCATGAAATTCACCCAACAATTAGCCCGGATCAAACAAAAATTGCTTATAGTGCCAAAAAAAATGGATACTGGGATATATATATTTTTGATTTGGAAAATCAAAGCGAATTACGGGTGACCGACACACCTGCTTATGACGGCTCACCAACTTGGTCACCCGATGGTCAATTTCTGGCTTATGAAACCTATCAAAACCAAAATTTGGATATTTTTATCCAGTCTCTGGAAGATTTATCCAGTAAGCCAATTCAACTAACCGAGGACCTCTCTGCTGATTTTTCACCAGTATGGGCTCCAAATGGAAGGGAAATCGCTTTTGTTTCTACCAGAACCGGCGAAGAAGAGATTTGGATCGCACGATTGGATGTTATTGAGAACCGCTATTCCAATATCAGTAATCGTCCAAATCATATCGATAAGCAACCTGACTGGTCTACCGATAGCAGTACACTTTTTTGGTCAACTGAAAGGGATGGGTATCCGCAAATTGCCGGCATCCGCCTGAACCAGCTTGACAATCAAACGCTATTTTTTGTGGATGGTATCTACCCCTCAGAAAAATATTCAACATTGTTTTACATCCAATCCGAAGCAAACACAAATTTTCTTACGGGTATCAGTTTAATAAATGGGAATATGATTTTACCTTCCACTTACTTACCCGGAAATGTCTATGGATTGGATATCTTGATAACGGAAACAATTCCTAATGGCATACAAATTGCTTTCCAAACTGGCTATACGCCGAAAATTGAATGGGATGAATCGGAGAACAAAGAAATCTATTCATCAACAGGTCGAGCTGCGATTATACCGGTGGAAAATCTAGATGCGCCATACCCCTATTTTAACAATCATGTCGTCGAGGCCTTCAAAGAACTAAAAAACCAAACAGCCGAATTGGTTGGCTGGGATTTCCTCTCTGGCCTTGAACGCGCTTTTCTCCCAATTACAGATCCAGCAAGTCCGGGTGCGGTCGAAGACTGGTTATATACTGGTAGAGCCTTTGAATTTAATCCATTGACGGTATATGCTGATCTTGCTGTCGTTGTTCGTGAAGAACGAAGCGGCCAGACCTATTGGCGAATTTACTTAAAATCCAGGTATCAGGATGGTTCTCAAGGTATGCCTCTCCAGCAGTCACCCTGGAATCTGGCTGCCAGATATAACAATGATCCGATATCCTATGAAACTGGTGGTAATAGAATTACCATTCCACAGGGTTATTGGATCGACTTTACCGATTTGGCACTATCAACTGGTTGGGACCGTGTCTCTGCCCTGCCCAACTGGCGATCTTATTTCGCTGGAGCCAGATTCAATCAATTTGTTAAGAGTGAAGGGTTAGATTGGTTTAGTGCCATGCGACAAGTATATCCACTGGAGGCTCTAAAATCTCCTACCCCATTGCCATCCATTACAGCAACCTCCATAAATACCCCAACGGTTCGCTTCTTTCGTTCTCCTACGATCACCATAACCCCTACAGAAACTCCGATACCCACAAGACGACCGACTTGGACTCCCATGCCTTGAAAAATCATGAAAAGTAAACATTTTATTTACATTTGGTTAATGAGTCTCACACTTTTAGGCGGAACAATTCTCTTCGCCAATCAAAACGTACAATCTTTAGTATCAAACACCTTCAAAGAAATAATCGATGAAGGACAAAATTCTGAGCAATTGCTGGAGGAAAGCACAGGAGAAATAGTATCTTTTGAAGATCAGGCTCCAATTTTTTCTTCGGATGCACCTCTATCCTTCATATTTCCCACGCCAGGTGTTCCTCCTGTTTCTTATTGGCGCCCACCGTTATACGAAATTCCCTGGGCGCTTACACCGTACGATCATTTTTACTTTTCCCGTCCAATCGCTGCTGATGAAGTGAATTGGCCTTTAGCGGATTATCGATATGGGTACTTTTTCCCAAATACAGATATTGTCCATACCGGTATAGATATTGATGCAACTAGAGGTACGCCCGTTATTGCATCCGCATCGGGTACAGTGGTTTGGTCTGGCTTTGGGTTATATTATGGAAATAATAATCCGGATGACCCTTATGGTATGGCTGTCACGATTCAACATGATTTTGGCTGGGAAGGCAACCAACTTCTTACTGTATATGCGCACATGGATCGCATTGATGTTGAATTAGGCCAAAAAGTGGAGATGGGTGAACAACTGGGAATTGTAGGTAACACCGGCAACACCACAGGACCTCATTTGCATTTTGAAGTCCGTCTGGCATCTAACAGTTTCTTTCGGACACGTAACCCTGAATTATGGCTGTCACCACCACAAGGCTGGGGTGTGTTAGTAGGTCAGTTTCGAAAGCCCGATCAAACCACAATCACTTTTCTGGATGTTTTTGTAAGAAATCTTGAAACCAATCAAAATTGGATGGTCCGCACTTATGGCCCTTCAAGCGTAAATCGAGATGATTATTACCAGGAAAATCTGGTATTAAGTGATTTGCCTGCTGGAAAGTACCTGATCTATTTTACATATCTGGATGCCAATTTCCAACAAAACATAGAAATTTCTCCAGGAGCAGTTACCTTTTTGCGATTTCAAGAAAATCTTGGATTTTCACAGGAAAATCCTAACATACAATTGCCCCAAACCTGGCACAATGTCATTTTGGAAGAAGATTCTTATCAGTAAACAACTCCACACCTTGACAAAAACATGGCAATTGCTTGAAAATCAACGGTGAAACAGGAAAATATCTGAAAACTATGAACCAGAACGAATTTTTTGGAGGATCAATGAAAGCAAAACGAAAGAATACCGGCATAACATTCTTCATGCTGGCTTTGGTAACAGCAATAGCAGTTAGTGCTTGCCAACCAAAAGCCCCGGCGGAACCAACTCCGGATGCTAATATGATTTTCACGCAAGCAGCAATAACAGTAGCTGCACAACTCACTCGCACGGCATTGAGTATGCCAACCGCAACACCAACTGCTACACTTGAACCAACCAGTACGCCCGAATTACCCACAGCGACTCTGGAAGCAACATTACCCGTAGAAACACAGGCTAATACAAGCCTTACTCAGGTTGCAGCAACAGCTCCTAACCCGAATAAAATGGAATTTATTGGAGATGTAACCATTCCCGATGGTCAAATTGTTCCAGCAGGTGGGAAGTTTGTCAAAACCTGGAAACTTAAAAATACCGGTTCCACCACTTGGACTGAAAATTTCAAACTCCGGTTGTGGGCAGGTCAAAGCTACGGAGCAGCCACTAGTATTTTATTAGGCAAGGAAGTGAAATCAAATACAGAGACTGAAATATCTATCGAATTCACTGCACCAACGAAAGCTGGTGAATACATTTCTATGTGGATTTTGAGCGACTCGACAGAAGCGAACTTCGGCGTACCATTCTATGTCAAATTCGTGGTGGGAACCCCAGCTACAGCAACTGCTACCTCTCCTGCTGAGGCTACTGCTACAACAGCTGCAACAACAGCAGTAGTTGTACCTTCTGAAACTCCAACCGAAGCTCCAACTGAAACCCCAACAGTTACTCCAACCCCATAATCGGCATGGTTGTAGAAAAAAATAAAAAAAAACAATTCATTAAAGCCGAGGCAAACCGCCTCGGCTTTTCTCATATCGGTTTTACAATACCACACCCCCCAGACCATTTCCCTGTTTTTGATGAATGGGTAAAAAATGGACGTGCTGCGGAAATGGGTTATCTTTCCCGTGCAGATACCATGGTAAAGCGACAAACACCGGAACTTCTCATGCCGGAATGTCAAACCATTATCAGCCTCACGCTGCCGTATTTTCCATCCAAACCACAATCTCTGGTTGCCGGTCAGGCTCAGGTTGCGGCTTATGCCGTTGGGATAGATTACCATTTAATCATTCCTCAAAAATTAACCAAACTAATGGAAGCATATAAACTGCAGTTCATGCAATCTGATTTTGAATATAAAATTTTTACTGATTCGGCACCTATATTAGAACGTTATTTTGCCCAAAAAGCTGGCCTTGGTTGGATTGGTAAAAACACCAACTTGATCATTCCGGGATTTGGTTCCTATTTCTTTTTAGCTGAGATTTTTATTTCTGATTTCATTGAACCGGAAGCACCAATAGTTAATGATTATTGTGGAAATTGCACTCGTTGTGTTGAAGCATGCCCAACAGATTGTATTCTTCCAAATCGCACATTGGATGCCAAAAAATGTATTTCATATATAACTATAGAAAGTAAATCTGATATACCATCAGACATTCAGGAAAAGCTAAACGGCTGGGCCTTCGGTTGTGATATTTGCCAACAAGTCTGTCCTTGGAATATTCGTTTCGGTCAACATGAAACAATTCCAGAATTCAATCCGATTGGGTCGTTGCCGATCCTCGATATTTCTCATGAAATCCAATTGAGTCAAAACTCCTTTCAGGAGAAATACAAAAACAGTCCCATTCTAAGGGCAAAATTCAGTGGTTTTTTGCGAAATTTAAAGGCAGTGTGGAGAAATATCACTAACAAGTGAAATGACAAATATTTGTTCTTTAAATATCGGTATTGGGATTTTTTGTAGAATACTTGATAAATACCCAAACAATAGTCTTAATCACCTTTAAGACAAAAAATCCCGCAAGTTGTGATCTTGCGGGATTTTTTGTCTTTTATGGGGTTGGCGTTGCTGTAGCGGCAGCATCCAATGTTGGTGTTACTGTTGCTGGTTTTGTTACTGTTGGTGTAACCATATTAACCGGAACCTGTAGAATCTGTCCTGCAAAAATCTGATTGGCATTTTCTAATTTGTTTTCAGTCATAATGATTTCCACAGTAGACAAAAATTTATCAGCGATAATATCCAATGTATCTCCAAATTGAACAACATATGGCAGCTTTGTTCCACGTGGTAAAGTAGCCGGCCACGGTGTTGCTGTAGGCAGTTCCTGATTTGGAGCTGGAATAATGATCGTGTCATTGGGTTGAATCGGACAGGATCCAGCATCAAAATTGTTGATGGCTAATAAAACCAACATATCAATATCAAATTGTGCAGCAATCTCGTAACAGGTATCACCTTCTTGAACTTTATATTCCACCGGTCCGGATCGGGTAGGTGTAATTGTCACCGTAGGTGTTTCAGTAATCGTTGACGTAATAGTAAATGTTGGTGTGGGTGTTATTGGTGTGGGTGTCGCAGTAGCTGTTTCTGTTGGTGTAGCGGTAGCAAATAAACTGAATTTTGGTTGATTAGGTCCAATCAACCAAACTACTACAATTATGATTCCAACGACAACCAGGATTACAGCCAAACTATACATAACGAAGGGTAACACTTGCTGCTTTCTTTTGTACGCATTGATTAACTTTTGAGGATCTTCTTTTTTTCCCATAGGTTTTCCCTGTATTTCCTGAATCTGTTTCTGATTTTTTGTGATTGTATTCGCTTTTATGCTTTTTTGCAATTCACGCATGATATAATCTATGCATAGGCCTTTTCCCAATGATAACCTAATTTTTTTTGGAGGCAAATTCATGGAAATTACCAACACCCAGTTTAAACGATGTGATATCGTCAAAGTTATTGGCCGTATTGATAGTTCAAGTGCTCCTCAATTAATGGAGATTTTTAATCAATTAATCGATTCTGGCCGTTATCGGATTGTATTCAATATGAGTGATGTAAACTTTATTTCCAGTGCGGGTTTACGGGTTCTCATTACCACACAAAAAAATTGTAAACGGTTTAACCGAGGCGAATTGGTGCTTTCAAATGCCCCTGAGAATATTAAAGCAGCATTGGAGCTCGCCGGTTTTACAACTCTATTTAAAATATTCGAAACCGAAGTAGAAGCTGTCGGGAATATTTAACAACCAACCGCTTTTTATGCATAATGTCACCTTTCCTGGCCGCTACGAAAGTCTGGAAAAAATTGGAGAATTCATCAAAGAATCTGCCCAAAATGCCGGTTTTGATGGATTTTCCACATATACAATTGAAACCTCTGTTGATGAAGCTTGCTCAAACATTATTGAACATGCGTATGGCAATAATCTGAGTGGGAATATCGAAATATCTGTAATTATTGAAGAAAAACAAATGATCATTATCATAAAAGATAACGGTCTTTCGTTTGATCCTGAGGCAATCTCGCAACCCAACTTAAGTTCTGTTTTGGATGAGCGCGAAGATCATGGTCTGGGTATTTATATGATGAAACAATGGATGGATGTGGTTCAATATGAATCACATCCTAATTACAATACTTTGACCTTGATTAAGAATAAGGCAGCTCTGAAGTGAATCCGGATAATCAGTTACAAGAAATTCCTGAATGGAAGCAATACCTTCGCCTGGGTGAAAAATTATTGGATCAGGCGACAGTGGAACAACAATGCCAAACCATCAAGGATACAATCAAGGAATTACTAGGCGCTGAATCAACCGTTTGGTTATCTGAACCGTATTTTCCGATTCCTGGTGAAATTTTTACAAATATTTTGCCCCATGCAACAACCAGTAAATGGGTTCAAAACGCTTATCATCAACAACTCAGCATCTTTAATCAAGGGGAGAACAAAACCACAATTATTCAAGATCACCCTTCCAGACCTCGCATTCTGGCTATTCCTATGGTCAGTCAGGACAATATGTTTGGAATACTGGAAATCAATCGCAAAGACTCTCGACCATTTGATCATCGGGAAATTAATTTTCTGGAAGGTCTTGCCGGGCATGCCGCTACATCCTTACAGGTAGTTAGAATTGTTTCCATCAATAACTGGCAAATGGAACAACTATCGCTTGTAAGATTAGTGTCGGAGCAAATTGCTAACGTACATGATTTGGCAGAACTATGTTCCAGAATCACCCATCTGATCCAAAACACATTTGATTATTATTATGTAGCTATTTTCTTAATTAATGGAAAAACTCGTACTTTAGAATTAAAAGCAGATTATGGTGCTACTGAATACGCAAAATTACCAGGTGATTTTACCGCGCCAATTGGTGAGGGCATTATTGGATTTGTTGGAAAAAACGGTAAAGAACGGGTAGCACCTGATGTTAAGAATGACTCATATTACAAAGAGCTTTTCCAACTTCCTGAGACAATTAGCGAAGCAGCTTTCCCGCTGAAAATTGGTCGAAAAACGCTGGGTGTATTGGACATACAAAGTGACCTACCCGATGCCTTTCAGGAAAATGACAGGAGTGTTCTTCGTGCACTTGCTGATAGCATCGCCCTGGCTGTCCAGGATGCCGATTTATATAATAGTGTTCAACGGAGAGCTCAACAAATTTCCACAATTTTCGAAGTCAGTCATGCTATAAACTCACTCTTGAATCTGGACGAATTATTACAAAAAGTCATTCAAATTATAAAAAAACAATTTGGATTTGATTACATTCATGTCTTTACGGTGCATCCTGGTCGAAGAAAAATTTTCTACCAGGCAGGTACCGGTGAAGAAAGCAAGATATTACTCCAGGAAGCCTTAACAATTGACATGGATTCTTCTGAAGAAATTCTTGCATGGGTTGCTAAAAATGGTATCAGCGCCATGACGAATGATATTGACACTGATAAACGCTTCTCCAAATCAACATTACCACCTTATGACAATCTTTCAGAGCTCATCATACCGTTACAGTATGGACAGGAAATCCTGGGTTTATTAGATATCCAAAGTACAAAAAAAGAAGCTTTCGATGAAAATGATCTTTTCCTGTTTGAAGCTCTGGGAGCTACGATCTCCTCTGCGTTAAGAAATGCAATACTTTACCAGTCTGAACAATGGCGCAGACAGGTAGCTGATTCTTTCAAAGATGTAATCGGGCAAATTTCTTCCAATACCGCATTGGACCAATTATTACAAAATATACTGGGACAATTGGACCGTAATTTACCCTGCGATGCAGCGGCTATCTGGTTATTGGATATGCATGCCTCTACAACACCAACATTTTCTAAAATAAACCTTTCGTTAGCCGCTACAACCGGAATCTCAAAAGAAAAATTACAGGCAGCATTTTTAGCTGAAAATCATTCCTGGGAACTCATGGAAGCCGCATTGAATAGTGCTCAACCAACAATTCGCAAGATTAATGGAGTCTGCGATCCTTTGGGAATGGCGTTAAATTTTCCAGATGATTATTCTGCAATAGCAGCACCACTAAAAATTGGAGATCAGGTTTTGGGGCTTCTTACGTTGGCTCACCAAACTTCTCGCCGTTACGGAACTGAAGCTAGAGATATGACGGCAACATTTGCAAATTATGCTGCGGTTGCTATTCAAAACGCGCGCCTCTATGCCGATTCACAAGAACAAGCCTGGATGTCTACTGTTCTGTTACAGGTAGCTCAATCCTGCCAATCAAGTGACAATATAGAGGATCTTCTGGATTCGATGGTTCGACTAACACCATTATTGGTAGGAATTCGGAAATGTGCATTTTATATTTGGGACTCATATGAAAATTTTTTATTTCTAAAATCGGAGTATGGATTTCACTCTCAGCTCAATCCAATCCTGCCATTGGATATACCTGCAGTATACCAGCTTAAACACACCCAAAATTCAATTTTTATTCAAAATACACATGAAGAACTTTTATTTGAAAATTTGGAAATTTCTGAAGAAACGGGCACCCTGGTTCTCCTGCCATTATCGGTCCGTGGGGAGTTGTTGGGAGCATTTTTAGTTGCTCATGAAGACTCATCGGGACACAATCTCCAAAAAAGATTTTCCACTCAAACACTCTCTATATTACAAGGGATTTCACAACAGACAGCCATATCTTTGGATAATTTACGGTTAGTGGAAGCCAGGCAAGAAGAAGCTTACATCACGGCTGTTTTATTGCAGGTGGCTCAAACAGTGGTCAGTCAAAACAATTTGGATGAAACCTTCGATTCAATCGTAAATTTACTACCGATATTAATTGGAGTGAATGCCTGCGCAATTTTCATACCTAAAGCCAAAAACGAAGAGACTTTTCAAGCTGCTGGAGCATA
This sequence comes from Chloroflexi bacterium HGW-Chloroflexi-10, assembly GCA_002840755.1. Taxonomy (GTDB): domain Bacteria; phylum Chloroflexota; class Anaerolineae; order Anaerolineales; family Anaerolineaceae; genus UBA6170. The sequence continues at coordinate 147,059 of PHBZ01000004.1, read as the reverse complement.
TGCGGATCATTTTTCACAATTATCACAGATAAAATCTCAAAAATTTGGTGAACAATGCTTGCTTCTGAAATTTGTTGCCCGCTCGAACCAAATCGCATTTGTTTACATGGATCAGAATTCAGATAATCTTGATTCATTCTCAAATGCTACCCCTCAACCATATATTGAAGGTAACCCGATAAAAGTGCAACCCCACATGGCTATAGCTTATCCTATTTCAATGAAAGGTGAACTTCTTGGAATTTTATATACCAAAGAAGACGATTTAGCCGCACAATATTTTCTAAAACGTGTTGAATTGTTAAACGGCGTCACACAAGAAATTGCTCTTGCTATTCAAAACCACGAATTGCAGCAAGATATGGTTTTGCGACAAAAATTGGAACAGGAAATCCATTTAGCCCGCCAGATTCAAAAAACATTCTTGCCTGATTCTATACCATATTATTCCGGTTGGGAAATTGTAACTCGGTGGGAAACCGCTTTGCAGGTCGGTGGAGATTTCTACGACCTTATACCCCTCTCAAAACATCGTTTGGGTATAGTCATTGCCGATGTTGCAGACAAAGGGTTGGCTGCTGCATTATACATGACTGTATCCAGAACTTTGATTCGCGCGTTTGGACAAACAATTAGTGATCCGGGTGGCATCTTAAGTGCAGTTAACCGGGTACTGGTGGTTGATACTCCCAGCGATATGTTTGTTACTGCCGTGTTTGCAATCATAGATATGCATACTGGAACGATGATATATGCTAACGCTGGGCATAATCTCCCGTTTTTATATCACTCTGATAAAAAACACATTGAAGAACTACCCAAAGGCAATATGGCTTTAGGAGTTATGGAAGACATTATGTACCAAAATCATGAACTCAAAATCAATCCTGGAGAAATGCTATTGCTTTACACTGATGGATTGACGGAAAGTTTTGGGAAAGATGGGGATATCTTTGGTGTTGATCGTGTTAAAGAAACTCTGAATACGTTAATATCAAATAATGTCAGAGAAATGTTCTCCTGCCTTGATATGGAATTACAGGAATTTCGCGCAGGAACACCGGCAAGTGATGATTTAACTTTGATTGGTATTCAAAGGTTAATATAATTATTTGTTGTCAGCAAAAAATAATTGATACCAAATTTTCCAATTCGGTACCTGTTCGGTAATTTGCGTTGGTAAAACCACTGGGGTTGGAGTAGCATTATTTTGTGATAATGGAATGACCAAAACCTCTCCTGGTTTTACCATATAACCTTGCTCTCGAGCATAATCTTCCACTGCAGCCTCAGATGTTGCATACCCGATTTGTTCATTTATGACAAAGTTAGTAGCTTCCAATTCAGCTACTGATGTTCGCAACATTTCGTGCTGTTCAGTTAATTCCGTTAGATCATTAAACTTTGAACTTAACCCCATAAGCAGGAAAAACAAAAGTAAAAGAATTGCATAGATAACCAGTTTTTTTATATCAAAGGGTAATTTTTTCATGGGTTAGGCTTCATCCATTATACTTTTCATGATTGTATCAAATCTTGCATAAATTATGCCACCTTTCTGGCATAATCTTGCATCTTATCCCTAAGAAATATATATAATTAAACAAAAAGACCCATTAAAGGGTCATCTGGTGCCGAAGGTGGGATTTGAACCCACACGAGCTAATGCCCACTACGCCCTGAACGTAGCGCGTCTGCCAGTTCCGCCACTCCGGCTTGATTGGAGAACGATGTGAATTTTATCGGAATTCCCCGTTTTGTCAACCTTTGCCGTTAAATTCACGAGAACTAACCTCCGTGCTATAATCCGAATTATGATTTTTCCCAATAGAGGTTACCTTGCTATCAGCTATCTTTAATCTCCTAACCGAAACACCTGCCAGCTTTATCTATCATATAACAATCGCCTTAATGTTGTTAACAACCATTCAACTGATTGGCTGGCGATCTCCGGCAAAAAACAGTCGAAGAATTCTGATTGCCCTTGGGCTCATTCTTGGAATACAGGTTATAGGATTCGTGTTAAATGGACTGGCTTGGCAAGGACTCCCATTTATTCCGCAAATCGTACCTGTTTTTGATCGTTTCTTTCTTGTCTTTTCAGTTATGTGGATATCGTGGATTTGGATTTTTCCGGAAAGTACCCAAAAAATGGAATGGGGGTTTATAGGTATTAATATATTGGTCCTGGTAACACTGGTCACAACCACATATTTTTGGATCAACTCAAATTTTAGTGCTTTCAATTTTTCCTGGATGGATTATGTCTGGGAACTTTTATTTGGTTTTGTCGTCTTAGTTTCTATGATATTGCTATTAATCCGAAAAAAAGAGAACTGGGAATTTGGTTTGCTGTTCCTGATAATTCAACTTCTTGGGATAGTTGGTCATTTTTTGTTCTCTGAATTAAACCAGAGTTTATCGGGGGCTTACCGCTTAGCCCAGGTTATTGCATTTCCATTAATTCCTTCACTGGCTCGAAGCTTCGAAGTTCAAAAAGCTATTGGTATTAAAGAATTTCCGTCATCAATGCATGATTTTAAACAGAATTTCGAAGTGGATGTTGAACGACGTCGCTTCAGCGCAGATCCAAGAACAGTTAATATATGGCTTGCTTTAGCGGCACAACAGAATCCCGAAGCAATTGGGGTTGAACTTTCACATGCAATCGCTCAATCCATGCTGGTCGACTTATGCCTGTTAACCAATGCACCTGATCAATACGGTCAAATCTCGATTTTATGTGGTTACGACCTGTTACGCGATGAGGCCATATCCGGAGAAACTTTACCTGCAGACAAAGTCAATTTATTGACAACAGCCATCAACAAAGGAAAACCATTCTGGTTTTCTCCACAAAATGCAGCCTTATCAACAGACGTACTATCTATCCAAAAAGCTATTAAACTTGAAAAACTGGATAATGTTTTGGTTGTTCCTCTCAAACACCAGAAAAAAACCATTGGTAGTCTGTTGTTTTTATCTCCTTATGGAAATAGAGAATGGAATGATGATGATATGATGTATATTACTGGCAATACCAGTGCTATAGCATCAATTTTGGCATCAGCTTATGATCGTTCTAACAGAGATTTGGGTGAGAATGATTTGAGTACTCAACTCTCTGATGCTGAACAAGAAATTAAGAAATTACAAAATGAGAAAGCGGTTCTGGAAGAGAAAACAAACACATTGGTATCTTCTTTGGAAGAATCTTATGCCCCAAACAATCAATTGGAACAACTAATCAGACTTAATGAAGAATCTCAAGCTACGATAGAAATTCTTCAAGGAGAATTATCCCATTTACAAGGGCAATTGTTACAAACTGAAGAGCTGTCTTCACAAAAAAATGATGAATCTTACAATAGGATTGAAGAAGAACTACGGTTAATGTTGGAAGAAACGGCTCGTTTACAAAACGACTTGGCTGAAGCAAGAGCAAAAATTTATACTTACGAACAAGTAAACAACCAGGCAATTGGAATGAATGAAGAAGATAGGGAAGTCATCGCTTCAATTGTTCAGGAATTGCGCCAACCCATGTCGTCCATTTTAGGTTATACCGATCTTTTATTAGGCGAATCTGTTGGTGTTCTCGGACAATTACAAAGAAAATTTCTCGAAAGAATTAAAGCGTCTAACGAAAGAATGCGATCACTGTTGGATGATATTGTCCATTTTACGGCGAATGACCCAGAACAATTGGAATTAAAACCCCAATCCGTAGATTTAGGCGAATTAATTGATAATGCTATAAAAGATACTAGCGCCCAATTACAAGAAAAAGACATATCTTTACATTTAGATTTACCAGATCAAATGCCGCATGTATTTGTGGATAAAGAAGCTTTTCAACAAGTCCTCGTCCATTTGTTACAAAATGCTGGTAATGCATCGCCAAATGAAGGGGAAATTATTTTACAAATTGATTTACAAGAAAATGAATATAACGAAGAATATATTCTCATAAATATCGGTGACACAGGTGGTGGAATCCCAAAAGAGGAAATTAACAAAGTTTTCTCCCCTCGATATAAAGCTGATATGCCCTTAATTCAGGGTTTGGGAGATACAGGAGTTGGTCTATCCATCGCTAAAAGCCTGGTAGAAGCGCATGGAGGTAGAATCTGGGTAGAAACGGAAGAAAACAAAGGGACGCAATTTAGTGTTATGATGCCATTAATGAAAGAAGTTAATGACTAAATGAAAGCAATGAAACCATTGATTACCGCCTTCCTACTAACTGCCGCCACCACAGGCATTGTTTTCGGTTCTTTTTCGGCTACTCTATTCGAAAATCAATCCGCTCTTCTAACAGTTCAAATATCTCCAACACAAGATCAAATCGTTTTTCTGCAGACTGCAGGAATTCCTACGCTTGCATTAAGTACTCAAGTAATAACATTAATTACTGCAACCAGCACTGTTTTTATTCCGAGCCCTGCTTCCTGCCCTGCCCCGGAGAACTGGATTCCTTATAATATTCAACCAGGGGATAATTTAGAATCTTTGGCACTTCAATTTCAGACAACAATTGATGCGATATCCATAGCAAATTGCTTGGAAAGCACCTATTTAATGCCGGACACAATCATTTTCCTTCCGGTTTTAAACTCAACACCAACAACAACGCTAACCTCCTCTTCTACTTCATCCGTCTGTGGTCCTCCTGATGGTTGGGTTAAATACACAATTCAGAGAAATGATACTTTATTTGTTTTAAGTGTTCGCTATGGTGTATCAGTACCAGATTTGCAAGCTGCAAACTGTCTGGGTACAAATACTCTCTTAGTAACGGGGCAAACAATTTATGTGCCGTTTCAGATTTTTGCTAGCTCAACCTTAACAAAAACGGTCATTCAAGAAACACAAACCGCTATTCAACCTGCTAATACAAAAACCTCCACCACTATACCGCCAACAAATACCGCTACTTCCATTCCGACTCCACTTGCCACTCAGATATTTACACCATTGTCAACTTTTACTTTGGTTATGCCCACGCCAACACATACAGCAACTCAGGTATTTACAGCCACAACAACTCAAATACCATCTTCAACTCTAACAAACACTCCAATACCCCCAAGTGCCACCTTTACATCCACAAATATTCCTGGTGCCATATCGACACCAACACCAACCCTGACTCTAAAACCTTAAAAGCGAGATATTAACCTTTATGCGAAAAAACTTATTAATCCTGTTATTGATGGCGTTTATTCTATCTTCCTGTAATTTACCAGGTGTTCCCGAAAAAATCGTAGAAAACCTACCGGGAAATAGTAACTGGATAACGATAAATTCAGATGGCGCTCCTACCCCTACGCCTTTCTTGCCAATTGAACTGGATCCTTCTCTTCCTCTCCCTACTAGCATGGCTCAACAACCACCAATTGACCTGCCAACTGGATTATCAAATCGACCAGATGGTCAGGTTAATATTCTGGTTATGGGTTCAGATTTTCGTCCAGGTCAAGGTTATCGAACTGACGTATTTATGTTATTGTCTTTATATCCTAAACAAGGAACAGCATCTGTTATTTCTTTCCCTCGAGATCTGTGGGTTTATATTCCTGGAATTGGAGATCAAAGAATTAATGTAGCTCAACCTTATGGTGGATTTGAATTATCCAAATCAATGCTGGAAGAAAATTTTAATGTTACAGCAGACTATTATATAATGACAAATTTCCAGGGTTTTAAAAGTATTGTCGATAGCCTGGGCGGAATTAATGTAATTGCAGGACAAAACCTGTCTGATCATTGTGATTTACCACAGTCGGATGGTGAAAGGAATTGTCATGCATACACGGGCTCAAATTATATGAATGGTGAAACAGCACTTTGGTATGTTCGCTCGCGTTATTCTAGCAGTGATTTAGACCGTACCCGTCGCGCACAGGAAGTAATTCTGGCGCTTTTTGACAAGTTAATGAGTCTGGATGCCGTTTCGCGTGTTCCGGAATTGTACAGTATTTATATAAACTCGGTCGAAACTGATCTAACCGTCGAAGCAGTAATTCCTTTATTATCACTTGCTTCCCAACTCATTTCCGATCCATCAAAAATCCGTCGTTATGCGATAGGCTCCGAACAGGTTACGCCTTATGTAATGCCAGATTCGGGTGCCAATGTCCTTTTACCTAATTATGAGGCAATAAAAATCTTAATAAACAATTCAGCTTTCACACCTTAATTTGATCCGTGAAATTGTCTAAGAATCATATTTCCGATTGGTATAGATATTTCTGATTAAAATGTAAAAACTTATTCCAATCCGGTAAATAAGGTTTTTTTTGATTCTCAAATTGGTTGGAACTGATTTTATAAAATAATTGACAATTTAAAAAAATCAGTGTAAGCTATCCTTAACCTATACGAAATACGAGGTGCATATGAGTGATGATTTCAACTCAACAGCAATTCATATCAATAGTTCAACACCACTTCTCCCCACTATTCGTGCTTGGGAGATATTTCTACAAGATCAAGATAAATCACCTTATACGGTTAAAGCGTTTATCAATGATTTACAGCTTTTCTGTTCTTTTTACTCCCCGGATAGAACGATTGGAACCATAACAACGAATGATATTAATAATTTTTTGCATTGGATGGAAAACAGTCGTGGCGTACCTTGCAGTCCTAAAAGTCTGGCTCGTCGAATCACATCAATTAAAGCATTCTTTCGTTGGCTAAATCAAAATGGCAGAATTATGGTTGATCCGGCTGAAAAAGTTGTTCAAAAATCGGTTATCAGTCCCTTACCCGAGATTCTTACACATCAGGAAACAACAAGTATCATTGAAACCGCGAATACTTATAGGCAAAAATCAAAACCGGATGCTCGCCCCTATTTGCTCCTGGTTTTATTATTGGAAACCGGGCTTAAAAAAGGTGAATGCCTTTCTCTTAGTCTTAACCATATTGACCTGGAAGCAGCAGAACCTTTTATTTTTGTCCGCTATAACAACCCAAATTACCGCTATAAGGAACGGAAAATAAAAATTTCATCCGAATGGATTAGTGCTCTTCAGGAATATATTCAGCAATACCAACCCAAGGACCAATTATTCCCATGGTCGCCTCGCCGTTTGGAATATATCCTTGAAGATATTGGCAAAGATGCTGGCTTGAGTAAACACTTATCTTTTGATATGTGCCGCTGGACTTGTGCCATTAATGATTATCTTCAAGATGTTGAGCGAGACGCTATCCGACAAAAATTAGGAATTTCTAAAATCCAATGGCGTGAAATTGGGAATAAATTAGATCGTTTATCCAAAAATTTTGAAACAGAGGATTGAGCTATTCTTTGATTAATTGCATTCGGATTACGTTTCTGGTTTGATCAGTTATCTTATAACGATCCCCAATCCGATAACCAGGAATCCATATGATGTCACCAAAAAGATTGCTCAAAATTGGCCAACAAGTTCTGGCTGATTTGAGCAGTTTTTTATTTGCAAAATAATCACTAACCTTTACTTTCTCGCTCATTCCAAAAGGAAGAAATCGTTCGCCTGGACGCCATATCCTGACTTCAATATATTCTGTTGAAATACTGTCAGCATCTAGATTTGCCTGCCATTCATCATTTTTTATTTCTGAAATCAAATCGCTGGATAATTGAGGCTGTAGAACCAATACCCAACCACTCCCCAATTTATATTTTTGAGAGTCCTGAATACTAAGTTTCTGTGGAGAATGTATCTGCGGAAAAAAATGATCCAGCCATAGAGTCTTTTCAAGGTAAAAATAACACACTTGGTCCGTTATTTCACATGCAATCTGATTCTCAAGGTTAACTTTTCCGGAAGTATGCTCATGAATAAAATCCAGAACTCGCTCTACAGTTGCAAAAGAAAAATCACGAACTTTTTGATCCAATTCAAATGCAACTTTTCGCACCATTCGTCGTTGAAAAGCCTTATGTAAATTCATTAACCTATTTCGATCAATCCCAATTGCATTTTTGCCTTGAAAGAAAACTGTATCACACCATATATTTTCAAGGTTCCCCAAAATCAAATCTTCTTCTGCTTGTAGGATTGTCGTCATATTTAGTATCCGATTTTGAAATCCGGGATTACGTTGTGCAAGATAAGGGATAATTTCGTTTCTTAACTGGTTCCTGTAAAACTGGACATCCCTATTAGTTTGATCAATAAAATACTTTAACCTGTGTTGTTCACAATATTGTTCGATTTCTTCACGTTTGTAAGTCAACAATGGTCGAATAAGCGGAATATCGTCATTAAATTCTGAAATAACCGTTTTTGCCCTCATCCCAGTCAGGCCAGACAATCCACTGCCACGAAAAAAATGCATTAATACAGTTTCCACTTGATCGTCAGCGTGATGCGCCACAATAACAGCATCCGCATTATTTTCTGTTGCCAGCGAGAATAAAAATCTATAACGACATATTCTGGCTGCCTCTTCTATCGATAAATGATTTTGTTTTGAAAAATTTGCCACATCCCCATACTCTACACGAAAAGGCACTTGTAATTCTTCACAGAAATGCTTAACGTAAGCTAACTCCTGGTCGGCCTCTTCGCGCAACCCATGGTGATAATGCCCTACAAAAACTGGCACGCCTTGTGTAACTAGTAAGTGCAATAGACAAATACTATCAGCCCCACCAGAGACACCCACCACAAAGACCCCATTTTCAGAAAGCAAGTCTTTGGCAAATTCAGAGCAAATCCCGTTTTTATCCATACCCGTAAATTATAGCATGCAAAAAAATGATAAAATTTGTTATGATAATAAGTATACTAACTTAGAAAAAATTTATATAATAAAATTTCACAACATTAAAGCATTCCAAAATTGAGTAAAAAGGTAGGTAAGGCAAATCGATATGGCTGAAAAAATTCTAATCGTCGATGATGATCTCGAAACTTTACGTCTGGTCGGCTTAATGCTTCAACGCCAGGGTTATCAAATTGTTGCAGCAAATAATGGCAATCAAGGAATTGCTGTAGCCAAAAAAGAAAAGCCAGATTTGATTGTTCTCGATGTTATGATGCCGGATATGGATGGTTATTCAGTAACTAAAATCTTACGATCTGATCCAATTTTGGCTGACATACCAATCCTGATGTTTACGGCAAAAAGCCAGGTGGATGATAAAGTTGCTGGCTACGAAGCAGGTGTGGATGATTATCTAACCAAACCTGTCCATCCTGTCGAACTGGTTGCTCACATTAAAGCGCTCCTGTCACGCCGCAAAAGTCGCACAAGCCCTCTGGAACCTATCCGGAAAGGTCATATTATTGGTGTAATTTCCGGAAAAGGCGGACTGGGTGTCTCATCAGTCACTCTTAACCTGGGAATTGCTTTGTTTGATAAAACCAATGCAGATATTATTTGTGCTGAATTGCGCCCCGGGTCAGGCACCTGGGGCATGGAATTGGGTTTTGCTGAAACTCAGGGCTTGGATACGATTCTCCTTAAAAAGGCTGAAGAAATTACCGGTTCGCTAATCGAAGACAATTTGATCCGTACAACCTATGGAATCCGACTTTTACTTGCTTCTTCACGTATTAGTGATATGCAAATGGATACTAAAGCCATTCAAGCAGAAACACTAGTCCAAAAATTAGGCGAATTATCCCAAATCACTTTTTTGGACCTGGGTACCGGTTGTAGTTCAGTATTGGAACATATAGTTAAGTTCTGTAACGAAATGATTGTCGTTACAGAATCTCAACCTGTAGCCATACAAAAAACGAGGATATTGATCGACGAATTAGAAAAACGCGGATTTGGGAAAAGCAAATTACTCAATGTTCTGATATACAATCGGGTACGAGCCGATATTCAATTATCCCAACCCCAAGTTCAAGAAAAATTGGGGCACAGTCCAATTCTGGTTATTCCACCTGCTCCTGAACAAGCCTATCAAGCAGCTACTCACTTTCAGCCATTAATTAAAGTCCAGGCAGAAAGCCTGGTATCCCAACAATTTGGCCGGTTGGCAGAACATTTTGTAAACCGCATCAAGAAATGAATTCGGATAAACTATTAGAAAAAACGCAACAAGTTGCTGCGTTAATCAATACATCAAAAAAAATTGTTGTCTTTACCGGAGCAGGTATATCAGTCCCTTCGGGTATACCTGATTTTCGTTCAAATAACACAGGACTATGGGAAAAATTTGACCCAATGGAGGTCGCATCTCTTTCAGCGTTTAAACACCAACCTGAAAGATTTTTTAATTGGCTCCAACCCATGACCAGAAAAATTCAGGAATCTCAACCCAATCCGGCACACACAGCTCTTGCACAACTCGAATCTGTCGGTAAAATTTCAGCCATTCTGACACAAAACATTGATCACTTACATCAATTGGCAGGTTCTAAAAATGTTATCGAATTACACGGGACATTAAAAAAATACGAATGCTATTACTGTGGTGCTTCTGATCATCCGAACGATAAACTTTTGGAACAATTTATCTACCACAATAAAAAACCGGTGTGTGGAAATTGCGGGCAGTATTTAAAACCTGCCATCACTTTGTTTGAGGAAATGTTGCCAGAAATAGCTTGGAATTCTGCTATAAATCAAATCACGAGTTCAGATATGGTTATCGTTATTGGATCATCATTGGAAGTTTCACCGGCGAATAACCTTCCGAACCTTGCACTTAAAAACAATGCAAAATTGATTATTAACACACTTTCAAATACACATTTAGATTCATATGCGGAGGTTCTCCTACCCTTTAGCGTTGCAGAGGTTTGGCCGTCTGTTGTACAATTGCTGACAAAATCTTAAGAGGCGGTAAAAACCCTCCGAGTATTTTGTGGTTTTTGTTTTTTTAAATGACAAACCCAAAAGCTTACGACAGAATTGGGTTCTTTTTTCATTCTCAAATCTCACATTCTTACGGAGTGATTGGGAAGTTAACAATCTCTTCTTGGCAAACCAGACTAACTGAACGATTTTATAAACTTCCCCTTCGGCCAAATTGTTTCTCCAGCAAATCTACTGAAAGGTGAATCATAGTTGGTCGACCATGTGGGCAAGTACGGGGAGAAACACAACTTTCCAGACCATTGAGCAACGCTTGCTGCTCTTCACGGGTTAGTATTTGACCAGCCTTCACTGCGCCTCGTTTGCATACTCTGGCAGCCACTTTGGCTTCAATTTGATTAGCTAAGGGTGTTTCATCATCTTCAAAATCTTCCACAACCACCCGCACAGCAGCAGCCGGATCGATACCGGTCAACATGGCTGGAATCGATCGAAGTTGAAAAGTATTCGGACCGAATTCAACAACCTCAAATCCTAATTTTTGCAGGATGGTTAGATTTTTTTCCAATATTTGTGCTTGTTGTGGGGGGAGTGTGATTATTTCCGGAGAAAGAAGTGCTTGGGCAGGTATGATTTGAGAAAGTTGAGACATCATCTTTTCAAATAAAACCCGCTCGTGTGCGGCATGTTGGTCAATTAAGTATAAACCGTCCGGGCCTTCGGCTACCAGATATGCTGCGCCTATTTGACCAACAAGTCTCAATACAGGCATGATACTAATCACACCTGTATTGTTTTGCAAATTAATCGTGGACGGTTCTTCCAGCTCATCACTCGATATTGTTCCATCGTCCGATTTTAAATCATCTACCATTTCCGTTTCATCCAAAATGGAAGCTGGCTTCCACTCAAATTCCTTTTGATTTTCTGGTTCTGGTTGATTTTGCCAGGTCTTCAAACCAATCTCTGGAATTGGAGAGTACGTTAACAACCCTCTTCGAACTGCTCGTTGGACTAAACTGAAGATATAATCCGGATTCCGAAATCGTATTTCTGCTTTGGCAGGATGAACATTTACATCGACATCCCCTACTGGAACACTGAGAAATTGCACAGCAATCGGATATCTACCAACCATAATCATCGTATGGTATGCACGTTGTAATGCCGCATTGAGGGAAACATCTTGTACCCAACGGCCATTAACAAAAAATGTAAGGTCCTTACGATTAGACCGGGTTATGGAAATTGGACTGATAAATCCAACAACTTGATAATCATTCTCCGAAAGTTTTATTTCCAGCATTTTTTTGGCAATATCTGCCCCGTACAATTGCCCCAATATTTCTCTGCGGTTTCCATTTCCACTGGTTTGAAGAATAATCCGATCATCAAAAATCAAATGAAATCGAATTTCAGGATAAGCCAATGCATAACGGGTTAACAAACCACTCACGTGTTGTTTTTCAGTACTTTCAGCCTTTAGAAACTTTAATCGGGCTGGTACGTTGTAAAATAGATTTCGGACGCTTATACTCGTCCCTTTTGGTGCCCCAACAGCTTCAAGAGAAATTGTCTTCCCTGCATCAACGACGATTTTCCCAGCCATCCGCGCTTGATAATGGCAGGATACCATTTCAAACCGAGAAACAGAGGCGATCGAAGCCAATGCTTCCCCTCGAAAACCAAGGGTATGAATAGTAAACAATTCATCTGCCGATTTTAACTTACTGGTAGCGTGTCTGGTTACAGCCAGATACATTTCTTTTTCATGAATACCTGATCCATTATCAGACACTTCAATTAATTCTTTTCCGGCTTCATCTACCCGAACGCGAATTTCTGAAGCCTCGGCATCTATGGCGTTTTCCACCAATTCTTTTACCACCGAAGAAGGCCGTTCTATCACTTCTCCTGCGGCTATCTGGGATGCAACCTCCTCATCCAAAACCTTGATGTTTGACCATTTTTCCATATTTTTTTTCCAATACCCTATTTTACATCAATAGGACTATAGAATGATATCGAGTAAAATAATCGAATGAATATTACCACGATCATTTTTGATTTGGATGACACCTTATATTCTCCTGATACCGGGATTTGGAATTTGATCCGTGACCGGATTGATTCATATATGCAAATTAAATTAGGATACCCATCAGATAAGGTTTCTTATATGCGGGAAACATATTTTAAGAAATATGGGACAACCTTACGCGGTTTACAAACAGAACATCATATCGATGCTGCAGATTATCTGGAATATGTACACGATATACCTGTTAATAAGATTTTGCAAAAAAACCAGGTTTTAATCGAAATTTTGTCAAAAATACCCCAAAGAAAAGTAATTTTCACCAATTCGGATCGGTGGCATACACAAAGAGTATTGTCCACGCTTGGAATTGATCAGTTTTTTACTCAAATTATTGACATACTCGATATTTCGCCCTATTGCAAACCCATGCCGGAGGCTTTCGAGATTGCATTAAATAATTTCTGTATAACAAAATTGGACGAATGCTTAATGATTGATGATAGTTATCGTAATATTAAAGCAGCCCAGAGTATGGGTCTCTCAACGATTTGGGTATCCTCTCAAAACAACCAGGACCCCGAAAAAGATTTAATTAGGATTAATAATATCTTGGAACTCGACCCACTACTGGTCTATTAGAGAAAAAGGGCATTTATGGCTTCAATATCACCCATTGGTTGGATCGTCCTGATAATTATCGTTCTATTTATTATTGGAATTAATGTATGGTTATTCTCTTCGATTACCCAAAAAAAGGAACAAAACGAATTTCAAATTTTCAAACAGGTAACTCAAACATTAAGCAATCCATATAAAAAAGAAAACCAGCAATTAGAAGAACTTTCACGTCTGACTGCTGATTTAAAGAATAATGAAGAATTCTTAAAGCTGGAGTAAAAATGCAAACGAATTTCTGGAAATATATATTAATAACAATTGCAGTATTGATTGTTATAGGTGGTTCTTTTTCGGGCGGGTTTCTTGCTGGTCAAGCTATGCCCCTTTTTAAGAGCACAACCATTTTTGATCAAAACCCTCTGGTTGATTCCATAGAATCCAAAAACACCTCTGAAGAGGACCTGGACGCCTTGTTTTCGCCATTTTGGGAAGCTTGGGATTATGTTGATAACATGTATATCGATCAACCAGTGGATCATACGAAAATGATGCAAGGTGCAATCTCTGGCATGTTGGAATCTCTGGGTGATGAACATACATCTTATATGGATCCTGAAATGTTCCGCATTCAAAATACTCCCCTTCAGGGAGAATATGAAGGGATTGGAGCCTGGGTGGACACTACGGGTGATTACTTAACCATCATTAGCCCGATGCCAGATTCGCCGGCGGAGGAGGCTGGTTTAAAATCAGAAGATCAGGTAATTGCAGTGGACGATGTGTCAGTTGACGGGATGGATGGCAACCAGGTTCTTCGAAAAATTTTAGGTGAAGCAGGAACACAGGTAAAACTTACCATTTTTCGCCCAGCAACCAGTGAAACATTGGATTTTTCTATTATCAGAAAAAAAATAGAAGTTCCCAGTGTTACATCAGAAATGCTGGACAATCAGATCGCTTATGTCCAATTGGTAAATTTTGGGGATAAGACTCATAACGAATTAAAAGACCAGTTACAGGATTTGCTCAAAGATAATCCCGTAGGCTTGATTTTAGATCTGCGTTACAATGGCGGCGGTTACTTGACCACAGCCATTGATGTGACTTCCGAATTTGTGAAACAGAGTCCATTAATGATTGAAGAATACGGTAATGGAGAGAAAACTACGTTTAATTCGAAAACATTCGGGTTAGCCAGAGATATTCCACTGGTTGTCCTGGTAAATGAGGGTTCTGCATCTGCATCGGAAATTACAGCCGGTGCCATACAGGATTATGGTCGCGGTATTTTGGTTGGCACTCAAACATATGGAAAAGGTTCTGTTCAGAATTGGATCACCTTGCAAGATAACCAGGGTGGTATTCGGGTAACAATAGCACATTGGTTAACTCCCAATGGACGACTAATAGCAGGACAGGGATTGATACCGGACTATGAAGTTCAGATCACGGAAGAAGATATGAAAAATGAGTTTGATTCTCAACTTGAAAAAGCAATTGAGCTTTTATTAAATCCATGATAACCTTATGTGATCCAATCTCACTAAAAATACGCCAAAAAATATTGCTGTTTGACAACTGGGAATACGGGCATTATAATCAATCCCCGCTGGAAAAATATCTTGGGAGAGTGTTTAATGGAACAAAATACAACGGCGGAGACTAACCGCGTATCAATTTCAGAGCTAAAACAGAAAATGAAATTCACAGGAAAAGTGATTAAAACCACTTTAGCAGGTGCTGCAATTGATATAGGTGCTGAAAGACCGGGTGTACTTCACGTATCACAAATGATTTCCCCCAACAATGAGCCCATCCATTCAGTTATTGATGTGCTTAATGAAGGTCAGGAAATTGAAGTATGGGTGAAGCGCGTCCGTGACGAACGCATAGAATTAACAATGATCAAACCACTTGGTTTGGAATGGCGTGAGATTAAAACCGGTATGGTTATTAAAGGTATTGTTGTCCGGTTGGAAACATTTGGTGCCTTTGTTGAAATTGGCGCTGAAAGACCAGGTTTAATCCACATTAGCGAAATGGCTCACGGTTACGTCCGCACACCTTCCGAAGTAATGAAGGAAGGCGATGAAATCGAAGCTGAAATTATCGATTTTAATCGCAAGAAAAAACAAATCAAATTATCCATGAAAGCTTTACAACCGGAACCGGTCAAGGAAGAAAGAATGGACATTGAAAAAACAAGCTTCAACGAAGATTTTGCTCAAAAAGATCGTCCTGTGCGCAAGAAAAAAGAAAAGAAAAGCCGCAGAAAAGAAGATGGAAGTTTCGATGGTATTGCGTTTGATATAAATAAGGAAGCTGAAGAAGAAGAACCAACAGCGATGGAACTTGCTTTGCGTGCAGCGATGGAAAAAGCCAACGCAAAAAAACAAGATAGCAAAAAAAAGGTTGGTAAAAATCCATCTGCTTCTCAGGATGAGATTCTCACACGAACACTCGATCAAAAAGCCAGCTAATAAACACGCCCAATTTAAATAATCCTGTTATTCGATAATTAAAAGTCGCCCATTGATAGGGCGACTTTTTTGATAAGTTTGAACTATTTTCTTCAATGAGACAATACCTGATTTTGAATTTAAAAATGGACCAACTTCCAACAAATGCATACACAAAATTATGGTAAACTTCAGCATACGGATGTGTTATAGTTTGGATAATGCGAAAGAAATTTATTACCATATTTCATCCAGAAATTAAAATCTCACCACCCAGTGGGGAGGTGTCGGATAGTCGACCCTCCCCACTTCTTTATTAACCGATTAGGAAGGAGAATATATGCCTACAAAATACATATTTTTCACCGGAGGTGTTGTAAGCTCTGTCGGAAAAGGCGTAACTGCCGCTGCCATTGGTCGGTTACTCAAAGAACGTGGGTTTCGTGTCGCTGTTCAAAAACTTGACCCTTATATCAATGTAGATCCGGGAACAATGAGCCCTTATCAACACGGAGAGGTATTTGTAACGGATGATGGTGCAGAAACTGATTTGGATCTGGGCCATTATGAAAGATTTATCGATATTCGCCTGAACAAAGCCTGCAATATGACCACGGGACAGGTTTATGCTGAGGTAATCAGTAAAGAACGCCGGGGTGATTATTTGGGAGGTACTATCCAGGTGATTCCCCATATAACCAATGAAATCAAAAGGCGGATTATGCTGGTATCAAAAACTACCGACGCTGAAATCGTATTAATCGAGGTCGGCGGAACAGTTGGGGACATTGAATCCCAACCGTTTTTGGAGACAATCCGCCAATTGCGTAGTGATCTGGGTAAAGAAAATACAGTTTATATTCATGTAACCTGGATTCCTTCCATTGGAGCAACCGGTGAATTAAAAACAAAACCTACTCAGCACTCCGTAAGAGAATTACGATCAATCGGTATAACACCGGACATGATCATCGCTCGTTCAGATTTGCCCATTCCGGAAGATTTGTGTGAAAAAATTTCTCTCTTTTGTGATGTAGAAAGAAACGCTGTCGTACCAATGACAACAGCAAAAAACCTTTACGAAGTCCCACTGCTCCTAGAAGATGCTCAGGTTGGAGAATATCTCACCAAACGGCTGGTATTAAATGCCCGTCAAACACCAGATTGGACAGATTGGCGAAAAATGATCAACACTTTTTACCAGGATCGCCAAAAAGTAAAAATCGCTTTAGTTGGTAAATATGTGGAACTGCATGATGCATATATGAGTGTTCGTGAATCCTTGAATCATGCAGCTTTATCACTAAATCTCGATCTGGATATCGATTGGATTCATTCAGCAGATTTGGAAAAAGGCAAAAGTTTCAATTTATTGGAAGAAGCAGATGGAATATTGGTTCCTGGTGGTTTTGGCAGCCGCGGAATAGAAGGAAAAATCAATGCGGCCAGGTTTGCGCGTACTAACAAAAAACCTTATTTGGGATTATGTCTCGGTATGCAATTAATGGTCGTTGAATTTGGTCGGTATGTGTTTAATGATGAATCAGTCAACTCAACTGAATTCGATCGAACTACTACTCACCCGGTGATTGATCTTATGCCGGACCAACAACATATTACCGATCTGGGCGGCACAATGCGTTTGGGATTATATCCATGTGATTTAAAACCGGGATCTAAAGCTGCATTAGCATACCAGCAGGAAAGGGTAGAAGAGCGACACAGGCATCGATTTGAATTTAACAATAAATTCCGTAGTATTTTTGAAGAAAATGGAATGATATTTTCTGGTCTTTCTCCGGATGGAAAATTAGTGGAAATTGCTGAGATCAAAGATCACCCATTTATGTTGGCAACTCAATTCCATCCGGAATTTTTATCCAGACCCAACCGGGCGCACCCATTGTTTGTTGCATTTGTCTGTGCTGCCTGGGAAAACGCACAAAATAATAAGATCTGAAATGAAGATTCCGCCGACAGCAGGAAGAAAAGCGATTATACTTAGTATGTGCCAAAAAATTAAACAGAATATACATTCTGTAATCTAAATGATGAGAGGTTAACATATGGATACAACAATTGTTTCTATCTACGGTCAGGAAATCCTTGATTCCCGAGGAAATCCCACAGTCGAAGTGGAAGTTGTTCTCGCTGATGGTAGTTGGGGGCGGGCTGCAGTTCCTTCAGGGGCGTCCACTGGTTCTCATGAAGCATTGGAATTACGCGATGGAGATAAGGACCGATACCTTGGTAAAGGTGTTTTAAAAGCAGTGGAAAATGTAAATTCTGAAATTGCAGACACTTTGCTTGATTGGGATGCCAGTGAACAACGGGCAATCGATATGGCTCTCTTAGCTTTGGATGGAACCGAAAATAAATCCAAGTTAGGTGCAAATGCAATCCTGGGTACTTCTCTAGCAGTCGCAAAAGCTGCTGCCAACTCATTGGGGTTACCTCTCTATCGGTACATAGGTGGGGTTCATGCGCATATTTTACCTGTTCCAATGATGAACATCTTGAATGGCGGTGCACACACTGGTTGGCAATCTACCGACGCTCAGGAATTTATGGTTATGCCATTAGGTGCACCTTCTTTCAGTGAAGGTTTACGCTGGGGTGCTGAAATTTACCACGCATTAAAAAGTGTTTTAAAAGCACGTGGATATGCCACACTAGTTGGTGACGAAGGTGGTTACGCTCCCGCTTTGAAAGCGAATGTGGAAGCTGTAGAAGTAATTCTGGAAGCAATTCAAAAAGCCGGGTTTAAAGCTGGCGAACAAGTTGCCATCGCACTCGATCCTGCCGCATCAGAGTTATATGATTCGGAAACCAAACTTTACAATTTGCGACGTGAAGGAAAGCAATTAACTTCAGAGCAGATGGTGGAGTTCTGGGTGAACTGGGCAACTCAGTATCCTATTGTGTCAATTGAAGATGGCCTCGCAGAAGATGATTGGTCCGGCTGGCAATTATTTGTCAAAGAAATCGGCCATAAACTCCAAATTGTTGGAGATGATTTATTGGTTACCAACCCGGAACGAATTCGCCGTGCAATCAGTATGAATGCCGCAAATAGTGTGTTAATTAAACTAAATCAAATCGGCAGCCTAACTGAAACATTGGAAGCAATCGAAACAACCCATCGCGCTGGATGGACAGCAGTAACCTCTCACCGTTCTGGTGAAACGGAAGACTCAACCATCGCTGATCTGGCAGTTGCGCTGAATACAGGTCAGATAAAAACTGGTGCCCCTTCCCGTTCAGACCGGGTAGCGAAATATAACCAGTTACTCCGCATTGAAGCTGAGCTTGGAGAGACCGCTATCTACGCTGGTTGGGATGCATTGAAAATTCGCCGCTAAATAATTCAAGAACTTAGTTTATAAGAGAGACGATTGTCAACAATCGTCTCTCTTTTTTTTCCATAAATAATTCGCCAGTTTTTAATTTTCCATGTTTTTATCACTCAAACTCCAATATTGATAATCATATAAAATATTGCTCATTTTCCGTTTTTCTCTTCTGGTTTCTAAAGTTCCATCCATAAATAGATGGGAGACACCTATGGATAATTCAAATATTTCATAGGAGCCGAATATGCTTTAGCGTCCAATCCATTAAATAACCTGAAACAAACTGCCAAAACTCACAATTTAATCATTCGTCCACAAACTATACCAGTTGGTGGAACTAGCCCACTTACAGGTGTGACGGCATTTGCAATTCCCGCCCAAAATACCGAAACAACCTCCTTTTTTGATGTGAAAGAGATTCCTGATCAATATCCAAATCAACCAATCTGAATAAATAATCAAATTCTGATTAACAATGTCTTGTAAAATTAAAAAAAGATTCAGGGATTTTGCTTAAGAAACTCCTCGACAGCTGACATAAATTCCTCAGGGCATTCTTCTTGGGGAACATGACCACAGGCAGGAATAATTACCAACTGAGCATGGGGGATTTCATTAGCCAGGCGCATACTATATTCTACAGGGATCAATTGATCATCATTGCCTGAGATGATCAATACAGGAACAGTGAGATTTCCCAATTTTTCACTAAAATGATGATCACCATTTACTTTTGTATATTCCCATAGCGCTCGATCCCAGTCTTCCATTTTTAAGGGTAGTTGGTAGTTTTCCAAATCTTCATCACTAATTTTATTTGGATCAGACCAAGCCATTTTTAAAATTTCCAGGCCTCGATCCTCTATGGTCCGAACAAATATAGGACCTAATCGGTCAAATTGAGGTAAATTTAACATTGGTTTTATCCACTCTGGAGCACCACTTCCTCCATATACAGCTGCATCTACCAGGATTAAAGCCTTTACTTTTTCTGGGTATTTCAATGCCGTTCCAATAGCAATTGTACCTCCGGCGGAATTCCCTACCAATACGGCTTGTTCTCTACCTTGTTGTTCAATTAATCCTGCTGCCAGTTCCACCTGGTAATCTAATGTATACGGATTAAAATCCAAATCTTCACCTGGGATCAAACGCTCTGTCAGCCCAAAGGCTGGTCTGTCATAAGCAATAGTTGTCCCATAAATAGAAAATGATTGCATCACTTTTCGCCAGCTATAGGTACTTGCGCCAAAACCATGTAAAAGCAAAATCAATTTTTCACCCTTCCCAGCACGGATTGTGTGAATCCGAATCTGGTGAATGTCTTCAAATTGACTATCCGGATAGATCAACTCATTTACAGGCCGGGTGCCTACTAATGGCGGTAATGGGATAATTAACGGCCCAAATACAAATAAGGCACACACAATACCAAAAACAATAACAAACCTAAAATACTTATTCATCCCAACCTCCTCTGAACTTACTACCTGGAAGATTATCTGAATCTTTGAAATATTGATTTTTTAACTCAGTTTTGTTTTTACTTGATTCCAAACCGAATCAAACATTGCAATTGTCAGCTTTCCTGTTTGAGTGTTTTGGCGGCTGGGATGGTAAGAAGAAATCAACCAGATCCCCAGGCGATCCAAATAAGTCGATCGATTGTGGCTAAATGGAATTTGCAGTTTATAACCTGCTTTAGTAGAAAAATGCACCAATATACTATCATGAGCAATAGCCCCTAATGTGACGACTACTTTTAGATTTTGCATGGCTTCAATTTCCCAAAATAGAAATGGTGAGCAAGTCTTTTTTTCCTGGTTAGTTGGTTTATTATCAGGTGGAACACACCTGCATACAGCTGTGATAAATAAATTGGACAATGTCAGCCCATCATCAATTTTTTCTGATGATGGTTGGTTTGCAAAACCTGCCTTGAATAGAGCCGGGTATAAAAATTCTCCTGAAGCATCTCCTGTAAACATTCGCCCGGTCCGGTTTGAACCATGCGCTCCGGGTGCCAACCCAACAACCAGAACTTCACCCTGGATATCCCCAAAACCTGGTACCGGTTTTCCCCAATAAGCTAAGTCTTTATATGCTTTTCGTTTTGTTTGCGCAATTTCTTCCCGCCAGCTCACCAATCTGGGGCAAAGTCTACAGTGAACTATGGCATCTTCATGATTTTTTAAAGAAATCGGCATATTGAAACCTTTCATTGAAACGTAAACTTTTTCGGGTCGTATTTACAACCAATCCCCTTTAGAATAAGAACATGGCATCTCCAAATGAGAAGAAGCGGTATTCCTTATCAATAGCAGAACGATAGAGCTTTAAGATTTTCTCTGTACCCACAAAAGCACTGACTAGCATTAACAAAGTTGACTGAGGTAAATGAAAATTGGTTATCATTGCATCTACTACTTTGAATTGGTATCCAGGAAGAATAAACAAACCCGTGGATTCAGCAAAACTACCTACCTTTTCTCCAGGTAATGCGAACCTGGCTCCGGATTCAAGGGTTCGCACACTGGTCGTTCCGACGGCAATGATACGGTTTCCGTTTTTGGCTGCCCGGTTTATTTTTGTGGCGTTTTCAGGGGAAATTTCGCACCATTCGGTATGAATGTGGTGTTCTTTTGGATTTTCCTCTGTAACAGGTGCAAAAGTATCCAAACCTACATGCAAAGTCAACTCTACAAATTGAACCCCTTGTTGTTCTAATTGTTTCATTAATACTTCAGTAAAATGTAATCCGGCAGTTGGTGCTGCTGCCGAACCGATATGTTTTGCAAATACAGTCTGATATCGCTCCGGATCGTTCAATCTGGTGTGAATATATGGGGGCAAGGGCATTTCACCAATACTCGATAAAAATGGTTCAACCGATTGATTAAATTGAATCAGCCGTTTAGAACCTTCTAAATTTTCCACTACTTCAAAATCTGGTCCATTGTGAATATGTAACTTTTTTCCTGCATTCACCCGTTTTCCACCAACCAGACATTCCCAAACGCCATTTTCTACTTGTTTGAGTAATAGTACTTCCACCTTCCCACCGCTCTCCTTTTGTGCAAAAATCCGCGCAGGGATCACTTTGGTCTGGTTAATTGCCAACACATCACCGGGGATCAAATATTGTCCAATATGATAAAAAAAATCATCTGTTATCTGATCTGTGTTTCGATTATAGGTTAATAATCTCGAATTATGTCTTGGTTCAAGGGGCACTTGGGCTATCCGCTCGGACGGTAGTTCGTAAAAAAAATCCTCTGTTCTCAAGTCATCCACCGTTAAAGTAATTTAGGTTGTTGCACTGAATTTGGATACTCTATACCTAGATGTTCATATGCTTTGATAGTGGCCATGCGCCCCTGAGGTGTACGATCTAAAAACCCAAGTTGTAATAAATATGGTTCCACAACATCCATGATAGTGTCCGGTTCTTCACTGATGGAAGCTGCGATTGTACTTAATCCAACCGGACCGCCATTATATTTGGTAATTACAGTATCTAGTACCCGGCGGTCGATATCATCTAACCCTAGTGAGTCGACATTGAGTAATTCCAATGCATCAATAGCTGCTTTCCGAGAGATGGTTCCATCGCTGCGTACCTGGGTATAATCACGCACACGTCTCAATAACCGCAGTGCTACACGCGGAGTTCCACGTGCACGTCTTGCCACCTCATCAATCCCATCTAGTTCGAATGGAATTCCGAATAAATTTGCTGCGCGGGTTACAATTTTTTGCATCGCAGGGAAGTCATAATAATCTAGTCGATAAATTGCACCAAATCTGGCGCGCAATGGTGCGGTGACTAATGCAAGTCGTGTAGTTGCGCCAATAACAGTAAAACGTGGCAATTTTAGCCTGATAGAGCGTGCCGAGGGACCTTTCCCAATCACAATATCCAAGGCAAAGTCTTCCATTCCAGGATAAAGTATTTCTTCTATAGCTCTTCCCAGGCGATGTATTTCATCAATAAATAGAATATCGCCAGCACGCAAATTGGTTAATATAGCTGCCAGATCGCCTTGTTTTTCAATTGCCGGACCTGAGGTAATCCGTATATTCACACCCATTTCATTTGCAAGAACATGTGAAAGGGTTGTTTTTCCTAATCCAGGCGGCCCATAAAACAACACATGATCAAGTGATTCATTGCGTTGTTTTGCGGCATCGATTAATATAGACAAATTCTCGCGTACCTGATCCTGCCCGATTATCTCGTTAAGGTGGGTAGGTCGCATGGTTTGATCCATTCGATCATCAGGTTTTTCTTCAGGACTGATCATTCTTTCATCGCTCATGTGTTCGATTATACTCGCTAATAAAAGATTTAAAGAGGCGGAGATGCAAGGAAAAACAATTTCAATTATACGGCTGGGCTTGTTTTTTTTGATAATATTGTCTTCGTGTACGCCTCATGAAAAATTATTGATTAATGAAAACCGCATTGGAGTTGGAGTTTCCACACGGGTGGATATTCCTTATTGGATGGATTTACTCGGTGCACAATGGTATATGGATTGGCAAACACAATCTGTTTCCAGCAAATCTCAAATGGAATATTGGCAAACAATTCGGGTCTCAGAAAATGGTTACTCACCCGGCCGTAAAGAACTGATCCGGCTTTTAAGAAAATATCCAGGCCATACCTGGATTATCGGAAATGAACCAGATAATATCTGGCAAGATAACGTGTCAGCAGAAAAATATGCTCAGTATTATTATAAGTTGTACAAGTTAATCAAAAGGTATGATCGCTCAGCCCGAGTAGCCATAGGTGCAGTCACCCAACCAACTCCACTGCGTTTAGAATATCTCGATATTGTGCTAACTACTTATGAAAACAAATACCACCAGCCGCTTCCTGTAGATTGGTGGACCATCCACGCTTACGTTATGCGTGAAGAAAAAAGTAGTTGGGGAGCTGATATTCCATCAGGAATGACTAAAGAAAAAGGTGAGTTATATGATATTGAACATCATGGAGACATTCAGATTTTTAAAGAAAATATTACTAATTTTCGAGTTTGGCTAAAAGAAAAGGGGTATCAAGACACTCCTCTTGCAATTACCGAATTTGGTATTCTACTGCCGGAGACATTCGGATACGATCCAACTACAATACGGGTTTACCTCAAGTCATCATTTGATTGGTTGTTAACATCTCGGGATGAAACAATCGGTTTTCCTCAGGACGAATTCAGATTAGTTCAAAAATTCGCATGGTTTAGTTTGCACGATACCAGCTTTCCGGTCGCTAATCTTGTCGATTTATCCATTAACCAGTTATCACCCATCGGAGAAGAGTTTTCCCAATTTAGTCAGAAACACAGTGAATAAGCAATTTTCACAAGAAATCTCAACGAATGCTATAATTTCATTAAATCCTACACAGGGAGCAATTAATATGTCAAATATCTATGTTTCTTCCCATCCTTTGATTGCCCACAAACTCACCAAATTGCGTGATGTTAATACCGAACCCAAGAAATTTAGAGAACTGGTCAGGGAACTCGCGGGGTTGTTAGCCTATGAAGCTACGGCGGACCTGCAAATCGAAGAAACGCATGTTCAAACCCCTCTTCAAGTAACACCTGGATCAACACTTATTGAAAAAATTGGCCTTGTTCCGATCTTACGTGCCGGTCTGGGAATGGTGGAAGGCATTTGGGAACTTATGCCCTCGGCAGAAGTCTGGCATATAGGCATTTATCGTGACGAAAAAACACTGAAACCTGTTGAGTATTACAACAAATTACCAACAGAACCTACTGTAAGCGTATGTTTAATCCTTGATCCCATGTTAGCAACCGGTGGATCGGCAGTAGCAACTGTGGATGTACTTAAACGTTGGGGCGTCAAAAGGATTAAATTTGTTGGGTTGATTGGTGCACCTGAAGGAGTAGCAGCAATGCAATCCCGCCATCCGGATGTTCCCATTCATCTTGGCGCTTTAGATCATCACCTTAATGAGCATGGCTATATTGTTCCCGGTTTAGGCGATGCTGGTGACCGCCAGTTTGGTACTGCATAAATAATTTATTTTCAAAAACAAAGTATTTATCCACCTATTTGCGTCATGGTTCGGTTCTCAGGGGAATGGTTGAGAAGCAATTCATGGTGTGCCGGTTTTAATTTAACCACTCGGGCAAACAACTCGTGAATATCTTTTTCCGAGCGAATTGCATCGAGAACAGGTATTTCAAGATCACTCATCAAACAAGGGCGCAAATTTCCATCAGCAGTTAACCTTAACCGATTGCAACTCCCACAAAAATGCTCATCGTCCACCGGAGAAATAAATCCAACATAACCCTTTGCACCTGGAATTTGATACAACTTTGCCGGTCCTATTTGATCAACTTGATATACAGGTTTCAATCCTTTATTTTGGAATCGTTCTAATACTTTTCTGGTAGAAATGTAACAACTGGCAGGGTCGGGAAACAATTCACCCCAGGAAATTTGATTTTTGATGGGCATTAACTCAATAAAACGAACGTGCCATTCGTTTTCCAAAGTCAGATCCATAAAATCTGGAATTTCGTGATCATTAATACCTGCCAACATTACCATATTAATTTTGAGAGGATGAAGACCATTTTTTTCAACTGCCTCAATACCTTCCCAAATTGAATTAATGTCACCATTTCTGGTAATTTTTCGAAACAAATCAGGGTCCAGTGTATCCAGGCTGATATTTACCCGGGTCAAACCTGCTTCTTTTAGTTCTCTAGCATATTTTGCGAGTAGATATCCGTTCGTTGTTAAAGTGATCTCATTTATTCCAGGTACCTTACGAATCATCCGAACCAGATCAACAATACCGTGACGTACTAATGGTTCTCCTCCGGTCAAACGGATTTTTGAGACTCCATAATCTGCTGCAACACGAACAACTTTTAATATTTCTTCAAAACGCATAATCTCTGAATGCCCAACTGCATTAATTCCATCCGGCGGCATACAATATACACAACGATAATTACAACGATCAGTTACCGATATACGCAAATAATTGATCAATCTACCAATAGAATCATTCACAGGTTAATCCTTTGTAGGGCATATTGTAACGAATAAAACAAAGTCAGACAACACGTAAGCCTAATATTCTGGAAAAAAGTATAACCAATAAAAATGTTGGGATTAAAAGAATTAAATGAATTAATACGGAAGCACTTAAAATGATGCCAATAGAAAGTAACCAGCGATTTAAAATGGGTGCAAAATTCAACAACATCCAATCCCCCAATCCGGTTACCAATACTAAAACCAAAACAACCCCAATACCCAAAAATAATCCACCCCAGGATTGCCGGTCCGATTCTGATGGGATCATTGTAGAGCTTACAGCAAACCCAAGATAAAACCAGATTCCAAAATCAGGTTCCTGAGGTAATTTCAACAATAATGTTGAAAATAAATCCAGGTTAAATTGCATAATTGCATCTATAAGGGGAAACAAATTCAAACGATATAAACCTATAAGGGCAGTAATAATGATGCCGCTGATAAACGGTGCCAGACCGATCATTGAATCTCTGAAATAATCAGTTTGCCTGGTTTCAACAAACCCTAACCTTAATTTTCCATCTTTTTGGGTTTGAGGTAACAAAGATACATTTCTTACCGGCACCCTTAAAATAACTGCCATAAGCCAATGGCTAAATTCATGGATAAAAACACCAGGAAATAATATCAGTGAAAATAAACCGATGGCCAGGCTTGGCCTTTGAGTGAGTAATAAAAAGACAGCCTGCAACTCACGGTGCAGCAATCGCTGCACCGTGAGTAAAAACACCAAACTGATTGTAAATATTAAAAAACCCTGGAAGGATAGCTCCATCATCCAGCAGCGGCGGTAACAATATCAATGAACTCTTTTTTTAAAGAAGCACCTCCAACCAGTGCGCCATCAATCTCAGATTGGGTAAAATATTCTTTTGCATTACTGCCCTTAACTGATCCGCCGTACAGTACACGGATCATATCGGCAATTTCCGTCCCAAATAGCTCTTTCAATGGTTGTCTGATAGTGTTTAAAATAATTTCATTCGCTTTGTTTGAATCACAAGCCAGGCCTGTACCAATTGCCCACACTGGTTCATATGCAATCACAATTTTTCCGGCTTTTTCCGCAGCAATATCAGCCAGGCCCAAACGCATTTGACGGGAAACAACAGTTTCGGTTAGGCCAGCCTTGTTTTCTTCCAAAGTCTCCCCTACACAGACAATCGGAATTAAATCATTATCTAAAACAGCTTTCACCCGCTTGTTGACACTCTCATCCGTTTCGCCAAAAAATGTACGTCGTTCTGAATGACCAATAATGACATACTTCGCAAATTCTTTCACCATAACAGGTGATATCTCACCTGTAAAAGCTCCTTGAACTTCCCAATGAGCATTTTGAACACCAACTCCAATAGAGCTGTCCTTCAATGCTTCAGACACTGCAAAGACACAGGTAAAAGGCGGACAAAATACAGTTTCAACATCATTTATGTTTTCTAACTCTGTTCGCAATTCTGCAACCAGAGTTAGTGCTTCGGCAGATGTTTTATGCATCTTCCAATTTCCGGCAACTAAGGGTTTTCTCATTTCCATACCTCTTCTTTTAAAAATGTAATGAATCAAAAATATTTTGGCAATATAAATAATTCAACTTTGGAAATTAATCGAAGAATTATTTTTCAACTAATTCATTGGTCTATAATTTTTTTCTGCAAAATTCGGAGAAGTCTGCTCCAAAACTTCTAGAAACAGGGTAATTATCAGGATGCATCAAACGCAATCAATTTATCCTTCAAATTTTAGTACAAATCTCTGATATAAACCATGAAATAAAGAAATTAAATTTAAATTGACGAAACACCTATCAGGAGTTATCATGCTAATACTGGGTTGGTTGGATGATCGCGCCATATTATTATGTCGAGGAAAGTCCGCACTCCATAGAGCATGATGCCGGGTAACACCCGGAGCGGGGAAGCCTGCAAAGGATAACCTGCTGGAATGGGCCACAGAAACAGACTGCCAGAAATGGCGATGGTGAAAAGGTGGTGTAAGAGACCACCGGCGTTCGCAGTAATGCGACGGCCAGGCAACCCCCATCCGGAGCAAGGCCAAGCAGGAACGGCTCTCACTTTGTGAGTAGGAAGCTGCTCGCTTTCACGAAGTTCCGGGTAGGCTGCAAGAGTGAATTGGCAACAATCCACCGAGAGAGATGATCATCATTTTCTCAGTTGTCCTTTTAGGAAACGCTGAAAAAATACAGAATGCGGCTTATAAACCGACCTGGTATTAAAAAAAAAGATACCCTTCTATTGGGAAAGCCCCCAATTCCCATCTGTAGGGTATCTTTTATAGGATTCCGCACCTCCCTATGCAGAATCCCCCATTTGCACTTCATCCATTACATCCGCAAAAACTTTTACAACCATAGGGTCAAATTGAGTGCCGGCACAACGCCACAATTCCCGGATGGCAGCCTCATAAGAAACAGGTTTCTGATAAATTCTTCTCTCTGTCATCGCTCCAAACGCATCCACAACAGAAAGAATTCGCGCTGCCAAAGGAATCTCCGCACGGGCAATCCCTAATGGATAACCGGACCCATCGTATTTTTCGTGATGGGTCATAACTATTTCGGCTACCATTTCCAAACCGGTGGTTAACATAACGATCTGCGAACCAATCTCAGGGTGTTTTTTTACAAGCACCCAATCTGCTTCATCCAATTTGCCTGGTTTATTCAATATACGAGAAGGAATAAACATTTTTCCAATATCATGCAAAAATGCGGACCATTTAATGATTTGAATTGTGTCGCTGGAGCAACCAAATGACGCGGCTATTTTTTCCAGTATGAATGCCACTTTATTGCTATGCGCACCTGTATAGGCATCATGCCCATAAATATCAACCAATAGTTCATTTAAAGTCCTTCTTGATGGATCTAAATTATTTGCCTGATATATTTCACGATACAAGCCTCTGGCAGCAATCGTGACCAGATTAAAGATTTCACTTCTGCCCATTGAGATAAAGTTATGTGTATTTCTTTCCCGATAACCACCAAGAAGTAGAATACCTATTGGTTTGTCGAGAAAATTTATTGGGAAAATTATAAAATCCTGCTTTTTGGATTTATTTGATTTATTAGGATTAATATTGAAAAGGCTCTTGGAAAATTCTTCCTGTAAGACAATCGGTTTATTGGAAATTAATGCAGTCTGAAAAACTTCCCACACAGAATATTGTTCAGAGGAGATACAAGGTACAAATAATTGATCAGAGCATCCTTGTGAAGAAAAGGATAGATCAGGCTGTAAAATAAACACGTCACCGAGTGATAATTTGAAAGCATCAACCACATTGTTCACCAACGGCGTAATTTTAAGTTGCCCATTATCTTTGAATATAGGCCGACTATCCTGCAAGCAAATCAACTTGTTAAACTTGTTGGTTGATGTTGTCTTGTGGTTGGTCATAGATTTACTTAAGCCGTAAGATGAATGCATTTGAAGTATTAATCTCCCGCAAAACAGGGCGTAATTGAATTATGATTGATAATCTGTTTCGAAAACTGGCAGGCAAATTCTGTTAGGTTAGTTGCCTTGATCGCCACAATCTTATTTTTATATTCCTGTCCGATTTCAAAGCTTTGACCACCATAACCTGTTTCGACTGCTTTTTGTGGATTCGAAAGCAACTGTTCACGAAATTGTTGACTGATGACTGCAGCAGCGAGCAATTTACAGGAATCATGATACTCGATAGATTCGCATTCAGATCCCTTATATCCATTTTGTTGAAATTGTATGTCAAGCATTTCCTACCTCATTTAATCGATGGAAAACCTCAAACTTAAAAAACCCAGACATGTACATGAAAGCTCCCATCGCAATAAAGATATCTCCCAGGCTATAAACTACTTTTAAACTTCGCCAATGGAAATGAAATCGATCTGCCAGTTGTGGAAAAATGGTATCCACTTCCTGAAGAACAATATCTTTTCCGAAACCCAATCTCTGACCAACTTCCCAGGCATCTGATTTATTTGGTAACAACCAGTTCACGCTTTCGGGGAAAATTGGCATAAGACCACCATTAGAAGTGATGACAACCAAATTCATCAACAGTCCTAATCCAAGAAACCAAAAAGGAATTTTTTGGGAATTTAGAATGGTAAAGATCAATAGAATGCTTTGAGAAGCAATTAGTACAATAGAAACAATTTGATTTGGTATATCCTGAAGAGATCCGGGGATCTGAAAAAGAATTACCTGTGGTATGACAGCCAAAAAAACTAACCAACTGCCTTTTATTGTTCCAATCGCATATTTTTTTTGAAGAAACGTATGTACAAGCAGGCCAAATAACCCACCAAGAACAACGCCATAAACCAGTATCATTAATTTCCAATACCGGAACCTGCTTCAGGAGCACCAGCTCCAATAACAAACAAAACCAGGGTTAATACAAAAAATACAACTTTAACTTTCTGAGAACCATTAACACCAACTAAACTATAGACAGATTTTTTTAAGCTTTTCATGAGAACCTCCTGTTTACTCTGATTTCATCAAGAATACAGAGGGAGAGGCTTCAAAACAGGCTTCAATAACCTGGCATTACACCCATATTTTCATTAACATTACGTTAACAATTGTATCATTTTGTTTTTTTTATGATTGAATGATAAAGGTCTATAGTTTCTGCTGATGGTTTGATACCCAAATTAGTTTTTAAAACCCCCGAAAGATTCTCAAATTGTTGAATAACACGCCTGGGATCGCCTAATCCGGCAAAAGCACGCATTAAAATCCGGTGTGTTTCTTCAAATTCCGGCTCTTGCTCCAAAAGCGGTTTGACCAACACAATTACTTGTTGATATTGTTTCCTTAAAAATAACAATTCGGATAATTTTATAACTGCAGTACGAAAAAGCATCTGATACCTTTCTCGTTCCGAGATCACCCAATAATTATTTTCTTGCGGCATATATTCGCCTGAATAAATCTTTATTGCCTGATAAAGTCGATTTATTTTTTCCTGGTCGTTTAATACTTGTTCGCTGGATACCAGATTTTTTTCAAATTCTTCAGCATCATATTCATAATCAAGGTTGGTATTAAAATAATAACGATTATTGGATAAAAGAATGGCGTCTTTTCCCATTACTCTTCGTAAACGGTAAATGGTATTTTTAAATCTTAAAGCTAGTTCATCTGCATCATCAGTTTCAGTCTGCCATAATATCTCACTGATTTGCTCTTTCGTTAATCCAATCCTGTTCTGCATAATGAGAAATAGCATTTCGCGTGCTACATTGGCCTGCCACTCCTGACCAGATACCACCAGATTGTTAATGACCACCTTAATAACCCCAAATGATTGAATTCGGTAACGAATGGTTGGTACGGGAGCATCCAACACATATTGCCTTATCCGTTTACGTGTCTCATTTGTATTTTCTCCGAATTTTGAGAGCAGTTCAAGAATAGTCTGATATTTTTGTTTGACTTCTTTTCGTTTTATAAAATTTTGGGCGGACTCCAACCATACCCATAATCGCTTAGCACTACTTAGGTAATTAATTCTACTGGAAGAATTTTGCATATATTCCATTAATTCATCAAGAGACTTTTCAAGTTCAATTTCTTTTCCTTGATGAACCAAAGCCAAAAAATTAATAAAACCTGCTCTTGCCAGGTCAATTTGATCCATATCAGCGCTGACATTTCTAAAAAAGAAATTGATATATTCCGAAATTCCAGAAAAATCATTTCCATATAATGCTAATTCTGCTTTTACTAAATACAGACTTGTCTGGCGATAAAGATTTTCACTCGAATATTTTTCTAATTTTTGGAGGGTCTCTTCAAATAGAAGAGTGGAATTTTGTTTTTTATAAACACGCAACAAAGAACAATTCAAATAGAAATTCAGTCCTTTATCCTGAATTTCTTCGCTGATTGTGGCTGCACTTTGAAAAGATTCTAATGCTTCTGCCATAGCATCTATATCGTAATACAAATCACCAAGGCTGGCTAAACCGTATGCTTCCATACGCATATAACCAGTGGATCGTGCAAAATGGATCGTTTTCTGAAAGCAAATCGCCGCGGTACTATATTTCCCTTCCAAATAATACAAAAAACCCAGGTTATTATTCATATTCGCCAGGGCTCTAAAATTTACTCTCTTTTCAAAAAAAGTTATGGCATCAAGATAAGTCTTTTCAGCTTCTTCAAAAAAGCCTAACGCTCTTTGTATCATCCCCTTATCTGCTGCAATCCCGGCTTTGGCTTCTTCATCGTCCATGGCAAAATATATCTGATCAGCTTTTCGGATTGCATCCATCGCTGCTTCAAACTGTCTGCGTTGAAATAGAATATTGGCTTTATCGACAAAGACTCTACAAGCCAAATGGAAATCTACCGGGTTGATTTTTAAATATTCAGACAACTCATCCAAATCCTGTTCACATAATTGTAATTCGCCTGTCATTCGGTATGCAGTTGCCCTGCGAGCTAAAGATTGGTAGAGAACACTATTTTGCTCCGGACGTTCACGTAAGAGTTGAATGGCATCACTCAATGCCACAATCCCATACGAAACATCTTTCTGCATAATTGAGACCACTCCTTGTAAAGAGAGCAATACCGGATATTCCATTCGTATTGACCCGGTCAGAGCTTTTAACCATTGTTGAATTACATTCTCTTTACCGCTTACTATTAAATCTCTTCCAGCGTCTTGCATTAATATGGCAACATCTTCTTTCTTGCCCAAAGAAAATAGGATTTCAATTGCACGCTCCCATTCCCGTTGTTCAGCGAAAAACCGGGCTAGAGATTCACGGATAAGCTGGGCCTTTTCCGGAATCTCAAGAAATGCTTTTTTTTGTAAAAAATCTCGGAAGAGATGGTGGAATCGCAAATAAGTTACCCCACTACCGGCATCCTGAACAGCGACTAAAAACAAATTTTTCTGCAAAACCTCCTGCATAAGCATTTTCCATTGCAATGGCTCGGATTGAAATTTCCCCAAAATTTTCTCGCACAAATCCGCATTAAATTCTTCTAATAAAGAGGATTGCAATAAAAACTGTTGAATTTGGGGGGATTCTTTCGCAATGATTTGAGATCCCAGGTATTCATCAATACCGATTCCCATATTACGGACAGCGTGCTGTACCCCACCGCCCAATTTCGTTTGAGCTGTAGAAAGCAATAATCCGGTTATCCATCCTTCCGATTCACGAGAAAGTTGGTTTACCTGCTGCGTACTCAGTTCCATCTGGTAATTTTGTTTAAAAAGAGTGCGAATTTCTTCTGTATTAAACGAAAGTGCATCAAAATCTAGACCATTGACCAAATTTCTTGCGACCATCAATGGCAAATTAGGTAGTCCCACTAAAGTACGTGAAAGAATAACAAGATGGCAATTTTCATCTACCAAATCAATTAAACGACTTAAAAAACTAACAATCGGCACACTGTCTTCCACCAGATGAAAATCATCCAGCACCAGAACAAAATGATCTAATATGTGATCATAAATATCATTAACCAATGCTGTAACCATTTCTTCGGGATTCAATCTATCAGGCTGCATCTGAAGCAAGGCAGCCATTGCATCCTGACCAAATTGGGGATATTGCACACCAATGGCACCGATCAAGTGAGAAATAAAACGACGTAAATCCTGATCATAGCGATCTAGGGAATACCAGGCTGTCTTCATTCCGCTGTTAGTAGCAAAATCCACCAAAAGAGTGGTCTTCCCATAACCAGCAGGTGCGGTAACAAGCACCAGCTTGTAGTCCAAAAAAGATTTAAGCGTCTCAAGGAGACGCTCGCGATGTAGTGTATCGCTCCGTAGTCTGGGAATCGATATCTTAGTGCGAATCATCGTTTCTTTTGTCATAAAGTAATTATATAAATTTCCAAAGAAATCACCTAATTATTAAAAGAATGCAAAGGACAGGGACGCTCTCATTCCTCTATTTCGCACCTCTGTGAGGCTATAAAAATCAAAAGGACAACAATAATTTATCATGCGACCGCCCCGTTGTTTTTCTGTCAAGCTGATTTTCTTGACATCACTACCAAGCATGGCTATAATCCAAGCCTGTGAGTGAAATAAGTGCGGGCATAGTTTAGCGGTAAAACGAATGCTTCCCAAGCATTAATCACGGGTTCGATTCCCGTTGCCCGCTCCTCCTAACAGGCTGATAACAGCCTGTTCTTTTTTCTTCTTAAGAGTTATCAATTTTGTTAGGCAAATCTTCCCCAGTTGAAGCGAACGTATAATCTAACTTAGCGTCACTCTATCAGAAAACTGGTAATCCTTTTCTTATTTAATATTTGGTCGCTTGTGTTAAAATTTATCTGGAGGAATGCAGCATCATGGCGAACCCACCAACAATCTTACATGTAGAAGATAATTTCGAAAACCGCATCTTGGTGCGTCGCTTGTTACAATCGGTTAAGTATTCGGTTCTGGAAGCAGAAAACGCCAACGAAGCACTGAATATTCTTAAAGAATCTTACCCGGATTTAATTCTTATGGATATTAATATGCCGGATATGGACGGCTATACGCTAACTCATCATATCAAATCCATTCCCAAATTTCAGAACGTACCCGTGGTTGCCATTACCGCAAATGTTATGCGAGGGGACCGCGAACGTGTATTGAAAGCTGGATGCGACGGTTACATTGAAAAACCCATTGACGTCGACTCTTTTTTGGATCAGGTTTCCATGTATCTGGATCACATACACCTGGAAGGATAACTAGGATGGTAACACAAAACAGTAACACCACTAGCAATCAAAACAATACCCAATCAGATCAAAACGGCACACCACTTGCACCTATACCTAAAGACATTTCCGTTCTGGTTGTGGAGGACAATGTATCGAATTTTGTATTGATTGCGCGCATGTTGGGTTTTCTGGGTATTCATTGTGAATGGAAAACATCAGGTTATGAAGTAGTTGAATTTGCTGACACTCTGCCCAAATTGGACTTGATCCTTTTAGATATCCGCCTGCCCTATGAGGATGGATACAGCGCTCTGAAAAAAATCCGCAATTCCGATCACCTCAAAAATATTCCCGTGATCGCCGTTACAGCCGAAGCTGATCAGGAACAAATTAGCAAAGCCAAAGCTTCCGGTTTTAACGGGTTCTTAGGAAAACCTCTGGATCCCGACCGTTTCCCGGAACAGATAAAACGGATTTTATCAGGAGTTGCAGTCTGGGAACTATAAAACTCTTTCAGGAGAATGCATGACGGAAAAATCAAACCAGCACCGATTCATTGCGAAACCCCAATTTAATGGCAGCCTTACCCGTACAGTAATCTTAGCTCTTTTAATTCTGACCATTCTACCAGTTGGTATTCTGGCAGTTGTAACCTATTCCAGGTCGATTTCATTGATTCGTAATCAAGTAAGTCAACAGATTATCACCATTTCCAATACCTATGCTGTGGATATGGAAACATTGGCTGCTCAGCAAATTTCAAATTTGAAAACAATCTTTTATTATCCTGAAGTAATTACCATCAGCTTTCTCCTGGATCCAAAAATTTCTACCGACGAACGTTTTTTTTATGAAAATAATCTAAACGAAACATTTAAAGAATTAATCCTCTCCCAGGCAACCAAACCTTTCGATCACATTGTTCTGTTGAATAGTGCCGGTGAAATTGTTGCCTCCTCCAATGAGAATTGGATGCATTTGGATATCGCACAATTTTCAGAAGTGCGTCAGATTTTAAATAGCACAATCGATGAAAACCGTCTCATTTTAAATTTTGGCGATCTCTACCCCAAACAGTTGATTTCAGTTACTTCCAAGCCATATTTAAATAGCCAGGGAAATGCAGGTTTTCTTATTGGTTTTTCAAGAGATGAAACTTTAAATACCGTTCTAAAAAATGCTATCAGTTTTTATCCTGGGTCAAAAGGATATTACCAGTCCGGAAATACTCTCTACACTCTGCAATCAAACAGTAATCTTTATGAAGGCCTCTCTCCAAACCTGGAACAGCAAATTATTCTGAATAACTTTACAAATAATCGAACGGATACTGAAGAAATCCAAA
Organism: Chloroflexi bacterium HGW-Chloroflexi-10; assembly: GCA_002840755.1. GTDB lineage: Bacteria > Chloroflexota > Anaerolineae > Anaerolineales > Anaerolineaceae > UBA6170. The sequence goes on along the minus strand of PHBZ01000004.1, from coordinate 110,664 downwards.
TTAATGACCAAACCTATCTAGCATACTCAAGCCCTATTGATGGCTACCAGGCTGCCCTGGTTTTTGCTGTACCTGAACAAGTCTACTTGAAGCAAGTTCAGGAATTGGGTCCAATGAACTTATTCATTTTATTGAACCTCGTTATGATTAGTATCTTGATTGTTTATGGGGGAACCACCCAACTGGTTAATCCGTTGATCCATTTGGCTGATAAAGCGAATAAATTTGCTCAGGGCGATTGGAATCAACGCGCAGAAGTAAATCGGCGTGATGAAATCGGCTTGCTCGGATTTTCCTTCAATCAAATGGTCGAACAGCTTTCAGGTCTCTACCGTTCCCTGGAAGAAAAGGTGGAAGCGCGTACTAGGCAAATGATTACTGCCTCTGAGATTGCCCAAAATGCTACATCCGCCAGCACCCAGGAAGAGATATTGCAAAATGCCTGTTCTTTGGTGAACGAACGGTTTGGTTTTACCTACACAGCTATCTACCTGGTGGATAGTGTTTTTAATTATGCCCGCCTAAAAGCGTTTACAACGACATATACTGGCAGTGATTTTGACCCTGAATCACACAATAAATTTTTTGTGCCCTTGAATGTTATTTCTGTATTAGGTGATGTAATTAAGAATCAGTCTACGTTTGCCACCAAAGACGTGGAAACCGATACAATATTTCATTACAAGGGAACCATTATACCCAATACGCGATCGCTCGCACAAATACCAATTAAACTTAATGACCAGGTAATCGGTGTCTTGGATGTCCAATCCAATCAGGTAGATATGTTTGAAAGCGAACTGGTCAATGTTTTGGAGGCCCTCGCATCTCAAATTGCAACTGGTTTACGTAATATTGCTACACTGGAAACTGCTCAAGTAGATCTTGCAGAAACCAATATTCTATATCAGACTACCCGGCAAATCGCTCAATTCAACAACGAAATAGATGTTCTGGATGCAATAAAATCCGCCATTGAAAAAACAGATTACATCACAGCTATCTTTAGCGTGGCTCAAGACCACCTAAAATTAAATTCCCTTTCAGATAAAGAAGGGAAAATGTATCACAGCAATTTAGCCGGGATCACTATTCCATTTAAACCGGATTCTATAGAATACCTTAAGGATAACCTGTTATTTGTAAGCGATGATCTGGAAAATTCAAAATATTTTGATAATTTATTGTTGTTCTTGAGTAGGCGCGGTTGTCTTTCAACAGCGATTATACCTATCATGCAAAACAAAGATCCGGTGAAATTGATTGTTCTCGGTTCACGTATCAAAATTGATTTTACCCAACGGTTATTGCAACCATATGTAAATTTGGCAGAAGTTTCCGGATCATCACTGGAAAAAATTGATTACATAAATCAGATCGAAAAACGGCTGCAAAATTTAGAAATGTTGGAAAAAACAACGAGATCAATTGCTGATGAAGAAGATATGCAATTGATTTTCCACGCCACCCATCAATTGATTTCTAATCAATATGGCTCGAATGCTAATTTCTTATTTGCTCTATTCAATTCAGAAACCAGACAAATCGAAATTCCATTTATGTATGAAAACAATGAAATTGTTGAAGTCGCGCCATTCCCTCTCGGAGAAGGATTGACATCATATATCATCCAGAATAATAAATCCTTACTTCTTCCGTCCAATATCATTGAAAAATCCAGCGAGTTGGGAATCCGGATTTTAGGAAAACCTGCAAAATCTTGGGTCGGTGTGCCATTAGAAACAAATGAACAAGTGATTGGTGCACTCATTCTTCAAGATATGGAAACCGAAAATCGTTTTGGTAAAGATGATTTGGAATTATTGGAAACCCTCGCACCTCAGGTAAGTGCTTCTATTTTAAATGCTACACGCATCCACAAACTAAGAAGCTCCATTCAAGGATACGAATTGGAAAGGTTCTTGTTAAAAACCCTGCTTGAAAACATTCCGGAGCATATCACTTTCAAAGATTTGCAGGGCCAATATATTCAGGTCAGCACCTCTTTTGCAAAAGATGTTAATACCCCCATTGAATCAATTATTGGAGGTACAGATTCTGATATTTTTGGTGCAACATTAGCGAATGAATATTACGCTTCTGAACAAGAAATTATGAAGAGTGCTACACCAATGATTGGGCAAATAGAATCAGATGTAGATGATCATGGTAACTTAATCTGGTACCAACACAACAAGCTTCCCATGATCACTGATTCTGGGCAAACAATTGGTATTTTAAACATTACAGAAAACATTACAGTATTGAAACAGGCAGAAGACCTGGCCCAAAAGCGCGCAGATCAAATTCAAACTGCATCAGAAATTGCTCGAGATACAGCCGGCACTTTGGATCTGGACGAATTGCTGGTCAATGCAGTCAACCTCGTTCGGGAACGTTTTGGGTTTTACCATGCTTCCATTTTTTTGCTCGATACCCTGGGCGAATACGCCATCTTGCGTGAATCAACGGGTGATGCCGGTGTAAAAATGAAGGCTGCTCGGCATCGCCTTGCAGTTGGCTCTCAATCTACTGTGGGTTCTGCCACAGCTACTGTCCAACCTGTAGTAAATAATGATGTTACTCAATCCGCCAATTATTACCCCAACCCCTTATTACCTGACACTCGTTCCGAGTTGGCAATTCCGCTAAAAGTTGGTAATCGTGTACTTGGTGCCCTCGATGTACAAAGCACAACTGTGAATGCATTTCACCACGAAGACATCCGAACACTTCAAATCCTTTCCGACCAACTGGCAACAGCTATTTTGAATGCAAATTTGTTTATCGCCACCCAGGAACATCTTAGCAAGCACAGAATCTTACATCAAATTACCAGTGCTGCAGCAGCCAGTAACACAATGGAAGAAGTGTATCGTAACACTGTAGAAGGGCTACTCACAGCTATGCCAGGCATCAGACTGTCCATCTACACTATATCCTCAGATGGCAGCTTGCTTTTACAGGCATCTGCCGGTTATGAAAACCGAACTCCTGCTCTGACTCGAATCAAACCTGGACACGGTATCATCGGTAATGTATCCGCACTTAGAAACTCGATCCGTGTTACAGACAGTCACCAGGAAAACAGATTTACTATTTACGAACAACAAATCCGTTCTCAATTAGCGGTACCCATTCAATATACAGACCACTTCTATGGTGTGCTTAACTTAGAATCTCTGCAAGTAGCTGCCTTTGATGATACCGATCAAGAAATCATCACAACGTTGGGTACCAGCCTTGGCTCTATTCTCTCAGTTACTCAATTGGTGGAACAAATCCGTAGACAGGTTAATCGCCAAAGGCAGTTATACGAAATCACCAACAAACTACGTCGTTCTGTAGATATGGAAAACATCATTGAAACATCCGCAAAGGAAATTGCCCGCGTTTTAGGTGCTTCAAGAACAAAAATACATATCGCCCTCGAGGCAGAGAAGCCTGAGATTGAGATTAATGATGACAATCAGGCATGGGAAGAAGTTGTCATTGTAGAAGATGGGGAAAATTCATGAAACGGATATTAAATTATTTTAATCCCAATAACCCACCAAAATCCCTCAAAGGTGCAGATGATATCACCATCTGGCGTGAAAAAATCTTACAATCCATTTTATTAATCGCTTCTGGATTGGGATTGACAGGTTTTATTATCGGATATCTCAATGGGATGACAATAATTCAAGCCCGCAATGTATTCTATGCTTTTTCTATTGCTGTGGCTGGTCTTGTTATTACGGCAACATTCCGCATAATACCTTTTAAAACACGTGCCAGTATTTTACCGCTATTACCCTTTGCAGCTGGGATTTTCGCTACTACTCAGGTTGGCCTTTCAGCAAATGCAGGCATTTTCTTGATTGCTTCAGCGCTGTTGGCCACTATTGTAATGGGTCTCGGAACCGGAATCATATATCTAGTTGGCGAAATAGCACTGATTATCGGTTACGGAACCATGGTCAACCTAAAAATGCTCCCTGTCCCGGGTGGTAATATTTTATCTGATCCCTCACAACCAATCAGTTGGATTATGTGGGCGGTTTTTTTATTGTTAATTTCTTCCATGCTTTTATTTTCCATAAATCAATTGGTCAATGGTTTGGGAAAATCCATTACCCAACAAAAGGCATTGATATACACGGTTGAACGAGAGAGAGAAGTTCTTCGTGAAGAAGTCAAAAAACAAACTGAAGACCTGGAACGACGTCTTTCACAATTACGTACTGTAGCAGAAATTTCTTCTGAAATCAGTAAGACTCTCGAAATTGAAGATTTGTTACGCAAAGTGATTGATTTGGTTCGCATCAATTTTGGTCTATATTATGTTGGCGTCTTTTTGATTGATGAAGTTGGAGAATATGCGGTCTTACGTTCTGGCACTGGTGATGAGGGAAAACAGATGTTAGCCCGTAATCACAAACTGGCCGTAAATGGACCTTCAATGATCGGTTGGGCTACTGGAAAAAAGGAACCACGTATTGCGTTGGATGTTGGCGCAGAAGCTGTCCACTTTAATAATCCTTTTCTGCCTTATACGCGCTCCGAGATGGCTCTGCCAATTATTGGGAAAAACGATCACGTAATTGGTGCCATGACGATCCAATCATATAAACACAATGCGTTTGATAATGATGATGTCATCATCCTTAACAACATTTCGAATGCTTTGGCAGTAGCAATTGAAAACGCCGAACTGTTTCAAAAAAGCCAAAAAGATCTTGAAGAAATCGAAATGCTTAATAAAGCTTTTATCCAAAAAGCCTGGTCAGAAACCATTCTACAATCCGGCGACATGACCTATGTATATGAAAGTGAACAGAATTCAATAAAATCAAAATCATTTGAGAATCTGACTGTACCACTATTAATTCGAGATCAAAAGATTGGTGAAATTGAAATGGATCTCGATATGGAAAATTTATCCGAAGAAGATACAAATTTTATCCAGGCAATCTCAGCCCAAACAGCACTGGCATTAGAAGGAGCGCGTCTTTTGGAACAAAGCCAGAGACAAGCTCTTCAAGAACAAAAAATTAATGAATTGTCAGCAGAATTCGCTAAAGCTATTCGTGTGGATGAAATTTTAAAAATTGCCTTACAAGAATTAGCCAATCTTCCTCTGGTTTCAGAAGTTTCCATACATATTCAGGGTGAAGATAATAGCTACATTAGTCCAAACGGAAACGGATATGGAAATGGAAATGGGAACGGAAATGGTCGGGAGCAGGTAAACTAATGAATGAACCCAAAACATCTCCATTAATATTTAGCGATATCCAAGATATAAGTTTTTTCCGGTACCAAATGTTACGGATTATTCTGAATGGTATGGTTATTATAGGTACCATATTGTTTTTTACAGCCTCCTATTCTATGCTATCACGTGGACAGGTTGGCCTGGTCGGTTTGTATGCTGGAACTTATGTCGCCTTACTCATAATTACATTTGTTCGAAAAGTACCATATTCCGTAAAAGCCTCCGTCCTGATAATTCTTTTATACGTTCTGGCTTTCAGCGGTCTTTTTGAAAGCGGTTTGAGCGGTGATGGTCGAATTTTCTTATTAACTTTCATCGTGATGACTACTTTCTTGTTTGGTTTGCGGGTTGGTATTTTTTCTGGAGTTATTGGAATAATCACGATAGCATTTTTCGGTGTTAGTTTTTCTCAGGGCTGGATCCCGATTCCACCGGTTGCTACATTGGCAAATACCGGATATCCGCTGGATTGGACAACCGGCGGCATTGTCTTCGTTTTGTTGGCAACCATATTAATTTCGTCTTTAGCAGTAAGTACCAACGGTTTGAATCGAACTATTCAAAATCTCCGTGGAATGGCAAGCACGCTTTCTATACAACAAACAAATTTGGAAGCGAATGTAGAAAAAAGAACACGCGAGTTATTTGGAAAAGCACAACAATTGGAAATAGCTTCACGTGTATCTCATCAAATTGCGATGGAAGATAACCCAGACACATTACTTACCGACGTGATTCAAATGATCCGTGACCAATTCGATTTCTATCATGCAAGTGTTTTTATTGTAGATAATCAAAAAGAATATGCGGAAATCAAAGCCAGCACCGGTGATGCCGGCAAACAATTAATGGCACGCCAACACAGATTACGCTTTGGTGAGGGCCTGGTAGGGCATGCCGTGAAACATGGGGAATACCGCATCGCCTCAAATGTGCTAATCGATTCTGTCCACTTCAAAAACCCCCTGCTTCCCGACACACGTTCAGAAATTGCTATTCCTCTTCGCTATAAAAATGAAGTAATTGGTGCTTTAGATGTACAGAGTACTCACGAAAACGCATTCAAAGATGACATCATCCAGGTTCTTGAATTCATCGCAGATGGAATTGCCAGTTCATTGAATAATGCAACACGTATTCGTGAATTGGAAACCAGGCTGGAAGAAATTGAAAGTACTTCTAGAATTTATACCCAAAGAAGCTGGCAAGATTTTATCCGATCATCCAATCAGGAGTTAAACCTCATCTTCAAAGATGGAAAAATCGTCAGAAAACAATCAAACGACCAGGATATTAATCACGTCAAAAATGTGCAAGTGCCTTTGATCATCGACTCAAAAGAAAAAAATAGTGTCATTGCATTTCCTATAAAAATCCGTGAACAGACAATCGGCGTTTTGGATCTACATGTAAATACGGAAAAAGTAACGGACGACATGGTAAATATGGTTGAAGCAATTTCTAATCGTCTCTCCATTGCATTAGAAAATGCACGCTTAGTGGAACAATTAGAAAAACGTACCAATCAAGAAATGATGGTTTCCGCTGTGACAGATAAAGTACGTGCATCAACTGAAATTGATAATATCTTAAAGGCCACAGCTCAGGAAATAGGAAAAGTAATGGGTGTTTCCGAGGTTGTTATTCAATTGGATACCGAATCGATATAAAGGCAAAAAGAGATCAAAAATGGAAAATTTGCAAACCATTGAGAAAACAAGACCAGAATATACAAAAAATAATGTTGCTTTTAATAAATCTCTAACCAAAACCATTTTGTTTGCAATATTGATTGTGAGTATATTGACCACCGTGTACTTCTTTACCGCTGGTTTGATTAACCCTGAAAGTCAACTATTAGTGGTCATCTTAGCTTTTTCACTCGTAGCTATTATCAGTGGTCTATCAATTTCCCAAATTAACGAAGAAAATCACTTCCTATTTCTGTTAGGAGTGCTATTGGTAATCAATTTAGCTTTTATTGCACTGGCAACCGTATTTCAGGGAATTGGTTTAATCACGGTCATTTTAATTATCTTAACCTCAGTCTCTTTTTCCTCAGCTTTTTTTATTGATCGCGGTAATAGCGGTATCATTGTTGGAATTATTGCTGGAGCCCTGGCTGTAATATTAAACCTTTTAACTCCCTTACCACAGTTGGTTATGCCGTCAGTTAATATTATTTTACCGGCACTTATTGTGCTGATCGCGATTGGTTTACTCACTTTAACTCAATTAGGAATTGTTACATCAAATCTACGGATTAACTTGGTAGTTATTTCTTTAGCAATCACTATTATTCCATTGATCACGATCTCTATCGTTCAGTCCTCTTATACTCGTAATCTGATTGAAAATCAAACTAACCAATCTTTACTCCTGGCAGGGAATCAGGTAGCCGCTCGTCTGGATGAATTTATTTCCCTTAATCGGGACGCGGTTAGTAAGGAAGCCGTTTTGCCTGTTTTCTCAAGTTACATATTAACGCCACCAGACAAAAGAGTTGGTAGTCCACAAGAACAAGAGTTAATCCTCACTCTTAAATCTTTGAAATCAAAAGAAAACTCTCAATTTTATAATTATGGATTATTAAATCTGCAAGGCAAAAACATTTATGACACAAATATTGATCGGATAGGAAATTCCGAGGCTACAGCTGATTATTTTGTACAACCGCTTCGTAATGGGCAGGTTTATATTTCCGAAATTCGTTTTGATGACAAAAATAAGCCATACTTATATTTTTCTATGCCAATTCGGGATGGTCAGAACCAACTTATCGGTGTCTTGCGATTGGAATACGACGCTCTAATTTTGCAACATATCATAGAAGAATACATGAACTTGATTGGGGAACGCTCATACCCGATGTTAGTCAATAATTTCTATCTGCGAATTGCGGATACCTTAACCCCAAACGATCTTTATAAAACAATTATTCCACTTAGACCAGAGGATCAAAATGCTTTTCGGGCTGATCGTTGGTTACCCGAAGGTTCAACAGAGGAAATATCTACGAATTTTCCAGATTTTGCTGCTATTATCGATAATGCTCAATCTAACCCATTTTTCTTAAGTATAGTCCGTGAAGATGACGATGGTTCAGCTGAGCATGGGGCTATTGTTCCTTTGAGTAACCATAATTGGTTTGTGGTCTTTTTACAGGAAGAATCTGCCTATAATACAAATTTTAACGAACAATCACAATTATTAGGCGTTTCGGCTGCACTCATATCTGCTGTTATCGGCCTGATTGCTACACTGGTTGCTGGTCTCTTTAGTCGCCCAATCTCTGATTTGAATGTTATTGCCAGAAAAATTTCTGCTGGTGAATTATCCGCCAGAACTAAAGTAACCAGTAGTGATGAAATCGGTATTTTAGGATCAACATTTAATGCAATGGCCGAACGATTACAGACCGTTTTCTCTGGCCTGGAAGACAAAGTAAAAGAACGAACTCAGGAATTAGCCAAACAAAACGAAACATTGTTGTTTCGAGGTTCACAACTGCAAACTGTGGCAGAAGTAGCCCGAAATATAGTTTCAACACAAGATTTGGAATCTTTCCTAAACGACATTACTGCCCTTATCAGCACCCGGTTTGACTTTTACCACGTTGGTATCTTCCTGCTGGATGATAAAAAGGAATATGCTATTTTACGTGCAGCCAATTCTGAAGGTGGCAAACGGATGTTGGCAAGAGAGCATAAATTAAAAGTTGGTCAGGTCGGTATTGTTGGCCATGCAACCGGTACCGGAGAACCTAGAATTGCTACGGACGTGGGTCAGGATGCAACCTACTTTGATAATCCAGATCTTCCACTCACTCGTTCGGAAATGGCGTTACCCCTAAAATCAAACAATGAAATCATTGGGGCACTAGACGTTCAATCTACTCTCTCAAACGCCTTCACAAAAGAAGATATTGAACTTTTCTCCACATTATCAGACCAGGTAGCAGTTGCGATTTTAAATAATCGTTTGTTCACTGAAACACGAGCAGCTTTAGAGGAAGCTCAGCAAGTCCACAGGCAATACCTTCAAAAGGAATGGCAAACAGATATTCAAGAACGACACAATAAACAAATTGTATTTTCCGATAATAAAGTTGAGATGCAGCCACGAAACACATCTATTGAAATAGACACTGTTATTAAATCCGGCGAAACGATTGTCCAATCACAAAAATTGCAGGACCATAATGAATTAGTCCTTTATTTACCTATTAAACTACGTGGGCAAACCATCGGTGTAATAAAACTGCGTGACCTCAAATCAACAAAACAGACATGGAGTAGTGATGAGATCAGTGCTGTGGAATCAATTGCCGATCAGGTCGGTTTAGCCCTAGAAAACGCAAGATTATTCGAACAAACACAACGCCGTGCCAATCGTGAAAGGAAGGCATTGGAAATTACAAGTAAGATTCGCGCAACGAATGATCCTCAGGAAATGATCCAAATCGCCATGAACGAACTTAAAAATGCGCTTGGCACTTCAAAGGCTCAAATCATTCTGGATACCTATCAGGTTGATAATACAGAATTATCAAATAATGACGAAATTATTCAAGAAGAGGAAATTGAAAAAGCAATTCCACTTTCTACAATAGAAAGCCCAGACCCCGGTCCGGTGAGGTGATTAAATGAGTTATATAATAGCTGTATCTAATGAAAAAGGTGGTGTAGCAAAAACCACTACGGCCATATCCCTGGGTGGTGCTTTTGTAGAACAAGGGAAACGTGTTCTATTAATCGATTTAGATTCACAAGCAAATCTGACATTGGCTATGGCCGTGGACCCCGAGAAAAACCGACGAACATCGGTTAATGTGCTGCTTGAAAAACTGCCGGTTGATTCGGTTAAAATTGAAACTGGTATTCCGGGTTTGGATTTGCTGCCATCCAACAATGAAATGGGGTTTGCAGAACGATATCTCCCGACCCGTCCAGGTTACGAAAAAACACTAGCCACCGCATTAGAACCTGTACAAAATAATTACGACATAATCATCATTGATTGCCCTCCATTTTTAGGTGCTGTAACCCTCAATGCCTTATGTGCGACCAACCTGCTGATTTTGCCCACTCAGGCTGAATATTTTTCAATCTATGCTTTAAGAAATATGATGGGGCTTATTCGTAGGGTGCGATCTCAAAACAATCCAAAACTGACTTACCGTATCTTGTTAACGATGTACGATCGCCGCAATAAAATCCATCGCACTTTACATGAACAGCTTCAAGCAACTTTTCAAAACGGTCTGTTCAATAATCTGATCCAAATTGATACCAAATTAAGAGAAAGTTCAATTGCGGGTATGCCCATCATTTTCCATTCTCCCAATTGCAGGTCTGCTGTTCAATATCGATCCCTGGCCGAGGAGGTTACGCAATATGTCCAAGAAGAAACAATTGCAACACCGGCTTAATAACCTTTTCGATGATTTGGAAAACCGCGAAGAAACTCCATTTCCAAATTTATCGATTCCGGAATTTTCGTCCTGGTCATTTTTAGTAGACCCCGATGGTCAATATTTAGAAGTCAGTCCGGAAATTACTCAATGCCTTGGAATTCAATTTGGTAATTTTGCTGGGCAATCCATTTTCAGTTATGCTATTTCACCTATTTCAGGAAAGAAATTACGAAAAGAGTTTAAACTAAAAGGTTTTCCTCTGGAAATCAATGTATATTTTCAATCAGCAGAAGGGGTATTCATCCCAGCGCATGTTCAATTGAATTATTCTTTTGCAGTAAATGGGTATCAAGAAACATACCGTGGTTATGTGCAGGTGTTGAGTGACCATTTTGAAGAAATTGATCTGGATGATTCACCAACCATCACATCATTTACAACAAAAGATTATTCCGCTCAACAGTTATTCAATAAAATTGCACCTGATTTTTCTAAGAGTACAAAGATAGAATTTCACCAGGCAAATGAACCACTTACAGAAGCTGGGAAAAAAAGTTTAAAAAATTCATCCATTGAAGCAACCCAAACAAATGGAAATTCACCTGCTGCCATAGCTGTTCCTGTTGATCTTAAAGATCAAGGCATCGGTGTTTTGGAATTAATTGATACTTCTCCAAATCGAAAATGGACCGAAGATGATTACTTGCTAGTACAAGAAGTAGCAAACCAACTATCACTCGCGATTGAAAATGCCAAACTGTACAATTCAGCTCAAAATGAGTTATCGGAAAGAATGCGTGCACAGCAAGAAATCCTGACTCTTAACAAAGACCTTTCATCACTCAATGAATATGGTCAAGAATTAAGCCGTATTACAGAAGCAAAAGACATCTTTATCCTCACCCAAAAAATTATCTCCAAAATTATTCCGAACCGTAACATAACTATTGCAGTACCTGAAAAGAACTCAAACCGTATTATTTTTCCAATCTCAGTGTATGAAGGTCACACAAGTTTACTTCCGGACCGTGATCTGGCTTCAGGCATTGCAGATTTTGTTATATCCAATAAACAAACCATATTCTTATCAAAAGATATGATTGCCGAGCTAAATACCCGACGAATCAAAGTTCAGGGAAATTATCCCCTATGCCTATTAACAGTTCCCATGACCGTTGGTGAGCGCTCTTTAGGCGCAATAATTTTACAAGATTTTCAAGATACAGCAGCTTTCACAACATCAGATCAAGATTTATTGTCCACCATCGCCTCACAAGCTGCCGCCGCTTTGGAAAATGCGAACCTGTTTCAGGAAATTCGCGAAGCGCTAGAAGTAATTGAAACTCGTGAAAAATACCAATCAAATGTTGCTCATGCTGTAGCCACTCTGACAAAATTTGGTTCGAATTCAATCCGTGAAGTATTGGAATCACTGGGTAAAGCGTCTAATGCCAGCCGCATATTTTTTGCCCAGGTACGCGAAGAAAGTGTTTCACCCTATTGGCATCAAATGGCAGAATGGATCCACCCAGACAAACGCCAGGAAATCCGTCCAATTCCAGGACACAATATCGTGATGGAAGTATTTAAGGACCAGATTGCAATATTGCGTGAAGCAGGTTGGTTTTCTTTAAAATCAAACACAAACAATGAACAAACGGATCGTTGGATGAAAGGTCGACAGAATCAATCTATTCTGGTAATGGCCGTTATGGGAAAAACAAGTGTTCCATCCTTTATTGCATTTGAGGATTGTTACTCAAACAGAATTTGGCACAATGAAGAAATTGGGTTCTTAAGAGTGGCTGCAGATGCCCTATCGAACACTTTTATTCGCGAGGACCTTGTAGACCAATTGCAGGTTTCTTTGGATGAAACTGAGAACCTTTATAACGCCAGCCATCAGCTTTCCCTGGCAAACTCATATGATGATATGTTGCAATCTATCACCCATGGATTATATATACCGGATATTAACCGCGGAATTATCGTTATTTTCAATGATGATGAAACTGAAACCAAGAATATGCGTGTTGTATCAAACTGGCATAATGGTATTGGCACACCCCCACCACCGATAGGCGCCGAATATGATGTGGAAGTGTATAACGAAATCTTCCAACCCGAATCACCGACTTATTACGATGATGTAATGGCTGCCGGATTCAATTCCAAGATGGCAGACATTCTCTCCCATCAAAATATTCGCTCAATGGCTGTTTTACCACTTTGGTCTGGTAAACGAAGAATTGGTGTCATTTTACTTCAGTCTGAAAATCGACACTCTTTTTCCAATCGGGAAAAACGCACATTTCCACCATTAATTGACCAGATGGCAACATCCGTTGAAAACCTTCTTCTCTTCGAACAAACCCAAGATGCGCTGAAAGAAACTGAAACGCTTTACAAAATTAGTGATGGTATTTCAGCAGCTTCACACCCTCAAGAATTAATATCTGCCATTGCATCTACGATCATGCCAGCATCGGCTGACCGTGCTACCATAATGTTATTACGTGAACAGGGTTCAACCAGCGCGGATGCCCAGCTTGAAATTGTAGGTTACTTTCAAAAAGACCGTACGCATAGTTTGCAAACAGCCTATTTTCAAGCTCAGAATTTCCCTGCTCTCAACAGTTTATTAACCTCAAACCTGTTAATTATTGAAGATTTAGCCACTTCAAATTTAGATGAAGTATCTAAAAAGACCTTAGCTGAAAACAATATCCGTGGAGGCTGTATCGTCCCGTTATACTCTGGTGGACGCATGGTTGGATTGCTATCTACTTTTTCTTCACGACGTTTTCATATCACCGAAGACGAAACCCGTCTATTGCAAATTGCCGCCAATGGTATCGCCATATCATTAGAACGTCAAAAATTATTGGAAGATACCCAACAACGGGCATTGGAGCTTCAAACCGCTGCCGAAATTGCTCGTGATACAACCTCTACATTGAGTCTTGAAGAACTATTAAAAAATATCGTCAATTTGATAGCTGAAAGGTTTAACTTCTATCACACCGCTATCTTCTTGATTGATGAGGAGAATAAATTTGTCGTAATTCGAGAGGCATCTGGCGCAACTGGAGTTATATCAAAACAACAAAATCTGCGGCTGGCTATAGGTTCTAAATCAGTGGTTGGAACAGTGGCCGCTAAAGGTGAAGCGGTTGTGATTAACGACGCCACTGACCATCAATTATTTTTCAAATCAAACCACCTTCCAGATACCAAATCCGAAATTGGCCTGCCGCTAAAAATTGGCGATAAAGTTTTTGGAGTTCTGGATATTCAATCCAGCCAATTCAATGCTTTTCGACATGCTGAAGCAACAGTTCTACAAATTCTGGCTGACCAAATTGCAATTGCCATCGAAAATGCTCGTGCGTATGAACTTTCTCAAAAAGCGATTGAAGATATGCGTGAAGTTGACCGCATTAAAAGTCAATTCCTAGCTAATATGAGCCATGAATTACGAACACCTCTGAACTCTATCATTGGTTTTTCTCGTGTGATTCTCAAAGGGATTGACGGTCCTATTAATGATACACAAGAGCAAGATTTGTCAGCCATATACAATTCTGGCCAACATTTATTGCGTCTGATTAATGATATTTTAGATCTTTCAAAAATTGAAGCTGGGAAGATGCAATTGCAGATTATGGAAACCAATATACCGGATTTGATTAACTCAGTGATGTCAACAGCAGCGGGTTTGATCAAAGACAAAACCGTTAAATTGGATTATATAATTCCGAGTAATTTACCCTTAGTCGAAGTAGATCAAACTCGTATCAGGCAGGTTTTATTAAACTTTTTATCAAATGCTGCCAAGTTTACCGATTCCGGTACCATTGTTGTTGAAGCTTCAGAAGTAATAAGCCCCGCAAATAAACCGGAAGTTATGATCACTGTAACTGATACCGGACCTGGTATTGCTGAAAAAGACAAAGTCAAATTATTCCAACCATTTTCACAGGTAGACGACTCCCCAACTAGAAAAACTGGTGGAACAGGTCTTGGGCTATCCATTTGCCGCTCATTCATCGAAATGCATAATGGTAGAATCGGCTTGCTATCAAGCGAAACCGGAAAAGGGTCCGTCTTCTACTTTACACTCCCAGTTAAAGTAGAGGAAGAAAATACCAAACAACCTATTCCGGAATATCTGAGTTATTCTGAGAAAACCATCTTGTCTATTGATGATGATAAACAAATTACAGATTTATATGAACGCTATTTGGGTTCAAATGGATATCAGGTAGTGGCTTTAAACGATCCTAAATCTGCGGTGCAACGAGCAAAACAAGTAAAACCATTTGCAATTACCCTTGATGTTATGATGCCAGGTCGTGATGGCTGGCATATCATTCAGGATCTTAAAAATGATCCTGAAACATGTAACATTCCTGTGATCATGTGCACTATATTAGAAGAAGAAGAAAAAGGGTTTAACCTGGGCGCAGCTGATTATTTGATCAAACCATTTTTACAGGAAGAATTGCTCAATGCTGTTAATCGTCTCAATTTCGATGGTACCATTCATAAAATACTGGTAATTGATGACAGTGAAGATGATCAACGATTAATCGCCAGAATTTTGGAAGATCATACCGGTTTTGAATTCTCGTTTGCCAATAATGGGAAAGAAGGCTTAGATTACATTGGTTCAATCAAACCAGATGCAATTATTTTGGATTTGATGATGCCAGAAATGAATGGTTTTGATTTTCTGGATATTATCCATGAAAAACCAGAATACATTCACATCCCAGTAGTCGTTTTAACCGGAGCAGATTTGACCCCGGAACAATATCAACGTTTGACTCAGGCCGGTCAGCAATTATTGCTTAAGGGCCTTCTTGGTGAAAAAGAATTATTAACAACACTTGAAAATACACTAAGATTGTCAAGTGTAACCAATTAGAGGTAGCATGTCTTCTCATTTTGTTGTTAGATGCATTGATTGTGGACATAAAACACCTTTTCTGCCTACAAACCTTGCCTGTCCTAAGTGTGGATCCACCTGGCGTGAAGCAGAATATGATTATGCCCATTTAGCCCACAGTCTTCCCTTACAATTACCTGGTAGACCGTTTGATATCTGGCGCTATCGGGAACTGTTACCGATCCGCTCACCAAATCCCGATCTGTCCTTGGGCGAAGGAGGTACACCATTAATTCGTGCTACGAATTTAGGCATGATGTTGGGAAATCCAAATATTTATATCAAGGATGAACGCCAGGGCCCAACAACTTCATTTAAAGATCGTCAGGCAGCCGTAGCAATTGCAGCCCTCAAAGAAGCGGGTATTACGGAAGCAGTTATTGCGTCTACCGGAAATGTTGCTATCGCCTATTCAGCATATGCTGCTCGTGCAGGCATAAAACTATACGCATTTCTCACCTCTTTGGTACCAGCATCTAAAATGCGTGAAGTCGCATTATATGGTACCCAGGTTATAAAAGTTACCGGTTCATATGACCAGGCTAAAATGGTCGCCGCAGAATTTGCCAAGCAACGTGGAATTTACCGTGATCCAGGCGCTATGAATGTTCCTACAATCGAAGCCATGAAAACGATCGGATTCGAAATCGCCGAACAACTGACTGCCTTATTAGGGCCACCAACCGATCCTGTCACCCAACGAACGACAGCACCATGGCGTACTCCCGATTGGTATATACAATCTGTTAGCGGAGGCCCCGGCCCTTATGGTGTAATGCGCGGTTTTGAAGAACTCAATTTGATGGGTTTGATCAATAAATATCCAAAAATTGGCATGCTTCAGGCTGAAGGCTGTGCTCCTATGGCTCATGCCTGGAAACAAAATAAAGATGTTGCCACACCTATTCAATCACCCCGTACATTAATCGCAACACTGGCAACAGGGGATCCTGGTCGAGCTTATACTTTTTTATACAACCGTCTGAAAAATACTTTTGGCGGCACTATTGATTCTGTTTCAGACCAGGAAGCGTTTCGAGCTATGCATCTAATAGCCAAAATGGAAGGTATTTCGGTAGAACCAGCTACTGGTGTTGCATTTGCAGGATTGATAAAAATGGTACGCTCCGGAATGATAAAACCTGATGAAATTGTGGTGGTAAATTGTTCAGGACATACCATGCCAATTGAACGAAATATCTTAGGAGAGCGCTGGGCCAGAAATGTTATTCTCCCTACTCAATCAATGGAAGAAACCCCTGAAGAAGGTCTCTTGGCAGCATTAAGCAAAGTAGCTATTGACCGTTTCCCTCGTATAGCTATCGTTGATGATAACGCCGATGTACGTCGCTTAATTCGCCGGATTCTTCAATCACAAGGAAACTATACCATTTTTGAAGCAGACAACGGCCGTAGTGGTATAGATTTAATAAAGAAAGAGCTACCCAATTTAGTAATTCTAGACTTGATGATGCCAGAACTGGATGGGTTCGGCGTAATGGAAGAATTGCAGTCAAACCCCGATACTATGGATATCCCAATCATCGTTGTCACGGCCAAAGAACTGACCAATGAAGAAAAAAAACGACTGAATGGTCATATCCAATCATTGATGCAAAAAGGTGATTTTTTAAGTGATGAGCTATTGGATGAAATTAGAGCTTTGCTTTAACCCCTGAAGGAAAAACAATGAAATCTTGGCGAATTACAGGAATACACGCTGGCCTTACTTCGGCCTTTTTTTTGGGTGTCATACCTGTTTTCGGCAAGCAAAGTATTAACTTCGGGTTTAGTCCCCTGGCTGTCACCGCTTTACGAACTTCAATAGCCACTTTACTTTTGCTCTTATTAATGCTAGTTTTTCGCCGGAAATTTTTTTATATCTTTCCGGTGGGTCTACTGGGATGTTTCGTAGCTGGTATCGTCAATGGCTTGGGATCACTTTTATTCTATAATGCTCTCCAAAGGTTAGATACCAGTATAGCCCAACTTGTCTATTCTTTTTACCCGTTATTTGTTGCAGGCTGGCTACTTCTGGATAGACAGACAATCAGTAAAATGACTATTTTTAGATTAACCCTAAGCTTGCCGGGAATATATTTATTATTGGATGTTCGCGGCAATGGGGTAGATTTAATAGGTGTTTCAATGATGCTCGGTGCATCACTTTTATATGCGCTGCATTTAATTATTAATCAAAGAGTGCTTTTTGAAGTACCAGCACCAACTGTAACTTTTTATACGTTAGTTGCGATGAGTACAACCGTTATCGTTGCTTATTTATTGGCAGATCGAACTTTGCCAGTTGTTGGTACGCCCTGGTGGCCTGTATTGGGAATGGCACTATTTACCTTTCTATCGCGCATTACTTTGTTCATGGGTATAAAACATCTGGGCGGTTTACAAACAGCACTACTGGGATTGGGTGAATTGTTTGTCACCATAGGATTAGCCTATTTTTGGCTTGGCGAACGACTTTCCTTAATACAGTGGATTGGAACGCTGCTTATTTTCCTGAGTTTATTCTTGATTGCTTTCGATAAAATCACTCCTGAAAAGCGCAGGACAACCGGTTTGTTAGCATGGCTTAATCCCCCACAAATAAATACATCCGAATTCCCCTGGCATCCCAATCCATAAAAAAAGCCGGTAAAAACCGGCTTCTGGGTAGCTGATGGGGGTCGAACCCACAACCCTCGCATCCACAGTGCGATGCTCTGCCATTGAGCTACAGCCACCATAGCGGAAAATATTGTAACACAGTGCTATGCTTAGTGCAAGCAATTTTTTAAATACTTCACCAGTTCTTTGCGCTGTATATTTTCCTGTGTCCGTGTTGCTAAGTTCTTAACAGTGACTTCATTTTTGCCGATTTCATCAGGTCCCATGATCAAAACAATGGGCACTCCAATACGATCCGCATATTTTAACTGTTTCTGCAATTTGCTCATATCATTCACGCTGGCAGTACGAATTCCTGCTGAACGTAATTCAGCTGCAAGGGTTATAGAAGCAGAAAGTAAATTTTCTTCAAAAACGGTGACCATTACTTGAGCTGATGTATTAGAAAAATGAGGTATACACTTGTATTTATCTAATACCAAGCGCATCATAACATCACCCATTGCAAAACCAACACCTGGCAATGGATCACCACCCACATCGCCCACCAGGTTGCCATAATGTCCACCACCCAGAATAGCCCTTCCTTCTTTATCAATATCCCGTGCTTCAAATACTACTCCTGTGTAATAATCCAAACCACGTATGATTTGCGGATCAAAAATTACATATTCAGAAACACCCATCAAATCCAATGTTGAAAAAAGTTGTTTTAGTTCACCTGAGCGCTGCCATAAATTCTTATCAGCCATAGCAATTTTCAAACCTTCAAATTGCTCAGGTGATAATCCCTGGTTGATCGCAAACTCACTCCATTCTTTAGGTGTCAATTTATCTTTTCTATCCACCAGGCGGAATACACTTTGTTTTAGCTCAGTTGGTATTCCCAGCTCGTTAAAGACGGTTTCCATTAACTGACGATTGTTAACAAAAATTTTTACCTGGTCGGAAGAAAGACCTACTTTTTGAAAAAAAGTAGCGCAAATGGAAATAAGTTCAGCATCACCCTCCGGTGAATCAGTACCCAATAAATCAATATTCCATTGAAAAAATTCACGGGTACGTCCTTTTTGTGGTCTCTCATAGCGCCAGAACGGTCCAAAAGACCACCACCGTTGTGGAAAGGGCAACTCACGTTGGCGTTGCGCAATCATTCGGGCTAATGAAGGGGTCAATTCGGGTCTTAAGGTTATATAGTCCCCACCTCGATCTTGAAAAACAAAAGCCTGCTCTTTTACCAGTTCTTCACCGGATTTTGCCGCATATAAATCAATCTTTTCCAAAAAAGGTCCATCGTATTCACGGTAACCAAATAATTCGGACACTTCCCGCATCTTTGAATACAACCAAATCCGGATAGACATATCTTCCGGGTAAAAATCTCGCGTACCCTTCACTGTCTCAATCATGTTCTTCATAGTACTACCTCTATATTGTTTTTTCTAAACTCAAATCATATCATAAACCGGTCAAGCTGACCAAAACGCAAAATTAGAAGCAATATATAAATAACCTCCACCCTATTAGAGAAATTTTTCACAATTTTTTACAAATCCATAATTTTTAGGGTAAAATTAGAAATACACGGAATTTTCTTGATTGCAGGTTATGATGAATATTATTGAATTAATCGATATTGTTAGTGGAAAAAGTATTACTGATAGTTATGATGAACAAACCAATATCCTCGGTGGCTGTGGCGCTGATTTAATGAGCGATGTTTTAGCCTCCATTGAACCAGGGGCAGTCCTTTTAACTGGTTTGTGCAACCCCCAGGTAATTCGCACTGCTGTAATGGCAGACGTGGCTGCTGTTATTTTGGTCAGGGGGAAAAACCCACAAATTGAAACTATAAAATTAGCCCAAGCAGAGAAAATACCCCTCATTTCCTCTCCATATGGTATGTTTGAGTTATGTGGAAGGCTTCATCAGGCTGGTTTACCAAGCCTGGAAAAACCAGTCAACGATCAAGAGGATTGTGGTTGTCCATAAACCGGGATAAATAATGGTTTCTCCTACCCCAAAACGCACCCGAATTGTAACAGACCAGGAAGCTGAAAATATTACTCGTGTGGAAGAGTTGGCTTATGAAATTAAGGTCAACGAAGTAATGACGAGTGACCCTGTTTCATTATCACCAGAACTACGCATGCAGGATGCATTGGAAATTTTTCGATCTAAAAGAATATCAGGCGCACCAGTAATTACCAAGAATGGTAATTTAGTGGGGATTCTCAGTATGGAGGACCTTATTCGTTGTCTGATTTCAGGAGATATGGAATCCAGTGTAAATAAATACATGACCACAAAACTGATTACCATCAATCAAACTGATCCGGTAATTGAAGCCTTGAAAAAATTTGTTGCCACAAATTTTGGACGTTTATTGGTTATCAACCAAACCCAACAATTGGTAGGTATTTTGACCAAGGGAGATATTAATCAGGGACTTTTGCGGGCACTTGAATCTGATTATCGCGAAGAAGAGGTGCGCAAATACCGTGCAAGTCACCTTTTTGAAGATATTGAATCTGACCGGACCAGTCTAATACTGCGCTATCAAATTGAACAAGGGAACTTCACCCAGGGCGGTCAAGCGTCCAGCAACATTAAACGCGCACTGCTACGCCTGGGAGCATCTAAACAAATAGCTCGGCGATGTGGAATTGCCATTTATGAAGCTGAAATGAATTTGATAATCCACACGACCGAAGGTGGGGTAATGCGCGTCGAAATTGAGTCGCACCAAATTTCCATCGACGCATATGACTATGGACCTGGTATTAAAGATGTTGAACAGGCAATGAAACCCGGCTTTTCCACAGCCAGTGAAGCTGTCAGAGAAATGGGTTTTGGCGCCGGCATGGGTCTTGTGAATATTTCCCGCTGTGTAGATCAGATGAAATTAGAATCTGTATGGGGGAAAGGTACCCGTTTAAAAATGCGTATGTTTATGGATACTGCCACTAAACCCAAAAATGCATCTATCGATTCAGAGGAAGGACTAACATGATAGACATCGCAACCATTATTAAGGAATTGGATTTGATTGTATTAACTGACAAGAGGGATTTCTCCAACATTAAAACAGATGGAGGTTACACATCCGATCTGTTAAGTTGTGTTATGGCTGGAGCGCCCAATCAGGGTATTTGGGTCACTCTTCAGGCACATAATAATATCATCGCCGTTGCTGCTTTACTGGACTTATGTGCAATTATCATAACCGAAGGCGCAACACCCGATGTAAATACCATTGCAAAAGCCAATGAAGAGGGAATTGTTTTATTAAGTTCTTCGAAATCTTCATTTTATATCGTCGGAAAACTTTGGGAACTGGGTATCCGGGCTAATTAAATTGTGACTGATATCAAGCCGTTTCGAGCAGATCTACATGTCCACACGGTATTATCACCATGTGCTGAAATTGAAATGCTCCCGCCTCTGATTGTCGATACGGCACTTGCAAAAAACATCCGTGTGATCGCAATTACCGATCATAATGCCAGCGCAAATATCCATGCAGTTCAAAAGGCGGCAGTCGGAACAGGTCTTATTGTCCTGCCAGGCATGGAAGTTCAGACAAAAGAAGAAGTTCACTGTTTATGTCTTTTTGACGACCTGGAGCAAATTAACCAATTTCAAACTATAATCGACCAATCACTCCCACGCACACCCAACAATCCGGATTATTTTGGTCATCAATTAGTCGTAGACGAATTTGGAGATTTTATCCGTTTTGAAGAGCAATTATTGATTACATCAATTTACTTATCAATTGAAGAAACTTTTGATTGCGTAAAAAAACTTGGTGGTATAATCATTCCGGCTCACATTGATCGTAAAGCAAACGGTTTAATTTATACTTTGGGTTTTGTTCCGGTTGATGTTCCCATCCCTGCTTTGGAAATCTCGCGCCATATAACACCCAACCAGGCACGAGAAAAGTACCCGCAAATAAAAGGGTACCCTATCATACAAAGTGGAGATGTTCATCGTTTGGAAGAATTTATTGGTACGACGATTTTCAATGTATTCTACCCAACAATCCAAGAGATACGCCTGGCACTAAAAAGTCAGGATGGTAGATTTGTACAAATCCTAAGTCCCCAAGAAGCCAATATTTCGGAATAATTGAATTTTTTCACAGGAAAGATTGGAGGTATTTTTTTTTGGGGAATTCGTGAAATTTAACACAAATAATCAACCTTCCTATAGGAATGATGACTTTTGGCAATAGTGTAATGCTGACCCTAAGGGTACACTTTCATAGAAAGTAATCTTTACAAAAATAATCTTATTTATAATGGAGCCCTCACAATGGCGAAATATCTCAAAAACATACCAGCAAATGACCCCCTCATGATCCCAGAACTACGTGCTGAGATTGACGAGGTAATTGTTGAAAACCGGGATAGACCCGGTGCAACAATGGTTGTCTTGGGAGAAATTCAGAATAAAATTGGTTTTATTTCGGATGCGATGCAAGCCTATATCGCAGATGAATTAGAAATACCCGTATCAACCATTCATGGTGTCGTAACATTTTATTCGTTTTTTACAACCAATCCCCGCGGTAAACATACCATCAAATTCTGCATGGGTACTGCTTGCTATGTAGGTGGTGTTCCACAATTAATAGAAAAAGCCAAACAAATACTTGGAATTGATGTAGGTGAAACTACAGCAGATGGCAATATCACCCTTGAAATTTGCCGCTGCGTAGGTGCTTGCAGTCAGGCACCGGTCATCGTTGTAAATGATGAAGTAATGGGCAGAGTTAAACCCAATAAAATACCACAAATTGTTAAACCCCTTCAAAATTAACTCAGGATCCGAACTTGAAAGAATTATCGTTACATCTTCTGGATATTGCCGAAAATAGTGTTGCAGCCAATGCAAGCCGAATTCAGATTTCGGTTTCAGAAGATTTAATAAACGATCGTCTGCACATAGGCGTAATAGATAATGGCAAAGGGATGTCACCTGAAATGGTTCAAAAAGTTGTAGATCCTTTTACAACCTCCAGAACCACGCGAAAAGTCGGTCTGGGAATCCCTCTTTTAAAAGCTGCGGCTGAAATGTGTAATGGTTACCTTAATATTCAATCCAAATTAGGAGCCGGCACAAAAATTGACATCGAATTTCAACGCAGTCATATTGATCGTATGCCGATTGGTGACCTTGCTGGTACATTTTTACAGCTGGTGGTAGGAAACCCGCAGATCAATTGGGATTTTGAATACATCGTCGACCACAATCGGTTTGAATTTGATGACCTACCCATAAAACAAGAACTGGAAGGAATTTCACTAACAGAACCAATTGTTTTATCTTTCATCCGTGAAGAAATCGAATCAGGAATTAATAATCTCCGTCCTGAATCCGAATATTAATCAAAAGATCATAATAGGAGTAATACTATGCCAACCATTAAAAGTTTAGACGATCTGAAAAAAATCCGTGAAGAAGCATTACGAAAACGTGATGTAAAAAGTTCATCCGGACAGAAGCAAGTTGTCGTTGGAATGGGCACCTGTGGAATTGCAGCTGGAGCACGTGATACGATGAAATCCATTCTCGAAAAAATTGAAAGCGATGGGTTAAGTGGAATCGCCGTGACCCAAACCGGATGTATTGGTTTATGCGAAATGGAACCCATCGTCCAGGTGCAAATTGGAGAAGCAGAAAAAGTAACGTATGGAAAAGTTACTAAAGAAATTGCTGCCAAAATTGTTGAAGAACATGTTGTCAATGGGAATATCGTTAAGGAATACGTAATTTCTATATAATTTATAGGTGTTATAAAAGCAGGTTTAACATGAAATATTTTCGCTCTCACGTTTTGGTATGCGTAGATCCGGAGTGTCTTTCTAAGGGTGCACACGCCGTTATGGACGCTCTCAATGATGAGCTGGTTGCAACTGGGTTAATTGGTGAAGTACAGGTCTTGGAAACCTCTCGAATAGGTGGGTGTACAAATGGTCCTGAATTTATGGTCTATCCTGAAGGTGTGCATTATGCCGGGATGAAGGTGGAAGACATCCCCTTCCTGGTTGAAGAACATTTTTTGAAGGGCCGCCTGGCAAACAAATTCCTGGTTCCCGCAAAATCATTCTCAGATGAAGAACTTTCCGCACCAACTGCCAAAGAAATCCGGGTAGTTTTACGCAATTGCGGAGTTATTGATCCTGAAAACATTGAAGACTACATCGCACATGACGGCTATATGGCCCTGGCCAAAGTTGTTACGGAAATGACACCTGATGATGTGATTGATGTATTAAAACGTTCTGGTTTACGCGGACGAGGTGGTGCCGGTTTTCCGGCTTATCTAAAATGGACATTCACAAAGCAAACTCCCTCGGACATTCGTTTTGTCGGCTGTAACGCGGATGAAGGTGATCCGGGTGCTTTTATGAACCGGCGCGTGCTGGAATCCGATCCACATTCAGTTGTCGAAGGAATGATCATCGCAGCATATACAATTGGCGCTCGCCGTGGATACATCTACTGCCGTGCTGAATATCCAATTGCCGTCCAAACTTTGAATATCGCCATCAACCAGGCAAAAGCGCTAGGATTATTAGGCGAAAACATCATGGGAACTGATTTTTCCTTTGATCTGGAAGTTCGTATTGGCGCTGGCGCATTTGTTTGTGGTGAAGAAACTGCCTTAATGAACTCAATTGAAGGGAAACGTGGCGAACCTCGTCCGCGTCCACCTTTCCCATCTGTAAAAGGACTATGGGATAAACCAACTAATATAAATAATGTGGAAACTTATGCCAATGTTCCTCAAATCATTCTTAAAGGGCCGGAATGGTTTGCCAGCATGGGAACTGAAAAATCCAAAGGAACCAAGACATTTGCTCTCGCTGGTGATATTAATCACACTGGTCTGATTGAAGTGCCTATGGGTATTACGCTTCGCGAGATTATTTTCGACGTAGGTATGGGTATTAAAGATAATAAAAAGTTCAAAGCCATTCAGACTGGTGGACCAATGGGTGGATGCCTTCCTGAAGATTACCTGGATCTCCCTTGTGACTATGAATCCCTGGTTCAAGCTGGGTCTATGATGGGGTCCGGTGGAATGATCATTATGGATGAAGATACTTGTATGGTGGATATTGCCCGCTTCTTCATGGAGTTCACCCAGGATGAAAGTTGCGGAAAATGTACACCCTGCCGCGTTGGCACCAACCGATTATTGGAAATACTCACTCGTATTTGTAATGGTGAAGGCAAAGAAGGCGATATAGAGCAGCTGGAAATGCTATGCCAGGAAATTAAATCAAACTCACTTTGTGGTTTAGGCCAGGGTGCACCCAACCCGGTAGAAAGCACGCTAAAACATTTCCGTGCAGAATATGAAGCTCATATTTTTGAAAAGAAATGCCCATCCAAAGTCTGCAAAGCCCTCATCCGCTACGAAATTATTCCGGATAACTGTACAGGTTGCACAGTTTGCGCGCGTAATTGCCCAGTAAATGCTATCAGCGGTGAACGGCGTCAGGTTCATAATATCGATCCGGACCTTTGTGTCCGCTGCGGAATTTGTTTGCAGGTCTGTAATTTCAATGCGATTGAGATTGTATAGAAAAAAGATTTTCACCAGGAAATTAATCCCTGGTGAAAATCACATTATCACTCGAAGACACCAATTTTCTCGTTCCCCTATTTGTAGATAATCAAAAGACACACCATTTTTACACCTCAAGCAAGGAGCCATGCATGACAATCGAAACAAAGTCCGAGAATTTCGTAGTTGAAGCTGTTGAAGCAGCCTTTCAACATTTCGGTGACAGTCGGGATGAATTGATACCAATTCTGAATGAAGTCAACCGCGAATTAGGTTATCTGCCGGCGGCAGCATTGGAAGAGATTAGCCGCAGAATGAAATCACCGCGTTCACAATTGTTTTCCGTTGCAAGTTTTTATCACATGCTTTCCACCAAGCCTCTAGGTAAACACATTATTCAATTTTGTGAAAGCGCACCGTGCCATGTAGTCGGTGGTCGTGAAGTTTGGCAAACCATTCAAGATGAATTACACCTGGAACCAGAAGAAACATCTGCGGACGGAAAATGGTCCCTGGTTACCACAAGTTGCCTTGGTTTATGTGGTGTCGGTCCGGTTATCATGATAGACGATGATGCTTATGGTAATGTCAAACCGGAACAAATAAAAGAAATTTTAGCCCGCTATACTGATTAAGGAGATATATCGTGAAAACTGTTCGTTCTATGGTATTAGTTTCCAGCGACTCCTATAGTATGGAACTGGGAGCCCAAAAAATTTATGATACTCTGCAAAATGAAATCCAAAATTTTGGATTGCAAGAAGAAATTAATGTAACCATGGTAGGTGATGTCGGCCGTCACGATGCTCTGCCTCTGGTAATTGTTTATCCTGAAGCTGTAATCTATGGTCCATTAAAACCCGAAAATATCCACTATCTGGTAGAAGAACATTTATATAAAGGTCGGGTTGCCAGTGAACTACAAGCAGCTTCAAAGGAACTCACCGGAAAAATCGCTTGGGTTAATGCACGCAAAGGGACATTACCGGCAGAACAACGCATTGTATTGCGTCGAGCTGGTATTATCGACCCTACCAATATTGAAGAATACATTCTTCATGATGGATATCAAGCGGCTGGCAAAGTTTTGACTGAGATGACACCCAAACAAGTGATTGAAGAAATAAAAACCTCAGGATTACGAGGACGCGGTGGCGCAGGTTTCCCCACTGGCTTAAAATGGGGTTTTGTCGCTGGTGCGACCGGTAACAAAAAATATGTCATCTGTAATGCGGACGAATCTGAACCTGGAACTTTCAAAGATCGCCTCATACTTGAAGGTGATCCCCACAGCATCATTGAAGCCATGTTAATTGCTGCGTATGCGGTTGGAGCTGATGAAGGCTATATTTATGTAAGAGGTGAATATGTTTTAGCTCAAGAGCGCTTAAAAATCGCTATAGAACAAGCCCGAGAAATCGGCATGTTAGGTGAAAACATTTTTGAATCCGGTTTCAATTTCAATCTTCATGTTCATTCCGGAGCAGGTGCATACATCTGCGGAGAAGAAACCGCCCTTTTAGAATCAATGGAAGGCAAGCGCGGCGAGCCACGACCTCGTCCTCCCTACCCAACCACAGCCGGTTTATGGGGAAAACCAACTTTGATAAACAATGTGGAAACATTGGCAAACATCCCGGCCATCATCTTTCACGGAGCTTCCTGGTTTCGTGGATTTGGAACTACTTCTAGTCCAGGTACCAAGGTATATACAATTCTGGGCAATGTCAACATCACTGGCTTAATTGAAGTTCCGATGGGAATCACATTGCGCGAAGTAATCACAATTTATGCCAAAGGCATGAAAAACAACGCATCTTTTAAATTAGCCCAAACCGGTGGTTCCAGCGGCTCAGTAATTC
The DNA here is from genome assembly GCA_002840755.1 of Chloroflexi bacterium HGW-Chloroflexi-10. Classification (GTDB taxonomy): domain Bacteria; phylum Chloroflexota; class Anaerolineae; order Anaerolineales; family Anaerolineaceae; genus UBA6170. The sequence continues at coordinate 82,968 of PHBZ01000004.1, read as the reverse complement.
CTGCCAGCCTACAGGATACGCCGATGGATTTTGATTCATTCCAAAAAGCCGGTGTATCACTGGGATCCGGTGCATTGTTGATCTGTGACGAAAACACATGTGTCATAGACCTGGCGAAAGTCCTGCAAAATTTCTTCCGCAAAGAATCATGCAGTAAATGCAACCCATGCCGAATTGGCAACGAACGCGCTTATTCTATTCTCGAAAATATTTCGCAAGGTACCGGCACCATGCAGGATTTGGACGATTTGATGTCGATCAGCCAAAATTTGAATGAACTATCAAATTGCGGGTTGGGTCAGACTGCCGGAACACCCATTCGCGATGTCATGTCTCACTTCCGTGCAGAAGTGGAAGCACACATTAAATTGAAAGTTTGTCCCATGGGTATTTGCCCTATGAGTGGCAAAAGAATATAAGCAATCATTCAAAGAACCGAACTAAGGAGAGTACGAAAATGTATCAAGTAAAAATAGATGGCAAGGAAATTGAGGTTTCAGAAGGAACAACAGTTCTCAATGCTGCCCGTCAGGCCGGTATAGAAATCCCGACCCTTTGCGATCATCCCGCATTAGAACCCTATGGTGGTTGTCGTCTTTGTTTGGTGGAAGTAGAAGGTGCCCGGACCCTGCAGCCTGCCTGTACACTGCCGGTTACCAACAATATGGTAATCCATACCGACACAAGCAAAGTTTCTTCGGCACGAAAGTTTGTTTTATCAATGATTTTTAGTGAACGCAATCATTTCTGCCCGTATTGCCAGGTAAGTGGCGGCGATTGCGAATTGCAGAATGCTGCTTATGATGAAGAAATGACCCACTGGCCATTACAACCCAATTGGCAGGTTTTCGAAGTAGATGCTTCTCATCCATACTTTGTTCTGGATCACAATCGTTGCATCCTTTGCCGCCGCTGTGTTCGTGCGTGTGGTGAACTGGTAGGTAACTTCACCTTGGGAATGGAAGAACGTGGTTCCAAAACCCTGCTAATGGCCGATCTTGGTGTTCCTCTGGGTTCTAGTTCCTGTATCTCCTGTGGAACATGTGTACAGATTTGCCCTACAGGCGCATTGATTGATCGTTGGAGTGCTTACAGGGGCCAACAGACCGATACCGAAAAAACACAATCCATTTGTGTAAGTTGTTCGTTAAGTTGTGGCATTGAAGTTATCAGTCGCAATAACAGTCTCTTGCGTGTGGATGGCAACTGGGATGCCAATCGTAATGGTGGCGTCATTTGTGAAATCGGCAGATTCCGCCCCATGGACGAAAAACGCCAGCGATTGCTCACTCCCCTGGTACGAAAAGATGGCGTGCTGAAGGCAGCCACCTGGGATGAAGCGTTTAAGATAATTTCTCAAAAATTCCAACCATTGCTTGGCATAAAAGATAATGGTGTAGCCGCTATTGCTTCCACCCGCCTCCCAGCTGAAGCATTACATGCCTTCAAACAAATTTTTAACGGGAAATTGGGCAGTAATATGGTGACATCAACTGAAGAAGGTATCTTCACAGCAGTTTCAGCAGAAATTGGCAGGGAAAAACCTGGGTTTGAAGGCAACTATACCGATCTGAAATCAGCGGATACATTTATGCTCATCGGAGCAGATTTAACCAAATCACATCAAGTTGCAGGTTTTATAATGAAACGGGCCATTCCTGCCGGTGCGAAATTAATCACTGTTGGTCAGGAAGCTGGTGGAATTGGTGCATTCACTCCTTATGCCATGGAAATCACCAAAGGTAGTGAAATGAGCTTTGTTGCAGCCTTAAAAGCAGCTGTAGCTGGTATAGACTGTCAGGCTATGGCACAAAAAACTGGCCTTGAAGTTGTGGAATATGAAAAATTAGCCTCCGTTTTGAAAGCTGCTCAGAAAGCAGTCATCGTGTACGGTACTGATTACGAAAGCAAACAAAAGACCGAGATAACTAAATCGCTTATTGATCTGGCTGCCGCTATTAACGGCAAAGTCGTAAGTATTAAAGGTAAAGCAAATGGTTTATTTGCATCATTACTCGGGTTGGACCAGAGTTTTAAAATCAATGGTCACCAGGCAGCCTTTGTTGCCTTGGGTGATGAAGAATTGACCCAATCTTTGGCAAAGAAATTGGAAGATGTCCCATTCCTGGTTATGCAGACCAGCTACCACTCTGCTTCAACAGCAAAAGCAGATGTTGTGTTGCCAACTACCATTTGGTCTGAACAGGAAGGACATTATCTCAGCTTTGATGGTGTTACCCAAAAAGCCAATAAGGCATTGCAATCACCTGTAGATGTAAAAACCAACCTGGAAGTTTTAGAAGCAATTGCCGCCAGACTGAAATTATCTCTTTCATCTGATTGGCAGACTGTATTAAAATCAACAACTTCACCAGTTGAGATTGCTTAGTTATATAGGTACAAGTGAGGTAAACAAGTTATGAGTAAACCAAAAGTAGCTACAGATTGGATGTGCGGTTGCGCTGGTTGTCACATGTCCCTGTTGGATATGGATGAAAGAATTATCCAGGTTTTGGAATTGGTAAACCTGCGTTCTTCGCCAATCACCGATCTCAAAGAGGCTGATGAAAGTGGCGTCGATGTAGGAATCCTGGAAGGTGGCATTAATAACACCTCCAACGAACACCAGGCAAAATTAATGCGCTCACGTTGCAAGTATCTGGTGGCGTTAGGTGACTGTGCTGTCTTTGGTGGTGTTCCAGCCATGCGCAATTTCTTCACTATTGAAGAATCTTTACGCCGGGCTTATGTAGAAACAGAAAGTACCGATGAAAATGGTATGATCCCCAGCGATCCTGAACTGGCTGTAATGACCCGTGTGCGCTCCGTACAGGAAGTTGTTCCGGTAGACTTACACGTTCCCGGCTGCCCGCCGGATGCTGATGTGATCTTCTATGTTCTGGCTGAATTAGCCCAAGGACGCATCCCTGAATTAAAGGGCGATAAGTTACATTGGCATTAGGAGGTAGAAAACAATGCTCGCACAAAAAATAACAATTGAACCAGTAACACGGATTGAAGGTCACGCAAAAATCACCATACATTTAAAAGACGATGGATTAGTAGACCATGCTTATTTACATGTAAATGAGTTCCGTGGTTTTGAAAAATTCTGCGAAGGACGTATGGTTTTTGAAATGCCCCTGATTACACCGCGTATTTGCGGTATCTGTCCGGTGAGCCATCACCTGGCGGCCGCGAAAGCCGGTGATGCTGTCATGGGCTCTCCTGCTCCACGCCCAGCCAATTTACTGCGTGAACTGATGCACATGGGTCAAATTGTCCAATCACATGGCATGCATTTCTTCGAGTTGGCCGGGCCGGATCTCTTATTGGGCTTCGATGCCGATCCTGAAATCCGTAATGTGGGAGGATTGATCCAGGCTGCACCGGAAATTGCTTTAAAAGCAGTTGCCTTACGCAAATGGGGTCAGGAAATTATCCGCATTTTGGGTGGCCGTCGGATTCACCCTGTTTTCGCTGTCCCCGGTGGTGTTAACAAAGCACTAACCGCTCCCGAACGTGATTTGATTCTGGAAGGTCTTGATACTTCCATCGCAACCATTCAATTAGGGCTCTCCATTATGAAAGACTGGGCAGCCAAGAATATGGAAGATATCCAGAAATTTGCTGTCTTCCCTACTGGATACTTTGGCCTGATTACTGAAAGCAATGGTCTCGAACTCTATGACGGAAATATTCGCCTGATTGACCAGCATGGTGTCCAATTGGAACGCTTCCCGATTGCTAACTATCTCGATATCATCAGTGAGCATGTGGAAAATTGGTCCTACCTAAAATTCCCTTATTACAAGAAAATGGGGTGGCCGAATGGCGTTTACCGCGTTGGCCCCTTGGGTCGTCTCAACATTGCGGACAAAATCGACACTCCACTTGCCAACGAAGAATTTAAAGCATACAGACAGATCAATGACGGAAAACCTATCGAAAATACACTCTATTATCACTATGCCCGTCTGATCGAAACACTCTTTGCTGCCGAACGGGTACGGGTACTATGTGAAGACACTGATATTCTCTCAACAGATATCTTGAATACCCAACACAACTTCCAGGGTGAAGGCGTTGGTGTTATCGAAGCTCCCCGAGGAACTCTGATTCACCATTATAAAGCCAAGGAAAACGGTCAATTAGAAAAAGTAAATCTGATTGTTTCAACAGGACACAATAACTATGCAATGAGTAAAGCTGTTGATATGGTAGCCAAAACCTATATCACCGGTCCTGAAATTCATGAAGGCTTATTAAACCGCGTAGAAGCTGCTGTTCGTGCGCATGATCCCTGCCTTTCCTGCTCTACCCATGCAGTCGGACAGATGCCAATGATTATTGATGTTGTTTCGCCCAATGGTGAAACTATCAAAACATTGCGTCGGGACTAAGCATGTCGTTCGATCAAAATAATTCAAAACCTGCTCCTGATCGGGAGCAGGTTTTGTCAAAAATCCCACGTACATTAATCATCGGTTATGGAAATCCGGACCGTGAAGACGATGGCGTTGCATGGCATGTACTCGTTGGTATTGCAAATTATTTTGGCATATCCACACCAAATTCGTATGTCGAAGGACTCTTTCCTGAAGGCCGCACATTAGATTTGTGGTTTAATTTGCAATTAACCCCCGAAATGGCTGACGAAATGACGCCGTATGCTCGCATTTGTTTCATCGATGCCCATACCGGCGCAGTTGAAGCCGATATCCACTGGCAAATATTGGAATCAAAGTTTCAGAATTCGCCACTGACCCACCACCTCACTCCGGAATCATTAATGTCTGTGTTGGAACATGTATATAAGCGCAAACCGGAAGCTATCCTCGTATCCATTCGGGGATATCAGTTTGGCTTTCATGATATCCTTTCTCAACAAACAGCTGAACTGTGTTCCCGCGCAGTAGGATCCATATATAATTGGATTATCCAACCTTTATAAGATAGAAAACATTCGTGTCCCAAATACAGGGACACGAATGTTTTCATTGTGACAATCAGCAGGCGATCAAGGAAGTAGAACACTTCAGATCATCTTCCATGAATGATACAACCATTTAACAAATTTTTTATGAGAGCGCTTCCTGGCTTTCATCAGGTAAATAATGATAGCGAAAGCAGAAATTCACACGACTTTGCAGAATATCCCATGGCTTATGGAGCTTTCCACATTCCAATTTAAACAATTGGTACGCATTTCTGGCCTTAAATATCTCGAAACCGGTGAAATTCTTTTTCGTGAAGGTGATACAGACAATCTACTGTATATTGTTTCAGAGGGCCGATTATCCATAGACATCATGGTACCCAAACATGGAAATCTTCGAATTTACACAGCTGAGGCTTTGGATATTCTGGGTTGGGATAGCATGACACCGGTTGCACGCCAGAGAACAACAACAATAACAGCATTATCCCCTTGTTGTTTAATCTATATAGAAACAAATGCATTATCTGAGCTTTGTGAAGCGGATTCAACCTTAGGTTACATTGTCATGCGCCGGATTTCCAATATTATCGCCAGCCGAATGTTATCTATGAGAATTCAGCTATTGGAGTTAATTTTAACCAAATAATCAGCAGATTAATCACCGAATAAATTTTGGTGATGTTCAGTATTATAATTATCAAATGCATGAACTTGCCGTTACTGAAAGTATTTTAAAAATAGCCGAAAAACATGCTGTTCAAGCCGGTGCTATTAAAGTAACTGATATTAATATCGTCATCGGCCAATTAGCCAGTATCGTAAATGATAGTGTCCAATTTTACTGGGATATCGTCAGCAAAGATTCGATTTGTGAAAATGCGCGCTTACACTTTAAACGGATTCCTGCAAAAGTGGTATGTTTGGATTGTTCTCATGAATATGCTTTGCCAGGCGAATTGGAACCCTGCCCAAATTGTGCCTCCATGCGAATTAAAATAGCTTCAGGAGAGGAATTCTGGCTGGACAGCATTGAAATTGAAAGGTGAAACAAATGCCAACCCAAAAAGTACAAATCATCGAAAGAATTTTAGATGCAAATGACAATGTTGCAAAACAGGTTGAAGATCGTCTTACACAAGCTAAAATATTTGCAATTAATATCATGGCTTCTCCCGGCGCCGGCAAAACCAGCGTAATTCTAAAAACTATTCAAAGTTTAGTTCCGGAATATAAAATTGCGGTCATCGAAGGTGATACAGCAGCCGTTACAATTGATGCAGATAAAGTATCCGCACTGGGAGTACCAGCGGTTCAAATCAATACTGGTGGTCAATGTCACCTCGACGCTGTTATGATGCAGCAAGGAGTTGCAGCATTGGACCTATCTGATATTGACCTTCTCATTGTAGAAAATGTCGGTAACTTGATATGCCCAGCTTCTTTTAAGATTGGGACACATGCAAATGTCGTCATTTCAAGTATTCCGGAAGGTGATGATAAACCATATAAATACACCAATATCTACCGTGGAATTGAAGTTTTGCTCATTAACAAAGTTGATCTATTGCCATATATTGATTTTCGGATGGATTATTTTAAACAAGGTGTAGAAATTCTAAACCCCGGTCTTGCTACTTTTGAACTTTCCTGTAAAACAGGTGATGGCTTTGAAGATTGGATCGAATGGCTCAAAACGAGAATCACCTTATTTAAACAACAGTAAACCATGCTCCAATCCAGAGCTGTTCATATAATTATAAAAGGCGTTGTGCAGGGTGTTGGATTCAGGCCATTTATTTTCGCCATTGCAAAAAATAATCAACTCACTGGTTGGGTGCGAAACACGTCCAGCGGTGTTGAGATTGAAATCCAAGGTTCTCAATCTCAGGTGGATCAATTCATAATTCAGCTTCGTTCAGAGGCTCCTCCTCTTTCACGGATCGATTTCATAACAATAGAAAATATAACTCTAGGTAATTTTTCCGAATTTACGATCCAATCCAGCCTGGCAAATCCTAATGATTTTCAACCAATTTCACCAGATACCAGTATCTGTCCTGATTGTTTGCAGGAATTATTTTCTGAAAAAGATAAACGTTACCGCTACCCTTTTATTAATTGTACCAATTGCGGTCCACGTTTTACCATCATCAAAGACATTCCTTATGATCGTCCATCCACCACCATGGTTGAATTTGAGATGTGCGAATTCTGTCGTCGGGAATACACTGACCCACTTAATCGCCGGTTTCATGCCCAGCCGGTAGCCTGCCCGAATTGTGGCCCCCAGGTGCAATATATCAAGAATGGGGCTGTAATAGCAGATAAAGAGCTTGCGATCCAAATGGCACGGCAAGACTTGCAAAATGGTCTGATTTTAGCCATAAAAGGCATAGGCGGTTACCATCTTGCCTGCGATGCTACCAATCCCCTGGCGGTAGGAGCTTTGAGGGCGCGCAAAAAAAGAAGTGACAAACCATTTGCTTTGATGTCATTTTCTTATGAAACTGTAGAAAAATATAGTTCTCTTTCTCTTTCAGAAAAAGAACTGCTGACTTCACGAGAAAGACCGGTAATTCTACTGAATCGCTTATCCGAAACAGCAATTTGTGATCAAGTAGCCCCGAGACAAAATACACTTGGATTTATGCTGCCTTATACCCCACTGCATTACTTGTTATTAGAGCCAGCAGATCACTACCCGGAAGTACTGGTGATGACCAGTGGCAATATAAGTGACGAACCAATTGCATACGATGATGCTGAGGCTTTCCAACGTCTTTCCACTATCGCCGACTCTTTTCTAATTCATAACCGTGCCATACACATGCGTATGGATGATTCGGTCATTCGTTCCATTGATGAAAGACTATATATGATTCGTCGTTCCCGGGGGTATGCTCCCAATTCCCTTGCTTTACCTTTTCCAGTGCCCAATATACTGGCAACAGGTGCAGAATTAAAAAACACATTCTGCCTCACACGCGATCAATACGCCTTTCTCAGCCATCATATCGGTGATCTGGAAAATCTAGAAACTTTGCAATCATTCGAGGAAGGCATTCAGCATTTTGAAAAACTTTTTCGTATTAAACCAGAAATGATTGGATGCGATTTGCATCCCAACTATTTAGCTACGCGCTATGCTTTGGAGCGTGCTCAAACCGAACATATTCCGGTATTAACAATCCAACATCATCACGCCCACCTGGCGGCATGCATGGCAGATAACCAATGGGAAACGGACGACCCTGTTATAGGTTTGTGTTATGACGGTACCGGATTGGGAACAGACCAGGCTATTTGGGGTGGAGAAGTTTTAGTGGGCGGCTATCAAAAATATCAGAGGAGATTCCATCTCAAATATACACCCCTACCTGGAGGTGATCTGGCAATTAAGTATCCCTCAAGAATGGCTTTATCTTATTTGTGGAATGATCAATACGATTGGGATTTGGAAATCCCGAGCGTCTCAGCTCAATGCTATGAAGATCGTACAGCCCTAAAAATCCAATTGGAACGGAAAATAAATTCTCCCTTAACCTCCAGTATGGGGCGTTTCTTTGATGCAGCCGCTTCCCTAATGGGGATCCGCCACAAAGTAACCTACGAAGGTCAGGCAGCGATCGAGATGGAAGTCCTCTGTGACCCCAATGAAATGGGAGAATACCCTATTTCATTGGTAGAGGATGAGCTGGACCCCCATGAATTATGGCAAAATCTAATTCAAGATGTACTGAGGGGTACACCTATTCCCAAAATGGCTTCCCGATTCCACAACAGTGTCGCGTTTATGTCATTGTCCGTCTGTGAAAAAATTCGAAATGAACAGGGAGTGAGCATCGTTGCCTTAAGTGGCGGGGTTTGGCAAAACAAGGTATTATTATCAAAAACGATCAAATTACTAAAATTTTCTGGTTTTCAGGTTTTGGTCCATCACAATGTCCCAACCAATGATGGGGGCATTTCCTTTGGACAAGCTTGTATTACTGCAAGGGTTTTGAAAAATTCATAAGAAGTGAGGCAAAAATGTGTTTAGGCGTACCAGGTAAAATCATAGAAATCGACGACAGTAGCGGAATGCGCATGGCCAAAATTGATTTTGGTGGTGTGATCCGACAAGCCTGCATCGAAGCAATCCCAGAGGCAATTGTCGGAGACTATACAATCATACATGCTGGTTTTGCATTAAATGTCCTGAGTGAAGCAGATGCAATGGAAACACTTTCCTTGCTCACTGAAATTTCCAACCTGAACGAAGAATTGGGTATTGATGGACAAGCAGCTTAACTACGCGAAATCTTTTAAGGATTCCTCGCTGGTAAAAGGAATTGTTGAAGAAATTCGCAAATCTACCACTCGCCCTTGGGTCATTATGGAAATTTGCGGGGGACAGACACATGCGATTATGCAGTTTGGATTGGATCAATTGTTGCCAGCCGAAATAGAGTTAGTGCATGGGCCTGGATGCCCGGTTTGTGTCACTCCTTTGGACCAAATTGACCGGGCGCATGCTGTCGCAGCGTTGCCCAATGTCATTTTTTGTACATTCGGAGACATGCTGCGCGTGCCGGGTTCACATACAGATCTCTTCAAACTTAAAGCACAGGGTTCCCAGGTTAAGGTTGTTTATTCCCCGCTGGATGCGGTAAAAATCGCTCAGGAAAATCCGGATAAGGAAATTGTTTTTTTTGCTATAGGTTTTGAAACTACGGTTCCTGCCAATGCCAGTAGCATTCTGCAAGCAAAAGCTTTGGGATTGAAAAATTTTTCAATCCTTGTTTCACAAGTATGTGTGCCACCTGCCATGCACGCCATCCTGAGTTCACCGGCTAACCGTGTCCAGGCATTTTTAGCTGCTGGTCATGTGTGCACCGTCATGGGTTACTGGGAATATCACTCCATTGCTGCTCAGTATGAAGTACCTGTTGTGATAACAGGATTTGAACCACTGGACTTACTGCAAGGGATTATGCAAACCGTTAAACAATTGGAAACAGGCCAATATACTGTCGAAAATGCTTATCCCAGGGCAGTACAAGAATCCGGTAATTTGGTAGCTCAAAAGATGATCAATACTATTTTCGAAGCATGTGATCGTAATTGGCGTGGTATTGGCATGATTCCTTCAAGTGGTTTAATGCTACGTAAAGAATTTGATTTCTTTAACGCTGAAAACCGTTTTAATGTGGATCACATTCAGACCAGAGAATCAGAAATCTGCATAGCCGGTGAAATATTACAGGGAATAAAAAAACCTTCTCATTGCTCGGCATTTGGAACTCTTTGTAGCCCTACTAATCCATTGGGTGCCCCCATGGTTAGTTCCGAAGGTGCTTGTTCCGCTTATTATCGCTTTGCCCGTGATTTATCAATCATTTAGGATAAATAAATTATGAATGAATCTCAACCAGTTTTTGAAGCTCCAATCTGCCCTTTACCGCTCCGCCATGATGACACCATAGTGATAGGTCATGGCAGCGGGGGAAAAATGACCCATGATTTAATCAAAAACGTATTTCACACCCATTTCCACAACAATTATCTGGACCAGGGAAATGATTTTGCGTCTGTTCCAATGCCTGGACCGAACGGTAGGTTATCCATTTCAACTGATGGACACATTGTCTCCCCTCTCTTATTCCCAGGAGGAGATATTGGCCGTCTGGCCATTTGTGGAACCGTCAATGATATGAGCATGTCCGGTGCCACACCGCTTTACATCACAGCGAGTTTTATTATGGAAGAGGGTCTTTCTGTCCAAACCCTTGAAAAAATTGTGATATCAATGAAAACCGCTGCTGAAGAAGCTGGAGTTCAAATTATCGCAGGAGATACAAAAGTAGTAGAAAAAGGGAAAGGTGACGGCTTATTTATCTCGACTGCAGGAATTGGCTGGATACCCGCTCAAATTCAAATTGGAGGCAATCAAGCACAAGCAGGCGATGCTATACTCCTCTCAGGCTCTATAGGAGATCATGGAATTGCAGTACTTTCCGCAAGAGGAGACTTAGGTGTCGTTGTGCAAATTGAGTCCGATGTTGCACCACTTAATCATCTCATCCAATCCGTTCTAAAGGTAGCGCCTCATACCCATGTTTTACGTGACCCAACGCGGGGTGGTTTGGCTACCACACTCAATGAAATCGCTCAACAAAGCAAATTTGGAATTCAGGTTTTTGAAGAACAAATTCCCATTCGTCAACCGGTTCAGGCAGCCTGTGATTTGTTAGGCTTTGACCCACTCTACATTGCTAATGAAGGCAAGGTAATAGTTATCGTCCCTCAAACCGAAAAAGAAGCTGCTCTTCATGCCATGCAAGCATCTCCTTATGGTGAAGATGCGATAGAAATTGGGAACGTAACAACAAGCCATCCTGGAAGAGTGATTCTTAAGACGAGTCTGGGTACAAACCGAATTTTGGATATGATGGCTGGTGAAATGCTGCCGCGTATCTGTTAACTTGACAGAACCGGTTAACCTTTTATACTTACAAAAAAAAATAAAATAGTGGAGACACATGAAAATCGACTATCGCGAAACAACAAATGATCTATTAAAACGTATTGATATCCATTCACAATATGGAGCAAAGAATATTGATAGTTGGATGTTGGACATCATCCAGTTGCAAAAGGGAATGAATATTCTTGATGTTGGCTGTGGTGCCGGCAAACAATGTTTTTCCTATCACCAACAGTTGAATGGGGCAGCCACTATTACTGGTGGTGACGTGAATGAAGAATTACTTGGCCAGGCGAAAAAAGAAAATGAAAAACGCTCAACAGGTATGAAATTCATCGATTTGGATTTTAACAAAACATTCCCATTAGAAAGTGATCAGTACGATTTCGAATCCTGCTGTTTCGCAATTTACTACGCTGAAGATATTCCTTTCACAATTCAAGAAATGCACCGCGTTCTGAAACCAGGCGGACGTTTATTTTCCAGCGGACCAATGCCAACCAATAAGCAACTCTTTTACGACATTATCCGCGAGGCAACCGGCAAAACAATCCCGCCCATGCCTGGCAGTTCTCGTTATTCAACACATATTTTGGATGCTATGAAAGCAACATTCAGCAAAGTGGATGTTCACATTTTTGAAAACCCTCTTATTTTCCCTGAAGTAGAACCATTTATCGCATATACACGTGCTTCCCTGGCTGAAGACCGTAAGTTATGGAGTAGCTTCTTCCAGACCAAAGATGATTTCGAAAAAATCATGACCGCCATTACAACAGTCGCAGAAAAACGTCTCGAAAGTGATGGGCAATTGGTAATGACCAAGGTGGTAGGCGGTTTCATTGCAACAAAGTAGCCTCAAATGAATCAAAATTTATTATTATATGGTAAGAGGGTCTGTTTTATTGGTGCCCATCCGGATGATATTGAATTGGGATGTGGTGCTTTAATAGCTAATATTGAAAATAAAGCAGAAATGCTTTGTGTAACCCTATCTGACAATCAAAAAAATCCTACCTTAAAAAATTTAGTTCAGGAACATCGCGCCAGTATGCATGTACTGGGTATTCCGCAGGACCATGACATCCTCCAGCAATTTGAAACACGCAATTTTCCCTATGCCCGTCAAGAAATTCTGGAAACAATGCTAAAAATCAAGCGTGATTTCAAGCCCCAAATTGTATTTGTGCATACGAAGAACGATATCCACCAGGATCATATAACGGTAACCGAAGAAGCCTTACGTGCATTCCGTGGTACTTCGGTATTAGGTTTTGATGTTCTACGAAGTAGCTACGGTTTTTTTCCCCACTTTCTCTTTGAAGTAACAGAACAAGATGTTCAAAAAAAAATGGATGCACTGGCCCAATACACTACCTATGCTGATCGCTATTACTTCGATTCTCAGATCACCCGTTCCACTATGATCCGCCATGGCGCTTTGGCCGAACGAAAATATGCTGAAGGGTTTGATATATTGCGCGTGGTAGCACAATTTGGCTCCAGTTGTGAAGAATAAATAAAAAAACTAGTCAGCTTTCTTTCGGTAAGCCACCGCAGTACAACACATCTTTAGGCAGATTTCCGTTGTAAAGTGCTTCAATCACAGTATTATAGCGTTGTGTAAGAATTCCACGGCGGATTTTCATACTTCCAGTCATACTTCCATCTTCTGCAGATAGTATGCCTGGCATCACTGCCCAGCGTTTGATTTGTTCCGGATGTGCGTGATTAGCATTGATCAGTTCAATTCCAAGTTTAATAGATTCCAGGCATTTTTCGATCCATGTGTTTTCATCCAACCACAACAAAGCAGTACAGTAAGGATGCCCGTCTGCAATCAATAGAGCTTCACCGATACCTGGTATAGCCCGCAAATTAGCTTCTATAAGTGTGGGGTAAATGTTCTTGGCATACGAGGTAACCAGGACATCCTTCTTCCTTCCGCTCATTTTTAGATACCCACCTTCAAAAGAACCCAAATCACCTGTATCTATACTATCATCTGGAAAAGGTTCTATAGCGCCGTGATTAAAATAGCCTGCCGCCACCTGTGGACCACGAACACAGATTTCGCCATCTGATTTGATCCGAATTTGCGTTTCTGGTAACGCATTACCAAGCGTATCAATCCGGTTATGCCCCAAACGATTTAACGAAACCAGCGGAGCCTCCGTCAAACCATAAGCATTATGCACTTCAATCCCTAGGTCCTGGTAAAACGCCAGCAGCGCTGGATCAGTGGTGGCTGACCCCACAATAATTAGTTTACATTTATTTAACCCAGTTTTTTTTAATAAAACGGTACGCAACAAGGGTTTGAGCAGACTACGAAAGACATTATCAGGTAGGCAAATATACAAACGAGCCAGAGAATTTTCCAAAAAAGTTGCCCGGACTTTTTCAAAGAAACGCGGCACCGAAAAGAAAATCGTGGGGTGCACTTTTTGCAAGGCCCATTGCAGGTCATTAAATTCGTCGAGGAAGTAAAGATCAAGTGCAGCTGGGACATAGTAAGGTGAATAGGTGGCTAAAATTCCCTCAACTACATGATTCATGGGCAGATAAGACAGATAAGAGCCTTTTCGATTACGTTCATGCCAGGGAAACATAGAAGCTAACGTTTCTGCCAACCATCTGTGGTGGTGATGGAGATAGATTACACCTTTGTGATCCCCAGTCGTTCCGGAAGTGTAATGTAAAGAAACAGGTTGGTCAAGTTGAATATTTGTGGAGGGAACATCAGGTTGTCCGTCTCCCAATTGCAGAAATTCATCCCAACTCATAATTGGGTCGCCTGTCTGCTGCGCTAGTTTAGTGCAAAAAGAAACCAGAGGTGCTAATGTAAAAAGCTCACCCAGATGGCTAAGCAAAGCAGGCACACCAATGAATAAAAGTCTGGGCTGGCTATGCTCCAGTAACTGGTTAATCTCTTTTGGGGGGCAAGTGGCATAAAATGGAGCACTGACAATACCACTCAATCCACAAGCCATTAGGATGGAAAAATAACGCGAACTGTTCACGCCAATGATAGCCACCCGATCGCCTGATTTGATGTCCATCGCCTTAAAAGAAGCTCGAATGGCACGAATCTCGGTTTGTATTTCAGAACCGGATCGTTTTATGATTTGTCCCTGACTGAGATCATGATACATGATCGGTTTATTTTTACTTTGTAAACGAACTAGCACCTGTTCGTGCACACTGCGCGTTGTTCGGTGCCAGAAACTGCGTTGTACAGCTTCCTGCAAGATCACCGGTAATAAATCCTGCCAACGATGTGGATAAATACCCACAAGTTCGTCGGTATTGTTACGTTCAAAATGCAAGTCTTTCTCAAAATAAGGCAGTAAACTTGCCAAAGTAACCAGGTCGCGACTGGAACTAAACCTGGCGAGGTGAGCAGTCAGTTTAGCCAGGCCGGGCCAAGGCAAGAAGCTGGCAGGTCTCAGTCGAATGCCCATTTCCTTTTCGGTCCAGATGCGGGCAAAATTGGTTAACTCACGCAGTGTAGGCATATCTTCCTTAGGAGGGGTGAGGTGAAAAGCCTTACCTATTGCACCGGATTCATCTATAAGCTTACAAATAGCATCAGCAACATAATCAACCGGCACAAGATTAACACGCAGATCATGGCGAGCCGGTGCGATAGACAATCTACCGGTTAAATACAATCTCAAAGGAAAATAGAGAGTATTGAAAGTTTTGATGCGCCCGTGCTGTGAATCGCCTACAATCATTCCTGGGCGAACTATGCAAATCGGCAATTCACTGGTTGCCTTCCAGACAAGCTGTTCAGCTGCATATTTGCTGTATTCATATGGGCTGGAAAAACCAAACTGATCGGTGCATGGTTCTTCAAAAATTCTACCACTTCGCGCTCCAGCAACATAAGCTGTGGAAACATGAACAAAACAGGTCAACCCATGCTTTAACTGAACTGCCCGGGCTAGATCCAATACATGACCTGTCCCCCCCACATTAATAAGGTGTAACAAATCCTGTGGCTGAAATAGACGTACATCGGCAGCACTATGGATGATATGTGTCAGTGTTTGGGATAAGTGTTGGTATGTTGTGGCATCTAACCCCAGATTATTCAAGGTTATATCCCCAGCCAATGGTTGTACCTGCTTACCAATGGAAGAACACAGATTGGGATAATCCCACCATTCTTTTTTCAATCGTAAGGTAGCACTTTTGTTGTCTACAGCGCGCACCAACGCTATTAGTAGTAATTGTGGATCGCCGATTATTTTATTGGCAATATATGTTCCGAGAAAACCGGTAGCGCCAGTAAGGAGAATGATTCTTTGCATCAAATAATCAAGATATCCTTTACGTGAGGGTTGTTATTATTGCAATATATCAGGCATTATAACCCGTTTGCCGGACAACACTCAGTATCAAATAGCTTGTATTATGTGTTGCTATACTTGATACAAGTACCTAAGAATTGGCAACACCAATTTCAATTTGACCATCAACTACTCGCACCGGATAATATAAAGTATCCTCCACTGCCGGCAGAGTTAATGCTTTGCCATTTCGTACATCAAAGCGAGCCCCATGTCGCGGACAAATCACTTCAAAACCTTCTAAATCCCCTTCTCCCAAAGGGCCATCATCATGTGTGCAGCGATCAGCGATCGCGTAAACATCGCTGGCGATCTTAAATATTACTACTGGTACATCATCCACATCAATGAAGATACGTTCACCATTTTCCAAATCATCAATCGATAATACCGGATAGAAACTATATTGGCTCAGATCTTTTTCCATGAATTATTCCCCTAAAAGGTCCTCTTCTATTTCACCCATCCCATACGCACTACCTTTGAGCACTTTTAGTGGCAGTAACGCGCATTTTAATCGAACCGGACCCAATTCTATCCCCAGAATGTCCAGAATATCATTCTTGGTCAAATTTTTGATATCTGCTATTGGTTTTCCCTGAACCATTTCCATCAGTAAATCGGCACTTGCTTGGGATATTGCACATCCATGACCACTGAAACATGCTTCGGTAATAATCTCATTTTCATCCACTCGTAAATCTATCCGAATATGGTCTCCACACAAAGGATTCTCATCTTCGTAAGTGTAGTCATGTGGATCCAACTCACCCCGAAACATGGGATTCTTATAACGTTCTACAATTAGTTCACGGTAAAAATCATCCATATAACACCTGACTAAGCAAACATATCATTCACCGCATGCAAACCCACAACCAGGCGGTCAATATCTTTTTTTTCTGTATACAGATAAAAACTGGCACGGGTTGTCGCCGGGATATGAAATTTTTCATGCAGTGGCATGGCACAATGATGTCCTGCTCTAACAGCCACACCGTGACTATCCAGGATTTGGGCTACATCATGCGGATGTACAATACCCAATTCAAAAGAGAGTACGCCTCCACGCTCATGGGTACCATTTCCAAAAATCTTTAAATGCTCTACTTCTGCAAATTCACTCAGGGCATATTCGGTAATCTCTTGCTCATGACGCGCAATTACGTCCATCCCTATGTCGGAAAGGTAATCAACAGCGGCCCCAAAGCCAACTGCCTCAGCAATTGCTGGTGTGCCAGCCTCGAATTTGTGAGGGAGGTCATTCGGTTTGAAGGTGCGTAACTGTACTTTTTTAATCATATCCCCACCGCCTAAAAACGGTGGCATCGCTGCTAACAACTTCTCTTTTCCATATAAGACGCCAATTCCAGTTGGTCCACACATTTTATGTGCAGAAAAAGCATAAAAATCAGCATCCAAGTTTTGCACATCCACCGAAAAATGTGGCACAGACTGAGCACCATCTATTAAAGTGATTGCACCAACTGCATGCGCCTGCCTTACCATCTCTTTGGCAGGATTAATTGTTCCTAACACATTAGACATGTGGGTAAAAGCAACCAGTTTTGGATTTAATTTCAATAAATTTTGATAGCCTTCTAAATCCAAACTACCGTCTTCGTTTACTTCAATAAACTCCAATTTCAAATTCTTCTCCGTAGCAAGCATTTGCCAGGGTACTAAATTGGAATGATGCTCCATTTCAGTAAGAACAATTACATCTCCTTCCCGAAGATTTTGTCTGCCCCAGGTAAAAGCCACTAAGTTAATGGATTCGGTTGTATTCCGTGTATATATTACTTCTTTTGCAGAGCGAGCATGAATAAACCGTGCGATTTTTTCGCGAGCTTTCTCATACATGGCCGTAGCTTCTTCTGCCAAAGTATGCACCCCCCGATGAATATTGGCATTATTTTTTTGATAATAATCATCCATTGCCCGAATAACAATATCCGGTTTTTGAGAAGTTGCTGTTGAATCCAGATAAACCAGGGGAATGCCTGGTTTAACTTCACGGTTTAAGATTGGGAAATCACCCCTGATTTTATTTATGTCAAAGCCCATTTCACGGCCTTTCTATTATGGGTTTTTAAAGTACATCCGCTGAAGGAGCCCGTTTTTTTGGTTTTCGTATTTGTGGAGACGCTTGGGGGTACCATAAAATATGATCCGGCACCATCCATCCATCCGTTAAATAGACATTTGCTCGGAATTGAACGGCCACCATCTTGGGATCTGTCTGCACGACAATGCCTCGCAGCCAACCACGCACGCGGTCTCCCCCCCGGTCGTGATCACAAAAAACTTCCACAATGTCCCCCACCTCGTACTCACTCTCAGGATCAGGCGGGCGCATAAAAGGCACAGATACCATTCAAAAACCTCCGATTGCAAACGTTGTTAACCAATCAATTTTATCACATCCATTCGGATCAGACGCGAATTTGCTATCCCTACTTGGGCAATTCATTATTTCGGAAAAAGGGATAAATAAATTACCGGTGATAAGACTCCATTTTGGATTTGATTGCTTCTTGAAAACGTTCGCGCACCCCTTCAAATGGGATTCTTTGCATAATCGGGTCAAAAAAACCTTCAACAATAAGACGCTCAGCATAATCACGGGGCACGCCGCGTGCCATCAAATAAAAGATTTGTTCAGCATCAATTTTACCAACCGTTGCTCCGTGGGTGCAGCGCACATCATTTGCCAAAATCTCAAGACCAGGGATGGAGTCTGCTCGAGCTTCCCTGCTAAGCAGCAAATTTCGATTTGCCTGGTATCCATCCGTCTTGTCTGCGCCTGGTGCTACATATATCATTCCTTGCCACACAGACCGACTCTCCTCTACCAATGCACCTTTAAATAAAAGGTCGCTCGTTGTATGAGGTGCGAGGTGATTTTGTTGAGAATCATAGTCCAAATGTTGTTGTTGATCGGTAAAATAAAAACCGGACATTTTTCCAACAGCACCAGAGGCAATTAAGTCTAGTTCTGCAAAATTTTTGGTTACTTTGCCACCAATAGCGCCAAAAATCCAATCTAGATGCCCATCATGATCAACCTGAACGCGTTCATGTGTAAAATTCCAAACATGGTTGCCCCATGATTGTAACTCCACAAAACGCAAATTAGCTGCCGGCCCAACATAGATTTCTATGTTACCGGCATGAAAACTTTGTCCCTTTTCCAATGATTCTGAAGCTACTTCGTGAACATAGGTAGCCGTGGCTCCCTCTTCCAGATAAACCAATACATGGCTGATTAGACTCAGGTTCAAACCAGCACCCCAAAACAAGCTATGCAAAGGAGAATCAACAGTTACATTTTTCGGTATGTACAGAAATATTCCGTTTTGTGCCAGAGCAGCGGACATGGCTGCAAATTTACCTTCATCCACCCGAACGATTTTCCCCATTACTTTTTCAAGGAGTTGAGGGTAATCTGTCTCTGCAGTAAGCAAATCAGTAAAAACTACCCCTTTTTCTGCTAAAATAGGATCAAGTTTTTTTTGAAGGAGCTTGCCGCTCCAAATTATCTCGCCTCCGTGTTCTCCATCGGCAACCGGGTTCAATAAATTCTGAGGGATATCAGCCTGCGTTTCCAGTTCTTGCATATCAGCAAAATGAAATTGATCCACTTTTAATGCACGCAGATCAGTTCTGCGCCAGGCTTCATCTTTTGTTGTTGGTAAAGGAAAACTTACATACCGATTCCAGGCGGATTTGCGGAATTGGTTGATTTTTTCCGAAGACGTCAGACGAACATCATTCTCCTGAAACTGAAAATCCTTATTTTCCGTCTTTCTAACTTTTGAAACCACAACTTTTTTTTGTGCTATTGTCATGTTATTTTTTCCTTCTGCATTTACCCAACTGAACCTTCCATCTGAAGCTGGATCAGGCGGTTCATCTCTACAGCATATTCCATCGGCAATTCTTTTACCAGGGGTTCGATGAAACCGGATACCACCATTGTTGTAGCTTCTTCTTCGCTCAAACCACGGCTCTTCAGATAAAACAATTGTTCCTCTCCTACCTTGGAAACAGAAGCCTCATGCCCAATGGATACATCTTCCTCATCAATTTCTATATATGGGTATGTATCAGAGCGACTTTCCGGATTTAACAATAGTGCATCACAAACAACATTCGATCGCGAATTTACAGCACCTTTATGCACTTTAAGTAAACCGCGATATGAGGCACGCCCATTACCCTTACTGATCGATTTTGAAGTGATTTTACTGCTGGTATTTGGCGCAAAATGAATGATTTTTCCGCCGGTATCCTGGTGCTGCCCATCAGTGGCAAAGGCAACCGAAAGAATTTCACCATGCGCACCTGGTCCCATTAAGTAACAGGATGGGTATTTCATCGTCACTTTTGAACCAAGGTTACAGTCCACCCACTCCATCGTACCGCCAGCCTCCACCATGGAACGTTGTGTGACCAGATTATATACATTTGTGGACCAGTTTTGAATAGTACTGTAGCGAACACGAGCATTTTTCTTTACAACAATTTCAATCACACCACTATGGAGCGAATCCGTTGTATAGGATGGTGCAGTACATCCTTCGACATAATGAACCTGAGATCCCTCTTCTGCAATGATCAAAGTTCGTTCAAATTGTCCAATATTTGCCAAATTCAGTCGGAAATAGGCCTGTAAAGGTAAATCAACTTTAACGCCTTTCGGTACATACACAAAAGAACCACCAGACCAGACAGCACTGTTGAGCGCTGCAAATTTGTTATCTTCAATTGGAATGACAGTTCCGAAATATTCTTTGAACAAATCCGGGTGCTTGCGCAAACCATCTTCAATACTCAGAAAAATAACACCTTGCTTTTCCAGATGTTCCTGAATACTGTGATAAACCATCTCGGATTCATATTGTGCACCTACGCCGGCTAAGAACTTTTGCTCAGCTTCAGGAATACCTAGCTTATTAAATGTATTTTTAATGTTATCTGGCACGTCATCCCATGATTTGCTTTCGCTATTTGCAGGACGCACATAATATAAAATCTCATCCAGATCCAACCCGCTGATGTCTGCTCCCCAATTAGGCATTGGACGTTGCACATAATGGGCTAAAGCCTTTAAGCGAAACTCTAACATCCATTCAGGTTCACCCTTCAAAGCTGAAATCTGTCGGACAACTTCTTCACTTAAGCCTTTTTTCGTCTTAAAAACAGATACGTCCGGATCACTAAAGCCATATTGATAATCACCAAGTTGATCCAAAAACGTTTCCTGAACATTTTCACTCATATAAACCTCCTACCTTTAATCGCGGAAATCAAGCAACACCATTCACTTTTTCTCTAATCCAGTCGTAACCGCGTTCTTCGAGATGTAAAGCAAGTTCTTTACCACCCGATTCAACAATCCGTCCATCCATCATGACGTGGACAACATCGGGTTGAATATAATTTAAAATTCTTTGATAGTGAGTTATCACTAAAACACCCAATTCCGGACCCCGAAGTGTATTAACTCCTTCAGATACGGTTTTCAAAGCATCAATATCTAAACCTGAATCGGTTTCATCAAGCACAGCAATTTCTGGCTTTAACATAGCCATTTGCAAAATCTCTGCTCGTTTCTTTTCTCCGCCGGAAAAGCCATCATTTAAATATCGTCCTGCAAAAGACGGATCCATTTTCAGTAGTTCCATTTTTTCTTTCACTGAGCGGCGAAATTCCAACAACGGCACACCTTTATCGCTCGGATTTTCAGCGCGGCGGCGTGAATTGACTGCAGAACGAATGAAATTGGCTACTGTTACTCCTGGGATGGCTACTGGGTACTGAAATGCCAGGAAAATCCCGAGTAAAGAACGTTCATTTGGTTCAAGTTCGAGAATATTCTTCTCCTTGAAATACACTTCGCCTTTGGTAACTTCGTAAGAAGGATGGCCCATTAATGTATATGCCAATGTAGATTTTCCGGTGCCATTCGGTCCCATAATGGCATGAACTTCACCTTTTGGCAAAGTCAAATTTAAACCTTTCAGAATTTCTTTTCCTTCTATACTCACATGCAAATTTTTTACTACTAGATCAGACATGGATTAAAACTCCTCTAAAGAGATTTTTATTTTTAATTAGAATTGACTACATAAGTTGTCCGAATTATAACATGCAGGTGAACCATGGTCAATATTTAATATAATAATCATAAATATTGACAAATTTAAAAACAATATGTTATACTGCCACAAAATAGATGAAATAAAGCATAATTTAGTGTCAGGTTATTATGAAAAGCACACGTGAAAAAATTCTGATAAGTCTACTAAAAAATCCGAAATCTACCATTAGTGACCTGGCTGCAGTAGTTAAAATTAATGCAATTTCAGTCAGACACCATATAAGCAGTTTAACAGCAGATGGCCTTGTTACTATTGAAGAAGAGCGGCATGGTGTAGGCAGACCCCGTTTAGTGTACTCACTGTCTCAAGAAGGTATGGAGCATTTTCCAACTCGGTATTTTCGTTTGACTAACCGAATACTAAATCAGGTAAAGGATTCTTTGCCGCCCGAAAAAATTGGAGAACTCTTTAGTGATATTGCCAAAGATATAGCTGCAGATCACCATCAAACCTTAAAATCGATGGACATTGAAGGCAAACTTACCTTTATTCAAAATTTATTGGATGAGGAGGGTTTTTTTGTAGAATGGGAAAAGAAGGACGATCATTACATAATTCATGAAGTATCATGTCCTTATTTTCAAGTTGTTCAAAACCATCCGGAAGTATGTCGGCTTGATCAAACCTTGATAACAGAAATGTTGGATATTCCGGCAAACAAAATGAATTGTATTCTGGATGGAGATCGACGTTGCAGCTATCTAATTCCTTATAACCAGAAGCTGGAGAAATAAAAATGGAACCACAACCTGGAACAAACCGCCCAATTTGGCTTTCAGAAACTACTCATCCTGAATTAAGTGCTAAGTTGAAAGATGGCCTCAGTGAAATTGTTGACCCAGAAATCGGCTTTAACATTATTCAATTGGGTTTAATTCGGAATGTAATGATTGATGATGAACGGGTTATTGTCAACATGATTTTAACCACACCGTTCTGCCCTTATGGTCCGGCGATGTTAGAATCAACACGTAAAAAAACGGAAGAGGTTCTTGAAAGAGATGCATCCATTGATTTTGGGGTAGACCCTTGGGATTTTTCTATGATGGAAGAAGGCCTTATGGATGACTGGGGATTGTATTAATACCCAGAATTGTTATTTTAGGACTGGAATAATTTTATAACTTTATTAGCTAGGGCCATATTTCCAGAAAATTGGATATGGCCCTTCATGTATTCAAAAAATGGGTCTGCCTTACCTGAAAAAACATCCAAAATCACTGCTGAGGTAGCAGTCAAGATTAGATCCGGCGAATTAATCCTCCCGGATATTACCTCACATGTATCGCCATGTATGAGAATATACCATTCTCCAGCATCTTCTCCTGTAACTTCGATTTGTATTTTTGCTTGAAGGTTATTTGCCCTTTCCGCGTGGAAAGATGAAGGCAAACCATTCACTAGATCTGTTACCGACATTGTCTGCATACCTATAAAATCTCCTTTTTAAGGTCGCGCCTATCATATCATGATTTGGATAATTTGGATGATCTGAAATCAAGCGTAGACATACCTAATATCCGGGAATTATTTTTTCAATAATCAAATAAAAATTATTTTCTTGATAATACCGATCTATTATAAAAACTGTAGGGGGTATAAACGCTGCGATTTCATCACTAGTCAAAAAATGACTGCGCATTTGTAGTAACTTCTCCATAAGTACAATCCATTTGACAAAAAATTTATTTTTGTCGGGTTCTTCAATTACCAGCTTTCCTCCAACCTTCAAACAACGCAATAGTTCAATTAAGGATGCTTTCTGATCAATAAGATGATGAAAAGCATCTACCATCACAATTACATCAAAACTATTTGTTTGATAAGGCAAAAATTCGGTTCTGGTACACAGGATGCTGATCGGTAATTTTTTTTCCTTAGCCGAGAGTAGCATAGGAAAAGAAATATCACATAATTGGATTCTTTTTCCTAATGGTAGTAAGTACTGTAATAATCGCCCGGTTCCGCCACCTGCATCCAAAATCCGGTCAACTTTACCTCGATCTCCAATAATTTTCACCCAACCCGGCTTATTGGGAGCTTTAATCAATCGATCATAAATTCTGGCCAAAAAACGAAAATCATCCTGCATTGTTATTCAATCTCCTCAATCTTTATTGTAACAATTAATAAAAAATTGCCTATTGACAAATTAGTATGTTTGTTCTAATATTGTTATAGAAAATGTTTTCTAAAACAAGGAGAGCATAACATGATTCAAAATAATTCAATTACAAATAAACTGTCTGCAAGTGTTCGTAGTTGGCTGTTAAATAATCGCCTTTCATTAACAACCACTTTACTCTTAATCGGCCTACTCGCATTTGAAATGTTTAATTACAGTACTACCGATTATGCTCTAAAAGATCTCTTAGGCGAATTAAAATTCGCTGGGCTCTTTTGGTCCACTATCCTGGCTGTTGCCTTTTGCGGTATAGATTTTGCCGGTATTACCCGTCTTTTTATACCGGATGATCAGGCGCTTGATCAAAAAGAAAATTGGTTCCTTTTTGGTGCTTGGCTTCTGGCTGCCACAATGAATGCCACGCTAACCTGGTGGGGAGTATCTATGTCACTGGTAAATCACTCTATTCAAAGTGCTGCAATCATTGATCAGCAAACCATTAACCAGGTGGTTCCTATATTTGTTGCTCTGATGGTCTGGGTAACCCGCATTTTACTGATTGGCAGCCTTACATTTAGCACTCAGAAACGTGTCAACCATCAACCTGGTTATTCCAACCAAAACAATCAGAATCGTTCTTCCAATCAGACAATTTCTCGTCCTTCATCACGTACTATACAACCAGTTGGCGCACAAATGAAGCCTACTACCAATAATCATTTTTCAAACAACAATTATTCCCGCCCTGAACCAGAGTATGTCAACGACAATGTAGTATCAACAATTCCACAACCAGCATTCAAAGAAAATGCTAGAGGGAATAATCCCCGTAGATTTTAAAAGCTGGATAGTTGAAATGAATATGAAAGCGCTTGATTGATATCTGAAAATATCCAGGCGCTTTCATTTTTTAAAGCTTTAATTTTCGCTGGATGAGTGGAAATTCCAAATGCTTGAACATCTGCTTCTATGTCCAATTTCTTAAAGGTCTCAACCAGATTCCTAACAGATCTTATTCCTATGGACGAATCTTCAAAAACAAAAAGACGGATACTCGGACGTAATGTTCCAAGAAAAGACTCTAATTGACTGGAAATACGCTCTGGATTTTCCAGATAACAAATGTAATCCAAAGTAAGCCTATAAATCGTATTCATAGAACCGCCCAAAGCTGCTTGCAAAGCAATAAATGCATGCACGGGGGATGGTTTTAAAAAGTTATCACCGGTTCTATTCACCGCAGTTCCAATCGCCTGCAAAGCACCAAAACCAATCATTGAAAGATGATTCAATCCAATACACTTTATAGCGAGTTCTGCTTCGGGCGAAAAATAATCGCTGGAATTATTTTTGGGGTTAAAAGGATTTATTGAAGGTCGCGCAGTCATTGCTGCAGAGAAAATTTGTTGATTCTCCATTAATTGTTCAACTTTTTGTTTATAAAAAGTTGAAATCTGCACCTTATCATATAACTCCAGATAAGGTTCTGTCATTATTTTCGCTTTAACTTTACAGGTCTGTTCAAATAATTGATTCCCCAGAACTAGATTTTGAAAATACCCGGTAATTCTAGAAATCTCAGGGTTTCGTGTTCCATATAATAAACTGCGAATCAATTCAGGATTTTTACCTTTAAGTACTGGGAAAATTGGAAGTCCAGCTTCCCATTGAGATAAAACAGCGTCAGCTGGCGCTTCCCCATATAATAAATATTTCTGATAAGAGTTCAGGAATTTAATCAGATCAAACCTGAATATCTCTGTTTCCACAAATGAAAAATTCTGCTCCTGATAATCAGAGGTTAGTTCTAAAACAGCTAAGAGATATAAGGGAATCATATCCCACTCTGATGTTATTCCTATCGATTCAAAACAAGAGAGCTCATCCTCATATGTAGAAAAAGGAAATCCAAGTAGTTCAATTAAGAAATATTGGATTGTATCAAATGTAGCCCTACGATATCCACCCGGACGAATTAATACGCCATCAATATCAAACAAATACACAATTGAATTCATAAATATCATAGGCCTGGGCACCTTTCGATGCCCAGGATTTACCTAGATCAAACCAACTTTCTTACCAACAATTTTAAAGATTTCCAACACCGAATCTAATTGGTCATCCGTATGCGTTGCCATATAACTTGTGCGTAATAATTGGTGCCCAGGTGCTACAGCCGGACTGATAACGGGATTAACAAACACACCATGATCAAACAATAATTTCCACATCAAAAAAGTCGTATCGTCATCCCCGATTATAATGGGAACTATTGGTGTTTTTGATAAGCCGATATTAAATCCAAGGTCAGTAAAACCTTTACGCATCCGCTCACCAATAGCAACAACTCGTGCCGCTCTTTCGGGTTCCTCACGCATCACATTCAATGCAGCCAACGCAGCAGCCGCGTTCCCGGGGGGAATACTGGCACTGAAGATTAGTGAACGGGCATGGTGTTTAATATAGTGAATAATTTGTTCATCACCAGCTACAAACCCACCTAAAGAAGCGAAAGATTTACTGAATGTTGACATAATCAGGTCGACATCGTTTGTCACACCAAATTCTGCCACAGTACCCCGACCGCCACCCATCACACCCATTCCGTGAGCATCGTCCACAAAAATGCGAGAGCCATACTTTTTTGCCAATGGGATGATCTCTGGCAAAGGCGCCAAATCCCCCTCCATGCTGAACAAACCATCAACAACTATAATGCTGCCTGAATTTTCTGGAACGGTTTTCAAAACTTTTTCAAGATGTTCCATATCATTATGACGAAAACGCTCGATTTTTCCATACCCTAGCCGTGCGCCATCAACAATAGATGCATGATCATCTTTATCCAGAATAACTATATCGTTTCTACCAACAACCGCAGAAATTGCCCCTAAATTAGCTTGCATACCTGTGCTAAAAACAAGTGAGGCTTCCTTCCCAACCCATTCTGCCAATTCATGTTCCAATTGCTCATGAAATTCCAAAGTTCCATTGAGAAATCGTGACCCAGTGCAACTGGTCCCAAATCGCTCAGTGGCATTGCAGGCAGCTTCACGCACCTTAGGGTGAGTAGTTAACCCTAGGTAATTGTTCGACCCGCACATAATCAGGCGGTGTCCTTTAAATTCCACTTCGGTTCCTTCATTTTCTGTGAGTGGAATGAAGTAGGGATAAATCCCATGCTCCATGGCTTCTTTGGCAGCCGTAAAAGAATAACACTTTTCGAAAATATCCATGGCTCCCTCTATATAAAACAGGAATAAATTTTGATTTGCATAAATATATGCAGTGAATAAAATAAGAAAATCAAGTCATTATACACCGAAAAAAATGAATATCTATTAGAATTAACTCCTAAATGATTCTACTTGGAGTAATGAAAATGAAAAATGTTTTTGGCGGCATTGAAGCAGGTGGTACGAAATTTGTGTGTGTGATCGCTAATGGCCCGGAGGAAATATTATTTGAGGAACGATTTCCGACGACAACACCCACAGAGACCATTCAAAAAAGTATCTCTTTTTTTGAAAAGCACATTAAAGAGGATCACCTGAATCTATTATCTTTAGGAATAGGGACCTTCGGTCCAATCGATCTTCATCCAACGTCCGGGACATATGGAATCATAACCAGTACACCAAAACCGGGATGGGCTTATGCCGATATCGTTAAACCCTTCCAAAAAGCATTTCACATTCCTATCGCTTTTGATACCGATGTAAATGCAGCTGCGATCGGAGAAGGTGTCTGGGGGGTAGCCCAAGGTTTGGAAAATTTCTTGTACTTTACCATCGGAACAGGGGTTGGGGGTGGTGCGATCATAAACGGTAAACCACTTCACGGCCTGGTTCATCCGGAAATGGGTCATATTCGTCTATCTCAAAACACATTGATAGATGCCTACCCAGGTAAATGTCCTTTTCATGGCACTTGTTTTGAAGGGCTTACAGCCGGTCCTGCAATAGAAGATCGTTGGGGTAAGGCAGCTTTTCTGCTTTCTCAGGATCATCCTGCCTGGGATCTTGAAGCAGATTATATTGCTCAGGCAATGAGTAATTTTATTTGTACGCTTTCACCTCAAAAAATTATATTAGGAGGTGGTGTAATGCAGCAAATCCATCTATTTCCTTTAATCCGTAAAAAGACACTAACCTATTTAAATGGCTATGTTCAATCCGCATCCATGTTGGAAAATATAGACAATTTTATCGTACCTCCGGGCCTTGGCAACCAAGCAGGTATGCTCGGCGCAATAGCCATGGCGAAGAACCTAGTTGAATAAATTATTCAACCTATCATAAAAAACCAACGGTCAGTCCAATAGACTGACCGTTGGTTTTTACTGCTAATTCCATAGATCTTTTATGCTTGCCCCTGTCAAATGAATACGAATGACGCGCTTGTTCCGCGCCACCAGAGCATCATAATCTCCTAAGGCTTGGGCACGCAACAAAATGTCAAAGGTGATATTTTCTCCGGGAATTTCCAAATCCATTCCGGCATCATCCGTAATTTGCAGGTAGAAACCATTGCTTCCACCGCCTTTGTGCAGTTGACCCGTTGAATGCAAGAAACGTGGTCCAAAACCCAAGGTTGTGGCATGTCCGGTCTTCTTTAGAACAAATGAACGGAATTTCTGCAGTTCATTTTGCATCTTATCATTTCTTGGTAGATATGCGTTAATCGCCACATAGTCATCACGCTGGGTTTGCTCAAGAAGTTGCATAATCACTTCTCGCAATGTATTCCCCATCAACATGTTAAATTGGTTGCCACTGAAAAGTTTTGCGCCAGGAAAAGTGACTGCGGGATCACCTTCGTCGAACTTACCATGTTTAAGAAATGTCTGAATATTGTTCTTGGTTCTGGTTTTATTATCCTGAACATCCGGTTGGTCAAAAGCATTAACACCTATCACACCACTCGCAATTGCAGTTGCAAATTCCCACCTGAAAAATTCAGCACCAATCTGATAAGCATTAACCAGGTCAAATGGGATCACCGGTTGTCCATGGTCCCGCAAATCATTTATAAAAGATTGGTAGATGCCGTCATTCTTCAAATAAATAAAGAACCGATCATGGCCATAATTATTGCCTTTGACAATCGGTTCCATATCAACGGGTAGGATACCCTTCCCGGCTTTTCCGGTGGATTCCGCAATTAATTGTTCCATCCAGGAACCAAATGAGGCAAATGGTTCTTCAGCTATAATCGTTAATTTGTCCCGGCCAATTTTCATTGCTTCTGCCAAAATTACACCAAGTAAAAGCCCAGGGTTTCTTCCAGCTGGAATGCCCGGTCGGCATTCTAATGCGAAATTGGCTGTTTCGGTTAGGAAGGTTCCCAATTCCACCCCAATTAAAACAGCTGGCACTAAACCAAATGTAGTTAACGCAGAATAGCGTCCGCCAACAGTTGGATCTCCATGGATAATGGCGCGAAAATTCAATGACATAGCTTGTTTTTCGAGGCTGGTTCCTGGGTCAGTTATTGCGATAAAATGCTTTCCAGCCTTATCACCAAAAAGTGAGCGGCCTAATTCATAAAAATAAGAAAGAAACGCCTGAACTTCACTGGTTGAACCGGATTTACTGGATACCAGAAAAATAGTGGAATCCAATGGGTATTTTTCTTCCAACTCTTTCACTTGGCGTGGATCGGTTGAATCCAAAATACTCAGAGACATTCCATCCACACTGCCTCGGAAGGAAAGACTTAACACTTCAGCTGCTAATGAAGACCCACCCATCCCCAGCAGGACTACATTTTTAAATCCTTCGTCAATTAATTCGTCTCGCAAAGTTTCCAATTTGGTTATCAAATTTTTCCCAATAAAGGGAGCATCCAACCACCCCAATCTGTTGCGAATATCTTCTTGCTCTTGAGGATTATCAGTCCAGAAACTTGCATCCTTTTCAAAAATTCGTGTCACTGAATGGTCGCTCTCCAATTCTGCAACCCGGTTCTGCACCTGTTCTTCTAATCCGACAATTTCTATAAGCATCTTACGTTTTCTTTGTTCAATGGTGGTTAACAAGGATTTAAAAGAAGCTGCGAAAGCATTTACTCCTTCTTCTTCCAACGCACGGGTTATGTCTGCAAATTGAATACCGCATGCTTCCAACTCGGTTATCAATGTATCAACCTCATCCAGGTTGTTTCGGATACTTGTAGCAGCTTTTCCGTGGTCCTTATAAGCAACAAGTGTGGATGGTGGCATTGTATTAACCGTATCAGGTCCTATTAATTCTTCCACGTAAAGTACATCAGAATAAGCTGGATTCTTAGTACTGGTTGAGGCCCATAATGGTCGTTGAACTCGGGCACCTTTCGCTGCCAATGTCTGGAACCGCTGAGAAGCAAACCTGGATTCATACAGTTTGTATGCTAGTTTTGAGTTGGCAATTGCAGCTTTACCACTTAACCGCAAAGCTTGATCAGAAGTAATTTTGCCTTCTTTTACCTGATCTTCCAGTATTTTATCTATTTTACTGTCTACACGGGATACAAAAAATGAAGCTACAGAGGCTATCGAATTGATTGGCAGACCATTTGCTGCCCTGTCCTCAAGACCAGACATATAAGCATCGATAACTTCACTGTAGCGTTCAACAGAAAATATCAATGTCACATTGATATTTAATCCGGCTGCAATGGCTTTCCGAATGGCTGGCAATCCGGCCTTGGTGGCTGGAATTTTAACCATTAGGTTTTTCCGATTGACCCGTTGCCATAACGCTACTGCCTGATTAAAGGTTCCTTCGGAGTCATAAGCCAGTTCTGGATTTACTTCCAAACTAACATATCCATCACCACCGGCAGCGGAATCATATAAGTTTGTAAAAATATCAGCGGTTTGGCGAATATCTTCTACTGCAAGTTGAAAAAATATTTCCTCGGGCGACCAACCCGACCATGCCATAGGGCGTAAAGCCTCGTCATAATCGGTTGACTTCGATATCGCACTTTGAAATATGCTCGGATTGGATGTAACTCCACGGATATCACCCGCCAGAACCATCTGTTCCATTTCACCATTTTTTAATAGTTTGCGCTCAATATTGTCGTACCAAATACTCTGGCCCAATTGATGTAAATTTTTTATTGAGTTCATTTCTTCCTTTCTTCCTTACGTCAAATTGGCTATAAATGCCCAAATTCTTCCAATTTTCGTACTTTACTCATTCTCCGCAAAAAACGTTCATCATGATCTTCCTGCGCATTGAGAAAAGCCCGTGTAATTTCTTCTCCTATTGCAGCACCAATCACCCGTGCGCCCATACATAAAACATTCATGTGATCATGCTCAACCCCTTGATGGGCTGAATAGTGATCATGGCAAAGGCCGGCAATAATTCCCTTTAGCTTGTTTGCAGCTACAGAAGCCCCAACACCGGAACCGCAAACAATGATTGCCCGATCTGCAGCCTTCCGTTGTACCGCATCACATGCCATATATACATAATCTGGAAAATCCACACTGATTTCAGCATTGTCTGTACCAAAATCAATAATTTCATGACCCGCTGCATGAATAGTTTTTAAAATAATTGGTTTTAACAAATATCCGCCATGGTCACAAGCAAAAGCTATGCGCATACAAACTCCTTAACCAAGCAATTCCTGGGCTGTTTTTAATACATTTTCAACGGTAATCCCAAAATACTGATACACCTCTTCAAACTTACCGGAAGCTCCAAAGCTGTTCATCGCAATAATCTTGCCTTCGTCGCCTACCCAGCGTTCCCAACCAAAACCAACCGCTGCTTCAATTGCGATACGTTTCTTTACGGTTGGTGGCAAGACTTCATCACGGTAAGATTGGCTTTGTTGCGTAAACAAATACCAACTTGGGAATGAAACAATTCGTACAGCTATTCCTTGGGTACTTAATGTTTCAGCAGCAGCCACAACCAGTTGCACTTCAGAACCAGAAGCCATTAAGATGATTTCAGGAGATTTGTTTCCATAGTCTTTTAATACATAAGCACCCTTTGCCAATCCAACTGCAGGGGAAAATATCGTCCGGTCTATTGTTGGCAAGTTCTGCCGTGATAATGCCATCATGATTGGTTTGTCTTGTGTTTTTATGGCTACTTTCCAGGCTTCACGTACCTCATTGGCATCTGCAGGACGTAAATCAACAATATTCGGAATAATCCGGATAGAGGCAATTTGTTCCACGGGTTGGTGCGTAGGACCATCTTCACCAACACCTATGGAATCGTGTGTAAAAATCCACTTAACCGGAATATGTGAAATTGCCGAAAGTCGTATTGCTGGCCGAACATAATCGGCAAATACCAAAAATGTAGCAGCATATGGGATTAATCCTTTATGTAAGGTCAATCCATTCAATATCGCACCCATAGCATGTTCACGCACACCATAATGTATATAGCGTCCGGAAGGATTGTTAGCCTGGTATGCAGTTTCGCCATCAATCCAGGTGTTGTTGGAAGGTGTCAGATCTGCCGATCCCCCAATCATCTCGGGAAGCTTTTTCGCCAGAGCATTAATCATCTTTCCGGAAGCAACTCGTGAACCCATCCCTTTGGGATCGGTAGGGAATACTGGTAATTCTGTGTCCCAATCTGCGGGCAGTTCACCTTTAATACGTCTATCAAATTCCAAAGCCAGGCCGGAATATTTTTTTGAATAATCAGAAAAAATAGCTTTCCATTCCGTTTCAGCTTTTTGTCCATTCTCTATAGCCTGTCTGAAGAAAAGTTGCACATCATCCGGAATATAAAATCTGGGTTCAATCGGCCACCCGGCTTTTTCTTTTCCAATATTCAACTCTTTGTCCCCTGGAGGTTTTCCATGAACTTCTTCGGTTCCTTGCATATTTGGCAAGCCATATCCAATTATTGTTGAACAAATAATCAAGCTGGGTCGTTCGTTTTGTTGAGCTTCTCGAATAGCCTGATCAATGGCTTCCACATCATTTCCATCATTAACATACAATACATGCCAACCATAAGCTTCAAAACGTTTACCACGATCCTCGGTAAAGGATAAATCTGTTGTTCCATCAATACTGATATGATTATTATCATAAAAATAAATCAATTTGCCGAGCTTTAAGTGTCCTGCCAATGATGCTGCTTCGGAAGTAATACCTTCCATCAAATCACCATCAGTTACTATTGCATAGGTGTAATGATCCACAACCTTTATATCTGCTTGATTAAATTGTGCAGCCAGGTGGGATTCAGCAATAGCCATTCCTACACCATTTGTAAAACCCTGCCCTAAGGGTCCAGTTGTTGTTTCTACACCAATTGTAAAGCCATATTCTGGATGACCTGGCGTTTTGCTGCCTAGTTGGCGAAATCGTTTTAATTCTTCTAAAGGCAGATCATAACCGGTGAGATGAAGCAACGTATATAACAACATCGAACCATGTCCACCTGATAATATAAACCGGTCCCGATTAACCCACTCAGGATTTGTAGGATTATGTTTCAAATGCCTGGTCCATATTGTATAAGCTATTGCAGCTGTTCCCATCGGTAATCCGGGATGTCCTGAATTAGCCTGTTGTACACCATCAACAGCTAAAAAACGGATGGTATTGATCGCTTTCTCTTCAAACGATTTTTCAAATTTCATAGTAAATTCTCCAAACTATCTAGGATTAATAATTGCTGTCACAATAAAATATAATCTATTATAACTGCATGTGAACAATAAATTAATTTCACAACACAAGAAAACATTGGTTAATCTTTGTTATTGACAAGGAATATAAAGTCACTAAGATTGTTAATATGAGCCGAAAAGAAATGAAATGGCAGGGCATTATTATTGGTTTTGCCATTATTACTTTGGCATGGATTGCCTACACAACATCATATTTTGCTAAACCACAACCAAAAACTGGTATCGCACCGCAAAAAGGTTTCTTTGCACCTGATTTTACTTTAACAACTTTAACCGGGGAAACAATATCATTAAGTGATTATTACGGAAAAGCTGTTGTGTTAAATATTTGGGCTAGTTGGTGTAAACCTTGCCAATCTGAAATGCCCGCTATTCAAGAAATGTTTGAGCGGTATGAATTTGAGGATGTTGTGATTTTGGCAGTAAATGCGACATCAAAAGATTCATTAGGAAATGTTCAAGAATTTATAGAAGATTATCAATTGACTTTTCCTGTCCCTCTGGATATCCAGGGAAATGTATCCAGTATCTACCAGGTGAACGCCCTGCCAACAACTTTCTTCATTGATTCACAAGGGTTAATCCAAGAAATTGTTATTGGTGGTCCTATGGCCGAGGCATTGTTGGACACTCGTATTCAAAATTTACTGGATTAAAAATCATGTTTCCAATTCTAAATATTGGCCCATTGGCTATTCAAGCACCCGGATTAATTATCATTCTCGGTATATGGTTAGGCTTAACTGTTATAGAAAAATTTGCCAAGCGTGTACCAATCTCTGTTAATGATCTTTCAAATATCGTATTTTACTTCTTATCAAGTTGGATAATTACAGGGCGTTTAGCTTATATTCTGCAAAAACCAAACGCTTTTATTCAATCACCTATATCCATATTATCTCCAAATACAGGCCTGTTCGATCCTTTTTCTGCTTTTGTATTTTCCTCGCTTATCATTGTTGTTGTTATCCATCACAAAAAATTACCGATTCTAGCTGTATTGGATGGTTTGACTCCTGGATTCGCAACTTTCATGATCTTTTACTTTTTTGCCCAATTTGCATCTGGCGATTTATACGGAATACCCGCAAATGTTCCCTGGAAAATTTTTCTTTGGGGTACTTTTCGCCACCCATTGTCGCTCTATTACATTCTCATTTCCATTCCAATAAATTTATTCCTATGGTTCAAGCCACAAAAAACAACTCCACACGGATTCGATTTCTTGTTCTGGGTGTCATATACTTCTTTTTGCATTGTTTTTCTGGAATTTTTTCGAGGAGACACAAATGCCATAATTAATGGAATACATATCCCTCAAATCATTGCTTGGATCATTTTTTTGTTTTCTATCATAAAATTAAATCAAATGAGGCGAGCAATATGAACTCCAAAAATGAAACTAATGATCGGACAGTTCTCATTACTGGTGCAGGAAAAAGATTGGGAAAGTCGATGGCATTAGCCTTGGCAGAAAATGGATGGAATATCCTCATCCACTACGGTTCTGATGCAAAAGCAGCGGAAGATACCGGGCATGAGGTTGAAAAAATCGGAAGGAAGGCATGGGTCTTTCAGGCAGATTTCAATAAACCCATTCATACAGAAGAGGTTTTCAAAGAACAAATAAAAATCTATAATCCGCAAGCCTTAATAAATAATGCATCCATTTTTGAAAATTACAAAATGATGGAAACTGATCTGGACATTTGGGTGAGACATCAAAATATTAACCTGACCAGTCCTTTCATCATCAGCAAAATATTTTCCGAAAATTTAGCCGGCAAACCGGGCACTATTCTTAATATGCTGGATTGGCGTGCATTGCGACCCGGTAGAGAACACTTTGCATATACTATTTCGAAAGCTGGACTGGCTGCTATGACCAGTGCTATGGCTTTGGCCTTAGCACCTCAAATTCAGGTCAATGGAATTGCTCTAGGGGCCATACTACCTCCCGAAAACCCGGATAATCTGGAGCAACTGATCAAAAGGTTGCCTATACCGCGTTGGGCAGAAATGGAGGAATTACACCAAACTGTTCTTTTCTTTTTGAATGGACCTGGGTATATCACCGGCGAAATCATTCATTTGGATGGTGGACGTCACTTAATTTAAAGTTGCTTTTTACTTCGCCCGTGAAAGTAATGTTGAAGTTAATTCTTTTAACGCTCCAAATGCAGCCTGATCATTCACCTCAACCGAGCCCAAAGAACGATTAGCTAGTTCTGAGTAGTGGGAAGCAATTTTTTCTGTGTACGTTTTTGCGCCTTCATCTTCTAAAAAGCGAACCAATTCCGGTATCTTCTCTTCAGGAATTACAGAAAAATGGTTATATGCTTGAGCAAACCGGCTTTCTTTTTCCAACCCAAACAAGATTGGTAGTGATTTCTTCCCAGCCTTTAAATCAGAAGAGTTTGATTTCCCGGTAATTTTCTCATTGCCCCATATCCCAAGCCAATCATCCCAGGCTTGAAAAGCAATACCAAGCGCCTCTCCGTACGATCTCATTGCCAATTGATTGGACATAGAAGTTTGTGAAGTGATTGCACCCAGTTCCGCACAGGTCGAAATTAACGAAGCTGTTTTCCCACCAATCATCGTAAAATATTCATCCCGATTAACATCACTTCGCTTTTCGAAAGACATATCCAGGTATTGACCACCGGTTAAATCCACACAGGTCTTATTTAAAAGTAGCGCAGAATCCATGCCAACCTGTAATCCAATCTTTCCAGATAATTTCAGCATATTAAGGTGTGCCAGAGTAAACATAGCATCCCCGCTATTGATCGCCTGTGGTACGCCCCAAATTTTCCAAACGGTTAATCTTCCTCTGCGGGTTTCGGAGGCATCCTCAATATCATCATGTATCAAAGAAAAATTATGTAACATTTCGACAGCCACAGCAGCCGGCAAAACTTTTCGCCAATCTGCTCCATACATGGCAGCACTTAGCAAAACTATAATTGGTCGAATACGCTTTCCCTGAGCCGCGGTACCGCTGCCTTCACCTTCCCAACCCAAATGATATGCCAACATATTCCTTATTCCTGGATATGTTTCAGGAATATCCTCAAAAACACTCTCTTTTAGTGCATCTTCCAATTCCGGAAGCATTTCCACCATAAAATCATTTAATCCCACGCTTATTCTCCAATACGCTGTATATGCTGATTCCGAAATTCGACAAGATTTTTTGAGCCGGTTGAAAACATAGCAATTCTTAAAACCCGTGCATATATTTCAACCATATCCACTAATGAATCCATAGAAACAACAGCTGCTTTTAGAAATACACTGGCCATACCAGCTAATTTTGCACCCATAGCAATACTTTTCGCTACATCCATTGGTGTTTTTAAACCTCCGGAGGCAAATACAGTGTAATCTGGCATTGCAGAACTAATTTGAACCAATGCTTCGGCGGTAGGAATACCCCAATCGACAAATTCTTCAGCTACCCGAATACTTATCGGATCCTTTAACCGAAATCTTTCTACCTGTGACCAGGAAGTACCACCTGCTCCAGCCACATCAATTGCAGCAACACCTGCTTCCTGTAGTAAATGAGCAGTTTTAGCAGATATTCCCCATCCAACTTCTTTCACAATAACCGGAATTTGCAAACCTCCAACAATATATTCAAGCTTTTTTAATAACCCCAGAAAATTAACATCCCCTTCCGGCTGAACCGCCTCCTGCAATGGATTGAGATGCAAAATTAACCCATCCGCAGAAATCATATCGACCGCTTGTTTGCATTCCTCTAGGCCAAAACCATAGTTTAATTGGACAGCCCCCAAATTGGCAAAAAGTAAAATATCAGGGGCGAATTTCCGAATCTGAAATGTCTCAGAAAGTTCTGGATTTTGAATGGCAGCTCGTTGTGAACCAACTCCCATAACCATTCCATATTTCTGAGAAACCATAGCCAATGCCTTATTTATCTCCGCGGCTTGTTCTGTTCCTCCGGTCATGGATGAAACTAGAAAAGGCAAATTTATTTTTTTTCCAAAAAGTTCCTGGGTGGAATCAATATTATTAAAATCCAGTTCAGGAAGAGCTTCATGAATAAAACGAAATTGCTCAAATCCATTTTTTAAGTGAGATAGAACATCTTCTTCCAGGTTGATGCGAATATGGTCACCTTTTCGGGCGCGGATCAGATCATTTGTCATAACTATTTTCCAATTAATGTGTTTTAGTAAGTATACCAAAGCTAAGCTGGAGTTAAAATAAATTGTCTATAATTTGAATAATGTGCGATTCATCCTTGACAATTAATAAATGAAAGATACAATTTTTATGTAATAAGGCAAGAAAAAAAACAGGAGGATCTGAATGAGCGAAGTTTATGACCAGGTAAAAGCAATTATTGTGGATGTCTTAAAAGTTGATGAAAGTGAAGTTGAAATGGATACTCGTTTCATCGAAGACCTGAAAGCCGATTCAATGGATCAATTTTTCTTAATTGATGGATTCAGTGAAAAATTCAATCTGGATATTCCTGACGATAATGCACGTCAAATACGCAGTGTTGGAGATGCTGTCCAATACATTGAAGCTAACGTAAAATAAACTCAAAAAATAAAAAAAAGCGCCTGAGGCGCTTTTTTTTATCGAATCAATATTTGGGCAATTTCTTCAGGATGATGGGCGATTTGGACCCCAGCCAGACGTAGAGCATGTATTTTCTCATCTGCCGTCCCGGATCCACTCTCAATGATCGCCCCTGCGTGTCCCATTCGTTTTCCGGGAGGTGCAGATTGCCCGGCAATAAATGAAACCACTGGTTTGGTCATATACCGCGAAATATAATCCGCCGCCTTCTGCTCATCGGTTCCACCGATTTCTCCAATCATTACAATTTGATCCGTTTGTGGATCAGATTCAAAAAGTTCCAATACATCTAGAAAATTAATCCCATTTACAGGATCACCTCCAATGCCAACACAGGTGCTGGAACCCAGGCCTACATTCAACATTGCATATAAAACTTCATAGGTTAGTGTACCGGAACGTGAAATCACACCGACATTCCCAGGTTTGGTTATGTTTCCAGGAATAATACCTACTTTTGCTTCACCCGGTGTTAATAATCCCGGGCAATTTGGACCAACCAATCGACTGCCCATTTGGTCCATATATTTCCGCACTCGCATCATATCTTTGACAGGTATACCTTCTGTAATGCAAACAATCAGTGGAATTCCCGCATCTGCAGCTTCTATCATTGCGTCAGCTGCAAATCGGGCAGGCACAAAAATTACGCTTACATTCGCTCCTGTAGCTTCTCGTGCTACTTTGACTGAATCGAAAACAGGTACTTTTCCTTCAAAGACCCATTCACCCCCTTTGCCTGGTGTTACTCCCGCAACAACATTCGAACCATATTGAAACATTTGCCAGGAATGAAACATACCTTCATTGCCTGTAATTCCTTGAACCATGATTCGGCTGTCTGTATTTACTAAAATGCTCATAATGATCCTCCATTAGCCAAGGCAACCGCTTTTCGGGCGGCTTCAACCAATGTATCAGCAGTTATCACATTGGCATCGGAAAGTAGAGCACGACCTTCTGCGGCATTGGTTCCAACTAAACGAACAACTACCGGTACGGAAATCTTAACTTCCTTCATTGCTGTTAACAAGCCATTGGCCACTTCGTCACAT
Organism: Chloroflexi bacterium HGW-Chloroflexi-10; assembly: GCA_002840755.1. GTDB lineage: Bacteria > Chloroflexota > Anaerolineae > Anaerolineales > Anaerolineaceae > UBA6170. Next base: position 43,560 of record PHBZ01000004.1, on the reverse strand, counting down.
CGGGTAATTCCACCAAAAATATTAATGAGAATAACTTTAACTTTCGGATCAGATAGAATAATCCTTAATGCAGCTGAAACCTTGACAGCACCAGCACCCCCGCCAATATCAAGAAAATTGGCTGGTTCGCCGCCGAATTGCTTGATAATATCCATGGATGCCATGGCTAACCCTGCACCATTCACCATACAGCCAATCTCACCATCTAACTTAATAAAAGACAAACCATACTTTCGGGCTTCCACTTCAGCAGGAGCTTCAATATCAAAATCGCGAAATTCATTTAATTCCGGATGCCGAAATAGTGCATTATCATCAATGATCATCTTGGCGTCCAAAGCCAACATTCTTTGATCCTTAGTGATAACTAATGGGTTAATTTCAGCCAGGGTAGCATCAGTCTCAGAAAAAACCCGGTATAGACCATGTAATATCTTAATAAAATTTTTCCATTGCTCACGAGGCAAATCAATTGCTAGTGCTATATCTCTTGCTTGAAAGTCCTGTAAACCAAGCAACGGATTAATATTAATTCTGACGATTTTTTCCGGTGTGATTTGAGCAACCTCTTCAATATCCACTCCACCTGCAGCAGAAGCCATGACCACTGGACATCGATTAACACGATCATTGATAATGCTTAGATAGATTTCCTGTTCAAAACCTACCGCTTCATCGACCAGCACCTTCCGAACAGGAAGTCCTTTAATCTCCATACCCAAAATTACTGCTGCAAATTCTCTTGCTTCATTAGCGTTTTTTGCTAACCGAATGCCACCTGCTTTACCTCTACCCCCAACTAACACCTGTGATTTAATTACTGTCCTGCCGCCTAATTCCTCAGCAATTTGTCCAGCTTCAGCAGCCGTACTAGCAACGCGCCCTTTCGGAATTGGCACTTCATAACGTTCAAACAGTTTTTTAGATTGGTATTCGTGAAGTTTCATGCCTACTCCCCAAACCATAAAATACTGATAACAACGAAAAAATTATAACATGAGGAACATATCCAATAAATCTAACGTATAAAGCCTGGCGTAATCTATTGGTGAATGAACCCATAACAATTAACCGGGAGGTTTCCCTCCCGGTTATTGATTTCTGTATTTCGATTACCCTTTAAGGTACTCCTCTAAAGCTGCCTTGCTAATTCGATAAGCATTCCCAATTTTTCTGGCTTTTATCTCACCAGCTTGAATGGCAGCTACTATATCCTCTTCAGAAACGCGTAATACACCGGCTGCTTCTGAGGGGGTCATGATATCGGGGGTTCCATTGCCGATAGGTTGTGAAGAACCACCCTGTTGGGAACCAGTGCTGGTGCCTGTCATTCCAGATAATGATTGAGAAATCACATTACCAATCCCCATGCCAGCTCCAATTCCTGCTGTTAAGCCAGCCCCACCGCCTTCATTCCGTGCAGCATCACGTAATGCGTCAGCAGCTTGTAATTGTGTGTACGTATGCATGTCCAGCATGCCCATTGCACGCAGTTCTTCAGCAGATTTTTCAGAGGGTTTAAGATTAGAAATATAAAAGGATTTTAAAAGTAAGCCGATGGCTGCAAAGTCATCCTGAACCTTCGCGCGAACGCCTGCGCCTAATTCTTCAGTAAGACCAATCAACTCGGCTACACTCTTTGTTGCCGCAGTTTCACCCAAAATATCTTGTAATTTTGAAAGCAGCATACCGCGCATTCGGCCTTCAATATCTGCCATCCGGTAAATACCATTAGCACCAACAATCTGAGTAACAAATTGCTGTGCATCCTTAACCTGAAAACTGTAATTACCAAACCCCTGTAAAAGAGCCACACCCAAACCCATACCAGGATTGCGTACGAAAATCGGTTGTGGTGTACCCCATTTCTGATCGGCAAATTCACGCATGGAAACATAATAAACTTCGGCTGTGAAGGGTGTCCGGTCATTAAACGCTTTACCAACCAGGTCAATCAATTTTGGAATATTAGCGGTTACGATGGTGTGCCGACCCGGTCCAAATTCATCTAGGGCTTTTCCGTCGCGGAAGAAAATCACCTTTTGGGATTCACGTACAATGATTTGTGAACCAATCCGCAAATCCGCAATTCCGGTTTCCGGAAAACGATGGACAAGTTCATCCTTCATCTCATTTGGGTATTCAACTACATCAAAAATTCTGGCCATTTTCTATCTCCGTATTCTAAAATGATTGAACTTATTCAACAGGTTGCTCAGGATCAGCAGCTTCAACGCCACCCATCATTAATTCAGAGCGGTGATTGAAAGCATCAACAGCTTGTTTTGCCAGACTGACCAAATGCCGGATAGCAGCGGGCAATCCATCAGTACCTAATGACTGTTCAATATTGTCCACAGCTCGTCCTACCTCGTCGGCAGACTGTAATAAAGCCATATCAAATTCATATACCTGAGCTAATTCTTCTTCGTTTACTTTTGCCGCATCAAAAAAAGGAGAATAACCATACGCAGCATGGCGGATGCGATCAATAAATTGGCGGATTTTAATTGCAGCACGCTCCACATCATCCACAAATTCAATACCGCCCGTGCTAATTAATTCCGTTTGTACACTGGAGATTCGTTGCCAAATCTCTTCAAACCGGTCTGCTACAGCTTCCCGCAAAATCTTATCAGAAGCTCTGCGGTTTTGCCGCTCAATATATCCGGAAAATCCCGGTATTTTTCCTAATAATTTTTTCACGACATCTTGATTGGCAGTAATCCGGTCAAATAAATCACTCATCTCTCCTCCTTTAAAGTAAGAAACAAATTGAAGATGAAATAATTATAACTTAATCGCATTAACATTACATTTTTTTTGATCGACTTTAAATTAAGCAGATTTGGTGCAATGGTTCCTGCTTCGCATAATATTTGATATTCTTGCAAGGTTGTTAATTTATTCTTTTCAACCTGTAAGGTATTTGTAATGTAAATCTCTTGTATTGATAATCGATACGGATATAATAAGTATATAAATCTTTTGAGTAAATTCTTAAGAAAGGAGATTAAAAACCATGTTATTTGCACCTAAAGAAAAAGGTCAGGGCTTAGTTGAATATGCTTTAATTCTTGTTTTGGTAGCCGTCGTTGTAATTGTTATCCTCGCGTTGCTTGGCCCAGCAATTGGTAACATCTTCAGCAATATCGTCAACAACATCTAGTTTTTGACAACAATTCTGAAAATCAAAAGGTCCCGCATAGCGGGATCTTTTGTTTTAATGAGAGTATGTAATGAGTTATTCTCCTACTAACCCAATGCGAAATTTTCACCCCATGAAAAAACGTGCATTTTTTAATAAAAGTTGTATAATCAGCCTAGATCGCTTGGAAACAATGTCAATTCATGTTGGCACGCATCCTGCAATAAAATCAACATGGATAGACGGCAGGGGATATGCACAACAGGCCTTTGTGCGATCTTTCCTCGTAATTTTTTTAACTTGCCGTATAATTAAAGAAACATATTGTTTCCCTATTACTCTTTAAGGAGACGTAAGCATGGCTAAAAGTGGACGCAACACCGGAAGAATCTTAATTCTATTTGCTGTAATAATCATTATTATCGTGATTGGTGCAGCAGCCTATGTCTGGTTAAGGGTTTTGCCCAATATGCAGCAAAACAATATCCAGGGTTCGCAGCAACCACCCCCGATACAAATTGAAGAGATGGTTGATATCGTGATTACTACGCAATTTATTCCTCGCGGTGAAGTAATCACGGAAGGCGTTGTCGCCACAATTACTTTTCCAAAGAAGGAATTGGTGGAGGGAACTTTCGTAACCGAATTGGATCAGGTTATTGGAAAGAAGGCGATTTATCCGCTTGAGCCACGAATGCCAATCACACCTAGTATGTTGGTGGATGCAGTCTCTGGCGGCTCAATTGCTGCTTTTGATATCCCGGTAGATAAGACGGCCCTTTCATTTCCGATAGGAAGAGAAGCTTTGATATCATACGCGCCTCAACCCGGTGATCATGTTATGGTCATTGGTTGCATGTATCTTGTGGATATTGACCCTGAATTTCAATCAAAACTTCCTAACCACACAGCATCTGTTCTAAAACAATTACTCACCGAAGAAAGTTCGGTAGAATCACTCACTGTCAATATTCTGGGTGGTGGTACAAGTTCCGTTTTAGGGCGCGCTGATCTCGACCCAACTCTCAATGAGCCTATTTATATCCAACCATCTGAGGAACAACGTCCGCGCTTGGTCTGCCAGAATATAATTCAGGATGCAACCATTTTACGAGTTGGTGAATTTCCATTAGATGGAGTAGAAGAAGTTGAGGTTGTTGAACCTGCGCAGCCCGTTCCACAAGGCGAAGAAGCTGCTCCTGAAGTTGAAGTCAAACCGGATATCGTTACCCTGGTAGTATCACCACAAGATGCAGTGTTGTTAAGTTATATCCGTCGCGCCAACGTTGATATCACATTAGCTCTTCGTAATCCGAATAACACCAGTGAAATCCTCACTGACGCGGTTACTCAACAATACCTTATGGACCAGAAAAATATTCCATTACCAGCAAAATTACCATTTGCAGTTGAACCTCGCCTCGGTGACTTCGCTTCACCCATAACAACAGTCACCCCTTAATAAAATAATAACTCAAAATTATTGGATCTATATAGGTAAAGTATGGCTTCTCCAGACAAAATTCGTGTGATCATAGTTGACGACATTCAAGAAACAAGGGAAAATATTCGCAGAATGTTGCAATTTGACCCTATCATCGATATTATCGGTGAGGCACGAACTGGCCGGGAAGCTATCGAACAGGCGCATCAAAAACAACCCGATGTGGTTATTATGGACATCAACATGCCTGATATGGATGGCCTGGTAGCAACTGAGGCGATCCGCAAACGCTTTCCTTATATCCAAGTTATTATTTTATCAGTACAAAGTGACCCAAGTTACATGCGCCGCGCTATGCTTGCGGGTGCTCGTGACTTTCTGGCTAAACCTCCTATGATTGACGAGTTAACAAATGCAATTCGTCAGGCTGGAAAAATGGCCACTGAAGAAAAACGCAAAGCGCAAGTAACAATGGCAACAATAGAAGCCGCATCTAGTAGTGCGGCTGGTCAACGTTCTTTAGGAAAAATCATTGTGATTTACAGTCCAAAAGGCGGCACCGGCTGCACTACTATATCCACCAATTTAGCCATCGCACTACATAGTGAATCAACACCGTCTGCTATGGTAGACGCCAACATGCAATTTGGCGACATTGCTGTGTTTCTCAATGAACAAGGACGCAATACTATTTTAGATTTAGCCCCGCGTGCCGATGAATTGGATGCCGAAATCATTAATGAAGTTATGATAAAACATTCTGTATCTGGGATTCATGTACTCGCTTCGCCTCCTCGTCCCGAATACGCTGACAATATATCTGTAGATCAATTTACGAAAATTTTGCAATTTATGCAAAAAATATACGGATATATCATTGTTGATACCACATCCTATTTAACTGAAATTGTTCAATCTGCTCTGGATATTGCTAATGTTATCATCTTGGTTGCCACACAGGATATTCCTGCTATCAAAAGCTCCAATCTTTTTCTTGGTTTATCAGATGCATCCGGGATTAATCGCAAACGCATCCTCTTTGTTCTAAACCGATTTGATAAAAGAATATCCATAACACCGGAACGTGTAGGCGAAAGCTTAAGACAGGTTGTTGAAGGTGTTATACCCTTTGAGGATCGCGTAGTAACCACTTCTATCAATCGAGGTACACCTTTCATTATTGAAAACAAATCAAGCGTTATTTCAAAAAGTATTTATACTATTGCTGATAAGATAAAAGGAAAAATCTTGGAACAGCACGAAGAACAAACCGCTGCTAATTCCAAATATTAATAGTACAAAAAAAGGAATAACGTATGTCGATTCTCCGTAGAATCCAAGGTGAAAGCCAAAATAACAACAACAATAATCAACCATCCCGCCCCGGCGGATCTGACTCCCTTAGAAACCCAGCAATCCAATCCCGTCGTATTTCTGCCCCATCCCCAACCAGCACTCAAGATACTTATCAGGATCTGAAAAACCGTGTTCAAACAAAATTGTTGAGTACGCTGGATCCAACTATGGATGTAACCCAAACAGCAGATGTAAAGCGCACAATTCAGGAATTGTTTGAACAAATTCTGAACGAAGAAAACATCATTCTATCTAGACCCGAACGTTCCCGTATGTTTGAACAAATTTCGGCAGAAATATTGGGGTTTGGTCCTTTACAGCGATTATTGGAAGATGAATCCATTACAGAAATCATGGTCAATGGATCACGGAATATTTACGTGGAAAGAAGTGGTAAGATCGTCCGTGAAACAATGGCTTTTGAAAATGACGAGCATGTGATGCGGATCATAGAACGCATAGTTTCTCCTTTGGGTCGGCGTATTGATGAATCCAGTCCATATGTTGACGCGCGCCTTCCTGATGGCTCCCGTGTCAACGCAGTCATCCCACCCATCTCTTTGGTTGGTCCGGTACTGACCATCCGTAAATTCGCCAAAAAACCAATTTCTGTTGAAAAACTGATCGAATTTGGTTCCATCACTCCGGAAGCCATTCAATTTCTGGATGCATGTGTAAGATCCAGGCTAAATATTGTGATTTCTGGCGGTACAGGTTCTGGTAAAACCACATTGCTTAATATTTTATCCAGCTTCATCCCCGCAGATGAACGGATTATCACAGTAGAAAACGCTGCAGAGTTGCAACTTCGGCAGGAACATGTTGTCACCTTAGAATCACGCCCAGAAAACATTGAAGGGAAAGGTGAAATTACAATCCGTCAATTGGTCATCAATACTTTACGTATGCGCCCAGATCGTATTATTGTTGGTGAAATTCGTGATGAAGCAGCCCTTGATATGCTCCAGGCTATGAATACTGGTCACGATGGTTCAATGACGACCGCACATAGTAACAGCCCACGCGATACACTTTCCCGTATGGAAACAATGACATTAATGGCCGGGATGGATTTACCTATCCGGGCTATTCGCGAACAAATTTCTTCCGCAATTGATCTGGTGGTTCACCAATCACGTATTCGTGATGGATCCCGAAAAGTAACACACATTACCGATGTATCCGGTATGGAAGGCGAAATTATCACAATGACAGACTTATTCGTTTTTGAACAAGCCGGCTATGAAAACGGCCGTGTCATTGGAAGGTTACGCCCAACCGGATTACGTCCTCGCTTTATGGAAAAAATTGAACAATCTGGAATCCATCTACCACCCACGATCTTTGGTATGGGAGAACGCCGCCGCTAATTAAGAAAGAAAGCAGGCACAAATATGGACATAAACCAACTTTTAGGACAAATAAACCCAATTACAATTTTGGCTATTGGTGGCTCTGTCGCCTTAATAATGTTATTTATTGGGATCGCAATTTCCGTATCTTCAGATCGCAACACAATGGAATTGGAAAGACTCGGCCGTTATATTGAAGAGGATGAAATTCTCAGTGAAAAAGAACGAGCAAGACCACTGACTGATTGGTTAAATAGACGTGTTGCCCATTCTTCAATGGGCGAGAAAATTTCCAGAAACCTTTCACGTGCTGATCTCAAGTTTAAACCCGGAGAATACATCGCTCTGGTAGTTATCACATCCATATTTGTTGCATTTTTACTCTGGTTCATCGGTGGTAAATCCATAATTGTTGGTTTAATTGGTTTACTTGTCGGTTCGTTTTTACCAGGTATGTATGTGAAGCGCCAACAATCAAAAAGATTGGTCAAATTCGAACAACAATTGCCGGATATGCTCAACTTGATGGTCAATGGTCTTCGAGCCGGTTTTTCTACAATGCAGGCAATGGAAGCTGTTTCTAAAGAACTGCCCCCACCTATTTGCGATGAATTTCGCCGCGTTGTTCAAGAAATGCAATTAGGTGTTACCATGGAAAAGGCATTGGAAAATCTTTTGGGACGGATACCCAGTGATGATCTTGATCTGACAATCACTGCAATTAATGTCCAAAGAGAAGTTGGTGGTAACCTGGCAGAAATCATGGATATTATTTCTTACACAATTCGCGAACGAATCAGGATTAAAGGTGAAATCCGGGTTCTCACTACGCAGGTTATGTATTCAGGAAAATTTTTATCTATGTTGCCTCTTTTTGTAATGGGTATTTTGTATCTGCTAAACCGTGAGTATATGATGGTTTTCTTTAAACCGGAAAGCTTTCCTTGCGGTTATATTGCTCTGGCAGTATCCGCCTTGTTAATCTTCTTTGGATATATTGTCATGAATAAAATTAGCGATATCGAAGTATAGGAAGAAAGAAGAGATAGTATGGTTATCCTAATTATTTTGATTGCATTTGTTATCATCGGTGCTGTCGTTCTTACTGTAATTGGGTTGCGTAATCCCGGTGGTACTGATGACCGCGTATTGCAATCTCGTTTGGAAGAGTTAAGTCAGTCAAACGAACCAGTCGAATTAAGAAAACTTGAACTTTCCCAGCCATTCCAAGAACGTATTTTATTCCCTATCGCACGAAAAATGGGTGAAATCGCCATCCGTTTTACACCACAAAATGCCAGGCACTCCTTGGAAAAAAAGATCGAGATGGCCGGAATGGCTGCAAAATGGGATCCTACATTAATTCTAGCCATACAATTTGTAGCGATGCTTTTTTTTGGTGGGATCGTCATGTTTGTGTTCACCATTGGGTCATTATCCTGGCCATTTGGAAGAAAGCTGTTAATAGCCTTATTATTTGGCTTGATAGGTTTTTATTTTCCACAGATGATGATTTCTTCAACTATTTCTCGTCGGCAAAAAGAAATCCGAAAAGCTATGCCGGATGCGTTGGACCTGCTAACCATCTGCGTGGAAGCAGGTTTAGGTTTTGATGCGGCTTTAGCAAAGGTCAGTGAAAAATGGGAAAGCCAACTCTCAATGGCTTTTGCACGCGTCATTCAGGAAATTCAACTAGGCAAGGTAAGAAGAGAAGCGCTTAGGGATATGTCAGACAGGCTAGGCCTTGCAGAAATGACCAGTTTTGTTGCTGCTGTAATTCAGAGTGAGCAATTGGGTGTAAGTCTCTCAAAAGTATTGCGCATTCAAGCAGATCAAATGCGGGTTCGCCGCCGCCAAATGGCAGAAGAAGAAGCTCATAAAGCACCAATTAAAATGCTTATTCCTATGGCTGGGCTGATCTTTCCTTCCCTGATGATTGTATTACTTACCCCGGCAGCTTTACGACTATTCCAATCTGCTCTCGGAGCCATGTTTAGATAGTATCTGGAGGCAAAGAATGCCACTTTGGGGCATCCAAAAACCACCCAAAAAGTTGATCTTTTATCACAATTTTTGGAGAGTTTTAGATACTATTTTTCCGCCACACTGCGCTGGATGTGGTACTTTGGGAGACCGCTGGTGTACAGATTGTGCATCTGGAATCCGAAAAATAAACACATATACCTGTCCTTATTGCAAAAGACCAATAAAAGACAAACATCATTGTGATGGAATTAAAAGCCTGGATTTTCTCCGGGCTTTTGCATATTATGCCCCACCTATTTCCATAGCTGTTCAGCAGTTAAAATATCAGCGCAATATTGGTATGGCAGAAATACTGGCATTTTATTTGTTGGAATTGTACAATACAAACAAGATTGATGTTGATATGGTGATACCCATTCCCCTTTCGGAAAAACGGCATAAAAGCCGCGGTTATAATCAGGTGAGTTTACTTGCCAGACCTTTTGCACTGGCAATTAGACGTCCAATTTACAATCAGGCGCTCACTCGTATAAGAGATACTAGATCACAAGTTGGGCTCAATCGGCAAGAACGCTCAAGTAACGTAACTGGCGCATTTACCGCCAATCCCACCATTGTAGCAGGTAAAACTATCCTTTTGATTGACGATGTATTAACCACCGGTGCAACAATGGAAGCCTCTGCACATGCTTTGAAAATCGCGGGAGCAAGAGGTATTATGGGTTTAACTCTAGCGCAAGCCATTCAAACAAGTAACGGTTATAGTGATCAGTTAATCAATACGGCGTCTGAAACCAACTATTAGCTTAGGAGGATAAAATGGCAAACAAAGTTGAAATCTTCGCAAAAAATCTAAAGGTAACGGAAAGGATAGAAGAATACGCAAATAAAAAAATCACCAAACTTTATCGTTATCTGAACGACATAGAAGAGACCCGCGTAGATCTTTCCTATGCCAAAGCTGCCCGAAATGCAGCTGATCGCCAGGTTGCCCAAATTACTATTCGTGGTCGTGGATACATTCTGCGTACAGAGGAACGTGCAGATGATATTTTCGCAGCTATTGACGAAGCTGTGGAAAAAATGCAACGTCAAATTTCCAGGCTTAAAGGAAAACGCGAACAAGGTCGCGGAGATGGCACCCCACTTTCCGAAATGGCAGCCGAATTACCGGAACCTGAAGAAGTCGAAGAAGTACCCGAAATCGCCCGAAGAAAAGAATTTACCTTGGTGCCTATGGATGAATTAGAGGCTATAGAGCAAATGAAAATGTTGGGCCATGAAAACTTTTTTGTATTCTATAATATGAATACTGAAAGTATAAATGTGCTGTATCGCCGGCGTGATGGTGGCTACGGTATTATTGATCCTAAGCTCGGATAAATCTTTATATATAGCTCGTGGAGCTGCTTCGGCAGCTCCTTTTGGTTTAATGGCCTTGTCACTCCTATTACCCTGCGCTATAATCAACCCATTGTAAATTTCTATAGAAGGTGTAAATATGATCGATGTAAATGAACTGCGCAAAAGTGTTACCTTTGAAATTGATGGCAACCTTTACAAAGTACTTGAATATAACCATCACAAAGGTGGCCGTGGTAATGCTACCATTAGAATTAAAGCAAGGAATATGATTACCGGTTCCAATATTGAAAAAACTTTCAATTCTGGTGAAAGAGTTCAGGATGTTCGGCTTGAGTACCATAATGCCCAGTATCTGTATAACGACGGTCAATTTTATTACTTCATGGATAATGAAACCTTTGAACAATACCCTTTACAGGCAAAAATTCTTAGTGATTCAATTAACTATCTCGTTGAAAATATGGAAGTAAAAATTACGTTCTATAATAGTCAGGCCATTGATATAGAATTACCTAACACGGTGGATGTAGAGGTAACATGGTCTGAAATGGCAATTAAAGGTGATACTGCCACCGGTCAAACCAAGAAAGTTACCATTTCAACCGGAGCTTCAGTTTATACTCCTTACTTTGTTGAAACCGGGGATAAAATACGTGTGGATACCCGCACTGGAGAATATGTTACCCGTGTTTCGTAAATTATGAGAACACCCTACGGGCAAGAATGTCAGTATTTTTATGGAGACTACTATCGTGGAAAAAACCACGAAGAATGTCGTTTGCTGGGCTCAGAAGTTAGTTTGTCTAAATGGACTCCTAAACTTTGTAAAAATTGCCCGGTTCCATCTATCTTACAGGCCAATGCATGTCCAAACATGATTTTGGAAGGTAAAATTAAGCAGGGCTTTCTAAACTTGAACAAGAATATGCAGGTTTCTGCATTTTGCACACAAACCAAAACCATTGTACGAGAACCACACGTCGGTTGTGGCTCGTGTCATCCTTTCCCCGATGTTTTTTTAAAAAAAGATGAATAGAACCATACTTTTTGACCTTGATGATACATTATTAAAAAACGATATGGAAAAATTTTTGCCGGCATACTTAAACTTGCTGGCAAAATTTCTGGTTAAATTTTGTCCTGTAGATAAACTCCCTAGTTTAATTTTACAGGGTACTGAAAAAATGATCAGAAATGAAAATCCTTCCTTAACATTAGAAGAGTGCTTTGATTCGTTTTTTTATATAGAACTTCAACAGGATAAAACTCTTTTATCTGAAGCTATATCTGATTTCTATAACAATATTTTTCCTCAATTGCAATACCTCACTGCTCCCATTCCTGATGCTAAACAAACAATCGAGCAATTAGTCAGTGAAAATGTAAACCTGGTTATTGCCACAAATCCTCTTTTCCCGAAAAAGGCGATTCTCCACCGTTTACATTGGGCTAACCTGATCCCGGAGAATATGTCACTAATAACCAGCTACGAAACTTCCCACTTTTGTAAACCAAATCCAGCATATTTAGCTGAAACTTTGGCAAACATGGGTTGGCCAGATGGATTGCTGGCTGTTGTTGGCAATGATTGGGAACAAGATATTCTCCCGGCAGAATTATTAGGAGTTCCAACATTTTTTTTGGGAAATGATAATAACCAACAAAAAACGATACGGCATCCTTTCAGCGCGAATGGTAATTTTTCCCAGGTAGGCCTATGGATTAAAGAAATTTCCAAAAAAGATTATTCTTTTGAATGTAACGCTCATCCGGATGCTTATATGGCAATTCTGATATCTACAGCTGCGTGGCTGGATACTTTGAAAAGAAACCTTGAAGAAAACGCACTATGGAGTACTAGACCTTCACCAGAAGAATGGAGTTTGGTTGAAATAATTGCTCATATGGCGGATGTGGACCAGGAAGTGAATATTCTCCGTATCAAGGCAATCTTGAAGGAAAATTATATTTTCTTACCAGCAGCAATGACGGATGAATGGACTGAAACCAGAAACTACATTCAACGAAATGTATTTAATGAAATCGATAAGTTTATCGAAAATCGAAAAAATTTCATTGAAATATTAAAACAACTTACCCCTGAAAAATGGCAAAAAAAGGCAAATCATGCCATCTTTGGTCCAACTTCCATTCTTGAATTAGTCCGGTTTATTGTCCAACATGATCGCCTTCATATTCAGCAAATCTACAACACAAAAAATCTATTAAAACTATAGCTGTTGCCGATCGGTTTGATTATTGTTGGATGGGTCCTGGGTGTTTTCTTCACTTGTTGTAGAAGAATTACTTTCTACCCGAAAAACATCCAAAAGACGCCTGACAATATCGTAGACCACATTTTGCTTAAAACCACTGATCCACGCGAAGACATAAATTACAGCAGCGGATTGAATTGTTTCGCCTTGGAAAGCACCCGCGGTTAGTGAAAGAAAACCAGCCTGAATTAACAGATAGATAAAACCACCTAAAAATATACCTAATAGTGGATTGGTGATATACCAGAGGGCAAATTGAGGATCAAAATCCTGATCTTTAGCAATATGTTTCCATAAAGCATATATTGCACCTACAACACCCCCCAATCCTCCCCATACCATACTATTTACCAATTTTATGATATCAATAGCCGGTAATGAAATAGAAGATAGATAAGCAGAAGTTGTTCCCTGATTCAACCATAAAAATAAAGTAATTACCGAAACTATGCAAAGAAGTTCGTAAACAAATAATGGAATCCCGATTTTTTTCGAAGCAGCCTTCATTCGCACCATAAAATTGACACGATATTCCACATTTGAAATCAAGTGATCTGCTTCTTCATAATTTTCCTTTGATGTCATAATTAACCTTCTGGCTTCTTCCAGGTTTTCCAGCATTGCTTGCGCATTTAAGCCATGGTTAATTTGTTCTATGACCATTCGTTGTGTATTCGTGATGCGTTGCCAAATCTGCTCTAATACTTGTGTTGTAATGAAAAGATCAACAAGGTTTTCCTCACTTGGTAAATTAACAGTTGGTAATGGTAATTCCAATTCAGGTAAACCTACCAGGGTTTCATCTATAATAATGGGTGCCGAAGCTCGCATTGGATGGTCTTGCTCCTCTGGCAACACTGTCTCAAATTTGGATTCAGCCTCTTCTTGGTTAACAAACTCTGTCATTTTACCTCCTGCGGTTTGGCTTATGACCAGTATAAGGATGAGAACAAAATCAGTCAATCATTAAAAATATTCATTTCCAGTAAGTTTTGAACTGATAAATTAATTAGGATTCGTAGACGAAATTAGACATTTTTTTATGTTATTTATTAGAAATTCATAAGATATGTCAAAATCATTGTCCAAAGGCTAGTCCAGCCCCTCATAGATTGGTATAATTCCCCAAAACTAGACTAAAAGTAATTGGACTTTCCTTCTCGGGAGGCATATGTGAATTCGAGAAATCAATCTTATATCGTTTATTTGCTGTTATTTATTGCAATCATTGTTATGGCGGTTGTAAGTCTTAATCAGCGCGGAAGCACTGAAGACTTGACCCTGAACCAGGTTGCAGCAGATATTAAAGCAGGAAAAATTTCAGAACTTGTCGAAGATGAAAATCGTTTACAGGTAAAGTATGTTGAAAATGCACGTGAAGCAGTATCTAACAAAGAAAGTTCTTCTTCGCTCATTGAACAACTATCGTATTATGGTGTAACACAGGAAGACTTGAATCCGGAAAAAATCCAGATCGTCATAAAACCACCCAGTCCTTGGTTGGGAGTGCTAACGGCATTAGGTTACATTCTTCCATTCTTGATCCTTGGTGGTGCATTTTTCTTTATTTTCCGACAGGCGCAAGGCAGCAATAATGCCGCTATGTCTTTTGGAAAATCACGTGCTCGAATGTTCACCGGGGATCATCCCACCGTAACCTTTCAGGATGTAGCTGGTGTGGAAGAAGCCAAAGAAGAGCTTAAAGAAGTGGTGGAATTCCTGAGAGAACCCCAAAAATTTATAGCCCTGGGTGCCCGAATTCCCAAAGGTGTTCTTCTCGTAGGCCCTCCAGGTACCGGTAAAACTCTCCTTGCAAAAGCTGTTTCTGGAGAAGCAGGTGTACCATTCTTCTCTATTTCAGGTTCTGAGTTTGTAGAGATGTTTGTTGGTGTAGGTGCCAGCCGGGTCCGTGATTTATTCGATCAGGCAAAACGCCATTCACCTTGTATTGTCTTTGTAGATGAAATTGATGCAGTCGGTCGTCAGCGTGGTGCTGGTTTGGGCGGAAGTCACGATGAACGTGAACAAACTTTAAACCAAATGCTCGTTGAAATGGATGGTTTTGACACTGATACCAATATTATTATCATGGCAGCCACTAATCGCCCGGATATTCTTGACCCGGCTTTATTACGCCCTGGTCGTTTTGATCGCCGAGTAGTATTAGATCGCCCTGATGTTCGGGGACGGGAAGCTATTTTAAAAGTCCATGTTAAAGGAAAACCTTTAGCTGCAGAAATTGACCTTTCAGTTCTTGCAAAATCCACTCCTGGTTTTGTTGGCGCAGATTTGGAAAACCTGGTAAATGAAGCTGCAATTCTGGCAGCCCGCCGCAACAAAAAGAGCATTACACAAAGTGAGTTTGAAGAATCGATTGAACGGGTTATTGCTGGTCCGGAACGCAAGAGCCGATTAATCAGTAAAGAAGAAAAGAAAATCGTTGCCTACCATGAAGCAGGTCACGCGGTTGTCATGCACGTTCTACCCAATGCAGACCCCGTACAGAAAGTGTCTATTATTGCTCGTGGTATGATGGGCGGATATACACTCGCACTACCTGCAGAAGACCGTACTTTGATGGCCAAGAAAAAGATGTTCACAGAAATGATTGGTTTACTTGGCGGGCGTGCTGCAGAAGAAATTGTGTTTGACGATATCACCTCGGGAGCATCCAATGATATCGAACGTGTCAGTAAAATGGCACGAACGATGGTCATGCGTCTTGGCATGAGTGATAAGATGGGTCCTATGGTCTATGGCCAAAAAGAAGAGCTCATTTTCCTGGGTAGAGAAATTTCTGAACAACGTGATTACTCAGAAAACGTTGCTGAAAAAATTGATCAGGAAGTTCGTGAAATCGTTAATCAAGCCTATCAGGAAGCCAAGAAACTTCTATTACAATACCGCGTTCAACTGGATGCTGTAGCAAATCGTTTGTTGGAAATTGAAACACTTTCCAAGGATGAGTTTGAAACAATATTCCCACATCCTACTGAAAAAGTAAGCGGTATTCCTACCATCCAAACCATATAATTTAGCAACAAAAAAACAGCCTGGGAGTATATTCCGGGCTGTTTTTTATATGTCCGGAGGTACCCAGTCCTGTTCACTATTTATATAATCAATGATATCTTTTAAATCCACCTGGTCTGCTGGGTACCAACGAATATTGGGGTCATTAAGCTTAAACCAGTTTGCCTGACGCCGCACAAATGTACGTGTCTGTCGTTTCATTAAAACGATAGCTTCTTCAAGCGATATTTTTCCCTGAAGATAACTGCAAATCTCTCGGTACCCAATTGCAGATAAAGCAGGAAGGTCCGCTGTATATCCACTTACGAGTAAATGTTGAACTTCCTCAACCAAACCCTGGGAAAGCATTTGCTCTATCCGCAAATCGATTCGGCGATAAAGTTCAGTCCTATCTCTATATAAGCCAATCATTTTTCTACTGTAAGGTGAAGTAGATATTTTTCTTTGTTCAGAAAACCGAACACCGGTTTTTAAAATTACTTCTACTGCTCGAATCGTCCGTCTCACATTCCGCCAATCAATCAAATTTGCTGCTACCGGATCAACTTTCCTTAAGAAAGCGTATAATTCAACACCCCTGTCTTTTATCACCATTTTTTCCAGAATCGCCCGCAATTTGTTATCTACTGCCTGAGTAGGCATAGACCAGGCGCCCAATACAGCCTGTATATATTGTCCGGTACCGCCAACGATGATTGGTAATTTTTTTTTCTGATGGATATCTGTAATAATCTTGGTAGCCTGTTGTTGAAATAATGCTAAGTTCCACGGCTCGTCCGGTCGAGCAACATCTATTAGGTGGTGGGGAACCCCTTGCAATTCTTCAGGAAGTGGTTTTGCAGTTCCAATATTCATTTCTCTGTAAAAATAGCGCGAATCTGCCGAGATGATTTCAGCAGAGAGGGCTTTGGCTATTTGAATAGAAAATTCAGTCTTGCCGACGGCTGTCGGGCCAACAATAACTACCAAAGGATTCTTAATTCTCTGTAGATACATTTTTTATCCACTGAATTTCATAGCAAGCAGTTTTTGGATCACGAATGATTGCAATAATATCAATTCTCCAATCCTCATTTTCAGCCTTTTTTTCTTCAAGAAAAGACCAACCAACTGTTTCAATCCGTAAAAGTTTTTCTTCTGAAACCGATTCTTCCGGAAAACCAAAATTAATAGACTGTCTTGTTTTGACTTCGAAAAATATATAACTATCTGCATCTATACCAATTAAATCTATTTCGCCGTAGCGGTTGCGATAATTGTTTGCCAACAATAACACTCCTCGTTTTTCAAGAAATTCTTTCGCTGTCAATTCTCCCCATGCAGCCAGTTCACTTCTCTGCATATATGCCATTCAACCTCCATAAGCGATTGTATCACTACCTTAAATCGAAAGACCAGATTCTATTACTCTATGTTAATCAAAAACCTCTTAAAAGACGAACAAAAAACAAGATTTTCCTTAGAAGGAATCATGTTAAACTAATAGTAATGCAGAATATTATTTATCTACTGCTTAGAACTTCTATATTCCTGTTTATTTTATTTTTCCTGGTGGGTTGCACGCCATTTCCATTATGTCCTGATGGAGAGGATTGTATATTTTTATCTTCTCGGCAGAAATTTGAAATACCTGTGCTTATACCGTTAACAGGTAGTCATAACCCGATATACATTGAAATGAAAACGGTCTTAACCCTCTATTCAGAAAGTAATTTAAAAGATTTCGTCCACCTAAGCATTCACGATACACATGATTTGGAAACAATAAATACAAGTCTCTTATCATCCTTTGGCGAACGTCAAGACATCCCATTTTTGGTTGATATTCCTCCGGTTGCTTTGTCTGAGGATGTAAATTACCCATACCCCATATTAAGTAATACGGCCAGAACAGGATCGGATGATAATATTTTTTTTATCTTTCCGGACCAGAAGGATCTTCTCGTACATTTCGTAAAGTTTCTGCAAAATACTGATCTTCGAACACCAATCGGAATTGCAGCCGAATATCAATTGATTTCTACTCTCCCACTTTCTGTTTTGTGTGAGGACCCAAACGTAAACTGTCATATTTGGGAAACAGTCCAACACGACCCTCAAACCACAGCTGAATTTCTGCAATATCCTGTCATTGTTTTAATTTCTGACCAGATTGAGCGATTTTCTACCGATGAGCTACCCGCCATTTTTTTAGACAATCAAAAATTAATTTTAGTTGATCTAACACTTAGCAATCCATCTAATATCGATATTTTCAAAGAGAATTTATTCTGGTATGGTCCGGATGCCTGGTTCTCTTCCCAGGATGGAAGTCAGTATGTCTTTAAGGAATCGATGCAGTCCTTCCAATTTCTAACTCCTTTTCTGGTTAAAACCACGATCCAAAACATACTGGTAAGATTTCCGGATTATATTTATCAAAGAAACGACGGATGGACTCTATTTCATGCCGGGCTATTTAAAGATGATTTACCATCAATGATCCAGACCGATAAACTAAAATACGAGTTGTACAAAATCATGCCGGAATACTATATAATAAAAAGTTACTTACCATAACATCGGAGGAAATATGCCCGTAGCAGAAATTATTACCATCGGAACCGAATTATTACTTGGGGAAATTCAGGATACAAACACCCGCCATATTGCTCGTGTTTTACGTAATGCAGGAATCGATTTATATCGAACAACTATTGTAGGCGATAACCAAAACCGCATTGCAATGATTGTTAAAGAAGCAGTACAGCGGTGTAATATTATTATCACAACGGGTGGATTGGGACCAACCATAGATGATCCTACTCGTACGGCAATCGCTCAAGCAATGGGAGTAGAAACGGAATTTCGACCGGATTTATGGGACCATATTCAAACTCGTTTTTTGCGATATGGAAGGGTACCGACAGAAAACAATCGTCGGCAAGCTTATATACCCCAGGGTGCCACTCCAATTGAAAATCCTGTAGGTACGGCGCCATCATTCATGATAGAGACACCAAAAGGAGTCCTCATCTCCTTACCAGGTGTCCCAAGGGAAATGGAGTACCTTTTAGAAAACGCTGTTATGCCATTGCTCAAAGAACGGTTTAAATTGGAAGGCATAATCAAAACCTTTTTAATCCATCTTAGTGGTGCAGGCGAATCTCAAATCGATGAAATTATCGGCGATTTGGAACTACTTTCCAATCCAACGGTTGGTCTGGTTGCACATCCAGGAGAAATTGATATTCGTGTAACTGCCAAAGCAATTTCTGTAGAGCAGGCCGATAAGATGATTGCTGAAATAGTTCAGGAAATTGAACATCGGCTGGGGAATAATATATTTGGATATAATGAAACCTCTATCGAACAAGTTGTCGCTAATCTCGCCAAGACAAACAATCAACGTATCGCAGTGATTAGTTATGCGATTGGCGAAACTCTAAAAACCCGCTTGAGTGCAGTAGATGTGTTGGATGATCGAACAATCATCCTGGATCATTTACCTGATACGAAAGAACTTGAAAATTTAGTAAAAAACCTGTACAAAATGGTAAACCCAAATATTGTTTTAGGAATCGCCCTGGCAAATAATGGGCAGGGAAATTGTTCATTGAATCTGCATATGATGAACAATGATCAGTTAATTATCAAACAACGTTCTTTTGGCGGACATGAGAATCTCTCGATCTCATGGGCGGAAAACACAGCGTTGGATTTAATCCGGCGTCAATTTTGTTAATCATCTTTAAACAATAACCTAGCGAAGGAGAAAAAATGAAGCAAGTGGATACCATTTTGCGGAATGCCATCATCTTAACCATGGATGAAGAATTTCACTTATTTGATCCAGGGGCAATTGCCATTCAGAACGATAAAATTGAAGCAGTTGGAGATGAAACTGATATTTTGTCATCCTATTCCAGTGATAACATATTGGATTGTGAAGGAAAAGTTCTCATTCCTGGCTTAATTAATGCGCACACTCATGTACCCATGACTTTGCTGCGCGGCTTGGCTGATGACTTGCGTCTGGATGTTTGGTTACTGGGGTACATGATGCCCGTCGAACGTGAATTTGTCACTCCGGAATTTGTTCGTCTCGGTACAAAAATAGCTTGCGCGGAAATGATTCGCTCTGGAATTACCTGTTTTGCAGATATGTATTATTTTGAAGATGATGTAGCCGAAGCAACCGCAGAGGTGGGAATGCGTGCAGTCTGTGGTGAAAGTATCTTAAAATTTCCGACTCCTGACGCCCAATCCTATGAAGAATCACTGGCATATTGTCGCAAATTTATTGAACGTTGGAAAAATCACCCCTTAATCGTACCAGCGATCGCACCCCATGCCCCTTACACTTGTACAGCAGATATCTTAAAAAAATCCAAAGATTTGGCCGTTGAATTTGATATCCCATTACACATCCATCTCGCTGAAACGGCTGGGGAAGTCGAGAATATTCGTAACGAATACGGGATGCCGGTCATCCCCTATGTAAAAAAACAAAATCTATTTGAAGCCAAAGTTATTGCTGCACATTGTGTACATATCGACCCGGGTGAAATCCGAAGTATAAAAAGTGCAAATGTAGGTGTAGCCCATAACCCATCGTCAAATCTCAAACTGGCTTCTGGAGTCGCACCTGTAAAACAGATGATGGAATTAGGCGTAAATGTTGGGATAGGTACTGATGGTCCTGCCTCTAATAATGATTTGGATATGTTTGAAGAAATTCGATTAACAACATTTTTAGCCAAAGGAACCAGTGGGGACCCAACCACATTACCTGCAAAAATAACACTTTCAATGGCTACGCGCATCGGAGCGCGGGCATTGCATATTTCTCACCTGACCGGTTCTCTGGAACCAGGAAAACGCGCTGATCTTATTTTAATTGATATCAACACCACCCATAATTCACCTTGGTTCCGCCATAATCCGGAAATTCCTTATTCCCAGGTTGTCTATTCCACGAAAGCAACTGATGTTTCCGATGTTATGGTTAATGGAAATTGGTTGATGCGTAATCACGATTTGCTCACCCTCAATGAAAAAGAGCTCCTGGCACAAGGTCAGGAGTTCGCAAAGAAAATTGATGCATTCCTGGTAAACCGCGAATCCTCTGTACTCTCGAAGTTGATTGCCATTGGTGGCGCTTCCGAAGAAGAAAGTTTTGAAGTGCAGGTGAAAATCCAAATCAAGGATGCCAATAAACCCATTCAAATTTTGGAGCAAAGCGGCATACCTATTCTACGAAAAAGACATTATCGTGAATATGATACTTACTTCTTCTTCGAGGATCCCACTCAAGGTCGCTTACGTTATAGAGAAGATCATTTTATAAATGAAAAGGGCGAAGTGAGCAACGTTCGATCCAGATTGACATTATTAGGTGTAAAACGGGAAAAACATTATCCTCAGCAAGTAATGCTTTCTCGATCAAGATTTTTAGCTCCCGCTACACAGAGCCTGCGGTTCTATAAAGAATATTTTAATCCGATGCATAGTTTGGAAATTGACAAAGACCGCAAAAGGTATTTAATTAACTATGAGGATACTGAGTTTTTTATTAATATCGACCAGTTTACACAGCCCTTGCTCGGAACATTTTTGGAAATAAAGAGCCGTACATGGAGCCGTAAAGATGCCGAAGAAAAATCTCAGTTAGCAGTCAAATTACTGGAATTCATCGGTGAGCATGCCAATGAACCTATTTCAGAAGACTATATCGAACTGGTTCGAAAAATTGAATATTGATTTTAGAGGGAGCAGTCTGTGAGTGAACAAAGACCAATAAATGTGTTGTTTATAGCATCTGAAGCGGCGCCATTGATCAAAGTAGGTGGCTTGGGAGATGTCGCCGGTTCATTGCCAAAAGCGCTTCGAAAAATTTTGCCAGCGAAAATGAAAGGCCGGGCACTGGATGTAAGATTAGTAATTCCCTTTCATTCGGCAATCACACAACGCCTGGATAGCCTTCAATTGGTCGCTGCATTTTTTGTTCCTCATCCAAAAGGAAAAATTGCTGCCCGAGCATTTCAAACCTCAGTAGAAGGGGTACCGGTTTATTTAATTGAGGGTTCTTCCATTCTTTCTGACCAATCGGTCTATTCCAGCGATCCACGTGTCGATGCAAATAAATTTATCTTCTTCTCTTTAGCAGCTCTGGAAATGGCACGGGCAATCAGTTGGCCGGTGGATATTCTCCATGCAAATGATTGGCACACGGCAATTTCGGTATATGATCTAAAAATACGCCGACCTCAGGATCCATTTTTCAAAGAAACAAAGTCCGTTCTCTCTATGCATAATATGCCTTATATGGGTGCAGGATCGGAATCCGTCATCTATGAATTTGGAATCCCAGAATGTACTTGTCATGGGCTTCCGGAATGGGCTCGCAACATTCCGCTTCCGTTAGGCATGTTTGCCGCAGATTACCTCCTGACAGTATCTCCTAATTATGCAAATGAAATCCTTACACCCCAGTATGGCTGTGGATTACAGGACTTTCTAAACAGCCGAAAAGAAACTGTCGCTGGTATACTCAATGGTTTGGATGAAACCAAATGGGATCCCAATAGTGATCCATCCATTCACTTTAATTACGGGCCTGCTCAGTTAAATATTCGCAAAAAAAATAAACTCGCATTACAAACCGAGTTTGGCCTGGATAAAGACGAAAATATTCCATTATTAATTTTAATCAGCCGCATGGATCAGCAAAAAGGGATTGACCTTGCCGTGCAGGGGTTACGCCTGGTACAGGATCTGGACTGGCAAGTGATCTTTTTGGGCACAGGTGATCCCATCATTGAAGCGGCATGCCGCAGTCTGGAAGTGGAACTCCCCAACCGGGTTCGTGCAGCAATCCGTTTTGATCTGAATCTTTCTAGACGGATGTATGCCGGTGGCGATGTCTTATTGATCCCATCCAGATACGAACCTTGTGGACTTACTCAAATGATTGCAATGCGCTATGGATGTGTACCTTTGGCCCGTTCAACAGGTGGCCTGAAGGATACAATCGTTGATGATTCTGAAAATGAATCCAACAATGGTTTCCTCTTTGAAGAAGCAAGCCCTGAAGATTTTGCAACTACGATTCGGAGGGCGATTGAAGTATTTCTGAATCGCAAATCCTGGCAATTGTTGCAAGTTAACGGAATGAAAAGTGATTTCTCCTGGGAAAAATCTGCTATGGAATACTCAATGATTTATCAAAAACTACTCGGAGAAGAAGCATGAAAACAAGAGCGGTAATCCTGGCTGGTGGCGAAGGAACTCGTCTCCAGGTATTAACAGCCAAGCGGGCAAAACCTGCTGTCCTTTTTGCAGGCAAGTACCGTGTAATTGACTTTACTTTATCAAATTGCGTAAATTCGCAAATCTCTGATGTAATGATTTTAGCCCAATACCGCCCCCAATCCCTCATTGAACATATTGGTTCTGGAGGTCCATGGGACTTAAACCTTGATTTTACCGGCGGTGTTCGAATCCTTACTCCTTACAAAGCAAAGGCTTCCGATTGGTTTGTAGGAACAGCGGATGCCGTTCAACAAAATTTCACTTTTATTAAACGCGGAAATCCCGATCACATTTTAATTCTGTCCGGGGATCATATATATGCCATGGATTACCGTGGTATGTCCAGATTTCACCAGGAAAAGAAAGCCGATGTAACCATAGCTTGTATCCAGGTACCAATGGATGAAGCCTCACGCTATGGAATTTTAGAATTTGACGAAAATCGCCGCATTACCAAATTTGTTGAAAAACCTGAAAACCCTCCTTGCAATACAGCTAACATGGGCGTTTATTTATTCAACCGGGAAGTACTCAATCAGGCTCTCTGGGAAGATCATTTCCGCACCGATTCAAATCATGATTTTGGCAAAGATATTATTCCAAAATTAATAGCTGGGAATTTGAATGTCTTTGCCTATCCATTTGAAGGTTATTGGGTGGATGTTGGCACTATTGAAACCTATTGGAAAGCTCAAATGGATTTATTAAAAAATCCGCCTTCTTTCAAACTCTACCATCCATCCTGGATTATCCATACCCGCACAGAAGAACGCCCCCCAGCACAAATCCACGCTGGAGCAATCATCGAAAACTGCTTGATTTCTGACGGATGCGTGATAGAATCAGGCGCCGTGGTCCAAGATTGCATCTGTTCTCCGGGTGTATGGATAAAAAACGGCGCCATAGTAAAAGGCTCAATACTCTTTACTGATTGTATCGTACATGAAAATGCTCAGCTTACCCGCTGCATCGCCGATAAAAGAGTTATCTTCCATCAAAATACAATTTGTGGTGATCTTACGGAAGAATTACAAATCACACTGTTCGGGAGAGAATCCATTATTCCTCCTGGGATGAGAATAGAACCGGGTGCAATGATCGGAACTGATGTAATTGAATCGGATTTTAAAAGTGAACTCGTTAAATCAGGCGAAATTATTTTAACCAGGAGACTTCCCTATGAAATATAACCGTTCCGCAGGAATATTACTTCATCCCACAAGTTTGCCGGGGCCGGATGGTATAGGGGATATAGGACCCGAAGCTTACCGCTGGGTCAATTTCATAAAAAGCACAGGTGCAACCCTGTGGCAGGTTCTCCCATTAGGACCAACGGGCTATGGAGATTCTCCATACCAATGTTTCTCAGCTTTTGCGGGCAATCCCTATCTGGTAAACCCTTCTTTATTAATGGATGAAGACTTGTTGAACGGTGCTGATCTTGCAGACAGACCAAAATTTGCTGATTCTTATGTTGATTTTGGATCTGTAATTAACTGGAAAGTTACTATCTTACAACGAGCTTACCATAATTTCATCCAGCTCAAACCTGCAAAATTGGTGATTGAATACGAGACCTTCAAACACGAAGAAGCAGAATGGTTGGATGATTTCGCTCTTTTCATGGCGATAAAAGAATCTTATGGCGGTGCCTCTTGGGAAAAATGGTCAGATGGCTTGCGCAAAAGATATCCTGAAAGCCTTGCTGAATTTCAGGTTAAACACGCAGATCAGATCGATTCGCACAAATTTCGGCAATTTCTTTTTTTCAGACAATGGCTCACTCTAAAAAAATATGCCAACGAAAATGGAGTTACAATTATCGGGGATATTCCTATTTTCGTTTCTCAGGATTCTTCGGATGCCTGGGCGAACCCGGAATTATTTTTCTTTGATAAAGATTTGAAACCCACAGTAGTAGCCGGTGTACCTCCGGATTATTTTTCAAAAACTGGCCAATTAT
Organism: Chloroflexi bacterium HGW-Chloroflexi-10; assembly: GCA_002840755.1. GTDB lineage: Bacteria > Chloroflexota > Anaerolineae > Anaerolineales > Anaerolineaceae > UBA6170. The sequence goes on along the minus strand of PHBZ01000004.1, from coordinate 18,344 downwards.
GGGGTAATCCACTATATAACTGGAAAATCCATAAAAAGACCGGGTATGCCTGGTGGTTAAAACGGATAAAAGCTACCTTGCGATTTTTTGATATTATCCGATTGGATCATTTCCGAGGTTTTGCCGGATATTGGGAAGTACCGGCTGGCAATTTAACTGCCGAAATAGGTCGATGGGTTCCCGGTCCTGGGGTTCCTTTCTTCCAGGCAATTAAAGATGAATTAGGTGATCTGCCAATCATCGCAGAGGATCTAGGAGAGATCACACCCGACGTGTTTGAATTGAGAGATAAATTTGAACTTCCAGGAATGAAAATATGTCAGTTTGCCTTTGGAGGCGATCCTGAAGAACCCTTCCTTCCACATAATTACCCCGTTAATTGTGTGGCCTATTCAGGAACCCACGATAATGACACAGCTCTGGGTTGGTATAAAACAGCTCCTGAAAAAGAAAGAGATTTTTGCCGGCGCTATCTTGGCCGGGATGGAAAGAATATTTCCTGGGATATCATTCGCGTTGTGTGGTCATCGGTAGCCTCTACAGTACTGGCTCCTCTGCAGGATTTTCTTAGCCTTGGCGGTGAAGCACGCATGAATTTTCCTGGTCATGCCAGCGGAAATTGGAGCTGGCGCGTCACAACAGACAAAATAAATACCGAACTCATGCAAAAAATACAGGAAATAAACTACCTTTATAATCGCAGTACACTAAAATATGAAGAAAAAGCAGATTGAATATCAAAATCGCATCAGACAAATCCTGGTGCGATTATTTTTTATCACTTAGATTAGAAAAAGAAACAATGATGACTCCTATTAGGATCAACAAACCGCCAGCCAATTCCCCTCCAGTAGGTATTTCTGACAACAAAACATAAGCCAGAAAAATCGCGCCAATAGGTTCACCAATAAGAGCAACCGAAACGAAAGCTGCCGGCAAATATCCTAGCGCCCAATTAAAAGATGTATGCCCCAATAACTGTGGGATAACTCCCAACAAAAACATCCAGAGATATGTTTTTCCAGTATAGCCATAAAAAGAATATCCTGCGAGCAATGCCCAGCTAAGCAAAAATAATGCAGCCGTACCATAGACGCTAAATATATAAACGGATAATTGTAATTGTGGTCGTATTTTTCTGCCGACAAGTATGTAGCCGCAAGCCATCCATGCACCTGCTAACGCTAAAAAATTTCCAAAAAGACTGTTTGAAGATTCGCCTGCTTGAAAATAATCACATGTCAGGGTAGATTCTGAAGACCACAAACAATTCTCAAAGGCAATCACCCCAACGCTTCCGGCCATCGCTAAAATCAAACCCAGCCAGCCTCTCCACGAGATTCTTTCTTTCAGGAAAATTGGCGAAAATAAGGCAACCCATAATGGTGTTGTAGTAACCAGCACCACAGAACTGGCAATTGATGTGTATTTCAGGGAAGTAATCCATGTAGCAAAATGAAGAGCAAGGAAAATGCCTGACACAACCAGTAAAAACACTTCTTTTCTTTTTAATGGTATCGGTTGTTTTCTGTATTTTATAAGGATATATGGCAAAAGCAGGATGGTCGCCACGCTTAATCGGATTGCGGCAATAACCAAAGATGGAGCATTATCCTGGGCATTCCGAATCAAAATAGATGCACTGGATACAGCGATAATTCCAAACAACAACACTGAAAATGGGATTAAATCCTGTTTCGAATTTTTATTTTTAAGGCTCATATCTTCGCTTGACAAACAAATTTCCCGTGGCTAAAATGAAAACTGTAATCGGAGTATCTTATTTTTTCAATAAATTACCTATTCAATTTAAATGAATGCTTGAATAGATCTAATTATTAAAGAATTGGATCTCCATCTAAAATAAATACTTCTAAACAAAGCCATTTTAACATCCAAAACTAATTTTCGGAGGAAATCATGACGCATGTAATTACCAGTTTGTGTTTACGAGACGGCGGTTGTGTGACTGTTTGCCCAGTAGAATGCATCGTTCCCGGCAAACCGGAAGATAAGTATCCCTGGTTTTATATCGATCCCGATACCTGCATTGATTGTGGAGCCTGTGTTCCGGAATGTCCCTACGAGGCTATTTTTCCTGAAGATGAAGTTCCGGATGCCTATATTGCTAAAGGCGGTGAAAAAATTTCAATGCCAGTTGGTACTGCCGGATTTTCCGAAGTATATGATGGTACTAACCACGACGGTGAACCAGTTCATCTGGAAGGAACTAAATCCCTGGCTGCAGGGGATGAGGTAGATCTGACACCAGCAACAGCCTTGAATGCGGCTTTCTTCACAGAGGGACCCGGATACAGCGCCGCTGGATAAAACACTTCGTTCAAAAATTCACAGAGGAAGTCAGCCGACTTCCTCTTTTATTTCTGGACTGAACGAATTTGGAGGAAATGATGAGCAGTTTTCGACTGGAAAAAGATTCTCTGGGAACCATACAGGTTCCGGAAGATGCCTTGTACGGTGCCCAAACCCAAAGAGCAGTGATTAACTTTCCTGTTTCTAATTTAAAGCCCTATTTTGCTTTCATCTGGTCAATGGCAGCTATTAAGGTCGCCGCGGCCCAGGTCCATTTGGATCTTGGACTTTTGGATCCATCAATTGCCAATGCTATTATTCAGGCAGGCAATGAAATCATGCAGGGCGATTGGAATTCAATGTTCGTCGTCGACCCTTTCCAGGCTGGTGCAGGTACCAGTCACAATATGAATGTAAATGAGGTGATCGCAAACCGCGCAACCCAGATTCTTGGTGGACAGATTGGAGAATACACTGTAAATCCAAATGATCATGTTAACATGGGGCAATCAACAAACGATACAATCCCCACTGCCATCCGTCTGGGTAGTCTTTGGCGCTTGGATGAATTAATGCTTGCCATCCAAAATTTAGCAGATGCATTGGAAACAAAAGCAACGGAATTTGATTCAATCATCAAATCTGGGAGAACTCATTTGCAGGATGCAGTACCGGTCCGTTTGGGGCAGGAATTTGGTGCGTATGCCCGTGCCGTCCAACGGGACGCTGAGCGTATCCGCCGCTCAGCGGAGGGCCTCCGCCGTTTGGGGATCGGGGGCACAGCTACCGGTTCAGGGCTTAATGCGCATCCGGAATACTATCTACGCATGGTCAAACAGTTACATCAAATAACCGGTTTGGAGTTAAACCCATCTGATAATTTATTTGAAAGTATGCAATCCATGGCAGACATGTCGGATTTCTCAGCATCCATGCGTACATTGGCCATCACGCTTACACGCATTGCAAACGACTTCCGGTTATTATCTTCAGGGCCAGCCACCGGGCTGGATGAACTTCGCTTACCGGCAGTACAGCCAGGATCCAGTATCATGCCAGGAAAAGTGAATCCGGTCCTGGCCGAAATGCTCAACATGGCAATGTTTCACATTATGGGAAACGACACCACGATTGCATTAGCCGCCCAGGCCGGACAATTGGAGTTAAATGTTATGATGCCAATCATCGCCCATAATTTATTTGAAATGATGCAGGTTATGATAGGTAGTATTGATGCTTTTACTACCAGATGCGTAATCGGTCTTAAAGCCAATACAGAAAAAGCCACCGGTTGGTTGGAGAAAAACACCATTCTGGTAACCGCATTAAACCCAATTATCGGCTACCAGGTTGGTGCTGAATTGGTGAAAGAAGCAAATGCTCTGGGATTAACGATCCGCTCTCTGGCAATACAAAAAGCTCAAGAAGGAAAGCTAATCAATAAAAATAGTCAGAAGCCTTTATCTGCAGCTGATGTGGAATCCGTTTTTACCGATTTACGGCGATTTACCGAAGGCGGAATCATCTCCTAACTATTTTGTTCCTGAGCATACATAGCGGCGCCAACAATACCGGCTTGGTTTAGTAACATGGCCGGTACTACCCTTGTTCTTAAATTTAATAAAGGTAAATATTTTTCGGTTTTCCTGCTTACGCCACCGCCAATAATAAACAAATCGGGTGAAAATAGCGCCTCCATTATCGCAAGGTATTCTTGGAGCCTTTTTGCCCATTTTTCCCACGAAAGTTCTTTATTTTGCCTCACAGCATCCGAAGCGCGATGTTCCGCATCCTTGCCGCGGATTTGTAAATGACCAAATTCCGTATTGGGCAATAAGACCCCATCAGTAAAAATGGCAGACCCAATTCCAGTGCCTAATGTCAACAGGATAACAACTCCTTTTTGATATTCTTTCCCCGCGCCGAAACGCATCTCAGCAACACCGGCAGCGTCGGCATCGTTTAAGGTGTAAACCGGTTGTCCGCTGATATCGGTTAATAAATTATTGATATTGGTACCTATCCAATTAGAATTGACATTTGCTGCGGAATATGCAACACCATGTTGAACAATTGCAGGGAAACCGCAACCTATAGGCCCGGAATATTCATAAAATTTTATAATTTTGTAAACTAATTCCGCAACCAACTGCGGTGGTGCATTTTCAGGCATTTCTATTCGATGCCGGTCACTGATCAAGTCTCCCTTGACCGTATCAACCAAAGCACCCTTAATCCCGGAACCACCAATATCTAAACCTAGAACCTCCATACATCCTCCTTAAAATCATGGGCAACCATTTTGTAAATGTTCTTCATAATTTATAGCAAATTCATGCAGACCCGAACCATTACATTTTGCTCGAAAATAATAATAGGGGGTATCTGCCGGAAAGGCGACGGCTTGAATAGCATTCAAACCAGGGCTGCATATGGCTGTCGGTGGTAATCCGGCATAGATATAGGTATTAAAATCTGAATTATTTTGTAGATCTGCAAAAGATAACGGATTCGTCCACCATGTCACTTGAGAAAAATTGTATCCAACCGCATATTGAACTGTAGGATCACTATCCAATTTCATACCGATAGTATACCGGTTTAAAAATACGGAGGCTATCATCGGCATCTCCTCATCTACAACAGCTTCACGTTCCACAATGGATGCCAGAATGATTGCTTCCTCAAAAGTCAGATCCTGGTTAGTGATCGCGGTCCGGATTTCATTGGAAACACTTTCTGTAAAACGGGCTAGAATCATCTGAATAAATTCTCTTAACACGATTTCCCGATCCACAAAATATTCTCCTGGCATTAAATACCCTTCCAGGGTATTTGCATTGAGAAACTCCTCCGGCATCCAATTGGTGGGAGGATTTTTAATAATCGCTAGAAAATCATCACTCCCAAAAGAAAATCCTAAGTTCTCCAGAGCAGCAGCCACTTCCTCCGCACGCCAACCGGCCAAAATAATAAAGCGTACTTTATCAGGCGTAGTATCCAATAATTTTTCAGCAATATCCAGTCCATTCATTTCAGGGTCAATTCGAAAAACACCCACTTGAATATGTCTGTCATAACCTCGGTAAATTAAATAGGATTTAAACAACTCCGCATTGCTGATATACCCATCCGATTGAAGACGAAAAGCGATCTGACCGACGCTTTCACCAGTAGAAATTTCAAAATATTGTGGTTCTGACTTCGGTATATTATCAATAAGCAGATCACTGCCATTCAAATACAACTGAATGACATAATTTATTCTTTGTATGCTCGATAGAGAAGTCTCTGATGTTCCATAAACTCGTTCAACTTCAGATAATATCATTTCAGTCCCAAAAACAACGGCCACTAGGGATCCACATAAAAAAAGAAAAAAGAAGATAACCAAAATTGTGAGTGTAGAACTGGGTTTGTTTTTTACCATGCTTGCTCCATACCATCACTCTGCTCGGTGAATTTCCCGATAATTCTCATCCAAATAAGTTTGCAAAATTACCGTTGCAGCCAGATCATCCAAATGACCTTTTTGCTTTTCACGTTTAACACCCATCTCTTTTCGTGCCGTCCGGGCAGCATTCGTACTATAACTCTCATCCCAAAGGACTACAGGAATGTCTGTCTGACTCTGGATTGCTTCCGCTAATCGGGCAGCTTTTCGACCGGAAGGTGTCGGCAATCCTTCGATATCCAGGGCCTGTCCAACAACTATTCTTTTTACGTTGAATTCTTTTGCGATCATTACAATTGCTTTTGCATCGACCAACCGTTGAACATGAGGTAATACTCGGTTTGGTGAAGCAATTGTGGCACTTAAATCACTCATAGCTATCCCAATTCGTTTATCCCCGGGATCGATAGATAAAATCCGAAAATCATCAATCATTCCAAATCAACTCCATCCGAAACGGGAAATAAGGCAATCGTGTCCAAAATTTAGGCTTAATTTCGATACTGGTAACTTCATTCAATTTTAGATTTTTTTTCATTATTAATGTCGCTTGCTGTATGGTTTTTCCTGTAATGCTTTGTAATATTGGTTGTTTTTCTATCAATGGAATGGTCTGTTGTTCTGCATGGATTCGCCATCGCATTGTTTTATTCTCATCCAATTTAGGAGCTTTAATTGTCTGAATCTTCATTGTGCCTATTTTCGCTGTCTGATCCAATCCGAAATCACTGGATAGGGCTAATCCAGTCATCATTTCAAGCTCTGTTTTATCAATCATCCATATCGAAAACTCTGCTTGAACCCGGTAAGAAAATCGGTCCGCAGGAACTCCAATCTCCGGTTTTCTTTCTTCATCAATCATTTTCGATAAGCTTAAAGTCTCCTCGGGTAACATAAAAGCATCAGGATATTGTCTGGAAAATTCTGCCAATGCGGTCTCACGCAATAAGGTTTCCATTTTTTCTTCAGCCAAACGATAGTCTGCTTCGGTTGGAGTAAATGTTTTTAATTCTGCCCCACCAGACATAGGTTCATCATTGAATACTACAAGATTGCCGCCAATATCCCCTTCAACTGCCTGGATTGATCCGGCTGGAGTATTACCATCAATCCCGCTGGTTAGGCAAACAACAGGGACATCCACCATCGAATCTATTCCTGCCGGGAGTTGAGTAGCTCTGCTGGTCCGATAACGAATCACTGGGGTTGTAACAGTACGAACAACCAGACCGGCTGGTATCTCAATTAATTGATCAGTTAAATTTCGAAACGTAACCAACCCTTCAGCAGCACGATTGGGTATTCGATCCATACCGCTGCTCTCTCCTTCGAGAATTTGTTCAACTTGAATTTTTAATACGTGAGCTGGAACAGCGCCGGATACATTCACCTCTTGAATTTCAGGATTTGACCATACATTCAATTCTATGGATTGTGTTTGTTCCACAAGATTAAGGTTTATAGTGGCAGAGGGAATAAACAATGCTGCTAAAACCAGAACAGAAAATATACCAGTCACAAACACCGGAATTCGCATCCATTGAGGTAAATTGAGAACGTTACTTTTTTCAGGTTTGGTAGCATCCCTAAAAGATTTGGTTTGCCTGTTCCTGAGGCTCTGAATGGTTACTCGCTTCAATCGCTTCGGGCGGCGCCATGCTCTGCGCTGCGCTTCAGGAATAGTTAAAAACAATGGAATTCCATATTGTTTGCTTTTCTCAATGACCTGAAGATCATCACACACAAAAGCCAATTGAGCTCCCTGATCTTCAGCGAAGCGTGTGATGAGTTTTAAATCCAAATCCAATAATCTGGTTTTTCCATTATTTGGCCAAACCAATAATACCCGCGGCGATTTTGCCCACCTGATCTTATCGCGGAGAGAAATATAATCATCATGTGCTTCCAACTGGATTACATGGGTTTTCATAATAAGAAGAATTATACAGTATTCATTCGCCGATGTAGGTTCGGGTCATTCTTTAAATTATTCTTTAGGGTCATCAATTCCTGATCCGATAATTCTGCCCATTCACCCGGCTTCAAATCACCCAATGCAAGCGGACCAATTGATACTCTTACCAGACGCAAAGTTGGCAAACCAACTGCAGCGGTCATGTGCCGTACCTGGCGCTTTTTACCCTCACGTAATACAATCCGCAGCCAACCGGTTTCGCCATGCGGCGTTACCGGTTTGATTCTTTCCTCAAATCCCGGATTAGATACTTGCAGTACCTGGCAGCGTTGGGTTTGAAACCCTCCCTTAATCACTGGACCAATTCGCAGAGCGTTGATCGCCTCAGGTGTAATTTTGCCTTCCACCTGAACAAGATATGTTTTCGGTAGGTGAAATTGAGGAGAGGTTATACGATGATTAATCCAACCATCATCCGTTAAAAATACCAGACCCTCACTGTCCAAATCCAAACGGCCGGCTGCATAGATATTCGGAATTGAAATATAATCCCCTATAGTTGCTCTGCCTTCAGGGTCTGTAAATGTACACATCACCCCATAAGGCTTATGAAATTTGACGTAATAAAATTTTTGTTTTTTTATTGATATGCCCATTTTCTTATACAGTACAGGATTGTAGAAAATTGATTAGAATATAATAATATAAGTTTCTTCAAATGGAGAGGTCAATGCATAAACACATTTTTCAATCAATTACCTTATTTCTGATCTTGTTGGCATTATCTGCCTGTAATTTGCCCTCCAATAATACGCCCACCCCTGATCTGGTAGCTACTGAAGTTTCAAAGATATTGACCAGTACCCTAAATATCCCTATACTGACCCCTCCCATATTAATTAATACAGCCACATTGCCATCTGAAGAAAACACAGTTACCCCACAAGTAGAACAGACTACGACACCAACACTTACCAATACGCCCGAAATTACCCCATTGCCAACTTTGGCCGGCTTACCAACTGGTGCCCCAAATTGGAGTGACTCTTTAGATAATGGTACTCGTTTTGGTTTGAATAATGCGTATGATGACGGCCATACCCGTTTTACAATGGATTCTGGTGCGTTATTAATTACCAGCGTCAATGCAGAAGGTTGGAGAGGATGGCGGCTGACCAGTCAAAAACCACAAAATTATTATATGAAAGCCATTTACAAAACTCAATCTTGTTCCGGAAGCGATCAATATGGGATTTTGGTTCAGGCACCAAATTACGAAACTGGAAGTGGGTATTATTTCGGGTTGACGTGTGATGGCCGTTTTGCCATTCAGCGCTGGAAAGACGATGGATTGACCAATCTCAATGGTTGGAATAATTCTACCGAAATTCACTCCGGTAATGATCAGGAAAATACAATAGGGATTTTGAAATCCGGCAATAAATATAAATACTATCTCAACGGTGTTGTTGTAGCGGAAGTAGAAGATAATGCATTTTCTAACCCAGGTTATTTTGGCCCTTTTATCGTTGGCCTGGAGACAAAAAATTTTACGGTTGGACTTGAAGAAATCTCATATTGGAATTTACCTTAGTATGAAAGGCAAATGAATGTTTCGTGCCAACATTACCAAAGAACAAGTAGTCGATTACGCCCGCAAGAAAATTGCTGAAGATCCTGTATATCTTGACACAGAAACGACCGGGTTGGATAAAACCGATGAAATAATTGAAATCGCCATTGTTAATCATTTGGGAGAGATAGTTTTCTCATCCTTTATTCGGCCCAGTAAACCGATACCACCTGCGGCAACACGGATCAACCATATTTCAAATGAAATGGTAAAGGACTCACTCACATGGCCAGAGATATGGCCCGCTATCCGCCCATTTTTAGTGGGGCACCCAATCGGTATGTATAATGCCGAATTTGATTTAAGAATGATTCAACAAACATTTAATAATTACCGCATTCCCCTGAAGGACAAATTAAATGCCTTTGACATCATGAAAATTTACAGTGATTTTAGGGGCGTTTGGGACCCAAACCGGCGCGCTATGCGCCGTTTTCGCTTGGAAGAGGCTGGTCGTGAAATGGGAATTACCATTCCTAATAGCCATCGGGCAGCAGATGACACCATGTTAACCCGAGCTGTTTTTCACACAATTGCTGGGTTTCCTTACTGAACCCATTTTCAAACCCACGCTTAAGATGGAAATACGCAACAAAAAAAAGCCATTCAACTCATTTAATTTTTCACGGATTCAATGGTTTGTTCATATTGTTTCCTGGATACCACTGCTTGTAATAATTATTGACGGTTTCACCAATAACCTGACTTTTAATCCCATTCAAGAAATTTCTCAACGGACTGGTAGAATAGCGGCATTTTGGTTAACATTTTCTTTAAGTTGCACACCATTAAACAGTTGTATTGGTCTATCCGCACTAAACCCGCTTCGAAGACCGCTCGGTTTGTATGCTGCATTATATGCTGGCTTACATTTTCTTATCTTTGTAATTCTTGATCTAAATTTAAATTTTCAGCAATTATTTAAAACAGGTGTCGAGAAACCATTTATCATCCTTGGCTCCATCGCCTTATCCATACTACTCATGCTAACTATCACATCCACTAGCGAGTGGATAAAGCATCTGGGAAAGAAATGGAATCAGCTTCATCGTTTGGTTTATCTGGCTGGTTTTCTTATTATGGTGCATTATCTCTGGGCGGTTAAAACTCCTCAGGGATTGCCCATAATTCTTAGTTCTATTATGGCAATTTTATTAATCCTCCGCATCCCTCTGATACGCAAGTGGTGTAAAAGACATCAACCGCCATGGATAAAACCTTTCAATCGCTTTTTGGCTGGGGGAAAAAGAATGACCCCCAAAATTTCTGTCAGTACAAATTCTAAAGCCTAATCCACAAATTCAAACCTTCTTCATCATGAATTTATAAGTGGAATTTTATTTTTTATCGACTACAATATAAGAAAATCTGTTCTGAGACAATAATTTGAATACATTTACCGAAGACCAAATTCGAATAGCCCAAACTGCAGCCGAAAGCAAAATCTTTCTTTCCGGTCCGGTCGGGAGTGGAAAAACCACGATTGGCAAAGCATTCCTGCAAACCTTACTGGAGAAAGGAATCCCCGGTTCAAGAATATTAATTCTGGTTCCTCAACGATCTTTGGGGTTAACCTATCAGGATTTTCTTTCCCAATTATCAATTAATGGCTCAATGCCGATATCACAAACCTTTGGTGGACTTGCACAAAGGGCCATCCGTTTATTCTGGCCAATAATTGCCCCCATGACCCGCTTTGCCGCCCCTCAACAACAGCCATCTTTTCTTACGTTGGAAACTGCCCAATATTATCTGACAAAAGTGTGTGAGCCTTATTTCGAAAGTGGTTATTTCGAGTCAATTCGTGCAGAGAAACCACGAATATTATCTCAAATTTTGGATAATTTAAACAAAGCCGCTTTGGTTGGGTTTTCTTATCAGGATATTGCTACAAAATTGGTTAATGCATGGAATCAGGAACCAGCACACAGCCAGGCTTTTTATCAAGCGCAGGAATGCGCCATAGCGTTTCGTGACTATTGCTACCAGCACAATTTATTGGATTTTTCTCTGCAATATGAAATTTTTAATCAAACTCTCTGGCCATCTTTGATTTGCCGTGAAAATTTAACCAGGTCTTACGATTATATTTTGTATGATCAAATTGAGGAAGACGTACCTGTATCGCATGATATTCTCAAAGATTGGCTCGCATCACCATCCCTCAACGGATCGTTGCTGTTGATGGATATTGATGGAGGATACCGCACCTTTCTTGGTGCCGATCCTGAAAGTGGTTACTCTTTGTTACATAGTTGCGATACCCACATTCAGGTTTCAGGTAGTTGGGTAACCTCACCAAGTATTCAAAATACCGCAAAATTATTAAATGCAGTGATCCATAAAGAAGCCATCCCCCCATTAGAAGGGAAAGATTTCTCAGCAATATCTTATCAGCATAATGAATATTTTCCATTGATGATGGATGCTGTAACCGACTCAATCGAAACTTTGCTTGCTACAGGTTGCGCTCCCGGAGAAATCGTTGTAATGGCGCCATTTGTAAGCGATGCCTTCCGTTTTCAATTTACAAGCCGTATGGAAGCGCGTAACATTCCGGTGGTTTCAAATCGTCCTTCTCGAAGTTTGCGTGAAGAAACTGTAACACACGTGTTCCTCACCTGGGCAAAAATTGCAAACCCACAATGGGGCATAAAGCCTTCTCCATACGAAGTGCGTACAGCAATCCACCAGTCTGTCTACATGATGGATCCCATTCGGGCAGATATGATTACCCGAATGCTCTTTCATCCCCGCAAAGAATTTTGGTTGGATGACATCAATGAAGTACGGGCAGACACGAGGGAAAGAATAACCCAGGTTGGTTGTGACGCGTATCAAGCCATTCGGGAATGGTTATTGATTTATCAAAGCAGCCAAACAACGCTGGATGTATTTTTTTCGCGCTTGTTTGGAGAGCTTCTCTCTCAACCAGGATTTGGTTACCATAATGATTATTCCTCAGCAAATACAGCATCCAAATTAATCGAATCTGTCCAAAAATTTCGCAGAGCCACCTTATGGTCTTTTAAAAATCAGGAAGTTGAATGGGCCAAAGAATACGTTGAAATGGTAGAAACAGGGATTCTAGCGGCGTTATATCTGGAATCTTGGGAAACTCCACCAATGGATGCTGTATACCTTTCACCTGCTTACACTTTTTTAATGCAAAACAGACCTGTTTCGTACCAATTCTGGTTAGATATCGGCAGTATGGGTTGGTGGCAGCGTCTCTTACAACCATTAACCCAACCTTATGTTCTCAGCCGCCATTGGAACCCACAAGCCAAATGGACTGATATGCAGGAGTATGAAACCAATCAGGAAAATATGGGAAAATTAGTAAATGGCTTGTTAAGTCGCTGTCGAAGCCAGGTTTTCCTGCATACCTGCGGGTACAACGAACGCGGGGAAGAAGAGCGTGGCCCATTAATTCAAACCATTCAACGTATGCTGCGTCACACCCATCCAACCGGGATACAAAAAAATGTTTAAACCACGTGCCAAACAACGTGCTGTACTCAAATATCGCCATGGGTGGATGGGCGTTTCGGCTGTTCCGGGGAGTGGTAAAACACAAACACTTTCCTACCTGGCCGCTACATTAATCGCCGAAGACCGCATCCAGGACGACCAGGAAGTGCTCATTGTGACGCTGGTAAATTCTTCCGTAAATAACTTCTCCAAAAGAATTGCCGGATTTGTTAGCGAGTATGGCCTTTTTCCAAATCTCGGTTACCGTGTTCGGACTTTGCACGGTCTGGCACATGATATAGTTCGAGAACGTCCGGATTTGGTAGGTCTCGATAATGACTTTCAAATAATCGACGATCGCGAGAGTAGCCAGATTATCACATCGGCTGTGGATATATGGATTCAAAGGAATTCACATATTTTGCAACAATGGACTCGTGAACAAAACCAGAATCAGCTAAACCAGAATTTACGCACGGAATGGCAAAAATCGATCTCGTCCCTTGCCGGAAACTTTATCCGGCAGGCAAAAGATATGCAGGTCGATCCTAACCAGATCTTAAAATTAGCGCAGGAATGTAAATTTTCAGATCCATTTGTTGAAATGGGTTGTGAGATTTATCAGGAATATCAACGCGGCTTGAATTATCGCTCTGCCGTAGATTTTGACGACCTGATTCGCCTGGCTCTCCAGGCTCTTCGGAATGATCCGGATTATTTACAGCGTTTACGAAAACGTTGGCCTTATATTTTGGAAGACGAAGCGCAGGATAGCAGCCAATTACAGGAACAAATTCTGATGTTATTGGCTGGTGATAGAGGCAATTGGGTTCGGGTCGGTGACCCTAACCAGGCTATCTACGAAACATTTACTACAGCCAGTCCCGAATATTTAATTTCCTTTCTTAAAAGACCGGAGGTGATCTCTAAAGATTTGCCAAATTCCGGTCGTTCATCACCCAATATCATTAGTTTGGCAAATGAGTTAATCCGTTGGACAAACCATAATCACCCAGTGCAGGCATTGACAAACGCATTAACCCCGCCTTTCATCAAACCCACACCTGCCGGAGATCCGCAACCCAACCCGTCAAATAAGCCCAATGGTGTTTTTCTGCATGATCAAAAAATATCCGCTGATAAAGAATTGGATCTCGTAGTTCGGTCAATAAAAAAATGGTTGCCGGCAAACCCCGATTCCACAGTAGCCATCCTGGTGCCGCGCAATTTTCGCGGTGCAAAAGTTGTTGAAGAACTTCAAAAAAACCAGGTTCCTTATATGGAAATTTTACAAACCAGCCAATCCACCCGTGATACAGCTGCATTATTAACCGCTGTTCTGCGATTTCTCGAGAATCCAACGGCTACTTCAAATTTGGTTAAAATTTTTGACCATTTGGATCGACTTCTATGGCATTTATCTAAAACAGAGAAGGAAGCAACTATTCGTTTACTGCGTTCCTGCAGTCATTTGGAAGAATATTTGTTCCCTATGCCAGGCTATGATTGGATGCAGCGTCTGAACCGCAATCTACCCGATTTCAAAGAAAAACACGAACCTCTTCTCATCACATTACGTCAATTATTAGCTGGTTGGTTACGGGCAGCGCAACTGCCTATCCACCAATTGATCATTACCATCGGGCAGGAACTTTTTACCAAGCAAACTGAATTAGCCCTCACCCATAAGCTGGCATTAGTTCTTGAACAATTCGCCTCAAAATACCCGGATTGGATGCTCCCTGAATTCGCTGAGGAATTAAACCAAATTGCAAGTAACCGGCGAAAAATTCTCGGGTTTACGGATGAAGATACCGGTTTCGATCCGGATCAGCACAAAGGCAAGGTGATTGTTACTACCTACCATAAAGCCAAAGGCCTTGAATGGGATAGGGTTCATCTCTTATCAATGAATAACTACGACTTTCCCTCGGCAGTTGAAGGCGATCAATTCATCAATGAAAAATATTTTTATCACAAGGAAATTAATCTCGAGGCTGAAACACTGGCCAAATTAAAAGCACTGGTGCGCAAAGATTTTAGCAAGCTTTTTATGGAAGACGGGATTGCCACTTTGGAAGCCCGGAATGAATACGCAGCAGAACGTCTGCGTTTATTTTTTGTCGGAATCACCCGCGCCAAACAGGAATTAATCATTACCTGGAACTCTGGAGATAGTCATAATGCCCGACAGGGAAATGTAACCCCTTCAATAGCTTTTAGGGCGTTACATGCATTTTGGGAGCAAACCAATGCCACTTAACCGGAAATTTACATTTAGTCAGCAAAAAATTCATCACTATCTGGAATGCCAGCGCCGTTTTGAATTGAAATACATATTGCAACAACCCTGGCCAGCTATCCGTAGTCAACCTGTCATTGAAATGGAAAGGCAGATGCTGGAAGGACAACAATTTCATCTCATGGCACAACAATATCTATCATCCATTGATCCTGTATTGATTGAAACACAAATAAACAGTGAAAAATTAAACAATTGGTGGCAATCATTTATCAGTTTTTCCAATTCGTTTTTAACCCAACAAAAACAGATTGAAACGCAGTTAGTTGGGGATATCGCCGGATTTCGCTTTATTGCCATTTTGGATCTACTCGTTTTTCAACCACCTGACCATTTTCTCATATTGGATTGGAAAACAAACACTCAAAAACCCAATAGAAGCATCATCGAACAACAAATCCAAACCAGGTTATACCCATCACTCCTGGTGACAGCCGGCTCCTCATTGCTGCCAAACACCTCTGTCTCGCCGGCACAAGTGGAAATGACATATTGGTTTGCAAATCACCCAAATGAATATGAAACTTTTATATATTCAAAGTCTAAATACGAGGAAGATCTCATTTTTTTTGAACATATAGTTAAAGAAATCAGCCAGCAAACAGATTTTCCAAAGACAGAGAAGGAAAGCCGTTGCAAATTTTGTGAGTACCGCTCCTTGTGTAACCGTGGAGTTCAAGCAGGAGAATCGATAGAAAATGATGAAATCAACTGGCAGGAAAAGATTGAAACTATAGATTTCGACCAGGTGGGAGAAATTTCTTTCTAATGAACAATATTCTCCAATGGCATATTAGAGAAGACTTACCTGTTTCCTCGGAAATTAAAGGGATTACTGCCAACCACTGGCTCCAACAAGGATTGGTCAGGAATGGAATAACAACTGCAAATGAAGCTTTTGCTTTCCTTTCTCACCAGGAATATCAGCCCCACTCCGCTTTAGAACTGCCGGATATGGATAAAACTGTTCACCGTTTGCAACATGCAATTCAGGAACATGAACGCATTGGGGTTTGGGGGGATTTCGATGTAGATGGACAAACAGCCACTACCATTTTGGTGCAAGGGTTACGTGAGTTAGGTGCTGATGTTGTGTACCATATTCCTGTCCGGGAAACAGAATCACATGGAATGAAAACCCCATTTCTTAAAGAATTCCTCAAAAACAACATTCGTTTATTACTCACTTGTGATACAGGTGTCAGTGAGACAGATGCCATTCAATTTGCCAACACCCAACAAATAGATGTACTCATTACGGACCACCATACCTTACCGGAAATTTTACCTCCGGCATATAGCGTGGTAAATCCACAACGCTTACCCGATAATCACGTCTTAAGAAATCTGGCAGGAGTCGGTACTGCTTATAAATTAATCGAAAGCTTATTTTTAGATGCCGGGCGGCCAGGAGAAATTAGCAAATTTCTTGATCTGGTAGCATTGGGTACGATAGCGGATGTCGCTCTCCTGCAAGGAGAGAATCGATATCTGGTTCAGCATGGATTAGAAATTTTACGCACTTCTCAGCGCTTAGGCCTGCAGGAAATCTACCGTGATCATCAGATCTTGCCAAATCAGATCACCGAAACACAAATAGCATTTCTGTTAGCCCCTATCCTGAACTCGCTTGGCAGATTATCTGATGCAAATCCAATTGTTGATTTCTTAACGACAAAAGACGTTCAATTTGCCCGAACATTTGCCAGCCAATTAGCATTGTTAAACCAAAAAAGAAAACTTATAACCGAACAAATAGGGGATGCCGCTCAATTTTTATTGGAAAAAGATCATCAGAGTCTGGAAAAGCCTGCCATCATTTTGCACCATGCAGATTGGCAAGCTGGTGTATTGGGTATTGTAGCAAATCGCCTGGTCGAAACCTATCAAAAACCGGTTATTTTGCTCACAGGTCACCCGGATACCGGTATGCACGGTTCAGCGCGTTCCATCGAGGGCTTGAATATCACAACCGCAATCCGTGAAAATCAGCAATTTTTATTGGGCTTTGGTGGACACAGTATGGCAGCGGGTATGTCATTACATGCGGAAAATTTTCCGGCATTTAAAAACGGACTCTATAACAGCGTTCGCCGACAACTAGGTAATGAAATTGAACAAAAAAGATTTCAAATTGATGGATTTTTGGACTTTGAATCGATCAATCTTGAGTTTATTCAAGAAATCGAGCGGTTGGGTCCTTTTGGGGCAGGCAACCCGGCTTTTTTATTTGCCACACGCAATCTTTCAATTGAGCGCGCTATTACAATGGGAGCTAAAGGGCAGCACCTGCGTTTGCGCGCCAAAGATTCTAAAGAAAACCAAAAAGAATTTATTTGGTGGCGGGGGGATAGGCAGGAATTGCCGGAAGGATCGGTTGATATTGCTTATCGGGCACATTGCAGCACATACCGTGGTGTGCCCAATGTACAATTGGAATTAGTCAGTTTTCGCGAAAGCGAAAAGGATCAACTCTACATCCGGAAAAAAAGAGAGCTTCAAATTCTGGATTTCCGGCAAAGACCTGTTGCATTGAAAGAATGGATTCAACAAAACCCTGCAGCATTGATCTGGCAGGAGGGTTTATTCACCTTAAAACAACCATATTTTCATCGCCATACACTGAAACCATCTACAGATTTTGTTGTGTTAACGATCCCACCTAATATTAGTGAGCTACGAAAAGCCTTACAAACGGTGAACCCGGACCAATTAATCCTCGCTGATGAATTTCCGCAGGCTAATACGGTTAACGAATTCATAAAAACCTTATCTGGATTGTTAAAATTTGCAATCGAACAAAAACACGGCCTGTTGGAAGAAACTGCATTAGCTGCAGTTTTAGGTCACCGTCGTCAGACCATCCGTGCAGGCTTGGAATATTTATCTTCATCCGGAATCATTAGCATGATTGAACATCCTGATACACAAATTTTTATCCGGACTGGCGGGGTTAAAGATACCGATAACAAAGAAATATCCGAACAACATCTTCGCTTTTTATTACACGAAACATACGCATTTAGAAAGTGGTACAAAAAAGCCTCTATTGAACAAATTCGTTTAGAGTTATTCGATGATTAAAACCTGATTCACGGCTTTCACAAGAAAGATTGACAAAAAATAAAAAGGTCTTCTTCGGTAAAATAGGTTTGCGAAAACGCCAAAAAACCGAGGAAGACATAAATGAATTATAACAATCTGCAAACAAATCAAAGCATGAATGAGTATGGATTAATCTATGATTTGGGTA
>PHBZ01000093.1 GCA_002840755.1 Chloroflexi bacterium HGW-Chloroflexi-10 | reverse complement strand
GCAAGGCTTCAATACTGATTTAGCGTCATTCACAACAAGGATTGGGTCTTTTTCGCAATATGAGCTTCACGTTTCCGTGTTTTGCTCTTGAGGAGCCGTAGACTTATTCAATCCTTGTTTGGCAAAACAATCCTACTTTAAGTCTAATGGAGGAAGCCACAGGCTGACGAAGCAATCTCCCGTTTAGCGAGAGTGTCTTATCGATTAGTTTTTGTTGATTAAGCGGAGATTGCTTCGTCGCTGCCCTTCGACTTCGGCGCAAACACCGCGCCTCCGCTCAGGACGCTCCTCGCACACCTGCCCTGGCGGGCGGTGCCAGGGATGACAGGTTGAATCTGAGATTTGTTGAATTTGTCCTACGAAAAATATTCTGGCAGCTGCTCGAGTGCTTTGCCCAGGCGGGTGCCGGGCCAGGTCAACAGCGAGCCATCCAGCAGGTGGATGCGCCCGTTTTGGATGGCGGGTGTCCCGGCCAGCAGGTTTTGCAGTTCGGCCAGGTGGCTTTCATCAAAAGCAAACGGCTCGCTGGGCAGCAGGATCAGTTCGGGCTGCGCGGCGCGGATCTCTGCGAGGCTGACGCGCGGATAGCGGGTATCGCGCCCTTCGTGGGGTTCACCCGCCTCGTTTTTAAGGTCGGCCTCAAGTGGGTAGCGGCGTTGGCGGGTTGCAAAAACATTTTCACCGCCGAAAACCGTTAGCAGGTCGCTGAGGTAGGTCTCGGCGTTGCAGGTCATGTACCAGGGTTGTCCACCCTGTTCGCCGCGCCAGATGGGACAAAAAACGCGCAGTTGCGGCCCGTCGGGGGCCACAGCGCGGGCAAATTCGACGCCGCGCTCGAGCATATCGACAGCGATGTAGGCATAGCGGCCCTGGAAAATATCGGCCAGGTGGCGCAGGTCTGCCAGGGTTTCATCCACTGTTTTGGGGAAGGTCAACCAGACGGGTATTTCGGCGGCTTCGAGGGCGTTGATAACCGCCGGGGTGTTCTCCTCCTGGCTGGCAATGACCAGTTCGGGCTGCAAGGCCAGGATGTCTTCGACGCGGGCGTTCTTGGTCCCGCCGACCTTTTTCAGCGCCGAGACTTTTTCCGCCGGGTGGACGCAGTAATCGGTTATGCCGACGAGCGAATCACCAAAACCAAGGTCGAACAGGCTTTCGGTCATGGAAGGCACGAGGGAGACGACGCGTTTGGGCGGGGTGAGGAATTCCATAGATTTAATGAAGAATGCAGAATAGAGAATAGAGAATAGAGGCTGTTTACTGAAAACTGGCTACTGGCCACTGGAAGTCGCCCTTCGACTTCGCTATCGCTCCGCTCACCTGTGCTGGCGCACGGCGCAAGCAGGGCTTGACACCTGACACCCGATACCTGACACCTATTTAAAAACCAACCGCCTGAACTTTTCTTCGTATCTCGGGTTTTCTGGTGTGCT
>PHBZ01000092.1 GCA_002840755.1 Chloroflexi bacterium HGW-Chloroflexi-10 | reverse complement strand
ACATTTCGGCAAGAAGGCTGGTAATATGCTGTGGCGAGATCGACGTGGCTATTCAATGACTTTCTGGGCGGTATTCATTGGGTTGGTGATGATACCTGCCCTGGCATTGGCTATTGAACTCGGACGGTATTTTTATGCCATTTCAGAAGTGGCAAAAGCAGCGGATGCAGCAGCAGTTGCCGCTTCCGCTGAGATCAATCAGCAAGTTTTTCAAGATACCGGAAGTCTTGTCCCTACTTCAAGAACCTGGGGGAACGCTCAGGCTTATGTGACGTCAAATACAGCCAGCTTATCCGCTAAGGGGGTACATGCCTTTGTTACAGGGATTCAGGTCAGTGGGGGAGACAACACTCTACGGGTTTCTGTATCCGCAGATTTATCTATCCTGTTTCCATCAGTAGTTCCCAAGGTGCTTGTCACTCAAACCGGGGTGGCTAAACTACGTGTCTTCACACATTGATCGATTTTTACCCATAAAGGAGCGTGGCATTATTGAAAAGAAATTGACCCCCTAGGATAAGCCCCTTGTAATTGTTATACTCAGATTGACAACTCAAAACTTCTTCATCTATCGTTGGCCGGACACAACCCACTGGGATCTGTCCGGCATTTTCTTTTTAACCCTAGATGACGAAGGTTTTATAAACAAGGAGGTCAGATGATTAACGATGTAGTTTTAGAAGGAATCGTGGTACGGGATCCATGGAAATTTATGGATGACCTGTTCTTCCGGTTAGTGATCTATCGAGACAGTGATCTGCCTGCCAAGAAATTGGATCTGGAACGTGATGCAGGTGATTACATCAACGTCCGGGTAAATGGCGGAGCTAATGGGCTGATCCATATTCGCCGCGGCATGCGATTGCGAGTTCACGGCTTCCTTCAGTCTCGGGATTTTCGCGAAAGCTTGGAAGAGTTTATCAACAAAGCACGGAAATCCAAAAACTGTACTGACCTGGCGGTGGATATCAAAGCATGCGATTTGAAACAAAACCAGGTATTCATTGACCGAAACGTGGTGGAGGCAGTCGCCAGGCGCATTATTGTGTTGGATGCTGCCGCACCGAACGAGAAAAAAGCCAGATCAATTGAGAAAGTTACGACTGGCAAGCACGCTGAAGCGGAGAATGATTCAAGTGAGATGGAATCTACTTCTGGAGAAATTGACGCAACTGCTGAATAACTCATCCGATCAATAAACCGAAGGTGAGCATGGGTAATTTTCTTTTTGGATTACCTGCAAAAGGCCTAAGCGTGTAAAAAAAAAGAGAGATGGATGAGTTCAGACCTGAAGTGAATTCTTAATACTTCAGGGTACGTGGAGGATCACAAGATGACGTCCGAATCCCTTGCATAAAGCAAGCTGGATTTCGAGAACTGTCATCGTAAGCTCCCTTTGGTATTGGGAGCGAGTGATCCTCCATTTTATTTCCGGGA
>PHBZ01000036.1 GCA_002840755.1 Chloroflexi bacterium HGW-Chloroflexi-10 | reverse complement strand
TTCGCGAAGTGCTGCTCAGGATTTTGTCCTTCGCGAAGTGCTGCTCAGGATTTTGTCCTTCGCGAAGTGCTGCTCAGGACTATGTTTTCCCAGTTTGAAAAGGCAGGGGTGATTTTGGGGATGGAATTAATTTAATTGGCTATACTTAACCCATGAGTGCGGGAGAGGATTGTGCCATCAACGTTTTCGCTGTGAACTTCGCCAGCAAGAGTCAGCTTAATCGCGACTTGAAAGGCCGCTCAGGGGTTATCGCGAATAAAGTAGATGTAAATGAATACGACGGTGATTATATTTCGCAAAATTTAACTGTATCTTCAGCAGATGGGGGAAGTTTGAGGGCAACTTATGATCTGTTTCCAGCTTCACCGGGCGGTCTTTATGTCTGTTTTTCGCCAGGGGTGAATTAAACCGGGCTAATGAGTATGGAAATACAAGAGTATTAAAAGTATGGGATGCAAAATGAAAAACAGAAAATTACTAATAATTTTATTTGTCCTTGGTATGTTGCTTTTGTTGGGGATGTTTGCACTCGGAAAACAAATGGTTGAAAGAACCAGAATCGCTTATAGCACTGCCCTGGTCTATTTCACAAGTACAACATTTGGATTTGAGGTAAAGGCTCCTGAAAACTGGATCTTTTACGAATTTCCTGATGGAACTGGCAAGGATAAAGATTTTGTTATGGTAGTTAGGGGAGATGAAACATTATTTTTGCAGATATACCGTTATGGACTAATAGATACATCGATCACGGAGCTTGAGAAATGGGCAAACCAAAAAAACAATTTCAGCGGAATTTCCGTTCTGGAACCGTATCACTTTGTTCCGGAGTTGGATGGGTACCTACAGGAACATACATTTATATATGAAAGTATGATGATCAAAGGCACCACATTACATTGTTATGATGTACTCAAAACAAACGAAAGTGACCATTTCCTTTTTCAGTTATGTGAAAAAGATGCAAATTGGGACGAAAAACAAGAAGAGTTTTGGGAAATGCTGCAGAGTATAAGATTTGATTGAAAATGGATTAATTATTGAATTAAACAAAAAATTGTATTTAAAATAGAATACTGATTTTTGGATGGAATTAATTTAATTGGCTATATTTAACCCATATGAAAAAAGTTAAAGTTCTACTCCTCCTTGGCATTCTTTGTGTTTGGGTTGTCAGTTGCCTAGCACCGAAAATGTTTCAACCGGCTGCAGAGAAAACCACTCAAGCTACTAAACCAACAGCGGTAGAAGGCGTAGGAGCGGCAACATTACCAACGGTTGACGCAGTAAAGACGGCATCTACTCAATTCGCGACAATACCGATGTTACCTACAAAAATCCCGACTCTTCTTCCAACGCTCACTCCAACTATAGTTTCCTGGGTAATCCGGACACCTAATGCACCTGTAGCGTTGCCTACGGTTAAAGCAAACGTAGATGACCTGCTGAAAGCAAATGGGGGGTGTTCTCTACCCTGTTGGTGGAAAATTGAACCAGGGAAGACAAGTTTCACGACTGCATTCAACCAGCTTTCTCCCCTTACAACATTCATCGCAATAAGAAAAAGCGATGATATGGACTGGTTAGATGCTGAATTTCGATTTCCAGAACCTGAAGCGAACTCAAGCCAGGAAATCACTATTACGTATAAAGTGGAGAATGAGATCATCCAACTGATTGAAATTAACCCAGGTGATATTAACCAATATCGTTTCAGTCAACTTTTGAAAGACTACGGAAACCCTGAAGAGGTTTGGGTAGAAGGGTTAATCGACCCTACCAGCAATAACCCATTTATAGTTTATTTCTATTATCCTCAAAAAGGTATTATAGCCACCTTCTGGGTTGATGCTGTCGATCTGGGAGATAAATTACAAGTGTGTCCAGGCAAAATTTCACCGATTGTACTCGTCTTATGGGAGCCAGATGGCTTTGAAAGCTTTATAGACTTTACGGGAAATACGTATGGACTTGATTACATAAGAAAAGAGAATAGATCGTTAATCTCACTAGAACAGTCTACAAACCAAACGTTGGTAGAAATTAGTGAAAACAATTGCTTTGAAACTCCTAAAAAATTATGGCCTGTCAGGTAGTTGTAAAAGGTTTAGAAATATGAATAAATTTATCGCTTTGTAACCAATACAGGATAGAAATGCAAAAAGACCAGGAAGTATTCAGACACATCACTGCCATATATTGGGACTCGAAGGTGCACAATTCGCTTTCCTGCGTTGCCCCACGTGTAGTGTCTCAGGTTCAAAGCGATTGATGGTGGCGGCACTGGTACCGACCGGGCAAACCCGGTTTGAGAAAGCAGGGATGTGATTTTTTGGATGGGATTAATTTAATTGGCTTTCTGATGACGCTCCGCTTAAATGGAGGTAGAGTGAAAAGAAAAATTTTATTTCTCGTATTAATGTTGACTGGTTGCTCTATTTCTTCATTGTCGAAAACACAAGATAATATGGTGTCTGGTATAACTCCAACCCCAATTCAAGTCAATACGACAAAAAGAATGCCTACAATTACAACCGTGATACCGGCGATTACTCCTGAAATTACAGAAACCCAGTTGGTTAAATCTCAAATCGCGCACTGGTTGGTATATGACTTCATATCTGAGAAATATGTTGTGATGATTCTTGATGAAAATCTGAATACAATTCAGAGTTTTTCAGAAGATTCCCTCTATGATTGGATTAATCCTCAGACCTGCGAATTGATTAAAATTTCCACTGTTTATGCACGGCAAAGCATTGATGATGCAGTAGGCCTTGATATAAGCAGGTTTCGATTGTCAGGGGAATTATTGGATACACAAAGAATAAATTTTTCTCATAAAGCCTCAGACACATATTATCAACGAATTTCTCCTTCTACCGAATGGATTGCGTATGTCAGGTCATTAAATTGGGAAAAACTTTATGGTAAAGGTGACAGCCTCATACAGGATGTTTTTATTATCCCGATTGACTATAAAAATAAATTAGAAGCAAAACAATTAACCGTTAACAATGGGGCCTGGATTGCACCAATCGCCTGGTCGCCTGACAGCCGTTACCTGGCGTTTACCGATTTGGATAACCTGGGTAATAAACAAATTTTTGTTTATGAACCTGACAGTGAAATAAAAACACAATTGACGAACTTTGATAACAGAGATCTGGATTATTATGTTTTGGATTATGAATGGTCAAGGGATTCTCAAGAGATAATTTTCATTTCCGGTTTTGCAGATAATGAAGAGACAAACGAGCAAGAAAATCTTTCTACTTATGCATTGGGTACTTTGAATGCAGAGTCGAAGGAAATATTTTGGATTATTCCTGAAACAGAAGGACTGAAGTTAGAGCTTTGGA
Source organism: Chloroflexi bacterium HGW-Chloroflexi-10 (assembly GCA_002840755.1). GTDB lineage: Bacteria > Chloroflexota > Anaerolineae > Anaerolineales > Anaerolineaceae > UBA6170. The sequence goes on along the minus strand of PHBZ01000036.1, from coordinate 56,589 downwards.
ATATCGGAAATACCGGTCTGGTGATTGTCAATGATGGTGATTCGTATCAATGGTACGATATTTATACAGGAGAAATGATCCATCAATATAAATTACCCGCCCAAATATTTATGGTGAGCGATACGGCGGAAACCGTATATTTTTGGGGAGGCGAGAATTATCGGGAATATAATATTTATGAAGGAAAGTTAAAAAATACAGAGGTAAAAATGGTAACTTATGGTTATGGGAATAATATGACAACACTGATTGGTGGAGATTATTTCAACTGCTTGATTCCGTAGTGTTGTTTAAATTACACAAATTGCTTTGTGATACCCACCATAAATGAGGAAGATTACCAGACTACATTATGTGGAGAATGGGAGAGGATTGTGCCGTCAACGGTTTCGCTGTGAACTTCGCCGGCATGAGTTTTGGAATAGGACTAAATGGTGTTTATAGCACTCGCAATAATGATGTATTGGTGGCAGGTTGGTTTTCTGGCGGACAATTAACCTTTGTTTCTGAAGCAGGAGGTTTATTAAGTTATTCAAGAGGCGATGGCGAAGGTACTGTCCCCGAATTGCGGTCATTTACTATGTCAGGTGGTGCTGAAGTTTCAGCAGCCGCGTTTAGAAGATACGCTCAACCAATATTCCGTATTGAAAAAGTTAGATGAAGATAGAAAAGTTAATATGATAACAAAAAAATTTGTTTATCCAGATCATATAAAATTGCTAAAATTTACTGCGAATTCCATCTCAATACTTTTATTAATGGTTATTATTTTGTCAGTTGTGAAATGGTCATTTCATCTGGATACTTTTTTCCCTGCCCTCATGTGTAAAGCAGATGGGAAAAATTGTTTAGAAATATTGTTTGTTTCAATGATTTCGATATTTATCTGTCAATTGACTGCACATCAATTTCAAGAAATAATACTACAAGAAAAGGGCTTAGTACTCAAAAACACAATTGGTGGAACCTTCATTCGTTGGGATCAAATCGGTGAAATTCAAACTCAACAGTTATTGAATGGAAAAACATGGATTATTGTAACGAATAAATTTAATCTATTCCATTGGATTTATGGGATTTTTCGATTCAAATTTCGGCCGGTTTTTTCGATTAGTTCACAGATGATTAATCATATGGAGTTACTCAGTGAAATAAGTAAACGTAAATGTTTTATTCCAGGTAGAAAGAATTAACTAATAAGTTGGGCATTAGGTTAGGGACGTTTTTTGGAGCGAAAATATTTTTATTGACTATACTTAACTCATGAGTGCGGGAGAGAATTGTGTCGTCAAATTTGCTGTCATTGATACGTTTGCATCAAATTACGCTCATATGATCGCTTTCTTCGCTTAGCGGTAAAACATGGAATATCGGAAATGTATGAATTCGTTGGGAAATCCCAAGCAGGATTAATTAGATGAATGAATTAATGCTTAATACAATTAAGATATTAATGTTGCTGTTATCATATTTAAGTGTGATTACATCATTTTTAGGACCAAAAAGTTGGTTAAAGGTGTCCGGTGTTTGTGCTTTTTTAGTTATATTACTTTTATTTCTTTCCTTGGGTTTTAACTTCAAAACCATACTTTTGGGGATTTGTTTTGGAATCCTAACTGCCTTTTTTATAATGTTTCTTGGTTGGTATGTAAAAGTTGGCAGAGGAAATATGAGACATTATATATTGAAGTTCTCCAAAAAGATTGGCAGATTTGGAAAAAAATTTCGAAAGGTGTAATTAAATTAGAGTTTAGATTTAGTAAGGCCAATTGATCTGGCAGATGTAATTTGCACGGTATTGGTCTGGGTACCGCGATAAAACCCTTTCATTTTCAACTTAATACCCCATATACGATGAAATAATGAGATAAACAGATGAAAATTAAAAGAATATTGCTGATTACAATTGTTATATTATTTGTTTCTTGCTGTATCTATTATTTTGTTGTGAGGGAAACCCATCAGAATCAGCCCCCTCCCTGGTATGTTTTGACAACACCTTTGGAGAGAAGTGTTGTAGATGATTTATGTGCAAAATTAAATATAACTGAATCCGAGCAACAGAAATTGTGCTCAAACGAAGAAGTTTATGCTGATGAATTTGTAGAAGTAATACGGAGAACATTTCCTTTAGGAAGTAGTTATGAAACGATTCAGGAAAAATGCGCCGTTTATCAATCACGTTTTGTTAGCTCAGAAGATGGTGTCTATTTATATGTTTATTACGATTTTAGGGGTGATGAGGTAATTGAAATTGCAGCTTATTTTACGAATAATAAATTAACTTCCATTGGTTCTACGCAGAATTATGATGATTGGTATCCAGGGCGATTGCTACAACTAACCAGAGAAGCGCTAACGAAACAGTCCGTAACACCGACACCCGATTAATTAATAAGGCTGCGGTAATTAAAATGAGTTTGACCTAGCCGGTTTAGACTGAGGACCAGCACTTTATAAACTTTTTATAATTCAAACAGAACACTAATCCTTTAGCAGCCATTACGGTAAGTTGCTTACAGAGCCTGTTGAAGGATTACCCAAAATAGTGTTACCAACTGGGTGGGAATGACCATCGATTAAGGTAAGTTATTTTTAACAAAAGCATATTAGTAATAATTTTGAAAAAGAATAGGAAGTAGTAAATATGGGTATTTTTTTGTCATTAATTTATACAATCCTAATGGGGTTTATAAGTTTTTCAATTTGGTTTTCTCCTCAACTCTATCGGATGTTAAGACGATGGGCGAATAAATTGGGTGTAATTTGGTTTGGTTTTTATAATGGAAAAGGTGTTGATAGAGACAGTTTATCAGGAATGGGCAAAGGCCTGGATAAATTTATTTTCACCATTTTATTTTTTATTGGTTTATTCTTTTTTATAACGTTTATTATTGGTTGATAATAAATTCCGGATATGAAACACTTCATATTTGGGCAAAAAGTTAATCTTGAAATGATTCCAAGAGCATTGCTGAAAAAAAGGTTCAAACCCGAGTAATATAACAGAGTAATATTCTATTAAGGGAGATTAATAATGGATCAAGATGAATATTGGAATAAACTTGTTCACGCCTATAATAGTAACGACAAAAGATTTTCTGAATATATTGTTGAGTTTAAGCTATATAATGCTCAGTGGCTCGATTATTTAAGGAAAAAACTTTTAAGTAATGACTGTAGGGTCGCTTTCTCGTTCTTGAGAGATCTCACAAAAAGTGAATTAATCCAAATATTTGAAGTGCTTATCTATTATGCCAGTTATACACATGGCCTTACGAAATTTTTTCGCGATTTAATTGTTGATTTACCTAGAGATTGGGTTGTGGAAAATATCGAAAAATATACGCATCCTTTATTAAAAAACGAAGATGCATATCGAAGAGTATTGGAATTGTACTATTTCTTAGATTCTGCTCTTACATTTAAATTAGCAAAGCTAGCCTTGATCAATGAAAATCCAGGTATTAAAGAAGTTGGGAATGACTTCGTGGACATCTTGAAAGATCAAAAAAGCTAAGGAGGTTATTTTCGTTACTGTTTTTATTTCAGCATTAAAAATCTAAGTCTGTGGCCATTCGTGGTTATTCGGGTTTGATTTTCTGCGTTCCCCGTGATCTAACCAATGGACTTAGGGATTATATCTATTTCCACAAAAGCCCTGAAATGAGCTGGACCCGACTATTGTTCTGGAGGAGAGAAGAACGGTTCCGGTACTATTGTCAGTCTTTTGTTTTACAACGATTCTTTCTGCAAATAGTTTGATGCCAGGCAGAAACGCTGTATATTAAAATTCGGTTTAATCAATGGCTGGCTATTTTATAAGGAAAAAACAGTATGGACGTTCTCAGAATTGCGGCATTTTCTTACAACAACAGCGGCGGTAACCCGGCCGGGGTGGTGATTGGCAGTGAAATGCCAAGCGAAGAAGAAATGCTGGCGGCGGCGAAACGGGTGGGTTATTCCGAAACTGCCTTTCTGGCACCGGTAAAGGATGGCTGGCGTACGCGCTATTTTGCCCCGGAAATGGAAGTGCCTTTCTGCGGGCACGCGACTATTGCCAGCGGCGCAGCATTGGGAGAACGTTTTGGCGAGGGTGTTTATAAACTCTTTATCAATCAGGGTGAAGTAACTGTGAGCGTTTCAAAATCCGACAAGGGCGCTGCGGTTATTACATTGGAATCACCGGGGACATGGTCTGAAGCCGCTCCGCAGGCGTATGTCGAAAAGGTTTTAAGCGAGTTCAATTGGACGATGGCGGATCTCAACCGCGATTTTCCGGTGCGTTTCGCTTTTGCCGGCGCAAAACATTTGATGATTGTCTTGAAAGAACGCAAGAAACTAAAGGAAATGGCCTACGACTTTGAGCGGGTAAAGGCGTTGATGCAGCAGGAGGACCTGGTTACCATTGATTTGTTATGGCAGGAATCGAACCGGCTTTTCCATTCCAGAAATCCTTTCCCCACCGGCGGGGTATATGAAGACCCGGCCACGGGGGCTGCCGCGGCGGCGCTGGCGGGTTATCTGCGGGATATCGAATGGCCGGGCAGCGAACGTTTTGATATTTTGCAGGGCGAAGATATGGGCAGTCCATCGCGGATATCTGTGCAATATACACAGCATAAAGGCGCAGGTATTCTGGTGAGCGGCGAGACACGCCATATCACTGAAACCACAGGCTGATATCGCGTTCAGGTTTAACCAGGGCTGCGCTGAAGGCACGAAGGTGCGTGAAGTGAGATAGGAGAAATTATGTCGAGGATTAATCATGCTGAAATTGTTACGGTGCACGCCACTACGGCTACCATGACGCGCCAACAATTGCCCAATTTCGTTGGTATATCCAGCGCAACGGCGGGTTCTGAGCACTTATCGATGAATCTGGTTGTTATACCACCTGGCGGTGCAGCCGAACCGCACCTGCACCTGGGTTATGAAACGGCGATCTATCTGGTGAGCGGCCGGGTTGAGACGCGCTACGGGCCGGGTTTACGACAATCGATGATTAATGAAGCCGGGGACTTTATCTTCATTCCCGCCAATGTGCCGCACCAGCCGGTGAACTTGAGTACAACCGAGCCCGCGCATGCGATTGTGGCGCGCAATGATCCCAATGAGCAGGAAAGCGTGGTGGTGTACGATCCGGGTGCGGATGCCGGTTGATCGGGTCAGGACTCACTGAACCTGAATCAGCCTGACAGAGCGCCTCAGCAGATGATTTAATACGTTTTTATAGGTTCCGACCCAATTGATCTGCAATCCGGATAATTCCTGGTGCAGCCTCCCGAGCATGATCAATGCCTCGTGAGAATCCGGAGCAGCAAGCGGCAGCAATTCTTTGCCATATAAATTAGGAAGTTCAATAAATCGATTATTCTGATACTGTTTCAGTTCTTTTTGATAAATCCGCTGCAATAAAACAGCAGCGGTGTAGTATAGCTTCAGTGTAGTCCGGTTTTTTGAGCGCAGTTTGGAAAGTGCAGCCGGCATTTGTTCTGCATATTCGGGATGTTCGAGGAGCAGCGCAATCGTTGCTGAGCGGACCCGGCTGCTGGGTTGGCGAACCAAATCCGCTAATACGGCCCAGCCCATGCGCGGTGGAATGAGAATATATCTTCGGTTATCCGAGAAAGGTAGGTAACCCCTAAAGCGGACAATTCAGCAACGACGCTCTCTTCCTTTAATAATTTTGCAGTTAACTCGATACCCATACCCTAATTTTACATCAAAGTTGAATGCCTGTTACTAGCACAATCGAAAGATAAATTTCATTAAATTCTCTCGAAAACCTTCCAGCCAGGCTGTGATGAAAGAGCGCTGTTCAAACAATGGCAGCAGTGGATTCATCACCAAGAAGCTGTGTTACTGTTTCCATGGTGAAGTATGGGAAAGAATCGAGCACTGAAGTCATCACAGCCGAAAATAAGATGACTATCAAACAGCACCAGGCTCCGGAGAGGCTGGTGCTGTTTGCACATCCACGGCGTGACAAGACTACTTAATCAGCAGCGGTAAATAAACATCATTGCTGGAACGGTAAAGCACCGATAAGCCGGTGGTTGTCCCGAGACTCATTCCTGAAATCGTATTATTCTGGGCGGTGGTACTGGTGGTTCGCAGGCCCTGATCAGAGGCTAACTCTTGCGGTAATGTCGCAGCCCAATTTCCACTGGCATTGGCGGTAACTACTGCCAGGGATTGCAGCGCTTCATTAATTGAATCGGTATCTTCCAGGAAGATTTCGATAATACAATTCGGACATGGGCTGGCGTCTCCGCTGGTGCCGCTGACAGCAGTCCCATTTATTGCTGTAACCTTCGCCGGCTGAAAGTTCCGGAAAGCATCGGGCAAACTCTTGGTTATCTGAATGGCATCCTCCGGGGAATTATTGCCTTCGATCTCTCCCCAGGGCGTATTTTTCTTGATAACATTTCCACGCAGGGTATTGGCATCGGAGGTGGACACGACCGGCGTGTCATTCAACGATATCGCTGAAAGCCCCGGGAAGACAATCTTATTTGATTCAATCAGATTGAACTCCGTGCCACCCAATAGATAGATTCCACGCCCGCAAACACCGATCTCCGCATTTGTAACATCCAATCCAATTTTATTATTGCGAACGACATGGTGATCACCGGCCAAACGAATGGAATCGGCCTGAATGGTTGGCGCTTCAACAGCTATGCGGATACCGGCAAAAACATTGTTTTCAATGATGTTGCTTTCTCCACTCACACTGATGCCGCTGCCACCCTGCCAATCCCAGGGAGAACAAATCAAACCAGGGTCAGTCTCCTTGCCCGGTACAGTGCCATTGGCGATGGTGCCGATGTAATTATTGTTGAAGGTTGTGTCATCGCCGTTGATCGCAGCCGCAACCCCCGCCAGACCGGAAAAGACATTGTTTTGGATTATGTTATTTGATACATTGGCGCCAACTGAAATCCCCGTGTTGCCGCTGCCATCGTCTTCTCCTCCTCCACGCAGCACGATATCCGTTCCAGCATCACTTAATCCAAACCAGTTGTCCTCGATTATATTGCTGGCTGAGTTAGCATAAATATGGGTCTTAAACATCTGAAAACCCAACCCGCGGATTTCGTTGGCATTTTGAGTGGAAGTTTCACCCAATTTCAATCCATCCCACTGACCAGTACCCGGCCCGACCAAAATTATCTTTGGGCCTGTGGTTCGGCCGCCAGGCTGTGTACTGCCATCAATAATAATACTGCCATTCAGGTAACGCAGGGCAGCATTCGCCGTGCTGGAAATTCCACTAAACTGAATTTTCCAGATTTGCAGTGAACTGATATAGCCTTCACCGGCTGTCGCGGGTATGTTAAAGGCGATCAGTACAGGTTTTTGATTAGCCGGCAGGTTTCTTGCCTGAATAACTGCCCGTCGAAGTGTACAGGGAGTATGCGTAAGGCAGGTCCGGCTGTCACTTACATCCGGATCTGTACCACTATTAACAACAATAGTGGTTACGGGCGGCACAGCGAGATTTGATGCGGAAGCTGTATGATGCCCACCGATGGGACAAAGCATGGTTATGGAAATCGCTAAAATGGTGGCCGCAATGAACAGTTTGGTAAGTTTTTTCATAGAAATTCTCCTGACTAAATATGAATAGAAGCAACTATTGGAAAAAGACGCTAAGCGCTAAACACCCTCCCTGGATGCTCTATATAAGCGTACTTATTCAGCGTCAAAAAAACGTCAAAAGAAATTCAATGATCATGCAGATTGATCACCATTAAATGCATTTTCATGCACGTTTACTTTTCACTTACCAATTTTGGGACAAAAACTACTACGGGTTATATTTGACAATCCAAAATTGATGTCTACAATTTAATTATTCTTCAAATTTTTGAAAGTCAATTTCACGAAAACAGCAATCTGATTAATGGAATTTGAAGTCGTTGTAGAAATTCAAAAAGGCCAACTTTAACGATCATCTACATATGAGGGCAATGATGAAAAGAATCAAAAGTATATTGAAGTATATGGGAATGGGCGTGTTACTTTGTGTTTTTTCTCTGGTATTATTTTCGACCTTTGGCAAATTGAGGCCAGGCCAGCAAATGAGTAATCAACCGGGGGAACAACCGAATCAGACTAGCTATCCCCCACCAGTTGAGTCAACCTCTAACAAGTTGGCTTATCCACCACCAATCGAATCCACATATACTCCACCACCTGAAGTCATTGAGACGGAAACACAGCCCATCATAGTTCGAACAATAACACCCATTCCAATACCAGCATATCCTACCTTAACCCTTAGACCAGGAGAAAGCCCAACACTCATACCTATCGTTTCTCCTGAAAAAGATGCATCGGGCAAAATCATCTTTGCCGCAAACAGCAAAGATGAGGAGGCTGTTGCTTTTTACTCACTGGGTACAAGCGCTGATGGTGAAACAATAGATTCCGAAACAAAACTATCTGAAGAAAAATTAATGAGTGATGTAATCATTTTTCCTTCTCCGGATGGGAGCCGATTAGCGGTAACAAGTCCCTGGGGGCTATTGAGTATTTTTGATACCCAAAAGGGCATTTACGAAGATACACAACTAAGCCTTGGTTCAGATGGCATTTTCTTTAATTGGTTTCCTGATAATAACCATATTTTATTTAGTTCCATCAGTTTAGCTTTTATGGATACTGCAAGCGGTGAGCTTACGGCTTTAGCGGTACCGGGGTATGGAGGAATAACAGGAGCAGCGGCTTCTCCGGATGGACAATATGTTGTTTATGGATACAGCAGCAATATTGTTTATGAAACTGGTGTATGGATGGTTAATACAAATGGGCAAAACCGCCAATTACTGTTGAAAGGAAAATCGCCTTACAACATATCATGGTCTCCAAACGGCAATAAGATAGTTTTATTAGCGAATGGGTGGCAAATCATTAATTCAGATGGATCGGAACCGATTAATATTTCTTCAGAGATCATTTTGCCGCAATGCTATTCTCATACACCAATATGGTCACCGGATAGTACTACTTTAGCATTCGTAATATCCAAAACAGGAACCTCGTTTTGTCAGGGTTGGACAGATGAGCTTTTTGATGGAACTGATATTATGTTAATAGATGCTGAAAGCGGGAAAGCAAAACCTCTGCTATCAGACGGCGTTTTGGGCAATATAGATCCAGTCTGGTCACCGGATGGTTCTCAGTTAGCGTTTGTTTCAAATCGGAGCGGAACTCCTGAAATCTGGATCGCAAATAGAGACGGTTCAAATTTGCGTCAGGCAACAATGAATGACGTCGACGAACGGTTTATTGTCTGGAGAAAATCAAACTAACTTCCAGCGCTCCCTATATTTTGATCAACCCCTTTTGCACAGCCAGGGTTACGGCATGGGCGCGGTCGCTGGCCCCCAGTTTTTCGTAGATGTGCAGGAGGTGGGATTTAACGGTGGCTTCACTGATATGCAGGTGCTGCCCGATCTCCTTGTTGCCGGCGCCGCGGGCGACCCAGCCGAGCACATCGATCTCACGCGGGGAGAGCTGCTCCTGGGCGGGGGCGCGCAACTGGCCCATCAGGCGGGTGGCTACGGCCGGCGAGAGATAGGACTGCCCCTGGGCTGTGGCGCGAATGGCGCGGTAGAGTTCATCGCGCGGGGCATCCTTGAGAATGTAACCGGTAGCGCCGGCCTCGATGGCCCGCAGGATTTCGGCGTCGCTGTCGTAGGTGGTGAGCACCAGCACGCGCACCAGCGGGTGGCTGGCGTGGATGCGACTGATGGCCGCCGCCCCGTCCAGTTCGGGCATGCGCAGGTCCATCAGCACCACATCCGGTTGAAGCTGCGCCGTCAGAGCCACCGCCTGCAGGCCGTCGGCGGCTTCGCCCAATACTTCAAAATCTGTTTGTCCGGAGAGCATGCCGCGCAGGCCGTCACGTACCACCGGATGGTCATCGACAATTAACAGGCGAATAGGGTTACTCATTGCGACTCCGTTTCTGTATTGTAAAGCGGTAATTGCATCACCACGGTTGTGCCCGCTCCCGCTTCGCTCTCTATCGTAAAACTGCCTCCCAATTCACGGGCGCGTTCCCGCAGGGAGAAGATGCCATAGCCGCCGGATTGCGCGCCCGGGCGGCTGAGCAGCGCCGGGTCGAAACCGCGGCCATCATCCTGAACGTCCAGAATGACCTCGTTCTGCATATAGGTCATGGTCAGGTTGACCCGGTGGGCAGAGGCGTGTTTGCGCACATTGGCCAGGCTTTCCTGGGCGGCGCGCAACAGGGTTACCTCCACCGGCGGTGACAGCGGACTTTCACTGCCTTCCAGGGTGAACTCCGATGGAATACCGGTCTCCTGCGACCAGTTACGGGTGATGCGTTCAATGGCGCGCGGCAGCGGCTCGTGCTGGCTGACTTCGGGCTGGAGCGCCCAGACAAAGCGGCGTGCTTCGGCGAGGCCCTCGCGGGCGGCGGCACGCGCCGTGTTGAGGTGGGTCAGCGCTGTGGTTTCATTGGTTGAAAAGGATTGCTCGGCGGCTTCCAGATGCATCACAATACTGGTGAGATCCTGGGCCAGGGTGTCGTGGATGGCGGCGGCCAGGCGCTGGCGTTCTTCCAGCATGCCGGCCTCGCGCTCGCGTTTGGCCAGTTCTGCGCGGGTGTACTGGAGCTGGTCGACCATGCGCATGCGCTCTTTGGTTTGCTGCATGATAGCATTGATCCACGAACCGATCAGGATAACGCCAAAGGTATAGATGAAAATCCAGGAAATTTCTCCCAGATTGACCCAGGAAACACCGCTAAGCAGCAGGATGCGCAGGGCCATCACCGGCGCCAGAACCAGCATGACTATTATGGCATGACGCAGCGGCAGCACACCGAATACGACGCCGAAAAGGTTGAAAAGCAAGTAAAAGAAAACCGGGTGCAGGCAGCTCAGCCCGAACCCGAGCAGGACGGCAGCCACAAAGGAAATTGTTTTCCAGTGTGTGCGGTTTTGCCAGGGGGTAAAACAAATCACAAAGAAGTAATACCAGAGACCCCAGAGGAGTGCGCCGCCCAGGCCGACCAGTTTGAGCGGCCAGCCCAAGGGCTGCGGGATGATTGCTGGCGGCCAATTGGCTTTGACATTGAACAACATCAGGATAGTGACCGACAGGAGCGAGAGATACGAGACCGTGTTCCAGAAAAAGATCCAGCGGCGCATGGTGGGGCTCAATTGAGTGAATTCGGGTATATTCTCGGAAATATCGCTCATGGGTGTACTCACTTGGGGTTGGTTGAAGGGCAGATCCGGATGGAAATGCCCTTCCGATTACTTCACTTGCTTTTATTCTACCGGAAAACCTTATTCCCAACGGAAGAAACGGACGCTGAGTATGCCGCAGACAAGCAGGATAGCGGCCAGTACGATGAGGGCGGTGGTATCCAGGGTCTGGTCCAGATAGGCACCATTGAAAAGATTGACAACATAGGTTAGCGGCAGAAATTTTGATGCCGTTTGGATCGATTCGGGCAGATACTTCATGGGTAAGGTGCCGCCGGAAATGAACATCATCGGGAAGAATAGGGCCATCATTACGGCCCGCGCAGCCGCCACATTTTTAAAGAAATTGGCGATGAGGAGGCTGAGCGCGTACAGGCTGAGGCTGCTGAGCAAGAAAGCGAACACCAATTGCCAGGAAATGACCGGCGCGTGGGCATTGAAGATGAGCATGCCGGTGACGAGCAGGATGATGGAACTGATGACAGCCGTGAAGAGGTTGACAAACACTTGCGAACCGGTAACCGCCACGGGGTGGAGCGGGGTGGCGCGGAAGCGGCGTAACACACCCGTCTGGCGGCGGGCGGCGATTTCCAGGGGCAGGTTCATAAAGGCCGTGGTGCCGATGATCAGCGCGGCGATATAGCCAGGCACCATGATATCGATCACAGTGTGCCCATTGTATACGGGGGTGGGGTCGCTGCCGTACATACTGCCAAACAGAACGATATTGAGGATAGGAAAGGCGAAGGTAAAGAAAATTACAATCGCGGAACGGAAAAACAATTTAAAGTCAATCCAGGTTAATTTGAGCAAGGCGTTCATTGGGTACCTCCAAAAAAGATGAACCACGCAGGGTTGCGAAAATATTTTTAATCACGAACGATCCGGACAAAACGAACAGCATGGACATATCCATTAATCATTGGCGCGGATTTCCCGGCCGGTGAGCGAGAGGAACACATCTTCGAGTGTCACTGCTTCGCTGCGCAGGTCTACGGGTTGGTAACCGATTTCGTTCATTTTGGTTACCACATTCACCAGCAGGTTTGCGCCTCCCGAGACAACCACATCGCCATTGCGGCGTTCTACGCTATTTACGCCCTCCACCGTTTGCAGCAGCGACCAATCGCGCGGGCTCGGGTCGGCAAAGCGCAGACGCATATCGGCATTCAGGCTGTGGATCAGTGTTTTGGGGCTGTCCAGCGCGACGAGTTTCCCGTGGTCAATGATGGCGATGCGGTCGCACAGGCGTTCGGCCTCGTCCATAAAATGGGTGACTAGGACAACGGTTTTGCCTTCAGCGCGTAAGCGTTCAATCAGATCCCAGGTGGCGTGGCGCGCCTGCGGGTCCAGCCCGGTGGTGAGTTCATCCAGGATAACCAGCTCGGGGTTGTGCACCAGGGCCAGGGCAATGAAGAGGCGCTGTTTCTGCCCGCCGGAGAGGGTGTTGAAACGGGCTGTGCTTTTTTCGGCCAGACCCCAGGTGTTTAACAAAACATGCCAGTCCAGCGGATGCGGGTAAAAGGAGGCGAAGAGATCGAGCGCCTCCCAAACGCGGATGTCATCTGGCAGGGCGGACTGCTGCAGCTGCACACCGATCAGGCGGCGCACGGCGCGCTCTTCGCGCTGCGGGTCCAGGCCGAGGACGCGGATGCTGCCGGAGGTGGCGCGGCGCAGCCCGGCCAGACATTCCACCGTGGTGGTCTTGCCGGCGCCGTTGGGTCCGACGATGCCAAAGATTTCGCCGCGCTGCACGCTGAAAGAAATATCTGCTACGGCATGCGTATCGCCGTAGGATTTTTTGAGATTCTCAACAGTAATTACATTCATGATATTACCTCTTTCTATATTCGATGTTTAGAGTGTAGCCAGAAAGAGGTTTGCCGGGAACGGCCGGATGGTTAAACCCGGGATGGAAAGGCGGTGGATGCGGAGATCAACCGTTTGGTGGATAAGAACCTGTGCGGCAAAGGCTGGTTGTTTATATTTGACTTTGATGATAAAAATAGTTATATTATCTGCAACCAAACAATAAACAACGAGCGCCGGATAGTTTCCATTAAGAAATCCTGCGCCCTGCACTTAAGATAAAAGAAAGCAAACAATATGAGTACACAAACACAAACTTCTGAACCAACCGAATTCTCCATCCACCCTGCCGCCCGGCCGGGATTGATCGCTTTGACTGTGTCAAACCTCGATAAGCAGATCGCCTTTTACCAACAGGCGCTGGGCTTCCATCTGCACTGGAGAGAGGATAAGAGGGCCGGGCTTGGAGCTGGCGGAGAAGATTTGCTGCAACTGGTGGAGGAGCCGGACCTTGCAGGGAAGCGCTACCAGCGTACCACCGGCCTGTATCATTTTGCTATTGTTTTCCCAAACCGGCGTGAACTGGCGCTGGCAGTGGCGCGCTTATTCGCGCTCAAGGTGCGTAACTATCCAACCGATCACATCATGACCAAGACCACCTACCTGGACGACCCGGAGGGCAATGGGATTGAGTTATATGCCGAATCAGCGGAAGATGGCAGCTTTGTCATCGATAAAAATGGCGACTTTGTCACCCGGCGGGCGGACGGCAGCCTGAGTGATGGACGCGAGCCGCTGGATTTGGACGCGCTGTTCAGCCTATTGCAGGCCGATGACCGGTTGGACCTGCCACTGCCGGAGGGGACTCGCTTGGGGCATGTGCACCTGCATGTACGCGACGTTCAGGAAGCCGTGGATTTTTATCACGGCCTGCTGGGTTTTGACGTGATGGGGCAATCCAGCACGTTCCAGGCGGCCTTTGTCAGCGCCGGGGGGTATCACCATCATATCGGATTAAATGCCTGGAAGGGCGTTGGCGCCCCGCCGCCGCCAGCCGATGCGTTGGGCATGCGCTATTTCAGCGTCAGGCTGCCAGATACCCAGAGCCTGACCCTGATCAAAGAGCGGCTTGCCGCTGCCGGGATCGCAGTGAACCAGACGGCAGACGGGGTGCTGCTGCAAGATCCATCAAAAAATGGTGTCCTGCTGGTCGTTGACCGCTAAGGCATACCCTAAAAACCAGAAAGCTGACCGCTTCTTTTAAGGAAGGCAGACGCCATCCCACGAGGTTATTCCTCGTGGGATGGCATTTTGCTTGTGGGAAATAAAACATACATTCGTATGGAAATGTAAAGATAAACTGGCAATTCGGCCAGGGGTAACACGTGTCAGTTGTGCTATACTTGGCGTAATTGATTTTTAGCGAGTTCTCTACAACCCTGCGGCATTATTTAAAGATAGGAACAATATGGAAACTGCAACCCACACAAAAGCAAAAGCAAATACGAAAATCGGCATGATTTTACTGGTCTATATTGGCTTTATTTCATTGGGATTGCCGGATGGATTGTTAGGCGTGGCATGGCCAACCATGCGCGCCGGCTTTGGCATTCCGCTGGATGCGCTGGGGATGCTGCTGGTGGCTTCGATGTGCGGCTACTTTACCTCGAGTTTCTTCAGCGGGCGGATTATTGCGAAGATGGGTGTGGGCGGTTTGCTGGCTGCCAGCTGCGCAACCACCGGCGCGGCTTTGCTGGGGTACACCCTGGCGCCAGGCTGGGGGATGATTGTGGTGTTGGGTGTGTTTTCCGGATTGGGCGCCGGCGCAATTGATGCCGGAATCAATACGTATGTGGCGGCCAATTTTAGCGAAGGGCTGATGCAGTGGCTGCATGCCAGTTTTGGGGTTGGGGTTACTTTGGGTCCAATTATTATGACCAGCGGTTTGAATTTTTTCCAGACCTGGCGCTGGGGCTACGTGGTGGTGGGGGCCGCGCAGCTTTGTCTGGCAGTTTGTTTTGCCTTTACCATCCGCATGTGGCGGCGCGAGAAAGCGGCGGCGGATAAGGATTCAGAAAAGCGTTTAACGGATTACAAGACCCCGCTGGGTGAGACATTACGCCAGGCGCCGGTTTGGGTGAGTTTGTTATTGTTCTTCATTTATACCGGCACTGAGATCACGCTGGGAAGCTGGGCATATACCCTGCTGACCGAATCGCGCGGGGTGGCGCCGGCAACGGCCGGCCTGGTGGCGGGCAGTTACTGGGGTATGTTCACGGTTGGGCGGATCCTGGCCGGGTTGTACACCAGGAAGATCAGCCTGAATACCCTGATCCGCGGCAGCCTGGTGTTGGCGTTGGTTGGGGCTGTGCTGTTGTGGTGGAACCCGAGCAGCACCGTCAGCCTGATTGGCGTGGCGATCTGCGGTTTTGCCGTGGCGCCGATCTTCCCCGGTTTGGTTTCGGGTACGAGCAGCCGGGTGGGAGCCCGATTTGCTGCCAACACCATCGGCATGCAGATTGCGGCGGCCGGGCTGGGCGGTTCACTGATCCCGGGTTTTGTGGGGGTTCTGGCGCGGCGCATTTCGCTGGAAGTGGTGCCGGTATGCATGGTGATTTTTGCCGTGCTGCTGCTGGCGTTGTACCAGTATTCGATGAAGACAGCGGTGAAGATGGAACCCGCGGTACAAACAGCGGATTAGAGAAATAAAAAAAGCCCTGGCAATTTTCTGCCAGGGCTTTTTATTCGTTCAGAGCGCCAAGACCAGAATCCGGTGGATATCTGCCGGGGTCAGCGGTTTCAGGCTGCCAATCGTACGGGTGCCGACCGCTTTTTCGACGATTTCATCCAGGCGATCCGCCCCGATGCCCACCTGACCGAGGCGCTGCGGCATTCCCATGGACGTGTAGAACTGGCGCGTCCGGCGGATGCCTTCACGCGCCGCCTCGAAATTGTCTGCAATGCTCACATCCCAGACATTACGGGCAAAAGCGGCCAGGGCTGGGGCTGTCTCCGCATCCAGAACATATTCCATCCAATACGGGGCCAGAATGGCCAGCCCCACACCGTGAGTGATATCATACACGGCGCTGAGAGCATGTTCAGTCAGGTGGTTGAAGCCGTCGAATGATTTTCCGACCTTGATGGTGCCGTTCAGCGCCAGAGAACTGGCCCACATCAGGTTGGCGCGCGCCTCATAATTCTGCGGTTCGGCAATGGCGATTGGGCCGTAATGGATGCAGGTTTTCAGGATCATTTCGCTGATTGAATCGGTCAGTGTGGCAAACTGCTCCCGCGAAAAATAGAACTCATACACATGCGTCATGATATCCACCACGCCGGCGGCTGTCTGATCGGCAGGGACGGTAAAGGTATAGGCAGGGTCGAGGATCGAAAAACGGGGGAAGAGGGCGTCGCCGCCGGAGCCGGTCTTTTCCAGGGTTTCCTCATTGGAAATGACCGTGCCTGAATTCATCTCTGAGCCGGTGGCCGAGAGGGTCAGCACCGAGCCGATGGGCAGCGCGTGCCGGATGGTCGCTTTTCCGCACCAGAAGTCCCAGGGATCGCCATCGTATAACGCCGCGGCCGCGATGGCCTTGGAACAGTCGATGGTGCTTCCGCCGCCTACCGCGAGAATAAAATCGATCTGATGCTCGCGGCACAACTGCGCTCCCTGGCGCACCGTTGAAATACGCGGATTGGGATCAACCCCACCCAACTCGACGAAAGGTATGGCGTGCTGGTTTAACTGGCGCACCACTTCGGCGTATATGCCGGTCTTTTTGATGCTGCCCTTGCCATAGACAAACAGTACTTTGCGCCCATGTTTGAGAATCTCAACGGCCAGATGTTCAATCTGTCCCTGTCCAAATAAGATTTGGGTGGGATTGTAAAATCGAAAATTTTGCATAATTTGCTCCTAAGGGGTTAATTCCGCTTCAGCTTTCAGCAGTTGGGCTTCTTTCCTGCGGCAGTAAGCCGCCTCATTTGCAGGTGTTTTCCCATACACACAGTATATATCTTCGAGTGCACTCCAAGTCAAGAGGGTAACCACGAAGAGATACGAAAAAAATACCTCACACCAAGCCGCTAAGGCGCTAAGAAATAAAAACCACTCTTAGCATTATTTGTGTTTTACCCTTAACCAGCCCCACCTGTGACCATAACCTATCCGTTATGCAGGGATGGGTCCTGGCTCATGAAGGCAAGCAGGTTGACGACTTTTTTGTAGTCGTGCAGCAGTTCCACCACCAGGTTGAAGAACTCCTCAAAGGAATCAAAATTATAGATATATTCATCGGTGGAAGGGTCTTCGATATTGACCAGTTCATGGGCGTGCATGATCATATTGCGCAGTTTATTCACCGAAAAGCTGATGGTGGCGATTTCTTTGTAAACGCAGAATTCCATCAGGTCTTTGAAATCGAAGGTTTGCATGGCGGGCAGTTTTTCGTTTTTTGCCAGGCGGATTTTGATTTTACTGATTTTATCGGCAAAATATTTTTTGCTTTTTTTTCCACGGGAAGTAGAAGATTTATAGGTTAAGAATTCAAGCATGTCTTTGTTGCCAAAGCCGCGCAAAACCAGGATAGCGCGCAATGCTTTTTCGTAGGAAAAAAACAGTTCATACAAAAAAATACTGACAACTGGCTTGTTGTAATCCGAAAAATGAACCACGCCGGAGAGTTCGGAATGGGAATAGACCAGCAGCAGCGGACGCAGGCGGAAGCGCTCCAACATGCCCTGGGAGAAAATATTGAAATTCTGATCCACTATTCGCTCCGGCTTAATCGTTTCCACACGAAAAGTTTGGATCTGTTCATCGCGGATATAGATTTTGGTTGGGTCCTCTATCGAGGGCAACTGGTCAATATTGTGATCCAGACAAAAGGTATAACAATCGTCCTTCCAATCGGTGTCAAAATAGAGGACGTTTTCGGTTTGAATATCTTTAAAACTCAGCATTTTTACAGCAGCCATTGCTTGACTCTTTTCTATTGGTATAGCCGGATTCTTGAAAACCTGTTTCTGATGATCTTCAAAATAGCGACAGGGATTGTATAACTATCATTGTAGCAAAAAGCCGGATAATTGAAGAAAAATTGGATAGCCCAAAAAAAATTTGGGGCTTGATTTTTTTGTTTGGTTGGCTTATACTGATATTTAATCGACCGACCGGTCGGTCCGGAGATGCTGTGACGAACGAAACTTACACCAAAATTCTGCAAGCTGCCAAACGCCTGTTTATCCGCAAGGGATACACGGCGACTTCGATGCGCGAGATTGCCGAAGAAGCCGGGATTGGCAAGGCTACCATTTATCACCATTTTCAGGACAAAGAAACGATTTTTAAGACGCTGATCGACGGCAACCTTGCTAAAATGCACCAATCTTATGGAATCATTCAGGCGGAAAGCGAACCGCGCCGGCGCATCACAGTGGCGGCTGAAGTGACCCTGCAATTTTTATACGAGTCGGCAGACCTGCTGCAGATTGCCCGGCGGGAAGTGCCCACTTCACGCGAGAAAATGCTATCCAATTTTACGTTTTTCTTCACCCAATATTCGGCTTTGCTGGAAGAAGCCTTTCAAAAAGGGATGGAGGAAAAGATATTTCGGGCGGTGGACCCCAAAGATACCGCCCTGGTGTTTATGAACCTGATCCAGGGAAATTTTGCCATGTATTACCTGATTGGCAAACGGCCGGAGACCCCGGAAAAAGCGGCAGCCCGCCTGCTGGATATTTTCTTTCATGGGATTAATGCCCTGCCGGAAACGAAATAATATTTTTTTAATTTCAAACCCGACCGAACGGTCGGTCTATGGGAATATTATGCTGAAGCAACCCTCGAACAAACAATTTATACTCAAACCCCGCTCTGCCCGGATCAGCGTACTGAACAGCCCGGCTTTCTGCGTGTTGTGGCTGAGTGAGGCGGTTTCGCTGATTGGCGACCGCATCCTGATGATTGCGTTGATCAACATGGTGTACGACTGGAGCGGCTCGGCCAGCGCAGTGAGTGTACTGGCGCTGATCAAGGCAGTGCCGGCGCTGCTGCTGGGCACCCTGGCCGGCGTATTTGTGGACCGCTGGTCACGCAAATGGGTAATGGTGCTTTCCAACCTGATTTTGTTTATACTGGTATTGGCGATACCGCTCACCAAAGAATTGTTTCTGGTGTACGGCATTTATTTTGTGATGGCGATTGTCAGCCAATTCTTTATCCCGGCGCGCTCTGCCTGTATCCCGGAACTGGTGCCCGAAAAGGCGCTTCTGGCGGCTAACTCCCTGTTTGCGGCTGCATTTGTAGGCGCGATTGCGATTGGCCCGGCGCTGGGCGGCTGGATTATTGACCGGTATGGGATGGAGACAGCCTACCGGGTGGATGCGCTGACCTTTCTGGTTCCGGCGATTGCCGTCAGTTTACTGAGCATTCCGCAAAAACGCTCCGCCCAAACCGGGGGCAGCCTGGGCGGTGATTGGCGTGAAGGCATGGCGGTGGTACGCGCTGACCCTGAGATCCGTTACTCTCTGCTGCTGATCGGCACGGCAGCGCTGTTGATCGCCGCGCTCTCGGCATTGGGCGTGATCCTGGTGCGGGAAAACCTGGGCGGCAGCGCGGGCGACTTTGGATGGGTCATGTCGGTTACCGGAGCGGGGATGCTATGCGGCGCTGTGTTATCACCCATAGTGGGCAAACGCTTCAACCGTTCGATGCTGGCGGCCTGTGGGGCGGCGCTGGGCGGCGGCGCCATGCTGGTGATGGCGCTATCCAACCAGTTGGGGATGGTGATGGCGGCCGGTTTTGGATTGGGTTTTGGCTTTGTGAACGTCCAGGTGAATGCCCAGACCACCCTGCAAAAGACGCCTGACCGGCTGCGCGGGCGCATTCTGGGGCTCTCACAGACGGTAATGGGCAGCGTCACCTTTGCCGCCGCCGGTTTGGCCGGGGTATTGGCTGGTTGGCTGGGGACAACGGTGGTGTTGGCCGGGGCCGGGGCGGCTGTGCTGATAACCGCCCTGGTGATTCTGTATTTAGTAAAAAAAATCGATGTACACTGGAGACAACCATGCAATATATAAAAAACCTCAATGAATTAAACCGCAGTGATCTGGCATTGGCCGGGGGTAAGGGCGCCAACCTGGGCGCTTTGTTCCAGGCGGGGCTGCCGGTGCCTGGCGGATTCTGTGTTACCACACCGGCCTATCTGCATTTTGTGGAAGCCAACCGCTTGCAGACGCAGATCATGCAGTTAACCGGCGATTTGCATGCCGAAGACCCGCAGGAATTGGATGCTGCTTCTGCGGCCATTCGCAAGCTGTTTGAGGATTGTACGGTGCCGCAGGAAATCGCCGCGGAAATTCGGGCAGCTTATGCCCAATTGAGTGTTTCCACAGCGGCAGCCGTGGCGGTGCGTTCCTCGGCTACCGCGGAAGATCTGCCGACCCTGTCTTTTGCCGGCCAACAGGATACCTACCTGAATGTGGTGGGTGAAACACAAGTAGTGCAGGCGGTTTTGCGCTGCTGGGCCAGCCTGTGGACGGCGCGCGCCATCGGCTATCGTATGCGTAACGCCATCCCCAACGAGGACATCGCTCTGGCGGTCGTTGTTCAGCAGATGGTCAACAGCGAGGCCTCCGGGGTGCTGTTTACCGCAAACCCACTGAGCGGGAAACGCACGCAGACGGTGATTGACGCGACACTGGGGTTGGGAGAAGCGCTGGTTTCCGGGATGGTGGAGCCGGATCACTATGTGGTGGAGATGGGCGTGCAGCAGAAGGACAGCACGGAACAGATTGTAAAACGGACGCTGGGCGCTAAGGCGCTTTCTATTCGCGGTCTGGCGGGCGGCGGGACGCAGACACTCAGCGAAGATTCGGGCGCTTTGCAGGCCTTGCCGGATGCGCAAATTGTAGAACTAGCCCGGCTGGGGAAGCGCTCGGCAGATTTCTTCGGCGCTCCACAGGATATGGAATGGGCCTGGGCGGACGGACGCCTGTTTGTGTTGCAATCGCGGGCGATCACCTCGCTTTTCCCGCTGCCGGAAGGGGTCTCTGCTCTGCCGCTGGAGGTATTCTTTTCCTTTGCGGCCTGGCAGGGCATGCTGGAACCGTACTCGCCACTGGGCCAGGATGTATTTACCAGCCTGGTGGTGGGGCTGGGCCGGCAGTTTGGCGCAGTCACCACAGTGCGCGGCCAGAATATCTTTAAGGAAGCAAGCATGCGCCTGTTCGTCAATATCACCAGTCTGGTGCGCAATCCGCTTGGGCGCAAGATTGCGGGTATGTTTATCGAGGCGATTGACCCGGTCAGTTCGAGTGTGATACATGAATTGTACAAAAATCCACAGCTTGCGATTATTCCGCAGAAGATGAGCCTGAAAAAGCGTTTCCGGATTCTGAAAGGCTTCTGGCCGGTGCTGCGTAATGTGATTTTCAACCTGCGGCGGCCGGCCAAAGGGCGCCAACGCCTTTCCGCAGCGATTGAGACCATTGTAGCGCAAACCCGGGAAAAGAGCCGGAAAACGGACAACCTGACTGGTCTGCTGGATTTGATGGAAGAAACTGCGTTGATGGGGCCTTCCATGCTGCTGCCGCACCTGCTGCCAGGAGTGATTGCCGGGCAGATTCCCATCCAGATGATTATCCGGTTGGCGGAGAGAGACCCGGAGTGCAAGGACTTGCCTTATGAACTGACCCGCGGCCTGGCACATAACGTGACTACGGAAATGGACCTGATGCTCTGGTCGGTCGCCAGCAGCATTCGATCCGATGCGCCGTCTAAAGCAGTGTTTCTGCAAAGCGAAGCGACCAGCCTGGCCGCGAATTATCTGGCGGGAGAATTACCAACGGCAGCCCAGGAAGCGGTTGCCCAATTCCTGAAACTGTACGGCATGCGCGGCGTGGGTGAAATTGACTTCTACCGGACGCGCTGGCATGAGGACCCCAGCCACGTGACGCAGATGCTAAAAAACTACCTGCAGATTGATCCGCAAAGCGGTTCGCCCGAAACCGCATTTCGCAAAGGAAGAGAAAAGGCAGTGCATGCCAAAGAGGAACTGGTGGCGATTTTTAAACGCAAACACCGTCCGCTGCGCGCTGTTCTGATTGGTTTTCTGGCGGAGCGGGTTTTTGAACTGGGCGGCTTGCGCGAGACTCCCAAGTTTGCCATCGTCAGTTTTTTAGACGAACTGCGCCAGGGCTTGTTGCGGATTGGACAAAATATGGCGACGCAGGGGGTGCTGGCGCAGCGCGACGACTTGTTCTTCCTGCACCTGTGGGAACTGCGCCAACTGGCGGATGGGCAACTGCCGCATGTAGCCCAGCTTATTTTGGAGCGCCGCCAGACCTATCAGCAAGAGCAGTCCCGCAGGCGCATTCCGCGCATATTGTTGAGCGACGGCACCACCTACTTCGATGGCATAGGTCCGGCTGTGGCGCTGGGTGCTGATATGCTCAGTGGTGCGCCGGTATCGGCTGGAACAGTGGAAGGTGTGGTACACGTCATTATGGACCCGCACAAGGATCATTTAGCCCCGGGAGAGATCCTGGTCTGCCCGGCAACCGACCCGGCCTGGACACCATTATTCCTCTCGGCGGGCGGTCTGGTGATGGAAGTGGGCGGCATGATGACCCACGGCTCCGTGGTGGCACGCGAGTATGGCATCCCAGCGGTGGTTGGGGTGCAAGAGGCGACTACGCGGTTAAAGAATGGTCAGCGTATCCGTGTGGACGGCTCCAGTGGCCTGATTACGCTGCTGGGTGAGGATTAACGGGCGCTGAAATTTTCCATAAAAATTTTCTCCCACGAAGCCACTAGGACCGCGAAGAAGAAATTGATCCAGTGAAACTTGTGTTGGTTGGCTTTTTGATTGTACAATTTAAGGATAACTGCCTGCCAAGACAAGGGTTTGATATTAGCCTCCTAGGCCACGAAGCCCTGAGAGTTGATGGGCATCAATCGTTAATTCTTTAACCCACCTATAAAAATCATGAGAGACTCAAATAATCCAGTTTCACCAACCGAAATGATTGCTCTTTGGGCAGATAAACTTCGTGATTTATCAGCGTCAGGTTTGAAATATTCTGAAAATGTGTATGACAAAAATCGTTATGAGGCAATTCAAGAAATGGCAATGGAAATGCTGGCATTTGCCACAGCACAACCACTTGAATCCATAACGCCATTAAAGGAAACGGTATTTTCCCGAATGTCTCCCGTTATTGCTGGAGCGGCGGCAGTGATCAATAATGAAGGAAAAATCTTGTTAATGCGTCGCGCGGATAACCAACTTTGGGCTATGCCAGGCGGTCAAATGGAAGTTGGAGAATCATGACAAACTCTGAACCACGTTCATATCGACCTGTATTTCTGAATGGAAAGCAGGTATACCTGCGCCCGATTGAAAAGGAAGACCTGCCTATCCTTCAGGTTTGGGCCAATGATCCAATGTTAAGGGGGTTGACGGGCGATGTGCTGCCAACCAGTTTTTCGGGAATAGAGGCTTACGTTGACAAAATTGCAGCAGATTCCGATCGGGTGTGGTTTGGAATTGTGCTGAAAGAGACGAACCAACTCATTGGAGAGTGTGGACTGCTCAGGATGTTTCCTGCATGGCGCACTACCGATTTAAGCATTATTCTGGGCGACAAGGAAGCGCGCGGAAAGGGTTTTGGGCGCGAAGCCATGCATTTATTGCTGGACTATGCATTTGGTTATTTGAATTTTCACCGGGTTTCCATTGGCGTTGTGGGTATGAATGAACAGGCACTGCGTTTTTATGAACAGGCAGGTTTTATACGGGAAGGTATCCAACGGGATGGCTATTTCTACAATCATCGATACCAGGATTTTGTAATGTTGAGTATGCTGGAGGATGAGTTCAGGGCGCATGTTTGGCCGGGCGGCTCTTAAAAATAACGAAAGAAGGACTTCAATCCTTTATTCGTAAGGCGCATTAGTCAAAAATCAGGAAAGGGATCAGTAGTGACAGAATTTGCCGAAGCATTATAACTTGCATGAGGAGAAAGAAATAATAACCTGTAATATAAAGTGCTTCCCAGATAGTTTTTTGCCACTTTTCCTGCTTGAATTTACTATGTATTCCATTGTATAATCCATTTATAGCTACCTGCTAAAAATGGGTCTTAATTTAGTGGTAATGCATCAATTATAAACAGTCTAGCTTGGTTTTGAAGTGGGATAAGTTCAACTCGGATATTGTCTTGAGGAACGAAGGGGTATGTGTGGGAATAGAGGACGGTTTTAGATTCTCTCTTTCCGTAACACAATTCTTAATTCCTTGGGCGATTCGAGTAA
This sequence comes from Chloroflexi bacterium HGW-Chloroflexi-10, assembly GCA_002840755.1. Lineage (GTDB taxonomy): Bacteria > Chloroflexota > Anaerolineae > Anaerolineales > Anaerolineaceae > UBA6170. The sequence goes on along the minus strand of PHBZ01000036.1, from coordinate 32,208 downwards.
TTAAACATGAGAATATGTTAGGAGAAAAACCATGTTCACCAAACAGATCACCCGAATGTTAGCTCCCGTGTTGCATGTGCTATTTTTTTCTCGCACAACAAAGGAGGCAACCAAAAAGAGGTCGCTTCTTCTCCTTGCAGTATTACCTGTTTTTCTCTTCTTACCGCTTCTGTTTTCCTTTTCGAGTGGAGCAGCTCAAACATCCGAATGGACCCCCGCATGGGTTGATTTAAGCGATTCTGGTGTCATTCACTCACCCGGCTTAGATGCTGACGCAGCCGCCAAGCCGAAATCCCCGGTTCCCAACGCATTCTCAGACTCTGAAAAGTCTCAGTTGCCAGCAACTAACAGTCAATTCTTCTCACCGCAAAACCAGCTAATTAATACAAATTCAAGCGCAACTGCTGGGTGGGAAACGATTTTCAGCGACGATTTTGAAGGCTCGTTTCCTGGGGAATGGAACGTGTTTGATAATGATTCCACCACCAATGGTGAGTATTTCTGGGCGAAGAAAAATTGCCGTGTATATGCGGGCAGCAATAGTGCCTGGGTGGTTGGGGGAGGCGCGGATGGGAGTGCTTTAGCCTGTAATAGCGAATACCCCGGTAATGCCGCTTCATGGATGATTTATGGGCCTTTCAGTCTGGCAGATGCAACCGATGCGGAATTTAGTTTTATGTATTGGTTGAATAGCGAATCGTCATTTGATATCCTGTTTGCGGCCGCATCCATTAATGGCATCAACTTTTATGGCGGATACAACTCCGGAATTTATGATTGGACTGAACGTATTTTCGATCTCACCGATGTGCATACCCTTGGAGACCTCACCGGTCAATCTCAGGTGTGGGTGATGGTCGCTTTTCAAAGTGATGAAAGCGTACAATATCCGGAAGGTGCGTATATAGACAATTTTGAATTGCGCAAGTATGTTGGGGCTGAACCTACACCATCTCCTGAAATTACCCCAACACTCTCGGTAGATGACGCGAGTGTTTATTTACCCCTCCTCGTAAAGCAACTCTACACTGGCCCAACCGCTACCCCAACGGTAACACCTGTTCCCAGTATAACCCCTACTCCAACCGCTACTTCGGTGGGAGTTGTACCCAATAATGGAAACTGGTCGGGTAGTACCAGTCAGGGGCGAGCTATCTCATTTTCAGTAGGCTCTAACGGAACTGCGGTTAATGATATTACAATCAGTGTAGGTTGGGGTGGTGCCTGTGGAGGCGTTTCATCCACTACATATTACCTGTATGACGCTGTGATAAATGCTGGGAGTTTCTCTAAATCACAGTCCGGCGGTACAGAAGTTGAAGGGACCTTCACATCAGCTAATAATGCCAGCGGTGATTTTTATGCTGTCTTAGTAACCTATTATCCATCCTACTGCCGTGCAACAACAAGCGGCACGTGGAGTGCAAATTATGTGCCCTAAGAAATAGGACCTGAGAAATATCATGCTGATGAATGTCGCGCATAAAAGCTGGCGGCAAATTTTCGAGTTGGTTTTTGACATTCCTTTTCTGGCTGCGCTGGTTTTGCATTGGATTGGGACTCTCTCATTTCCACGCGTATTCTTTGGCCGTTAAGCCGTCCTTAATTGGATAACCCGCTCGTCACAGTCGAAAGGAGTCATTATGCAAACCAGACTATTAGGCGTTCTTTCATTGATTTGCCTGATTATTACGATTCTCTGGCTGGTTTTCCTTGTTGCAGATAGGGCTGCCGCTGGGCCGTTGGACACCTTTGACCAGGTCTTAGCCCATGTCAATAAACCGGATGCACTTTTTTACCTGACTTATGCAAACGCAGCGTTGATTACGGTGAGTGCGGTGATGTTGTTTGCCGCACTCTATATTCACTATAAACCTATCGCGCCAGAATGGTCAGCCATTGGTGTGATGTTTGTGCCGATTTACGGTGCCTTGAACCTGATAGCCTATCTCTCCCAAATCACTGTGGTTCCGCGCTTGCTGCAATTGCAGGCACTGCCGGAATATCAAGCCTTTTCGCGCTTCCTATTACGACAGGTTATCCAACAGTGGCCCGATTCGACGATATCCATTATCAATAATTTGGCCTATGCTGTTCTGGGCGTACCCTCCATCATATTTGGCATCCTAATGTTCAAATCCGCTCGGGCTCTGCGGCCTGGCGGCGTTTTGCTGGCGCTCAATGGTCTCGCATGTATCGCAGGGTTCATTGGCATTGCGGCACAAAACGCATGGCTCAGTCAGGGTTCACTCATGGGGGGCGTGCTATTCTTGCTGGCACTTGCGCCCATGAGTCTGATCTTTTTACAACAAAGCAAAACCCCTGGAGAAGAAACGGGCTAACACCGCGGGGTGTGTCCTGAAAAGTCATCATCTGCAGCCTGGTTGCGTTGTATGTCCAGCTTGTGTTGGCTGGCTTTTTGATTGTACAATGCACACATGTCCGCAGAGAAGAATGCAATTTTGGCCTTGCCCGCCATGTGATCCTTCATTCGTTGGACAGCCTCCGTGCATTCAAATTTGTGCCTCATGGGTTCAACGTAAATTTATTGGGAGAATAAGAATGTTGACTAAAACCTCACGAACTTTAACCTACCTGACGGCATTCCTATATTTCATTCTCGGTGTTTTGATGTTTATCTTACCTGAGCGTCTGGCAGCATTATTCGCCTGGAAAGTGACGGGCTTCGTGACGATGACGATTGGCGCATGGTGTTTAGGCAATGCCTTTCTAGCGTGGATCACCGCAAGGCGGTGGGAATGGAAGTTGGTTTATTCATCCCTGATCTATTTATGGTTATTCGGTGTGCTTGAGACTTGTGTGGTGATGGCGTTTCGAGAGAAACTCAACCTTGAGCATCCCATTGCGTGGTTGTACCTTGCGGCTTTGTTGGTCAACGATCTGGCTGCCATCTTCGGCCTCTTCGATTGGCTCAGAATTCGGTCAACACGCGAACGGTTTGGTGCAGAGCTCAATCGGGCGGCTTACAGTGTTGTGGTCGTTTTTATACTTTTCGTAGGGTTTTTATCCGTGTATGGTCTGTTTGCAAAGACCGGATCGTTTGGTACCAATGGAGGTATTTTTCCTGAAGTACTATCTCCATTTACGTTACGCAGCTTCGCAGTATTTTACTTGTCATTGACTCTGGGTATGGTCCCATACCTATGGGACAAGAATCTAAACTCGCTCTTACATCACTCGTTTGCCTCATATGCTCTGGTGGTTATTATCACACTCGCAGCCTTTGCTTATCTTTCCATTTTTGATTTTGTCCAACGCCCAGGTGGTTTATTGTATTTTGGCGCTTATCTGGCGGTAGGAATTCCTTTGCCTCTGGCGTTTCGAAAATTTGGAACAGGGACTCGAAAACTGTAATGTTTGATTGTACAATTAATGCATGTCCGTATAGCAGAATGAGGTTTTGTTGTGGCGGTATGTTGAACCGGGCTTTGAGTTTGATCTCGTTCACACTACCAATTCATAATTCTTTAGATCTCTGGTAGAAAGGAAATGTAGGATGAGGGATATTGCACGAGAAATCAGAAATACGGTCGTTGAAGCACTTGCCCCATTCAATTCCATGGGGTTTGATGAGGTATCCCAAAAAGAGACTCCGGACAGTTGGTCTAAGAAGGAGATTTTGGGTCATTTAATTGACTCGGCGGTTAATAATCATCAGCGGTTCGTGAGAGCGTGCACCAACGATGCTGCTGACTTTCCTACTTATAATCAAATGGATTGGGTTCGGGTTCAGCAGTACAACAAATCGGAATGGGGAGAATTGATTGAGCTCTGGGCTGCTTTTAATTATCATTTAAGCAATTTGATTGAGAGAATCCCGGAAGAATTTTTATCAGCATCCGTCAATATTGGCCAAGAAGAACCGGTACCGTTGGAGTTTGTCATAAGGGATTACTTGCGGCATTTACGGCATCACATGACCGATCTATTAGCTGCAGAAAAATGATTCGTTGGGCCGCCAAAAGAAATTAGCGTGTGAAAGGTAGCAAACAAAATGTCGATGAGTGTCGCGCATAAAAGTTGGTGGCAAATTTTTGAGGTGGTTTTTGGCGTTCCTTTTCTGGCTGCGCTGGTTTTGCAATGGATTGTGACTCTCTCATTTCCACGCGGATTCCTCAGGACAGCCTTCATACCCGCAGGTGTTCTCCTCATGGTTGTGGGTGTGACTCTTGTAATTCTTGCCCGCCGGGAGTTTGCACGTTATAGCCAACCAACGGACCCTGGACTACCCACGAGCAAGATCATTTCCACGGGCGTCTTCTCTATCTCAAGGAATCCCCTCTATCTCGGCGGCGTTTTCTTTTTGGTGGGAATTGCTCTGGCGTTCAACCTTCCCTGGGTTTTGATCCTTCTCATACCCTCCCTTGCGGCCTGCCGTATCATTCTCATTGCGCCGGAGGAAAGTTATCTTACCGCCAGGTTCGGTGAGCAATACAAAATGTACACCGCGACAGTTCACCGCTGGATTGGCCGCAAATAGAGATCGTTCCAGTGCCGTTGTCAGGTTGAGTCAGGTGTGTTTCATGTTAAAAACGTCCCACATGCTACACCGTCACCAGCCGTTGAGTGATTCAGCGAATATAATATAGATGAAATGTGGCGTACTTTTAATACGAAAGGGTAAATAAAAATGAAAATAATCCGGAAGCCCAATGAAGGTGAATATGCACCTTATGCGATCATGTATATTCGTCTGATTTTCGATGATGGTATGCTATTAACCCATTTACAGGATAATTTAAAATCCACCCAGGCGCTCATTCATGGTTTACCGGTGGAGAAACTTGCACAGCGCTGGGCAGAAGGTGAATGGACAATTAAAGAGATACTGGTTCACATGATTGATACTGAGCGTATTTTTTGTTATCGGGCATTGCGTTTTGCCAGGAATGATGCCACTGAATTGACCGGGTTTGAGCAAGATGATTATGTCCCTTATTCAGGGGCAAACGAGCGAAAAATCGAGGAAATTATGGAAGAATACGCAGCCGTGCGCCAGGCTACAATTACCTTTTTCAACAGTCTTGAAGAAGAGGCATTCACAAGGTCCGGAATTGTCAATGGAAACCGGGTGAGTGTGCGGGCAGCAGCCTGGATGATTGCCGGCCACGAATTGCACCACCTGAATAGTATCCGCGAACATTATTTGTAAACAGCACGTTTTTTGCTTGCATTGACCGCCTTAAAAATTGTACAATTTATGCATATTCTCCTTCAGGAATGCGGTTTTCGTTTTGATGGTATGTTGAATCTAATTTTGATTTCGTTGCCCTATGATCCTTCATTCATAAGGCGTTTGTTTCCAATCAGCAAAATCATAAGATTACCATGCAAAGCAATGCAAAAAATGTAACTGACTATTTAGAAGAAGTTCCGGCTGAAAGAAAGGCTGCCCTCACCCAATTGCACAACCTGTGCTGCATTTTATTAACAAGTTTCGAAGAATCGATGCAATACGGTGGCCCATGCTATTCGCGTGACGGTGAAGTGGAAGTGGGCTTTGCCAGCCAAAAAAACTTCATTGGGCTGTATATCCTCAGAACTGACGTGATGAATGCCCATAGAGATTTGCTCAAAGTCAAAGGAGTGAGTGTGGGTAAGGGCTGTATCCGCTATTCAAAGCCTGAGAAAATTGACTTTAAGGTGGTGGAAATGATGCTGAAGGCTACGCAGGAGTCCAGGGGAGTTATTTGTTAATCTCGTCAACTTAATTTGTTCCATTAATTGAACGTTGCTTTTCCTCCTTGGAGAAGCGGAAGGAGACAAGTGACTATGAATTCAAACAGTATTGAAAACTATCTGGCTCTGCTCACTATTCGCCGAAAGGCTGGATGGCGGGACATGAATATCATCGGAGGAATATTCATTGTTTCATTCCTGGCAATGATTGCTCTCGGAATGCTCGACCAATTAAACGGAAGGTCCCTGTATATGGTGGCTGCCATAGTGACCGTTTTTGGGTTTTCCGCCCTAATGGCATGGGTGAAACTCCGCATCATTCATGGATCAATAGAGTTGATTGACAATCTCCGCCGAGCGAATGAAGGACATGATCAGAGCTGATAGTGAGGTAAACATGCTTTACAATCCTGAAGCTGTCAGAAAAGCTTACGACGAGATTGCCGATAAAGAAGACGGATTTGAAAAGGGGTTTTCTTTACGCAACGAAATTCCCAGAATGTTTATCAAGAAATATCTTGAACCATCCGATAGTGTTCTTGACGCAGGTGGTGGGTCTGGTATTAACGCAATTATGATGGCTCAACGTAGCCAGAGAGTTACTCTGGTAGATATCTCGCCAAAGGTCCTGGAATTAGCTGCAACCAATATTCATAATGCTGGAATGACTGAAAAGATTGACCTGACGGTGGGCGATATATCGGATCTCAGGCAGTTTGGAGATGCTGAATTCAGCCTGGTGGTTTGTATTGGAGGAACGTTATCCTACGTTCTTGAAAAAGGCCAGCAAGCCATCCGGGAACTGGTTCGGGTTGCCAGACGAGACGCTATTTTAATCATCGGCTGTGATTCAAAATATGGGTTTGTGCGGTGGCTTTTTAATGAGATCGAAGCGGAAAGCCAACTGGAAACAGCGTTGGAAATATATGAAGCGGGTAAGTACGAAGCGGCAGAAGGTGTCTTTGCGCGCCTTTACACTGTAAGTGAGTTAACTACGCTCATCCAAGATGCCGGTTGTGAGATCATTGAGATTGCTTCAACACCTTGCCTGATTAATTCATGGGAACAGAGTTCGTATCCTGTAGAAGAGCAACGCGGATTATTAGAACTGGAAATGAAATTTTGCACAGCCCCTGAACTGCTTGGAACAGGACATCACCTCTTATGTGTTGCCCGGAAGATTGGTTAGTGCGCTGACAAAGCAAAAAAACATGCTTTTGACGCTGTTTCAATAAAATAGAACAGCAAGGATTGGTGGTGATACAATCACTAAAACCATTAAGAAATTTTTAGTCCCTTTTGCACCATACACAGTGACGCTCACAGGTTAAACGAATGTCCGGCGGCTCTTTAAATATCAAGCTTCACTGAAAGGTAAACACCCTGATGAGATTCTGCTCCAATTGTGGGACATCCCTTGTATTGAAAGAGATTGAACAAAGGCAACGTGCTTATTGCCCGGAATGCCGGCGTGTTTATTATGAACAGCTGAAAATAGGAGCTGGTGCGCTAATCGAATTGGATCGGAAAATCCTGCTGCTGAAAAGAACCAAAGAGCCCTTTGCCGGTTGCTGGAATTTGCCTGCGGGTTACGTCGAAGTCGATGAGAGCCCTGTTCAAGCGGTTATCCGGGAAGTTTACGAGGAAGTTGGCCTGCGGGTTGAAGTCACTGATCTGGTTGATGTTTATTTTTTTAATGACGACCCGCGCGGCAATGGGATTCTTGTTGTATACCATTGCGTTGTCAGAGAGGGAGCGCTGATCGAAAGCGATGAAGCTGTGGCTCCTACGTATTTTTTCAGTAAGGATATTCCAGCTAATTTGTCTGGCGGCGGACATGACCAGGCTATACGCGCCTGGCAGAAGTTGTATACTTGAGTGGCATTATTACTGAAGCACCAGGAGAAAAAATGAAGCATCTTGTCGAGTTCCGTTCTTATACGCTGAAACCTGTGAGCCGTGATCGGTTTCATCAACTCATCCTTGAGCAATCCATGCCAATGATGCAGCGTTGGCATGTGGACGTAATTGATTTTGGACCGTCTGCGCACGATGATGACTCTTACTATCTCATTCGGCGTTACGACAGCCTGACACAGCGCCAACACAGTCAGGATGCCTTTTACGGCAGTGACGAATGGAAGTTGGGACCGCGTGAAGCGATCGTGTCTTTAATTCAGGAGTACACCTGTTTTGTTTTGGAATTGGAGGATGCGGCAGTCCAGCAATTGCGGCGAAAAGGGGATTGAATCTGTTTTATACCGGTGCAAACGCCGGCGCCCGTGCCCGGAAGGAGACAATGGGTGCATAACGTTGATCTTTAATCAGTTTATGTTCGCATCTCAGAAGGAGGCAGATAATGCAATTTGAGAACCTCTATCAAGAGCTTGTAAATGGCGCGGAGATTATTCGCACGCTTATCAAGGGAGTTACCCAAACCGAAGCGCGCTTCAAGCCAGATCCCGAAACCTGGTCCATTCTTGAAGTCGTGTGCCACCTCTACGATGAAGAGCGTGAGGACTTCCGCGAACATTTAGATGCCATTTTGAGCCGGCCCACAGACCCATGGAAGGAGATTGATCCTCAGGCATGGGTCACTGCCAGGGGCTATAATGATCGTAATCTGGCGGAAATGCTGGAAAATTTTCTGGCCGAACGCAAAAAATCCCTTACCTGGTTAAAAGGAATGGCCTCGCCGGACTGGGAATTTGAATACACCAATCCATTCGGTTCGATGAAGGCCGGCGAAATGTTTGCTGCCTGGGTGGTGCACGATAATCTGCATATCCGTCAATTGGTGGAACTGAGACAGGCCAGAATCGTAAAGTTGGCTGAACCGTTTGATGTTGGTTATGCCGGCGAATGGTGAGCTCACACTATGCGGGAATGTAAGGTGACTGAATCGATCAGACGCAAAAGTATTTATTTAGCGGTATTTCTTTTTGTTCTGAGCGCTGTGTATTTAGTCATCTCGTTGGATATTGGGTTCTATTTTTATATTCCGCTGTTTATTGAAATTAAACGTATTTTTCTCCTGGTGTTGGTTATTGGATATCTGCTTCTTCTTTCGACGATAATGATATCCAATAAGGGGGAAATTAAACGAATTGTCATATTTGTTGTAGCAATCCCATTTTGTGCTTTATTCTCAATTCTCTCTCTCGATTTCCCTGAAAAGATCGTGGCATCCAGTGATTTGGGTAACCGGCGTTATTATATTACTTTCGAAGAATACCTTAAAGAACCGCGCACAACTCTCAGGATATACAGATGTCATACCAATCAGATAAGATGTGACCGGATTTATAAAACAATGTGGGTGGACTGGATACCTGATATTGAAATGATTGCGGATAAAAAATCAAATGAAATGCATGTTTTGTTGGAAAGGACTTTATTTTTTGCAGATGGTGAATCGCTCCGGGAAATTGTAGAGCATGAAGAAGTTGGTAATTATTATTATTACATAAGCGTTTATCCATATAATTGGTTTTCAAAGGATGAACATACCTATCGGTTGCATAAATGCCCGGTAACATTTATCGCCTGTGATCAATTGCCTTTTCAGTACACAGATATGGCTACAGGTTTTGATATCGTTTTTGATGAAAATGCAGACGAACTAAAAGTTTATAAATCGAGCTATCAAGCCGAGGATACACTGGTTTATACATTTGGTGCTGAAGCGAAATGCTATGTGGATGAATGTAGTATTCCGGAAGAATAGTCACCATCTGTGAGTTTTAGCGGGAGGGTAGACATGAATTCTAATGAGGAAATTTTTGCTCTGTTACAGGCTTTTCAGGATGGGTACATTCACCGTGACCTTGCGCATGTGGATGCATTTATGAAATTGTTTATACCGGATGCTGAGGTGATTGGCACGAATGGTGTTAAACCGGGTGTTGATGAATGGTATACCAGCCGCGACGCAGCCAGGGAACTGGTTCAGGGCGATTGGGAGTTTTGGGGGGATCTGCGCCTGAATCTGGATTCAGTATCCATTAAGGTGCGCGGCGATGTGGGCTGGATTGCCGCTTCCGCCACTGTTTCTCAAACAATCGGTGAAGAAAATTACGCCTCGTTTCTGGAATTTATTAAGGAGTATATCGAAAAGCCAGGCATAACTGCCGAACAAAAACTGCATTACATTTTGCGCGGCGGGACCAATACGGTTTATGAACTTCGCCGCGGAGAAAAATTTGTCTGGGCATTGCGCTTAACCGCTGTGGCTGTACGGGAAGAAAGCGGTAGTTGGAAGTTTGCGCAGGTCAATTTCTCGTTTCCTACCATTTACTTCCCGGATGTGCGCATAATGGACCCGGATTAAAAACATGGGTGTCTATGAGCAAAATGGATAGCCTCCAATATTTTTGGTTCCTACCCAGGTTTGACCAGGCATAGCGTTTTTATATAATAATTTTGTTGATAGATAATATCTGATCATTAAATGCTATTAAAATACAACTGGTTAAAAGGGATGGCCCCGCCGGACCGGGAATTTGGATACACCGATCCATTCGGTTCGATGAAGGCCGGCGAAATGTTTGCTGCCTGGGTAGCACATGATAATCTGCATATCCGTCAATTGGTGGAACTGAGACAGGCCAGAATCATAAAGTTGGCTGAGCCGTTTGATGTTGGCTAGGCCTGCGAATGGTGAACCAAGGAGAAAATTATGATACGCATACCAACACATCGCACACCCACTCACCCAGGTGAAATGCTTTTGGATGAGTTTCTAAATCCAATGGGGCTAACTCAACGTGAGTTAGCTGATGCTATTCATGTTCCCTATCAGCGTGTCAATGATATTGTAAATGGCCGCAGGGGAGTAACGCCCAGCACGGCTTTGCGGTTGGCAAAATACTTCAACATGTCCGCCGATTTTTGGATGAATGTTCAATTACGTTGGGACATGTATTTTGCGCAGCAAGATGAAATGAAGGTGTTGGAAACGATCCGGCCTTTGTCGAATGCAGCGCGGTAAGTTTTCACAAGGCCAAAAATCACCCAACACCACGTGGTACACCTGATTCTTCAATCAGTTGTATTGTGTACTGTTTTTATCAAAAACCATACGGATAATTGAATGAGGCCAACGGTTTTGATATACTCTGCCTGTCTTTTGAACCATTTCATTCCCCAGGAGAAACCAGATGATCGAGTATGTCAGTACGGTATCCGTTTTTGTGAGCGATCAGGACCGGGCAAAAGCTTTTTATACAAATGTACTTGGATTTGAGCTGCGGCGTGACGCCCCCCTCTACCCTGGCTCAACCGCACGCTGGGTAGCCGTTGCACCTAAAGGGGCAATTACTGAAGTCATCCTGTATCTGCCGGATGAAAACTGGGAACACTACCGGCAGGTTGTCGGCCAATCTCAGGCGCTTACCTTTAATGTTACCGACATGGAAAAACTTCACGCGGATCTGAAAGCCAAAGGGGTGACATTTGTGCAGGAGCCCGAACTACAACCCTGGGGAAAGTACGCCATCATCCAAGACTCAGAGGGGAATCGTCTTATTCTATCAGAACCACCCAGGGCTTAATACCTGCCTGAAGGCAAACTTACCGGCTACCGGACTGGAAACTCAAGTAAGTGGCACATGGAAATAATCATGAACGCAAGATGATACATTTGGAGTAGCGAACAAGCGCTTAGTTACACTATATTAAGCGCATGATAACTTACACTCATAAAATGCAGGATTATTCAGACCAAATCAAGAACGTCACACAGTATATCCAAAAGCACATCAACGAACCGCTTGATCGAAATGTGTTGGCGGAAGTTGCTGGTTTTTCTGTGCCTCACTTCCACCGCGTATTCACTGCCAATATTGGCGAGAGCGCTGCCAGCTACGTCCGCCGGATGAGACTGGTGCGCGCAGGCAGAAAATTAAGGATGGGCGCTGTAGATATTACCCAGGTCGCACTCGCTGCCGGTTATGATACTCACGCAGCATTTGGTAAGGCGTTCAAACAGCAGTTTGGTCTGAGCCCCAGCGAATTTCGCCGATTGAGATGTAACGAAGCTACACAACTTCTGATGAAAGGATAAAGCAATGAAAATTAAACTGAGCAGCGTTTCCATAGAGGATTATGATAAAGCATTGAAATTTTACACGGAGATTTTGGGTTTTTCAGCAAAACGGGATATTCCATTGGGGGATGGTGCACGCTGGATAACCGTTGTCTCGCCTGAAGATCCGGATGGCGTCGAATTGCTTCTCGAGCCGAACGCCAGTTATCCCGCCATGAAAGCGCTCAAAGAATCCCTCTTCCAGGATGGAATACCGTTTACCGCATTCGAGGTTGACGATATTCAAAGAGAATACGAACGCATGGAAAAACTGGGCGTGGAGTTTATGATGGAGCCAACCAACATGGGAATGACAACCGCCGCTGTATTTAACGACACCTGCGGAAATCTGATCCAGATTTATCAGATCACCGGCGAATAAACATGTGATGGATGCTGAACTCAAAACAAAGTTTGCTAACCTATGGTCGGATGATCGTGAATTGCAAAACAAGGCTTTTTACGATATCCTCAACGAGACCGATCAACCTGTAGACTGGGCTTACCAGGTTTGGGGTGATGCTCTGAACAACCTGAACCATAAGGATAATCATAACCGGGCGATTGCGGCGCAGGTAATCTGTAACCTGGCTAAGAGCGACACGGAAGGCAGAATATTAAAAGATTTTGATGCTTTGTTATTGGTAACCAAAGACGAGCGCTTTGTCACTGCAAGGCATTGCCTTCAGTCAATCTGGAAGATCGGTGTTGTTGGAAAACAACAGCAAATAATCGTGGTTGACGGACTGGCCAAACGCTTTACGGAGTGTGTTTCGGAAAAAAATTACACCCTAATCCGCTACGATATCCTTCAAAGCCTGCGCAATGTGTACGACCAGGTGAAAGATGAAGAAATCCGGAAAAAGGCATCGGAATTAATGGAGATGGAAGAAGACTCCAAGTACCGTAAGAAATACGCCAGTCTCTGGAAAGGTAAATGAGGAACTTGCGGTGCGCAGCATTGCAGCGAGGCCGCCGGGAGACTCTCCAAAATGGTACAATCTCCCGGCGATATCAATCTGATTGTATTCCTTAATGAGGGTTCGCAATAGGGCGCTTGCCAGGGTTTTTTGATTGAATAAGCCCAACCGCGGCAAAATTCTGATATTGGATGATGAAAACGGATGTGAAAATGAGTGGATTTTTACCGGGGAAAAAGAAACTACCCTTTATAATTTTTTTTACTACTGTGGTGGTGTTGCTGGCAATCTGGTTATGGTCTGCATCCCCGGACACCGTTTTCAGAATGATTCGTTACAATACCTCTGGCATTGATGATTATAAAATATTCCCAAACAGACAGCTATTGGCAAGCCAAACGCCTTTTCATTTTGATGAGAGTTCTGATGATTCCAGGGTTCCACAGATAATCACATTTGGTGAAGATTACGAGATTTCACTTGACGAGCTATTAAAATCGAATGATACCCTTGCGTTTCTCATCATCAAAGAAGATACCATACTCTTTGAGAAATATTATGAAGGCTACACCCAATCGTCTCTCTCGTTTTCCTTCTCGATGGCAAAATCAGTCCTGTCAATTCTGATTGGATGTGCTATTGATGATGGTTACATTCAATCGGTTGATCAGCCTGTGACAGACTTTGTCCCTGAATTAGCGAAGAATGGTTATGAGCGTGTTACCATCAAACATTTGCTGCAAATGACCTCGGGAATGGATTATACGGAAAACGACAATCCTTTTGACATACATCCCCGTTTCTACTACACCTCGAATTTGGAAAAAGAACTGGTAAAGCTGAGGCTGAGAGAAGAACCTGGTCAACAGTTTATCTACAAATCCGGAGAAAATGCCCTGCTTGGGTTAATCCTCCAGCGGGCACTGGGAACAAAAACAATCACTGAATACATGCAAGAGCGACTATGGGAACCACTGGGTATGGAGTTCGATGGCATGTGGAGCATAGATCATGAAGGAGATGGTCTGGAGAAAACCTGGTGCTGTGTGAGTGCTGCGGCACGGGATTTCGCCAAGTTGGGACGCCTGTATCTGAACTATGGAAACTGGGATGGGGAACAAATTCTTTCCCGGAACTGGATTGAACAGTCTACTAAAATCGATACCACAGAGGGAAGCGCGTGGAACTACCAATACCAATGGTGGTTAGTATCAAGAGAAAGCAGCGCTTATATGGCTATAGGGCATTTAGAGCAGTATCTTTACATCAACCCTGAAAAACAATTGATCATTGTTCGTCTGGGTAAGAGTGGGGGAAACCTGGTTCGGGAAGAATGGATTGATATTCTTACATTTCTCACCAAACAGGTGCGCTGACGAATAAAATTTCACTTTTCGCCCCTATTTTCTGCTTGTGCTGGTTTGCTTTATGGTTGTACAATCAACATAATCTGATTTTTCCCTTAAATCACATATTGTCTGAACCATTGTTAAGATAGCCCCATTCATCCGGATGGAGGCTTTATATTCCTTATAATGAATTCCGGAATAGTTAACGAGCGAACACGACATTTTTATTATTTTTTGGAGGTCCTTAAATGAGAGCAGCGGTTTATAGTGAATTTGAAAAACCATTAGTGATTCGGAATGTACCCGACCCAACCCCTACAGACCCTGGTGTTGTTATTCGAGTAGAAGCAACCGGAATTTGCCGGAGTGATTGGCATGGATGGATGGGGCATGATTCGGATATTCACTTACCACATGTCCCCGGACATGAGCTTGCCGGCGTCATTGAAGCGATAGGAAAGGGTGTAACCCGCTGGCATGTAGGTGACAGAGTAACGCTTCCTTTTGTTTGCGGCTGCGGAAGCTGCCCGCAATGCGCCTCGGGAAATCATCAGGTTTGTGACCATCAGTTCCAACCAGGTTTCACCCATTGGGGTTCTTTTGCAGAATACGTGGCCATTGATTACGCGGATATCAACCTGGTGCTGTTACCGGAAGAAATTAACTTTGTCACCGCAGCCAGCCTGGGCTGCCGTTTTGTGACATCCTTTCGGGCATTGGTAGAACAAGGAAAAATCGCTGCCGGGCAATGGGTTGCCGTACATGGCTGCGGCGGTGTTGGTTTATCCGCCATCATGATTGCCAACGCTTTGGGCGCGAATGTGGTTGCCGTGGATATCAGCGACGAGAAACTCGATTTTGCCAAATCGATTGGCGCTGCAGCAACCGTCAATGCCTCAAAAACACAGGATGTTGTCGCAAACGTAAAAGACCTTACCCAGGGCGGCGCGCATATTTCTATTGATGCGCTTGGCAGCCCGGTCACCTGTTTTAACTCGGTAGCCAACCTGAGAAAACGCGGTAAGCATATTCAGGTTGGCTTGATGTTAGCCGATCACAGTAATCCTGCCATCCCGATGGGCAAAGTGATTGCCAATGAACTCGAAATTTATGGCAGTCATGGCATGCAGGCTCATAAATATCCGGATTTGCTGGCAATGATCCGCGCGGGGAAACTGTTCCCCGAAAAGCTGATTGGCAAAACCATCAGCCTGGAGGAATCATTGGATGAACTCACCAATATGAATAGTTTCAGTGGAACGGGCATAACCGTAATTAACAAGTTTTCGTGATGCTTTGGAGGAATCTAAAATGTCCGATTCACAAGATTCATTATTGAATATTTTTAATGGATGGAACGGCTATCATCAGAGTATTGTGAACGCCGTCCAACCGTTAACGTCAGAACAATTAATCTGGCGCTCGGCGCAGAATTTTAATTCAGTTGGAGAACTGGTCAGGCATATCAGCCTGGGCCGGCTTACCTGGCTGATGCGAATGGGTGCGCCAGGTAGTGCTGATATTGCCGACCTGATCAGTGATTGGGAACTGGATAGTGACGGCAACCGGAATATCGTAGAAAAATCGATTGCCATTACAGAGCAGCCGGCGCAATTGATACACTGGCTTGAAATCACCTGGCAGATCATTGAGAATACACTTAATACATGGAAAGTTACCGATCTTTCACAAACCTATAAGCATATCTGGAACGGAAGTGTGTATGCGGTGTCGCGTCAATGGACTATTTGGCGGGTGATGAATCATGATATTCATCATGGTGGAGAATTGTCGCTTATGTTGGGTTTGCAGGGCATTGAAGCATTTGAATTGAGTGATCTTTTTGGTCATATTGTACTGCCGCCTTTGTGGGAAGCCTAAGCCTGATAAGCCGGGGCATTTTTAGGGTCTATCAAAGGAGACCAAAATGAAAACTGTAAGATTATTGGTATTGGTGACTCTCTTCCTGGTTTCATGCCGTACCCCGGCAGCACAGACACAGCCTGCCCCCAATGAGGCCTGCGCGGTTACGCAACCGGTTTGGGATAAACCACCCGAAGATTCTGCCGTTCAGGGTGCACCTGCCTTTGGATACTATTTTATAAACGCGGATCGTTCAATTTGGGGTTCTGCGAGCTGGAAAGAACAGGAAGAAAAAACCTTGCGGGTGAATGAAGAAGGACTCAAAATGGGCTGGTTTCGCCCGGAGGGAGCCGAGTTGGTAATTACAGGCGAGCGTATGGATGCGGAGGCTCCGCCGTTGGATGTTTACATGCCTTGCTGCTACCCAAACCGGTTTCAATCCAGTAGTTTGTTTTTTCCAACAGAGGGCTGCTGGGAAATCACCGCAAAGGCAGCGGATAGCGTGCTTTCCTTTACACTCTGGGTTTGGCCCTGATCGTAAACCCTGCTATTTTCGATATTTTGCCTTGCCGGTAAATGGAGTGTGTTAAGAACCGGCCTATTCATCGGGATCACTATCTCACATTATTTTCTTTAAGGAGATTTTGAAGAATATTTTTTAACCTACGGAGGAACACATTGAAAAATACGCCTCTTTCCATCAGAGAAACCATGTTTGCCCAGAATGCGGATAAGCAGTTGTTTGAGCAGGCTAAATCATACGCCTTCGCCTATATGGACGAAGTCAATCAGCGCCGTGTATTTCCCGCTGACCAGGCGATCCAAAAATTGACGGTTTTTGATGAACCCTTACCGGATACCCCACAATTGGCAGCAGAAATCCTGGAACTGCTGGATGAGGTTGGTTCCCCGGCGACAGTTGCTCAAACCGGCGGGCGCTATTTTGGTTTTGTGAATGGTAACACGGTCCCCGCCGCAGTAGCCGCCCGCTGGCTTTCGGATAGTTGGGATCAAAACCCGGCATTGTATGTGATTTCTCCGACTGTTGCCAAACTGGAGCAGGTCTGCGAAGGATGGGTACGGGATCTGTTAGGCTTACCAAGCGAAACCGTGGCCGGGTTTGTAAGCGGGACCTCCATTGCTACCATGTGCGGTTTAGCAGCCGCCCGTTATACTATTCTTAAAAATCAAGGCTGGGATGTGAATGCGGATGGATTGTTTGGCGCCCCGCCCATTCGGGTGGTTGCCAGCCAGCAGGCTCATGGCACCGTTTTTAAGGCTTTGGCTTTATTGGGTCTTGGCAGAAACCGGGTTGAGCTTGTCCCAACCGATGCGCAAGGACGGCTGGATGTGGCTTACCTGCCCAAACTGGACGCAAACACCCTGGTTATTTTACAGGCGGGCAATGTCAATTCCGGTTCATTTGATGATTTTCAAACGATCTGCCCATTGGCGCAATCGGCTGGAGCCTGGGTTCATATTGATGGGGCATTCGGGTTGTGGGCGGCTGCATCTCCCACCAAACAGTATCTGACCAAAGGCATCGAAATGGCGGATTCGTGGTCAGTTGATGGACATAAAACCCTCAATACACCCTATGATTGCGGGATCATTTTGTGCAGGCATCGCGATGCGCTGGTGGCATCCATGCAGGCAACCGGTTCCTATATTCAGTACAGTGAAAACCGGGACAGCATGCTGTATACGCCGGATATGTCCAGGCGTGCGCGGGCAGTTGAATTGTGGGTCACGCTCCGCTTTTTGGGCCGCTCCGGCATCGCCGAGCTGGTGGATGGATTGTGCGACCGCGCTTCGCAATTCGCGGAGCAGTTGGCCGCCAACGGATTTCATATTCTAAATGATGTTGTCTTCAATCAGGTGCTGGCGGCCTGCGATACACCGGAAGAAACCAAAGCAACCCTTGCCGCAATTCAAGCCTCCGGCGAATGTTGGTGTGGGGGGACAAATTGGCAAGACAAGCCGGCCATTCGAATCAGCGTTTGCTCCTGGGCAACCACAGAAGAAGATGTAGACCGTTCAGTACAGGCATTCATCAATGCGCGCAGTATTTTATAGGGCGCTTGTTGGCAGGCAAGGAAATTGATCTGTTTTTGGCATCCCGCTTTTTGGTATATACCCCCACCAACAGCCCGCGTGCCTTTATATAAATATTCTTTGAAGGAAGATGGATTTTACAGGTTCTTGATCATCAAATCATCTTGGTGTACAGTATCCAAAATCAAACTGATGATGCGGCTATGCTGCAAGTTAAATGCAGTAAGAGTTTGTTGAAATAATCTCTTTAGTGGAGATGCTTCTGAAGGCCATCTGGAAGTCTGCGGGAGTGATTTGTGAATAACTATATTTCTCTTAGGTGCTCGGATCCCGCAATAAGTTTCAACTATGTTAAACATTCGCCAGGAGATTCAAAATGAAATTGAACCATATAAATCTTACCGTGACGAATCCCATTGCAACACAAGCGTTTCTGGTAAAGTATTTTCAACTGAAGCTAATGGGAAAGGAGAACGATACTATCTCCTTTTTGTCGGATGACAACGGGATGGTGATCTCTTTGGCCAATATGAAGTTGGGGATGGAATCGGAAGTCCAATATCCAGCCACATTCCATATAGGATTCATCCAGGAAAGCGAAGAGCGGGTCAACGAGATCAACCAACAATTGCAAGTGGATGGATTCAATGTGCCGGCACCTTCCAGACAGCACGGATCGTGGACTTTCTACTTTCTTGCCCCAGGCGGTTTTACGATTGAAGTTCTCTGCTGAACGGTTGTTTCCTAAGGGGAATGTTGACTTTATTTCTAGCGTTTTTTGGAGAATAAACAATGCCTTATAACGTAAAGATAACCTGGAAAAAGAAGCCGGATGAGGCTTTTATCGATAATAAATACAGCCGGGCGCATACCTGGTTTTTTGACGGCGGAATCGAGCTGGCGGCATCTTCCTCGCCGCATGTGGTGCCGCTGCCGATGTCTGATGAGACCGCTGTGGATCCGGAGGAAGCCTTTATTGCCGCCATCTCCAGTTGCCATATGTTATGGTTTTTATCGATTGCCGCCGGGAAAAAGTACCTTGTTGAAAGTTATGAAGATGATGCCGAAGGCGAATTGAGGAAAAATGAAGAGGGTAAATTGGCCATGACAAAGGTTACCCTGAAACCGCAGGTCAATTTTGGCGGTGATAATACTCCATCAAGAGAGCAAATAGACGAAATCCATCATCTGGCACACGAGAAATGTTTTATTGCCAGCTCTGTAAAAACACAAATAAGTGTTCTCCAACCTTAATAATGGGAGGAAAGTATAAAATGAGGGGTTAGCTGATATAAAAGAGGCTTTGGCTAATACGGGTGTTCGTGTTGCGGGTGGTGTTTTTTTGCCAATGACTCAGGTGTTTGAAAAAAATGCTTGACGTCCAATTTTGATTCAACGATAATTATGACAGAAATCCGCATTTGTGCTATATTTTTAATTTAATCACCGTTTATCGCATACCAAACATACCCTGGCAAATCTGTCACAGCGATTCTCAATACCTCGCCAAGTTTTATACGACAAATCCGACAGGCCGATAGGTACTGCGGATTTTTTTGTTGGAGGACAGCATGGAGCATCAAACAGTTACGCGGGGGATTCGTCGCCCAAACATCAGTTTCATCAGCAGATTGTTTCTTATTCTTCTGGTAGTAAGCAGCGGTTTAGCTTTTACCCCGGCTCGAAGCATCTACGCGGCGGGGACGTATACGGTCAATCGGACTGATGATATAGCCCCCCGGAGCACAGCTACCACCTGTATTACAGCAGCGTCAAGTGATTGTTCGCTGCGTGAAGCGGTGATTAAAGCCAATGCCAATCCCGGTTCAACCATCCAATTCGCTGTCGGCCTAAATGGCACACCGATCGTGTTAACCCGCACAGGCAACGATGCAACTGCAAGTGCTGGGGATCTGGATATCAACGCCAGTACGAATATCGTTGGGAATGGAGCGTTCAATACCATTATTCAAGGCGCGGCAGATGCCGGTTATACAAATTCCATCGGCGACAAAATCTTTGGCGTGAATCAGGATGGCTTTTTCAACAACCTTACTGTTAACTTTTCAGGGTTAACGATACGGTATGGAGATAATAATGTTCCAAATTTCGATCCTTCGTTTGCATATACGGGCGGCGGCGTGGATGTTTACCAGACAGGCACCAGCAACGCAGTTTCCTTCACGGATTGCGTCATTTCATATAATCGGGCAAGGAATAGTGACGGCGGCGGTCTTAATTATATCGTACTGGCGTCAGATACAGGCTCATTAAACCTTACAAATGTTACCTTTGATCACAATCAAGCGCTTGGAGCATCAGGTACAGGTGGCGCTCTTAAAATTGCAGGTGGAAATTCTACAGTCGTCACCATAAGCCACAGCAGCTTTACAAATAACACAGCTTTTTCAAGTGGAGGGGCGATCCGCGTTGTAAATGGAACATTGCATATTTCTCATTCTATTATTGATAGCAACGCTACTGGCAATGGTACATACGACTATGGTGGTGGAATTTACCTGACGTCTGGAGTCTCTTCAGCCCTGATTACGGATTCCCAAATAACCAACAACTTCGCTGGTGGTGGTGGCGGAGCAATGGGAATAGAATCGGATGCAACTATCATTAATTCCCGCATTGCAGGTAATACTTCGACCAATGGCGGAAGAGGTTTAGATATTTATGGCCCGAAAACAGTTACAGCAACCAACAATTGGTGGGGCTGCAGCGCTGGCCCCAGTGATGCTGCTTGTGATAACGCGGTTACTGGAAATGGCGCAGTGATCAATTACACTCCCTGGTTCCAGGACCGCCTGACTGCCGCCGCTTCACCCCTGGCTGTAAACCAATCGACAACACTGACAGCCAGCTTCCTGAACAATTCAGCCGGAACTTCCGTACCAGCATCCAGTCTGAGTTCATTAATCAACCAGCCGGTTACCTGGAATGCAACCGGAGGTAACCTGACGGACGCACAGGTAGTCATTCAATCCAGCGGCACGGCCACTTCTACGTTTCATGCTGCTTCTGTCGGGGCAGCATCCATCTATGCCAGGGTGGATAATGATAAGACCACAGCTCCGAGCTCGAATGTGATCAGTCTGACCATTAACAAGGCAAATACGACCGCTGCCATTAATTCTACTACCCCAAATCCATCCGTGCCTGGTGAGGCAGTGACTGTGAACTATTCGGTTACCGGCGCTTACGGCAATTCTCCGACAATGCCCACCGGCAATGTTACGATAAGTGATGGCGCTGGCAATAGCTGCAGCGCTAGCGTGGCAGCCGGCTCCTGTCCCATTACGTTTGCCTCTGTGGGTATGAAAACATTAACTGCAACATATGCGGGAGATTTAAATTTCAATGCCAGCCCTGCTTCTGCAGGCTTTTCGCACAATGTGAGTAATCCAGTATCCATAACCTCTTTTACCCTGCAATCGCCTGCCAGCAGTCCGACCAATGCTGATGTACTGGTTTTTCGGGCTACATTTAGCAAAGCAGTGCAAAATGTGGACGTTGCAGACTTCAGCGTGAACGGAACAACAACAGCTACAGTGACGGGCGTGGCTATGGTGAGTGACAGTCTCTATGATGTGACGATTTCCGGAGGCAATCTGGCGTCCTTTGAAGGAATCGTCGGCCTGAATCTGGCAGGCAGCCCAAGTATCTCAGACGCAGACGGCAATGCGCTGCCAGCCGGTGAACCAGCCATTGACCAGACCTATCTACTGGATAATACAGCGCCCATTCTGACCTCAATCACCCGGCAGACACCAGCCAGCAGCCCGACGAATGCCGACGTATTGGTCTTCAGGGTTACCTTCAACGGGGCTGTCTTGAATGTGGATGTAACTGATTTTGATGTAGATGGCAGCTCAAGCGCCGATGTGACGAGTGTGGCTTTGGTCAGCGACGGCATCTATGACGTAACAGTCTCGGGTGGAGACCTGGCTTCCTTTAATGGGACGGCCGGTGTGAACCTCAATAACGGGCAGAATATCACGGATGCGGCAGGAAACCCGCTGGCGGATGGCGAACCGGCTACAGATGAGCTGTATACATTGGATAACAGCATCCCTTCAGTAACAATGAGTTCCACTTCTTCCAATCCGACCAAAACCTCGCCCATTGCGGTTGCAGTGACTTTCAGTGAAAGCGTCACAGGCTTCACCTCCGGGGAGATTACCCCAAATAACGCTTTGGTCAGTAATTTTAGCGGCAGCGGCGCCAGCTACACATTTGACCTGACGCCCAGCGGACAGGGAATAGTCACTGCCAATATTGCTGCAAACGCAGCAGTAGACCCAGCGGGAAATACGAATACGGCAGCAACCCAATTCAGCCGCACGTACGATTCTGTCAGGCCTACGGTGACGATCGAGAAGGCAGCGGGCCAACCCGACCCGGCGGGCAGCAGCCCGATCAACTTCACGGTAGTCTTTAACGAAACGGTTACGGGTTTTACCGCTGAAGATGTGAGTTTGAGCGGCACAGCAGGAGCGGCAACGGCGGTAGTCACCGGCGGACCGACCACCTACAATGTCGCCGTCAGCGGCATGACCGCGGACGGCACAGTGATTGCCAGTGTTCCGGCTGGCGGCGCAGAGGACGCAGCAGGCAACACCAACGTTGTTTCCACCAGTTCCGACAACAGCGTTTTATATGATATGACTTCACCGAGCGTGACCATCAACCAGGCGGTGGGCCAGCCTGACCCGACCAACGCCAGCCCGATCAACTTCACGGTAGAATTCAGCGAAACGGTTACGGGTTTTCTCACCGGCGATGTGGATCTGAGCGGCAGCACTGCGCCAGGAACACTGATCGGAACAATCACCGGTGGACCGGCCACCTACAATGTGGCCGTCAGCGGCATGACCGGGGACGGAACAGTGATTGCCAGCATTCCGTTTAATGCGGCTATCGACCAGGCTTCAAGACCAAATGAAATTTCCACCAGTGACGACAACAGCGTGGCATACGATAATACGAATCCAGCTGCACCGCTGGTTGTTACCCCCGCAGATGGGAGCAGCATCAAGGATATCACGCCTGACATTAGCGGAACGGCTGAAGCCAACAGCACAATCACAATCCGCATTGATGGCTCTGTGGCTGGTACAGTTAATGCGGATAGCAGCGGCAATTGGACCTTTACACTGAGTTCTGCTTTGTCAGCCGGTCCTCATACCGTGTATGCCGTGGCTGCCGATTCGGCGGGCAACGTCAGTGTAAACTCCAATACCAACACCTTTACGGTAGATGTTACCAGACCTACGGTGATGATCGAGAAGGCAGCAGGCCAATCCGACCCGGCGGGCAGCAGCCCGATCAACTTCACGGTGATCTTTAACGAAACGGTCACGGGCTTTACCGCTGAAGATGTGAGTTTGAGCGGCACAGCAGGAGCGGCAACGGCGGTAGTCACCGGCAGCGGGACCACCTACAATGTTGCTGTCAGCGGCATGACCGCGGACGGCACAGTGATTGCCAGTGTTCCGTCCGGCGGCGCGCAGGACGCAGCAGGCAACACCAATGTTGTTTCCACCAGCTCCGACAACAGCGTTTTATACGACATAGCTGCTCCGAGCGTGAGCATCAACCAGGCGGTGGGCCAGCCTGACCCGACCAACGCCAGCCCGATCAACTTCACGGTAATATTCAGCGAAGCGGTTACGGGTTTTCTCAGCGGCGATGTGGATTTGAGCGGCAGCACTGCGCCAGGAACACTGATCGGAACAATCACCGGCGGACCGGCCACCTACAATGTGGCCGTCAGCGGCATGACCGGGGACGGAACAGTGATTGCCAGTATTCCGTTTGGCGCTGCTGCCGACCAGGCTTCAAGACCAAATGAAATTTCCACCAGTGACGACAACAGCGTGGCATACGATAATACAAATCCAGCTGCGCCGGTGGTTGTTACCCCCGCAGATGGGAGCAGCATCAAGGACATCACGCCAACCATTAGCGGTACGGCGGAAGCCAACAGCACAGTCACAGTCTGGCTTGATGGCTCTGCGGTTGGTACAGCCAATACGGATGGCAGCGGCAATTGGACCTTCACGCTGAGCTCTCCTTTGACTGTTGGTTCCCATACGGTGTATGCCGTGGCTGCCGATTCGGTGGGCAACGTCAGTGTGGATTCCAATACCAACACCTTTACGGTAGATGTTTTCTATATGATCTTTCCGCTGGTTTACTTCATGGCGGATAACTGATTTGCCTGCCCAAGTGGAATATAAAGGTTAAGGTACTGTAAATAGGGTCTATACATCTCAGGCACACCGTTACGGTGTGCCTGAGATTGAGATGTGATTTGACTCGGAAATTAAAAGGGCTCACCCCATTTTGTGCACGGGTGGGCAGTTTATACACGATCTTGATAATCGGGTGGGTATCGTTAAATTATCAATAATAAATTTGATGAAACGGCAGCTTCTACTTTAAAGCATGGCAATAGTCCGTAATGTTTGGGAAAGAATCTGTACCGAAAGGAGTTGCCCTTTTTTGATTACGATTGATAGGAAACCCAGGTGGTCTTTTTACACCGGGTGGATTGTGCTAAGTACGATTGCCTTTCCCCTGGCCTGGGTAATTGCCTGGGCAATCATTTCCCAAGTGGAGAAAATAGTGGGCGACACTATCCAGGTGGCTGGACAGAGGCGAATCACGGAAGATTTTTTGTCGGGTTATGTACTCATTCCAACCCTTGGTTTGTTGATTGGCGTTGGACAGTATTTTTTTCTCCGTAGTTATGTGCCGCGCCTGCGTTGGTGGATTGCTGCAACGCTTCTGGGTTGCTTGCTGCCTTTTGGCGTCTTTCATCTCCTCACGCTCATCCTGGCTCCTATTGGCGATATTGGTTTATTGTGGAGGGGGATCGGGATGACAATGGTGGGTGGGTTGATCAGTTTGCCCCAATGGCTGGTGCTGCGGCGGCAGGTACGCCATGCGCTCTGGTGGATTTTTGCCCACGGTTTTGGATGGGGATTGTTTGGATTGCTGACAGGAACGAGTATTTCCAACACCTTCGGTTTAATAGTTATGGGCTTGATACCGGCTATTGCCACGAGTGCTGCCTGCTGGCTGCTGCTGGACTGGTTGCCGCACAAGGATATGGAAGGAAGAGCGCCAGTCAGCTTAGTGTAGCGTGTTCACTAAGTTATACGGATATAAAAATTTTTCGGTGAAACGGTTTTTACACGTTCTTGATAACGGGGTATTGTTGATGTATATTATCAAGAATATGGTCGATAAGACGGCAACGTTGCGCGCTTAGCGCAGCAAGAGCCTGGAAAATCAATCATCAGGCGTCAAAAATAAATACACAAAGGAGAAAATAGATGAGTACAGATGTCCAACCGAGCACGGTTGCAGAAAGAGAACTTGTCCTTACGCGTATCATTGATGCGTCGCCCGAGAAAGTCTATCGCGCATGGACTGAACCCGAACTTCTCAAGCAATGGTTCGCGCCATTGCCATGGGCCACATCCGTTGCGGAAGGTGACGTGCGACCGGGTGGTTCCAGCCTGATTGTCATGCGCGATCCGGATGGCAATGAATATCCCAGTCGGGGTACCTACCTTGAAGTGGTCAAGAATAAACGCCTGGTATTCACGGATGCATTCGTCAACGCCTGGGAGCCATCGGAAAAACCATTCATGACCGTGATCCTGACGTTTGAGAATGAAGGCGGCAAAACAAAGTATACGGCCCTCGTTCGGCATTGGTCGGTCGCTGACCGTGAACAGCACGAAAAGATGGGCTTTCATGAAGGTTGGGGGCAATGCGCCGACCAGCTTGAAGATCTGGTGAAACGGCTTTAACGATATAACGATTACTAACAACCGGTTTAGTGCATGGCGCCGTTGCTGGACCGGTTGTAAACAAACCTGGTTAAACGAGTAAACTGGTGTAATGGGTATGAAACATCTCTGGGCGGTGCCACACAGTACAGGAGGAATACGATGGAACGTGTGACGGGAATCGGCGGGGTTTTCTTTCGGGCGAAAGATTCCACTCAACCAACAGTTACTTTGGGACGGCAATTTGATTTTGAAAGGATTCCTCTTTAAATGTCCAAATCTGACTCAAACTATCCTGTCATTGAATTGCGTGTTGCGCTCACCACCGGCGATTATCAACGCCTGGTGAAATTCTATTGCGACGGACTTGGAATTGAACCGGCAGCCATCTGGGACAATGGACAGGGGCAGGCACTGGTTCTCAATATGGGCAGCGCCACCCTGGAAATCTTCGATGAAATGCAGGCGGAGACAATTGACCAGTTAGAAGCAGGTCAGCGCGTCAGCGGGCAGATCCGCTTTGCGTTGCAGGTGCCAGACTTGCAGGCAGCCATGCAGCGCTTGCTGGACCATGGAGCGACATTGGTTCACCCACCCGTCATTACGCCGTGGGGGGATTATAACGTACGGCTCCGGGACCCCGACGGCATGCAAATGACTTTGTTTCAGGTAAGCGAGATTAGTGAAGAAGATAAGTAGATTTGGATAGCGTTCTTGTTGCTATCCAAATCTACGCAAAGCGCCTTGAGTGAAACGGTTCGTTAAAATCTGTGGTCGTAATGGATAAGAAAGGCGATGTAGACAGCCAGAGGCACTACAACCATGAAGGCCAGGTAAGCCCAGAGCGCGTCGAACTGGGTGGTGTGTGCGCTGGTGAAGGAGTAAACCAGCAGCGCCAGGCAGGAGAATGCGATGGTGATTTCAAAGGCTTTACTGCCGGCCTGGGCGCGGATCATCTGGCGGCGTTCGTCGGTTTGCTCCAGTTTTACTTCGCGGGCGGCCTCGTCGTAGCGCCGCGCCGTCAGGTATTTCACCAGGGTGCCGCCGGCGCCGCCAGCCATGACCAGACCCACCGCGATAATCAGTTTTGTATTCATTTGAACGGCAGGGGCAAACTGCCCTAATAACCAGCCAACAAGCATCAGCAGTACACCACCGGTAAGCAGCAGCCAGCCGTTGCGGATCTGGCGAGCGAATTGAGTATTTTTGGTTTGCATCATAGAACTTCCTCCTCATAGATAAACAGGTCTTCAATTGTGACCTCAAATAATTTTGCCAGGCGAAAGGCCAGCAGGATGGATGGGTTGTAGCGCCCGCCTTCTAGCGAGATAATCGTCTGGCGCGAGACTTCGACGCGTTCGGCCAGGTCCTGCTGAGTCCAGCCCTTTTGGGTACGATAGGTTTCCAAATAGTTTTTCATAATTTCCTTTGTAAAGCTAGCTTGACATTATTATAGAGTCATTTGAGAAAATTGTCAAGTGAGCTTTACATTTGGCGCCGGATGTTACACAATGGTGATTCATAAGCTAAAATGATGAAATTCAGGCTTTTAGCGGAGCCTTGTGATATGGCATGGGGAATGACCGAAATAAGATACAATTACTCCATAATAGACCTTAATAATTGACATTTGGTCCTGTTTGTTTGTATAATTTTCTTAATTCCCATTAAACGGGTGTTTCCGTAATCTTTTTTCCTTAACAATAAATTTTCAGGGCAGCACTTGGAAAAATGAAAATTCAAAAAGGGGTATAAGGAAGGAAAATCATGTTCTCAAAATTTTATGTACGGTTGTTGCAATTTATTGCAGGCGTAATCATTCTGATCTTTGCGGCAGGCTGCGACGCGTTAACCCCGGAATTCACCTATCAGGGCCGCCTGACGGATGAAAATGGCAGCCCACTCAACGGAACATTCACCATTACCTTCAAACTTTTCGATGCATTAACGGGAGGGACTGAAATTTATACGGAAACCGAAGATGTCACGGTTACTGATGGTTTATTTGAAGTAGCCATTGGGCCAACTACTTCGTTAGGTTCGCTGGACCCGGAAGTGCTTTCACAACCCTTATATTTGCAATTAACCATCAACGATGGGGTTGTGACTGAAACCCTAACCCCGCGTCAGAAATTGTATGGCGCTCCGTATGCCTTTACCCTGATGCAGGGCAGCGTTATCTCCGGATCTCTGGATACAACTGTATACGGAGCAAGCGAGATTGATAGTGTTGTTACCATTCAAAACACCTATGATGGCGATGGGTCGAACCCTGCCCTGCCGGCACTATGGGTGAGTGGAGATAGCGGGATTGTTGTGGCTGATCGTACTTTGGTCGATGGCGCAGGTACAATTTTAAGTAATCCGGACGGTATACACAGTGACTTAACGATTTCCAGCAATGACGTACTCAGGATTAATTTGGATGCTGACAATAACAGTTCTGGTGAGTTTTCCATTTTTAATGGCGCTGGAGTAAAAGTCTATTACATAACAGAAGCTGGGTCTTATGTAGCAAGCGGAACAAAAAGTACCAGCGTTGAAGTTGTCGATGAACAGCGTTTGCTGTACGCTATTGAAAGCCCGGAAGTCTGGTTTGAAGATTTCGGCACGGGTACCCTGGTAAATGGCGAGGTTGAAGTGGTGATTGATGCGCTGTTCGCTGAAACCGTTAATCTTACCGATTACCATGTTTTCTTAACGCCGTTGGGTGACTGCAGCGGTTTGTTTATTTCAGAGAAAACTGAAAAATCGTTCATTGTAAAAGAATTGGGCGGCGGAACCAGCAATATCAGTTTTGATTTCCGCATCGTTGCCCATCGCCAGGGATATGAAACCAATCGTCTGGAGTTGGACTCGGTGCAGTTGAATTCCGAGGAGGAATGACCATGTCTAAATGGAAAATCCTATTGACCGTTTCAATCCTTTTAGCGGTGTTTATCGCCGGTCTCTTTCTGAACGATATGATTGTCTCCGCTCAAACATCCACTTTTCCCGGAAATACGGAAGAAGTTGACCTTATGCTCCAGTCGAGCATGCAATCAGCTCATTTTTCAATTGCCTGGGATGTGATTGGCCAGGGTGGGGGCGAAACTTCTTCTCCACATTTCAATGTAACCAGTACCGTAGGGCAATCTGCTGTTGGAAACACGTCCAGCACCGCTTTTAAGAATCATGCCGGGTTTTGGTTAAACTGGATTCGAAAGCTGTTTTTGCCGCTGATCACCCGTTAATATTTCCCATTTCGGGAATTAACAACTCTTCAATTTTTACCCCCTTGATTAACCACTCATAATATAGTACAAATATTCTATATTATGACCCGATTAATTTTGCTTTCAGATGTTGGCTCCATCCTGGCGCTTGAAGTAGCTCAACCAGCCGAAGAACTGCTTCAGGCGCTTAACCGGGGAGAATGGACTCCTCCGGATTCTTTTGGCTGCCTGCTGAATAAGGCCAGGCTGCGCTGCATGCGCGCGGTGATTCTGGGCGGCTGGGTGGTGGCCCTGGTGGACCCGGCCGGGCTGGAGGCGCGCAGTGACCCGCTGGAGAGTGAGGTGCATCAATCCAAACTCAGCCCGCGCCAGCACCAGATACTGAATTTGCTGGCCCAGGGATTAACCAATAAGCAAATCGCACAGCAATTGTCGCTCTCACAACGCACGGTAAATTTGCATATTGCCGAGATTAAAAACAAAATGAGCGCACAAACCAATGCGCAATCGGTAAACCGGGCTATGGCGTTGGGGTATTGCCGTCCGTTTATGCGCAAAAGGAAGGCTTAAACAGCCATCCAGCGTTGGTAGAAACCCAATTTTCCACCATCGCCATCCGATTCAAAGCTATCCACGATGCTGAAGCCGCTCTCACTGGCGAGTTGTTCCAATTCTTCGCTGGAAAAGCGATGTACATAGCGGTAACCGACCTGTTCGGCCTGACCGGGCAGGGCATAGCGCCAATCCAGCAGGGTGTCACCTGCTTCAAGCTGCTCCGGGATCAGGCCGACCTGCTGCCAGGGCTGCACACGCGCCAGCAGTTTGGGGCTGTTGTGGAACTGCCAGTTGGAATGAATGAAGGCGGCACCGGCGGGCAGAAGGCTGCGCACCTGTCTGATCAGCTGCAGGCGGGTTGTATAGCCTGGCAGGTGGTGCAAGGCGGCAAAACAAAGCACCCCGTTATATTGCGGACGAACCAGTACCTGCACCCAATCAGCATCCAGCAGGTTGGCCCGGGTGAAGCTGATTTGCAGATCTGCAGGCAGCGGCAGGTCTTGCAGGGTGCGCCTGGCTTCCTCCAGCAGCGGTTGGGAAAAATCTACCCCGTGGTAGCTGCCTGTGCGCTCCTGTTGCGCCCAGAGTTGGGCCAGTGCACCGGAACCGCAGCCCAGGTCCAGCCAATGGCCAAAGGAAGGGATGGATTCCAGTACCTGGCGGATACCGGGTTGTACACGCCGGCGGGTGGCAGCGAAAGCATCGCCGAAATTCTGGTAAAATTGATGATTGATATCCAGAAGTTGTTGAATGATGTGTGCCTGCATGGCACTGATTATACCAACAAGTGTTTAATGGTATGTTTTGTAAATAAAGGCTTGCGATTGCAGCCATTGATGATTGAAAACAGCACAAAAAAAGATTATCACGAACGACACGAAAAAAGATGATCCGTGTCTTGCGTGCATGAATGCAGCGATGGTTATTCCACCAGGTGTCTGCAGGTTATGGATAAATGGAAATGAAAGATTTTGAAAATTGGATGGAACGTTACCAGGTGACAGCTGAAAAGCTGGAGATTGCCCGGTTGGTCCTAACAAAAATACGCCAGGGGAAGGATGCTGTGGCCGCGCTGCGCAGCGAACCCCTGCCGGAAGGCGGTTATTTACCCAAATCGGTGCTGGTGGCCGAATACCGCCGCCAGGTGGAAACCGGTGAATGCCTTAAGGATAACGCGCTCCTGGAACGGATTCGCATGAAGCCAATGCGCAGCCTTTCCGGGGTGACCACTGTAACCGTACTGACCAAACCCTACCCCTGCCCGGGTCATTGTATATTTTGTCCGGATGACGTGCGCATGCCCAAGAGTTATCTGGTGGATGAACCCGGTGCGGCACGCGCCTTTCAAAACAATTTTGATCCCTATGCTCAGGTGCGCTCGCGCCTTGATTCTTACGAAGCCAATGGACACCCGACCGATAAGATTGAACTGCTGATCCTGGGGGGTACATGGAGCGCGTACCGCCATGATTACCAGGAGGAATTTGTCCGGCGCTGCTTTGATGCGATGAATGAGGTGGATTCGGCAACATTGGAAGAAGCCCAGCGCATTAACGAAAGCGCCCCGCACCGGAATGTGGGCCTGGTGATTGAAACACGCCCGGATGAGATTACCCCCAAAGAACTGGCCTGGCTGCGTCATTTGGGCGTCACCAAGGTGCAGATGGGAGTGCAGTCACTGGATGACCATGTGCTGGAACTGAATAAGCGCGGCCATAGCGTGGCGCAGGCGCTGCGTGCAGCTTCCTTGCTGCGGGCTGCCGGGTTCAAGATTGTGCTGCATTGGATGCCCAACCTGCTGGGAGCGACGCTGGATTCGGACCGGGAAGACTTTACCCGCCTGTGGACGGATGGATTTGCCCCGGATGAGCTCAAGATTTACCCTTGCCAATTGCTGGAAGATACCGAACTGTACAGCCATTGGCAGCGCGGCGAATACAAACCCTACACCCAGGACGAACTGGTGCAGTTGATCGCCGATATAAAACCCACCATTCAACCCTATTGCCGGGTGAACCGCGTGATCCGCGATATCCCCTCGCACCATGTGGTGGAGGGCAACAAACGCACCAGCCTGCGCCAGGACATAACCGCCGAAATGGAGCGCCGCGGTGTGCAGTGCAATTGTATTCGCTGCCGCGAGGTGCGCACGCAAAACGTGGATGCCCAATCTTTGCGCCTCGAAGATCACGTGTATACGCCGGCATACGCTGAAGAGCATTTTTTGCATTATCGCACCAGTGATGACAAAATTGCCGGTTATTTGCGCTTATCCCTGCCGCAGGACACCGCCGGGCAGCACCCTTCCGCCGATTTGGACTTTGCCGACCTACAAAACGCGGCACTGATCCGTGAGGTGCATGTATACGGGCAGTCGCTGGCAGTCGGCTCCGAAAGAGAAGGCTCTGCCCAGCATATCGGGTTAGGAACCCGGCTGCTGGAAGAAGCTGCACGGATTGCGCAGGAGCACGGCTACAGCAACCTGGCGGTGATTGCCGCAATCGGCACGCGCATGTACTATGAGGCGCGCGGCTTTGAGCGCGGCGCGTTGTATATGGTGAAGAAAGTGGGAATCAGGAATTAGCAACTGTGATAAATGTCAAGAGGCAATTACAGGTTTCCACAAAGTTTGAGCTCGCACCATAGCATTTATAA
>PHBZ01000035.1 GCA_002840755.1 Chloroflexi bacterium HGW-Chloroflexi-10 | reverse complement strand
GTCCAAACCTAACGAAGGTTTCTTGGGTTGATGAGCATAAGCGATCAGGCCGGACATCAGATTGACCAAGAAATTGGTGACACTACGATGGCGTGAATGCTCGATTTGGGAGATATTTTTGAGTTGGTCAATCACGGTCTCGACAATCGCACGTTTGCGGATAAAAATCCGGTTAATCAATTCCATTGGCAAGCGGTTTTTGGAGTTGGCCTTCAATTTGGTAATGAATTGCACGCCGAGGGTCTGGCGGAGTAGATCGACCAGCGTTTTAGAAATATAGCCTTTATCGCCAAAGATCTTGCCAAATAGTTTACGAACCAGGCTGGGAACGGGTTTTCGGCCATCGACATTGGCCGGGGTCAGGGTTACATTGAGCAATTCACCCCGATCATTGATCACCAAGTGCAATTTGAAGCCAAAAAACCAGCCGGTGGAGGTCTTCCCACGCTCGGCTAACCCGGCAAAGACTTTGTGGGAAAGAATTCGTTGGTTGAGACAGACATCCAACGAGGTCGAATCAATAAAGGAGATCCCGGTACAATCGCCCAGGCAAGTCGTTTTGAAGTAAGCACACAGCGGGATAATCCACGAAACGGGTATAGCTGACCAGCCCGGGAAATTCGCTGCGCAGATGTGCTAAAACATGTTCAAGATAGTATGCCTTGAAATTTCGGTAATGGGATTGATGGAACAGGATCAAAATCGTCATGATTTCGCTCATCGTCAAGGAACGATCCCGTTTCCGGGTTTGTAAACCGCTGCAAATCACCTTTTTCTCCATTGTGGGCAGGAATACTTTGCAAAAATCATCGACATGGCAGAATAATTCGACTAAACTTTTCATCGGGACTCCTCCTGGGTGCTTGTGTTGTGGTGACCCAAGTTTATCTCAGTTGGAGTCCCTTATCCCGTACTCACGTTAAATAGGAATGAATAATTCTTGATAATTCCCCAAAATCCAGCCAGACAAGGAGACACTGACTGCAACCTTGAATAATAATATTGCCCGATCCGCCATAAGGATATACATCCATTAATTTCTGACAGGAGGGGCAGACTGCGGTGCGTGTGAGTTCAGAGTTGTTTTGGGAATCGTTTAAATCCTGGCTGATTGATTCGAAAAGGTTGGCCCGCCTCAAAAGAGGGAGTATTTTTGATTGATCAATGAGATTTCCCCGGCAATTGGCGCAGGAAAAAATGCGGATATTCTTGACAATTGCCGCTACAAGCGGTTCATTGCATTTTGGGCAGGCGTATGGCGAAATTTCATCAAGAAGAGCCACTTCATCCTGGTTCGGGTTCGG
The DNA here is from genome assembly GCA_002840755.1 of Chloroflexi bacterium HGW-Chloroflexi-10. GTDB lineage: Bacteria > Chloroflexota > Anaerolineae > Anaerolineales > Anaerolineaceae > UBA6170. Next base: position 115,480 of record PHBZ01000035.1, on the reverse strand, counting down.
AAAATCATGACCGCCACAATATTCGCAGCGGAAGAAATTCCCGCCTTCTTCTACACTCATTGGTGCACCGCAGTTTTTACAATTCATAATATACTCACCTTCCACTTATAAGGATAAACCGTTACCGGACCTTAAACAGAAATAACAGTAAAAGCGGCGTCAGCACAATTTGTAGCAGTACAAAACGCACCAGCACCTGCGGGTTGGACCAGTCCATTTCACGCCTCACGTGATCGTGCAGGGGATAGCGGATCTTCCTGAAAATGCCGATTTTGAAGAATCTTAGCAGGAAGACTTTTAACATCCCCGTCGCGCCATTGACCAGGATCACACCCGCGACGACAAAAATCAGGAAAGGGTTTCCGCTGGCCAAAACCAGCATTCCCATCAGAAAACCAACCGGACGTGAGCCGGCGTCACCCATCAGCACGGAACTGGGCGGAGCGTTATGCCACAGATATCCGATCAGGCAGCCGGTCATTACAAAGCTCAGGGTAGCCCAGGCGACACCGTCCGGGTAATAAGGCACAAGTAGATATTCTGAAAGACCGGGGTGGCCTAGGATCCCGTATAAAACGCCTCCCAGATACATAAATGACGCTGCGGATAAACTCCCGGATAAGCCATCCACCCCATCGGTGCAATTGGTGGCGTTTGTGGTCAACCAGATCAGGGTGGTAGCCAGCGGGATAAATGCCCAAACAGGCAGCAGAATCTCTGCCTTGATGACCGGCAGCCAGATTTGAACAGGCTGGAACTGGCATAGGATTATGGCTCCCAACACTGCCAATCCCAGATCTATGATCCCCAGTTGCAGCTCGCTTAAACCACCTGGTTTGCGGTCATCCACATAGCCTTCCAGCATCACCAGCAGGATTACAGCTAAAACTTCCAGAAAACGCAGGTCAATTGGAAGCACGAGCAGACACACCAACACAAACACGGGAACAAAGATTACCCCGGCTCCGACCGGTTTGCCAACGCTCAAGTCGGACCCGATAGCGTGCATCCGGCCCCGGTCTGAAGGCAGCCGTTTCCAGAGTTTTGGCAGCAGGTACCAGGTAAGACCAGCTGCCATAGCTGTTCCGATACCGATCAGGAAGAGATGTGATTTGAGCAGGCGGAAAGGGCCGTAGATTTCAAGGAGCAGATAACCAAGCCAGTGTAACAACGAAGTGTCTCCGGGTTTGTATGATGGAGTGATTATACCTTAATGCAAATACCCAACCGTTCCAGAAGGGTTCGGCTCAATTCAGCCGGGTATCGGATCGGTGGTTTTTCCGGCTTATGCGAGTCTGAACCGCAACTGATCAGTAAGTGGTGCTGCTGAGCATATTCCAGATACATCGCCGCTTGCTCCGGCGTATGCTTCGGTTGGTACACTTCCAGGCCGTCAATCGCAACTTCCTGGCGCAGTTTATCGAGTAATGCTGCATCATAGGTCACAAAACCTTCTGCGTGGCCGGGGTGGGCGACCAGGCACACCGCCCCGCTCTGATGGGCAGCCTCCACCACAGCAGCCAGATCATTTGTCGCAAAAACGCAGCCCGCCTCTAAAATGATCCTTCCCGCCGAAGGTTGGCCTGTACCATATCCATGTCTTTTTAGGAGGGCGGCCAGTTCATGGGGCTGCTGTGGGCTGGGTGTTTCCAGGAGGGCCGCTAACTCGTCGGGGGATTCGGGAAATGCGTAGCCCTTCCGCAGCAGGTTTTCGTAGACTTCTTGGGTATTCTCGCGTTGTCGCCGCTGTTGATCCTGGGCTATGTCGTTTAAGGCACTTGGTCCCGGATCAAACCCAAAGCACAGCAGGTCCGTCATTTCGGGGAGACCCGACATTGCGTCTATCCTCTGAGCGCTCATTTCATCATGCCACACAGTCGTCATTTCAACAGCCGTGAGCAAGGGGATGTGTTTTTCCATCGCCAGCTCTTGGAGCGCAGCAGCGGTATCTGTGCGATCATGATCGGTGATCGCAGCCAGACCAAACTGCTCGCGAACCAGGTAATCCAGTAACTGCTCGGGCGCCCATCTCCCATCACTGTAGGTGGTATGCAGATGCAGATCAATCGCGGCATCTGAAGCGAGAACAAGACCATCCGTTGATAAGTTCATCCGGAAACTCCTTTCGGGTATTTATTCATTCATCCCTGCGCGCAGTAGTTACGCAGAAAAGTCTATGTGTCAATGCAGTGTTACATGCCGTCTGCCGGGCTGATTGTATGCTCTTGGATGACATTTTCTATAAATTCACGCGGCATGGAACTTTTCTCACTGACCGCGTCTATCGTCAATCCCTGTTGGTAGAAGCGCCATACCACTGCTTCCATGGTTTCACCAATTTCAATGATATGGCCATCCGGATCATACATCCGCATGACGCGCTGCCCCCAGGGTTGTTCAAGAATGGGATGAATAAACTCAACGCCTGCCTCTTCCAGGCGTTGATAGGTTGGCATAAGCTCATCCGTCTCAAAATACAACTCTCCCCAGTTGGCTTTTCTGGTAACCGCATACTGAGCCGCATCGCCCAATAAAGACTGAAAATGCGCTTTAAGATGGATGGAGAAATCCCCTTCAAATGGCACATTTTCTCCAAAATCAAATTTGACCTTTTGGCCGAGAAGCTGTTCGTAAAAGAACCGCGACTGGGCAATATCTTCTACTACAATAAGTGGACCGTTAAATTTCAACATATCTTACCTTTCTTTGGTGCTCAATAAATTGTCGCGGAGGCATCTCGCCAATTTTAAGATGCAAAATATCTCAGCTTATTAATGATACGGAATTCCCACGCAATGCGCTCCGAAGCGACGATTTTAAAACCCTGCTTTTCCAGGCAGTTATACGGTTATTGTACAATCAAAAAGCCCGCCAACGCAATGCGAAATCATGGCAAAAGACGCGTGAACACCCCGGACCGCGCTCGCCCAACCACCGCATGCAGCCGACTCGGACAAGCTATCAGAGATGGTTGGGCCGCGGTTTTGTTTATGCACTGGCTCTCACACCCATATCTATAACGGCCTCTCTTACCTGCCCTGCTATTTCGTTGAACGATAACACGACACACCACAAGGATATGATCAGTAAAGGAATATGGAATATACCGATCCACCAAAAGGCTGGATAGATGATAAATTCGAGTAACATGTTTCCTAATCCCATCATGACTCCAATGACACCGGTAGAAATAAACACAGGTTTGTTTATCTGGGGAAAATTCGGTGCAAGTATCGCCAGGTACAATGGAGTAACCATGCAAAATGACAGGCCTGATCCGGATGTTAGCAGATAGATGGGATCAAAATCGGGTGTCAGTAAAATTGGATTGACGGGAAACCAAAATGCCAGCAGAGCGAGGGGGATAGCCCAATATTTCCATATGGTATTCTTTTGGATTTTAAACTTGTTTTGCGGAAAAGCAGTTTCCCGGAACCACAGACCCGCAAGGGTGAGAAACGTCATTAAATTTGCTGTGTGCACAGCAAAACCGTATGTATCGCTGACGGAGATGCTTTGGAGAAATGCAATGATCACGTAGGTCACGGCTGCATAACCGCTGAATATCCGTGAGACTCTTCTTCCGGCGAGGAAAATGGTAACCAACAAAACCAGCGGCATTATCTGAAAAACAGGATAGAATCCGGCAAAGAAATCCTTGAAGGGATGCGTCAGGATGAATGTATTAACCATTCCCCATTCGGACAATGTATATCCCTCTGATGCATAGGGCGGGATCATTTGCGGCATTAGAATTAACAGCAGAAACCGCCAGCGATACCATACTGCTTCTACCAATTTACTGAGGAAAAGTCGATGTGTCATGCTTCTCCACGCATGCTGCCCAAAATTCATACTCGCTGTATTATTGCACGTAAGCTCCCCTATTCTAAAAATGCTCTGCAGGCCATGTAAAATTCTTCTTGCGAGAATTTGTATTCCTTTACTTTTGGGGCAAACTTTTTATCATATTCCTCGGCTTCTGCTTCACCAATATTATATACGTCACTTTCGTAATATTTCCATTGATGGTCTTTGAAAACATCCTTTTGTAATTCCAAAACAAGCAGGCTGTATGGGAATTTACCTTCCGCGGTGCTTATGTTATAGTCCTTTGAACTTTTAAAACCATGTTTACAATAATTGTAAGGATGGCCATAAATAATGATCCCGGGAGATTTACCATTCTTTGCAATTTCAACCGTATGTTTGATGAGTGCTGATCCAACACCTTTTCTCTGGTATTGAGGGATTACACTGACAGGTCCAAAGGTTAATGTATCCAGTTGAATGTTTTGCTCATTGATCACATGGGATTTGGCATAAAAAATATTGCCAATGATTTTATTCTGATGAATAGCAACAAAACTTAAATCTTGAAGATAGTCCTGGTGCTCTCTTAACTTGTGTACGAGAAAATGCTCATTGCATCCCGGAACATGTAAATTCCAAAATGCTTCCCGGGTCACATCCTCATTTTCAAAATAATCACTTTGTAGTTCTGGTCTGATGATAATATCCATGGTTTTCCTTGTTTCTTATTTTAGAAGCCATTCCAGCGCCGGTAAATTTTCTTGAAAAATTGATACTCTAAATCCTTGATTAATACATACGGTCTCAAAAAATCGAAAATGCTTTATGTGCTCCGGTTTAATGATTTCTGCAATTTTTACGCCTAAAATAACCCCTATAAATCTGAGCAGTTTTGGGCGGTTATAGATTTCTATTATTTCTCCGGAAACACTTTCAATACTACGATGATCAATTAATACCTTGGTTATTTTATGTTTTTGCATAGTTTCCGATACTATTTTCGCCATATTTAATGAACCATCTTTATCAGCGGCTCCTTTTGTAATTACTTCTAGATATTTTTCCTCATTATGAATTCTGATTTCCCATTCCATTTTCATTTTCCATTTCCATAATAGGATTTCTATCTTTTTCGCTCAAATATTAATGGTACGGAATTCGGTTACTCTGCATTTTGCCATACGCTTTAACATTAAAGGGGATTGGTATATTGCAAATCTGCGGGGTTATCCACCCAATAAGTGCAATTTATTGTTGTGATTAGTATAGCAGCGAATGAATTAAAATAAAGGAAAAAGAGGTGTTTTTGGTGTTGTTGTGAAATTCAACTTCATCTTGCTGAAAAAGTCTTCAAGAATAAAGCGTACATCTATCGTGTGATAAACCCGAATAAGTCGGTTATTCTGTTCGTGTACATAGTACATGTCTTTTGTAATGTATGGAGCAGCTACCCACTCATAGCAATATTCGTGGGGATCCAGTAGCAGTCCAATGGCGGCCGAATCACCCAAACACCAACTTTCTCCAAGCGGCCAACCCGGACTATCGGCATTTAAATGATTGAAATCCACCATCTGCCGGAATAGGTATTCCCCGATTCTCCCGTGAGGTTTGATTCTATCCTGCAGCTCTGCAAGGCTAACACGCAATGTACAATAAACATTCCTCGGAACCTGCCATAGCTGTAGACCGGATTTGTAAACCACATTGACCGCGTGGATGTCATTACTCAAATTGAATTCTTCCCCTCCGGCAGGCCATTTTCCTCCCCCAATCCAGATCACGTTCACCTTTCCGGCAATTTGTGGGTTTGTCAGATAAGCAGCCGCCATGTCTGTCAACGGCCCAAGAAAAATTGCGTAAAGCGGTCTCGGGTCATCAGCCATCGCCTCCCGCACAATCAACTCGGCTCCTTCCGAAGGCTGTGGAGTAAATTCATCTTTAAGAGCTTCGGCGGCTCCGCCATATACATCAATTTCATTCTGCACATCCATGAGCGATAATACGTTTAGTACCTCATCATAACTTTCCTGCATGGAGTGCTCGGTCCTGCGAGTGCCGAAGTGGGCAGCGATAATGCCTTTGATGCAGAATTTCGGAGTCAATAGGGCGTGTACAATAGCAAACTGGTCATCCGCTTCATTTTTTGCGTCTGTATTGATAATTAACCTGATTTTCTTTAAGTCTGGCACATCAAAAGTGTAATTCGAAAAAGCACACATCATAACAACTCCTCATATTATCTTTTGCCATCTGAATATTAATTATACGGATTTCTGACGCGCAGCCCTATTCACATTCATAGAGCTGGTGATAGTCCAGGTTCCTGTTACCGGATTATACAATTCCGCGCTGCCTATACTACCATAACCCCCCACTACCAATACTTTTAAAATGTAACTAAATCGTCAAAAAAAGCTTGACTTTATAGAACAATTATTCTATAATAAATCAGTCGCAATCTATTTTGATAAAATCAATATCCATTGCACCTTAACAACTGTATATGCTTCTACCTACCCGTACATCTCCATTGCCTGATTTCCTCTTTCTATCTGTAAACGTTTTTTAGGACGGGTCACGCATTACTCATTACTCATTACTCATTACTCATTACTCATTACTCATTACTCATTACTCATTACTCGTTACTCATTACTGTTCTTCCCCATTCGTTCCAAAACGAATACCAGCATCTTAACAACCACATATAGCCGGTAACACACGTTGCTGACCGCATATCGGGCTTTTTTGTGAGAATCGCATTCGTTTCGATTGGAATTTTTTTTCCAAAGAACGATTGAAACGAATAATATATAGTGTGGGGCCAAAAAAACCGGCTGGGAAGTCAGGCAAGGTACGTTGGAAGGTTAACGGCCATCAGCGGATTTTGCATCGGGAGGTTCCATCGCCACCATCATCCAATGGCGCGCCAAAAAAAACCGGATCTCTGATTCCTGATCTCTTACTTCATAAACCAGGCGACAATCATCCCGACTGAATATCCCAAAGCGTTCATCGTGGCATGCGCGGCCAGGCTGGAGGAGATTGTCTTTGAGCGCCAGGCGATAGCGCCCAATACCAGTGCACCCAACGGGACAATAAACCAGAAAGAATAAGGCGCTCGCGTAATGTAGTAGATGTGCCCGAGCATAAACAGTCCGGCCTGAAACAGCCAGATCCAGCTGTTTTTCCAGCCGGTTTTCAGCAGATAGCCCCACAGAAAAGCGCGGAAAAGCGGTTCTTCCGTGACCGCGGCATACCCCAGTTGGTAGAAAAAATTCATCGGAAACTGTACAAAGGTGGCCAGAATACTGGGTCTGTAAGTTAACTGGCTTTTATCAATCTGCAGCGACATCGGATATGCCGTTATCAGAATGGTAATAAAACCCACCAGGATGCCTATTCCCAACCATCTGAAACTTGTTCGCGATAGTTTGGGTAAGGGGGTATGGCTTCGCCATAACGCAAGCGCCAGGCCGAGTGCGATGATCCAGAAAGCCAGACCAGGCAGATTAGGAAAAGCGAGTGGATCATCCCCCATTCTCCATAGGGTCAGGATAAGCGTCTGAACCGGCTTAAACACAATAATGATACCGAGCGCCAGTTTGTCGATATGGAACTCCGCCAGACGATCCCTCTCCCACCAGATCAGGCAGGCCGTTAGCAGATAGGTGCCAATCTGGTAAACGGGATTCAGCCAGTTGGGAGTACTAAAGAAAGCGATGCCTCCCAGGAGGGGCAAGCGCAGGAACAACAGCCCGGCCAGCAATATCCAGGCGACGATCAGATGACGTTTATCTATTGATGGTGAAATATTTTCCATACTTTTAACCTCAAAGAAAAGGATATTCTGTAAGGTACCAATAATATTTTAATATTTTATTTTACGCATCCACCAGGCTGTTATGATAGGCTGATCTTCACCCTGAGTGTAGTTATGCTGATGAGATCAGTATAGCTCGATTTGGTTAAAACCGCCTCCGGTCAGATAATTTTCGCTTTTGCAATAGCATCCTTGAGCTTTTCCCGGAATGTTTGCGCGGCCGGCTCCGTTCCCAACCCAATGAAAGCGCTGCCAAGCACAACTGCATCCATGCGCAGACCGGAGATGCTGAGGCCGGTGTCCTGGATTAATTTATATAGCTCTGATTTTTCATAATCCTGTACTTGTATATCGCGTAATCTGGCCGAAATCACGCCGGGGATTTCATTTTCTTTTCCGGCTGCCCAGATCAGCCATTGCGGGGTAAGCAGGATGCCGGTCAGAATCACTTCCGGCTTGCCGGCTAATAAGCGTTTCTTTTTTCTGGTTGAGGTTGTTTCACAGCAGAACAACACAGAAGAAAAGATATCTCCAGGTTCGTGTTTTTCGATGTGGTCGCGGATGGCGCCAGCAAGTGCCGGGTCCAGGCTGTCTGGTGTACATTCTTTGGTGACACGAAGGTAATCTCCCATCTTTTTCTCCTATCGAGGGGTCTTTTGGCGGTGCTGAAACAATCCTGATTATACGGTAATCTGAACAATTGCAAATTTAATGGTTCTTCAAATACTACTCAACCCGTTTAAATACTTATTCAGGCAACAAAAAGCCTTCCTGCATGGTGATCATCAGGAATCCCGAGAAGGATGCGTTGTATTGCGAGAGCGATGCATCTACCAGGGTTTTCATTTCATTGATGGTGGCGCGATACTCGCTATAAAATGCCCAGGATGGCGTTGGATGGTATTGCAGGTTGTCCAATTCGAAATATTGGATCGCCCCCTTTGTGGTGGTTGGCTTGATAAAGACTTCAAACTCAGGGCGAAAGTAGGTTTGGCAAATAGTCATCAACGACCATTTTGCCAGTTTTCCATTTTTCAAAACTTCCAGTATGGTTTCAAAACCGTATTGCTCATTTCTGTATAGTATTTCTTCCAGCCCGGAGGCGAGAATTTCCTTGCTTTTGAGAGAAAGCGATTTTGCATAGTCCCTGAATTTTGGTTTTTCAAACAGTGAGACCATCGAGGCGCGACTGATGACTTTGATCATATTATCCACAATCAAGTCGGGACGGTCAAAATTCCTTTGTTTAAAACTCTCCTGGGCAAACGCGATCATTTTGTCCATTCTGTGTTTCTTGCCAATCTCAACCATCACTGGGTTTTCGAACCCACCCGGATAGCGGTTTAAGAAGGCTGCTTCTGCTTGTTTTAGTTTCTTTATATTCATGGTTCCTCGCTTTATAGTTAAACCCTATTCCTGCTCCACTACGATATCTCGTACCAGCGTCGTTGCGTTGAAGCGCTCGATGTCTCCGGTTAAGTCGTCGACAGCACTCGTATAGTGATCCATAAAGGTCTGCGCTCCAATAAAATCACCGTCCCCCTGGATGTGTAAAATCCGTTCGGCCAGTGCGGATATTGCCGTCGGCATGTATTCCAGGTTCACCCGATAGGTTTTTGTTTCGTTATCTCTGGAAAAAGCTCCCATTTCTTTAAAGAAATTAAGCTGCATGCAGGCCTGACGACTGTCCCAATTGCGCAAAAGATTCGCCAGAAATGTAATGTAGTATTCCTGCAGGTCGGTTTCACTGAAGTTCCCGGATTGAACCAGTTGGTTTATCAAAACCAGGCTTAAGACATTGGCTTTGCCTTCTTCAATGGCATGGAATTGGTTTTTGAGTGCATCTTTTACCAACCCTTTACCCGTAATCGTGTTCGTGATGCCCAAACCGTGGGCGATTTCATGAAACATGACATAGTTAAAGAAGGCATCAAACGTGACGAACCGGCGCTGGTCATCAGCAATCAACAGGTTGGCCATAGGGGCAATGATCTTTTCAAATTTCGCCTGCATCATGTTCTTGAGTAAAAGTGATCGGGTACCTTTGTGAAGCCGGACCTCCTCATCATCGGGCCAGTTAACACCGATTGGATTGGAAGCTTTGTCAAACCCTGCATAATATATCACGTCATAGACATAGAGATCACTGTCCAATCCAGGCTGTTCGCTCTTATAAATATTGGCAACCGGCAAATTTTCCTGGAAACGGGGCATGAGCGCTATGTATTGGCTCAGGCGTTTGCTCCAGTACCAGTCTTTGAGGAGGATGGTGGCAGCATACGCGGCTTTGTACCCAAACAGCCCATCCATGGATGTCTCCATGGCGCCGATCAGGATATCCAATGTGTTGTTCCGCATATCCATCCAGGCGTATTCGCTGGAACGATAATCGTCTGTCAGGAGTGCTTCGGCCCGTAGGTTGAGATACGCTTTTTGTTCTGCCTCTTCGGCCAGCTCGGATGCCTGTTTAAGGTTGTCTGCTGCGAGCTGAACCTGTTCCCGAAAAAACTGATGGTAGGGGATAGCAACCAACAGCCCCTGGTTGTCCCGGCGGATCATTGTGTAATGATTGTTGAACTCGGGTTGATCGGCTGCGCTGCTTTCAAACTCCTCTTCCGTCATATCCGGTGGATAGAAATTTGCGCAGGGTGTGTATGAGCCAACGCCTGGAATAACGGGTTCGTCGTTTTGCAATGCATCCCAGGGCCCGTAACTGATCTTAATGAATTGTTTAATGTCAGGGTCTGCCGTTAAAGCAAGCAGTGCATCCCGGTCACCATAGGCTTGCTTCCAGAAGGCATCATCCATTGCCTGCGCTGCTTTGATAAAGAGTGGAATTATTTTTTGCTCGTTCTCCGTTAGCTGGCTAAGATCCACCTTTAGACGGACGGGAACATATTGGGCAAGTCGTTCTTGGATATTCACTACTGACCTCCGGATTATTGAACAGCTTGATTTGAGCCTTTGGTTTTGCCGGGGAAGATTTTAAGCGTACACTGGCTTGGATTGACGGCAGTGTGGATTAGCAAAATCTTGAGTATCATTTCAATATAGCGGTATTGTTTCCTGTACTTCCAAAAGCGTCTTCATCAAATGAAGCTGGGTCGGTTAAAGACTCTAAATGGGTGAAGATTACACTGTTTTCAATGGTTTTGCTTATCTCGTTTTCAACTTGTGTAACAAATTTGTGACCCTGGTCAACAGTCCATTTCCCGGGAACAAGGACATGCATAGATATAATTTTTAATGATCCGGATTGGCGTGTACGTAGGGCATGGAATTTTACATCTTTTTCTTTTTGATTATCCAGAATTTTTTGAATAGCCTCTCTATTTTCTTTTGGTAATGCGCTGTCCATTAAACCGGAAACAGATTGTCGGATAATCCCGACGCCTGTCCAAACAATATTCAAGGCTACTAGTATGGCAATAATCGGATCTAAAACTTGCCAATCGGTAATAACAACTGCACCTATACCGACTAGAACACCCCCGGATGTCCAAACATCAGTCATTAAATGATGTGAATTTGATGTCAATGAGATGGAATTGTATTGTTTTCCGGCACGTTTTAGGATTAGTGCAACGCCAAGGTTTGCCAACGAGGCAATAACAGACACAATCAATCCGATGCCCACCTGTTCGAGCGGTTTTGGGGTGATCAGCCTTTGGATTGCCGCATAGGCAATACTGATTGCAGCGACCAGAATTAATGTTCCTTCTACGCCGCTTGAAAAATATTCGGCTTTACTATGACCATAGGTGTGATTTTCGTCAGCCGGACGGGCAGCAATTGTCAACATGCCCAATGCCATTAATGCACCAACCAGATTTACAATTGATTCAAGGGCATCCGACAATAAACCAACAGAGTTTGTAATAAAATAAGCGGCTGTCTTTAGACCAATCGTTAAAATTGCGACGGCGATCGAGAGCCAGGCATAACGGGTAAGGTTTGAGCGATTTAGTTGTTCCATTCCCTATATCCACCTTTCTTTCTGGATGAATTTGCCGGTTAGTCTGGATTCTTCGGCGGCGAAGGCGAGCAGGTGGGCTTGCAGGGCTTCGCGGGTGCCTTGCAGGGCGGTTGCTGTGTCGCCGCTGCGGATGGATTGCAGGAAAGAAGCGACCAGGCTGAGGTCACCGCCGCCGTGGCCGGCGCCGTTATCGCTTTCGACTTTGCTGGTGATGTATTCTACATGCCAGTCGGTGCGGTGTTCATCAATGGTAATGCGCGAGCCGCCGTTGCCAAATTCGGCCAACAGCCTGCCGTGCGAGCCTTCGATGCGCGTGGAGCGGTGTTCGTGGTGGGAATGCCCGTGCATGGTAAGTGTGACCGATGCGCCGTCTTCCATCTGCATCAGCACCACCTGCTGGTCGACAACGTCGTTGTCACAGTGGTAGACACACCGTCCGTAGGGGCCGGTTTGCAGGGCTTCCGCGATGTCTTGCGCAGTAGGGTTCTGTGCCAGAACGGTGAGCGGCCAGCCGCCGTAGTTGGGGATCTGTTTGAGGGATGGTACGAATACACTCAGGGCGCGGATGAGGGCAGGGTTTTCGGTATAGGCATGTGTCGCCCAACGGTTAAAGCCGAGGCTGGTATCCGAGACGCTGTTCCAGAAAGGGGACATTTCCAGGTATATGTGCGGGGCGTAGTAGGGACAGGTGTCTGCGGCCGGGCAGCCATCCAGGCAGCGCTGCGGTGCGCCTGCGGGGGCGTTTTCCGGACGGAAGTGCATCAGAGACCCGCTGGAAGCCAGGCTGACCGGGTTTTGTCCGAGTACCCAGGGGAGAATATCCAGGTCGTGGCAGCATTTGGCCAGGATCATTGGGCTGGATTCCTGGCTATTGCGCCAGTTGCCGCGCACGTAGGAATGGGCCATGTGCCAGAAGGAGACGTTTTCACGTTGTTCCACCTGGACGATCTGACCCAATACGCCAGATTGGACCAATTCGCGCATTTTGTTGAAATGCGGAGTGTAACGCAAAACATGGCAGATATGCAATTGCTGGCCGCTCTGGCGGCTGACTTCGAGGAGGGTGCGGCAGTCGGCGGAGAGGTTGGACATGGGTTTTTCGAGGAGGACATGGTAACCGGCTCGCATGGCGGCAACAGCCGGGGCGGTGTGCTGCCAATCCTGTGTGCAAACCAGGGCCGCTTCACCCAAAGCGGGTTTTTGGAGCAGCTCTTCCCAGGATTCGAATTGGTATTCTTTTGGGATGTGATGCTGTTGAGCAAAGGCGGCGCGACGCAGCGCGTTGGGTTCAGCGACGGCGACGAATTGGAGTTCATCCGGATGCTGCAAGGCGTAAGGTGCGTAAGATTGTGCGCCGCGCTGCCCGGCACCGATCAGGATGGCTTTGATTTTGGAATCTGGCATGGTTCACCTCTCAAAAGAAGATACTTGATTCTATACCGGATTTTGGATTTTGACGATAAAAAACCCACCATCAGCGAGGTGGGTTTACTCCATCAAAAGGATTTAAATAGTTTATCCGATAGTCATTTCGCGCAGATCACGAATTTCCTCAACGATCGGCAGCAGGGCCTTGCGAATGGTATCGCTGTCCATCTGGCTGACGCGGATGGTTACCTGACGGTCCTGGCTGCTGACACCGGAAAAGGTGCTCAAGGAAATGATATTACCGCCGGCTGCGCTGATGGCTTGAGTGAGCTGGTTGAGTTTGCCGGGTTCTTCCTTAACAATGGCGGTAACGCGCAGACCTGGTTCGCGGGCGCCAAGCATTTCCAAAAACATCTGGAAGATGTTGGTCTGGGTGATGATACCAACGAGGGCACCGCCGCGCATCACCGGTAATCCGCTGACACGGTGGTCTGCCATGGTACGGGCAGCTTCTTCGATGGGGGTGTCTTCGGTGACGGTAATAACATTTTTAGACATGACGCGTTCGACGGTGATTTTGCTGAGCAGGTAGCTGACTTCCCATACGGCCAGGGTGGTGGCTTCTGAGGGGGACGCGTTGAGCAGGTCGTCATCCGAAACGATACCGACGAGTTTTCCTTTTTTATCGACAACGGGATAGCGGCTGACTTTTTCTTTGCGCATTTTTGCCAGGGCTTCCTGTACGGGAAGATCCGGGCTGACCGTTAAAACGGGATGGGACATTCTTTCACCAACCAACATGGTTCACTCTCCTGGAATATAGTGGTTACGATTGAATTGTACACGAAAGCGAGGTAAATCGCTATAAAATTGCAAAGCGATTTACCCAAAACAAACGATTTTCTTATTTTTATTCCCTGCCAATGAGATTCATGAAATAACCTCGTTGGTTTCGGATGGGTTCGATTGATGATGGTGAAATGGTGCGCATACGGGGTAAACACCAAAAAGGCACATGCCAGGAATGGTCGATCATCCGTGCCCGCCAATGCCCCGTTATTATTAGGGGAAGGATAAGCACGGTTTTTCGGATTAGGAAGGGGTTGCGCTGATAAGTGCTTTTTTCGCTATTTTGTCTTTATACATTAATTCATCGGCGCGTTTGAGTACTTCACTGAGTTTTTCTCCATAGGACGCTGTGGCGACACCGATGGAGAGTGATACCGGAAGTTCTGCCTCTTCCTGGTTGATAACTTCCAGGTGTTCTCTTACGCGTTGAATAGCAGCCAGACCTCCTTTGGCATCCACTGTGGGCAGGAGAATGGAAAACTCATCCCCGCCCCAGCGCGCGACAACATCCTCGGTGCGAAAGGTGTGGCGCAGAACTTCAGCAGCACGCGCCAGGAGGTGGTCTCCGGCGGCATGTCCAAATCGATCATTAATGCTTTTCAGGCCGTCCACATCTACGGCAACGATGCTGATTGGAAACAGGCGGCTGTTTTGCAGACGCAGCATTTCAATTTCAAAGTAATTGCGGTTATACAGGCCGGTTAAAATATCGTGGCTGCCCATGAATTTGAGTTCATTCTCTACGATTTTCTGTTCGGTAATATCTCGAACGATAACTTGCAATGCGCCGCGTAAAAATTCCACGCGCCGGGTGTTTAACTCCACATCCAGAATCTTGCCCTTAGCTGTCTGGAAACGGGCTTCAAGTTTTTCCATATTAAGGAACATGAGTGATTTACCCAATAATTGAAAAGCCTGTTTGTCTTCATCCGGAAATAGTGCCAGAAAGGGGGAGCCGATCATTTTGTGAAATTCGGTTTCCAGCATATCCAGGGCAGCCGGGTTGGCGTCCCGAATGTTGCCTTTTTCATCCATAATCAGGATAGCATCTACCGAAAGTTCAAACAGGGAACGGTATTTGAGTTCACTGTCTACGATGGCTTTTTCTACCCGTCTGCGTTCGGAAATGTCACGAATGGTGCTGATCCAGGCTGGGTGGCTTTTGTAATCCATAGACTCGGTGCGGACTTCCACTTCCAGTTTTCTCCCGGTATGGGTGTAGTAGTCGGCGTACTGCACACCAATTGCCATGCAATTCGTCTCATTGCTCCGTGAAAGGAGAATTTCAGAAACCCGCATTCGCTGCAAATCACTTTCTGGATATTCAAAAACATCCAACATAGCCTGGTTATAGTCCAGGATCGCATAGGTTTCGGGGTCAAAAACAATGACCGGGTCCGAAATGCTGTTGAACAGGGAACGATATTTTTGTTCCGATTGTCTATAAGCCGTTTCCATTAATTTGCGATCGGTGATGTCTTCCAATAATACGATGGTGAAAAGCGGCTGCTGGTTGAATGGGTCGCGGACGATGGAAATAACCACCTTGGCCCAAATGATAGCGCCAGTTTTCGTGCGGTAGCGGCTTTCATCCTGGTAGACGTTAACTTTACCTTCCACCAGATCCTGGTAATCATCCCGGTGAGTGGCATTTTCATCGCTGACGCGAAAATCCTGAATGGTTAATTGGTGGGTTGTTTCATCATCAGTAGGGGCATAGCCCAACATGGACAAAAACGCCGGATTGGGATCCCATAGCTGGCTTTGCCAATCGTATACGGAAATACCGATGGCTGCCCGTTCGTAAAAGGTACGAAAGCGGGCTTCACTATGTTGCAATTGGGTATATAAAAGGGCGTTATCGATCAATGGCGCCATCTGGTCCACAATGGATTGTGCGATGGGAATATCGTCTCTGGTGTAATCATTCAAACGCATGCTGGTAAAGTTGAATGTTCCCAGCATCGTTCCGCGGGAGAATACCGGGCACATCAATGCGGATAATGCGCCATCTTCCGTCAGCGTTTTTGCCGTATCCGAATTGAGTACTCGTAGGTCGCCAACCAGTACTGGTGTGACATATTTTAACTGATTAGAATAATGATTCTTTTTGGAATGGGTAAATCTTTGTTTGGCGGTATGCTGATGAATACTGTAAACGTGATCACCATCCTCCATTGTTAAAATTAAAGAAAGGCGATCGAATTTTAAGAATTTGCGAATAATGGATGCGGACAACTGTATGATATCTTCAATGGTATGTTCCACTGTAATCAACTGGGAGATAGCTATTAATCCGGCCAGTTCTTCGGATCGTGCATTGAGAGCCTGGTATAGTGCCGCGTTTTCCAGGGCAATGGTAACCTGATTGGTGAAAATGGTAATCAGTGGGATTTCAGCTTCCATGAGGTGTCGTCCTGAAATCCCCAATAAGCCAATTAATACAGAATCTTTCAGCATGGGAACGACGATGGCGTGATGCCGGTTATATACTTTTTCCAGAGACTGACGATTTTTATTTTGTAACCCGGAAAATAATAAAGAAAATAATCCTTCTTCTGGCAGAAAAAATTTTGACCGGTGGTTGTGGATACATTCATCCAGAATAGAAAACTGCGGAAGATCGAACTGGTAATCGGTATCTTTATCGACAGTGCTTAAATGAGAAATGTGCTCACACGCATTCTGATCATCATTGAAAGCCGCCAGGACCCATAGATTGGTTTCCGGGTTCTTTTTTAGTAATGCCAGATGTAGTTGTAATTCCGCCAGGCCTTTGCCAATGGCTTCAAAAATTTCTGTTTCGGAATGAACCTGTAAAATTTGTTGTCCGACCTGATTTAGCACTGGAACCAGTTGTTTGTTGGCATAGAGCAGGGACATGGTTTCCGGCAGGGTTGTTTCCAGACAAAATTTACGCATGGAGATCAACGTTTCATCCGCTTCCATGATCCAGGTAGCCATGAGGGCGGGTTCCTGATCAGAGGCTAACAGGTAGCGGCGAAGTGCCAGACCGAATCGGTCCAACACGCTAATGCTTTTTCCGGGAGATATTTTGTTTTCAGCAAACAGACAGTTTTTGGGCGGTTCTTTTTTGATGGCTGCCAGGAAACTTTGCCAGAGCCAGGTTAACCATTCTTCGTTTTGGGCGCCAAAAAAATCCTGCAATTCTGTTCGGCATTGCTGCAGTATGGGATCCTGATGATTTACCAAAAAGGTGAGCAGATTCATAGGTATTGATACCCCGTTGAAACTTTCATCCCGATGCTTAAGTAGATCATACTAAAAAGCAGTCTTATGCGCCATAAAATCCGAATAAATTCGCGTGAATGGACCAGATAAAAAGGACTACAAGTAGGTGGGTGTATCAATGATGCCTTCTTCCACCAATAAATCCAGAAAATGACGGACCACCTCGGGGTCAACCAATATGCCAGCCTGTTCTTTTAGATAAAGGATGGTTTGATCAACACTCCACGCTTTGCGGTAGGGTCGGTTATCAGTGAGTGCATCCCAGATATCGATGACTGCGAAAATGCGGGCGCCTAACGGTATGGCTGTCCCTGCCAAACCGCGCGGATAACCGCTGCCGTCCCAACGTTCATGATGACTGTAAGGGATTTCCAGCGCCGGCTGCAGATATTCGATATCTTTGAGAAGATCGTAGGCATGTTGTGGATGTTTGCGCATAATATCCCATTCTTCTGCTGTAAGCGGGCCTGGTTTGAGCAGAATGTGATCGGGAATTCCTATTTTACCGATATCGTGCAGGTATACACCGCGGCGTAAATGTTCGAGTTGATCACTGGGGAAGCCCATGCGTTTGGCGAGGCGCTCGGTCCAGGTAACCACACGGGCTGAGTGGTTTTTGGTTTCCCGGTCGCGGATTTCGAGGGCCTGCGCTAGGCTTTGAATGGTGGCTTCATAGGCGGTTTGTAATTCTTTGAAGGCTCGTTCGCGCTCCTGCAATAAATTGGCATTATCCAAAGCAATCGCTAACTGCAAAGCCATGGCTACCAAAAACTCACGACAATCGTTGCTGTGACATACATTGTTGTCTACTAGTACTTCCAGAACACCCAACACATGTCCTTTAACCAGGAGAGGAACGGCTGCATATAGGTCTGCCTGGTGGTTGGCTGGTAAATGTTTTAAAATGGATTGCAAATCAATGATGGTGTCAACCGGGCTGGCAAACAATTCCTGGGATTTCTGAGCAGCCAGCACGCCAGCCGGGTAAAGAATATTCAGGTCGCTAAGACGGTATCCATTTTCCAGGCCATCACAGCCCACTACGCTGAATTGGTGTGTTTTATGGTCGACCAGGGAGGCAATTGCTACCTGTAAACCCAGGGTCTTTCGGATTTGGTGGAGGACTTGATGGATTGTTTCCGGGGTGCCGTTGGGTGAGGTGATGGCCTCATCAATGTTGCGTAAGGCTGTCATGCGGGAGAGCAGCATTTTGGTTTCGTCAAAGCTTTCTCGCAAATGTTGCTGAGTCAGCACCTGTTCGGAAATGTCGAGAGCTGTAACGATGATTCCGGCAGACCACTCGTTGGGATCGATAGGCGCTGCACGCATTTCAACTTCAATCGGATTACCGTCTTTTGTAATCCAGGTGGTATCCAGCTTACCAGAACCGTGATGTTGCATTTGGATACGCAATTCTTCCGATACTTGTAAATAGATCTGCTCGCTTGTATAGAAGATTGATACAGATTGCCCTACCAGATCCGAACTGGTATAACCGGTGAACTGCTCCACGCGTGAATTGATCCAGACGATTTTACGGTCTTTAATCAGGCCGATGCCGCTGGGTACCGCATTGAGAATACTCTGCAAGGTGGCTTCGCTTTGTTTTAACTGTTCTTCGGCTTTTCTTTTCAGCGTAATATCTTCACCAATACTGGAAACCCCATTTACGTTGCCCTGGCGGTCGATGATTAATGTGTTGCTCCAGGAGATTAGGCGTTCTTCCCCGCTTTTTATGCAAATGGGGTTTTCGCCATACATGTGGTCCGCGCGTCCCTGTATATAACCGGTAAGCGCCTCGCGCAGTCGTTCACGGTCGTAATCCGGACAAAAGATATCATACCAATTTCTGCCAATGATTTCTTCCGGTTTATAACCGCAGAGATCATAAAAGTACATGTTGCCAAAGGTGAGCAGCCCATTTTCGTCCAGCATAATGGCGATCATTTTCATGTTTTCCAACACCAGGCGAAACCGTCTCTCAAAGCGAAGTGCCTGATCCTGAGCCAGGTCGAGACGCTCAACCATATTGTTGATGACCTCACTCAACTGGGTGATCTCGTCGTTATTCCGGACGGGGATGCGTATTGATAAATCCTGCTCATTGGTGATTTTTTTGACCAGGTTGTTAATCTGTTCAATCCTGCGAATAAAAATGGAATGGATGGCGTAAGAAAAGATCGCAGCACATAATGCGCCTAAAATAAGAAAAAGAATACTGAAGTAGTTCATGGTTTCCACACCCTGGGCATACATTTGCCTGGGTTTTTCAATGTTCAGTACGTAAATCGGGTCATTTTGCGCATTGTAAAGATATTTATAGGCAACGATGATGTTTTTGTTTTGCGCCGGATATTGGACGAAGATATCTGTTTTTGAGGTGACTGGCTCCATCAGTTCCGTAAATTCCGGTGAATTTTCTGCCTGATTCATTGGCGTGAGGGAAAAGGGCTGTTGCATAATATTGGTGAATTTTTCGGCAACACTTACTGATATATAACGCAGCATGATCAAGGTGCCGGACGAAGGTCCGCTTCCGTCTGTCATCATAATGGGCCGGATTGAGATCAGGGCTGGTCCCGGTGGGGTAGAAATTATTCCGCTCCATTCATAATCACCAGACGGATGATTGTTTAAGAATTGATTTTCGAGCAGCCAGGATTGCAGCCATTCAGGTTGAGGTATTGCTATTTCCTGTTCCAGGTCGGCAAAATCTGCCTGAATCAGGTTACCTTCGAGATCATAAAAGAGCATGGCGTTCAGGTGAATACCCAACAATGTGGCAATTCCCAGGTTGGATTCGCGGTATTCTGCGGATGGATTACGGATGAATTGGTAGGTGTCATCCCAATAGGCCCAATCTTGGTTCATTATATGCAATTCATCAGCCGCATTTGCGAGCAAAGCTTCAATACGCTGGATATCTGTTCGTAGTTTATCTTCTTCCATCGCGCGGAATTTTTCCAAAAAGGTAAACTTTGAACTGAGGTTTAATACCACCACCCCGAATATCGTAATCAGGAGGATGATAAAGAAGATTTTGTTACGAAGTTTCATAAATGCCCGATGAATTTATTCCTGCTATCTGATGGATATTTACCCGATTCATTTTGAAACGGGGAAAAAATCATTAGGTGTTTCGATCCCAATTATTCAGCCAAATCCATCCGGAGAGAGCCGAATAATATTAAAGGAGCCATTTTCGGAACCCTTTTATATTACCCTTCATTATAAATAGTGCTGGCAGAAATGCCATAAAAATAGGATGAATAATTTGTAAAGATCCCCCGAATCAAAACATCCATGGAAATATTCTAATAGTCAATGTATATGGAATTGGATCAATTAATCTTTGGTTCTGAACCATTTGACGGCTTGTTGTAAGTGTCCTGCCATTTTGTTCAGTAATTCTGCATTTTCGGATAACCGGTTGATCTGATCATACATTTCCTGGGAGGATGCAGAAACTTCTTCTACCGCTGCGCTGCTTTGTTCACTGATGCCAGCAATCTGTTCTACAGCGCTGGTTGCTTGCTGTGCTTCACGTGCTAACACCAAAGCAGATTGAGTATTCAAACCTACCAGGTTATGCACCTGTTGCATTTCATGTGTCAAATCTTTATATAAAGAATTTAGATTCTGCATGGAGCCGGCAATTTGATTGCTTTGCGTTACGGATTCTTCCAATGTGGTAAGAATTTCATTTAATGAAATGGTGAGGTTTTTGGATTGTTGTGAACCCTTATCCACAACTTGGCTGCTGACCTGCATAGCCTGGATGGCAATTCCCACACCAGATTGGACTTCCTGAACTACCTTGCTGATTTGCCGGGTCGCTTCGGCAGAACGTTCTGCCAATTTGCGAACTTCATCTGCAACTACTGCAAATCCTTTGCCTTGTTCCCCCGCCCGGGCAGCTTCAATGGCTGCATTCAATGCCAATAAATTGGTTTGGGAAGCGATATCTTCAATTGTCTCCAGCATCAGTCTGATTTCACCGGACATTTCGCCCATTTGGTGAACTTTTTGCATGGAAAAATCTACCTTGTCATGAATTTCAGCTATTGTTTGTAGGGTTTGTTCCACCTGTTCAGCGCTTTTGGTAGAGACCAGCCGGGCTTTTTGTGAGCTTTCTGCCTGGAGAACTGCAATATTAGAAACATTTTGTACCAATTGATTTAAACGCCCATTGGTTTTAAGCATTTCATTGACCAGGTGGGTGCCTTGTTTTGCACCATCGGCTACCTCATCTGTGGCCATTTGAAGTTGCTCAACCGAACCGCTGGTACGGGTCAAAATTTCGCTTTGTTCATTTATACCAATAGCCACTTCTTGAATAGTTTGGGTGATTTGGAGCGTAACCAGATCAGAATTTTGTGCTGCTTCCTTTAATGAATCGGATGAAGCCGTTAAGTTTTCACCTTCACCACGAATCTGAAGGATCATCTTGTTTAAACCGGCACACATCGTATTGTAGGATTCACCGATGTGGATTAAGTTGGTGATCATTTGATTGGTCATTGAAACCAGGTTGCCTAACTCGTCTTCAAAATTTGTGTTTATGGGTTGGCTGACAATCTGGATTGTATGCGTCAGATCTCCTTCGGCCAGGAGCGCCATTGACTCGGATAAATTTGCCATATCTTCATTGGTTATTTTCTGAACAGTATCCGATATGCGTTTGATTACCTGTGTAATTGTCCTGGCCATAATAGTACTTAACAACATGGATAACAGAATAACGGCAAAAAATACAGACCCGCTGATCAATAAGGAGCGGTTTTCCTGGTTAACGATGATATCTGCCGGGATATCTATAGCAAATAAAGCCTCAAAACTACCATCTGAGCGATATACAGGGGCATACGCAGATAAGAAAGTGCCGAATTCATCAGTATAAAAATCCGGTTCGACAACGGCATGCTCTATTCCGCTGATACTTTGCAGTAATAAATCACTGGGTTCCGCATAAACCGTACCGTAATCTTCCAGTAATTCATCCACCACAAAAAAAATATCTCCGTTTTCATTTTGGCGCATGGTGTAGACAAATTCAATATCCGGCAGTTCTTCGATCATGGTTATAACCGCTAAATGCATTTTTTGATATTCCGGCAGATTGATAGCATCCGGGGAAGTGAAGCTTGCGTGCGTATCCCCATCAATCTGTAATGCACCCAGGGTAACTAAATTTAATAAATTTTCTTTAAATTGATTACGGATATAGGCGCGGGTTTCAACAAAAGAAAGATAGCCAAATCCGGCTGCCAATAAAGTTATGATAAAAATATAGGAAACCGTCAATTTAACAGACAAGCGCTGTCGATACCAAAAATGCTTTAAATAATTCATGAAGTTTTCCGGATATTGAGATGATTAAGAAAATTTGTTGGATTTCAATCCCACATGGTGTTAGTATAAGTAAAAATTTGCATTCTGATCATAAAAATACCGTAAAAATACTTATCAAAATCCCCGGACAATATCCTGCGAGGTGTAAGCGCTTAAGTATTTCTAATGAGCCAACTCGGTCGAACCCCTTATAATGCATCCAAAGCTGGATCAGATCTGGCAGTTCGGGCTTATTTCGAAACATTTAAACTCCCTTGCACCATTTCAAACTGTTCCAATAATTATGTGCCTTACCAGTTTTCCGAGAAAGTGATTCCCTATTTTACGGTTCGCCTGATTGATGGCAACCCCATGCCCATTTATCGTAACAGCCTGAATCGGCGTGAATGGCTGCATGTTCTTGATCATTGCCGGGCAATTGACCTGATTTTAAAGAATGGGCGTATCGGTGAAACCTACCATGTTGGCAGCGGTCTGGAACTGGATGTGGAGGAAATTGCCGGTCGCCTAATTCGCAATTTTAACCTTGATGAAAGTTGCAAACTGTATGTGCCCGACCGCCCCGGACATGACCGGCGTTATCTGTTGGACACTGATAAA
This sequence comes from Chloroflexi bacterium HGW-Chloroflexi-10, assembly GCA_002840755.1. Lineage (GTDB taxonomy): Bacteria > Chloroflexota > Anaerolineae > Anaerolineales > Anaerolineaceae > UBA6170. Next base: position 92,444 of record PHBZ01000035.1, on the reverse strand, counting down.
ATTGAAACTGAATTGGGTTGGCACCCCGAGGTGGATTTTGAAACTGGCTTTGCTGAAACTATTGCCTGGTATCGTCAGAATGAAACCTGGTGGCAGCCGCTGATGGAGTGTTCACCAGTTAACGAATAGTCCTGGAAATAGCCGGTTTTAAGCCCGAAAAAACCGTTAAAATATTTCGAGCGGACCAACCCAGTCCGCTCGAAAAAATGAGGAGAAGTCAAGCAAACCAGGCTTCAACCCGAAACCCAAAAAATCGGCTGGTTGACTTCCAACCTAATTCTAGCAGTGTTTTTCTAAAATGAGGGATTTCCATATATAGCTGTTTGCTGCTGCGTTTCAGCAGCAGAACCAAATCCCTGCCTGATGCTGGCAAAGCTTTTACGTTTCTATGTTTTTGCTTTACCAAATCTTTACAAAGTTAAGTTATGCTTTGAATATCAAAATAAAACTTTGAAGGAGATCTCTATGAAAAAAATCTTATGGGTAACTGCGGCCGTGCTAGCGGTGTTGGCGATTGGTGGAGCGGCTTGGGTAGTGCAGGCACAAAGTTCCACTCCGCAATCACCCGACTCAACGTTTAATTGTCCCGGAATAAATGGTGAAGGAACGTTTGGTCGCGGCTTTGGAATGATGGGACGCGGTATGATGGGTGGTTCCCGTCGGGGAGATGTTGGCGGATGCGGCATGACCACAGGCACAGGCCCGATGCATGAATTCATGGTCAATGCGTTGGCAGAGGCTATAGGTTTGACGGCAGAAGACATTAACCAGAAATTTGCGGATGGACAGACCATGTACCAGATTGCCAGTGAGGCCGGATTGAGTGATGCAGACATCCAGGAATTGTTCACCCAGGCGCATGCAGATGCTTTGCAGGCCTATGAGGATGGCGAATTTGAAGGTGATGAAGCCTTCCAGGAACATTTTGAGTGGATGCAGGAAAATGGGATGGGAACCGGCGCTGGCTGCCATGGTGGCGGACAAGGTCGTTGGGGCGCTTCCCAGAACTAGGTCTGAGTAATAAGAAAAGCTTATATAAAGCCGGCAAATCTTTGCCGGCTCCTTGTTATATGATGCTTGATAAGATGCATATCCGGCGGGTTGTATAGAATACCCGGCTTTCTATCTACCGCGGGATTGGTCATTGAATCAAATAATGCTATCATCAAAAAAACAATATTTCGGAAAGATAAGCTATGCCAGCAAAAATTTTGATTGTGGATGATGAAGCGGGGATTCGCAACCTGATCAGCGCTTACCTGCGTAAAGAAGGGTATGAAATTTATGAAGCAGTGGATGGCCCTGGCGCTGTAAAATCTGCCCACGCCTTTAAACCGGATATCATCATTCTGGATATCATGCTGCCAGGTATGGATGGCCTGGAAGCGCTAAACCAGATCCGGCGTGAATCGGAACCGTATGTGATCTTACTGACAGCAAAAACGGAAGAGACAGATAAGATCGTTGGTTTATCTGTTGGCGCGGATGATTATGTGACCAAACCATTCAGTCCACGTGAATTGGTCGCACGAGTCAAAGCTGTTTTGCGAAGACTCTCTGCGGGGAATGTTGCCAGCCAGGTGTTAATCACCCACCATTTACGCCTGGATAGTGTCAGCCGTATGGCCTGGTTAGATGATACACTGCTGGAATTGACACTGATTGAGTTTAACCTGCTGGAGGTTTTGATGAAACACCACGGCCAGGCGATGACCCGGGAGCAACTGTTGGAAAATGTGTGGGGCCAGGACTATTTTGGCGAAACACGGGTAGTTGATGTACATATTGGGCATGTCCGTCAGAAATTGAACGGCCGGTTTATCAGCGCCGTGCGCGGGATTGGTTACCGCCTGGTAGATCGGATGGAATAAATGCAGCGATTAAGTTTTTTTTGGAAAATATTTTTTGCCCTGTTGGGCGTAATCATTATCAGTTTATTTGTTCTTGTGATTACATTTCGAATTTCATTACCGGTGGCGTTTGGCCGACACATGGATGAGATGCGCGGTATGACCGGCGTTATGCGGATGGGTGAAAACATGATGGGGAATCCGTTATTTGATATTTTTAACAAGACTTCCAGTGAAGCGTTGTGGTTGTCTATCCCAATTACTTTGCTGATCGCTTTCAGTGCCAGTTGGGGAATCAGTCGCCTGATATCTGCTCCGCTCCGCAAGCTTTTTGTTGCCGCACAGCGCATTTCTCAAGGGAAATACAATGAGCGTCTACCCATGCCGGAAAATATACCCGAAAAACAAATGGATGACCTTCAAAGGCTTTCGGCCGGATTCAACCAGATGGCTGCCAGTTTGGAAGAAACGGAAAACAGGCGCCGTCAGTTGATTGGCGATATTTCTCACGAATTGCGTACCCCTTTAACGACAATTAAAGGATCCATGGAAGGGCTGATGGATGGCGTATTGCCGGCGGATCAGACCACCTATCAGCAAATTTACCTGGAAGCAGACCGCATGCAGCGCCTGGTAGAGGATTTGCAGGAGCTTAGCCGGATTGAAGGCGACGCTTATACCCTGGCCCGTGAGCCGGTTGACCTGAATGAATTGACGTATATGCTTGTACGTCGATTTGTGCCGTTATGCCAGGAGAAAGGAATCCACCTGACGAATACCAGTGAGGATAACTTGCCGCGTATATTGGCGGACCGTGACCGGTTGGAGCAAATTCTGGTAAACCTGTTGGGTAATGCTTTGAATTACACGCCGAATGGCGGCAGTGTAGAAATCCATGCGCGTGCTATAGAGCGTTGGATGCAGATTGAGGTGCGAGACAGCGGAATTGGCATTGCGCCGGAGGATCTGGCACATATTTTTACCCGGTTTTATCGGGCAGATAAGTCTCGTTCCCGCTCCGGTGGTGGCAGTGGAATTGGGCTGACGATTGCAAAGCACCTGGTGGAAGCCCATGGTGGTACGATTAAAGCGGAAAGTGCGGGGGTGGGCGCAGGCAGCGTTTTTACCTTTGTGTTACCGTTAACAGGGTAAAGTTCTTATTATTTGCAAATTGGCTAATATTTGCTAATAGGGCATAATGTTTCCTATAGAGCTTCGCGTTCCAGAGCCAACCCCAAAAAGCCACAACAAATTTCCAGTGTGTTGACCGTATCATCCTCCAGCCAAGGGTCGATAGATATGAGCGGATGATCTCGATGGATAATTGATCGTTCAGGCCATTCAGGCGTTTATTGGCTTCTATCGGATCCGGTAGATTAGCAATGAGTTTCTCGCCGGCAACACCCAGCACACGCAGCATTTCGATTAATATCTCCGGTTGGCATTCAGGAGAAAATAGACTGAATTAAATGGTTACTGATTTCTTCAATGGTGGTTCCGTTGATTGTGGATACCAACAATAGAACCAGTTTATCCACTTCCGGCCGGATTTGCGCTGCCGTTCTTCCACTGGTGTGTATGTGCTATATGCTTGAAGCGGATGAGGATTGTGAGCTGCTCATCCACAGTGAATATATGCTGACGTATGGAATTTAAATAGCCCGCATCTGCACGGTATCACTTTTCGGCAAGAAGGCTCTTTATTAATGGCTTTGGCAAAACAAAAGTGAGCAGTGCAAAACACTGCTCACTTCTTTTATTCAACTTGGATTAGTTGGACGAGCGTCCGTTACGTGAACCGCGGGATTGTCCTAAACGCTGCGGGTCCGTTATGCCGTCTGAAAGACAGGTATTGTAACCGGTACCGCCACCCATGCGGCCATTGCCGCTGTTACCCATGGGCATGAGCGCTTTAATTTCTTCAAAGGTCATTCCTTCGGCCAGTGCGATCTGCACCAGGGTTTCGCCGCCTTCAATACGGGCTTCCAATTCTTCCACGGTCAATCCGAGTTGCTCGGAAAAAATGGCCATTAACTCGTCATGGTAGATGCCTGTGCCATCTGCTGGGCCTGTTTGTGCCACAACGCCATATCCCTGACCCGGTGTGGGGCTTTGAGCAAATACACTACCACTAACGCCGATTGCACCGAAGAGGACCACCAGTGCCATTGCTATCATTAATTTGTTTTTCATTATTATTCTCCTTCATCGCTTTGAATTTGTTGAACGATGTAATAAAAGGATAACGTACAGGTATGAAGAAGTTGTGAAGACGGTATGGAGGAGATTCGAAGGAATTAGACTGTGATTACGACAAATTAAGCGAAAATAGAGTATCGTATGAAAATGATTCCGGAAAACATTGCTGATCAAACCCTGTTGCTTGCCATCCAAAATGGTGAAGAGCGGGCGCTGTACACGCTCTATGAACGCTATAGTGACGGTCTATTTGGTTTCATTGTTTGCCAGATGCCCTCACAGCAGGATGCGGAGGATATCTGGCAGGAGACCTGGCTGGTAGCAGTGCGCCGAATAAGCCAGTTTCGTGGTGAAAGTTGTTTCTTTACCTGGTTATGTGCCATCGCGCGGCATAAGGTCGCCGATTATTACCGTAAACATCCTCACCAGAGCAATGAAACCAGCCTGGATAAGTTGGGATTGGCCGCTGAACAGATAGACCGGCAACCGTTACCAGAAGAGATTGTCAGCCACCGGCAGGTTCAGGCACAGGTGCTACAGAGCCTGTATGACCTTCCGGAAAATTATCGCCGTGCGCTGATTGCGCGCTATGCTGAGGAGAATTCCGTGGAAGAGATAGCCAGCCTGTTTGGGAAGAGTTATAAAGCAACTGAATCGCTGCTTTCGCGCGCGCGTAAAGCTTTTTTGGAGCGGTTTAGAGGCAAGAAGGAAGTATAAAAAATGTCCGAAGAACCTGTTTTTGAGCAAAATCTGAGAAAAATTATCAAAGATGGACAACCATCCGGTAGGCTGGACCCAGCCAGGAAAGAAGCTTTTTATCAGGCACTGCATACGGAATGGAAAGCGATCTATAAACCTGGTCAGGAGTTTTCACCGGTGGCACTGATGCTTTTGACTGTGTTGATCCTGGCGGGTTTTGGTTTATGGTTTGGGGATCTGTTGGAATCCTCGCTGGCGTCACAATTGCCAGTGTTATTAATCCCGATCGGCGGAATCAATATATTACTGGCGCCGGCAGTAACTATTTTAATTATTCTTAGCAGGAGAAAACAAAATGAAAAACAAATGGATTAATCGACTGCCGTGGGTGGCCGTGATAGCATTGGCTGGTTTGATCCTCTTGGTGTGGTTGGGACCATCCCGTAGCGCTATGATTGCCCCTGATCCGGCTGCGGCCGCCCAGGCGGAAAAAGATTTAAAAAGTATCCTTGCAATTCAGCCGCAGACATTGGATAACCCTGCGTTTCTGGATGTAATCCAGCGCACGCTGGATGAGGGAAAGGCGGCTACATTATGGGTGTTTTCGCCGGAAGGTGAAATTATTATGGCCGTAGGTAGCACAGCTAATGCAACAAAAGCCACTAACCCGGATGAATTGCCCATTCAGGCGTTGCTGGAGAGCTTGCCGGCGGATAGTTTGACCGAAGATCAGCGTTCTTTATTAGTCTATACTGCCTGGATGATGGCCGAGGGCGAGCATAATGATGTGTACGACCATAAAAGCGCATATATTGCAAATTCCAATGGTGAATTATTGGGGATTATCGGTATGGCCTATGAGGTTAGCCCGCAGATTTCGCAGGCCAGCCTGGCCTGGAAACTGAGTTTGCTGGGCGGAATTGCGCTGCTCGGAATCTACTGGTTGTCTTTGCCGCTCTGGGTTTACCTGGATGCACGTGAGCGCGGTGAAAAAGCCGTGACTTGGATGTCCTTTGTGCTGCTGGGTAACCTGGTGGCGCTAATCGCTTATCTGTTGACGCGTAATCCTGGTAAAGAGAAGGCGTAAAAAACATAGGGGAAAAATAATTATTACAAAGAATACGCAAAAGGGAATAAACACGAAAGAGAATAGATTGATACCGGTGGACCCCTAAAAAATTTATTATTTTTAGGGGTTTTTCGTTTTGGAAAGTTTTTTAGATTTTCTCCAGTAGTATTGGAACAATGTGCCAGATAAGGCCGCCATAAATAATGCGAATGGTAGCCAATCTCTACGATTGGTTGCCATATTGCGGCTGCCTTGTGCCAGCGGTTCCGATTGGGGATCGATATAGTGGATTAAGTTATCAATATTGGGGGTCGGGACATAGGCTTGCAAGGCCAATTGCTGGAATTCAATTGCTAACTGGTACATTTCATCCCGGGCGGCACAGGCATGCTGCGCCATTATCAGTTCAGCTCTTTCCGTTTTAAAGCCTTTTTGAAGGACTGCAATCAAAATATCTTCCGGAATCCACATCAGTAAATGATATTTCCCGGGTGTAACCGGAATATCCAAATGATTGAGTACATGCAGACCTTCTCGAATTGCGCGAATCATTAAAATCAGGCCATCCCGTGTATTCGCCAGGCTGGATGCTTTACCACCCGCCAAATAGATTGCATTAGCGATGGGACTGACCAGGGCCACGTGGGTTTTTAGCCAGGCATCCATATTATTGGAGAGTATTACAGGGAAACCGGCTTGCTCCAAAACCGCGGCAGTTTGCATTAAACGTTGGCTTTTGCGCCCATCCAGTTCTCCCAATGTGGTAGGCTGAATGAATTGGGAAACGACATGTGCGGTGACTACACCGTTTTCGTCACGTTTGCCGCCAGCACCGGGAAAACCCAATAATACCCGTTCTTTACCAACCGCATCAATTAACGCCTGTGGACCAGCGGCATTATTAACCATAAACAGAAAAGCTTTTATTTTTTGGTTTATCGCCAGTAACGGCAGCACGCTTGCTAGTTGATTTTTTCGTACCAGGATGATGGCCAGGTCAAATTCATCATTCGCTTGTAACTGGTCGATTACTTCTACTGGAATAGTTTGTTTTAAACCATCAGCCGATTCGATCAGTTCAATCCCGCGTTCCTGCAATTGTTTTAAACGCTCACCACGGGCCAGCATAACCACTTGCTGCCCGGCTTTTTGTAAACGTGCTGCGTAAAAGGTGCCCAAAACACCCGCGCCCACCATTAAAATTTTCATCATTCACTCCTGTATTTGCCGTTTGTTTTATGGGTATAGTATCCCTCCAAAACGCAGAGGCCGATTCTTGTTGCTAAGTATCTGTTTCTTTTAGTGTATGCCGTTTTTTCTAGCTGGCAATGGGCAATTCGGATAAACCTGACCTGGTCAAACGGTTAATCCAATGATGATTATAGGATTGAATAACACCTGGTATTTTGTGACTGATTACTGTTCTGCCCTGATCCCAGGATCCAAATTTGCCTCATAAGCATTCCAGGGGATGATGGTACTCTCCACATATAAGGCTTTAAAAATTCCTACCCAGGATTGGAGAATGGGGTCTGAAATTTGAGTCTCAAAAAGGTGAGGGCTGCCGATTACAATGCGTTTGCGACGGGCGCGGGTAATGGCGACATTCAGTCGATTGGGTTGGAAATAAAAGGCGGCGCGCTCAGCGGCATGCTGCGGGTCGCTGGTGGTAAGTGAGAGGATGACCAGGTCGCGTTCCTGGCCCTGGATGCGTTCCACCGTATCCACAACGATGGTTAACAATCCGGGTAGATTTTGTTGGGCAGCAATAGTTTGCAGTTGTTGGCGGATCAGACGACCCTGGGCGCGGTAAGGGGCGACAATGGCAATCTCATTGGCCGGTAAGCCGCAGCGAAAAGCCTCGGCGGCCAGGTTGGCGGCCAATTCGGCTTCCTGAGGGGCGCGCATGCCGTTTCCCCGATGGTCCAGTGTTATGAAGATAGCTGCCGGATCAGGAGCCAATAGAGTGGCATACCGTTTGGGTTGTTCAGGCAGGCTTAAGCGCCGATCACTGGCGGAAGGATGTGCTGTCAATCGTCCAGCGTAAAATTGGCGGCTGGGAAATGTATTGATGGCAGTATTCATGCGATAGGTGATATCCAGCATAGTGCCGGAGGTGTGGCGGAAGAGCTGTTCAAAAATGGATTGTTTGACCCATTCACGTTGGTGTTCAGCAGTGATAAGCGGCGGCATTTGTTGGTGATCGCCAATAAAGATGGCCCGGTTTGCACTTTGCATACCCACCAGAGCCAATGGCAGATTCATTTGTCCGGCCTCGTCATAAATAACCGTATCGAATTTTACATTGTTGAGACGGCTGGTACACAACGCGTAAGGGGTTGCGCCAACAATGAAGCCGGTGGCACTGGGATGATAGGGGCTTTGTTCCAGGCGTTCAACATTCGGAACCTGCCATTCATCCCATGCGAGGTCATCTGCCTGGTGATAGGGGCCAACTTTGACCAGCTGGCGGTTGCCGGTTTTCTGGCCGATGGCACGCAGGGCATTATTAATGGCGCGGTGGGTGAAGGCGGTGATGAGTACCCGCTCTCCATCCTGGGCGAGCTGGTGGGCTAGCTGTGCCAATACCCAGGTTTTACCGGTGCCGGGAGGTCCCTGTATGAGATAATAATTCTCAGCGGCAAAGGCGCGGGTGAAGGCTTCGGCCTGGCTGGGGTTGAATGCGAGTTTGCTGATGCTTTGGGCGGCCTGCTGCAAACGTTGGGCATTAAACGCTGGCAATAGTTGTCCATCCAACATGGCACGAAAGCGGTATTCCTGTTCGGGGTTACCGGCCAGGTTTTTCAGGAAGTTGAGCAGGAGATAGCGCACATCAATCTGATCCCGGTCCAGGGTGTAACCGCCGCCGCGCACCAGATTAAAGAATGAAGAACGATAACCGGGTGAGATACGGAGGATTTCATTTTGTTCATCTTCGAGGATACAGGTCACGGCAAAACCGGATAGGGGGGCATCAAAACTGAGGCGCAGGTTATCGTTGGGACGAAATTTGGAGTTATTGAAACGCGCACGCAGGGTGGCGCGGTGGGGTAGTATTTCCAATACTTCGACACTATCCACGGCTTCTCCAGCAGCTACACGTTTGCCTACCGGTTGCTGCCAGATTTCAAGCAGTTGACGGTTTTGGGTGTCCTGTTCGGTGTTGATGAATTCAGTCAGCGCTTCGATGAATGGGGATGCCATGGCGGTTATTATACCGGAATAAGCATGGCATTTTGCGAAGTATTGACCATCACGTGCACTCTGGCGGTAACTGCGAAAAAACACCCTGATTTGCTTCTCACGCTTGAGGTTGGGACGCTGTTTCTACGGGGCGTAAATAGGCTATTTGGTCACGCCCGGCGCGTTTGGCTTTATATAATGCCTGGTCGGCAGCGTCTTTTATCTCGCCGGCAGAAGTATAATCTGGATAAGCGGCTATACCGCAGCTTAAAGTGACCCGGAAATATTGATCACCGGCCTGATGCGTGATTTTTCCAAAACGGCGGCGTAAATCTTCCATCACAAAGCGCGCATTTTCTCCTGGTGTATCCGGTAAGATCAGGGCAAATTCTTCCCCGCCGTAGCGTCCAATGATATCTGCACGCCGCAGACGCTGTTTCAACAGGCGTGCCAGGCTTTTTAGTACGCGGTCGCCGGTGGGATGACCGTAGTTGTCATTGACTAATTTGAAATTATCCAGGTCGATCATGACAAAGGAGAGTGCGACGTTTTGACGTTGAGCGCGCGCCAGTTCTTTTTCCAGGTAGGCATTGATCGTGGTATGGTTAAGCAGGCCGGTGAGGCCGTCATGCACCATGAATGAGCGCAAGATGCGGTAACGGGTTACCCGGCTGTGTATTGCAGCAATAAGATGTTCCGGTTTGATTGGCTTGGATAAAAAATCATCCCCGCCCTGGCTCATGGCGCGCAATTGCACTTCTTTGTTTTGTTCGGCAGACAGATAAACAATGGGGATGCTGACAAAACGTTCTGCCTGACGGACCAGGTGGGCCAGTTCCATGCCGGAACAATCCGGCATATGAACATCCAGCAATATCAGGTCCGGATTGAATTCTGCCATCACCTCGAGTATTTTTGCCGGTTGAGTGGTGACGCGCGTTTGCATCCCCTCATCTTCCAGGATCTGGGCATAAAAAGCCGCCTGAAATGTAGAATCTTCCACCAGTAAAATGCGATAGGCTTCCTGGTGATCGTGATTGGTTAAGCGGTCCAATGTATCAATCAGGGAGATGGTATCCACCGGTTTCAAGAAGAATGCGGCACTGCCGGCGCGGACTGCCTGCAAACGGGATGCAAAATGATCACTGGCAGATAAAAAGATCACCGGTATTTCCAGGTTTATTTCTTTGCGCAATGCAAGGATCGCTTTAGGGCCGGCCATCCGGCCTTCGGGAAAAGCCACATCCATCAAGATCGCATCCGGCAGGCGTTGGGAAATAACCTGTTTCAGCTGGTCAAGCTGGTCAAACGTTTTAACACGATAGCCATAATTTTCAACCTGAATGGAAATGTCGGCTGCCTGGATGGAATCATCCTCAAATAAATAGATCAATTTACTGGCACGATCCGGATTGTTGTATAAATTGCGTACGCTCGGTTTGGATGCGGTTGCCGTGTCAGCTTCATCGGTACGAATAGCATCGAGTAAATTTTCGAAATGGTCGATTAATTGGTTCGAAGCTAATCTGTTTTCACTGGTTTCATTTTCCGGGTCCAGTTTTTCTTCCAATACACGGGCCATAGAGCTGATTTTTTGATAGCCCATCACGCCGCTGGAGCCAACTAATTTATGCACCTGATGGTGTAATTCTTCCCTGACGGGTTTGGCCAATTCTTGTTCTTTAAGCAAAATGCTAAGATTTTGGAGTACTTCTGTGATTTCGGTTAATTGTCTGTAAAATAAAGTCTGTAAAGGTCGGTCGCTATTCATATTTTTCCAATACAATCGGCATAAAGTGCCAGGGATAAGGAGGTAGGGTGATTTTTAGGTGATCGGCAATCAATAGCGGAATTTACAAATGTGGGTTTGTTCATTAGCATTCCCATTAAAAAGAAGAATGAATTTCTACTGATCATTATAGAGGAAAAACAGACACTTCGGGTTATTTTTATCCATTATTTAGGCGGGTTTCACATCAAGTTAACGGGAAATGGTAAAAGACAAAAAGAGAAAAGAGAAATTGGTGCTTGACATTCATTGTAAAAAAGTGTTTAATGTATTCAAATAACTTTGTTTTTCAAAGCGAAATTTTTTGCAAAGTGAAAGGAGTTTGTGATGATTGCTTCTCTCAAAAAAGCTGAACAGCGCACCTATCGCTTGGTGCATGCGGATGGCTTAATTGATATGTTCATTGGATTGATAGTCGGGTCTTTTGCATTAATCCCCCTGATAAATGATTGGATGCAGGATGATTTCTGGAGCTCGTTTATTATATTGCCTGTCTATTTTCTGGCTTTCTATGGCTACCGTTGGGTGAAAAGAAATATTACTTTTCCGCGTATCGGGGTGATTCGCTATAGTATGCAGCGTAAAGGCCGTGTCTTTTTTATCCTGCTGACCTTATGTGTCTTGCTTAGCTTTTCAGTGATTGTTGGCGCATTGTTTTTCTTTGGGCAGCCGGGGAATGCCTGGAAGGCAATTTTGTTTTTGTCAGGTATTTTGTTTCTGGGATTTACCCTGGCCAGTTTTTTGTTGGATCTGCCCCGCCTGACCATCTACGGCATTCTATGTGCGGCTGCCGGGCCGTTAGGAGAATGGTTATGGCAGGAATACGGTGTTGTTCATCATGGTATTCCACTGACGTACGGGATCACTGCGTTGTTCATGCTGCTGATTGGGGCCGGTTTGTTGGTGCGATTTATGCGGCGTTTCCAGGTCGCACAGGAGGAGCCTTATGGCAGCCAGTGAACCTGATAGGTTTGAATTTCAAGCGTTGAATGATGTAGACCGGGTTATCCATACGCCGCCGCGATTAACGATTCTGGCCTATCTTTATGTCGTTGAAAGTGCGGATTTTATTTTCCTGATGCGCTTGTGTGAACTGACATGGGGAAACCTTTCTTCTCATCTCAGTAAACTGGAAGAAAGCGGCTATATTGACATCCGCAAAGAGTTCGTAGAGAAACGCCCGCATACAATGATTGCACTGACACCCGCCGGCCGCGAGGCTTTCAAAAAATATAAACAAAATCTCAAACAGGCTTTAGACCAACTCCCTGAATAAAAAAAACCCGGCTATTTGCCGGGGCCAAAGTCTAATTCAGTTTCAGAACTTTTTCAATATCAAGAAGTATGGACATGCGTATCTCATCAGTATTTTCCATGCGTAATTTGGCAATACCTTTGACAAATTCCATTTTTACAGTGCTGACCATGGGTGGAGTCGGATCGATATCTTCACCTTGCACACTGATTACTTCACTGACAGCATCAACAATCATGCCTACTTTTTCTGAATTCAGCATCAAAACCACAATGCGGGTATCGTGAGTGTCCTGATATTTGGAAAGGTTGAATCGAACGCGCAAATCGACGACAGGTAATACATAGCCGCGCAGATTGGTAACACCGACGATGTAATCCGGCATATTTGGTACAACAGTGTAATGCTGCATTTTGATGATGCTTTCGACCAACGCTATTTCCACGCCAAACAGTTCACCATCAAGTGTAAATACAACCAGCTGCGTTTCGCCTGCAAAATTTCCGGCTTTAAGGTCGTCTGTTGGGGGCAGCACGGCAGGCTCGCCTACATTGGCCACCACAGTCTTTTTCTCCGGATTTTTTTCGGCCACTGTGGCGACCGGTTGTGGGATTGGAGGCGCTTCTGGATCAGGCATGCTGATGGCCGCTGACGGTACTTCCATTTCCGCAGTTGTGGTTTGGGCTTGAGGCTGTGGTTGAGCAATTGGTTCGCTTTCCACCATCGGTGATGCTTTGACGGCTGTGACACTTTTTTTTGTAGAGCTTGTTTTAGATGCTTTTTTGGCTGGCGTTGTTTTGGCAGGGACAGCCGTTTCCGGATTTTCATCTGTTGGGATAGTCACCGCCGCTATGGATGGGTTTAATACTGCACCTTCAACCGGTTTTGGTTTTGCTTCACCTGTTCGGTTTCCGGAGAATAAATTTTTTAAGGCAGCTTCTACTTTCTTGCTTTTTGGACTCATTGGTTTCATTCCTCTTTCTGAAGATGGAGTATGATTTCCTGGGTTAGTTGGCGGTACTCTTCCGCGCTGCGGGTACGCGGTGCGTACATCTGGATGGGTTCACCTACCATGACGCTCTCACGCAAACGGGTATCTATCCGGATTACGGTATCGAATATATGTTCCTGAAAATGTTCCTGCAAGCTTTCCAATACCTGGCGAGAGATCAGGTTGCGCTGGTCGTACATGCTGGCAAAGATATAATAATCCAGGGTGGGGTTGGTCTGGCTGCGGACGATCTCGATGATATCCAGTAATTGCATTAAACCACGTGAAGCAAAATATTCGCATTGCACCGGGATTAATGCGGTCTGAGCTGCAGAAAGGCCCATCAGGGTTAATGCTCCCATGGATGGTGGACAATCAATAACCACGCTATCATAATGGTTCAGAAGGGAAAGTTCGCGTTTTAGTGAAAGTTCATAATCATCTTGGGAAACCATCAACCGTTCCAGAGACGCCAGGCGCATATCTGCCGGCAAGATGGATAGCCCGGCCATTTTGGTGGGTTGAATGATCTGCATTATAGCCGGGGCTGGTTCTGTGTCGTCCGGGACCAATACATCCATCAATGTCCATTCCAGTTCATCGGGGTCCAATCCACAAGCGGTTGTCAGGTTAGCTTGCGGGTCCAGATCCACCATCAAGACCTGCTGGCCTATTTCTGCCAACCCCGCGGCGATGGAAAAGCAGCTGGTTGTTTTGGCAACACCACCTTTTTGATTACTGATAGCCAGAATTTTTGGCATAGCACTCCTCACTTACCCAATTAATACATCCTGAAAATAGCGGAAAGTAACCCGCATAGTATTAGTATAGGCAATGCCGGTTCGTTCGGCTATAAAATTTTGATAAAAATGCAAGAAGATTTGCCCTGGTTTTGCGTTTCTCCAGTTAAGAGTTGGTTAATAAAACCAAATGACAGACGAAATCCTGCTAAGGCGTGATATACTTTTGCGCTGTAGTTTATAACCCCCAGTTTAACCTTGTGTTTAAATAAATAGTATCACTTAAAGTGAGTGCTGGATGCGAAACGGTATCAAAAGGATTTGGTCTCAATTAACCGCACCGGCTGCTGAACTAAGAGGGGAAGAGCGTCAACAGGCGGTGATGCTGGCAAGAATGTTGCTGGCATTTATTTTGTTTGCCATCAGCGTAGAATTGGTGATTTCGCTGTTGGGCGTGCTGACGGATAGAGTGAATACACACGTCCGGATTACTCTGGTTTCTTGCGTTTTTCTGTTTATCTGCTATCTTTTCAGCCGAACACGCTATTATAAAGTGGGGTTGTGGTTTTTTCTGATAATCAGTAGCGTGGCAACCTTTCTGGTTGCTTTTATAGAACCGCAGCCTATCACTGCGGTTATCCTTTCCATGCTGGTGATTCCTTTGCTGGTTTCCAGCCTGTATATAAGCTTTTCCGGGGTCATTGGTTTGGGCATCGTTTACCTGGCTTTGATTCATTTGGTTACCTGGTTGGTTCTTGGATTTGGGCAGATGGGGGCGATATTTAATTCGGTTTTGTTTATTGTATGCGTTACTTTTGTGATCGTATTCGTGACATACCAACGGAATGCGATGGAGAAAAATCGACAGCGAATCATCCAGCAGCAGCGGGAGAAATACCAGAAACTGGTGGAAACATCCAGCGATTCCATTTTACAGGTGTCACCTTCCCTGGATATTTTATTTGCCAATGCCACATATTATCTGAGTGTAGGGTATACCCCAGAAGATTCAATCGCTATGCCCGGGCTTCAGGAAGTGCTGAACCAGGATTTGAAGGCGATCCAAAAAGTAATGCTGGAATTACAAAGCAATCCGCAGATCCAACTGGAATACAAGGTTCGCCACCGGGATGGAAAATTCGTCCACCGGCTGGTGAATTATGCGTTGATTCGCAATGAAGAGGGGGAGGTAGAATCGATTACCGCTACCATGCGTGATTTCAGCGAACGTAAGCTATTTGAAGAGAAACTGGCCTATATTGCCTTACATGATCCATTGACCGGATTGCCCAATCGTACCTTGATTATGGATCGGTTGACGCAAGCTCTGAAAAAAAGTGAACGTAGTGGTCAACAGGTGGCGGTACTTTTCTTGGATGTTGACCATTTTAAACAGATCAATGACTCGCTGGGTCACCCGGAAGGGGATTTGTTTTTAAAGGTGATAGCCAATCGTTTGCAGCGAAACATACGTTCCTGTGACAGCGTGGGGCGCTGGAGTGGGGATGAATTTGTGCTCATTCTGGAAGATATTTGTAATGGCGAGTGGTTGCAGAATATTGCCAATAAAATCCTGACACTGTTGGTGAAACCATATGTGCGAGATAATGAGGAGTTTTTTGTTTCCGCCAGTATTGGTATCTGTCTCTCGACACCACAGATTGCGCCCATGCGGATGATTGAACAGGCTGATCAGGCATTATATGTCGCCAAACGTAGCGGAAAAAACAAGTTTGAAATATATAAACCAGTAGAAGATGCTCAATCCGAAATTGCCTGACTACCAAACAAAAACCGGCAATTGCCAGAGAGCCGGTTTTTTTGTTTGATGACTGTGATGTTATCTACTCGGTAACAGGCAGAGGAATTTTTTCTCCTGGTTGCCCCGCTTTTGCCTGTAATTCAACGGTTTCAATATTTTTACCCGCTGTTATGCCGGTATTCTGATCCGGTAAGGCATCAGGAATTTCACTTTCGATGTTGCGGATGCGAGGGTTAAGGTAAGCCAGCAGAGAAGCAGCCAGCAAACCCAAAGAGCCTAAAACGAAGATCAAACCAATCCCCCGTCCCGCGCCAACACCGAGGATTTGACCGATGATGGTATCAGACATGGGTCCGCCTGTTTGCATCAGCGGTTCAAAGACCATGTCTGCCAAAGGCCCGGCGCTCAGGAAGGCCAGTGGCATAATCGAGCGTGAGATCATGCTGCGCATGGCAAAGACGCGGCCCTGTAGGTCAGCCGGCACTTTGGTTTGAAAAATTGCCTGGCTGGCGCCAGATGCCAGTGGGATAAAGAATAAAAATGCAAACATACCGGCGCCGATCAAAAATGGATCCGCGCGTAATCCGGTAAACCCCAACCCGAGGCCGCTTAAGGCGATGAAGCCAATGATGCCTGGAATTTTGCGTTTTGGGCCGCCCCAAATACTCAGAAGAATACTGCCAATGAGCATGCCCAGACCACCGGCGGTTTGAATGCTGCCCAGGGTGACGGATGAGAAGGTGGAGAGCACCATCGGGCCTTGTAAAACCATCGCAAAGTTCGCCATAAAGTTTACCCAGGCAAAGTAAAACATCATCCCCAGGAGACCGCTGTTGGTGCGCAGATAGCGCCAACCCAAACGGGCATCCTGCATTACGTTGTGCTTCTCATTTTTATCTGTCTGTTCCGGTTGTGGAATTACAGCCAGGATCAAGGTGCCCAATGCGGCGAAATAGGTGACAAAATCAATCAGGATGATGCCTTTCAGCCCAATCAGGCCAAAGAGCAGCCCGGCGAGCAAGGGCGGCACCAGGTTTCCGAGCGCGTTACTCATTTGCGCCATGCCGTTAGCGCGCTGCAAATCTTTTTTGGGCACGAGCATAACCACCGAAGCGGCAAAGGCAGGTTCCTGAAAAGCGGAGAATACCGAACCCAGCAAGGCAATCAAGTAAATATTCCAGATCTCCAGGTGGTTACCTGACAGCAGCAGTAAAGCGCCAAGCGTAAGCAAAGCGTTGCCGGTATCGGCCAGGAGCATCAATTTTTTACGGTTCCAGCGGTCTGCCAGAGAGCCAGTCAGGGGGCCCAGTAACACAGCAGGCAGGCTGCCAAATAACACGGTAAGCGCAAATGGGGTGGCCCTGCCGGTTTGCTGGTAGATCCACACGCCCAGGGCGAAGCTGGTAAGACCGGAACCAAAGAGAGAAATTAATTGCCCGATCCAGATCGTTGTAAAGGTACGCATATTTTTTGGTGGTGATACTGTGGTCATTTTTTTATCTTTCTCCTGATCACAGGAATACAAAAAGGAACCGGATAAAGTCCATTGCCGGCAACAAAACGAGGTAAATGATTAGTGAGCTTTAATCTTTACCGGGCAAATCACGGAAATAAAAGCTGGGGTAAAGCGCAATGGTTAACGCGTAGGTTAAATCATTGGGGTCCTTGGTATCCGTTTCTATGAATTCCTCCAGCAATTGATTCAGGCGTTGGTGAAACTCTTCAGCTTTTTCATCACTTAAGTTGGCCAGATCGCGGGTAAGGATAATGGAACGTGGTTTTTTAGGCTCACCCTGGTCTAATAAAAAACTCCGGGCTTGCAAACTACGCAGCAAGTCTTCCCGGGTGGTATCAATCGTCGCCTGTACCAGGGTATATAAGTTTTCTTTACCCTCATTGGTTTCAAAATTCAGCAAGGCCGGTTCCACTTCAAAAAAGAAGGCTGAAGCCTTAAAATACTTTTCAATCAGATTGGCTACTTGGCGGGTTTCCACCACTTTAATTAACTCATGCTTTTCAAGCATATTAAAATGGTAGTAAAGTTTACTGGGGGCCAGCCCCAATTTGTCGGCAACGTCTTTTACATTCTGAGGCTCATTTTGCAGCACTTCCAGAATTTGGTTGCGAATCGGATCTGCAATGACTTTGAGTGTTTCCAGATCACGAATGATGAATGTGCCTTCTCGAATTTTTTCGCCCATCGGAACCTTTTCTTTTATCGCTAAAAATAATTTTAATGATAAAAATAGTTTACAACGATTAAAACTCTTTGTCAATCCCCTTTTTATAAAACTGGTCTTAAGGTCAGGAAGATACTCGATAGGTAGGCTGGGTTTCCCGGTACGAAAACGGTTCCTGTTTTTATAGGATGGTGGTTATTTCCCAAACGTAATATGGTGAATTTGGTGAACATCCGAATGGGTGAACAAAAACAGACATTCGTTTATACAAATCAAATGTCATCATTTCATCTATAATATAGATTATTCCGCGTCGTTTGCAGTTATTTTTCTATGCGTTACAACTTATTGGAAGGGTTAAATACAGAAGAACCAAAGTGTTAGTCAGGTCTACTTGGGAGTTATCTCTGTACGAATCAATTCTTGCCACCAAAATCTATATTCCCGGGTTACGTTCTAACCATATTTACCGATCCGCTCTGGTAGAGCGTGTTAAGACCGGTGTACAGGGACGCCTAACTCTGGTCTCAGCTCCGCCAGGTTATGGAAAGACCACTTTGCTGAGTGAATTTGCTATCCAGTGTCATTTGCCGTTGGTCTGGTATACCCTGGATGAACAGGATAATACGCCTCAGGTATTTTTTCATCATCTTTTTCTGGCGTTACAGCGTGTTTGTCCTGCTTTCCAGCAAGTAGAGTTCCCAACCTGGCAATCAAGGGACAGTTTTGTTTTTCTAATCAGCCAGTTGGCGGATTTTGAGCAACCATTGGTGTTAATTCTGGATGATTTTCACGCGCTTCATAACAAGACTCTGCTGGAAGATTTCGCCTTTTTTCTGGAGAAACTACCCGAGCAACTCCATCTAATCCTTGCCTCTCGCTGCGATCCACCGTTTCGCTTGGGAATGTTTCGTGCGCATGGTCAATTAACCGAACTGCGTACATTGGATTTGGCATTTAATGACCGCGAACTTATTGATTTTTTTCAGCGAACCACCGGCGTAAATTTAAACATCCCTCAAGCTGCCCAGTTAACGCATTTAACCGACGGTTGGCCAGCTGGTTTGCAAATGGCTTCGATCTCCTTACAAAAGCATTGTGATGTTTCACAGTTATTGGAATCGCTTCAGGGTAATCATCGTTTTATCCTGGATTTTTTACTGGAGGAAGTTCTTAACCGCCAGCCGCAGCCCATTCAGGATTTTCTGATCACGACTTCCATTTTGAATAGGATGAATTCCGAGCTGTGTGAAGCTTTATTAAGTGAACCGTTGCAGAATGGAGATAATTTAACCAGCCAGGTTATTTTGGAAAAATTGGAACAGAACAACATGTTTGTCATTCCACTGGATGACCAACGCATCTGGTATCGCTATCATCACCTCTTTGCCGATTTACTGCGGATCCGCTTGGAACAACAAACCTGGGAAAAAGTGAAGAATTTGCATGATCGGGCAGCCAACTGGTTTGAAAAACATAATATGATATGGGAGGCTGTTCATCATATTCTTGCCTCAGGTAATCTGGAACGCCTTGAGAGGGTTATGGCTCAAAACGCGATGGCTATGATCTACAACGGCCAGTTAACCCAGTTGGCTGAATGGGTTCGCTCCATTCCGGATGAGATCATTGATCAACGTCCCTGGTTGTTGCTGGCAAAAGCCTGGCTGTTGGTTTCCACCGGAGAGACAGCCAGAGTGGAGGCTTTACTGCACAATGAGGCTGCCTGGGTAATCGATGACTTTGCTATAGAAAACCATGAAAATTTTCATTTGCAGGTTGCTATTTTACGTTTTTATCTCAGTGTTTTAAAAGATGATTTAACCAATATTCAAAAGCATTTGGAGCGCTGTCAGACCCTTTTAAAAGACAGTGATCTATTATGGCGCGCCTTTGTGTTGAATGTTTTTACAGAATCATTAAGAATCAATGGCCATATTCTCTACGCAGAACAGATTGCGCATAAAGCATTGCAGACCAGCCGCCAAACCAATGATCTCAGTTTGATAATAGACAGCTATTTAAATCTGGCACATGTTTATCTGGACCGTGGAAAATTGCACAATGCGGCAGACACCTGCTTAAAAGCAATTAACCTGGCTAGGGATAAAAATAATGTTCCTCATTCGGCTGAATTGGTTAATTTGGGAAACATCTACGCTATCTATAGCCAGGTTTTGTGGGAATGGAATGAACTTTCCCAGGGATTGTTATATGCACAGGAGGGTATGCATCTGGCCAATCAGTGGGGGCAGGCCGATTCATTGGATTTTACGCAATATATGTTGGCCAAACTGCTGCAAGCCAGCGGTGATTCCACCGGCGCAACTGAAGCGATTCAGAGTGCTTACCTGGCGGCCGAAAAAATTTCACCGCGTTACAGTGCCCGGAAAGCACGCCAGATTGCCATGTTTTATTTCGCGCAGAATGATTTAAAAACAGCGCAAAGATGGGTTGATTCTTTACCGGCGGAGATTTTTGATCAGTTAAATACTGCCAATTTGCGTGATTATGTCGGAATTACTAAAATATGGCTGGCGTTGCAGCAGAACCAAAGAGCCCTGGAATTTTTGTTGAAATGGCTGCCGTTAGCCCAACAAAAAGGCAGTGAAATTCGGATTTTGGAAGGGGAAATTCTGCTCTCGGTCGCTTACTGGCAGTCTGGTGATAGAGACCAGGCTTTGCGTATATTTGAAGAAGTATTAAAACATGCAAAAGTGGAAGGCTTTATTCGTACGTTTGTTATTATGGGCCGGCTTTCCGTGATCGAATTGTTGCAAGCCTGTTACCAACGCGGCATCCAGGTGGATTATGTGAGTAAAATTCTGGAAGCATGCAAAGCCCTTCCCGGTGAGATTGTGATTTCCAAAGGCAGAACGCACCTGCCCGAGTCGGCGGATTCATTAAGTGAACGTGAGCTGGATGTATTGCGTTATCTGCAAACAAACCTGACATTGATGGATATTGCGGTTGAATTGCATGTTTCCGTGCATACGATTCGTTCACACGCCAAAAATATTTATGCCAAGTTGAATGTTAACCGG
Organism: Chloroflexi bacterium HGW-Chloroflexi-10; assembly: GCA_002840755.1. Classification (GTDB taxonomy): domain Bacteria; phylum Chloroflexota; class Anaerolineae; order Anaerolineales; family Anaerolineaceae; genus UBA6170. The sequence goes on along the minus strand of PHBZ01000035.1, from coordinate 71,683 downwards.
CGTGGTGCAGCGGTAGAATTGGCTAAATCTTTAGCGTTGTTGAAATAGCACTTCGTTATATCTCTTAAAGCCAAGCGAATCACTCAATTAATGCGATGACAGATCATCCTTTTGCGCAGTATGCTGCAATTGGTTTGTTTTAATTTGCTAAGGATTGTGATGATGAGTGAATTCTCCGATTATTTATTGCCGGCTTCCTATAAAATCCTGGTCAAGGCAGGCTTAAACCCGGATTGGGTCACCTGGTTTGACGGGTTTGAAATTCAGAAGACGGCTGAAGGAAACTCCTTCCTGGTTGGCAGGGTGGAAGATCAGGCGGCTTTATTTGGCCTGATTAATAAAATCTGTAATCTGGGGTTGACGCTTATCTCGTTGAATCGCCTGGAGGAACCTGAATAAACGCGGTTGTATCCAGGCGTTAGAAAGGAGTATTGCTCGTATTCTTTTATAAATTTAATATACCCGGAAAATCAGACCAAAAAACAAAAATTTCAGGTATCTTTTCATTAATTAGGGGTCAGGGTGTTTTGGAAGCACAAATTGCCCGTCCAAAACACCCCCTAACCCCGTAATAGTGAGATGATACAATCGCAGATTCCTTCTAAATACGCATCATTTGGATAAACCAGGTTCTTTCTGGATTATGAATAATTTTCGATTATAAAAGGATGGAGAGAAATGAAAAGCAGGACTAAATTATTGATCGTCGCTTTGTTGCTGATCTTGTTGGGCGGGGTGATGGCGTCGGTTACACAGACCAATGGGGGCAAGGTGACAATTAAAGAAGTGCGTTTTGTTGGCTCAAATGGAATCATTCAAAATGCTCGCCTGTATATACCGGACGGGGTTACCAATGAAAATCCAGCGCCGGGTATAGTGGCTATTCATGGGTACATTAATACCAACGAAACCCAGGATGGTTTTGCGATTGAATTTGCCAGGCGCGGATTCGTCGTATTGGCACCAGATCAAACCGGGCACGGATATTCGGAAGGGGCTGCCTTTGCCAATGGTTTTGGCGGTTATCCTGCCTTGGCTTTTATGCACACACTGGATATTGTTGATCCTGCCAATATCGGTCTGGAAGGACACTCGATGGGCGGTTGGGCATTGGTGATTGCCGCATCGGTCATTCCGGATGGGTACAAGGCTATTGTTTTGGAAGGGTCTTCCACCGGAACCTATGGAGCCCCGGATGGTACAGCAGAATTCCCACGCAACCTGGCTTTGGTGTTTTCCAAATACGATGAATTTTCCGCTTTAATGTGGGGTTCACCGGTTCCGGCAGAGATTGTAAACACCGATAAACTCAAAACGGTTTTTGGGACAACAGAAACAGTTGTGCCAGGAAAATTATACGGATCAATTGCAGAAGGTACAGCGCGCATCCTATATCAACCGGCGGTTACGCATCCCGGCGATCATCTTTCAAATGAGGCAATTGGATATGCTGTCGATTGGTTTCAGAAAACATTGGATGGCGCTAATGATTTACCGGCTGCCAATCAGATCTGGCTCTGGAAAGAGATTGGTAACCTGATAGCATTGATCGGGATGGTTTTGTTATTCTTCCCGGTTGGTAGCTTGCTGTTCGAGTGCTCATATTTTGCCGAGTTGATCGAGAAACCGGCGCTTTCCAAAGGGTCCGCTGGCGTGGGTTGGTGGATTGCGGCACTTGTATTTGTTTTACTTCCGGTGGTAACTCTGTTTCCCTTTAAAGAGTTCTTTGTAAAATGGGCATGGCCGCCAACGGCTCTATTTCCTCAAAATATCACTTCACAGGTGGTGGTTTGGACCACCCTCGTGGGATTGATTGCAATGGCGCTTTTCCTGGTATGGCATTTTGCCCTGAATAAAAAAGCACAGGCCAATTCAGATCATTACGGATTGACCTGGGAGCAAAAAATCTCCTGGAGAAAAATTGGGAAATCATTCCTGCTGGCTTTCCTGGTGGTTTTAAGCGGCTATATTACGCTTTTGCTTACCAGTGTTTTCTTCCAGACAGATTACCGCTTCTGGGTCTTTGCGGTAAAACCTTTGAATGCGCTGCAATTCCGGATCACCCTATCTTATATTATTCCATTCATTTTCTTCTTCCTGATTTCTGCCACAATTTTATATGGGCAGCTTCGTAAAAATGGGCTTGGTCTTGGGAAAGAAATGTTAGTTAATCTTGGGTTGTTGGTGGTCGGTTATGTTGGGTTGCTGGCGTACCAATATATTCCCTTGTTTGCCGGCGGTACTTTAAGCAAGGCAGCGGAACCGCTGTGGACGATCATTGCTTTCCAATTCCTGCCGTTGATGTCTATTGCTGCGCTGGTACAAACCTATTTTTACCGCAAAACCGGGCATGTGTATGTGGGCGCTTTCATGAGCGCGATGATCATTACCTGGATTGTGGTTGCCAGCCAGGCAATCCATTTCACCTTCTAAATTCGAAACTTCCTCTCTCTGTAAGACAGGGCTGCCACATTGGCGGCAGCCCTGTCCTTGTATGTGAGTGGATAAATCTTAAAGTGTTTGCCAATCCATCAGTTCCAGGCGGCCGTTCACATCCAGAAAGCAGATCTGTGCTGTGGGTGTTACACCCAACTGGGTTTGAACAGCCTGTATATAGCGCTGCAGTTGATTACGGTAGGTTGCTCTGCGTTCGGAGTCCAGTTTTTGCAGGGAATCGAGGCGGTCGGTTTTGAAATCGACGATCTTCCAACCCTGAGGCGTATGGTAGAGGATGTCCAGGCGCCCGCGATCGTTAAGCGGTTCATCTTCCACTTCGTAAGGCACTTCGTGGTGGCGCTGATCGGCCTGGCTGATTTCGCTATACAGCGGGTGGCGCTGTAGGCGCTGTAAGTAGACCTGCACTTTTTCCACAGCCGTGCGTCGCGGAACGTCATCCACTAAACCCAATTCCAGAGCCGCGCGCAGCAGGACTTCCTGCTCATCCGGCTCCGGGAAATGCCAGGTTTGCAAGACACTATGCAGCAATTTGCCGGTGGTGCTTTGTGCGGCTGGCTGGTGGGGATCAGGCAGCAATGAAGTCAATTCCACACTTTCTATGGGGGGCGCAGCCTGCTGCTTTTCTTCCCATATCGCTTCCACCCAGGGGGATGGCTGGACTATTTCGCTGATTTTTTGTGGAAGTGGTTGGAAGGGCAGGGAGGATTGGCTGGTAGTTACCTGGATCTGCAGGGTTTGACCACCCTGCAGGTGCAGTGGTTGGGTGGGTGGTTCTAGCGGCAGGGTCTCGGCGTTAAGATCCAGGGTGGTAAGCAGTTCTTTCAGCCAGCCTTCGGCATGGTATTTGCCATAGGAGGGCGAGAGATGCCCTGAAACGATCAGTTTTTCCTTTGCGCGGGTCAGGGCAACATACAGCAGGCGTTTATTTTCGGCGGCTTCGCGTTCCTGGTCTTGCTGCCTGAGCAGGCGCAAGAGGAGTGTCTCATATTCCGGCTGGTCGGTTTTGAAGGCAGCGCCATTTCCGGGTAAGAGCAGCCAGCGTCCGGCGCGCCAGCGTTCCATACGGCCGGCATCCGCCAGAACCACAAAGGGAAATTCCAGTCCTTTGGATTTGTGAATGGTCATCAGTTGCACAGCTTCTTCGGCTTCTCCGGGGGCTTCGCCTTCACGGGCGCCGACTTCCCGCACGCGCCCCAGGTATTCCAGGTAGGCGTGTACGCTGTATAGGCCGCTCGCATAGGCGTCTTGCAATAATTTTTCCAGGTTACGCCAGGTGCGCTGCGGAGCGGCTGCCAGGATAGCGCGGTAGAGACTGAACCCTGCCAGGCGCTGTAAGACCTCGGCTACCGGGATGCGCCCGACCAGTGTCGCCAATGCGGCAAAAAGCTCGTGGGCGCGCTGGGCGGCGCGTTGGTCCGGGAGAGAGAGGTGGGTAAGATCACGTGAGAGCGCCAGGTGCAGCGATATTGCCGCGGATTTGGGGTCCGGCCAGCGCAGCAGGGTGATGCCCGGGTCGCTCATTCCCACCGCCGGGGAACGCAGCAGCCCGACCATGGCCAGATCGTCCCATGGGTCTGCCAGGGCGCGCAGCAGATTGAGAATGTCGCGGATTTCTGGCCGTTCGTAGAATCCACTACCGGCGACGGTGACGTATGGAATGCCGGCAGTTTCCAGCGCATCTTCATATATTCCAAAAGCGGTGGAGGCGTGCAGCAGCAGTGAGACATCCTGCCAGGCTTTGATCTCCCCGTTTTCCTTTAAAGTGCGCAACCGGGCTGCCAGCAGGCTGGCGCTGATCTCGCGGCCTTTTACAGCATCTTCGCCGGCGCCTAGCAGAATTTCCACATATGGCGCCTGCACGCCAGTCAAAGCATCTGTACGGCTGGCATTCAGGCTGGTGAAAGGAACCTGGAAGGGGCGCTGCGGATCATCCTTGATTCCCATGATCGGAGCGAGCAAATCGCCCATGCCGCTGAGCAGCGCGGGATGGCTGCGAAAGGTCAGGTTCAGGTCGAGCAAGAGGCCACCGCGTGTGCTGATATCGGTCTGCACGGAACGAAAAACAGCCACATCTGCGCCGCGGAAGCGGTAAATGGATTGGCGCGCATCGCCAACAACAAAGAGTTTCCCCGGCTGCGCGGCTGTCAGTGCTTCTACAATGCTTCGCTGGCGCTGGTTGGTGTCCTGAAATTCATCCACCAGCAGCGCTTGAACTTGATTCTGCCAGTGGGTGCGGATGTGCGCTAAGCTCAGCAATTGCACAGCCCCGCGCTCCAGATCGTCAAAATCCAGTGCCTGCTGGTTTTTCAATATCTGGTGATAATTTTTCTGAGCAGTGCGGAAGCATTGCTGGATAAGCGGCAGTATGGCGTTTATTTCGATTTCCACATCCGGCAGTATGGCCGTCTTCCCTAACCACGCGAAACACTGGTCGTAGGTATCGCGCCATTCCTGGAGCATTTCTTTGGTGCGGCTGTTTTTCCCGCCAACCAGACGCCCCAATGTGGTTGTGCGTAGTGTCTGCAGCTGTTGACAGGTTGCAACGGCATCCCCGGAAAAGAAAACGGAGTGTAAAAGGGTCAAGCCGGAACGGAAAGCAAGGATTTGTTCTACGCCTTTTTCAGTGGTATCCTGGCTGATTGCAGCCGCGTCCATACATGCCAGGTCGGCTTCTATGGAGAGAATTTGCTGGTTTTCAAAAAAGATCCGCAATTGTGCGGTTAACAAAGTTTGTATTTGGAAATCTGTGTCAAGCCAGTCCTGCACGTCCAGGCGTTTGTTGAGCATTTGCGTTAGCAGGGTGGTCAGGTTGCGGGTTGAAAAGGCGCGTAAGAGCGGATTCATGGACAGGTCAAGCGCCGCGGCGGCCAGTGCGGCGTCGACAGCATCGGCGCGGGCGATAGCAGCCAGACCCTCTTCCAGCACCTGAAATTGCGGGTCTATAGCGGCTTCCGCTGGATGAGCACGCAGCATTTCGGCGCATAGGGCGTGAATGGTGCCGATTCGCGCAGCATCCATGCGGCGTTCAAGCGCTTGCCAGAAACTGCGCTCGCTTGGTGAATCATTTTTTAATACCAGCCCGCGTATTTCCTTACGCACCCGTGCGCGCATTTCCCGCGCGGCTTTTTCGGTAAAGGTGATCGCCGCCAATGCATCCGGTGCAATACCATCTGCCAGCAGGCTGAGATAGCGTGCCACCAATGTGCGCGTTTTACCTGAACCGGCGCCGGCGGTGACGGCTACATCGCGCGCGCGTTCACTGGCGGCGTCGTATTGCTGAGGGATTAACTCGAGAGATTTGAGATAAAGTTCGGCGCGTTGACTGAGCTGCATGCTTACCTCCGCTCCGGCTGGTAACGCCAGCACCACAGACGCGCCGGACAATACGCCGGGCAGCCGCCCTGGGGAACCTGCGGGCGAAAATCCGCGGCTTGAATGCCATCGACGACAGCCTGTAGATGCTGGTGCACCACCTGTACAGCGCCGGGCAGTCCGCTAAAATCTCCATTTGTAAAACTGCTTAACTTCAGCGAACCGGCCTTTTGAGCCAGCAGCGCCCAGTAAAACCCTTCGACTACCTCTCCAAACCCAAGCGCCTGACCGGCAGCCTGGGCATACAGTGGAAGCTGCAGGCGGGTGCCGTTTATCAAATCATCAGCGGATTGGTGACCGCTGCCGGTTTTGTAATCCACCACGCGCAGTTCGCCCTGAACGTTGCTGTCCAGGCGGTCGATGACGCCGCGTATGCGCAGTTTGCGTCCACCGGCCAGGGTAATTTCCAGCGGCGGCTTGCCATCCAGCCCGAATTTAGCCTCATGAGCGAGCGGCATCCAGCCTCCCTGGCCCAGTTCCACAATGGCGGTTTGCAGCGCCTCCAGCCATTCTTCCTGCAGAAAAGACCACATTGCATTGGGTTCAAACTGGTAGCGCTGTGGGGCGGCTGCAAAGATGCGAGCGGCTGTTTCCGGCAGTGCTTGCAAAACTGATTCGGGAAGCTCAGGGTTTTCTGCGTCCGGGTAGGCCTCTTCCAGAATCTGGTGCAGCAGGCTGCCTAATTGGTGAGCTTGTAAACCCGGCTGTGGGATGGTCTGTTCTTCCACACCCAACCCATGCTGGGTCCAGAAACGCAGCGGGCAGGCCAGATAAGTTTCCAAACGTGAGGGACTCCAGATGGTCGTATCTCGTTGCAGTGCTTCCAGTGGCGTGGGCATTAGCTGGAACTGTCCTTCAAAAATACCGTTCGGGGTGCGTTCCAGGCGGGCGCGTAATACCGCCTGGCGCTCGTGCAGGGCGGCCAGGGCGTTTTGCAGGTCAGGAAAGTTTTCCAGGCTGGGTGTTTGGGCATGGACCTGCGACCAGAAGAACAATTCTTCGGCAGAAGCGGCTTCGGTTAATCTGCGCCGGGTACCTGGCCGGATAGTTTCCACAGTTTGTTCACCGCAGATCTCAAGGATAGCATTCCAATAGGGGGAGGCTTCCAGTGCCTCGCCATTAGCTGAAAGATAAGAGCGGGTACATAAGAGGCCTTGCTCGGCGCGGGTCAGCGCCTGATAAAACACGCCGGCCTGGTCCTGCTCCAGGTGTAGCTCCAGGCCAAATTGGGCGCGAAAGGCTTCGGAGAAAAACGGATCAGCGCGTTCCACCCGTGGAAAACTGCCTTCTGCGAGCCCCAGAATAGCACTCCAGGCAAAGCGTACCCCGCGCGCTTCGATGATGCGCAGCACCGGAATGTGTTCACGGTCTTTTGGTAAGGCAATTTCCTGCGGGGTAATCCGCAGCAGCCCATCCAATTCATGCACAAATTGGGCGTAATCCATTTCCCATGCGCCCAGTTCCAGGTCCCCCAGGCGCAAACCCTGCAGGACATTTTTTAGCTTATCCAATACCGGGCTCTGAGCAGCGCGTTGAACCTGCGCCGGCCAGTGCAGAGCATTCAGCAGGTTGTCCAGCCAGGCAACCCAGGCAGCCAGCGTTTGAGAAGGCTGTGGTGGGTGGAGATGATCGGCGAGGGCTTGCAGGGCAGCCGAGAGGCGCTGTGCCTGTGTGCCTTGCGGCAGTGCGTAATTGTTTTCAGCTTCGGTTTCTTCGCTGATGTCCAGAGCCCCTTCTGTTAGTAGGACCAGGTGCAAGAGGGTTTTCTGCCAGTTTTTCAATCCGCTGATCACCGGGCCGTAACGGCTGACCATTTCCAGACTGACCGGGTCCCGTGGCTGCCAGCCCAGGGAACCCAAATCCAGGTAGGGTGAGCGCAGCAGGTCGATTAGGGCGCGGCGTGCATAATTGGAGGATTCAAGGTTGAGCAGATCCAGCAGGGTGCGGATGGCCGGGTGCTCTGCCAGGGGTTCGCCATGGCTGAAATGCAAACGTAAACCATATTCGCGCGCGGTGGCGCGCAATAACGCCGGGTAGGGTTCCGCGCCGGGAATGAAAATAGCGCAATCTGCGGGCGCCGCTTTGTGCTCCACGATCAGGCGCTTGATCCAACGTAGAGCCTCACGAACCTCCTGTGCCGGGGATTGTACCGCTAACATGTGGAAATCCGCCGTGCAGGGGCTGGTTGCGGGTGGTTGTTCGAGAAAATATTGTTCCAGGCGGGCCAGCGTTGGCGGCAGGTGCGTTGTCTGCGGCAGGCTGAGTATTTCCAGGTTGGGGTTGTTTGCCAGAAAAGTATTCAGAGTGGCCTGGCTGCGTTGGTGTACGGCGCGGGCAGAGCCGGGTACAGCGCTCAGGGTGATCAGGACGCGCGGCAGTGCCTGTCCCAGCAGCGTCAGGATGGCATGCTGCGGTGGTGTCAAGCGCTCAAAACCATCCACGACCAGCAGATCCCAGTTTCTGACGGCCTGCTGGTGATGGGTGAGCAGCGCGCGGGTATGCTCCGCCAGGCCGGCTGGGTCGCGCCATTGCTGGCGCTCAAGTCGTTGCAGCGTTGCGCCATAACAGGTTAGCAGGACGCGGTAATTTTCCCCGGAGTTTTTCCAGGGCTCCAGAGCGGGGTCGAGCGGATCCACACCGGCTTGCTGCAGTTCATGGAAATGCTGGTGCAGCAGTCCTGAAAATCCGGGCATATTGCGCAGCGTATCAAAACCCCCCAGGCTGTTTTGGGCGGCGAGGGTTTGCAGGCTTTCACGCAGCACACGGTGCAGGAGAGGCTGAGGGGCTAACGGTTGGTACTGCCCACTAAAGAGCAAAAGTTCACTGCACAGATTGTCGAAGGTGCCAATGGAGACACCCAGCATACCGCCGCCGGCAATCAGGCGCGCCCGGAAAGCATCCGCCTGGCGGCGTTCTGGAACAACCACCCAGATTTTTTGTAGTCGCTGCTGTTTGAGCAGTGCGCGGATCTGGTCGACAGCGTATTGGGTTTTACCGCTGGCCGGCGGCGCCAGAACGATTTGGATGGGCATGCACAGTGTCCTTTTATTTCTGATAAATGCTTATATATCTCCTAAAATTCCTGCTGCAAGATAAATTGTACCTCATCGTAAAGAAAGGAATCTCGGATTAGAATACCGTCCAGGTGTTTTTTCGGAAATTTTAGTTCTGTAGTTCAGTCAACCAACATGACAGAAACCTCCATAAGAAAATCTCGATGATCAAAATCAGGATTTCCTTATGGAAATGTACAATAAGGATTCAAGTCAAAATTTGTTCGGGTTATCGGGTTTTCCACAGAGAGCGCAATAGTATACCCATCCACCGTACACAGCAGCATATTGCCGGCCAGGTTTTCCTGGGCGTTTTCAACCCATTCGGGATGCCAGAAGATATACATGGTTTGCGGGTCAGATTGGCCGGCTTGAAGTTCTTGCCATACCTGTCTGCCGAGTGTGGCAATGGACACATAATCACCACGCGCAAAAAAACTCCAATTGATGGTTAATTGGTTTTGTTGCGCATACAAAGCGATCGGTTGGTAGATGGATATTACATCGTCCCAGGCTGGTAATAAAAAGAGATGGCGGTTGCTTTGAGCCGCCTGTGACCAGAATTCCGACTGCATTGGGGTCTGATATTCTGCGGTGCCTTCAATTCTTTTGATTTCAATCAGGGGCTGCATATCAGCCAATTGAATAATTAATCCCAATGCGAGTATTAGGGTGGGTAAACGATCATTACGGATAATGTAGATCAGCCCAAACAGGACCAGGAAATAAAATACCGGCCAGATAAACCGCCCGCTGCCTTGAAACATACCAAAAAGGTCACTGATAAATTGTGGTAATTTAAAATCCCACAAAAGGCGGTTACCCAATAATCCTTGGTTGGTGAGTGAAAATAAAACGAACAGACTGGCAGCAATTAAAAAGGGGAGAATAAAGGAAAGCTGGCGGCGGGGAACGTCTTTTTGAACTAGTAGGTAGAAAGCTGCTATCAAAATCAGCAGGTTACCCAGGCCCAAATAGCTATACCCCTCGTATTGTCCGCTGGTACCGGTGAGCATTTCTTTAAGGAAGGCGGATGTATACAGTGGGTTGAGAAAGCCATTCATGTTCCAGGAATAAAATCCGTAGGAGGATTGCGCCAGATGATTGATTTTTAAACTGAATATCCCAATGCTGTAGCCAACCAACAGCAAAACACCGCTAACTGCCAGGATATCCACAACCACCTTAGGCCATATCTTTTTTTCGTGCATGGATTGGAAATACAGGCTGATAGCCCAAAGTGGCACCAGCATGGCGACCAGATAGGGATGAACTAGCAAGCTGGCAGCAAACAGGAGTATCCAGGCGCCGCGCCATAATTTGTGACGGTATTCCAGGACAATAAACCAGATCGCAAATAAAAGGATCCAGTGTGCGGATAAAGAATTATGCATGAACATGCGGAACATCATCGGCGGGGAAAGTACCAGCAATGAAGCCCCTAGGATCATTTGAATGGGTGAATTCCCGCAAGATCAGCATGCCCGCCAGCATTTGCCCGATCACGCAAAGCAACCCCCATATACCCTGAAATTGAAAGGGTTCCCCCAGCCAGGGTGAAAGCACTTTTAGAGGAATAGCCAATAGTGGGACCGAATCCATATAAAATAAATACGTTCCGTAAGGGTATCCGTTTGCTTCAATACGTCCCAGGGGAAAACCCCAGGGTTCCTGGCGGAACCATTCCCAACCAATATGCCCCTTGAATAAATCCTCTCCAAACGCATAAATCCAATTTACTTCAGACGGATTTAGGGAGTGATATCCATAGAGCAGCACGAACCAACCTAAACCGAAAAGAATGCTGAGAAAGAACAACACTGGGAATTGAGGTTTATATTTGCGGTGTTGAGTGGGCATGGAATTCCCCTATGATTGTAGAGAGGTATATTCTTTCACAAATTCTATCTTAAGTTTGCCGGAAATGCTGTTTGGAATGCAAATCCTTTGCTGAAGGAACCTGGGAAAGTAAAAACCAGTCCCAAAATATTTAAAAAAAATACTTATCACGAAGGTCGCCAACGGGTAAATGACATGAAAGGAAAATAAGAAGAATAAAAAAAAGCCCGCTCAGCGGGCTCTTGTTTTCGGAGGAATAATTTTATCCGGCTTTGAAATCTTCAGCGCCAGCTATTTTACCAGCCAATTGCTCGGGGTGATGGATAAGCACCGGCATGTGCTGCGGGCAGACATATAACTCCTGGTCCTGGTAATCCAGTTTGATTAAGGGCACCTGCTGGTTGGTAACATCACACACAACACATTTCTTTTCCATTGCTTTGTTTTCCTTTGCTGATCAGATAAAGGTTTTAGAATTCTTATTATTAAGACTAATTTAGTGTGATTATACCATGGAGGAACAATTGGAGAATAGGAAACAGTAATTTTTTTTCTGATTACCCATTCCTTCTTGACAGCCGTACAGATTAATCGTATTATGTACGGCAGGAGATTAATTATGCAGGAAACAAAAATGACCGTTCGCGTCCCACGCGATTTGTTGGAGAATATCAAACGCTATGCTGCCTTGCATAACACCACGTTGACGGATCTGATCGAAGCCTACCTTCGCAGTATCCCGGCCCAATTCCCGTTGGAAGATGCCCCTATCGTCCGTAGATTGAGCGGCACATTACCATCCGATCTATCAATCCGCGATTACAAACAGCATCTGGATGAAAAATATGGTCAATAAGCCCAAGGTGCTGATCGACCTCAATATTTTGTTGGATGTCCTCCAAAAACGCGAACCATTTTATGCAGCCTCAGCCGCCCTCTTAGCCGCTGTGGAAACCGGCCAGATTGAAGGTTACGTCGCTGCCCATAGTATTACCACCCTGTTCTATCTGATTCAGAAAGGCAGGTCACCGGCAGAAGCCCGGGCAGCCATTACCAATATATTGCAATTTATCAAAATCGCCGCGGCGGATCAAAGCACCATCGAACAGGCGCTCAATCTGGATTTCCGCGATTTTGAAGACGCAGTCCAAATGATTTCTGCCGTGCAATCTAAGGCGGACTGCCTGATAACCCGCAACATCAAAGACTACCAACCCGCACTCCTGCCCGTCATGCAGCCGGTGGATTTCCTCGCGTCATTCAATTAGCCGGGTGAAAAAACACTCTGGGCTGCCGCCGATAACCCCAACGCGGAAGACTTGCTCGGCGATCAGACCCTCAAGCAGATTGCCCATGAACTCGTCGAAAGTGTCTGCAAAAATACCTCCGTCGACTGACATCTGAAGCACAGCGTTCAGGTCGAACTCCTCGCGGATTTCTGAAAGAAGGAAGGGTAGAATGGTGCTTATACCTGAAAGACTATTTTGACAGGATAGAAATATGGAAGTACGAACCTAAAAATATATGGAAAAACATTTGATTTGGTCTTTGATAATTTTAAAATCGATAGTGAGTTATTTGCAAGAGGGAGTATAGATGACCAATAAAGCCGGAAAATCTACACGGGAAATGGCAGAAGAACGCCAGAAAAAATCTAGAAGTTACTTATTAATTGGGTTTGGAATTGCTATTTGTTTATTCTTGATTTCGCTTAACCCGAAAGCCATGGGAACACTCGGCGGAGGCGGTGTTTTATTACTATTGATCGCATCCAGAGTGATTCCCGATATTGTGATCGGTAAATCAAATAAAAAGATAAAGGAAGCCAAACGTGCTGATCGTGGTGCCGTGGCAGAAGAAAAGATAGGAGCCATGCTGGAAAATCTTGGCGAGGATTTCTTACCAATCCATGATGTTGTAAGTCAATTTGGAAATATAGATCATGTGCTTATAGGTAAAGAATGTGGAATGATCTTAATTGAAACAAAAGCTCATGGTGGAAAAATCAGGATTGATAATGGGGTTCTACTGGTTAATGGAAAGTTGCCAGAAAAGGACTTTATTAAACAGACTCTCAATAATACATACTGGTTACGTGATCGGATTGAGAAAGAATTGGGCATTAAACCTTGGATTCATTCGGTGATTGTTTTTACAAATGCTTTTGTTTCGGCGCCTCAGCCCATAAAAGGAATTTCAGTGATCAACAAAAAATTCCTTACAAAGTTCATTGAACAGAACAAGAAACCAGTTTTGACCAATGAAATGATTTGGGAAAAACGCGAAGAAATTGTCGATCTCCTGACCCCGAAAATTTAAACGTGTGTATCCTGCCAGTGTACCAGACCGATTTTTGAATTGTCTTTTATAAACAATTCCGGATGATTATTTACTCTTGCCCCAATCTGCTTTGCAGGCACCGGTTTGCCATCCTTGCGGTGATATAACTTGCGCTGGTTGACCGCGTCCGCAATTTCTCTGGTGGTCATTGGACGCCTGGCTTCCTGTAATACCTGAACAATGGCTTCATGTAAGGTCATTGGTAAGCCCTTTTGTTATTTTTTCTTTAAATTATATACTGAATTTTTTTGCCGTTTGCTTTATCTCTTTGCCCTAAATCCCTTTTATTGTCTATACAACCTGCCTTTTTATGCAATAATTTGTCATACAACCTGCCTATTTAGGCAGGTTGTCAAATGCAAGAAAAGCTGTCATACTAAGAATTATTTACACAGAACACAAATTCTATATCAAGCCCGGACGGGTGGAACTTGCCCCTGCCCAATCCGGATCACAATCGCGTCTTGCTGCGAACATAGATTTTCATCCATCACCGCGAAACATGGTTATATGGCACATTAATAATTGAATACTTATTATAAACAGGCGGGCTCGCCCCTGCCCGCTGGTTTCTGCTAAATTTCACTATTCGATCCTGCATTCTTATGCATTCGTTCCAAAACGAATACAGCACATTAGCACCCACATATAGACCATCTCTACCGTCGCAGTCCGCATATTTGGTTTTTGGTGAAAAAGACATTCGTTCCGATTGGAAATTTTTACTACGATAAACGAATGAACGAATACCCCAGCGGCTCTGAGCGAGATACCCCCAGCCTCAAGACCAACCACCACTTTTTCCCCAATTCCCAATTCCTGAGTTTCCTCACCACTCAGCACTCATTACTTTTCCCTACTTCCCACTTCCCACTCCCTTCCCGCCAGGCGTGCTGTCTGTTCTGCCAGGGCGCAGATAGAGAGCCTCTCTTTTCCCTTAATATAAGTCTCAAGCAGGTCACCAATGGGACCGGCCCACTGCGCGGGGACGGGCTGCAATATGCCCAGCACGTTGCCAACCAGCCCGCCGTTGCAATCCACATCCAACCCGGCTTTAGCCAGCAGGCTGAAGCTTTCGGTCATGTCGCCGCTGCCGTACCATAAGGCAAAGATGACCGCGGCGATATTGGGGTAGGCATGGATCCAGTTGTAGCGCTCCAGATGTTTATCGAGAATGGCCCAGGCCTGTGCCGGGTCGCTGTATTGAGCCACGGTTTGCAGGCTGAAGTTGACCACGGCCATGTACTCACTCTTTTGCGGCAGGTATTTTGCGGCTTCATGTAACAACCCGCGTACATCGCTGCGTACAAACGCCAGACTCGTGAGTACGGCGGCGTAGATCTCGCCGTAGATGCCGTTGGTGGCGTGGCTGACGCTGCCATCCAGGCAGGCCAGGCGCGCCGCTTCCAACGGCCAACCCGGGGCGAGCATGCCGCAGACCATACCGCGCATCTGTGCCCCGATCCAATGTGCGTAGGGGTTCTGGAAAGAGCCGGATTGGGGCGCTAGGATGCCATTATTCAGGTTGCGCAAAGCCACCCACTCGGCGGACCAGCCAAAGGAAATCTGTTTAACCCATTCCAGCCCGATCTCACGCGCGGTTAACGCCCGCCCGCTTTTTTCAAAAACATCCAGTAACACCAATTCGTAGACCACGTCATCATTGGTTGTTTCCGGGGTGGTGATGTAATCGCGTATTTCACCATAAACACTGGCAATCTGCGCGCCGGTGTAGCCCTCAATCGCCGTGCCAAATGAGCCGCCGGCGAGCTGCCCCAGCCAGCCCTGATAAATGCGCTCTTTCAGGTTATCCGCTTGTTTCAGTAATTTGCCGCTTTCAATTTCACCCATTGCTTCCACAATTTTCGACCATTCCTGCGGGTGCTGGTACTGGTGAATCGGGTTGTCCTGATCAATGGGAGCTTCATTGAGCGCTGCCAGGATTTGGGCGGTAATTACCCGTAGTTCGGCGGTTTTGCCCTGCCGGAAGTTTTCGATGCCTTCGGGGATCAGTGCCTCGGCGGCTCTGACGTCATAACCTTGATTGGATTGCGCTTGTACCATTGAAAGGTAAGGAATTTCAGGTGCGCGTGAACCGGGCACCTTCGATTCCCAGAAAAGGCGCATCAGATCGTCGCCATAGGGGGCCTTGAATTCACTGGTGTACCAGTTGGAATCATGGGTCCGTCGGTCTACCGGTACAGCGGCATCCCTCAGTTCGCGTTCCATTTGCCATGCTTTTTTCATGCTTTACGTCTCCTTGCCTGAACCGAATAGAAATACAGGGCCACCAGGGTAGCCAGATAGGGCACCATCGAGGTGAATTGAGAAGGCAGGTATTGCTGTAAGAGCAAACCCAGCCCGTCGGTGAAACCGAAGAGCAGCGAGATCAACGCAATTCCCCAGGGGTTGCCGTTGACCAGAATCACAGCGGCCAGCGAGATCCATCCCCGCCCGGCAGACATATTCTCCGAGAAAAGCGTGACATAGCCCAGGGAGAGAAATGCCCCGGCCAAACCGCACAGGACCCCGCAAATCAACAGTGAAGCCGTACGGATGCCTGCGTTGGGCACACCGCTGGAATCCAGGCTGGCAGCATTGTATCCGGCGGCCCGCAGGCGCAGCCCGAACCGGGTTTTGAATATGACGAAGGCACACACCATAACCGCCAAAAGGGTGATATACACTAGGATGTTTTGCCCGCTGAGGATATTACCCAAAAAGGGAATATCTTTGATCAATGGAATATGCAGGCGTGGGATGGGAATAATGCCAGGATCGGCAAAGGCGCCTTTTACACTGAAGATCTGGCGCAGCAGGTAGGTGGTAGCACCCAGTGCAAAAAGATTGAGGGCTATGCCGGTGACAAATTCATCAGTTTTGAGGGTAACCGCAAAAAAGATAAAAATGAGGGCCATCAGCAATGCACCCAGGATGGCGCACAGGATGCCCATTGGCCAGGAATGGAAATAATAGGAGCCCAGCACAGCAAAGAATGCGCCGCCAAGCATCATGCCCTCCATGGCGATGTTAAAAATACCGGCATAGAAGGTAAAAGTACCGCCCAGGGCTGCCAGTAGAATCGGGGTAGCCCCGGCGATCATGCCGTTGATCAGTCCGGTGAAAATGTTCATATACTGTGCTCCTGCGTTTTTCTTTTTGCGATGGCTTTGTTCAGAAATATATCCAGATATCCGCGTCCGGCAACAATCACCAGTACGATAACAGCCTGCAGAACCTGAATGAATTCACTGGGTACGGCGGTGATCAGTTCCATGCCAAGCGCGCCGGTTTGCAGTGAGCTGAAGAACAGACCATATAAAAAGGTGCCGATCAGGCCGTTATTGGCAACCACGGCAATCATCACTCCGTCCCAGGCGTAATTGGCGCCCAATCCTTTGAGAAAACGATGCGGACCAGCCATCACCACCAGGCCGCCGGCCAGCCCGGCCAGTGCGCCGGTGACCAGCATGACGGTGACGTAATTTTTATCAATTTTGCAGCCGCCCAGGCGGGCAAAAATGGAATTCTGTCCGGTGAGACGCCACTCATATCCGGCGGTAAAATGGTTAAAGACAAACCAGATGATCGCGAAAGCCAGCAGCATGACGAAGGCATTGGTATTAAACTCACCCAGTATTGGCAGCCAGCCGGATCTGGCAATTTGCGGTGTCATGGGAGAGAAGGCCGTGCTATCGTAGAGTGGGTAAGAGATCGCCCAGTAGGTCAGAAAATCGGCTATCATATTCAGCATCAGGGTAGTGATGAACTCATCCATGTTGAACCAGCGCCGCAGCATAGCAGCTATTCCGGACCAGAGTGCGCCGCCCAGCATGGCCAGCAGCAGCAATACCGGGATCATCAGGTAGGGTGGCAAATCCAGGTACAGGCCACCAATGGTGGCAAACAAGGCGCCGATCAGCAGCTGGCCGGGCTGCCCCAGGTTGACCGGCCCGGAGGCGAAGGCCACCGAAGCCGATAGCCCGGTCAGGATCAGGGGTACCGAGTTGCGCAGGGTGGTGGCCAGGGGGAATAAGCCGCCCAGCGAATAATTGAACAGAGCGCCGTAGGTTTCGATAGGGTGATAGCCTTGCAGCAGCATGATCACAGCACCGATCAGCAGGGCAACCAGAATGCCGATGATGCCGCTAAAGAGTTTTCTTTGCATCGGTTTGCTCCCTTCCCTGTAGCATCAAATATCCGATTTCTTCAATGTTAGTCTCCTCAACGGCCAGGTTGGCGGCGATTTCCCCGCGGTGCAGCACGATGATGCGGTCGGCGATGCGGAAAAGCTCTTCCAGATCAGCCGAGATGAGCAGGATGGCGCGCTGTTGGCTGCGCATTTTCAGAATGGTTTCATGAACGTATTCGATGGAGCCCACATCCAGGCCGCGGGTGGGTTGGTCCAGTAAAATGAAGGGTGTATCCAGCAGCAGTTCACGCCCCAGAATTACTTTTTGCTGATTACCGCCGGAAAGGGAGTTAAAATGATCATCCTGGGAACCCATCACCACGGCAAATTGTTTTTCTATCTGGCTGGTGAATTGCCGGGCATAGGTTTTGTTCAGCACCAGGCCTTTCCAGGTGGTGAACCTGGGGTTAAGTCGGTGGTGGGTCATCATCACATTTTCGGTGATGGAGGCCTTCACGGCTGCACCCATTTTGCCGCGGTCCTGCGGCACGAAAGAAATATGCCGGCGCCGTTCCAGAATATCGGCGTGAGCCAGGTTTTTACCATTAATGCTGATTTCTCCGCTGACCGGTTGGCTTAGCCCCATGATGCAGTTGACCAGTTCAAACTGTCCATTTCCTTCCACACCGGCAATGCCGGCAATCTCGCCGGCCTGCACCTGGAGCTGAATATCGTTCAGGCGGGTATGCTGGTTGCCGTCTTTGTAAATCAGGTTGCGGATTTCCAGGACGACGGCACCCGGCGGCTGGACTTCGCGGTGGGAGGTAAACAAGACTGTCCTTCCAACCATCATCTGCGCTAGCTCGGTTTTACCGATCTCATTGGAGTAGACAGTTCCGATCTTTTTGCCTTTGCGCATGACGGTGATACGGTCACAGAGCATGAGCACTTCTTCCAGGTGGTGCGAGATGAACAGAATGGTTTTGCCAGTATCGCGCAGCCGTCGCAGCTCGGCGAAGAGCTGGGGAATTTCCTGCGGGGTCAATACGGCGGTAGGTTCATCCAGGATCAGTACATCCACATTGCGGTAGAGCAGCTTGAGGATCTCCACCTTTTGGCGGGCGGCCACCGAGATATCTTCCACCAGGGCATCCGGATTGAGGTTGAATTGGAACTCGTCAATTTTCTGTTGGACCAGTTTGCGGGCGCGTTCACGGTCGATTTTACCCAGCCAATTCACCGGTTCGAGGCCCAGGACAATGTTTTCCCAGACGGTGTATTGCGGGATAAGCAAAATCTCCTGATGTACCATACCGATTCCTCTGGCAATGGCTTCTCCTGGGTCGTGGAAATTTACCGCGTTGCCGTTGAGTAAAATCTCTCCACTGTTGGCTCTTTCCAATCCGTAGAGCACCTTCATCAATGTACTTTTGCCGGCGCCGTTTTCTCCGACAATGGCGTGGATTTCACCCAGGCGAAAATCAGCGCTGACTTTATCCAGGGCTACCACACTGGGGGGAAAGACTTTGATGATGTCTTTCATTTCGATAATGGTTTGCATACAAACTCCAAAGAGAGAATTACGAGTAGGTTGATACAGATAAGTACAGAATTGCTGGTGGTTTTATCAGAATCAATAGGTGAGCAAAAATCATTAAAAAACCTGATGGTTAACCAAATCTTTCGGTTTAGTAGTTGGAGATAAAGATCTCCCTAAACACAATAAATTCTGCGCATATTTCTATCAATCTATAGAGAAAAGATGGCTGGCGCAGCGGATTTTAAAGACAGCTTGATCCGCTGCGCCAGGCACTGTGTACTATATTATTCGCCTGTGTAAATTTCGACTTTCAGAGTGCCGTCGATAATCTGCTGGCGGATATCATTGACCTGATCAATGATCGATTGCGGTAGTACCTGGGTCTGCGCGGTCATGTCAATATCCACACCACCGGAAGCCAGACCGTATTGTAGGACAGCACCGGGTTTGTAGGAGCCGTCTTTGATGGTCTTGAAGACTTCTTGAATGGCTTTGCCAACATCTTTGATATCACTGGCAATAACATGGCCAGGTACGATATCGTTCTGATTGGTATCCACACCGATGGCATACAAACCGCGTTCACCAGCGGCCTGCAGCACACCCATGCCGGCAGCTGCGGCGACCTGGAAGACGACGTCGGCGTTCATGTCAAACAGCTGTAGAGCTGCCTGCTTGCCTTTAGCAGTATCTTCCCAACTGCCCAGGTATTTCGTTTCCACTGTGATTTCCGGGTCAATGGATTGGGCGCCATTGGTATAGGCGAAGATAAAAGCCTGGACGACCGGGTCCACATCACCGCCGACTGCGCCAATCAGTTTCTCAGGGTTCACGCCGGAAATACTGGTATCCAGGGTGGTCAGGCCGCCCACCACACCGGCTAGATAAGCAGATTCTTCTTCGATGAAGTCCACCGAGGTAATTGTGCTTTTTTCGTTTTGAACAACAGTATCAATATTGACGAAGATTTTCTCGGGATATTTATCAGCATATTCTTTCAACTGATCTTCGAAACCGTAGGAAATAACGAAAATGACATCTGCATAGCCAACAGCAGCCTGTAGGGCAGGTTCGTATTGCCCGGCATCGAAGTTGGTCTCAATAGTGCGGGTTTCCACGCCGTATTCGGAGGCGATCTGATCCATGCCCAATTGTCCGGAATCATAGAAAGCGTTATCGCCTAACGCGCCATTAATCAAATAAACAACTTTTTCGGCTTTTGGGGCTTGGGCAGCCGGTGTACAACCGATCAAACTGACCATCAGAACGACGGTCAACACAAATAGTAAATGCTTCTTCATTTTTTCTCCTTATTTTTTATTAATTGGGTTTGGAATGATTCGAACGTATAGTGAGTGGTCACCTCCTGTAGTTTATGAGAATTTGGATGACTGATTTAAGAATTGAATCAAAATTTGCCTCCGAAAAAGGACTTGAGCTGTGGTGCTCATACAATCCTCCGTGTGGATTGGCGGACGATCAGTTCATTCGGCAGGGTAATTCGCTGGCAGACGCTTTCGGGAGTTTGGATGCGCTGCAAGAGGGTTGAAACGGCGATTTCGGCCAGTTGTTGAATCGGTTGGCCAATGGTGGTCAGTGGCGGGTAGGTATAAGCTGCTAGTTCAATATTATCAAAACCAATCAGTGAGATATCCTTGGGAATGCGCAGACCGGCTTCATAGATAGCGCGCATAGCCCCGATAGCCATGAGATCATTGCAGGCAAAGATAGCGCCGGGTTTTTTTGGCAGACTCAATAGTTGTTGCATGGCCAGGTAACCGGATTTGGCATGGAAGTCACCATACAAGATCCACTCCGCAGGGATGGAAATGCCAGCTTCACCGAAAGTTTGGAGGCTGCTGGTAACCCGGGCTGCGCTTGGGCTGATATTGGAAGGACCACGGATGATGGCAATATCCCGCTGCCCTAGATCGATCAGGTGGTGCGCAGCCAGATAGCCGCCCTGAAAGTTATCACTGGTGACTGTGTCTACAGGGATGTTCTCCAGGTGCCGGTCGACTACCACTACTGGCAGATTATGTGCCAGTAGTTCTTGCAGCGATTGAGTATCGTCGCCCGCGGCGACAAAAATGATGCCATCCACCTGTTTGTTAAAAAGTACTTCACTATAAAGTCGTTCTTTTTGGGGATCGGCACTGGTGTTACACAAAACCAGCGAATAATTACGTCCAAAGGCGCAGTTTTCGATGGCATAGGCCATTTCAGCAAAGAATGAGTTGGCCGAATCGGGGAGAACCAGACCAAGGGTGTGGGTTTCGCCGCGGCGTAAGGAGCGGGCTAATACGTTTGGACGGTAGCCTAATTCCTGCATAACCTGTTTTACTCGCTGCTGGGTGTCTTCGGCAACCACACGCGTCTGATTCACCACATGGGAAACAGTGGTCACAGAAACACCGGCTTTTTGGGCTACTTCACGAATAGTGGGCATGAGGAATATCCTGAAGGAGGCGCAAACGTTTGCGCAAACGATTGGCAGAGATAGAATAGCATGTTTAAAAGTGCGAGTCAAGGTGCATTTCCGCTATAATTCAAACACATCAGTTTTGCTCATTGCAGGAAGGAATGGTTTATGCAGATACCTACGAGAATCCAGGCTGAAGCGTATCTGGAAGAGGCTGCTCAGATGAATCCGGGCCTCTGGGTGGAACATTCGCGTTACGCTGCCAAAGCTGCCCATGCGATTGCACAGCGCTTGCCGGAAATGGATGCTGAGGCAGCCTATATTCTGGCGCTGCTGCATGATATTGGCCGGCGTGAAGGGATGTTTAATTTGTTGCATTGCCTGCACGGTTATCAATTTATGCAGACTGAGGGCTTTCCTGACGCAGCACGGGTGTGTGTTACGCATTGTTTTCTGAGTACCATGCCAAACCAACGCCAATTGCATTGGGACGGTACGGCGAATGAGCTGGAATTTCTGCAGGAATATATGCAGTCGATAACCCAGAATGATTATGATCATCTGGTGCTGTTGTGTGATTCAATTTCTACAGGAAATGGCTACTGTCTGCTAGAGAAACGGATTGTGGACGTGACTTTGCGTTATGGGTTATATGAGAACTCTCTTCATGATTGGCGCAGCTATATCAAAACGCATACCGATTTTGAGAGTCGCCTGGGTTGCTCGGTGTATGCGCTGCTTCCCGGCGTGGTGGAGAACACTTTTGGATTTGAGACAGGAGAAAATGATGGACGCAAATGTATTCAAAAATTACCGTGATTTTGTAGGCCAACGGCCGGATAAATTTTTTAAAAACACCTTATTCCAGGGTGAATACCTGCTGCTGGGGTTGAATTGTCTGGAACCTGGGCAGGAACAGCATGTGCATGAGCATAGCGATCAGGATAAATTTTATTTTGTACTGGAAGGTGAGGGTGTTTTTACTGTGGGCGATATGGTGCAATCCGCGGGAGTGGGTATGCTGGTCTGGGCTGCGGCTGGTGTGCCGCACGGAGTGCGCAATACTATGTTAACCCGCCTGGTTATTCTGATGGGGATAGCTCCGGCACCCGCAAATGCTTAAACCAGGAAATGCAGTGATTTCGGCGTTTTCCCATCTGCACGCACATTCCTATTTCTCATTATTGGAGGGATTGACTGCGCCGGAAGAACTGGTACAGGCGGCTGTAACTGCTGGGATGCCAGCGCTGGCACTTACCGATCACCGTTGTTTGAGTGGGGTGGTGGAGTTTGTGGAAGCCTGTCAGAAAAGCGCTATTCAGCCGTTGATCGGGTTGGAGGTGGATGTGCAATGGCAGGGCAATCACGCTCCGTTGGTATTGATGGCCACCGAAACAGCTGGGTGGTCCAATCTGTGCCGGCTGAGCAGTGGATTATTGCTGGAAGAGAGTAGTGGGGCAGGACTAGTGCTGGGGATAGATGTGCTGGCGGCGCATACCCAGGGCTTGCTCGTTTTAACCGGTGGTCAACGTAGTTTGTTGGACCGTTTCAGTGCGACAGCGCAACAGGACCGTGCGCTGGATTGGCTGAACAGCTTAGGTGAGCTTTTCCCGCAGCGAGTGTATGTGGAATTGCAGCAGCATACGCCAGAGCAAGAGGTACTGGCACGGCGCGTAGCTGGGTTGGCCAAACAGGCTGGTTTACCGGTGGTAGCTACACAGGATATCTATTATCTGCACCCGGATCAGGCCGAATTGCAGCGAACCCTGAGTGCAATGCGCCTGAATACGCGTATTAAAGACCTGCCGGAGAAGGAAACTGCTCCTCAGTCGGCTTATTTTGCAACTGCCAAAGAAATGCAGCAGCGTTTTGCTTGGATTGCCGAAGCGTTGGAAAATATCAGCACGGTGGCGGAGAGCTGCCGGTTTGAATTACCGCTGGGTGAGATGCATTTCCCGGCGGTGCCGTTGCCGCCTGGTAAGACTGCCGCTCAAGTGCTGCGTCAGAAAGCAGAGACAGGGGCTAAACGGCGCTACGGAAAAATTACCCCGATTATACGTGAGCGGTTGGAACATGAACTGGAAATTATCGCACGGCGTGGTTATGAGCCGATTTTTTTGATTGTGGAAGAACTGCTGCAGTTCGCCGCGGCGGATGGCGTGCCGGTTTCTTCGCGTGGTTCAGCGGCTTCTTCCCTGGTGGCGTACTGCCTGGGAATTACCAATCCCGACCCACTGGCGTTGAACCTGTATTTTGAACGCTTTCTCAATCCGGCGCGTAGTACTCCACCGGATATTGATACGGATCTGTGCTCGAGACGACGTGAACGGGTGATAAGGCATGTGTTTGAAACCTATGGAACGGACAGGGTGGCGATGGTGGGCACGATCAACCGTTTTCGACCGCGCTCGGCATTGGGTGAGGTAGCCAAAGCACATGGCATAACCCCGGCAGAAGTGCGCCAATTGGTGAATGCGCTGCCACATTTTTTCCATCCTCAGATGCAAACGGATGAGGAGAAAGAAAATCCGTTTGGCGGTCTGGCAGCGGCTTATCCGCGCCATCAAGTTGTTTTTGAACAGGCACAGGCGTTGTTGCGTCAGCCACGCCATCTTTCGATGCATCCGGGTGGTATCCTGGTAGCACCGCAGCAGATCACCGATCTGGTGCCGGTGATGCGCTCAGGCGGCAAAGGGGTAACCATCACCCAGTTCGATTTGGAATCGGTGGAGCGTTTTGGACTGGTAAAGATAGATTTATTGGGGATTCGTGGATTAACGGTGCTGGGGGATGTGGCCGAAGCAATTTATTCCTGGCGTCGCAGCGAGTTTCGCTCACCGATGCAGGTTTTAGCCGCCGTACCGCTGGATGACCCTGAAACCGCCGAGAAGGTGCGCACAGCCCAGACAATTGGCTGTTTTCAGATTGAATCTCCTGGTATGCGCGCTACCCTGCGTGATATTCAGGCACATACCCGGGCCGACGTGATGGCAGCCCTGGCATTATATCGCCCCGGTCCGCTGCGTGGTGGGCTGAGGGACGCCTTCGTGCGGCGCTTTAAAGGATTGGAGCCTGTGGATCATCTGCACCCATTACTGGAGCCGCTGCTGACCGAGAGCTACGGTGTAATTCTCTACCAGGAACAAGTGCTGCGGATTGCGCACGAGTTGGGTGGTCTCTCCCTGACTGATGCTGATTTACTGCGCCGGGCAATGTCGCACTTTGACCCGGGCGAACAGATGAAAACGCTGCGCCGGCGTTTTCTGGAGGGGTCCCACCAGCGTGGTGTTGCCCAGGAGACGGCCGAACGGGTATGGGAGATGATGGCAGCCTTTGCCGGGTATGGATTCCCTAAAGCGCATGCTGCTTCTTATGCACAGGTTGCCTGGCAGGGAGCCTGGTGCAAGACACATTTTCCAGCCGAGTTTATCTGCGCTGTGCTGGCCAATGGTGGTGGGTATTATTCTCAGCGTGTATATCTGAGTGAAGCGCGCCGTATGGGCCTGACGGTTCGCCCACCGCATATTAATCACAGCTGCCCATCCTTCCGGGTAAGCTACCCGCAGGGGCTGCCGGTTTTATACATGGGTCTGGATCAGGTATATGGGCTGACGTACCAGACTCAAAAACAAATTATGGCAAAGCGTCCTTTTACCAGCCTGGATGATTTTCTTGTACGGGTAGATCCGCGAAAGACTGAGGTGGAAAACCTGGTGCGTTGTGGCGCCATGGATGGATTGGGACGTATTCCGGTGTTGTTAAGTGCTTTAAAGGCTGGTGTTTGGCACAAGGGGCAGCCGGCATTATTTGAACGATCGACGGAAAATGAAAAAGAGTGGAGTTTGACCGAACGGGCTCAGGCTCAGGAAGAGGTACTAGGCGTGAGCGTGGATGTACATCCGTTGGAGTTGTACGTGCCCCAAATCGCTGCTGCCGGCGCAATTTCGATGGCGGAGGCTGTCGGGCGGATGGGTGAATCGCTGGTTGTGGCAGGGATGCGCATCACCTCCCGCCGCACACGTACCCAAAAAGGCGAAACCATGTTGTTTCTCTCGCTGGAAGACCTGGAAGGAATGCTGGAAGTTGTCTTTTTCCCGCAGATTTACCAGCAGTACCGCCAGCATTTGCGCGGTTCCGGGCCATATTTGATCCGTGGAACATTGGAATGGGATGTAGAACGCGGAGAACCATGGTTGCGTGCAGAAAAGGTGCGCAATCTGGCGGGCATGAATGAAAAACAAAACACTTACCGGCGGTGATGTGATATGATTTGGCGGTGAAAGATATACCGCCAGGAGGAATATTCATTGGGCTATGCGTTTAAACTTCTTTGGGCTGCACTAAAAGATGCCTATTTTAATATCTGGAAGCTGTTTATCTTAAATTTTCTCTGGTTTATTTGTTCATTGCCGTTGATTACTCTGCCGTTTACAACAGCTGGTTTGGCGTATACGGTACATCAACTAATAGCTAATGGAGAGGATTTTGAGTACCGTTCCTTTTTCAAAGGTATGAAACGGCTGGGTGTGACAGGTTTGCGCTGGTTTTTGCCCAACCTGTTTGTGGTGGCCATTCTGTTGTTTAATTTAATCTTCAGTTTTAATAGTGGACATGACTGGGCTTTGCCGATATTCATTGGGAATATTTTTTTGTTATTTGCCTGGTTAATTGTCAATACCTTTACCTGGCCGTTTCTTTTGGAACAGCAGAAGCAAGTTATGCGACAGGCGATGCGTAACAGTGCTGTGATTTTTATGCGCCGGCCATTTTTTTCTGTTCTGCTCACACTCTTTCTCTTGCTAATTTTTGTTCTATGTATTGTGCTGGTAATACCTTTTGCATTGATAGCTGTCAGTTTTTGTTTGTTTATGGCAATTTATGCATTGCGCCAGATATTGGTGGACCTGGGGGAGCGCAGTGAAGCAGCGGTGGATCAATTTTAGTTCTACATTGTAATGTCATGCCTCATTTTTACGCAGACTATTTCAAGTGGCAGTTGAATAAAAAATACCAGTTCGATTATACTGAAACCAGTTCACCAGTTAAGCCGGTGTTTTCCATAAAATTCATACGCATTTGAAGGCTCCCATTAATATCGATTGCTAAATAAATCCCATTTTCCCAGAAAACAAACAGCCCGTGCTAAACACGGGCTGTTTGTTTAAGTCAGAGTAGTCTTCTTATTTTACGGTGGGCAGTTCAGCTGCGACCCATGCGTTCATACCGCCACCCAGGTTGATTACATTGGTGTAGCCTAATTGGTGCAGAGCCTGCACAGCAACACCGCCACGATGACCGGATTTGCAATAAATCACGATCTTGGTATCTTTGTCGGGCAATTGAGCCAGGTTGGTCATCAGGTCTTCCAGGGGAATATTGATGGCGGTTTCGATGTAACCTTCGGCGAATTCATCAGCACGGCGGACATCCAACAGGGTGAATGTTTCGGCATTAATGATCATTTCGTTGACATTCGCAGCAGAAGTGGCATAGAAGTCATCGGGGATGGCAGCCAGATAGTCATGCAGAGCCGTGAAGAGGGCTTCATTGGCAACGATAGGGGTGCTAATGGCTTCGGCAACCGGGGCAGCAGCCATTTCAACCGGGAATTCAGCTTTCTTCCAGGCACCAATGCCACCAGCCAGGTTACGGACATCGTAGCCCATCAATTTAAGAGCAGCCCAGGCGAAGGCACCGCGGTGACCGGATTTACAATAGACGATCATCGGGGTATCTACAGAGGGCAGTTTATCCAGGTTGTCGAAGAGTTGGCGCAAAGGTACGGCAGCGTAATTGGTGGATTGGATATAACCATCAGCTTCAAATTCGGCAGGTTCACGGATGTCCAGCACAAACAGGTCTGCGTTTTCAACCAGTTCGGTGTTGAGCACGTCAGCAGCAACAGTGCCATAACCAAGTTCTTTGCCATTGTTGGCGATCAGGTTAGCGTATAGTTGGGTGAAATCGGGAGCCTCACCTACAACTGGCAGTTCAGCGGTTTTCCACCCAATATATCCACCGCTCATGCTGAGGACATTGGTATAACCGTTCATCTGTAAAGCAAGGGTACCGATCAAACTACGCACACCGCTCTTGCAATAAAGCACTAATTTGGATGATGGATCAATTTGATCGAGGCTGCTCATCAGTTCTTCCAATGGAATATTGATGGAAGTATCTATATGCCCAGCTTCATATTCATCAGCACGACGAACATCAACCAGTACAAATTTTTCACCGTTAATCATCATATCATTGACATCGGTGTTCTTGTTGGAAGACCAGTTTTCGACAGGATTATTGGCAAATTCTTTTATGGCAGTGTAGAGAGCTTCATTTTCGATGATGGGTGTGCTGATTTCTTCAGCGGGAGCTAATCCTTCATCCGCAACATAAGCTGCATCTGACCAGGCCATGAAACCACCGGTGAGATTACGGACATTGGAAAAACCTAATGCATTCAGGACTGTCCATCCAAAGGTGGAACGGGTGCCGCTTTTGCAGTAAACCACAATGGGAGTATCCAGATCTTGTGGTAAGAGTGCAAGATTGTCAGCCAGTGTTTTAACAGGGATATTGACAGCACCGGGGATATGGCCGGTCTCTTCCAATTCGGAAGGTTCTCGAACATCGATCACGAAGAGATCAGCGTTATCTATCATTTCGGTGTTGAGTGCTTCAGCATTGATTGTACCGTAGCCTTTTTCTTTTCCGTTATTCGCAATAATATCGGCGAAAATAGCTTGGAAATCCGGTGCTTCAACTACTGGTTCTGCAGTGGGAACAGCGGTGGCAGGTACTTCAGTGGCCACTGGAGCTTCCACAATAGGAGCTTCGGTGGGTTGTGCAGCCGGGGCGCACGCACCCAGCAACATGGCAAACAAAACGAGCAGTATTACGGGAAAGTAGACTTTCTTGGACATAATTTTCCTTTACTTTTCTGTTTCTATACGATGTTTTAAAAAGTGTTTATGCAGCAGACAGAATGATTTAACTGCCTGAGATTGCTGATTATTGTCCCGGAATGGCAGGCGGAACGTTCTCGACGATTACATTACGGTTCGCTTCCAATTCTTCCGGTTTTAGCTTATCGGCAGTCAGGAAGAGATCGGGGTTACCGTGGCACGCATTACAGCTTTGATTCTGAGGGGTGATACGTTGGATATTATGCGGTGTAGCATATGCCCAGTTTGGCAGCAAATCGAAATTCGGCAGCAGATTTTCGCCATAGAACTCATAGTTATCCGGACTGACAGGAATGTGGCGGACAGTGACAAATTCATAAGGACGATCCTCGCTCTGACGGGTATTTCGCCCGATGAAAAATGTCATATAGGTTGCATCCACTTTGAAGATCGGATTTCCTGAGGTTTCGCTGACGGAGACATGACAGGTATCGCAGCTACTGTATTCAATCGAATGACAGGTTTGGCAGGAGAGTTTATCCTGGTGAATCGAGTGTTGAGCAATGGGGTCGGAACTATTCCCAACTTCATTATGACAATCTTCACAGCGCGGACTTTGTTCACCTTCATAGCGATGGTTAGCACCTTCCGAATCGTGCATGCTGGCGCCATCGTGGCAGGCGATGCAATTCATGCGTCCCTGGCGGAAGTGAACATCACCGGAATAGCCCTCATTTTTACCCATGTATTCATTGCCAACACGGGATCCATGGCAGGCAGTGCAGGTGCGCGTCATTGGGGGGGTTTTTACCATGTTATGACCATCCAGTAGGCCACCTCCGACGCTGTCGGGTTGGGCTATGTGGCAGTCACCGCAGGTAGTATGGCAGGATGCACAATGGTTATCAAAGGCTTCATCCAGGGCCGGGTGATTTTCTGGGATACTGCGTGAATACATGGTTTGGAAATAGCCGGACTGAGTGCTGTGCAAACTTTCTGCGTTGGTGGCAACAATTTCATTGTGGCAGTTACCGCAGGTGCTTTGCGCGTCAGCATCCGGAGCAGCAATCATCTCAATGTGAGCGCTTTCTTTATCGGCTGCATTTGGATTGCCATTATGGCAGTCGGCACATGAGGCCTGACCGTGCGTATCTTCTAAAAATGAAGTACTGATCAGTACTTTTTCCCATGGCTCCAACGGAGCCACTTCGCCACCTCAGCCAACCCCTTCGGATTCTTCCTCAGCGGATTCCTCTTCTGGTGCAGTTGTATCGATCAGCCTTTGTTTATCGGTATGGCAATCCAGACAGGTGTTTTTTGCCGGTTCCACAGCCACTGGCTGAGTGGGGACAGATGTGGCTGCTTGGGTAGTCGTAACTTGCGCCTCTTGTGGGACGCTGGTTGGGGTGCTTTTCGCAACGCAGCCGCTCAGGAAGAGCATTCCTACCCCTACAATCAGTAATATAGTCAAACGTTTCATGATTGTCCCTTTTAGTACGTATTTCACCTAGTTTATCGTTTAATCATAATTAATAGTATTCTTAACTGATAGTGACATTTATCACAATGTAGTATTTGAATCGTTGGGTACTAAGTATAAGGAAAACTTATAACGCAAAAAAGAAATATGATAGAATTACTGGAATTTGAATTATCCTAACGGGTAGGCTTTGGAGAATATTAATGTTAGATTCACACCAATTGCGCGTTTTTTTGGCTGCTGCTGAGACCCTGAACTTTTCGCATGCGGCGCGGCGTTTACATATGTCACAGCCCAGTGTTACACAGCATATTCATAACCTTGAGGTTCATTTTGGCAACCCATTATTTGTCCGCTCTGGACGTAAATTGTCTTTAACAGAAGCGGGGGTAACCTTATTACCCCTGGCTCGTGACCTGGTTCAGGCTTCGGTACATGCGGATGAGGTGATGGGTGCGCTCAAAGATGAGATCCACGGTCATTTGTGGATAGCCTGCTCCACCACACCAGGAAAGTATATTTTGCCTACTTTGATGGCTGAATTTTTGAAAAAATATACCCGGGTGGAGGCTACCATTTCGGTCACACATCGCAAAACGGCGATGGACTGGCTAAATGAGGGTAAGGCTCAAATTATGGTTTCCAGTGTATATGCTTACCATGCCGATATCGAATTCCATAAATTTGTATCCGAGCCGGTGGTGTTAATTGTTCCACGGAACCACCCCTGGGCAATCCGCGGGATGATTAAACTTGATGAATTACGCAAAGCCAATATGATCATGCGGGAAGAATCTTCAGGTACATATGCTGTGGTGCGTGATGGACTTGCTCGTCAGGGTTTTGATATTGGTGATTTACACCGGGTATTGACCCTGGGAAATTCAGAAGCGATTGCTTTTGCTGTGCAGGAAGGAATCGGGGTTGGTTTCATTTCTATGCTGGTAGCTCGCCGGATTGTCTGCGACCAGGTGGCTGCTGTGCGAGTTGAAGGGTTGGATTTATACCAGGATATTTACCTGGGGCAGCACCGTCACTTGCCTTCTACGCCGGCTCAGGTGGCATTCTGGAAAATTGCGACTGACAGCAACAGTGCTGCTTTGAAACGGATTGAGAACTACCTTACCATGCCGCAAGTAGTGAATGAAAATATTATCAATGAATCTTAGTAATCTTTCAATAGTAAATGTTTGAGAATGAGGTTTGGACAGGACATGAGCCCACGTTGCGTCTTATTTGATCTGGATGGGGTATTGATTGATTCTAGTTCCTACCATGCACGCGCCTGGCAGGTAGCCATTCACCAAATGCTTCGGGTTCAGGTGTCAGAAAGTCTTTTAATGGAACTGGAAGGAAGACCTCCGTACAGTGTTTTAATTGAGGTTGCCCGACGCTATCAGCTTACTATTCCCCTGCGCGGTGATCTCTTAAACCAGGTTTGTGCTTATAAAGACCAACTGTTTATGAATAGCTTTCGCTTTACTCCCATACCTGGTGCTGTAGATTTGGTGAATACACTTGGTCGTTTTGGGTACCGTTTGGGCCTGGCAACCAGTAATACGCGTGTATTGGCCGAAGCCATGTTATCACGTTTGGGGGTTCAGCCTGCCTTTATGGCGTTGGTAACAGCAGAGGACATGGAAATGAGCAAGCCGTTTGATGAACCCTATCAAAAATTGCTGGAAAAATTAGGCGGCAATCCCGAAGAAGCATTGGTGATTGAGAATTCGCCCTTTGGCATCCAATCGGCGCAGGCTGCTGGTTTGCTATGCCTGGCAATAACCAGCACGCATGAAGCAGCCTTTCTGGATCAGGCAGCCCTGGTGCTGCCTGGCTTGAATGAAATTCAACTATTATTGGAACATGACTTTCAAACCACACAAGGGCGGGGCGTGTGGGGATTTAAAGGATTGATTCAACATGATTAAAAAGCACCCACGATTGAAGCGAGAAGAAAAAACCTTGCGGTTGATGATTGAGTTGTATTGCCGTGAACTACACAAGCCTTCCAATAGCCTTTGTGTTGAATGCCAGGCACTGCAGGATTATGCATTGCTGCGTTTGGAGAAATGCCCCTACCAGGAGCAAAAGACAACCTGTGCACATTGCCCGACTCATTGTTACCAACGTGAAATGCGTGAGGCTGTGCGGCAAATGATGCGTTATGCCGGGCCGCGGATGCTGCTGCACTACCCTGTTTTGGCAGTTCTGCATCTGGCAGATGGCCTTCGGAAACCGGTGGACTTGAAGACATTAAAAAACAAAAAAGCAACTGGCAGGAAACACCAGGATTAAAGAGTAAGAGGCTGACACAAAAGGTGTCAGCCTCTTAGAGAGGTGCCTTCCGGGAAGACCCGGTACCGCCTGTTATCTCCAGTATGGCAGATTCTGCATAGAATACAAGCATCCCCGCTTATGATAGAATGCATCCTATGCAAAACTTAACATTGATTCCTTTTGGTTTGGTGGGTGCGGTATATCGCTGCCCAATGCCGTTCGGTAAATTTGATCTGGATGCTTCCACTTTGTCGGAGTTGCAGCAAGCAGGTGTAAAACATGTTATTACGTTGGTGGAAGATTTTGAATGGTGGAAAAAGGCCAACTGTGACTTGCCACTGCAATACATACAGGCCGGCCTGGATATGCTGCATTTTCCTGTACCTGATTTTTCCATTCCTCAGGAGACAAACGCTTACATACAGGTTGTGCAACAGGCGATTGCCTGGGCACAAAGTGGTGAAGCGCTGGCTGTGCATTGTAACGCCGGCATTGGGCGTACGGGCACCTTCCTGGCGGTGATGGCTATGCAGATATTTTATTGGCCGCCAAATCAGGCAGTGAAATGGGTGCGCGATCTAATTCCTACAGCAGTGGAAAATGAATTGCAATATGGTTTTGTGATGAGTTTGGGAAATTAAACCGGTACGTAGATCTGCAATGCCTGTGGTTTAACCTCGATTTTTACTGGTGACTTGCCCCACATTTCACCATCTGCCTGGGTAGATTGAACCGGTTCGGTTTCGATCATCACGCTGCGCACCTGCCAGTGTTGGGCCTTATCCAGTTCTTCATTAACACCGATTACCGATGCAGCCAATGAGAACAGCCCGGTTAAATCCATTTTGCGGATAACAAATACATCCAGCAAGCCGTCATCGATTTTTACCCTGGGGTCGAGTGTGAGACCGGAAACACCAAAATTACCGGCATTGGCGATCAGGCAGGTTAACCCGGACTTTTCTACCGACTGACCGTCCAGTGTGAGGTAGTATCGGGCTTCGCGCGGTTCATCGCGAATGGCCTGAATGCCACCCATAATATAGGCAAAAATGCCGTAGCGATCTTTTAACTCCCGGTCGGCACCTTCCAACATATTTGCTTCCAGGCCAACTCCAGCGCGTAATGCAAAGGCAGGTAGTTTCTCGTCATCGGTAAGGCCTAAATCAATAGCACGAAGCTGGCTTTTTTCGGGCTGGGTGATCAATGCACAGGCCGATTCCAATTTATGCGGAATGCCCAGTTCCATTGAAAGGACATTCCCGGTACCGCCTGGTAGGATAGCTAGCGGAATATTACTGCCGTACAACCCGCCGGCAACTTCCATAACAGTGCCGTCGCCACCATATACCGCGACAATATCGACGCCATCCTGAATAGCTTTTTTGGCCAGGATGGTTCCGTCACAGCGCTGTTTGGTAATAACCATATCCCAGTCATATCCGGTTTGGTGAAAGAGCTGATTAAACACCCGTAAAGGTGGATCTTTACTCCCGGATGACGGATTTAAGATGACACGAACGTTTTTTTTCAAGTGGTACCCTTTTATTATAGTTTTTGGATATTTTTATTATAGTGTGGATAGGGGGGTAGTAGCAACATTTTATACACAACTCATTTGGTGATTCATTTGGGTTTATGTTAGAGTTACTCATGTAGTAGAATATCCATGGAGGAGAGTGTATGAAACATTCCTTACGCCTGGTATTTGGTATCATATTTTGTATTTTGTTTGCAGTGAGTGCACTGGTTCTGGCTTTACAGATGATGGATAATATCTATGTATTTCGTTCTCCCCTGCACGATACGCCGCCGATACCCGGAAGATCGTTGGGTGAGGCTACAGCCCGGCGGGTGGTTTTTGTTCTGGTGGATGGGCTGCGCTATGATACTTCCTTAAAGGAAGAAGTAATGCCGGTACTGAATGGTTTGCGCAGCCAGAGCGCTTCGGCTGAGATGGTTTCCAAACCACCTACATTCTCCACACCAGGTTATGGCGTGTTACTGACCGGCGCCTGGCCATATTTAAGTGACGCACCGGCTTTTAATGTTGGATATGAAGATACCCCGGTGTTGACCCAGGATAATTTATTTTCGGCGGCAAAACGGCAAGGTTTAAAAACCGCTGTATCAGGATATTACTGGTTTGAAAAATTGATTCCACAGGATGCACTGGACACCAGTTTCTTCACACCCGGTGAAGATAATGCAGCCGACCGAGCCGTAATGGATGCTGCTTTGCCCTGGCTAGACCAGGAAGAGTATCAGTTTATACTCATTCATCTCGATCAGGTGGATTATGCTGGACATCATGAAGGTGGGGCGCGCGATCCGAATTGGGACGCAGCTGCGGCGCGAGCCGACGCCATGCTGGGTGAAATTCTGGCAGAACTCGATCTTACTCAGGATGTGCTTTTTGTTTGTTCCGACCACGGCCATATTGACCGCGGTGGGCATGGTGGAAATGACACGGATACTTTGAGCGAGCCTTTTTTGCTGGCTGGGGTCAATGTAATTGCCGGGAATTATGGCGAAGTAGAGATGGTGGACGTAGCGCCAACTCTGGCGGTGATTCTGGGAACCAACTTGCCTGCCTCTTCCCAGGGGCGAGTTCTGACTGAGATGCTGAATTTGCCTGATGCAGTTCTCCAAAATTTGCCTGAGGAGACTGCCCGCCAGCAATCAAAATTGTTGACGGCTTATGTCGCAGCGATAGGACAAAAAATCAATGTGGAAGATTCTGTAATGGATGCTCAACGGGATGTTGCAGATTATCAGAAGACACTGAATGAAGCGCGCATGGTGCGTTTGCTGAGAGAACGACTTCTGCGTTTTGCGATGGGGGCTGTGTTGCTGGTTGCAGGTTTATTTTTACTAAAACGCTGGCCTCCAGCTGGTTTGTGGTGGATGCTGGTTGGTGTTGTACTATATTCTTTGCTGTTCCATATGTATTATCTCGTGTTTGGAATGAATACCTATTCGTATAGTGCCGTTCCAGGCGAAACAGAATTGATTGGTGGAAATGGATTAGCGGCCCTTATCGCCCTGTTTCTGACCGGTTTTATGCTGGGTTGGCGCAACTGGGTGAATAACGGCGCAATGTATGCTGCTCAACGTTATCTCCAGTTTACTTTGGTATTGATACTTTTAACCGCCATTCCCTTCTATAGTCATGTTTTGTGGAGTGGGCTGTTTGCAACCTGGACACTGCCGGCGATCAACTTGCATTTCCTGGCGCTTTTGAGCCTGATTCAAATTCTCTTCCTGGGTGTGGGAGGACTGATTTTGATGAGCGTTGCGGCTTATATGGCAAGGCGAATTCAGTATAAGCAGAGAGCGAAAACTATAGCTTGATGTTTCAGGTTTGATTTTGTTAAAATAACTTCAAAAAAATCTTCACCTGCTTTTGGTGAGAGATACATTTATATCAAATTAAGTTTACATATTAGAGTAAATTGATATACAATTAAGTAATAAAGTAAAGGAAAGGTAGGTTTGCGGGTGAAAAGCTGGCTCGTTTTATTCGGTGTTGCATTGGTTTTGTTGAGTGGTTGTCAGACTGCAATCCCAACAGGTGTAACCTCTATGCCGAAAGAGCCTACCCAAATGGTGCCAATTACTTTTACATCCGAACCGGAATCTCAACCCACAGCGATTATGACTGTAGGCACGGCACCAGTTCCCACTGTGACCAAACAGCCTTCTCCCACAGCCACAGTTACGCCCCGCTTCGAGATGCTAATACCATTGGATGAGCTGCCGCCTGGCTTCTACGTGACCTACTACAATCTTAAATCCAACACATTGGAAGCCATTTCTTTGCAGGGAAAAACCTATATCCTGGCAGAAGTAAATGGCGTTTTTGAACATTCGGATAACTCGGTCCATACAATGGTTAACCAATCTATCCTGCATATTCGCACGGGTGAAAATACAGTGATAGCTGAACGTGATGAGGATTGCAGTCAGTTCTCCATTTCAGGTAGCGGTGATTTGATCGCCGCCAATTGCGTCAATTCCGGAGTAGACCTATTTTCAGTAGAGAGCGAATGGCAAACGCTTCTGCCTGTTGATGCAGGCTATCCCGATGTAAAGTTTCCCAGTTTATCCATGGAAAAACAGAAATTGGCTTTCTGCATGAAGGATACCGAAGCTGATTCCGGTCAATCGACTTATATTGTGGAACTGAATAAATGTTTGTCACAAGAGAATTGCCCACTGCGAAAAATTGCTGCGGATTGCGCTGAAGAGACCCACTGGTCACCGGACGCGCAGATGTTGTCACTGTCTTTTCCGGAGAGAATAATGCGGGTGGACCTGGTTCAAAAGATCAGTTTTGACCTGGTAGCGGATACAGAAAAGCAATTTAACAATGGAGCTGCCTGGTCGCCGGATGGTAAATGGCTGGCGTATGTCAGCGCAGATGGCATGGGTCAGGCTGCAACACATACCATTAATCTCATTTCCTTACATGGTGGTGAACCCAAACAGCTTCTGGAAGCCGAACATAGCTTGCATATGGTGGGTTGGATGAACATTATTACACCTTTTGCTGAGGGGAACAGCTATATGATCCTACCTTCCGAGATGCAGCATTGGATGAAGTCGGAACCGGAGGCAACCGCGAAAAACACGAAACGTTTACCACCTGGAGACCGGATACGGGTATTGTCTCAGCATAGTATAGTGGATGGTGTGACCTGGTGGCGGGTGTTGTTTGGCGGGACGGTAGGCTGGGTGGTAGAGAACCCGGATTGGTTTCAGGATGATTGGAAGATTGATTTGCTCAGCCCGGTTTTTGTTTCCGGTTACCGTCTGGTGGTGACCGAGGCGGGTGTAGATGTGCGTTTGAGAGAGGCGCCATCGCTGGCAGGTGTCGTTAAACGCAACCTGATGCCCGGAGTGCGTTTAAAAGTGATTGACGGCCCGGCCATCGTGGATGATTTTCGTTGGTGGCTGGTCGTGCTGGATGAATCCGGCATAACCGGTTGGGTGGTGGAAGATCCGATGTGGTATGCCGGGTATGTAGAGAAGTAAAGGGCGAGAAGTGACATTGAAAACTGTGATCAGGAAGGGGGTAGCAACAGAATGGCAATGCCATTAGGGTCGCGCAGCAATGCACCTTCCGGGGTTGCCTCAGGATTGAGACCTAGTCCCTGAAGCTGATTGATTTTTTGAGTCAGCGCAGCCTGATCGGGAAAGACAATTTCAAAATGGCGCAGCCCGGCAGTATCGGGTGGCAGAGGCGCGGCGTCTGCACTTTGCCAAATATTGGCACCAATCTGGTGATGATATTCCCCGCTGGCGAAGAATAAGGCTTCTTCGCCGTACTCCTGGGTGAGCTCAAACCCTAATTTTTCATAAAAATCAGCTGTTTTATTCAATTCCGCGACGCGTAAGTGAATATGG
Organism: Chloroflexi bacterium HGW-Chloroflexi-10; assembly: GCA_002840755.1. GTDB lineage: Bacteria > Chloroflexota > Anaerolineae > Anaerolineales > Anaerolineaceae > UBA6170. The sequence continues at coordinate 34,457 of PHBZ01000035.1, read as the reverse complement.
CCGATAGTGGTGCTGGCGGGCATTCCCTGCCATGGTTTGGCTTTTCCTTGCAGAGTCAGCATCAGATTATCCAGGTCGAGTTCATCGGTACCCATGTCCAGATGGCCTTCTTCATCAAATGGCCAATCTTCAATAGCGCGATCACAGGTGAGTTCAATACCAATTTCATCAGGGCCGGTCAGGTAGACTGCTTCAGAAACACCATGATCTGCGATGCCTTCCAGATCGACCTGGTTATTGACCAGATGATAAATCAGGCGCGCCAGTTCTTCGCGTTCGGGTAGACGAATGGCAACATGGAAGAGACCGGTGGTTTTTTTACGCGGCGGCGGATTGTTGACCCTATGTAGCACCAGCAAGGGTTGGTCACTCTGTGTACCGAGGGTTACGAAAAGAGCATCGGTTTGAATGGTTTTCATGCCGAGTGCTTCCTCAAAAAAAAGGGTAGCGCGCTCCAGGTGAGAAACGTTCAAATGAATCTTCCCAATTGCCATTAGTATCTCATTACCTGTATCCATGCCTGCCTCCGTTTTTTTATGCTGATCATGGCAGGATAACACGCCGTAGGGGGTTTGTCAAATGAAGATATAGGCGACAGCCCTTCCTATTCCCAGACTTTCCGTTCTCCAATCGTCTATCTTTCTGTGGTAATATTTTTGCATGGCACAGAATTTGATTAATGCGGATAAATCCGGAGATGACCTGGAAGGGGTACTGGAACGCATCACCTACCAGAATGAAGAGAACGGTTACACTGTAGCCAAAGTGCTGCCGCGAGGTAAAGTTCAGCCGGTTACAGTGGTAGGCGCGTTGGCCGGTGTGCAGGTAGGCGAATCCTTGCTGCTGCATGGCAATTGGATCAGTCATCCGCAATATGGACGCCAGTTTGAGGCACGTTCCTACCTAGTGAAACTGCCAGCCACGCTGGAAGGTATCCGTAAATATTTGGGCAGCGGCCTGATCAAAGGGGTTGGCCCGGCTACAGCCAAGAAAATTGTCGATTTTTTTGGCATGGAGACCTTGGACATGTTGGATACTGCCCCACAGCGCATTCTGGATGTGCCCGGAATTGGCCCTTCCAAAGTCGGGATTGTTGCCCAGGCCTGGCAGGAGCAGAAACAAATTAAAGAGATCATGCTTTTTTTGCAGAGCAATTCGGTAAGTGCCAGCCTGGCGGTGAAAATTTACAAACAATACGGGGACCAGTCGATCCGCGTGGTACGTGAAACGCCCTACCAACTGGCGCGAGACATCTTTGGTGTGGGTTTTAAGACCGCTGATCAGATTGCGCGCAATATGGGCCTGGCACTGGATGCTCCGGAACGCATTCAGACCGGGCTGCTGTATGCGTTGGGTAATTTGAGCAATGAAGGACATTGCTATGCCACCCGCGAGCAGTTAATCGTCCAGGTTACCCCCCTGTTGGATTTGCCAGCCGAAGCCTGCCTGGCGCAGGTGGAACCTTTACTGGCACAAGAAGCATTGGTTGAAGATGAAGGTGCGCTTTATTTACCGCCATTTTTTCATGCCGAAAGCGGTGTGGCACGCAAATTATTGAAGATTATGCACAGCGAACGCAGCCGCTTGCCGGCTTTCCACAGTTTGAACTGGCCATTAGCCTTTGATGCGTTGGATAGCTCCAGCGGGTTTCAACTGACCGACCAACAAAAGTCAGGTGTGCGCATGGCGCTCAGTGAGAAGGTCAGCATCCTTACCGGCGGACCCGGGACTGGCAAGAGTACCATCACCGGTTCGATTATCAAATTGCTGGCGGAACGGCGTAACTCGGTTTTGCTGGCAGCACCAACCGGGAGGGCAGCCAAACGCCTGAGTGAAACCACCGGTTTACAGGCCAAAACGATTCACCGCTTACTGGAATACAAACCGATGGAACGCAGCGGCTTTGTGCGCGACAGGGAAAACCCATTGGACGCGGATATGATCATCATCGATGAAACTTCGATGGTGGATATTTTGTTGATGAATCATTTGCTCAATGCTGTAGAGAGTGGTTCACACCTGCTGCTGGTGGGTGATATGGACCAACTGCCTTCGGTGGGCGCCGGTAATGTGCTGCGGGATCTGATCGAGAGCGGGGTAATTCCGGTGGTACGCCTGGATACCATTTTTCGACAGGCGGAAGACAGCTTCATTATTGTCAATGCGCACCGAATTAATAATGGTGAAATGCCGCAATTTCCCAAGGAAGCCAGTGATTTCTTCCTGTTTGCCGAAGCGGACGCGCAAAAGGCCGCCGATTGGGTGGTGGATCTGGTAACCAACCGGATTCCCAATAAATTCGGGTTTAATCCATTAACGGATATCCAGGTATTAACACCCATGCACCGCGGCGCAGCGGGTGTGAGTACGTTGAACGAACGTTTACAGGCTGCGCTTAATCCGGAGAACCCGGGTAAAGCGGAAGTGCGCCATGGATCACGGGTGTTCCGTGAAGGTGACCGGGTAATGCAGATTCGCAATGATTATGAACGTCAGATTTTTAATGGCGATCAGGGGATGATCGCCACCATTGATACAGAAGAACACCTGGTAACGGTGAACTTTGATGAACGCATTGTCAGTTGCGAGCCACTGCAACTGGAAGAACTGGTGCATGCCTACGCCGTCAGTATCCACAAATCCCAGGGTTCCGAGTTTCCGGTAGTGGTGATTCCGCTTTTGATGCAGCATTACATGATGCTGCAGCGTAACCTGATTTATACCGCAGTGACCCGCGCGCGTAAGCTGGTGGTACTGGTGGGTGACCGTAAGGCAGTGGGTATGGCGGTGCGCAATAATCGCATTGTCCTGCGCAACACACGACTGAAGGAACGTTTACAGCAGCCTGCACCGGAAGCAGAAGATAAATTACCTTTGTGGGGTGGTTGATCATTGCGATAGTTTCCGAAAGCAGGCTGTATTACCATCAAATGCTTTCGGTTAAATTGCTGAGATAGATTGAAAAGAAAAAGAGAGATATGAATGCTTAATCGCCGTAACCTTATCATTTTGTTTTTTACCCTGGTTGTGATCATGATGGGTTTTGGGATCATCATTCCACTCCTGCCTTTTGTACTGGAGAATTTTGGTGGCGGGGGGAAAGAGCTGGGTTTCCTCATGGCGATTTTTAGCATTGCCCAGTTTATTTTTTCCCCGATCTGGGGCAGTATTTCCGATAGGGTAGGCCGCAAACCGATTTTGTTGATAGGTGCTTTTGGTAATGCGTTAGCCATGTTGTTTTTTGCGCTCTCGACGGAGTTATGGATGTTGTATGCAGCCCGGGGTTTGGCGGGGATTCTTTCGTCTGCGACTCTGCCTTCGGCCATGGCATTTATTGGCGATTCTACCGATGAAAAAAATCGTGGTGGGGGAATGGGTGTCATTGGTGCGGCCATGGGGGTTGGCATGGTTTTAGGCCCGGGCATTGGCGGAACGTTAGCAAAATTTTCCATGACTCTGCCTTTTTATGTGGCCGCTATTCTCTCGACCATTGCGATGGTGCTGATCCTGTTGGTGCTGCCCGAATCTCTGAAAAAAGAACAACGCTCGACCAGTAGGAAGATATCCGGACTCAAACTAAAGACCCTCTGGGACGCCCTTTTTGGCCCACTGGGTTATTTAATGGTACTGTCTTTTATTGTTTTTTTTGCGCTGACCAATTTTGAAGGTATTTTTCCCATGTTTACTCAGCAGCGATACAACTATGATTCGGTTCAGGTTGGCGTTGTGATGGTGGTAGTAGGGGTCGTTTCAGCACTGGTGCAGGGTTTTCTCACAGGCCCGCTTACCCGCCGCTTTGGAGAAAGAATGGTAATCAAGGGGTCATTAATTGGCAGTGCGGTTGGCTTTGTTTTGATGATATTTGCTTTCAATGATCTTACGGTTTATCTGACAGTCGGTTTTTTTGTCCTGGGCAATGCGATGCTGCGACCCGGCATTGCATCGTTGGTGTCGCGTGAAACGGTTGAAGGGCAGGGTGCTGCATTGGGGTTAAATAATGCATTCATGAGCCTGGGACGTATTGTCGGTCCTATCTGGGCAGGGTTCATGCTGGATATCAATTTGAATTTGCCCTATATCAGTGGCGCGGTTGTCATGCTGGTTATTTTCGTGGTCAGTTTTTCCTGGTTAAAACCCAAACCTTCACGGAAATCCGGTGGTGAATTGATCATTGATGCGAAATCGGCAGCCGATTAGAAAAAACAGCCCTGTTAGGAAATAAATGAGGCAGATGGAGTGTGTTTTTATTGGAAAGCCCTATAATTAATACACAAACCTAAAGGAGTGACAGATGGAAGAAACGAAATTAGCCGGTAGTTTTGTAAAAAATTCCCGTGAGAAAATTTTTGTCGGGTTGAATGAATTTAAAGGTAAATGGCGCATTTTCATTCGCGCGTATGTGCCATCTGTGGAAGAAGGCAAAGATTGGTTACCGACTCAGAAGGGGATCAGCCTGGAGGTGGAACAGTACCCAGCTTTATTGAGCGCGATGGAGGAAACCGGGAAGGATTTGCAGACCGAACGCGAAGTAGCAGCCATAGGCAAAAGCAAAACCCAGGAAATTCGGGTAGGCATCAGTCATTTTAAGAATATGCAACTGGTTGATTTGCGTACCTATGTGGAAATAGATGGTGAGAAACGCCCTACCCAAAAGGGAGTTTCCATGAAAGCTGAGCTTTACCCGCAACTGATGGAAGCAGTACGTAAGCTGGGTGAGTTAATTCACGCTGCGTCCTGATTAATCTACACCGGTGAGTTTAATAAAGGAGATAATAGTGTCTAAACAAAATTTTGATATTTTGCTCTTAAATGCCAGGCCGGGCGCCGGTAAAAGCGAAGTGAGCTTAACTCCCGGCAACAGCGTTTTCACATTCGTGAATTTGAAGAGATTGATGATTTTCCCATGTTGTGGACCTGGTTTGAGGAAGATGCTCTGCTGGAGCAAATGGGTAAACCACGTTTGCACAGTGATGAACAAGGTTATTTTAAGGACCAGCATTTATGGAATGTTTTGATCAGGCGCATGTGTTTTGATTACAATAAGAAAGTAACACGCATCCCAAACTATCGCCAGGATTTCACCACTATTTTTGAATTTTCACGCGGTACAGAACACGGCGGCTACCGTGAGGCTTATCAGCATCTCACAAAAGAGGCGGTGGAACGCATGGCGATTTTATACCTGGACGTATCGTACAGCGAATCGCTGCGCAAGAATCGCAAACGTTTCAACCCGGACCGGCCGGACAGTATTCTGGAACATGGTTTGGCGGATGAAAAACTGGAACGCCTGTATAAAGATGTGGATTGGCACGAACTATCTGCCGGCGACCCGGCTTATGTGGCGGTGCAGGGAATCAATGTGCCTTACGTGATTTTTGAAAATGAGGATGACGTCACTACCGGACGCGGAGATGCGCTGGGTGATCGTCTGGAAGCCTGTATGCAGACCTTATGGGAGCGTTGGATACAGCGCAGTTAAAAGTTTACAGAATGTCGTTAGAAGACGCTCGCGAATTGCACCGCGAGCGTTTCTGTTAATAGTCATCATTGGCTGTGGCTAATCCTGTATAACACCTTACTGAGTCGCGAAAAAAGAGGAACGCGCGGCTCTTTCGCTTCTGACAAAAAGAGGATCTCCTCACTATCCCTCATTTCCCTCACAAAAAAGTTCGGGACAGGTGACAGTCGGGATCTGTGGCGTTCGGAGCGTTACGCGTCGAGACCTTGTCCCTTGCTTAGCGCATTCTTTTTTCGTCTCCTTCGCTCACAAAAAAACGTTCGGGATAACGTCGCTACGACTCCTTCCTTCACAAAAAGACGTTCAGGACAATGTCGCTGCGCTCGGAACGCTTAGCGTTTTCGTAGTAAAAAAAATCCAATCGGAACGAATGCTTTTCCGGGAAATTGACAGGTATATGTGGGGGTTGGCGTATTTTGGGGCCGAACAATGGATGGATATGCGGTTGTCAATTAGCTGTATTCGTTTTGGAACGAATGGGGATCGAATACTGAAGCGGGAAGCAGGAAATAGGGAAGAGATGGAATCTGCATGGATGGGGTGATTATTTATGCGGTTGTTAATGTACCATGTAGCAATATTTCGCATTGAAAGAGGAAAATCTATTTTCTGAGCAAGGAACTATGGTTATTCATAATGTCAAAAGGGGTTGATGATTTGTTATCATTGTAGAATAATTGTTCTAATTTGTCAATAAGGAAAAATGGGCAATTTTTCAGAAGGATAATGGAAGGGCAAGCGACAGTGTGGTAATGCGTTCGCGGTAGGGCAGCCCCAACAACCTGGATGTCAGAAGATTACAGCCAACCATGATAACAAAACCGAGCAGGACCGGTATGGGGACCTGCCTGTAAACCTTATGAGAGCGTTGGGTTGAGTGACAAGCAATTTGCAGGAATTTCTTTATCCACCAACATAAAAGCCGAATTCATTATGGTGGTCGACCAGGGTGATGGGGTCCACATAATCATTGAGGATTTCTTCCAACCGGGCTTTCCTCTCCGGGTAGACCAGATTTTGCACCTGTTCAGTGATTGCTGGAATTTCCAAACTGGTTTCGAAAGGTTTGCGTTTTAACCGGTGTGGAATGGTTAATTGGGCCGCAATCTGAATATCCTGGCGTTCGATTTTTCTGCGGTTTTGATACGCGGCATGTGCTTTGGCCGTCTTTAACATGACCAAATCAGCGCGATGGCCATCAACCCCCATGTTGCAGCTGATCTCTGCAATCATTTCACGATCAGTTTTCTGGTGATTGACAAGCGGCAAGATCGTTCTGGCCCGAGCGATTTGTTTGGTTAATTCTTTCTCGCGGATTTCCCAGGTTTGCATAAATCGATTGGGATCTGATTCAAAATCCAGAACTCGTTTTAAAATGAGAATACGTTGATTAATATCGGTTATGCCTTCTACGAGAACAGAAAGACCGAACCTGTCTAAAAGCTGGGGGCGGAGTGTCCCTTCTTCCGGATTCATTGTGCCAACCAGAACAAAGCGGGAAGGATGAACAAATGAAATACCTTCACGTTCCACAATATTGACACCCATAGCTGCTGCATCCAGTAAAAGATCCACTACATGGTCATCCAGTAAATTTACTTCATCCAGATAGAGCACGCCGCGATTGGCATTGGCCAGCACACCTGGTTGAAAAGCACGTTCGCCGCTACGAATGGCTTTTTCAATATCCAGTGTGCCTACTACCCGATCTTCGGTTGCCGAAACCGGGAGATCAACAAAGGCTGTGGGGAGCTCTTCAAATGGCGGATTTGAAATTGAGACAAAGCGTTCTTTGCATTCCGGACACCAGGAAAGGGGTTGAGCCGGATCACAACGAAAACGGCATCCTTCAACGACGTTTATATGCGGTAATAGATGAGCCAATGCTCTTACAGCGGTTGATTTGGCTGTGCCGCGTTCTCCCTGGATAAGGACGCCGCCAATTTTGGGTTCTATGGCGTTTAAAATCAAAGCCAGGCGCATTGCATCCTGCCCGACAATTGCTGTAAATGGGTAAATTCTTTGGGTTTGTTTGGTCAGCATATCTTTATTTTACCCTTTTCAAGTATTCAAATATATTGCTATTGTTCCGACCAGGGCCACATTCTGGCTTCCAAACTATCAGGGTATTGTTCTCTTATTTCTATCATGGTACCGCGAAAAGCGCTTTTTTCTTTACCCAATAGATATTCGGCCATTCCACGTACAAAAAGCATGGCAGGCGCTTTAGGGTTGCCTGGAAACAGACTTAATCCATTTTCCATCAAATCTATGATTTGAAGGTATCTTCCTTTAGGTATATCCAAGGCTGCTTTGGCTAATCTTAACATCACTCTGAAATCATCCACATCCAGGAAGCCATTGATACTGTGCAAAGCAACCCCTTTCCGGTCTAAAAAGAAGAAAGAAGGTGTCCAGTAGGCTGAATATTTTGAGCGTATATCGCGATTCCGGAAGATATCCTGGCGCAATGGGATGAACCAATCGAAGATTTCTTGTTGAACTTCCTGATCCAGATATGTTTGTGTGTATAATTTTTTACAACCAGCACATTCGTCCCGGTGAAATTGCAGAATTACACTCTTGTTCTCTTTCCGGGCTGTTTCCAGTGCCGTATTCCAATCTTCGAGCCATTCCAAACTATTTTTCATTGGCATAATCCTTAATTGCCTGCTCGAATTTAACCAAAACCAAAGGTGATTTATCCGAGACTGCTTCGGTTTGCTGGTAGATGACCTGTCCATTTGAGTCTACCAGAAGCATTGCCGGTACGCGGATAATGTTAAATTGTCTGCCTACGTCCGGTCTGTGATCCAAATCGATCCGAATGAGATTTGCTCCGGAATAATCTGCTTTTGGCCAGGCGGCAATTTGCCTTTCCGCCGCCTGGTAAACCACAAGCACGCATTCGCAACCTTTGGAGCGATTAAAGAATAACAGGGTGGGTTCACTGGATAAATCGAGTGGTTCACGGGGTGTAAACCAACCTTCGGAAAGCGCCTTTACAAAAAGGATGCCGAATGCAACCAGGATTACCAGGATGACGGAGAGCCGTTTTGAAGGCAGGCGTAAAATCAGGCGATCCATATAAAGTAGAATCCAACCAGGAGGATGATGATTCCAGCAGCTTTTTCCATGTAAGCTGACCATTTACCGGCAGAGCGCAAATTCTTTAATACACCGGTAAACGTGCCGGCCAGAATAATGGGAACGCCGCGCCCTAAAGAGTAGATGAACAAGAGCGCCGCGCCATATACCAAACTGGATTTTTGCGCCATGACGTAGGTTAAAATGGCCGCCAGAACGGGAGTGGCGCATTGGGATGCCACTAACCCGGATATCAGCCCCAGTAAAAACGCGCCTAACAGACCTTTGGCTTTAACTTTTTCGCGTAAACCGCCAAACCAGGAGGGCAAGGTGAAATTAAAAACCCCAAGCATCTGCAGTCCAATTACAAAACAAACTGCTGCTACCAGGTAATACCAGATGCGCGTATTCCCACCCAGCAGCCCGCCCACCAGAGCTGCGGTCATGCCCAACAGTACAAAGGTTACGGCCAGCCCAAGCGTAAATACCAGTGAAATGGAGAAAGCTCTTTTCCGTGGAAGTTGGTGTGAACCGCCCACATAACCGATGATGAGCGGAATCATAGCCATGTTACAGGGGCCAATACTGGTAAGCACACCGCCAAAAAAGACTAACAGGTAACCCATTAAAGAGGAAGGGTGCAGCATGGCAGGGTCGATGTTCATCAGTTACCCTCTACCAATTCAGTTAAGAATTGTTCTAATTGTTCGGCGGCCATCACACCAATGGATATTTTTCCCTGTCCGGCAGAATCGATAAATATTTGGGTAGGGATAGAGGCCACCCTGGCACGTTGCAGCAAGGCCTGGTTTGCCGGATCGTAAACATCGACATCCACCAGGGCGACCTGGTTCTTAAATTCCGGGTAAACCTGATCAACAATCAGCATCATATCAATACAGGATTGGCAGCTATTTGAATGAGCAAAGAGAAAAACCGGTTCTCCGGCTTCGAGATGGCGGTCCAGTTGTTCCTCAGCGGTTTCATTAGGCGTATCGCCGGCAGCCGGCAAGGGCTGCGTTTTTTGGTTCTTGAATATAGAGATAGCGATAACAGCCAGCACAATTCCAAAAAGAATCAGTATTTTGGGAAGTTGGGCTTTGAGGGATGTCTTCTTTTTTTCAGGAGGCATTTATTTCATCCCCAATAATTTTTGCTTGCAACTGATTGATTTTTTCTTTTGCACCCACAGCGGCATCATAAAATAATTGCTCTACCCGGGTTTCATCCAGTGTTGCCATAGGGGTGAGTTTTTTGATTTCTTCCAGGCTGAGAGAGGAGTGCTTTACCAAACCAGCTGTTCCCAGCATGACCTGGGCCGCCACCAGCCGGGCAACCTCCTGGCCCAAGCCTGCATCCACTCCAGCCCGGATCATTCCTTCAACAGCAGGAAGAATAGAGCGCATCGCTGCGCCGCTCAAACCAACGCACCAGTTCATCTGATCGTCGCGCACTTCAACGGTTTCACCTAATTGTTTCAGTAATTCCAGCGAAATCTCACGCGCTGCTTTAGTAGTTTGGGGTGAAAAACAAAGCGGGTTCATTCCTTGTCCGATGAGCGAAGGCATATTTGGCATCACACGAATGACACTGACGCCTTTTGGAACGATTTCTTCAAGATCCCGGATTGGTACTGCTGCGGCAAAGGAGATAATGATATGACCAGGTTTTAAATGAACCGAAAGAGTTTGTAGGACCGGCAATGTGGCCATAGGCCCGACACTTAACAACCAGATGGAAGCCTGACAACTTGCCAAATCCGTGAGGTCAAAGACATTGCATCCTGCGAGAGCGGCTGAAGTTTTAGCACGATTAGCATCCAGATCACATACAGATAATTGGTTAGCAGGCACATGCAATGTGAGCAATTTTTCCAGCAGCATTTGCCCGATATTTCCTGCGCCAATAATCGCAAAGTGTAAATCAGAAAGAAATTTCATTTCAGATAGCCTTTCAATATCAATTTCCTTTCATTTCATTTAGAGCAGGGTAAGAACCAGCCCAAACAGGTAGCCAGCCAGGGTGCTGAATATGGCGACGATGGAAACATAAATGGCTGTTTTCTTTTTGCCCATGACACCGTTGAGAACCAGAATGGATTGCAGTGACAGTTCCGGATCGGAGAGCAGATAGGCCAACAGGGGGCCGCGGGCCATGCCCAGATCGAGGAACATTTTAGCAATGGGCACTTCCACCAGGGTGGGAAAGTACATAAAGACACCAAATACTACCCCAACAAAATTGGCGAAGATGGTGTTCTGACCGGCAATGGTGCGTACCCAGGTTTCCGGAATGATGACCCGGACGATTCCGGCTGCGAAGACACCCACGATCAGCAGCGGGAAAATCTGTTTGACGAATTTCCAGGTTTCCCAGATCCAGCCGGTCAGTTCGTCCTGGGAGAAATAGCGTTTTACGGTATACCCGGCCGCGGCCAGGAAGATAATTTCACCAAAAAAGCGTCCGTTGATTCCGAGCTGGGTGCTGCCGGGCTGCTCCAGCGGCGCGGCGATCAGAATGGTCAGCACAATGGCGCCTATCGCGGCGTACGTCCAACCGGTAAAGCCGTCAAAAATATTTTCAAAGCCTTTCCAGGCCAGGATTCCGATAACAAACAGCATGAAGATGAGCAAAGCACCCTGTAAGGATAAATTGACGGATGAAAGCATCTGCATCAATCCCTGAGCCGGATCAACCGGCAGGGGAATGTTGAAATAAACATTGGTTAACAACGGGATTTGTAACGTACCAACGATCAGAACGGCCACCATAAGCAAAAATAGGGCCCATATTGCCGGTTTCACCTGGGCTGTCTGGTCAAAGACACCGTTTTTTTGCATTTCCGCTGAACGTTGTTTTTCTTCCTTGCGGAAAATCCAGGCCATGATCAGACCGATGACAATACCGAAGACGATGGAAAGAATCAAACGTGCAGCGGCAATATCAAAGCCAATGGCTGCGCCGGTATAGGTGATTGCCAGAATATTAATGGCCGGGCCTACGAACAAAAAAGTGATGGCCGGCCCTAACCCCGCTCCGCGTTTCCAGATGCCGGCGAAAAGCGGCAGGATGGTGCAGGAACAAACGGCCAGAATAAACCCGCCAAACGCAGAAGCCGGATAGCTGACCCATTTGGAGGCTTTGGGGCCCAGGTATTTGGTAATGGTTTCCTTGGGAATCATCGAGCTCATGAACCCGGCGATGATAAATGCCGGAACGAGACAGAGAAGGACATGTGCGGCGAGGTAGTCCAGTAAACCCGTCCAACCGGACCAAAGCAGGGTGCCAATATATTGTAAGATTGAGTCCATAAATTTTGACAGCTTTCTTAAAATTTATATTCAGAACAATGAATGTGTTTTATACAAAAAAAATGCAGGGCACACAGCAGCATGCCCTGCAGAAATGGATTAAAGGATAGGCAGCAGCCAGTTTTCGATTTCACTTTCGCTGGGGATACGGCCCGAACTGAGAACTTTTTCATCCAGGACCAGGGCAGGGGTAGCCAGGATAGGATATTCCATAATCTGATTGTGATCGGTTACTTTGAGGATTTCAGCATCGATCTTATGTTTTTCGACGACTTTACGGGTTAGGGCTTCCAGTCGTTTGCAGTTGGCACAGCCAGATCCAAGCACTTTGATAGTAATCATTTTTTCTCCTAGACTTTATACAAAATATTATCAATATTCACTTTTAATAAGAGTACCGTCACACTTCACCCGTCTTCGCGCTGCAATGCGGGCAAGAACAAATGACACTTGTTTTATGTTCATTTATTTCGGATTGTCCGATGAGCTTTTTTACAGCATCCAGAACATCATAAATTTGAAGGTTGACAACACGGTAAAAAATGTTCCAACCGTCACGACGATCTTGAATTAATCCGGCTTCACGCAGAACAGAGAGTTGTTGAGAAATATATGCTTGCCGGAATCCTAAATGAGCTTCCATGTGGCAAACGCAATGTTCTTGCTCCCGTAAAATTTCAAGAATGGCAATACGGGCAGGATGGGTAAGTACTTTAAAAATCTGCGTTTGTAATTGCAATGGCCGAAGATCTGTTTGTGTTTTTCGTAGCATATTCAATGTCATGAATGTGATTATAGTGTAATTTACTACTGTGTCAAGAGACGGTTGGCATATATTCAATAACCTTTTTTGTAAAGTAATTTTTAAAGATATAATTCAATGATTCAATAAGAATTGTTTCAATACAAATTGACATTAAATTTGTAAACCCATATAATACCATTGGTGTTATGCAGCAAATCAAAAAAAATGCAACGATTTTATTTGCTACAAGTGATTATCTGATCAGGGAACGATTCTCCATTAATTTCCAATAAACAAATGATGATGCGCGATATTAAAAACATACCTTTGCTTTTGTTGAATTATTGCCTGCTACAAGAATATTAATACCTCTCAGATTTGTTTTTATAAATGAAGGATTCTTTTTATGCCAAAACTTTCCCTAAACAATCTCGGTCAATTCAAACTTCCAGAAGATTTTTTGCAACGGCGCAATCTTGACCCATCTGCTGATTATTGGTTAGATGAACGCGATGGGGATTTGATTTTTCATCCGTGCCGTCCGGATGCAAAAAAAATATATATAGAAGTGACCACTGTTTGCAATCTTAATTGCCAGACCTGTATTCGGCATTCCTGGGCAGATCCTATTGCTCATATGAAAGAAGAGACTTTTAACAAAATACTGGACAGCATTCGTGCTTTCCCAGCTCTGGATCGGGTTGTTTTGACCAGTTTTGGAGAACCGTTGACACACCCGCGTATATTGAACATGATTGAGAAACTTCGAGAATTAAAATTATCCGTGACAATTGGGACGAACGGCTTGCTTCTCAATGAAAAAATAAGCAGGGAATTAATTCGCCTGGGGGTTAATCAGGTGGTTGTTTCAATTGATGGGTTGAAACCAGAAACTTATGCTGGAATACGCGGCGCACAGTTAAATGAAGTACTTGAAAATATTGAGCGGTTGAATACGCTCAAGCGACAATTAGGCGTGGTAAACCCTACACTTGGCATTGAATTTGTGGCCATGAAGAGCAACCAGGAAGAGTTACCAGGTTTATCTGAGCTTTCAACCCGACTTGGTGCGGTTAGAACAGTTGTTACCAATTTGTTGCCGTATACGCGTGAGATGAACGCTGATAAATTATATGGGTATGAACCTGCTTCACCATTTAAAATCAGTGGAGGGCCGGTTAAACCTGGCGCCTGGGTAAAATGGGGGGTTACGGAACTTCCCCGCATGCATTATGGTGCCGAACAACACTGCCGCTTTGTCAATGATTATGCTATCGTTGTCGGATGGGATGGCGGTGTTTCACCCTGTTATGCCTTATCGCATAGCTATCAATATTTTACTGTAGACGGGGTGGAAAAACAGGTGAGCCGGCTCACGTTTGGAAATGTAAATCAAGCCTCATTGGCTGACATATGGATGAGTGAGGAATTTGTTCATTATCGCAGCGAAGTTCGCGCTTTCCATTTCCCCTCATGTGCGGATTGTGATCTTCGGGATACCTGTGACTTGCGAGCAAAAAACGAGGCTTGCTGGGGATACAACCCTTCTTGCGCTGATTGTCTCTGGGCGCAGGACATTGTCCGGTGTCCGTAATAAAATAATAGTAGTTTAAAAAATAATGAGAGAGTAAAACCCAACTTTAATAGAGCAGCCTGATATGGGTTTGTATTAATCTCCTCTTGAAAGAATTTAAATATAGTAGTATGATTCAATATGTATTGAACTAATATTAAGGATAATTATGGAACAATCAAGTTTTTCTAATTTAGCACGTTGGTTGAAGGTTGTTTATGAGCCAAAGCGCTTATTACTCCTGGAAAAAATCATTGAAGGTGTGCAGTGCAATTGCGAACTGGGTGATGCTTTGCAAATGGCTCCTAACCTGACCTCGCATCACCTGGGAGTGTTACGTGAATCGGGTCTTGTGGATGCTGTCAGGGACCCGAATGATGCACGCTGGATATATTACTCGATTAACCTGGCAGCGATGGAAGAACTCAAACAAGTTTTTAGCGATTTTTTTAATGCAGAGCGTATTCAACCACGCCGCCTGACCTGTGGTCCCCAAACAGCAGCGGAACGCCATGCCGATTTATTAAATCTGGAAAAATAAAATTTTTTACCAAAATGCTTCAAAGGAGATTGAATTATTATGTCAGAAAACATGAAAAACCCTTCACAAAACCAACCATTTAAAGTGATGGCAGCGACGGATGTGGAAATTTTTGACCCGCCGATGTGCTGTCCTACAGGCATGTGCGGCCCAACGATTGATCAGACATTATTGGATGTGAGTGAGATGATTGCGGGTTTGCAAGCGGATGGATATATCATTGAACGCTATCAAATGAGCAGCCATCCCAGTTCGTTCACTGCTAATGCCGAAGTGATGAAATTGATACGGGAGAAACAAATGGCGGCGCTTCCTATTGTGGTAATTCACGGCCAGATCATTGCTGAAGGACGTTACCCGAGTATGGCTGAAATCCGGGAAAAACTGAATGGGAGCAAATAAGATGACAACGCAGTATATGTTCTTCTCCGGTAAAGGCGGTGTTGGTAAAACCTCAATGGCCTGCACCCATGCAGTTCGGCTGGCAGAAGAAGGCAAGAAAACCCTTATTGTCACCACCGATCCAGCCTCGAATCTGGCAGACGTATTTGAGCAGGAAATTGGTCACCAGGTTACTCCAATTGGGGGTATACCCAACCTTTGGGCAATGGAAATTGATTCGGATAAAGCCACCCAGGAATACATTGACCGCGCTATGGAACCCATTCGGGCAGCTTTTCCACCGCAAATTGTACAGGTGATGGAAGAGCAGATGAGTGGTCCCTGCACCGCTGAAGTGGCTGCTTTTGACCGGTTTACCGATTTTCTGGAAGTACCCACCGATGACGAGAAGGTTTTTGATACCGTCATTTTTGACACGGCGCCAACAGGACACACGATCCGTTTACTGGAACTACCGGCTGAATGGAGTCAATCGATTGACGCGGCCAGCGCAGGCAGCGGGCAAACCTGTCTTGGACCGGCTGCGGCTATCCAGGATGCCAAACACAAGTACGAGCGGGCGCTGGCGGCTATGCGTGAGATTGATCAGACCACGTTTATCTTCGTTCTGCACCCGGAAGCCATTTCGATCAAGGAAACCAACCGTGCCATCAGCGAACTGCGAAAATTGGAGATTCATAACTTCCGGTTGATTGTTAATAGCATTATTCCACCTGAAGGCGTGCAAAATGCGCTCTTTGCTGCCCGGGCAGCCATGCAGACACGCTACCTGGAACAGATCGAAACCGAACTGGCTTATCCGACCCAGCGCATGACCCTGCTTTCGGGAGAAATCAAGGGCGTCAAAAGACTGAGCCAGGTAGCCAAGATTTTCTTTGACGGAAATTCGGCGGCTAACACATTCGTAGCGGAGAGTGTACAACCGCAGCTTGCTGCCCTGGTGACACCCCTGGAAGATGTCCGGGCGCGCATTCAACCTAACGGTCAGCGCCGGACGGTGTTCTTCGCCGGCAAAGGCGGGGTGGGCAAGACGATTGCTTCTTGCATTACCGCCGTATGGCTGGCACGTCAGGGGCACAAAACACTGCTCTTAACCACCGATCCGGCCGCCCACCTGGGCGATGTACTGGACAGCCCGGTGGGAGACGAAATCGCTGCAGTACCCGGCCAGCCTAATCTGTGGGCGGTTAAGATTGACCCGAAAGCCGCAGCCGAAACCTACAAAGAGCGGATTCTCGAGGATGCCCGCCAGCGCGGCCGTCCGGAGAGCGCCATCGCGACGATGGAAGAAGAACTTAACTCACCTTGCACCGAAGAAATGGCCGCATTTGACAAGTTTATTGAATATGCATCGCAGGACCAATGGCAAGCCGTGGTTTTTGACACCGCGCCCACGGGGCATACCTTGCGCATGCTGGAACTGCCGATGGACTGGAGCAAACAGATTGACGTCAAAATCTTCGCCTCAGTGAATGCCTCGGCTGCGGATGATGTAGCCAAGCAGCGCTTTGGGAAAGTGATTGAGATGATGCGTGATCCTGAACAAAGCACGTTTGCCTTCGTCATGTATCCGGAAGCTACTCCGATTATTGAGGCTTACCGCGCTGCGACCGAATTGAGCAGCGTAGGAGTTCATCCGGGGCTGGTGGTGGCCAATATGGTTATCCCCTTGGAGCAAGCCGACAGCGATTTTACACATGCCCGCCGCACCATGCAAGAGAAATACCTGAATGAAATTTCAGAACGGTTCCACCTGCCGGTTGCGCAGATTCCGCTGCTGCCGCAAGAAATCAAAGGTCTGAAGATGCTGGCCGAACTGGGTGAGCAGATTTATGAGAATGATCTTGTTTTTGAAACTTGATAAAGGATATTTGAAATTAGTTTGTGGAATTGTTCGTGCTCAGCAAAAATCGCTATAATACCGGAGGGTTGCTTGCTTTGATGGGCACAAATTCCAGACCAAAAGGAAAAGTCAGATGGGCCCTACTGTTCTTGTGAAAATTATCGGATCGCCGGTTGCCTGTAAAGAGGGCTTAAAAGAAAGCTGGCGCGAAGTGACTGAATGGGTGGCTGGTCAATTGCGAGTCCGATACGGTGATCATGTAAGCGTGCAATATTTCGATTTATTTGATCCAAACTGCCCGCCGATTCCACCCAACAGTCAATTGCCAATTGTATTTGTGGAGGATGCTTTGATCAGCAGCGGCGGTAAAATCTCAGTACCACTGATCCGCAAAAAAATTGAAGAACTTAAGGACACTGAATAAAGCCCTGAGCCCAGAGACAGCCGCCGCAGGTGGGGTGGCTGTTTCCAAAACAGTCTTCCAGGTTCGACTCAGCCATGTCGCAACTATTGCAGAAGGTGCAGGGAGAGAAGTCAAAAGCTTGCAGATTTTCGCGCAGTTGAATGTACTGCGGATTATTCCATAGGTCTTTCAGGCTGTGGTCGTTGATACTTCCAACAGCATAGGCATGTGTAGTCCTTAAATTTTCGGCCAGGTAGCTTTGATGGGTATGCAGCAGCGGCAAACATGGGCTAATAGCTCCATCCCATCGAATGGAGATGCTGCCTTTTTCTAGAAACGGACAGGAGTTGACCCCCATATTTAGCGGCTGGCGTCCGATATTGAGCATGTTCTTCGCTTTCATGATTTCTGCCAGATGCCCAATTATTGTATGATTCAGATCGATTCGAGGGAGATATATTTCGGGAGACCACCGCGATGGTTGGAGTTCAATATCGTACATGGAGCGCATGTAGAGGATCTCTTCCTGCATTTCGGCAGTATGCGGCAACAGGTTGCTGATTGAAAATTGATCGGCTCCCAGGCTTTTTCCAAGGCGAATCACGTTTGGTAAATCATTGAGGTTGCGTTTCATCGCAACAAACGCAACCCCAAGCAAAGGTAAGTTCTGGTCGGAATTGTGCTTGATATCTTTTAAACGAGTCAGGTTTTCAATCACCTGAGGCAACGCATCTCCTAAACGTACATCGGCATAACTTGCCGGTGTTGCACCATCAATGGAGACCCAAATACGGTTAACCTTTAATTCTATTAATCGATTGATAACCGGTTTCGTTAAAAGAATCCCATTGGTAATCAATTCCACTTCTGCGCCAAGAATTCGGACTGCCGCAATCATTTCGAGCAAGTTCGGATGCGCTAAAGGTTCTCCAAAACCACCAAAGAACACGGTTGGGGGTGGGGAAAATGATTGAATACCCAGTAAAACCCGGGCGAAAGTTGATTCATCCATTTTACCTAACGGTTCATCCCAAACATTGCGCATGCAGGTGCTGCAATCCAGGTTGCAAATATTGGTAGCCTCTACGTATACTTTGGCCAGACTGGCGGTTGAACGGGAGAGGGTGAAACCGGTATCGGTTTGTTGTAAACGAACCACCGAACCGGACGACAATCCATATTTCTGTAAGATTTCCGGTGGTAGAACCAAGTGATTCTGATCATCCAGTTGAATGTTAAGTAGTTTTGGTTTTAGCATATTAAAAATTTGAGAGAAATTGTTTTATAACAATTCCTCTCTATTCTCTTGTTTCTAGGAGATTTTCGGAGAGGTTTTGCCTACTATCAATTGATTTTTAAACAGACGTTTCTGAAGCCAGAAGGCCACATTGACCAGACCGATCATCACCGGAACTTCCACCAATGGGCCAATTACGGCGGCAAAAGCCTGACCGGAATTGAGGCCGAAGACAGCGACCGCTACGGCAATTGCCAGTTCAAAGTTGTTTGAAGCAGCGGTAAACGCCAAGGTAGTGGTTTGCTTGTAATCCGCGCCGACTACTTTACCCATTAAGAAGCTGACCAGGAACATAACGACGAAGTAGATGAGCAAGGGGATAGCGATGCGGACCACATCCAACGGGATCTCGACGATCAGGTTGCCCTTGAGAGAGAACATGACCAGGATAGTGAAGAGCAAGGCGATGAGAGTGATCGGGCTAATTTTTGGGATAAAGGTCTTATAGAACCAATCTTTGCCTTTGAGACGGGTGAGCACCATATTAGTAATAAAACCAGCGATAAATGGAATGCCCAGGTAGATAAAGACTGATTTTGCAATCTCGCTAATGGTAATATGGACTGCAACACCCTGCATTCCAAACCAGGTAGGCAGCACAGTGATGAAGACATACGCATAGACACTGTAGAACAGTACCTGGAAGATGCTGTTGAACGCCACCAACCCGGCAGCATAATCCGTGTCGCCTTTGGCTAACTCGTTCCAAACGATGACCATAGCAATGCAGCGCGCCAACCCGATCATGATCAGACCGGCCATATATTCCGGATAACCACGTAAGAAGACAATTGCCAATATGAACATAAGGATTGGGCCGATGATCCAGTTTTGGACCAGGGAGAGACCGAGCACTTTCCAGTTACGGAAGACCTTACCTAACTCGTCATAATGCACTTTTGCCAGCGGCGGGTACATCATCAGGATTAAGCCAATGGCAATGGGAATGTTGGTTGTACCAACCGAAACGGCCGTATTGAATGACTCAACCGTCTTGGGAAGCAAATAGCCTAATCCTACACCAATTGCCATGGCGAGAAAGATCCATAACGTAAGATAGCGATCTAAAAAAGACAGCCGTTTGGTGACGCTTTTGTTTTCCATAAATGAATTCTCCTTACTTCAAGATGATTTGTTTGATCTTGTATTCCGACAGGTTAATTTGGGGTCGATGCCGGGGTTGCATTGCGGGCAAAGGCAACCCTGAACCGGACGAGCACCCAAGGTGAGAAGTGTTTCGGGGCTGCACCCGGTGAGTTGGGCCGCTTGTGTGATGACATCGACAATTTCCGGTTGGGTCAGATGATAAAACATGTTGCGTCCATCCCGGCGGGAGTAGACCAACCCTGTTTTGCGGAGGGCCATCAGGTGCTGCGAGATGCTTGCCTGGCGCATGCCCGTTACGGCTTCCAAATGGCAAACACAGGCTTCTTGTGCGCCAATGATGAGCAGAATTTTGATGCGCGCCGGTTGGCCAATCAGGGTAAGCAATTTTGAAATTTTTTCTTCCGGATGAGTTTGAATCGATATATTCGTAACCACGAATATATTATAATGGAAGATATTAGGGCATACAATGACTAACAGTCACTCGTTGGAGGGTGAGGATAATCCTGATAAATATGTAAGGAATTGATCAATGGACGTTTGAAGTATGCTGTTACGGTGAAGGTTGACCGGAGCCAGATG
Organism: Chloroflexi bacterium HGW-Chloroflexi-10; assembly: GCA_002840755.1. Taxonomy (GTDB): domain Bacteria; phylum Chloroflexota; class Anaerolineae; order Anaerolineales; family Anaerolineaceae; genus UBA6170. Next base: position 14,045 of record PHBZ01000035.1, on the reverse strand, counting down.
AAGCACTATGCACAATTTTTAACCTGATTTACTAAACCTAAACTTTGAATATTAAACAACTCTTAACCAAAACTTTACACTTTGTTAGTTTGTTGTTAACATAAACATAGTAAACTTACACCAATCAAGATCACATTGATCTGATATGAACTTTACAAATAACACAGCTTTGAGCAACATAGAAAGTACAAGATTTCGTGGACAGTCTGGCGCAAGCCAGTTGTGTGTGGGACTTCTTCTTGATGGGTCAGCGGTAATGTCTTTTTTGGGACAAGGTTGGAATTGGGACAAAACTTGGGTTTGCATTATCCTGACTAAGAGAACTGGTTAAGAGATTGGTTAACTGCTTCACATTTTTCCTTTTATCGGAAATACTGCCGGGTAACTCCCCGGCAGTATTTCGTTAAAGGGGTGGCTTTACCTTTTGCCTTTGGTACAATAAAAGACGATCTCAGGATCAGTCTTTTCAAGTGGAGGTAGAACCCATGATGCATGGCGGCTTGTTTAATTACATTCATTCTTCGGGAGGTCGTCCCAAACTCTCCCGTGATTTATTGAAGCGTGTGTTGACCTATGCTCTTCCTTACCGGCGGCAAATCATTGTTATGTTGGTCTTAATTCTATGCTCGGCGGCTTTAGGATTGATTCCGCCGCTGATTATGCGGGATCTGATTGACCGAACCCTGCCGGCAAAGGATGTTAACCGGCTTGTTTTGCTGGCGCTGGCACTCTTAGGTGTGCCATTATTCAGTGGCGGTTTGCGCGTCTGGCAGCGCCAAATGAATGCGAACGTGGGCGAAGGGGTTATCTATGACCTGCGGGTGAGTTTGTATGCGCGTTTGCAACGGATGAGTCTGCGCTTTTTTACGCATACACGGGTTGGCGAGCTGATGAGCCGTTTGAATAATGATGTGGTTGGCGCGCAGAATGCCATCAGCAATACGATTGTGAGCATGGTGACCAATGTAGTACAAGGGGTGGCTGTATTGGCAGTGATGTTCAGTATGGAGTGGCGTCTCACGCTGGTGAGCATGGTGATTCTGCCACTGTTTATCTTTGCTTCGCGCCGGTTGGCCAATGAATTGCGTGAAATTGCGCATGAATCGATGGATCTGAATGCGCGGATGAACGCCATGATGAATGAAACCCTGAATATCGGCGGGGCACTGCTGGTAAAGTTATTTGGCCGCAAGAATGTGGAAGTACACCGTTTTGAGGAACGAGCAGCCCAGGTACGCGATATTGGTATCCGCCGAGCAGTGATTATGGTTTTGTTTTTTGTGATTGTCAGTATGGTCAGCGCAGTGGGTACGGCGCTGGTGTATGGTTTTGGGGGATATCTGGTGATTCAGGATGCGTTTACCGTAGGTACGATTGTGGCTTTTGGGGCATATCTGGGCGGATTGTATACCGCTTTGGAAGGATTGACCAATGCGCCAGTGGAACTGGCTACTTCGATTGTCAGTTTTGAACGGGTGTTTGAAGTTATCGATATGCCTGAGGATATTCCCGAAAAAGCGGGAGCACTCCAATTGCAGGATGTGCGCGGAGAACTGGTTTTTGACCAGGTATATTTTCGGTATGACGATGAAGAAGGCGGCCTACGACGGGTGAAACGTTACGGTCAGGAGGACTCTATTCAGGCGGTCCTATCCGGGAGCGAAGAGCTTGAAGGCGAGTCTCAAGAAAACCACGCATCCCAGGCACGCTCTGTGGCATTGGAAAACATCAGTTTTCGGGTGGATCCGGGTCAATTAATCGCCCTGGTGGGGCCATCCGGCGCCGGAAAAACCACGATGACCTACCTGATCCCGCGGCTTTACGATCCCAGCCAAGGACAGATTCGCCTGGATGGGATTGACCTGCGAGATGTGACACTGGAATCATTGAGCGCGCAGATCGGGGTGGTAACCCAGGAAAACTACCTGTTTCACGATACGATTCGCACCAACCTGTTGTATGCGCGACTGAATGCCACTCAGACAGAACTGGAAACAGCGGCCAAAGCCGCCAATATTCACGATTTTATTATGGGGCTGCCGAATGGCTACGACACTGTAGTGGGGGAGCGTGGGTATCGTTTGAGCGGCGGCGAGAAACAGCGTGTGGCGCTGGCGCGTGTCATCCTGAAGGATCCGCGCGTACTGGTTCTGGACGAAGCTACGAGTCACCTGGATAGTGAATCGGAAGCTTTAATCCAGGACGCATTGAAACGGGTGATGGCCGGGCGTACCAGCATTGTGATTGCTCACCGCCTGAGTACTATTCTAGCCGCCGACCAGATATTGGTAATCGACCGGGGGCAGATTGTAGAAGCCGGCACGCATTCCGAATTACTGGCCTTACATGGAATGTATGCTCAGCTTTACCATACTCAATTTTCGGCTGGTGAAAGCCCAGAATAAAATAAACAGAGAGTGATTGATTTCACTCTCTGTTATGGATATCCATAGATTCAGTTTTTAAACAATTCTGGCGGGTTTACCAATCCCATAACGGTTGAGGGCCGTGTCCAGGATCATATTGACCAACTCGGTGTGACCAATACCTTCTGCGGCGGCTTCGATGATGATGTCGGAAATGCCGGGAGATAACCCTGGCAGGGGGTTGATCTCGAGGATATAGGGTTTCCAGCCGTTATTGGCATCCAGACGGAAATCCACCCGGGATACATCCAAAGCACCCATCACGCGGAAGACGGCGGCGGCGTACCAGTTGAGATCGTCTACCATATCATCATCCAATGGAGCCGGACAGAGATAGGTTAACTGGTCTGCCAGGTCTACTTTGAGGCGGTTACTATAGACCACATCGGTTTCAAAATAAGGGGTCAGATCGACTTCCATAGGGGGGAAGAAACGAAGTCCGGCCTGAATACGGGGCAGGTTTTCATCGTGCGGCATGCGACGGGCAACCGCACCCCTCAGGTTACCCACCATACCCACAGTCACTTCGCGACCTTCAATATAGCGTTCTACCAGTGCTGGCTCTTTGTAGCGGTTGAGGATCTGACTGATCTGTTCGCGTAATTCTTCTTCATTGTGCAGGATTGATTTTGCACTGACTCCCATGCCGGTACCTTCCCGGCTGGGCTTGGCAAAAAGAGGAAATTTCATGTCTGCGTCAAGCGGTTCGTCCGCCCGTTCAAAGACCTGAAATTCCGGAGTAGGCAGTTCGTGCCAGTGTAAAATCCGCTTGGTCATGGGTTTGTCCAGCGCGAGCGCCAGAGTCATCACCTTTGAACCGGTGTAAGGGATGCGCATCATTTCCAGAATGGCAGGTACCTGTGCTTCCCGCCCATCTCCAAAATGCCCTTCACAGATATTAAAACAAATATCCGGCTTATATTGTTTGAGTGACTCGACCAGGGTGGAATCACCCTCTAAAAACTCACAATCATGCTCACCAGCCTTGATGGCATCTACCAGGGAGAGAATGGTCTTTTTGGAATCCAGATCATCCCATTGATCAGACGGCATGCCATTAAATTTTGGCGCATTTTCTTTTGCATTTGCCAGTAGAGCTACTTTCAATTTGTTCATTGTGGTTTTTTCTACCTGTCCTACTTTCTTAATATGATTTTTATTGTATCATCTCAATAAAACGGGGTTTGCGGGTGTTTTGGACGGGCATTTGCCCGTCCAAAACACCCTAGCCCCTAATAAATGAATAGATACTTTTTTTTCTGATTAACAACTGAACCTCTGCCGGTAGGACAGAGGTTCGGATGGATCATTCGATTTTCAGAATTTCTACCCGGAAGTCGCCGTCAGGCGCATTCACAATGACGGTATCACCTACTGCTTTACCTAAGAGTGCCTTTCCAAAGGGGGATTGATAGGAGATTTTGTCAATCAGCGGGTTGGCTTCGGCCGGGCTGACCAGTAAAAACTGGCTGGTACTGCCATCTTCTTCACGGACTGTGATGGTTGCTCCCAGATCTACCTTAGAGAACTGCGGTTTGGATTTAATAATTTCTGCATTTGCCAAAACGGCATTCAGTTCTTTAATGCGGCCTTCCACAAATGATTGTTCCAGACGTACGGCTTCCATTTCAGGATTGTCTTCAAAGTCTTTGCCTTCAGAAGTCTCCTGTAGTTTGATAGAAATTTCCGGCCGGCGAACAAGGATCAAATCGTCCAATTCGGCGCGCAGATTATCATACCCTTCCTGGGTTAATCGCGTGGTCATTTCCTACTCCTTTTAAGAATTACGAACTTCTAATTTTGTATTATACAGTTTTTCAATAGAAAATGGGGGTATATTTTTTTGGGCAGTCATTTTAATAGCGATTGAAATAATACCCTATCCCGGCTTCGGTGAGGATATATTTTGGATTTTTTACATCGGTTTCTATCTTGGTCCTGAGGCGCTTGACCAGCCCGCGAACCAGTTCCTGATTGCCCTCTCCACTATAACCCCAGACGTGTTCGACAATATTGACAGTTGGGATGATCTGACCGGCATGGGTCATTAATGTGTACAATAAGCGGAATTCCAATTGGGTGAGGTGCACAGGGTCCTGTTTTTCTACCTGAATGGTGCGCAGAGAGGGATCCAATACCAGACCGGAGTGGGTTAGTGTGGGCAGAGAGAAGAACGGCATACCCGCCGTGCGGCGTAACAGTGCACGGATATTGGCCAGCAGAATGCGAACGCTATAAGGACGGTGGATGACCAGATCCACTCCGGATTCGAACCATTCGATCTGTGTCTCTTCTGATGTAGCTTCGCAGATAATAATGATACTCGCCAGGGTTTGTGCCCGCAGCGAGTTAATTAACCGGGTTACGTTTTTGTCGCCCTGCGGGGCTACCAGCAAAACCAGTTCAGAAGGCTGCTCGGGCCATTGCGCTATGGATTGTTCCAGGTTGCGGATGGAACGTACCGTAAAACCGGCTTGTTGAATTACTACACCCAGAATGGCAGCCTCATCTGAATATGGACAAAAAAGCAGCGCTTGCATATTGCCTCCGACAACAGGTTGGTGATTACCACCTGTTGTTCAAAAAATAAAACAACTACTATCAATTTTACACAGTTTCGATATTTTATGGTTACCGGATTTGCACACAATCTTCTTACAATTTTTCGTAGCATCTCAATTAAGTATGGAAATGGGTTGAGGGGGCTGTTTTGCCTAACCAAAAGCCAATTCTATTTTTTTTGAGAAGGTACAGTTTTTCCATCATCAAGTTTTAACGTTGAGTTCAGGAGTTCGAAACATGTTGTACGCAGTCTGTCCTGCTTGTGGTGAAGATATCCCATTTAACGAGCACACCCAAGTTGGACAAAATATGGTCTGTCCCCGCTGTCGGGAGTTGTTGGCCGTGGTTATTACAGAACCGCCTATTTTGGAACTGTACAAAATTGCCAGTAACAATGAATTGCCTTCGGATGATAAACTGGAAGCCGCCCGCCGGCACGATCGCAAATCCAAACATTACCATGATGAATTTGAGGAAGAGGTTGGGTTGGATTGGAAGAGAACCAACAAGAAGTCAAAGAGTCGTGGCCGCTATGATTGGTAAACGGAGGAATGGATAAGATCTGGATCCAATAGAGTGTGTAAAGTGGCTGAGGGCGATCGCCCTCAGCTTTTTCTTTTGTTTTTTTAATGGGTTCCGTTATACTTAGATGATATGATCACCGAATTAAAATACACTGTTGGTTTCTTAACCTTCGCTGAAGATATTTTACTTTTGCTGAGAAATAATGCGCCCAATGCCGGAAAATGGAACGGAATTGGCGGGCATATTGAAGTGGGAGAAAGCGCGTATCAATGCATGCAGCGCGAAATTATGGAAGAAGCCAATATTCCGGTAGCAGAAATGGCTTTTGGCGGGATATTGACCTGGGATGGTTTTGAAATCCCTCCCGGGGGGTTGTATATTTTCAGCGCTGCCGCCGCCCATAGGCAGTTTGTTGAAAATGGTGAGGGTACTCTGGCATGGCATTCACGCCAATTTGCATTTAATTCAACGGAGGTAGTGGATAATATTCATATCTTTTTACCACCTGTATTGGCCGGTGCAACGCCCTTACACTACCACTTCGTTTATGATGATGGTTTAATGGCGGCACGGCGGATCAGTACTTTGCCTGCCTGGGTGGATATTTATCGTCCGTATATACCAGGAGATGAAGGATGACAATCGTTGATTTCCCCAATGGTTACCAATTGGATAACGACCCAACGCGATTGGATATCGACAAAATTCATGGGTATTTATCCAATCAATCGTATTGGGCACAGGGCCGCACCCGGGAACAGGTGATCCAATCCATTGAACACTCTTTTTGTTTTGGAGTATATGCGCCCCAAGGCAATCTGGTTGGTTTTGCGCGTGTGGTGACGGATTGGACGACATTTGCCTGGTTGTGCGATGTGTTTATTCTCGATTTTGCACGCGGATTGGGGTTAAGTAAAATGATGGTTCAGGCAATTGTTCAAAATGAACGCCTGAGAGGCGTGCGCCGGTTTATGCTGGCAACCCGCGATGCACATGAACTTTACAGCAATTATGGCGGTTTTCGCACATTGACGCACCCGGAACGCTGGATGGAGCGGTTTCAGGAATAAGATTCTTTCATATTTTGAAGTACTGTTTTTTGGCAGTACTAACGGAAAGGGTTTTTTGATTAAAAAAAGGGAGCAGGCATGGCTGAATTAATGATGGGGCACGTGATGGCAAACGGACAGCGGATTCATTATTACCGTACCGGCGGTGAAAAAGAACCGGTGGTTTTATTGCACGGGTTAAGTGATTATGGCTTGTGCTGGGGTCGCTTACCGTTATTTTTGGAACCGATTTATGACGTCGTTATGGTAGATCTGCGTGGTCATGGTTTGTCGGATAAGCCGGAAGACGGTTACCGGGCGGAGATTATGGCGCAGGATGTGGCCGAAACGATAAGAGCGCTGAACCTGATAAAACCGGTTGTCGTTGGTCATTCGCTGGGCGCTGTGATAGCGGCCGCGTTAGCTGCGCAATCCCCGGATTTGGTCAGTGGGGTTGTATTGGAAGATCCACCCTGGCATACCGAAGCTGGCGGAATGGCTGAGAAAGAAAAGAACGCTCAGGGATATCTGGCGTGGATTAATGGGCTAAAAACCCAGTCTTTGCAGGGGATGATGGATTTTGCCCGGAAGGAAAACCCATCGTGGGATGAGAGTGAATTTATGCAATGGGCAAAGGGAAAGTTACTGGTCAGTTTGCATACTGCCCGTTATATCCACGAGGAGCAAATTCCCTGGCAACAAATGATAAAAGGTATAAAAGTACCCGGTCTGCTGGTTTATGCGGATGTTGACCGCGGCGCAATTGTCTCTCAGCAGGTAGCTGAAGCGGCGCAGTCGCTTTGGCCGCGATTGGAAATTGCGTATCTGCCGGGCGCCGGGCATAGCATTCACCGTGAGCAATATTTTAAATACCGTGATGTTGTTAAACAATTTTTGCGGAAACATTTGTAGATAAAACAGTACCGCGCCGGAGTGTGCAGTATCTCCGGCGCGGATATTTCTTAAAAGGTTAAGGGTTTTGGATAGCCCAGGTTACTTTTGAGCTCCGTTTATAATCCAGACGCGGACGCGATCCCATTCATCTTCACTGAAAACACCGGGATGACTACCATCCGGTGCGGCAATCGTAAATAGTTTACTGGCTTCCGGATCACCAGGAACCAAAACCGCTCCATTGGTGCCACCAGCGAATACATCTCCATAGCTGCTTAGACTCAATCCACCATTGCTGCCATGGCATAAACCGCATTTTTCTGCAAATACAGCACCAATGCTTCCATCCCAGGTGTTTGCCGCTACTGGATTGAGCGTGGGTGTGGGTGGTAAGGTGGGGAGGGGTGTTGGGGTGCGGGGGACGAAAACTTCTACATCCGCATAAACTGGTTGAATCGTGGTTATTGCCGTTTCCTCAAAGGTAATGAAGTAAATTACCCCAGCTACCAAGGCTACCGCAAAGACGATAGAGAGCGGCATAAAAATGGCCATGCGTTTTTTGTAAGTCTGCGGATCTACTTCCACATCGGTTTTGCCACTATCTATTGCTTCCAATTCTTCGCCGTGTTCTTCTTTCATCTGGTGGCGAGTCATTGTTCCACGGATCATAGCCCAGTTCCAATGTTTGATATGGACATTATAGAAATGCCATAAAATAATAGCCAGAACCGCCAGCACCGCTTCCAGACCATGCGCCACTTTGGCTGCCGGAATGAATTCACCAGGCAGGATACGGGTTGTAGCAATCGGATTCCAGAGCATAAAACCGGTTAATCCCATGGCAATAAAGCCCCAAAGCATGGCAAGATATTCCATCTTCTCAGTAAAGTTGTAGCGCGGCATCTTAGGCGCTTCTTTGGCAAACCCAAGATTATAAAGAAAGGATTGAACAGCATCTTTCCCATCTTTGATGCCAGGCATCATCGTTGCTTGTTTGCGCTGTACGTATAGGAGATATCCCAGGTGGATAAAGTGATAGACGCCTTCGAGGATGAAGAGGGTTGCGGCAATACGGTGGATGATGCGCACGGTTTCAATACCGCCCAATACGCTAACCAGAGTAACCGAAATCGAGCTTAGCGCGTATTTTTGGATCAGTCCGGTAACACCCAGTGTGGTGAATGAAATGATTAAAAGGAGGTGTTCAATGCGGCGTGCAACATCAAAACGATGGTAGGTTTTATTTTCTGCACTCATCTCTTACTCCTTATTCTCAGAGTTGGTTTGAACTTCGACGCCGGCTGGTTTACGGGTCTTATGACGTATACGCATGTAGATATCGCTCAAGATGTAAACTGCCATACCTCCGAGTACGCCTGGGATAAGTATTTTGTAAAACAGAGTGACATAATAAACTATGGGATGGATATCTTTATCCGGTGTGTAATGACCAAGCCAAGAATCCGGGAAGTTTTCCGTGGCATCCGGATGGCAATTCTGGCAGGCCATCAGCATATTCTGCTTTACGGAGAGACCCTTCTCGGGATCATCGACCGCAAGGATATTGTGAATACCATGACAGTCGTAACATACGGCTTTATTGGTGATTTGTCCCGGTTCAGTTTTCTCGAACAAGGTAACCGTGGTGCCGTGGAAATCGGCAACATACGTAGTAAGAACATTGGTCGAAATGCCGTATTTATCCATGATATTGGCATCGGTGTGGCAGTTGGCGCACATATTAACCGAGCTATTGCGAAATTCGGCTGTTGTGGGGTCACTGATATTGTGTACGCCGTGGCAATCCACACATCCGGGAACGTCCTGGTTGTTTTCTAATAGGGCACTACCGTGTACACTCTGCGCATATTCTTCATAGATGCCATTATGGCAAGCGGCACAAACTTCGGCAAATTCGGCTTTACTGACTTCTTCCACGAATGGCTGAGTATGCGGGTTATGACAGTCTGCACAGGTAGGTGCATTCAGGTCACCCTGCTGAATCAATTGTCCATGGATGCTGTCCTGGGCCTGGTTGACCTGATCGGCATGGCAGGCTGCGCAAGTACCCGGGTATTGCAACTGGTATTCCTGTTTATTTTGAGCGGTTAACTCGGGGTGAGGGAAACCGGTGATATTGCTATGGCAGGTAACACAGGTGACATTATTGCGGCCGTGTACGGAATTACCGAACATCGGAATATCTATCTGAATGAAGAGCTGTTCCCCGCTGGGTAGTTCCACGGGAGTAGTGGACTGGGCATGACAACTCAGACATTCAGCATTGGATATCCCACCAGTTTGCGGCACAGGCGCTTCCGGTATTGGTACAGCCTGTACCGGTTGTGCCTCGACGATTATGGCGAAGCCGGCCAACAGAATGGCAATAGATAAGACAAGCAACCAGCGCCATTTGTTGTGGAGAGAGGATTTTTCCATACGGAGTCTCCTTGATTTAAAAATAATAAAGTATTTCTTCAAAACATGTCCAAACTGATCTGAATCGTCTCAAATCGGATGATTAATTATACATTAAAAATGTCTGAGAAGGCTTTCATTTATGATGTAAATGGGGTGATATTTGTCCTATTTTTCACAAAAAAATGCATGAATGCGACCCATAAACCAGGTGTGAAGATAAATTAATGAAAAAGAATGCAGGCCGTTCCAATTTTGGAGCGGCCTGCATTTTTGCGTTCGCGCTTCTGATGAATAGTATATTTTATTCCAGAGCACCGTTGTCGATCCAGGCGATGATTAAATTAAGGTCCTGGTTTGTGAATTGGGCAAAATGTGCGGGTTGGGATTGTTGTACCCTTACCAAAGGGCTGTTGGCGGCATCCCCTGGGATAACTATTGGACCGTTTGCGTTGCCGGCATTAATGGCGGCATAACTAGAGAGGTTAACACCCATCATCCCGTTTTCTGCGTGGCAATCCGTACATTGATCAAACAATCCTGCAATATCCGTGTAGGTTAGCTGAGCGTCTGGTTCAATTACGATTTGGGTGGGTTCAGGTGTTGGGGTGATCATGGCACTAAGAATCTGACGCAAACGTGGGGCATCAAAACCGACAAATTCCCAGGATTGTCCGTGGCATCCGGAATTGCTGCAGAAGGAAGTGTTGCTGCTGCCACCCGGGTCTTCCACGGTATGACAGCTACTGCATGTATCATCAAAAGCCTCATGGTGCAGGCTGATCCAATTGGTGTCTTTATGGTTATTTGGCTCTACACCCCGGCTAACTTCGATTTGTGTGACAAAATCTTCAGGGCCTGAAACAACTGGCACTGAATGACACAGGTTACATTCCAGGCGAATGGCTTCATTATCACTGGTGAGGTGTTTACCATCATGGCAACGGAAACAACCCGGAGATTCTCGGTGCTGGCTGTTATCCGGGTGCGTATTCCAATCCATTTGCTGATCCATAAATACCGAGTTTTGATAATAAGCCCATAATTTATCGGCCACTTGTTCAATTTCAACTTTATATTCTCTGTACTCATCCGGCATATTTTTTTCATAATTCGTCAGGATGTTATAGATACCGGTTTTGGCTTCTTCCATGCTGGCATATGTACCGCGCATGACTGTGCCGGCCTGATTGCGAATATAGGGAATATCAGAGGGGATTTCCCCGCGCGCCAGCATGCCATTGATGGCATCATCCGGACGTTCAATTGCATGGGCGGCACGATTATGACAGGAGATACAATCCATTTTTTCCAGTTGATCTTCCTGAACCTGGGTGGTGTTGAAATTTGATTCCACATCTACATATTCATTGAAGCTACCGTCTTGATTGACAACACGGATATAGGGTATTTCCTGACGTTCTTCATCCAGTGCCAGGAAATATACCGGGTTCTCAATATGCCAGTGGATGCCATAACCCAATCCCTCTCTTTGGGAGCCACCGCCGGTTTTCAGTACCAGGTAGGTTGTCTTTAAAGTGCTTTCTTCATCCTGAGCATATTCTTTTATATCTACCAGTTTATCGCTGGCAAAGACTTGCGGGTAATGGCATGTTTCGCATACGTCAATTGAAGGACGCATATTGCGGGCTATGATGGGGTATTCGTAGTTGTTTAATACCATTGCCGAACCGGTCTGCCAGGAATATTGAATTTTCCTTACAATCTGTGTACCCAGTTCCGTGCGACCCAAATGACAGTCTTCGCATGTTACCCGGGCATGGTCGGAAAGCTGGTGGGTAATGTATTGAGGCGGCATGGTATGGCAGGCGGTACCGCAAAATTCGGTAGTATTCGTTACTTCCCACCCTTTGGCCACACCTAAGAGCATACCAATAAAAAGAACCAAAATGATAGCATAGGGCATCAAGCGCCGGGCAGTGCTGGTATTTTCGGGGGGAAGAAACAGGTTTTTAAGCCATTGACCGATTTTTTTCATAACCATACCTCCTGTTGAAAAAATAAAGAATGACTTTCTAAGGAATCGTTAGAAAATCATTAACCTAATGGTCTCCGAGACTTTATGACCTTGAAAAAGTCCCCATGGATTTCCATGGGGACTTTTATACAAATGGATATTATGGAGCGGGGGTGGTTGGGCGGGTCATTCCAGTGGTGCTTCCGCCAATATCCTCAATAGCATCAAAGAGGACTTGCAGCATATAGACACCATTGTGGGCATACGCGCCCGGATCTTTCTGGAAGTACTGATAGTTATAGGCAGCTTTGAGCAGACGGGGTGTCCAGGTGGCATAACCGGCTTCACCTTCATCTACTGCATTATTTGTATTGGCATCCGCAAAGAAATACGGATAGGCATGGGAGTCGTAGGTGAGTGGTGTTCCATCTGCGGCAGCTTTGGCAACCAGACCTTCATATAGTTTTTCGGCCATGGTTTCCAATTCACCGGCAATACCTTCTGTTACATCGCCATCACCATCATAATCCACATCCGTATGGGATGTGCCACGAATGGTGGTGGGGTCGGTGGAACCATGGCAACCATTACAGGTTGCGGTCTGCACGCTTAATTCATGCACATTATGGCAGTCTACGCAGGTGGTAAAGTTGGCTACATGGGCGAATTGACCCACATAGGTTTTACCTTCGTATTCGTAAACACCCTTGGCATCGGTGCCAAACAGGGTAGCACCGGCCGCAAAGTAGTGCACGTTGCGGAATCGCAGAGCTTCGCTTGTTTCATCATCACCTAATTGGCCGATTGTTCGATTGACACTGGCGGTTGATTCGCGGCCCTGGTGGCAATTCAGACACAGGTTGGCTTCTGGTTTGTCTGCAAAACCAATACTGGCACCGCTCGGGAAGGTGACGGTTTCCAGTGCATATACAGCCGGCCAGGTTTCGCAATACAGCCCACTGGTGGGTTCCATGGCGATATTGGTGTTATTCTTGATGAACTGCGGTAAACCCTCGCCTTGATGGCATTTGGCACAACTGCCAGGGACCTCGCCTTCAGCATCCCAATGGCGCCAGGCTTCGGTAGAAGCGGCAAAGTGTCCGGCATCATCGCGATGAGCGGTGGTCAGATCAACCGGTGTATCCAGTGAGATGTTGAGATCCTCGATTGAATCGTACATTAACTGAATCAGGTACTTTCCGCCGTGAGCATAACCACCGGGATCTTTTTGAGTCACCTGATAGTTGTAGGCTGCTTTAAGCAGACGCGGTGTCCAGTTTACATATTTTTCTTCGCCTTCATCGGCAGCGCCATTGGCGTTGGTGTCTGCAAAGAAATATGGATGGGCAGCCGCATTGTAGACAATAGGCGCGCCGGCTACTTCGGTTGCGTAAGTCGTAATGGCGCTCAGGAGCATTTCCTGCAAACCAACGACTTCGTAATATACGCCCTCTTCCAGATCATCATCACCATCATAGTCCATGAAGGACGATGGCTCGCGGACGTCGCGGAGTTCTTCCACGGTGGTAATACCATGGCAACCGGAACAAACTTCCACTTTCACTTCCAATGAATGGGAATTGTGGCAGTCAGTACAGGTTTCTACACCATCTACGTGAGCAAATTCCGGATCATAGACTTTGCCTTCGTATTCGTAGCCGCCCTTTACCTCGGTACCAAAGCGGCTGACAGCGGCGGCGAAATAATGAATGTTGGTGAAGCCAAGGTCAGGGGAAACGGTATCGACATCGGCTACGGCAACTTTCTCAATTGCAGCGTCAACCTGGACTTTGGAGGCACGACCCTGGTGGCAGGTCATACATACGGCTTCGCGGCCGAGACCGGTCATTTCCACACCAGAGGGGAAGACGACCTTATCCAATGCCAGAGTGGCATCGGTGTGGCAGGTTTCGCAGGAGACAACTGTGCCGATAGCGGCGTTGGCGTCCACTTTAAAAGCTTCAGATCCATCCGCACCGACAAAATCAAGGAAACCGGTGGAACTGTGGCAGGTGGCGCAGTTAGCCGGGACTTCGGCAGGGTTCTCTTCATCCCAATGGACAAAGGCTTCCGCTTCTGCGTCCGCATGCGGTGAGTTCTTCCAAAGCTCCTCGAAGGGCGCTGCTACTGTTTCGGGAAGCTCAGGGCAGGGTTGTGCTTCGGGGCAAGACTGGGTGGGTACAGCGACAGGTA
>PHBZ01000071.1 GCA_002840755.1 Chloroflexi bacterium HGW-Chloroflexi-10 | reverse complement strand
GCATCAGTTCACCCAACGCGCTGATAGCATTACGCGCCCGGCCTAAAGCATAATGCTCGCCGGCATGCCCCAACCCAAACAGAAAGAGCAGGAAAGCACCTTCAGCCCAGGCACCCAAGAAAGCTGCCCCTAATGCTGCCGCCAACATTAAGACATCTGTATCAAACTTACCCCGAAGTAGTGCCGGGATGGCATGATGCGAGATATCGTAGCCGCTGGCAGCATAAGAAAAAATAAACAAAACCAACGCGGCGCTTGTTGGTAAGCCAAAAAATTGCTCCCCCGCCCAACCTAGAAGAAGAAATACACCGCCAGTTGCAATCAGAAATATTGTCCAGCGCTCCTGAAGCCAATGTGGGAGGAAGGAAGGCGCAGTACCGTGTTCATGCTCATGTTCATGTGCTTCATTTTCTTCTTTTACTACTGGCTGCGTTAAAAGACGGGCTCCAAACCGGCGCATGGCGCGTTGGATCTGGTCCATGGAAACGATTTTCGTATCATAAGCGACAATTGCCAGCCCTGCAGCATAACTCACACTGGCATGGAGCATCCCATCCATACCTTCGAGCTCTTTGGCGATCATGGTAGCTGAATCAGCGCTATCTAGGCCACTAAAGGAAATCTGCTCGTGGTGATAACGATTGCGTAATTCCGATCCAGCCTCCTCAGCGATACGTTTGACCGCGGCCAAGGAAATTAAGTTTGGATCATAATGTATGCATAATTCCATTGGATCATGATCCAAATGCAAGTGCGTTTGGAGAATACCTCTTTGGGCTTGCAAGCGGGTCTGCAATCGCTCTTCACAATGGTCGCAAGCATCTTGATTTTCTGGCAACAACAAAGGCAGTGAGATTTCCACCGTTTTTTCTATCATTGGTATGTCCTTTATAAATTAATCATATTGAAAATTGAAAGCATAATAAAAACCAGCCACGCTATAAAGCGCTGGTCATCACTTGATTGAGAGTTTTGTTATCGAATGGGAGGAGGTACTACGACTGAAAGTTGGCTCGTTCGGGGAAATCGCCAGTAAGTGGGTTCAATCTTCACCAGTAATACAACGAGAAACATTACAGGAAATTCACCTGAAAATAATCCAAAATGAATGGCCCCATTGCACGAACCTGAACTTATTCCCAAGATGTCTGAATGCCCAGGTTGTAAATCGTGAAGAAAATGAACACCAACGCTAAACGTAATCATTATTAATAGAAGGATAATAATGTGATTATGAGAAATTCGTTTATTATTCATGGCAGACGTGGTCCAGACCACGTTTGAACAACTCACTGATATGTTCATCATCTAAGGAGACAAATACCTGTCTGCCTTTTTTTCTTGCGCGTACTACGCGCTTATCGCGTAACCCCCGAAGTTGGTGTGAGATAGCTGACTTACTGAGCCCCATGGCTTGAACAAGATCACCCACATTGACCTCACCGCCAACCAAAGCAGAAATGATACGCACCCGAGTGGGATCGCTCAAAGACTCAAATAGGCTGGCGACTCGTCCTGCTGTTTGTTCATCCACGCTGGATATATCACATTTATCTATCATAATAACCTTATTGTTGAATGGTTGCTCAACTAAGGTTTAGTATATTGCAAAAAAGATCGGATGTCAAGCATAGATATTGGGATGTAAAAAATACCAAAGCCCGTGTTAAGTAATCCGTCGAATGTTCTTTAACAAACATAATAAACTGAGGGTATGCCAAAAGCCAGAGACTATCACCTCAGTGAAGAAGACTTGGTCACGATTGAAAAGGCCATCCATCAAGATAAACGTCCTAAAGTGCGAGTAAGATGTAGCGCCATTCGCCTCCTTTATCTTGGGCATAAACCGGAACAAGTAGCCGAAATGCAAGCGGTTAGCAAACCGACCATTTATGGCGGCTGGATGGATCGTTGGATCTATGGCAAGGTGGAAGGGTTAGCGAACAAGCCCAAAAGTGGACGCCCACTGAAAGCCGATGATGAGTACAGCCTGGCGCTCGAGGAAGTAATTGATAAAGCGCCTTCGGATTTTGGATATGACTTTGCGATCTGGACGATTGATCGGTTGCGAGCGTATTTGGAGAAAAAGACGAAAATCGATCTGAGTGAAAGCCGGTTTCGGGCTTTGCTCAAACGGAAAAGGTATCGATATCGGCGACCGAAGCAGGATTTAGGCTATTTGCAGGATAAGGATGCCAAGGCCGAAGCGGTCCAATTGCTGGAAGAGTTGAAAAAAAAAAAGGTCCGCGGAGACGATTTCAAGCTCATCTTTATGGACGAAACAACGGTAACGCTGGACCCACCGTTGCGCGCCTGCTGGATGAAAATCGGACAGCAGAAACGCATTCCAGCGACCCGCCCCGGAGAAAAACAGAAACGGCACATTTTTGGGGGGTACAACTGGTTGGAGGATACGATCACCTGGACCACGGCACTGATCAAGAATAGCGCGACCATCATCAGCTTTATTGAAGAATTGTTGGTAAAGCAGTATCCGAATGGACGGGTCGTGTTGGTGTTGGATAATGCGTCTTCCCAGAAGAGTGCTTCAGCCTTGGCAGCCTTGAGTTTATTTGAACAACGAGTGATGATCATTTGGTTGCCACCTTATTGCTCTGACCTGAACCCGATTGAACGTTTCTGGCGTTTCCTAAAAGATCGAACTTGTGCCAATAAACTCGAGGATAGTATCGATGAAGTCGTGAAATCAGTGGAAAAGATCATGGCCGCACAGAATAATCCAGCCACCGATCTGCGGTACATCTTTCTAAAAACTTATGACGGATTACTTAACGATACATGGAAGTTGTGTAGAGATTGTGTGAAACCTATCGGTGCTTTATGAAGAAACCGAATCCCACCGCACGTAGATCCCGGAGGCAATCTCCTCATCGACGGCAAATTGGCTGTAGCCGCTTTCGAAGACAAATGAAGGTGAAGCTCGCAACAGTTTGATACCACCGCCCGGAAGCACCCCCATAGCCATGAGCTTTTCCAGCCGGCCCGGGTTGCCCATCTGGATGAAAGCCACCTGGCCTGCCTGGCCGGGCTGGAGTTCGATCAGCGGAGCAATCTCCGCTTTTCCTCTGGCGCGCTTTTCCCGGCAGCAATCGCCGGGCGGAATGGCCTTCCCGTGCGGGCAAAATTCGGGATGACCCAGTAGCGTGCAGATGCTCTCGTCCAGCCCATCGAACAATACGTGCTCCAACTGGCAGGCCTGGTCATCCACACGCTCCCGCTCAGCTTTGAGAACGTCTGCAATGAGAACCTCACCCAGCCGGTGCCGGCGGATGGCGAGCGCGGCTTCCTCGCGCCCGGAAGCGGTCAACTTCCAAATTCCCTGGTCCTGTACCACCCACGCCCCCTCCACCAGATCTTGCATGCCCTCGACCGCGTATTTGGAAACCGGTAATCCGGCCTGCCCGTCTTCTTCGGCCATCCACAGCCGTTCGAGTAATTCTTGCGCCCGTTCACTGACCATCATCTCGTTTTCTCCTTCTCGTTCTGTCGGACACCTTCTACGGTTTTCCGTTTCAAGTCGCTCAGCCAGGTGATCAGTCTGGCCTCGGGCGGCATTTCGTACCCGCAGCGTGGGCAGCGCACCAGGTGGCACCCCTTGACCATGGGACAACCACTGCACGCTATTCCCGCTTCTTTGGGATTGAACTCGTAGCCGCAGAAACCGCATTTCATAGCCTAACCCCAAGGGCCACCAGTAACCAGTTGAGCAGTCCACCCACCAGGAAAGCAAAGGGGAAGATAAAGACCACGATTGCCAGAGCGGTCTTCCAGCCGCGTTCCTTCAGGGTGACCGAGAACTGGGCCACGCAGGGAACGAACAGGGTCATCGTGACCGTCGAAACCAGGATCTGGATGCCGGTCATGCTGTTGCGTAAATCGTACAACCCGGCCGCGCCGTAATCTCGCCGGAAGAAACCGAAGAGGAAGGCTACTGCCGCCTGGTCTGGCAGGCCCAGCCAGCGCACCAGTGGTTCGAGCGCGCCGACGGCCAGGTCGAACAGCCCGGTCAGCCGTCCCAACCAGATGACGAGACTGGCGATGATGAATAAGGGAAAGACTTCGCGGAAGTACCACTCCATGCGAGTGTAGGTCTTTACCAGCACGTTCTTGGGGTTGGGCAGGCGCAATGGAGGCAGCTCCATGTAGAAGGTTGGGCGCTCGCCGGGCATCAGCCGGGCGGCCAGCAAACCCACCAGTAAAAAGACCCCGGTCATGATCAAGGCCCAGATCAGCAGCAAATCATTCCGCCCGGAAAGCATCCCCAGCATCACCCCTAACTGAGCAGAACAGGGGATAGCCAGCGACAGAAGTATCGTGCTGAGCACTCGTTCCCTACGTGTCTCTAGTGTCCGGGTGACGATGGTGGCCATCGTATCGCAGCCAAATCCCAGCACCATCGGGATCACTGCCCGGCCATTCAGGCCGATCTTTTTGAACACCCGGTCGATCAGCATCGCCAGGCGGGGCAGGTAACCGCTGTCTTCGATGACCGAAAAAGCCAGGAAAAAGGTGCCGACAATCGGAAGGATGATCGCTACAGCATAGCGCACGCCCAAGGTGATCACCCCATATTGGTTGCCGATCAAATCCCGGATCGCCGGCCAGGGGACGTACGTCGCCAGGATACTGTTGATCCAGGGATTGACGTATGCCCCAAACAAGTTGTCCTCAAAGAAACCCACCAGGGTCTGCGCCCCAAGAACGCCGACGAACTGATACAGTAGGTACATGGAGAGCAGCAGCAGCGGGATGCCAGTAAGTGGATTCATCGTGGCTTCGCTGAGCTTTTCCGCAAAGTATGAGACCCGCTGTTTGGGCTGGGTGAGAGCTTTTTGCAGAATTCGGCTCGCGGCCTCCCGCTGATAGCGGGCGATCACTAAAGAAAGCGGCTGGCTGAAACGATCCTGGACGGCCCTGGCCGCTGCCTGGACCTCTGTGTACCGTGCGCCTTCTTGCGCCGCGACCATTGTGGCCACGCCAGCATCGTTTTGCAGTAAAAGCAGAGCAATTGCCCGTTTCGTCAACTGATAGAAACCATACAACTGGCTTTCGATCTGCCATAACGTATCTTCGATCGCAGGTGGGTATGGGATGGCAACCGCATGGGCAGGTTCGGATTCACCGGTAGGGCAGCAGCCCGTCGCCGGGTGATCGTTGCGGTGGAGAGCAGAAACGACGATTTCCTTCAAGTGATCCACACCGCGACCAATCGCCAGCGCGGTTGGAACGACCGGGATCCCCAGGGCCTGTGCGAGCGCGGCGGTATCGACCTTCACCCCCAGCCGTTCAGCTTCATCCATGAGGTTACAAACCAGAATGACTGGCTGGCCAGCCTCGATCAACTGCAAGGTCATCGGCAGCATGCGCTCCAGATTCTTGGCGTCGACCACGTGCAGGGTGACTCCCGGGCGCTCCTGGAGCAAGATGTCCCGGGCGACCCGTTCTTCCTCGGTCATTGGGACCAGGCGGTACATCCCCGGCGTGTCGACCACGCCGACCGGCTGACCCGCCAATCGGCCCTTCCCCCGGCTGACTTCTACCGTCGTGCCGGGATAGTTGGAGACCGTGACGTAAGCCCCGGTCAGGGTATTGAACAGCACGCTCTTGCCAACGTTGGGCGAACCGACGATGGCGACCAGGGGCAGCCCGGTGGTATCCACGTTGGGGCCCCCGTGGCAACTGGCGCCTTTGGTTTCCGGGATGGCGGCGGGTCTGGCTAGAGATTCTTGCATCGATAAACTCCTTTCTCGTTTCGATAAGGTTGGCACTGTCGTTGATCAGGGGAAGACCAGGACAGCCTGGGCGGCTCTTTCAGAAAGGTGCACCGTACGTCCCTCGCATTCGACCAGGATGGCGCCCTGGCTGCCGACGGCCAACATCGTCACCGGGCTGCCCGCGCAAATGCCTTCGCCCGTCAAGAACGAGCGGGTGGCTTCGTCCTCCTGGATGCGGGAAACCCGGCTCTGCTCGCCGGCCTTCAACTGGATCAGAACACGCTCCGATCGAGGCAGCGCCTGGGCCTGCGGCGATGGGATCACTTTACCTTGCGGATTTTGTTGGGGATTGCCGAGGTGACGGCTCAGTCGCTCGGCCACGTCGTCCGGTAAAACGTGCTCGAGTTTGCACGCCAGATCGGCTGCCACATCCGGCAGCATTTGAAGTTGATCGACCAGGAACACCTCCCACAAACGGCGGTGGCGGAGAACGCGCAGCGCCAGCGTCTCGCCTTCGGGGGTCAAAGTCACCCCTTTATAGGGAGCAAAAGTCACCCAGCCGGCGTCTTCCAGCCGGCGGATCATCTGGTGGGCAGAGACGGGTTGGATGGACAGCGCTTCGGCCAGCCGCGAGACGGGCAGCGGCTCTTCCAGGCCACGCTCCTTGAGGAGGGTAGCGGTTACCAGGTACATTTCTTCGCTCTCGGTCATCTTGGTTTCTTCTGTTTTGCCATAAGATATTCTTGGATTATTTTCTTGTTCTCCATAATATTACAATCGAGTATTTTGTCGGACAATGCACATTGGTCATTCTTTAGCAGTGAAGTTTGTCACGAATTTCACGTGGTCGCGGTGCGAGGGAAAACACCTTGACAAAAGGATGGATCGCGAATATCATATCATTATATTATGATATATAAATACTTCGACAGGAGGAGGGGTAGCATGTTGACTGTTACGAACGCAGAAGGTGTTCAATTGCAGGCCAAGCTGTTCCGCGGATTTGGCGACCCGGCACGCCTGAACATCTTACAAGCCTTGCGAAGCGGCCCCATGACCGT
This sequence comes from Chloroflexi bacterium HGW-Chloroflexi-10, assembly GCA_002840755.1. Lineage (GTDB taxonomy): Bacteria > Chloroflexota > Anaerolineae > Anaerolineales > Anaerolineaceae > UBA6170. Next base: position 1,877 of record PHBZ01000071.1, on the reverse strand, counting down.
GACGGAAATTGTGGCTGCTACCTGTATGAGCCAGTCCAATACTTCCAACCATCTGCGCTGCCTGCGCGAATGTGGTTTGGTGGCCGCTGAACAACAGGGGAAGTTCGTGTTGTATCGTCTCAGCGACGACCGCGTAGGCGATTTGCTGGCACTGGGCGAATCCTTGTTGTCCGATGTCGCCCGCGGGGTGTATGAATGCACCCGCTACAATCTCCCGCAGGCTGTGCGTCAGGAACAAAAGTAAGATGAAAATAGGCCTTCGGATCTTCATTCCCTTAATGATCTCCCTCCTTCTGGATGGATTGACCAAGGTTTGGGCTGAACAGGCATTATCTTCGCCCACACCGATCCTCGGTAATTTTTTCCGTCTATCCCTTGGTCACAACACAGGTGTAGCATTCGGACTTTTTGCGAACGGCGGGATATTCCCGCTGATCGTCACCGGTGTCATGATCGCCTTTCTGGCAGCATGGCTCATTTATTCGATTCATTCCGGCGACCTTACCGCTATCGCAGTATGGCCGGTAGGTTTAATCCTCGGCGGCGCGGTAGGGAACTTCGCGGACCGCATGGTGGATGGAAGGGTGACGGACTTTCTCGATTTTGGATTGGGTACAGCGCGTTGGCCGACTTTCAACCTGGCGGATAGTTTTATTGTGGTTGGAGCCCTTTTACTTTTACTCATTATTCCGAAGGTTAAATCCAATGAAAAGGAGCAGACGGCATGAAAGCTCAGAAGGTGCTTGTGAAATCTTTGCTGATCCTGGTTGGCACCGGCCTGATCTGGCGCTGGTTAAGTCGCAATCGTTCATTACCCTGCCCAACCTGGTTGTCGAGTTTGCTGGACAGCCGCTGGTCTGATAGGCTGCTTGGTACGCAGACAACCCTTGATCGCATTGGACTTCGGCCAGGCCAACGTGTATTGGAGATCGGCCCAGGGCCGGGTCGATTGCTGATCCCTGCCGCAAAGCGCGTGCTGCCCGGCGGTAAAGTCATTGGACTGGATATCCAGCCGGGGATGATCGAGCGGCTCAAAGCGCGTGCAGCGCAAGCCGGCGTATCAAATCTGACGACGATTTTGGGCGATGCGACGAAGCCGAATGTCCCACCTGAGAGTTTTGATGTGATCTTCTTTTGCACTGTGCTGGGTGAAATCCCCGATCGGGCAGCGGCGCTGCGTCAGTGCTACGCCACGCTCAAGCCGGGTGGTGTGCTTTCGATCACAGAAATCTTTCCCGACCTGCACTACCAATCCCGTGCGACCGTGCGGCAGCTGGCTAAGGCAGAAGGATTTCACCTGCAAACGACGCACGGTCCCTGGTATTTTTTCACTGCGAACTTCATCAAAGCGTAAAGGAGAATCGCAATGGTTACTATAGGACGCTGCAGGATGTGTTGGCTGGCTAACGAGAGTGTCCGGGCCAGGTTCGGTATCGCTTGTTCCTGGGAATTTGGTGAGACGCGCCGAATGTACCGCAGAACTACCAGCGCAGGCTTCCGGCGGCAAGTGCCGCGAGGTCATCCCGCTAAGCTGAATAGTAGAAATTTATGAACGCTGAACCGACACCAGGAAAAGAGCATTCCCGCTGACAGCAACCACCCACAAGCAACAAGCACAAAATTGTGGATAACTAAATCAAGTCATTCGAAAAACGAGTCGATATAAGGAGACGAGAAAATGGAAAAATTTGATTACACGGTGGAAACCACGAAAGGCGTTGAAGAAGCAGTGGCCGCCATAGAGGCCAAAGCACAGGAAAAGGGCTTTCGAGTGCTGCACGTTCACGATGTGCAGACGACGCTCGCCGCAAAAGGATTCGAGATCGAACCGATGAAGATTGTCGAGGTGTGCAACGCCAAATTCGCCAGCCAGGTGC
>PHBZ01000034.1 GCA_002840755.1 Chloroflexi bacterium HGW-Chloroflexi-10 | reverse complement strand
TACCATATTATCTAAGATTATTTTCCTGGCAACAATACCGATTTAAACATACTAATACCGCTTTAAACATACTAGGAATTAGGAAATGGGAAATGAAAGTATTCCTGGCTTTTCTATGCGTATTTGGCAGCGAGCGCATGGATTTCACCACATTATTCATCATTGGTTGTAAAGATGGCATTGGTATTTGTCTCCTTTCCTCATTAAAAGAGGATATCCTCACATTTGTTCGGATCGTTTAGCGTTGTTAGAATTTGCGTTCCATGATCAATAGTGATTATGACAAGGTTTGCGCTAATAGGCAACCTGCCTATTTAGGCAGGTTGTCCAGACAAATTTTAGCCAATTATGGGGTATTTTCAAGCAAAACCTGCCTTTAAAGGCAGGTTGACTAGACAAGCAGTTTGCTAAGTGGTCATGGATAATTTGTCGTGGTTATCCTTCGAGTTTCACCGCGCACACTTTATATTCCGGAATCTTCGAAACCGGGTCGAGAGCGGCAATCGTCAGGTTGTTGGTATTCTGCTCACCGGGAAAGTGGAAATTGGCAAAAATCAGGCCGGGGGAAACCCGATCCGTAACCAGCGCTTTGCCGCGCGTCACCCCGCGCCGTGAAGTCAGCGTCACCGTCTGGTGATCACAAATTCCCAGCGAAAAGGCATCCTCAGGGTTGATTTCAATATAGGCACCCGGGTATACCTCGAGCAACCCCTGCGAACGACGCGTCATCTCCCCGGCATGCCAGTGGTATAACACTCGTCCGGTCGTCAGTAAATACGGATATTCCGTATCCGGCATTTCTTTGGGATCCATGTGCTCGGTGGGGTGGAATTTACCCTTCCCACGCGTAAACGTTCCGATATGCAAAATGGGGGTACCGGCATGCTGCATGCTCTTCACCGGCCAGTGCAACTGCTCGCCGTTTTCCAGGCGGGCATGGCTCACCCCGGCATAACTGGGGGTTAATGCCGCCAATTCATCCATAATCTGCGCGGCATCGGTGTAATTCCAGCCTGCCAGGCTGCCTGTGGGTTGGCGTTCTTCCTGTTTCAGCATGCACTTTGCCAGGCCGGCCAGAATCAGCCAATCGGCGCGCGCTTCACTTTCAGGAACAACCGCCTGGCGCACCAACTGCACCCGGCGTTCGGTATTGGAAAAGGTGCCGTCTTTTTCGGCAAAAGTAACACCCGGTAAGAGCACATCGGCATACTGCGAGGTCTCCGAGGGGAAGATCTCTTGGAGCGCAATGAACTCACAGGCTTCCAGGCACTTGCGCGTATGGTTCACATCCGGGTCGGTCATCAATGGATTTTCGCCCAGAATATACAGGGCGCGCAGCTTACCTTCCAGTGCCAGCGGCAGCATCTCTGTGGAAGCCAGGCCCGCCTGGTTATTAAAAAGTGCCGGTGTATTCCCGTTTGCTTCGGTCGTTTGCCAGGCCAGGTTAAATTTTTCCAGTACAGCGTCATTGGTGACCGCCTGGTAACCGGGGAAGACATTTGGCAGCCCGCCCATATCACAAGCGCCCTGCACATTATTTTGCCCGCGCAGGGGATTCACTCCGCCGCCCGGCACGCCCATATTTCCCAATAGCATTTGCAGGTTGGCCAGCGTGAGCACATTCAACACCCCAGTGGAGTGCTGGGTAATACCCATCGCCCAGAAAACCGCCATGGGTTTACTGGCGGCCATCAGTTCCGCCGTTTTATACAGATCTGCTTCCGCGACACCGGTAATTTTCGCTACCAGTTCAGGGGTATAGTGTTCTACGGTTTCGCGGAACACCTCAAAATTCTCGCAGCGTTCGTCAATATAAGCCTGATCCTGCCCGTTGTTTTTGAGGATGATGTGCATCAGGCCGTTAATCAGCGCCACATCCGTGCCGGCTCTCTGGCGCAAATGAATTTGAGCAAACTCGGTAATGTCAATCCGGCGCGGGTCGGCTACGATGAGCTTAACCTTACGGCGCAGCACCGCCTGGCGGATTCTGGAACCGATTACCGGGTGCTGCTCGGTGGTATTGGAACCAATGATGAAAATCGCCTCAGCATTTTCCACGATATCCGTCACAGTATTCGACATAGCACCCGAACCGTAACTCATCGCCAGCCCTGAAACGGTGGAAGAGTGGCATAAGCGGGCGCAGTGATCGATATTATGCGTTCCCACCACCTGGCGCGCCAGTTTGTTCATCAGGTAGTTTTCTTCGTTGGTGCACTTGGCCGAAGTGAGCAGCCCAATGGCATCCGGACCGGATTCACGTTTGATGGTCGTCAGCTTGCCGGCGACGATGCCCAGCGCCGTATCCCAATCAACTGTTACCCACGGGCTTTCGCCGGCTGGCGGTTTGGCGGTTCCATTTAATAAATATTCGCGCACCATGGGGGCTTTCAAACGCTCGGGATGGTGAATATACTGATACCCATAGCGCCCTTTTACGCATAAATGAATACCGTTTACCGCGGCTTTGGGGTTAGAAGAGACTTTGATGACGCGGTTATCTTTGACGTTCAGATCAAAATTACAGCCTACCCCACAATAAGCGCAGGTCGTCTGTACTTTCTTATCCGGCAGCGGCTGTGTATACGAGGGTTTGTGCGCCAACGCTCCAGTGGGGCAATATTCGACACAGGCCCCGCACGATTCGCAGCGGGCTTCCAGCAGACTGACCCCGGCGCCGGCGACAATATGGCTGTCAAAGCCGCGTTCGGCCAAGCCCCACACAAAGCGCCCCTGCACCTCGGCACAGGCGCGGATGCAGCGCGAACACAGAATACATTGGTTGAGATTAACCCGAATAAACGGGTTAGGGTCACTATCCACGACGTAACGCGGTTCCTTGCGCATACGTTTGGCCGGGTCCACCCCGTAAAAATCACACCACTTCAGCAAAGCATTATGGTCGCCAGGTTTGCGCTGCACCGGGCCGCAATAATTCACCAGCAGCAGTTCCAGAATGGATTGGCGCGCTTCCACCAGGCTTTCGGTCTCGGTGTACACTTCCATGCCTTGCGCAACCGGCAGCGTGCAGGCGGCCACGGCCGTACGAGCACCTTTTACTTCTACATCGCAGAGGCGGCAGCCACCATAGGGGGTTAAGTCAGGATGATCACACAGGGATGGAATGGTAACGCCCACTTCCTGGGCGGCGCGCAACAGGGTAATGCCTTCGCGGACCTGGTAAGGTTGTCCGTTAATGATGATGGATGGCATGCAGTTTCTCCTCCAATGTTAATTTTGCTCGCCGGTCAGGGCTAATATGGCGTTGAAATTACAGGTTTGAATACAAATTCCACAGCGCACACAGATCTCCTGATCGATCAGGTGTGGTTTGCGGCGATCCCCGCTGATGGCGCCGATTGGGCAGTTCTTGGCGCAAAAATCGCAGCCGGTACAGGATTCTGCTACAATTTCGTACCTGATCAACGAGCGGCATACTTTGGACGGGCAGCGTTTTTCGTAGATGTGCGCTTCGTACTCCTGCCGAAAATGCTTGAGCGTGCTGACTACCGGGTTCGGCGCTCCCTGCCCCAGGCCGCACAGGCTGTGGGCGCGGGTTACTTTGCTGAGGCGTTCCAGCTCTTCAATATCGCCATCCACGCCTTCGCCTTTACAGATACGCGTCAGGATCTCCAGCATGCTATGGGTACCCACCCGGCAGGGGGTGCATTTGCCGCAGCTCTCTTCCTGGATGAATTCCATAAAGAAACGTGCGATATCCACCATGCAGGTGTCTTCGTCCATCACGATCATCCCGCCTGAGCCCATCATCGAGCCGGCTGCGGTCAGCGATTCGTAATCCACCGGCAGGTCAATCATGGATGCCGGTAAGCAGCCGCCCATCGGGCCGCCGGTCTGGATGGCTTTAAGCGCTTTGTTTTTCTTGATGCCTTCGCCTACATCGTAGACAATCTCACGCAGGGTGATCCCTAAGGGCACTTCGATCAGCCCGGTATGGTTCACATCCCCGGCCAGCGCAAAGGTCTTGGTGCCCTTGCTCTTCTCAGTGCCCATTGAGGCAAACCAGTCCGCCCCGGTCAGAATAATCTGCGGGACGTTGGCAAATGTTTCCACATTATTGATACTGGTGGGTTTTTCCCACAAACCGGATACCGCCGGGAAAGGCGGCCTGGGACGTGGTTCACCGCGGCGTCCTTCAATGGAGGCAATCAGGGCGGTTTCTTCACCGCACACGAAGGCTCCAGCGCCCATACGCAGTTCCACATCAAAGGCAAAATCACTGCCCAGAACATGCTGTCCTAAAATGCCATAGGTACGCGCCTGTTGGATGGCCAGATTGAGGGTGCGCACCGCCACCGGATACTCCGCCCGGCAGTAGACGTATCCCTGCGAAGCGCCAATTGCATACGCCGCAATTGCCATGCCTTCCAGCACCGAATGCGGGTCGCCTTCCAGCACGCGCCGGTTCATAAACGCCCCCGGGTCGCCTTCATCCGCATTACAGACTACATACTTGGGAAACTCCGGGCTGTTGCGCGTTAACTGCCATTTTTTGCCGGTAGGGAACCCGGCGCCGCCGCGCCCACGCAGCCCGGATTGATTGATCGTTTCAATCACCTGTTCGGGGGTGTTTTCTTTTAATACGGTTGCCAATGCCAGGTAACCATCTTCGGCAATGTAGTCATCCAGGCTTTCCGGGTCAATCAGGGTACAGTTGCGCAACACCACGCGGATTTCTTTCCCACGGGGAGCATCCAGTTCCTGGTCGGCACGCAAGGCTGGCGGCGCAAACTTCTCCGGCCCCCAGCCTTTGAGCGGCTGCGCGGCAACTTCTTCGCGCTTGCGCAGCAAAATTTCTTTTTGTAAATCGATCAGTTCAGCGAGGCTGGTTACGAGTGGCATAAGGGCTATTCTCCTGGGGAATTAGCGGAAGATTTAACAATTTCGCGCACCAATGCCGGCAATTTGCTGGGACGGATGCGACCATAGAGCTGCTCATCCACCACGACCACCGGCGCCTGGCTGCAAGCGCCAACGCAGCGGCAAATTTCGAGGGTGATTTTACCATCCGGGGTGGTATGGCCGGGTTCAATATCCAATAATTGTTCCGCTTTTTGAAGCAACTGCGGGGTACCGCCCACATAACAGGCCGTGCCCATGCAGAATTTGAGCGTATGTTCACCGCGCGGCTCGGTGGTAAAGAACGAATAAAAGGTGACCACACCATGAATGCTGCTGACCGGCACATTCAGCACCAGCGCTACATATTCCTGGATAGGCCGCGAAATATAACCGATCTGGCTCTGGATTTCGTTCAGCACCACCATCAGGCCGCCGGAAACATCACGGTAAGTCACTAATATCTGGTCGATCACTGCTTTTTGTTCGGGATTGTTAAGCGGGGATTCTTTCATCAGACTGCGCAGGGTGGGTGAAGATAAAGGATAGGGATGGGTTTGGTCTAGCATAATGGCTCCTTGGGTGGGGAGTAAGGTTGAGTGGCAAGCCGCGGTTGGCAAGAAAACCGGGTATTCACTTCGCGGGGAAATAAATATGGACAAAAAAGAGGGAATTACTTATTCTTAATAATATAACACGTTCTAATAAAAAATGAAGCGTATTTAAGTCATTCAAATACTATGATACGCCTATTTTTAATCAGGTGTTTTCCATTTTCTGCTTTTTCCTCAGGATCTACTGATTCGTTTCCCCTACTATTTATCGAACTTGATTGTAATTGCGTAATGAATTTATTCCCTCTTTTACACCATGCGGATGCTTAAAAATTGCATTCCCCGCTACAAATACACTGGCACCGTTATGAATAAGGGGGATAATGGTCTCACTGTTAACCCCCCCATCCACCTGAATCAAAGCGGACGAACCAGCTTTTTTTAGTTTTTCTGCGAGCATGGCCGTTTTGATCAGTGTTGCCGGCAGAAATTGTTGCCCGGAGAAACCTGGGTTGGTAGCCAATAAGAGCAGCATATCTACCTCATCCACAACCCAATCCAACACATCTAATGAAGTTGCCGGGTTGAGTGCCACCCCGGCTTTACAACCAAGCGCATGAATGGTTTGTATACAGCGATGCAAATGTAAACAGGTTTCGGCATGCACGGTGATCATATACGCGCCGGCCCTGGCATATGCTTCAATATTGCTATCCGGGTTGGCAATCATCAGGTGTACATCTAACGGTAAAGACGTAGCCCGGCGGCAGGCTTCCACAATTACCGGCCCCATGCTCAGGTTGGGCACAAAATGGCCATCCATCACATCCACATGCACCCAATCGGCCCCGGCGGCTTCCAGGGATGCTACCTGTTCCCCCAGACGCAGAAAATCAGCCGAAAGGATGGAAGGAGAAAGGATAATTTTTTTAGTCATGACGGCTAATTTCGTACGCCAGAGTGTGCAGGCGTTGTTCTTGCAATGCTGCTTCCTCACTGGTTAGAACGCCAATTTGCAGGTCACAATGAAAGCGTTCTTCTGGAGCCAGCCAACGCAGGTTTCCCTTGTCTTTTTCGGACGAATAGCCAGTGCCTTCCGCGGTTGCCGGTTCAAAACCAATCGCATCCTGGTCCGGGGTGCGGCAAATCCACCGCAGGGTGTGATTGAGTTGAGTGGTTCGATGGCGTACCACATCCGCGCTGCCATCGGGATGGATTTGCAGCGAGTGTGCCCAACCCTGTGAATCCGCATAATAATCCATAAAAAAGACAAGCTCAGGATCGTATTTCATTTCCGTTTTTAATTGCGTGTGTTTCTGTGGGTTGGTTTTTAATTCCTGGACAAATTGGCGGAAGGCAGGGTCAACCTCCATAAAGTCAGGGAAATCGGCACGAACCCGCATGTGTTCAGGTGTCGCTTCCACCGTGCTAACCAGACGTCCGTTATCTACCGGACGAAAATTAACATGCGCCAGGTACATTAACGGCATTTTGCTTTGTTTCAGGTTAGTAATGGTCATACTCACATGAAAAACCGAAGAACCGGCATAGATTTTCACCAGTGGTTCAGCCCGATAATGGTAGTTGAAAGCCAGCGTATGAGTGTAATACCCACCCAACCCAATAAATGCTCCGTTTTCATCCTGGCCCAGTTCCAGCCATGCTTCGGAATAGGGTGCATTAGGCAAATCGCCATGCAAGGGATGCTGATCCTGTGGACCAGGCACCCCCATTGCAGTGGCGCCGCAGTGCAGCAGGAAAGCGCCATATGTAGACAGAAAATCACGTGTCGGATAGGGTTGATTAAACATGGATTTCATTGTCAACCGCCGGCCAAGCATGTTTGCGTCCCAAATTTGTTGCCCCTGGAATGGTAGCAAAACCAATTCACCCAGGTTGTTTTTCAGACGCAGGGCACACACTCCACTGGGGTAACGAAAACCACTGGCGATAAACTCACCATATTCAGCCAACTGGGATTCTTTTTCAGTAAATTGCGCGGGGAATAAATGGAACCTGATCGTATCTTTTAACATAATGCCTCACGATTTCATTTGGTGCAAAATTGGCGCAAGCGCCGGGTAGATTTGACTGTAAATGGCAAAAGACTTCCGGTATTGTTCCAATTGGGTGGTTTTTGGGTCAAAACGTTGCTCCAGTACAACATGCTGTTCAGCCGCACTGCCGAGATCAGCAAAGACACCGGCTCCATAACCGGCCAGCAATGCAGCACCCCAGGCAGCCGCCTCGGTCACCCGCGGCCGCAGAACCGGGGTACCGGTGATATCCGCCTTAAGCTGCAACCACAAGTCTGATTTTGCTCCACCACCGATAGCCCTTAAACTGTCAATTTGCACACCGGCAGATTTTAACAGATCCAGATTTCCCCGTAATTCATAGGTGAGTCCCTCCAGAATAGCCTTGGCCAAATCCGCTTTACTGGTGGAAAAAGTCATACCCAAAAAAGCGCCTTTGGAGGCCGTATCAAAGGTGGGCGTACCGCTTCCGGAAAAATGCGGCAATACATACAAACCGGTGGGTAATGGATTGGCTGCCTGAAGGATTAGATTGTAAGCATCCTGGCCACTTTCCAAGGCATGCTGCATGTCAAGCTCGCAAAATGTATCGCGGAACCAGCGCAAAGACATACCCCCGCTGTGATTGAGTGTCATTGCCAGATACAAACCCGGAACCACATGGTTATAAACCGAAATATTACCTTCATACAAGGTTTGATTAACCACTGGCGTGGGTAATGCTACTTCAACTACCTCGGCTGTGCCGGTGGAAACCGAAGCCAGACCGGGTTGGGTAAGGCCGACGCCCAACGCGCCACAGGCCTGGTCGTGCCCACCGCTGACCACAACCGGGGGGTGAGACAGGCCCAAAGAGCGCGTCAGTTCTACGGAAAGTGTGGCGACCACTTTGCCTGATGCTTGAACCGTACTCAGACGATTTGCATCTATGCCCAGAACACTAAGGATTTCTTCATCCCATTTTCCCGTGTGGAGATTAAAGATTTGCGTACGTGAAGCCAGACATTGGCTTATCACCGTTTGTCCGGTCATTTTGCGGATAAGAAAATCTTCCACCAATAAAAACTTATCAGCGCTGTGCCAGATATCCGGCTCATTTTCTTTAATCCATAACAATTTTGGAAGTGTATTGATGGTGTGAATGGGCATACCCGTGCGCAGAAAAAGCTGCTCACCTCCAAAACGTTGGCGCAGCCATTCATTTTGTGCCGCTGTCCGTGTATCCATTCCCAGAATGGTTGGGCGCAGCGGATTACCGTGTTTGTCCACCGGTGTAACGGCTTCACCATGTACTGAAAGCCCAATGGCCGTGATTTCGGTTATAGCGGCAGTGGTGATTACTTCGCGAATGGCTTCTTGGGCCAATTGCCAGACGTTTTCAATATTCTGTTCAGCCCACTGCGGATGCGGAAAATCGACAGCGTATTCCCGCGCGGCCCTGCTCAGCAGGGAGCCATCCGCATCAAATATGATCGCTTTGCAGCCGGTAGTACCAATATCGAGGCCAAGCAAGTTTGTCATTGAACTCCTTTATCGCTGGAGAAAAAGAATTTACTTTGTTAATCTCCGTTCATCATTTCCGGAGCAGGTTTCTTGGAATACCGGTCCATATCCTTTTCTATACGGATGGTTCTTCTTTCAAGTTTGCGTAACAGGCCAATGCGTTGGGCATCAATAAAAATGGCAAAGAAGATCACGCAAGCGACCACGATATCTTGCAGGTAACCATCTACCTGTAAATAGACCATGCCGGTCTGGATCATTTGCATCAGCATGACGCCGATGAAAGTTCCAGGAAAAACCAAGCCGACGCCCCCAAAAAGACTCGTTCCGCCGAGCACCGCCGCGGCAATCGCACGAAATTCAATGCCACTGCCAAAAGATGCGGAGACCCTTCCCTGTTGGGTAATAGCTACTACGGCTGCCAACGCAGCGCAGAAACCGCTGAAAATGTACACAAAAGCGATCAAACGATCCGTATTGAGGCCGGCTTTTTTTGCAGCTTCCAGGTCATTCCCAAGCGCATAAATCTGCCTGCCCAAGGGAGTTAGCAACAGGATTAAGAATGCTACGGTTACCACAATCAGGAAAATCAATACAGGAACCGGAATAAGGTCAAACACCTTTACCGCGCCTACTTTTATCGAAGCGGGAAAGGATAACGCACGCGAATGGGTTATCAATAAAGCTAACCCGCGCCCGGCTGTCAGTGTACCTAAGGTTGCCATAAAGGGAATGATCTTAAGTTTGGTAATGATAAAAGCATTGAATAAACCAAAGACAATCCCGGAAAGCAACCCAACTGAAATGGATAGCCATAAATTGAAGTTCTGTTCCAGCATAATACCGATCAACCCACCGGCTACATACATGATTGCGCCTACAGAGAGGTCAATTCCACCTGTCAGCAACACGAGGGTCATCCCAACAGCCAGAATACCTACAAATGAAGAAGAACGTAATATGTTATCAAAATTTTGCGCGGTGAAAAAACGGTGATCCAATAAACTGAATCCAATGAAGATTATTATAAATAAAATCACCGGCATATTTTTGAGAATAAGCAAAAGAATACGATTATTTGTTTTCGTTATCATTGTTATGCTCCCTGAAAGCCATTCGCAGGATTTCTTCGCGATTAAAGCTTGCTCTTTCCATCGATCCAACGATTTCACCATAAGACATGACCAATATCCGATCACACATTCCCAGCAGTTCTTCAATCTCTGAAGAAATAAACAACACCCCCGCGCCAGTGGCAGAAATATTATTAAGAATGGTATAAATTTCAAACTTTGCGCCTACATCGACGCCTCGAGTAGGTTCATCTACAATCAAAATATTAGGGCGGGTTAATAGCCATTTACCCAAAACTACTTTTTGTTGATTACCGCCCGAAAGACCTTTGGCAAAATTCTTAAAAATATTGCTGCTTTTGATCGTTAATTTATCAGCAATTTCTTGAACCGCCTGTTTTAATGAGGTTTGCGTAACGGTATTAAAAGGACCTTTATGAAAATCCAGAGCAACCAATGCTAAATTATCTGCCACTGAAGCGGTCATCAATAAACCGTCCTCCCGGCGATTCTCTGTAACAAAGCCCAATTTCTGCTGAATACTCAATTTTGGTGATAATTTCTTTGCTGCTTTGCCTTGCAAAATAATTTCGCCATGTTCACTCGATTCCAGGCCAAAAATAATCTGGGCCATCTCCGAACGCCCCGAGCCCATCAGCCCGAAAATTCCCAATATTTCTTGTTTATGCAGGACGAAATTAATATCTTTAACAATTCCAGCTCTTGATAGATTTTTTACTTCCAGTAATGCTTCTTTTTCCGGCACAGTGTTGTGATCAGGGTAAATCTGATTGATCTCGCGTCCTACCATTTGGGTAATCATGCGGCTGATTGTATATTCAGCGCGCGGTCCATGGTTGATTAATTGACCATCCCGTAATACGGCTATTTCATTGGCCAATTTCAAAACATCGCCTAAAATATGCGAGATGTAGATAATCGTATGGCCTGCTTCGTGTAAACGTTGAATAATTTCAAATAATCGTTCTGTTTCCCGATTGGTCAGGGATGTAGTAGGCTCATCAAAAATAATAATGGAAGCCTCGGTGCTGAGTGCTTTGGCCACTTCTACCAATTGGCGTTCCCCGGGAGACAGTTTTTCTACCAGGGTATCCGGTGATAAGGTCAGGTCAACCAGTTTTAAATATTCACTCGTTTTAGTAATCATTTCACGCCGGTTAATAAAAGGTAAACGGCCTGGCTTTGGGAAATTATTAATAAACAGATTTTCCGCAATGGATAGATTGGTAAACAAATTCAATTCCTGGTGGATAAACGATATTCCTTTTTGAGTGGCTTCCTCCGGATTGTTTGGTTTATAGAAGGAACCATGCAGTGAGATTTCCCCGCGATCAAAAGGAACCACACCACCAAGAATATTCATCAAGGTGGATTTTCCTGCTCCGTTCTCCCCAATCAACCCCAAAATATGCCCCTTGGTGATATCAAAACTGATATCCTGCAGTACGGAAACCCCAAAAAAACTTTTATGAATTTGACGAAAACTTAAAGCTATATCGCTCATTCCATTCTCCAACTTATACATTTCGAGCCAGAAGACGCGTACGTGTAACGTCAATGAGTGCCGCTAACAAGATCACCGAACCTTTAACAATTTCAGTGGTAAAAAATGACACATTCAACAGGCGCAGACTGTTACCCAGCAATTGTAAAAATATCACCCCATACAGCGTCCAGATTACCTTTCCCTTACCGCCGGAAAGACTGGATCCTCCAATCACCGCTCCGCCAATAATATCAAGCAAAAAGGAACCACCCAGGGTTGGTCGTCCCATCATCATCCGGGAAGAATAAATAACAGAAGCAACGGCAGCGCAGAAACCGCTAAATGTATAAGCCAGTATAATCACACGCTGGGTTGGAATACCGGAAACAACCGAGGCACGTAGATTGGTGCCAATAGCATACAGCCACCGTCCAAAAATGGTCCGCGCCAGAATAAAATGTGCCACAATTGCCAGCACGACGGTCACCAAAAATGAATAGCTAATCAAACCAAAACCGCCCGTACCAATTTCAATAAAACTCGCCGGTAAATTGATGATGTTTTCCGACTTTACGATAAAGATAGCTCCCGCTCCAAATAGCATCTGAGTTACTAATGTAACCATAAAAGCGGGTATTTTGAAGAAAGCAATTACAACACCATTCAACAAACCAATCATAACCCCGGCTAATAACATGGCAACAATCGCCAATGGAACGCCTGCTGGTATATGTGCAAGCAGCGCACCGTCTTCAAAAAGCAGGGTGCCCCAGATCGGTGCTTTGGAAAAAACAGCCGGGTCCACTTTTTCTGCAATGAACATGGCGCCAATCACACTGGTAAATGAAATAATAGCGCCTTGTGAGAGATCAATTCCGGCAATAATTAAAACGATTGTTTGCCCAATAGCCACAGCAAACAAGGGCCAGATATTTGATAACAGATTTTCCAGATTAGTCTGGCTAGCAATTTTAGGCACAAAAGGAATCAGGAACAAAAAATAGATAATAGATAAATAGAGAATAAAGTTCTCAGATAATAACGAGTTTCGAAAAAATTGTCCGATGGAATTCCAGACTAAATGTGTTCTTGCGGTATTTCCTTCCATTCCATTCCTTTCTATTTTCTGGTTTAGCCATGGCGGCGGAAAAATTCCGCCGCCATGTAAAAACCATTTGCTAACTATTTACCATTATAGAGTTTGCAGCCCCACATATCGTTTTCGCGAGTTGCCAGATTTCCTTGAGTCAGAGCAAAGCCAGGATCAGGAATCCATTTGTCCGGATTGGTTTCATCCAGGGCGATGGAAGCCAGGATCGATTGCATCAGGGAATCGGCTTCAAAGTACAGGTCTTGAACACCGGTGGCTTCAATCCAACCATCTTTGATCAAACCACAAGCGGTTTTATCGCCATCCAAACCACCCATAATGACATGACCTTCTTCACCAACTTTTTTCCATTTATCCAGAGGTTCCAAAACACCCTGGATCAGGGGGAACATGAAATCGGAAGATGTAAACAGGAAATCGACATCCGGGTTGGCTGTCATGGCATCGCGTAAACCGGCTTCAGCCACGGCAGCATCCCACTTGGTTTGAACTTCAACCGGTGCATTAAACAAATCAGGATTCTTTTCAATGACATCATAGAAGCCCTGTTTGCGGCCTACGGCATTGGGGTCACCCAGATCCCCCACCATGATCAGGGGAGTCATTTTCTTGCCGGTTTCTGCAACCTGGATTTTTGCCTGTTCGGCCATATATTCTACAGCCTGGCGAGCGATGGAACGGTTATCTGCTACAACTACCAGGGCATCCCCATCTTCGTTCTGGGGAGGACGGTTGAAGATACCGATCGGAATTCCAGCTTTATTGGCTTCAGAAATCAGGGTCAGGGCAATTGAGCCATCTACGGGGATGACCATAATACCGGACACATTCTGAGCAATACAATCTTTTACCTGCTCCAGTTGCTTGTTGGCGTCTTCGTTTGAATTAACTTCAATCACTTTAATGCCCTTAGAAGCCAGGGTTTCTGTAATGGCTTTGTATCCAGCCTGCCAGAATTCAGTTTCCAGATCCTGGAAGGCAAAGCAAAGGGAAAGGTCTTCTTCAGGTGCAGCCACTTCAACCTCAACCACAACGGTTTTTTCAACTTCTACAATTTTGGTCTCGACAACGGTTTCAGGGGCAGCGACAGGAACAGCCGCAGGTGCGCAAGCACTTAAGAGCATAGCCATCAACAAAGTGACGCTTAGTAACCGAAATATTGATTTCATCATTTCTCCTCTTAGATTTTCAAGTAAAATTGATTAAGTGTGGTTTTACCACATTCCACAAGGGTACAGAATGTCGATCCAAAGTAGATATTCTGTACCTTTCGTTTTAACAATCCTATAAAAGCATCAATAACCTTTCACCTCCTATGAACTTACAATGGAACTAATTTCTGCGTAATCAGGCCCTAGCCTTGATGGCGATACACATCCCAACCAAAGTAGTTTTCAAATGCTTCTTCCAGCACACTGGCAGAATGGGAAGCATTCATGGCACAATGATGTTCGAATCCGTTTTTGCAGATATGGCGCATCAACTTTTGTAAACCGGGCGTGTGAATCACTGCCCGCGCACCAAACGTTTCGAATGGATCGTCGGTGAATTCACCTTCACCCATGTAAGTACGGATAATTCCGTGGGTATCATCGGTGCTGATACGCGCATAGGTCATCGGTCCAGCCGGTGTACGTCCGGCTACAGCGCCGTAGGTATTCTCTGTGCCCAATGTGGTTGCCAGAATTTCCGCGTTCTTAATTTCAATATCCGGCAGGAAGCTCTTGGCCCAGTTACCGCAATGAAACAGTACACATTTATCCGGGTCACCGCCATAGTTATTGTTCCAGTCCACCAGCGCGCTGGGTGTGCCCGAAGCCAGCTGCAGGGCATACATTGAAGCTACACCGGTGATATCCACCTCGCAGGCCGAGGGCATCAATTGCTCGCTCATCATGCTCATCAGCGTACAGACATTGATATGGTAATTCTGCTGCAAAGAGTTCCAACATTGAATAGCGCTGGCGGTGAGATCATTTTCTTTCATCCAATCATCAATCACCAAACCTAACTTAGACATACGCACCATTGCCTGAGCTGGCACCGAATCGGATTTGGCGTAGCCGCGAATAGAGCTTAGCTTCGCCTTTACGCGCGCATCGTCATCAGAAAGGCGCGTAGCATTGCCTAAGATTTCGGAGAAATCCACGGTGACCACACTCATCCCGAAGGATTGCAGCATTTTCTCGCTGAAACGCATGGTGTTGAAGTTGCCAGGGCGTGCGCCGATGGCTCCGAAACGGGCGTTTTTGAGTCCTTTTACCACGCGGCAAACGCCGGTAAATTTTGTAAGATCCGCCCGGAAGGCAGGGGTTAGTGGGTGAACTGTGTGCAGGTCGGTCAGACTGTATGCAAAACCGTATTGGCGCAGGTCATTGCATACCGAAATCTTGCCGCAGAATCCATCACGGCGGCGCTCAACGGTGAGTTGGTTAAGGTCATCCGGGTAAGCCTGTACCAGAATGGGTACATTCAACCCGGAGAGCTTGATGGTATCGGCGACACCCTTCTCATCCCCAAAATTGGGCAGGGAGACAAGGATGCCATCGATGCGATCAGCATTCTTTTTGAAGAGTTCAGCACAAATCCTGGCATGCGCATAGGTTTCTACGCCTCCCAGTTTAGTAGCATTTTCATCCAGAATAACCGCTTCAATATTCATTTCGCTGAATAACTTTAGAATATCAGCGCGTGCTTCTGTCACCAACCGATCCGGGAAAAAATCGCGGTTGCCAACAATAACTGCCAGGGTTACTTTTGCCATTCTTCCTTCTCCTTATTCTAAATTAGTCAATTGCTAATGCATCTATTATTTTAAGCAGCTGTGTTTCATCAATCGTGCCTTCAAACCATTGTTCCTGTAATTGCCTAAGGCGATACACTGCCGATGGTTTGATTTCTACATCTGCACAGGTGATCGGGCTGTCCATCGCTATCGGGCGGATCACTTTTGCGCCTTTGGCCAATCCAATCGGTAATAAACATTCAGCTTTGGCGTTTTCATAGGTGTCGATCAGGCTGTAATAGGTCGTTCCACCGATGGCATCCAGTGTGTCCCCGGGCGCCAGATCGCATTTGGCAACAGCAAAGACTTCTGAAACAAGACGGTTTAGCGGCACCATGTTGGATTTTTTGCGGATGGTCAACATAGCGCAGGTCAACGGTACTTCAATACTGCAAAGGTGAAAAGGCCGAAATAGTGTGTAATTAGGACCATCGCCCATATCGCGCAGCACCAGGGCCTCACGCAGACGCGGATGATCGGTGCGCACAATCAGAAAAACGCCAGGGGCTACACGTCCGATACCGTAATCTACCACACCTAATTGGTGGAGTACCCCGCCTTCTTCTTTCAAAGCAAAAGTCTGGTTGAGGTGGTCGCGATCGGTGGCTGGGCCGTGCATTCCGCGTATGTCCGGAATAAGCCCGGTAGCGTTGGATACAGCCGCCATCTCGATCATCGTCTTTGAACCGTCAATGAACTCAATTAACATATTCGGGCTCAGTCCACGGCGGGCTGCTTCCTTAATAATGGCCGGGTCGGTTGGTGTGCCGTGCCGGTCCAGCGGGTTATTCTTCCCCTTGCCAGCGGCAACAATTGTAAATCCCATCGAAACAGCCAGGTCATACAATTCTTTGCAGGCAGCCGGTTCATCTCCGGCTGCCAGGGCATATAGTACCCCTTTCTGCTGCGCATACCAATGCAGAATCGGCCCAACCGTGATATCGGTCTCAACATTCATCATTGCCAGGTCTTGCCCGGTACGAGCTGAACGCAAGGCTGCACGCGCTCCAATTTCGGGAACGCCAGTTGCTTCCAGCATGACATCAATATTTTTCATATCGGTAATGATCCGATAATCGCGCACGGCAACCAGTTTTCCATCCGCAACCGCCGCATCAGCCTCTTCAGCGCTTTCAGCTACAACGACTTCGCCTTCCATCAGGGCGATTTTATAAGATTCTATTGCCCGTTCGATTTCAATATCGGCAGTGACCACCACCCGAATACCTTTCATCATTTTTACGGTGGCTACTACATCCGTACCCATTTGTCCTGCGCCAACCAGGCCTACTCTTACAGGGTTTCCGGATGCTTCGCGTTGTTCAAGTTCTTCATTAAGTCCAATCATGATATTTTCCTGTTCTTCAAAGATTTATGGCATGAGAACCATGACTTTAAGTGCTTCACCGCTGGCTGCGGTGCGGAAGGCTTTGTCAATCTCATTGAGTGGGAAGGTGTGGGTAATCACGTCTTCACTGTTAATCATCCCGTGTTCGATGGCTTCCATTGCCAGGGTATGGTAGGTTGGGTGATACGAAAAAGTACCCATAACCCGAATTTCATCATAATGAAGCCGATTTCCATCCAGCGTGGTCATTGGATTGGCTTTGGGTAAACCGCCAAACAGTATAACCTTACCGCGTTTACGAACAAGTTCTACTGCCTGGGTATGCGTGGCAGCTACCGGGTTGGCGCAAATAGCTGTATCCGCACCACGTCCGCCGGTTATTCTATAAACTTCTTCCACCAGATTCTGGCTTATTGGATCGACAATTAATTGTGGGCCAAAACGGATTGCCATTTGACGGCGCACTGCGCTTGGTTCTGAAAGGATCACCTGCGCCCCGCGTGCGCGAGCCACAGCAATATGCAGGCAGCCAATTGGTCCGGCGCCCATTACGACTACCGTATCTCCCAGTGTAGTACCAGCCTGCTCATGGGCGGCCAGCACCGAGCTAAGCGGTTCAGCCAGGGCGGCCTGAACATCTGAGAGTGTTTCCGGTACCCGGTGAACGATACCACCGCTGAGAATCTCTGCCGGCAAAACCAGGTATTCTGCAAAACCACCATCGTAACCGGGGGTGATTCCAATCAGGTGCAAATGGTTGCACAAGTTGTATAGACCGTGTTCACAGTAATAGCACTTTCCACAATGAACATCCGGAGCAATCGCCAGGTGATCACCGGTGTGATAACCTGAGACCAGTGGGCCAACCGCTTCTACAACCCCGGAAATTTCGTGTCCGGCAATCAATAATTCATATTCGGACTGTGAACCTTCACGCCAGCGGCGCAAATCCGAGCCGCATACGCCGCAGGCTTTTACGGCAACCAGAATGCCATCATCCGGCAACACCGGGATGGGAGCTTCGCGCAATTCAATTTGCATTGGGCCAGTAATATAAGCTGCTTTCATCGTTATCTCCTATAAAGTTTCTTTGAGTTTCTGCCCAACAGCACCACCAGGATGTGTCTGTCCAAATTGCTGCAGCGAATATCCGCGCAGGTTCAATAAAACTATACAGATAGCGTCACAATATGCTGAGTTAAACAATGAACTGCCTGTGGCAATCATGCCAAACGGATCAACACCTTCGGGCGCTTTAACTTCCAGAACGATATCACTGAGCTTTCCAAGGGTGGAGGCTGGTTTTTCGGTAATGCCGATCACTTTTGCACCACGCTCATGGGCCACATTGGCCAAGAAATTCACTTCTGCCGTTTCCCCGCCTTTCGAAAGAGCAACGAGCACATCCTCCGTGCGAACTGCGCCGGCGGCGCCATGCTGGCTGTCACCAGGATGCAAAAACATGGCCGGCGTACCGCAGCATGAAAGCAAATGGGCAAAGCGCAGCGCCACGGCATGTGACGTTCCTGATCCGGCCACGATGACATGCCCCTTGCAATTTAACATCACCTGGGCTGCGTCCATTAAGGTGTGGTCCACCTGTGCTATCAGGGAAGCAACAGCGTTACTTTCTAAAAGAATTGCGTCTTTTGCAATGGATAAATAATCTTGTTCTACCATAATTTCTACCTTGATTTATATTGAGGGGATAAATTTAACAGTTGGGTAGCAGTCACATGGTCAGTGATCAGTACATTAATCAGGTGCCCGCGTAATGCGCCTAAAATAGCCGAGATTTTTTCAGGCCCGCCGGCAACACCTACCACACGTTCAACTTGAGTGAGCTCTTCCAACCCCAAACCGATAACACGTTGATCCAGCTCTGATATTACCGGCTGGCCATAAGCATCAAAATAACGTAAAGCAATATCGCCGACTGCACCGAGTTCTATAAGATTTTTCATTTCAGATTGTGAAATGATTGAACCATCACGCATCACAACCGAATCCAATGAAGGTGCTCCAATACCCACAAAAGCGACTTTGACCTGCGAGAAAAGGCCAACTGCATGTTTTACATGACTGTCAGATAGGAAGGCCAAACGAGTATTCTGATCATCCACTATTCCGGGAACAGGGAGCAGGGTCATTTTACAATTTAACCGCCGTGATATCCGCCGGCACAGGTCGGTTGCGTGCATTTCTGATTCTGGGCGTCCCAGTCCGCCAATAATTTGAACTACCTGCACACACGGCAAATTCATTGGTTCCAGCTCTTCAACCATTTCATTGAGCGTTGATCCCCAGGAAATTCCGAGCGTATCTTCTGGTTGGATTGTGCGTGCCAGATAACCCGCCGCCGCAACGCCGATCTCCCGGGAAACCATGGATTGAGACTCGGGCTGGTGTGCTTCCACCACAACTACTTCCTGTAGAAGGAACCGTTTTTCAAGCCTGGTTTCAAGATCAGTGTAGATTCCGGATGGCTCAAAAACGGTGATGCGTACAATCCCTTC
Source organism: Chloroflexi bacterium HGW-Chloroflexi-10 (assembly GCA_002840755.1). Lineage (GTDB taxonomy): Bacteria > Chloroflexota > Anaerolineae > Anaerolineales > Anaerolineaceae > UBA6170. The sequence goes on along the minus strand of PHBZ01000034.1, from coordinate 54,231 downwards.
ATCACGTGCTTGCTGAAGCAGGCGGGAAACTTTAGAACGTGAGAGATTGAGGCGGGAGACGATCTCATCCTGTCGCATACCCTCTTCGTAATAGAGTTTGCTTATTTTCGTTAGAAGACGGGTGTCTTCAGCAGACGTAATTCGGGGCATAGTTACCTTTATGAAAGTAGAGAATGAAATTTATTTCATTATTGGGAAAAAAGTGAGAATTTTTTCAGTAGTGATAATATTTTCATAAAAATAATAGCATTTTACAAACTGCTTGTCAATAACCAATTTCTGACTAATTTCTGAGGGGTTAGGACAACCCCGCCCTGAATGGAATAGTAATTTTGACCTGTTGCGGGGTGGACCCGGAGGAGATTTGACCAGGAACTATAAGGAATGGTGTACGGGATGGCCCTGTGCGACACACTTTCGCCGGGAGTAATAAGGAATTGTATGTAGACGGGAAAGTTTACAGGTAGACCCCATAGTGCCGCCCTGTTAGAGGTTTATGACTGCAACGACAGCCTACGACTGACTACTGGCCAATAATGCTTCTGCTGTCGCTCTGTCCGTGATCAATACATCCAATAGGCCACCTCGCAAGGCACCCCGGATGGCTTCCACCTTTGTCGATCCCCCCGCTACACCCACAACCCGGGGGATTTTTTTTAATTGATCCAGATCAATCCCAATTACCCGCTGATCCATTTCTGAGGAAACTAATTGCCCATGTTCATCAATAAAGCGTAAAGCAATATCCCCGACCGCTTGATGGTGCAGCACATCCGTCAGGTCTTCCTGGGTTAAGATAGAAGAGTCGCGGGCCAGAATGGTGTGCGATGTTGGAGACCCGACCCCTACAAAAGCCAAAGTGATCTTAGAGAAAAGACTAATTGCCATCTGAATGTGATTATCCGCCAGATACACTTCCCGCATGCGTTGATCCATGACCACCCCAGGCGCGGGCAGCAGCACAAGTTTACAGGAGAGTAATCTGGCCATTCGATGGCATAATTCGGTGGCGTAGGTTTCTGATTCCGGCTTGCCAATGCCGCCCGTCATCTGAACTACATGTACATTCGGGTAAGCTTTAGCTTCGAGAGCCGTTACCATCCCGCTAATTGTGTATCCCCAGGCAATCCCAATGATCTCGTCATCCGAAATTACGCGCAATAGATAACTGGCCGCTGCCGCGCCCAGCTCACGAGAGAGCATCTCAGGTGATTCTGCATCGCGCACCTCGGCAACGATTACTTCTTGCACGCGATATTTTGCTTCCAGGCGACCTTCAACCTCGGAATAAATGCCGGGTGGGGAGATAATCACTGTTTTTACAATACCCTCATCCCGGGCTTGCTGCAGTAACCGCGAAACTTTGGAGCGCGAAAGATGCAGGCGGGCAACAATATCATCCTGGTTTAAACCATCATCATAATAAAGTCTGCTTACCTTGGTAAGCAAACGTAATTCGTCAGCAGATCTGGCACGTGCCAAATGGACCCTCCAAAAAACAGTTTCTTGCATTGATTATAAATCAAATGCAAGAAAAGAAATCGTAAACCAATCATTTAACCTGAATAAAGTGGCAGTTTTCTGAAATCCCTTTTTTTGTATTTCTTTTTTTATTAAAATCCCGTAATTGTAAAAAAATAAAGCCTATTGACAAGGATGATTAAAGTTGCTATGATCTAATTCGATAAGTGGTAGTAACCACTCAACCACCGGTCAACCTGACAATTAACCCGATGGATAGGAAATCATATGATCCAATTTCAATTAAACAAAGCCAGTTACACCCCTCTCTATAAACAACTGGCTTTGGAATTTGTCAGACAAATTCGTGAAGGAATTATGCTTCCCGGAACGCAAATGCCTTCCGAACGCGAAATATCCGATATTTTTAAGGTCAGCCGTACCACTGCGCGCCAGGCGATTGATGAATTGGTGATACAAAGTTTTGTGTATCGGGAACAAGGCAAAGGGACCTTTGTGGCTGACCCGGGTATGCGTGATTTAATGGGCTTTACCAGTTTCTCAGGACATATGCGCACTTTAGGGCATGTGCCTTCTTCAAAAATTCTACAGAAAAAAATCATTAAACCCGATGAAAAACTCCGCGCCATTTTACGGCTGGAAGTTGGTGAAAATGTTTTACTTCTGGAACGTGTTCGGATGGCGGATGATAAACCCATGGCATTGCAATACTCGCATATTCCTGAAAAATTGGTACCCGGTCTGGTGGATGAAGATTTAACGGACAAGTCGTTATTTGATATTTTAAAAAACCGTTACTTTATTTTTCCGACCTGGTCGGAAGCAAAGGTTGAAGCGAATGTGCTTTGGGAGCACGATGCTGAAGAGTTGGATTTAGAAGTCAATTCACCGTGTTTAATTGTCCGCGGCTTAACCTATACAGATACTTTTGATGTGGTTGAAAGCGTCAAAACGATTTATCGTGGGGGGCTTACCTTACATATTGGTCGACAAAAGATGTTGATCTGAAAGATTGTTTTTGTATGTCCTCTTCCGAAATTGGAAATAAAGACGTAATTGCTGTAGATTTAGGCGGAACAAAGGTGATTGTTGCCCTGGTTTCCGTATCCGGTGTGATCCGCTACCGGATTCAGGAGCCAACCTGCCAAGAAGGTGGAGACCTGGGTATTCAGCAGATCATTCGCATGGTACGCAGCTTATTTGAACAAAACAAACTTGATGCGGCTGATATCGCCGGCATGTGCATTGGTTTGCCGGCTGTTCTGGAAAAAGACACCGATTTTGTGATATGGGGACCCAACCTGAATGGCTGGAAAAATATTGACGCTGCTGGTCTGTTTGAAAAGGCCCTGGGTTTAGCGGTATTTCTTGAATACGATGGGCATACGGCCGCATTAGGAGAATGGTGGCAGGGCGCTGGGCGTGGTTATTCCTCGATGGTTGACATCATTATTGGCACCGGTGTTGGCGGCGGAATCATTCTGGATGGTAAATTGGTGCGCGGACGTAACCGCCTGGCCGGCGCTGCAGGGTGGTTTGCCATAACGGATAATTGTCATTCCCAAAGAGAAGATTCAAAAAAGAATGGACATTGGGAATCGATGGTGGCCGGCCCCGGCATCCGTCAGCGTACATTGGATGCATTGCCGGCATTTCCGCAATCGCTTTTGCATCACTATGAAGATTTTTCCGCAAAAGATGTGTTTGCCCTTTTCGACCAGGATGCACTGGCAAAAAAGATTGTTGAAGAAACAGCAGAGCTAATGGGATTGGGTCTGGCAAATATTGTGAGTATTCTCAACCCGGAAATTATTGTCCTTGGCGGAAGCATTGGGCAACATCAAGGCGATGTGCTGCTTCCATTGATTCGTAGTGTGGTCAAAGCCTGGGCGCAGCCGATCAGCGCTGAGGATGTTGTATTCGTATCTTCAAAACTTGGAAGCGATGCTGGTATTTATGGAGCTGCCTATTCTGCATTCATCCGTACAGGTATTGCGATGTAATTTCAATCTTTTCCAAAAATTCATTTTGTAAGGAGGCTTATGGCAATAGTTAATTAAGTCTTTGCCGATGTGTTTCAGGAACGAAGTTTTATGAAAGATATAAAGGAGAAAGATGATGAAAAAAAATCCCATTTTGGTTGTTTTGGCAACCATTTTAGTCCTTAGTTTATTTGCCTGTGCACCGCAAGCACAGCCTGCAACCCCGGAAGTCGAAGAACCCGTTGTTGTCGAACCAACCGAAGCAGTAGTTGTTGAAGAACCCGCAGCCACAGAACCGGTGGCCCCCCCTGTTCAGGAAGAAGTAACTATTCGGGCTTTAATTCGCCCGGATGAAGGCGCTAACATCGCCACTTTCAGTGAAAAATTCACCGCCGAGACCGGAATAAAAGTAGAAGTAGATTTTGTCGGATGGGCCGAAATCCATGATAAAACCATTACTACATTAGCCGGCGGCGGCGGTGGTTATGATATTATATTCGTTCCTTCAGCAAATGTCGCTGAATTCACTGCCGGTGGTTGGTTTGAACCGATTAATGACTTAATTACCCCGGAAACAAAAGCGGACTGGCTCGAATCAGTTGTGAATATGTATACAATTGACGGCAACCTTCTGGCTATGCCCTGGTATGCTGGCGGCGCGCACATGGTGTATAACGGCGCAATTTTGGAAGCAGCCGGTGTTGATGTGACTACTATCACAACCTGGGAAGATTTCATGGGCGCCTGTGAAGCGATTGCCGCAGCCGATGCAGCAGATTTCTGTTTCTCTACCAGTGCCAAATATCCCGGTAACTATTACTATAATTTGGGTTCAATGGTCGCCTCCGGTGGAGAAACTTTCTTTGATGCCGAAGGAGCACCTGTTTTTGCGGATGGCGAATATACATTGGCCTCATTGGAAATGATCAAAACAGGCATTGAAGCCGGTTATTTTGATCCCGCCGGTATTGCTCTGGATGACTATGAAACCTTAATTGAATTTGGCGCCGGAACAACCGCTTTCATGATTAATTCAACCTGGTCCGCCACGCAGGCCACGCGCAACCCGGAACTCTCTACCGTAACAGACAGCGCGGGAATAATGCTTATTCCTGGTTGGACGGAAGAAAAACGCAGCGGTGGTGTATTATACGCCGGTGGTTTGGGACTTTTGGCCAGCTCAGAACATAAAGAAGAAGCCAAACAGTTCTTAACCTATATTACATCGGAAGAAGCACAAAAACAGCATGCAGTGGATGGCGGCAATCTGCCAACCCGCAATGCCTTGTATGCCGATGCAGATATTACGGCTGCCTGGCCGGGGTTCGCTACTCTGGCAGAACAACTGCCCTATGGTGTATTCCCACCACAATTCAGCTGGTTTGAAGAATGGCGTCAATCTGCAGCTACCGCTGTTCAGGACGTCATTGCCGGAAGTAAAACACCCGCCGAAGCCGTAGAATGGTTAACCGCTGAAACAACCCGCATTCAGAATGACTGATCGATAAAAATTATTGGTTTTTGGGGAGGGAACTCCCTCCCTCCCCTGGTTCCTTTTTGAAAAAAATTTGATAAAAAGCGACAATAATGAATGCTATAAAACAATTAACCTCGAATAAACGTAATGAGCTGAATACCGCGGTAGCATTGATTTTGCCGGCTGCCATTATTATGGCTGTTGTCACAATTTACCCGCTGGTTCAATCTTTCATTATCAGTTTTCGGGATTGGGATTTACTGAAACCAAATGATCCGCATATTTTTGTTTGGTTTGAAAATTATAAAAATGTACTGACGGATCCGTTATTCTTCAACTCTGTGAAGGTTACCGGTTTATTTGTAATTTGCGCTGTTTCTTTAGAAATCATTTTTGGATTGTTTCTTGCGTTATTACTCAACCGTGAGTTTGTTGGAAGACAATTTATTCGGATGATAGCGCTGCTGCCCTGGGCTGTACCGGCTGTGGTTAATGGCATCATGTGGAAATGGATTTTAAACCCGAGCTATGGGGCATTAAATGGACTTTTACACCAATTTGGGTTGATTGATAAATATATAATTTGGTTAGGCAGCCCAGGCATGGCATTGGCAACCGTTGTTGTTGCGGATGTTTGGAAGGAAACGCCATTCATCATGCTGTTATTATTATCCGCATTACAAACAGTGCCCAAAGATCTGTATGAAGCGGCTACAGTGGATGGCGCCAGCAACCTTCAAAAATTATTGTTAATCACCATTCCCTTATTGCGCCCAACCCTGTTTGTAGCTATTTCTTTAAGAACTATCTGGGCATTGAAGAGCTTTGATTTGATTTATACATTAACTGCCGGCGGGCCATCCAACGCTACCTCTGTTTTGGGGTATTACACCTATCAAAAATCTTTTGTCTCATTGGATCTCGGAAAAGGCTCCGCAGCGGCTTACATCATGACTGCCATCATTATGCTGGTGGTGATTCTCTATCAAAGGGCTATCTATCGGGAGGTGAATTACTAATGGCGAATTCAACCGTTTTTAATCCTCTGCCTTATCAATCTCCCCAAAAAGATCAATGGAAAGTCATTAAGGAAAAAACCAAAAAAATCATTTTTTATATTGTTTTGGCGATGATTGTGTTTATGATCCTTGCGCCTTTCTTATGGATGTTGATTTCAAGTGTATCTCCGCAGGTAGAATTGATATCAAAACCGCCGCATTGGATTCCTGAAAAAATGACTTTTTCGCGGTACATGGCCCTGTTTGGAAAAGCAGCCGCCGGTCAATCCGTGCCGGCCGCCGCCAGCAAATTTCTTGCGGCTTTGCAATCCAGCCTGATTGTCAGCTCCGCCACTACCCTTATTTGTATGATCGCCGGCACATTATCGGCCTACGCATTTGCGCGTTTGTCTATTCCGGGCCGCTCAAAATTCCTGATTGGTATTCTGGCTGCGCAAATGTTACCCGTGATTGTGGTCATTATCCCGCTGTACCTGGTGATGCAGTCTTTGGATCTGATGGATACCTGGAGAGGGCTGGTGCTGTTATATTCCGGGTTTATGCTGCCAACCGTGATCTGGATCATGGACAGCTACTTCCAAACCATTCCGCGTGACCTTGAGGAAGCGGCGATGATTGATGGTTGTTCACGGATCGGCGCTTTATGGCGGGTGGTTTTACCCTTAGCCGGTCCCGGCCTGGTTGCAGTGGCTTCGTTTACCTTTCTTTCGGCATGGAACGAGTTTTTTATGTCATTGATTTTCACGGCATCGCATGCCAAAACAATCACGGTGATTGTGACCGAATTTACCACACAATTTGGGATTGATTTTGGACTGATGGCCACCGGCGGCGTCATTGGCAGTATTCCGCCATTAATTCTGGCATTTTTGCTTCAGAAATACATTGTTCAAGGTTTAACCGCCGGCGCGGTTAAAGGTTAGATTTCTTCCAATTGGTATCATTTAAAAATTTAGAAAAGAGGTTTTTATGTCTGCAGAGTTATATATCGAAAAAATTTCAAATCTGGTCACCGGGCTGAATGAAACCAGCTTAAAATCGATCAAGGAAGCTGCCAACGCAATGGCAAATTCTATCAAGGCCGGAAGACCGGTTTATTATTACGGCTCGGGTCACTCTGCCTTGCCTTGTTTGGACGTCTACCCACGTTACGGTACATTTGTGGGAATTCAGCCCATCCACGATCCGCGCCTGACCTGGACGAATGTGTTAGGCCCTGGCGGCACACCGGAATTATTATGGCTGGAGCGCCAGGAAGGCTATGTTAAGAATGTCTTTCGCTCTTATGATATTCAGCCACAAGATACATTAATTGTGTTTTCGCATGGCGGGCTGAACGCGGCGGGAATCGAAGCCGCATTGCTTGGGAAAGAAAACGGCGCTACCGTTGTAGCGATCACCTCCATGCAGAACTATCATAAAAATGCCCCCAAACATTCTTCAGGGAAAAAATTAGCCGATGTGGCTGATATTGTCATCGACAATGCTTCCCCGCCGGAAGATTCACTCATCAGTATTCCGAACTGGGAAGAACCGGTGGCGGCTGCTTCGACAGTAATGGGGGTTGTGATCTCGATGACTTTAATCGCAGAGACCGCCAAAATCCTTTCTGATCAGGGCGTTTACCGGGCCACTTTTGCCTCACCCAATGTGGTCTCCGACCCCGACCACGATCTAAAAGTTTATGAGGAATATAAAAAATTCCATAAAAGCATCAGCGGATATTAAAATAAACCTTATCCCGGATATCCTGAGAGAAATTTCTCCCAGGATATCCGCCTGGAGAAACCCTTGAAGACCACATTAAAATATTTTCAGGAACTGCTGCCCATTCTTGAAACAGCCATTCAAACCCAGGAAAAAAATATTCAGCAACTTTCCAGGTGGATGGCCAATGCAATTGCAAAGAATCACTTGATTTATGTTTTTGGCGCAGGCCATGCCGGAATCATTGCTGAAGAAATGTGTTACCGGGCTGGCAGCCTAGTACCCACCAACGCAATACTCACTCCCGGCCTGACCCTGAACACGCGCCCATTAACCCTGGAAACAAAATTGGAGCGTCTCCCTGGTTTTGCGGCATTAATTGTTGAAGAATGTGGGATGGTGGCCGGAGATGTACTGATTGTACACTCCAATTCCGGGCGGAATACGGTAGCTATCGAAATGGCTGAATCCGCTAAGGCAAAGGGGATTCTGGTGGTTGCCCTGACCAGCGTCGCTCACAGCCAAAGTGTTCAATCGCGGCATCCACAGGGATGGAAGTTGATGGATATCGCCGATCTGGTGATTGATAACTGCGGCGTGCCTGGTGATGCTTTGGTGACTTTCAAGGGATTTGACCAAAAAAGCGGCGCAACCTCCACGGTAGTAGGCGCGGCATTAATGAACGCTGCCATTTGTGAAACCGTGCAACTCTTAATTGATGAAGGTCTCTCTCCGCCGGTCTTTCGCAGCGCCAACCTGGATGGCAGCGATGCCTATAACCAACAATGGCTGGATCATTACGCCGGCAGATTGATTTATATCTAAACAATTTGTTTCACCGCAGTATTGGATTGAAGGAAAACATGAGCGTTATCATTCATCATGGGAGCATAGTGACCCCCAATAAAACCATCAAAGATGGGTATGTTTTCGTCAATGACGCTGGGATCATCTCTCAAATTGGAGAGCGCCTGCCGGTTGGGGTGCAGGCATCCCAAACAATTGATTTGCAAGGCAATACATTAATTCCGGGATTGTTGGATATTCATTTACATGGCGGCTGCGGCGTTAATTTTGAAAAGGATTATCAGCCTGAAGTCATTGCTCCGCTCAACAATCATCTGGCAGCTCAGGCAACCACCGCCTATTTACGCACATTTTGTGCGGCAGCCAAACCTGAATTGGAAGCGCTGCTCCTGGCGCATGCTGAATCCTTGAAGGTGGAGAGCAGCGGCGCACGCTGTTTTGGTTTTCACCTGGAAGGCCCCTTTTTATCGCAGCAAAAAAGGGGAGCATTTAACCCCGAATGGCTTCACGCTCCTGAGCTCAGCGAAGTGCGAGAGTATATAGCGCTAGGTCAGGGGTATATTCGCCAGGTAACCTTAGCTCCCGAATTGGATAATGCTTTTGAGACCGCCGCCTATTTGAACCAGGTGGGCGTGGTGGCAGCCTTTGGCCATACGAACGCCTCTTTCGAACTGGCAATTGAAGCATTCAATGGGAATTTTCGCCACGTTACACATGTCTTTAATGCGATGAGCAGTTTTAATCACCGGAATCCTGGGGCGGTTGGGGCAGTGCTGTTATCCAAGATGGTTACTGCCGAATTAATCGCAGATTTCGTGCATGTTCACCCGCAGGCCATTCAGTTATTGATCAATTCGATCGGGCTACAGCGCATTGTGCTGATAACCGACGCCATGGCTGCTGCGGGGATGCAGGACGGCGTGTATGATCTCGCCGGGCAGTCTGTGCATGTCTGCAATCACACAGCCCGATTGGAAGACGGCACACTGGCGGGCAGTGTGGCTACCTTATTGGAATGTGTCCAAAACATGGTGTGCAAAGTAGGCGTAAGTTTGCGTGAAGCGGTCAACATGGCCAGCATCAATCCCGCCCGGGCAATGCACCTGGCTCATATCACCGGCTCGATTGAAGTGAATAAGTCTGCCGATTTAGTCATTTTGGATCAGGATTTGTCCCCTGTACAGACAATGGTGAAAGGTAAAGTAGTTTACTCACGTGAAAGCAACGCGCTGAATAGCTGAGAACTTTACACAACCAGCGGCCCGGAAATACCCTATTTGAAGTACCGGTTTATCTGAATATGTTACTGAATAAATCCGCAATTTGCTTGCAGGAGTGTGTTTATGGTTGCTTATAAGAAAGTAAATGATGAAATTGTTGAAGCGTTAAAACAGATGGTCGGGGAAAAGTATGTGATTTATGCTGACCCGGACCGATTGGAAAGTTACGCCACGGACGAGGTAGCTGATGAGGAATATCATCATTTACCGGAGGTGGTCGTCATTCCACGCACTACCTCGGAAATTTCCGCGATTATGAAATTAGCAAACCGCGAAAACATTCCGGTTACTCCGCGCGGGGCCGGTTCCGGTTTGTCCGGCGGCGCTATCCCGATCTTTGGCGGAATTGTCCTTTCGATTGAACGGATGAACAGCATTTTGGAAGTAGACCTGGAAAACATGGTTATTGAAGTGGAGCCGGGTGTGGTTACCAACGAGATCAATACCCGTATTAAAGAGCAAGGGCTGTTTTATGCCGGTTACCCAATGAGTGTGGAATCTTGCTATGTGGCAGGTAATGTAGCCGAAAATGCCGGCGGCGGAAAAGCTGTTAAATACGGGGTGACCAGCCGCTATGTATTGGGGCTGGAAGTGGTTTTGCCCAGCGGGGAAATCATCGAATTAGGCGGAAAATTGGTAAAGGATGTAGTTGGTTATAACCTTACCCAATTGATGGTCGGTTCAGAAGGCACACTGGGGATTTTTACAAAAATTATCCTGAAGTTAATTCCGCTGCCAACCGAAAAAGTAGATCTGTTGGTTTTGTTTCCGGATGCTCAAACGGCGATGCAAATGGTGCCAAGAATTATGACCATTGGCCGAATCACCCCAACCGCGATTGAATTCATGGATCAGCTCTCTGTGCAAACCACCTGCAAATACCTGAATGAGAACCTTCCCTACGAAAACGCCGGGGCGATGCTGTTGATAGAAGTGGATGGAAATTCCGAGCAGGATGTACTTTACCAATATGAAACCATCGGCAACCTGTGCTATGAGAACAACGCGATCGAAGTGTATGTGGCGGATAATCAGACCACGCAGGAACGGGTGTGGGCTGTCCGGCGAAATATCGCGGAAGCTTTCAAAGTGTACAGCCCTATACAAAGCCTCGAAGATATTGTTTTACCAATTGCCAACATACCCAAAATTATCCCCATTTTAGATCGTTTTGCCCGGGAGTATGCCGTGATCATCCCTTGTTATGGTCACGCGGGAGACGGCAATCTGCATGTTACTATCGTGAAACGCCCTGATTTACCCATGGAAAAATGGAAAGAAGAAGAACACAAAGTTCTCACCGAACTCTACCATGAGGTGGCGGCCTTGAATGGCACCATCAGCGGGGAACATGGTATCGGCATAAAAAGACGCAATTACCTCAATATTGTTTTGGGCGAGGAAGTGATTCGCTTGCAGAAGCAGATTAAAGCCGTATTTGACCCCAATCAAATTCTCAATCCGGGGAAGATTTTTCCCGATACAGTCAATGAAAGCGCAAAGGCTTAACAATGAAAATAATTGTTCCAATCAAACAGGTTCCTGAAACCAGCCAGGTAAAAATGGATCCGGAAACAGGGACGATGATTCGCAAGGGACTGGCTGCCATTATTAACCCTTTGGATTTATACGCCATTGAAAGCGCATTACAAATCAAAGCCGGGCAGGATGAGGTACAGGTGATTGTGATCAGCATGGGCCCGCCGAAAGCCGAAAAAGCCTTACGGGAAGCGCTTGGAATGGGTTGTGATGAAGCCGTCTTATTGAGTGACCGCCGTTTTGGCGGTGCGGATACCTGGGCTACGGCCTACACCCTGACACAGGCCATCCACAAACTGGGCGGCGCCGATCTGATCATTTGTGGTGAACGCGCCACGGATGGTGATACCGGCCAGGTAGGGCCGGGAATTGCCGCCTTATTGGATGTACCTGTGGCGACCTATGTGAGTAAGATAGCCGCAGTAAATTCAATGAACATTATCCTGAACCGCATGGTCGAAGGTGGTTACGAAACCCTGCGCATGCCCTTTCCTTCGGTTCTGACAGTCGTAAAAGAGGTTGCTTCTCCGCGCTTACCTACCTTGCGGGGCATGCAGCGAGCCCGATTAGCGGTCATCCCTGTGTGGGGGCAAACGGATATAGACGTGGATGCAGATAAGATTGGCCTGAAAGGCTCGCCCACCCGCGTGGTTAAGATCAGCACCCCAACCGTTGCCCGCCAGGGGGAAAGATATGTCATTAAAGATGCCAATGATATCCGCATGGTGGCTGACCGATTTGTTCAATTTCTTCAAGAAAAGCATGTGGTTTAGGCAGGAGAGACAATATGGAAGATAAAGATATCTGGGCATTGGCTGAATTTCGTTGCGGAAAAATGCATGAAACCTCCCTTGAATTGTTGGCGTGGGGAAGTTCGCTGGCACAAAAAAGAAATGTGCGCTTATGCGCTGTGGCATTAGGAAAAAAAATAGAAACCGGTGATCTGGAACAATTGATTGCGCATGGTGCAGATTGCGTGTATGTTGTGGAATCACCCAAACTGGAATTTTTTCTGACAGACACCTATGCAAAAGCGCTGCAGGTTTTAATCGAACAATTCAAACCCGAAATTATCATAGCGGCAGCCACTACAAGCGGCAGATCGGTGATGCCCTATGTTTCCATGCGCGTGAATGCCGGCTTAACCGCCGACTGCACCGACCTGGATATTGACCCTGAAACGGGGGATCTATTGCAAACCCGCCCGGCCATTGGCGGCAACATCATGGCGACCATCAGAACACCCGATGCCCGCCCGCAAATGGCCACCGTGCGTCCAAAATCGATTGCTATGCCGCCCTCAGACCCAACCCGGCGGGGAGAAATCATCCGGGTATGTGTACCCGCTGAAACACTGACATCCACTTCCGAATTTCTTCAATTTGTTGCGGAAGATACGGACAGCCGGCCGATAGAGGATGCCGCCGTGATTGTATGCGGTGGAAAAGGAATTCAAAAAGAACAGAATTTTGCCCTGCTAAAACAATTGGCAGATGTGTTTGATGGGGTGGTTGGCGGTACGCGTATCCCGGTGGATTATGGGTGGCTGCCATACGCGCATCAGATTGGTTTAAGTGGAAAGACGGTTTCTCCGCGCCTGTATATTGCCTGCGGCGTATCCGGCGCCATACAACATCTGGCAGGTATCCAATCGGCTGAGACGATTGTTGCCATCAACAAGGACGAGAACGCCCAAATTTTCCAATTAGCGGATTTTGCCGTCGTTGGCGACCTGTTTGAAATAGTCCCCGAATTGATTGACAGGCTAAAACAGCTATAGAAATTCCTGATCAATCGATTAAAAGAAGCTCGCCCCGAAACAAAGTTTCGGGGCAGATATCGAAGTTTAAAGTTCGGCCAGGGTTCTTGTTTTCCAAACCAACCCGTGTACACCACCCTTCATGCCTGCTGCGGAATCATGGTATAAATATCTTCCCAAACCAATTCGATGGAAGTGAAGCATGTCCGAAAAACAACCTTTGATTTTAGTAACCAACGACGATGGGATCGATTCTCCCGGAATTCACGCCGCCGCTCACGCACTCATGCCACTGGGTGAAGTGGTGCTGGTCGCCCCGCGCGAACAGTGCTCCGCCACCGGCCGCAGCCACCCGCTCGGTTCAGACGGCATGATTCAAGAGGTTGCCTGCTGCCTGGGAGAATTACCCTTGCGCGCATATTCCGTGGGCGGCAGCCCGGCGCAGTGCGTAGCGCGTGCCATCGTTCAGGTGTTGGATCGCAAACCGGATCTGGTTGTTTCGGGGATCAACTACGGCGAGAACTTTGGCACCGGCATTACCGTATCCGGCACGATTGGGGCGGCCTTCGAGGCTGCCAGCTTTGGCATTCCTACCCTGGCGTCTTCCCTGCAATTGCAAGATATCAACGATTTTGACTGGTTCAACCCTGAAATTAAATTTGATACGGCGGCTTACTTTACCCACAAATTTGCGCGTCTGCTGCTGGAAAATAAGATTCCGGCGAATGTAGACGTACTCAAACTCGAAGTGCCGGCAACCGCCACCCCTGAAACCGCCTGGCGCTTTACCCGTCTGGCGCGCCATATTTACTACGAACCCTACGCGAATGCCGAGGTAAACTGGGATGAACCCAGCCGACTCAGTTACCGCATTAATGTAAAACCGGAAGACGTTCCACAGGACACTGACATCTACACCGTGATATTTGACCAGATGATTTCTGTCACTCCATTGACCCTCGATTTCACTTCCCCAATTGATCTTTTGCAATGGGAAACCACCCTGCGCAAGAATGGTTTGGGTAGTTAAGGGAAGCAGGAAATCAGGAAATAGGGATTAGGAATTGGGAATTAGGAAATACTTCCTATTTCCGAATAACTCATTCCTTATCACTTTCTCTTTTTATACCTCACCTTTACCACGGAGGGGTGGTTGGCGCCGTTGCCATAAACAATATGGACCTCACTGCTGAGCAGTTCGAGTTTAAACTGTTGAAAGAGCAGCGCTGTAATCACGGCCATCTCGTTTTTAGCAAAATTCATCCCGGTGCATTTGTGCACCCCGCCGCCAAACCCAACAATGGCAAATGGATTTTTGCCCTCACCGCGTTCAGGCGACCAGCGCAGCGGATCAAAACGCTGCGGATCGTTAAACACCTCCGGCAGAAAATGCGAATTAGCGGCATTCACGATCACGCGCCAGCCTTTGGGAAGTTCAAACCTGCCGAGGGTCAGCGGCTGCTCCACCGTGCGCATCTGCAAATCGGCTGAAGGGCGCATGCGCGTGGTCTCTTCGATTGCCCAGAAAATATGCTCCAGGCGGTTAATCATGTCCTGATCCAGCGCGGTATCTGGCGGTATAAGCGTGTTAATTTCCGTTTGCACCTTTGCCTGGTATTCGGGATGCTGGAGCAGTAGGGTTACCAGCCAGGCAGCCTGCCCGGCAGTGGTTTCATGTCCGGCGAAGAGCAGCCCGGTGAACATACTCACAATGGTCAGGTCGTCCATCACGGTACCGTCTTTGAGCGGGGTTTTTAGCAGGGTACTGATCAGATCGTCATATTGTTGCGGATGCTGCCGGCGTTTTTCGATCAATTCCTGAAAAGTCTGGCGGATAGCCGCCCTGGCACGGTCACGGCGTTTGAATTTGGGCAGCGGCCAATGCGGCGGCAGCAATGGATCCAATGAGCGGCTGATATCTGCGTACTGCGCCCAGAAACCAGCCCCCAATTCCTTTTCATACTCCGCACCGATCAATGCTCTCCCCGCTACGAACTGGGTAAGACGCAGCATTTCTGCAGTTATGTCCATTTCTCCGGAGTTCCCCAACCCATCCAGCCAGCGCTGCACCTCGATATTCATCGCCTGGATATAGGCCGCCATGCGCTCCCTGCGGAACACTTCCTGCAAAACCGGGCGTTGGTTGGTATAGGTCTCTTTGTTGGCGGTAAACAATACTTCACCAATCGAAGCCTTCAGAAAGGTGTATGCCTCCTGCATGTTCAGGCTTTTGTCGGTTTGGGTGTAAACCTGTTTATTGTATTCGGCTCCGCTGACCACTACCGCATACTGCGGACCCAGCTTGATGGTAAAAATATCGCCATGCTGGGCGTAACCGCGTCGAAATAGATCCTCACGGCCGCGCATCATTTCCAGGGCATGCCCCAACACCGGTAAACCGCCGGAGACCAGCGGTGGTAATTTTTCATTCATAGTGAACCCTTTCAGAACCATTCTGTTGTTTGTGCTAAAAAATACAATCTCATTGTACCTATTTTCATAACAGAATTGAACCACACAGGACAGGTTTGCCCAACCTTGCGCGGAACACGTATTTTGATATAAATGTATCTACGCTTTATTTATTCAGCTATATGATAAAGCTTAAAAGTACCGGCTTCCACCAGACTGTTGGCCGCATCTTCCAGTACCCATTCTTTCCTGGCATAATATTCACCACCGGTTACTTCCCAATCCGTCATCAAAAATCCACCTTCTGTCTCATTCATTTCAAATTCATGAATAACCAGGTAGATTCCGGTCCATAAAGGTGATGGCGGAGAGGTATAAGACGGTTGATCCGGGCAGGCCACGGTAAAACTCTCTGTTGTATTACCGGGATAATACAACAAGCGAAAATCCTGTACATTCCCAAGCGGATCATTACCCGGCGTAAAGGAGAAGTCCATCGCTTCGAAGGTACTGCCGCCGCGATTGCTGGTAACACTGCAGCCTTCCGTTTTGAATTCAAAGGCAGTATTCACCAAAGGCGCCTGCCCCTGTATTTTTATTTCGTTGGGATTGAACTGTAATTTTATCTTCGATTCAACGTTGGAGTCATACCCCCCGCCCCCGCCATCATCAAAGGAGGCCTGTGATGAAAAACGCAGCTCAAAAGTAAGGCATTTACGCACATAATCTCTGACTTTTTCCAACACCGGAGATGTTGTATTGCCATCGCTCACTCCCAGCAGTTGGTATTGGCGTTCTATCCCCAACCAAGCCGGGATGATGCGCTGGATTATATGGTCATCCCGGCACATTTCGTACTCTTCTTTCATACAAACTTCTGCCACTGTATCCATCAATCCACCAGTAAGGGTATCCATCCCCGGATTTTCTTCCGCAAACCCTAATAACTGGCGTTGACGCTGCATGCCTAATAAAGTCTGAATCGCCAAGCGCCCGGCAGCACAACTTTCCCCGGCGGCGGCAATCCGTGGTTTCAGCACCTGTTCTTCGTACTGTTTAAAAACAGCCTCAAAATCAACCGGTTGGTCGTCTTCTATCCCCAGTAATTGTTTTTGGCGTGATCTGCTTAGTTGTTCGGCCACCGCGCTCTGGATTCGCGTTTCGGCATCGCCCCCAATGCGTGCACGCACTGGCTCGACATCTGCCAGAAATCCTTTGGTCACCCCATAGCCGCTGAAATGCGGCAAAACCAGTTTGATCTCCTGGCTGCTGGCAATTGGCGGCACCAGCGCAAAATTTTCTCCGGCACCCTGGTACCCAAAAAAGAGCTGTTGATCCACTGGAATTTCCTGAACCGGGGTGATAGTAAGTGTAGCAAAATTGTAGAGTTGTAATCCATCCGGCTCCAATTGTACGGCCAAAGGTTGGCTGCCAAACGGCATATCCTCAACCCCGCTTAATGGGATCATGCGTACCAGTGTTTCTTCCACCAGCGCACCGGCAGAAATATCCAGCCGGAATTGAGTGCCGTCCGCAGCCACCACACTCAACGAGCCGCCCTCCACCGGGATGATCGCCTCCATCTGGAGGGCGTTATCCAATACCGGAGAAACCCGAATCGGGTCGCTGGATATCTTAAGGATATTTGCCACATCTGCCGAATTATTTGAACCAGGTCCGGATAATATGGTCGGCAGCGCGCAAGCCGAACCAAGCACCATTACCAGCAAGGCAAGAAATAAGAGTTTTTTATTCATGTTGACCTCATTTGGGAAAAACGGATAATTACATTCTAATTTATCTGAAATAATAAACAACATTTCATATAGTCTCGAGCACTGTCATGTCATAATTTATGAATCAATCGTGTAAAAGACTTCCTCTCCCCCTGTATAATTGGAACTATGGAAACATTCAATCAAACCGGTCCCGCTCGTTTGCTGCTATTGGTAGATGATACCCGTTATGCAGATCGTCTGATCAAAGCACTTTTGCCGGAAGGATATCGTTTTGAAACGCTGCTCTTTGAGGAGGTCCCAAACCGATTGAGCCAACTGGCGATAGCGGATTTATCCATTCTGTGGTTTCCTTACGCCTCACTGGAAGCGCTTGCCGCACTGGAACAACTGGTTTCAACAGTGAAGGATTTGGGTATCCCCGTTCTTTTGATAATTGATAAATACGGTATCGAATATATCGAACCCGGTTTTCAACTGGGAATCAGCGACATCCTCACCCGGCCAATCCACCCACTGGTGCTGCGTCAGCGCATCCGTCTCTTATTGCAGGCCCGCCAAACCGAGCAGGCAGTTGCGCGTTATCAGCAAAGCGAACAATCGTTATTACAGGAAAAAGAGCGCTTTCGAACCGTGGCAGATTTTACCTACGATTGGGAATACTGGCAGGATCAGCAACGTAACCTGATCTACAATTCGCCATCCTGTAAACGCATTACCGGCCGGGCCGCCGCTGAATTCATGCAAAATTCCACGCTCTTACTTGACATCATTCACCCCGATGATCGCGAGCGGGCCAATCAACATTTTATGGAAGAAGAAAACACCTCGCAGCCCGCAACGTTGGATTTTCGCATTCTGACAGTAAATGGCGAGGAGCGTTGGATTGGGCATGCCTGCCAACCAGTATTTGACAGCCACAAACAGCCAGCCGGCCGCCGGGTGAGCAACCGTGATATTACCGACCGAAAAAACGCTGAACTCTCCGTACTGCGCGCAGAACGCATGGCGGCTATGGGCCGGCTTACCGCTTCATTGGCCCACGAAATTAACAACCCATTGCAAGCCATGTACAGTAACATTGAACTACTCAGCGATTTTCCACTGGAAGACGCAGAGCGTAAGCATCATATACACATGGTGCGGACAGAAACCGAACGGTTAATCCGCACTGTTAATTCCATTCTGGAATATGCCCGCCCTCAACCCGTTAAATCCCAAATGGTTTCATTGGAGCCGGTGCTTAACCATGCTATTCAACTGGTTCACAAAAAACTGAGTTCATCAAAAATAGAAATCAGTCTGAACTTGCAGCCAGATCTTCCATTAATAGTGATTTCCCCCGACCAATTAGAGCAGGTTTGCCTGAACCTGATCATTAATGCGGCTGAACACATGCCGCAAGGTGGAATTCTGACCATCAGAGTGCAGGTTCACCACCAGCAGGTTGAAATTTTATTTCAGGACAGTGGTGATGGTATTCTGCCAGAGGATATCGAATGGATTTTTGAACCGTTTTATACCACCAAAACGAACGGTACAGGATTGGGGCTTTCGGTCAGTCAGAACATCATCCAGCAATATGGCGGCCTGATCAGCGTTCAAAGCCAACCAGGACAGGGTTCCACATTTATTATTTCTTTACCGGCAGCGGAGGAGCAATGAACCCATCTCAATATCGTCTTTTAATCGCCGATGACGAAGAACATACGCGCATTGCT
Source organism: Chloroflexi bacterium HGW-Chloroflexi-10 (assembly GCA_002840755.1). Lineage (GTDB taxonomy): Bacteria > Chloroflexota > Anaerolineae > Anaerolineales > Anaerolineaceae > UBA6170. Next base: position 35,310 of record PHBZ01000034.1, on the reverse strand, counting down.
CTGGTGCGCGCATTTCAACTGAAAGGCTATACCTGCCAGGGGGCCGCCAATGGCAAGGAAGCCCTGCAGCTTCTGAGCCAGGAAAAATATGACCTGCTTTTATTGGATTTACGCATGCCGGAGATGGACGGTGTTCAGGTGATGAATGCAGCCAGGCAACTCCACCCGCATCTGAGTGTGATCATTCTCACAGCGCATGCTTCCCTGGATAGCGCCATTACAGCGGTGAAATCCGGGGCTGCCGATTATTTACTTAAACCTCAAAGCATAAATGACCTGGAAAACGCCATCCAACGTGCATTAAAACAGCATTCACCGCGTGTACAGCGCAACCAGTTGATTTCATTTATGCAGCAGTCACTGGATGAATTACAAAAAACAGAGCTCCTCAGCAACCCTATAACAACTCAAACGCTGCAAATTGATCAGGACCGGCGCCAGATCATCCTCAGGACCGGTGAACAGGAACGCAGGGTCAGCCTCACCCAGGACCAAACCCATATCCTGCAATATCTTAATGAGCATATTGGCAAGGTCGTCACCTGCCGCGAAATTGCACAAAATGTATTGGGTTACCCCAATCTCAGCGAGAAAGAAGCCGAAAGCATGGTACGGCCGCATATTCTGCGCATCCGACGGAAAATAGAACTCGATCCAGAAAAGCCACAGATACTTCGTACCATTCGCGGCTGCGGTTATGTTTTTTCGCTGGATGCTACCTATTAAAAATTACATTTTGGGGTTGTAATACAACTGCAATCATATTGCAATACTAGCCCCTGCCTGTTTCTCTATAATCAACCGTGGAGCCTTTCTATAAACGAACACTCCACCCATCTTACCCATTCCTAATTCAAATCGGGAGGACAATTGATTATGTTAGATACTGGCAATACCGCATTTATGCTGGTTGCAACCAGCCTGGTGATGTTAATGACCCCAGGCCTGGCGTTTTTCTATGGTGGTCTGGTTGGCCGTAAAAATGTCTTAACCATCATGATTCAAAGTTTTGTTTCCATGGGCCTTACCACCATTTTATGGTTTGTGGTGGGTTACTCGCTGTGCTTCAGCGGTGATATCGGCGGCATCATTGGCAATCTTGATCAAGCATTCTTAAATGGAATTGATGTTAATAGCCTGATTGCCAACGCCGGGATTCCTACATATGTTTTTGTTGCCTATCAAATGATGTTCGCAATTATTACCCCCGCATTAATCACCGGTGCGTTTACCAACCGGGTACGCTTTGGCGCTTACCTGATTTTTATCACAGCCTGGCTGCTGCTGGTCTATTTTCCGATGGTTCACATGGTCTGGGGCGGTGGATTATTGCAACAATGGGGCGTTCTGGATTTTGCCGGTGGGATTGCAGTGCATAATATTGCCGGTATGGCCGCACTGGCTTCCGTCATTTTTCTGGGAAAACGGATCTTCCCGGATAAAGGCCCGCACAGTATTCCCCTGGTTGCACTGGGAACCGGGCTGTTGTGGTTCGGTTGGTACGGGTTCAATGCCGGCAGTGAGTTAAAAGTAGATACAGTTACCGCAATGGCTTTCTTAAATACCGATATCGCCGCTTCATTCGCCGGAATTGTCTGGCTGCTTATCGCCTGGTTTATTGAGAAAAAACCAAAGTTCATTGGCCTGCTTACCGGTGCGGTAGCCGGTTTGGCGACGATTACCCCAGCAGCCGGGTTTGTAACGCCCACCAGCGCGGCCATCATTGGCATTGTTGCCGGTACAGTTTGCTATTTTGCTGTCAGTCTAAAAAATAAATTAAAACTGGATGACGCATTGGATGTGTGGGGTGTGCATGGTGTAGGTGGTTTTATTGGCATCATCCTCCTGGGTGTATTTGCCGATATTTCTGTCAATGCTGCCGGAACCAATGGTCTCCTGCTTGGGAATGTTACCTTTTTCCTTAAGGAAATTGCTGCTGTCGTTGGTACATCCGTTTATGCTTTCGGCATTTCTTACGGCATGCTCTGGCTGATCAATAAAGTTACACCGGTAAAAGTTTCCAACCAGGATGAAGAAAACGGATTGGATGAAGCCTTACATGGTGAAACAGCTTACGAAATGATTTAGATTTATCCATCGCTGCAATTTTCAGCAGCTTTCCTATGTAACCTCCATCATCAATACCGGTGATGGAGGTCTTTTAATGCAACCCCCACATCAGAAAATCCGTATATTTTGTTAGAAAGGAATATTCCATGAACAAAAGAATTGCAGTCTTCATTGCTATCCTGGTTCTATTGTTAGCCGGTCTGGCCTGCCAGCTTTCCTCCAATCTTGAATTTGGCAGCAGCAGCGCCAGCAGTGTTAATTCCTCCACCTTTGAGCGCAAAACGGAAACCATTGAACAAACCCTCGAAGTCAAAGATGAAATGACCAGTATGACCCTCAAGGGAAAAATCCATCTTAATCAGGGAAATCTGTCCCTCGAAATCATTGATCCTGATGGCGAGGTCCGTTATACAATCGAAGCCGGCCGAAAAAATATAAAGATCAACAAACGCTTTGAGCCCATTGTGGGGATCTGGACCATGAAAATCAAGTTTACAGACGCTGCCGGGAGTTATGATCTGCGCTGGAATGCATCCAATTAATAACGCATGCCATCACATAAAAATGTAATTTCGCAGAAATACCTGCATGACTAAAATAAATAGTCCGCCAGAACAATTACAATAAAGATAAATTTTGTTATAATTTTATTATTCCACCAACGGGAGGTTCGCTGGATGATGCCGAACTGGCCAGTGGCTGCCCCCACTTGATGGCAAAGGTGAAATTACTATTTACGAAACCTTTGAGACAATGGAAACAGGAGATAAACCATGACCTTGGAAACGGGTACGAAAGAAAATCCCTGGCAGCTTAAAACACCGCCGCTTACTTCAGAATACACCATGCACCGTGAAGTAAAAGACGAAAAAGAAGTGTTGGTGTGTACGGTTGGCAGCACCGTGTTGTATTACGACTACCGCTGCCTCAATGATCTGCATGACATGCTCAAAGCCCACGGTGACTGGATGGAACTGGGCAGCGCGGATGAACAAAAACCGGCAAAGGAAAATACCATCGAAGCCTGGGGACGCTCCGCGGATAACCCGGTTGGAGGCTGGTATGGCCTGAAAAAGGGGCTGCGCGGCCGCTTTGGCATGTATATTCCACCCCTCATGGAAGCCCTTGGGCTGGCAGAAGTGGAACACAATCCGCGTAATAACCGTATGCGGGCAATTTAATTATTTATTTTTTAACCCAATTCATAATCCGGCATGAGATCGTTTTTCTCTGCCGGTTTTTTTAATGAAAACGCAGCTAATTTCCAAATGAACCAGGTTTTAGGTTAAAATCACTTCACCGATTTGCTGGCCCAGACGATTGACACTACTGACAGGACTATTGAGATGAAACGACCCGAACTGACACCAGACATTTTGCTGGTCGATTTCCAGGATTTCTACTGGCTTAAAGAAGAGCTGATTGCATTCTGCCGCCAACAGGGTTTGCCAACCGGCGGGTCCAAGGAAGTGTTGGCTGCGCGGATAAGCGGATTTCTAACCCGCGGCAAACTACCTGAGAAACCTGTAAGTTTCCGCTCCAAAACCCCCAGCGGAAAAATGCCGGTCCACTTCAGCCGTGAAAGCGTGATCGGCGCCAACTGGCGCTGCAGTGAGCCTTTACGCGCTTTTCTGGAACGGGAAATAGGACCGAAATTTCACTTTGACGCCGCCATGCGCGATTTTGTCAAAAAAGACATTGGGAAGACACTGGATGATATGATCACGTGCTGGTACACCACCCAGCAAATGCCAAAAGCGGAAACCATCATAGACAACCAATTTGAATACAACCGCTTTATTCGCGATTTCTTCAAAACCAACCCGGGAAAGAGCCTTTCAGATGCCATCACCGCCTGGAAGGAAAAGAAAGCCCGACGTAAAGAAGATTAACGCCGGTTAGACCCATTCCGCTGTAACCAAAGTTGTTTCACCCTTACCCCTAACCGCCTGCCAGAGCGCGTTCAGTTTTTCAGCATTATTCGCTTCCATAACGAAGACTATGTTTTCTCGCGCTGAAGATGACGAAAGGCTAATGGTTAATTGCTGCCAATTCTGGCAGTCGTTTTGTTGGATGTCTTCAATCCAATGCCAGGCACAGAAAGTAAAAATCCATTCATGGTGGGGTTTGAAACTCACATCTTCCTGCAAGAGGATCAATTGCCGGTCAGTCATCACCACCACACTCTGTGGAAATATGGCCCGTCGGAAAAATTTTAAATAAGGTTCAGTGATTTCCGGTTGGTAAACAATCCCCAGCACTCTTTCATCCAGCTGTAAAGCCACGCTGTTTAAAGCATTATAAAAACTGAAAGATTGATTCACAAAATTGGAGTAAGTTTCATCAACCGGGTGTGTTTTTGCAAGATTCCCTTTTTCATTCCAGGACTTACGAATCAGAGCATGCAGCATTGGCTTCAGCAGCGGTTGGCCGACCGTGTTGTACTCCAGATCGATTTTAACCACCTGTCCATTGGACCGCAGCACACCCCAAATTTCCACTCGCCCATATAACAGGATCATGCTCAACCTGAGTTTTAGAATCTGATCAACTGGGATCCACTGCGTTTTCGCCGGCTGGCCTTTCTTGCCCGGCCCGGCAACCTGCAGCACTCCCGCTTCTGTAAAGATTAATGCCTGCTGCGGATTTACCCGGCGGCTCAAACTGCGCGGATAGACATCCGCTGGGACAAGCATAATCCCCTGGCAGGTTTGTTCTGCGGGAAGCGCTTCGTTTGCCATCCCTCGTAAAACGGGTGGCAAATCTTCCGTTGAAAACAGAAAAATGGGATGGGATGAAAAATCTGCCATGCTATCCTCGATTCCTTATTTGCTTTAATAATTATACGCGATTTGAGTATGCAATACCCTTAAGGTATAATCGAACCAGCGATGAGGCTCGCTGGAGATTTCTCAAACCGCCGTTGTGCTGATGGCCTCTGTGATTGACAATTGTCAAAAACAGAGGTTTTTTATTAGGTCATTGCATCAACATATACAGGTACAGATTGTGAGCAGATGCTTATGGAAAAATTTTTACTGATCTCTGCCGGTGCTATTCTTGGCGCAAACGCACGCTACTGGTTTGGCACTTGGGCCGCCCAGAAATGGGGAACCACATTCCCTATTGGTACACTGCTTATCAATCTGAGCGGCAGCCTGCTGCTGGGTTTTTTTCTTACCCTGGCTGCCAACCGGCTGCAATTGGACCCACGCTGGCGACTGTTATTATCGGTCGGTTTTCTGGGTGCTTACACTACTTTTTCCACCTATACCTACGAAAGCCTGGTCCTGATAGAGAAAGGACAATGGCTCCCCGGTTTATTCAACCTGTTCGGCAGCGCCGTTTTAGGTATTCTCGCAGTTGCTATTGGAGTTTACCTGGGAAAATCACTATAATAAAATTAACTGAAAGGAGGCAGCTATGCCTGATCTTTCTTTGGAGAAAAAAGCGCAGTGTTTACGCATCTATATTGGTGAAAGTGACCGCTGGCGCGGCAAGTCACTGGATGCCTGCTTACTGGAGACATTCCGTGCGCAGGGCCTGGCCGGCGCAACCGTGTTCCGCGGTATAGCCGGGTTCGGTGCACATTCGCGGATTCGTTCATCCAATATTGAAGTGCTTTCCTACGATTTACCGGTGGTGATTGAGGTGATCGATACAGCTGACAAGATCGCTGCCGTTCTCAATATTGTGTACCCAATGGTGCGCGAAGGATTGATCACCCTTGAAGACGTAAAAATTGTGAAGTATTCCCAGCGCTTTCTACACCCACTCCCGGCAGACCGGCTGGTTAGCGAGGTCATGACCCACCCGGTGGTCACGCTCAGCCCCGAAATGCCAGTCCACCTGGCCTGGAAACAAATGCTGGAAAATACACTGAAGGCTATGCCGGTCGTCGATTCCAACCAAAAGGTAGTTGGAATCCTGACCGATGAGGACCTGTTGGAACGCGCCGGTATTCAGCAGCGTCTCTCGGTTGCCATTCGCCTGGATGCGACTGAGTTGAACCAGGAAATACACGCGTTAGAAACCTCACCACTGAAAGTGACCGATGTGATGAGCCACCCGGTGACCACCATTTTAGCGGAAGAATCCCTGGGAGTTGCCACGGCACGCATGGTTAAATCCGGTTTGAAGCGTTTACCCGTTGTCGACCACGACGGAAAACTAGTAGGGGTCCTTTCTCGGCTGGATATTTTGCACCAGGTAGCCAACGCCCCGCATAGTGAACCAGGCACTCCCATACCATCCGGAGCGGCGCGCACGATTGCGGATGTGATGAGCAGTGAAATTCCGATGGTTAATCAGGATGATGACCTGGCCACCATCATTGAAAAATTTACAAAAACCGCTTCGAACCGCCTGATCGTAGTTGATGCGAATGGCAAAGCCATTGGTCTGATCAGCGACTCGGATGTGGTCAGCCGCGTGCAACCCGCCAAACGGCGCAGTATTCAGGAGGCCCTCCGCCGGATTGGCAAAGCGCCTACCGGGAAAGAAAACGCCTTTGACCTAATGTCACCCGGCCCATTAACAGCCGCGCCAGATTTACCTGTAGCGGATGCCGTCAAAAAAATGCTAGCAGAATCACGCAAATGGTTGGTGGTTGTCGATGGTTATGGCAAACCCCTCGGTCTGGTCGACCGCCAGATCCTGCTGGAAGCGATTACTTCTTTCTATGTAACCGAATAAATGTATTCGAACAGGATTGTTTAAGGAAAATAGAGCATGCAAAACTTAACAACGTACAAACTGGAAATCTTCCTTCCCGAAGAAGCCCTGCCTGCCATCATGGAAGCCCTGCACCAGGCCGGCGCTGGCGTGATTGGCAATTACGATCACTGTTTCGCCTGGAGCACGGTTAACGGCACCTGGCGTCCGCTACCCGGTGCACAGCCCTACCTGGGTGAAGTCGGCCAGATCAGCCAGAGCAGCGAATGTAAGCTGGAAGTCAACTGTTCCGCACAGCATATCGCGCAAGCCGTCGCCGCCGTTCGCCGTGTGCATCCCTATGAAGAGCCGCTGATTAATGTGATCCCGTTGGTGAATGGAGAATTTAAATAGGGTTCAGATTTACAGAGCTATACCCTGACAGGTATATTTCATTTCGAACGTCAGTTTGTTTTGGATTTTTCCTGGTAATAGAATCCCTGTAATCCACCGTAGGAAATACTCTTTCGTCAATCTGCTTCTTCGGTCCAGGTTACATCAACCGGGGACTTTGCCTGCCAGGCAAAGTCCCCGGACTTACAGAAGTCAATCAAGTAGGCAGCATACCAAGCTGCACCAGCAAGTGAAACCGGTCAGGTACGCCCCAATGCTCCACTACTCGTCCATTTTTGAACCGCAGCGTATCCAATACAGTAACTTTAAATGATTTGCCATTCGGCTGACCCATAAATCCACCACTATTTGTCCCGGTGCAAGTCATCCGTAACCAAACCTTATCTCCTTCGGTGACCATATCATTAATCTCCAGATGATAATCCGGAAAAGCATGATAAAGAAATTCAAAATCTTCCTTCATTCCGGCGATGGTTGGTTTCAACCCAAACTGATTCTCAATGTAATTGGGGTCAAAGTATTCATCAATCAAACTGAGGTTATGCGCGCTCAATCCTTCTTCAATAATCCTCCGAGCTATTTGTTGGTTCATTTCCACAGGCATTTGATACTCCTTTTTAGAATTTAAATTGTTTACTGTTAAATCCAGCGGCGAACGGTTTTTGTATATTGCTGGTAATGGTCCCCAAATTTTGTGGAGAGATACTTTTCCTCCGGGTCTATTACCCAAACCGAGATCAACCAGATAACCAGCGGCAGAAAGACGATTCCCCAGGTAATTTGAAAGCCGCTCAAAATCCCTGTATATATCAATGTCAGTCCGATATACATAGGATTGCGTGAAAACCGGTAAGGCCCGGAAAAGATCAGGGTTGTTGAAGACTTTCTTGGGTTGGGTGATGTATTTGCCTTTAACATTCCCCAAACCGCAGGTATACCAATTAACATATTGATGATCAACATGGTAATCCCAATAATTTTCGACGCTGTAGAGGGGAAAAATGGCAGTGGCACGACCGACTGCAATAAAACTGCGGCCAAACCGATCCCAATATAGATGATAAACGGGTTAACAACCAATTGGGGATGATCTTTTGTATTCATATCATATTCTTCTGTTGACATACACTACCTCTTTTTTTATACTAAAGCAACAATATATTAAATACAGTAAAACTGTATTTAATATAACAAATTAGATTATAATTGTCAAGATATTATGGAAACCAAACCTGTTAAAAAACGATCCTATAACTCAACCCGCCGCAAAGAACAGGCGCGGTTAACCCGTCTGCAGATCATCGAAGCGGCCCGGGTTTTGTTCATTGATCGCGGCTATACAGGCGCCACCCTCGAATCCATTGCACTGGCAGCCGGAGTAGCCGTAGAAACCGTCTACGCTGCATTTGGCAACAAACGTGCTTTACTCGCCGAGTTGATCAATGTATCTCTCGTTGGTGATGATCAACCTATCCCTGTCTGGCAGCGTGAGGGTGCCCTGGCGGTAAAACAGAACCAGGACCAACATCGCCAGATCCACCTCTTCGTAATAGACATGGCAGTCATCATGAGCCGCGTCGCCCCACTTTTCGAAGTCATGCGCTCAGCATCAAAGACCGAACCGGATATTGCTGAAATGCTGCAAAACATACTGGCTGAACGAGCCATGCGCCTTGAAATCTTTATCAATGCCCTTCTAGCCAATGGTCCTATTCAAAAAGGGCTTTCCCCGCACGATGCAGCCGAAACGGTGTGGGCGCTCACCAGTGGCGAAATGTATACCCTGCTGGTAAAAGACCGCAACTGGACAATTGAAAAATACAAAAATTGGTTAATCAACGCCTTGACGAAATTAATTCTCCCTTAACTTTCTTTGTATTGTTTCATAGTTAAGAGTTTTCTGGTCATCAGACACCAAACCTTTATCCTTTTGGATAGGCTCCTGAGGCACCATCACATTTACAATAAACTGGTAATCGTTTTTAGTATCTCTTTACAAAACCGGAGCCAGCCATGACCACACCAACCTTCACCAGCCAACGTACCCTCACTCTTACCGCCTGGGCGCTCATGCTGCTTGCCAGCCTTCTGCCCGATATCATCTGCCGTGAATTTTTCGGCGGCGTCCCTGGCTGGCTTTTTCCTGTCCGGCTGATCATCCTGGCTGTATTCTTTGCCCTAACTTTCCTGCTCAAAATCATCCGAACGATGCGGGCATTCAGCGTGGTGCTTTTTACCCTGCTTGCCGCGCCAGCGTTACTCAATCGCTTTAATTACGAGATTCCCTTTCTCACCAAACTGCTTGGCAATGGCAGCTTTATCTCCAGTATGCAGCCCGAACAATTTGGCAAACTGGCCGTCTCACTGGCTATGATTGCCGTCCTCTTCCTGCTTGGCTTTCGTTTCAAATCCATGTTTCTCGTCCCCGGAAAATTAAACGCACCGATCACCCCGGTGAAATGGCTGGGCTTCCCCAAACCCGAATCGTGGATACGCTTCGGTGGGCAATATTCCATCTACCTCTCCGCCGGCGTCGGCCTGGTATTGTGGTTCACCAGCCGCACCCCAACCAACATCATGACGCAGACCCTCTATCTGCTGCCCGCTATTTTGCTCATGGCCGCGATGAACGCCTTCAATGAAGAGGTGCTTTACCGCTCTGCTGTCCTGGCTCCGCTCGAATCCGTCATCGGCAAACTGCACACCTGGGGAATCAGCGCAGCCTTCTTCGGCATTGCCCACTTCTACGGCGTCCCCTACGGCTGGCTGGGTATTCTCCTGGCTGGATTCATGGGGTGGATACTTACCAAAGCCATGCTCGAAACGCGCGGCTTTTGCTGGACATGGTGGATTCATTTCCTGCAGGACGTGGTTATCTTCTTCTTCCTCGCTGCCGGAACCGTGGTGCCAGGCGGGTAGATTAGTTGAACACCACATTTTTGAAAACAAATTTGCATCGATCAGTTGTAGAGTAACAGAGAATACATCAGATTTAAGCGAAATTCCTCGGACTTTGTAAATAGGCAAGCTCTTCTGCCAGACGCTCACGTACCCAGGGTAAATGCATGGGATCTTCAAAGCGGACTTTAACCTCGATTAACATAATCAACCACAAATACAGCCGGTATAAACTAAGGCGCACTGCTTCCGGTCCCTGTTCAGCTAATTTCTTCCCATAACCCTCGTAAAATGCTGGGCCATAATTTCGGCAGCAAACGGCCTGTTCCATATCCGGGTCGCCCCACAAGCCGCGTTCCCAATCGATAAAACCTTCCACAACGTAGCGCCCATTAATCGGCTTGACAAAAATATTACCAGCCCATAAATCCCAATGTAAAAATCCGGGACGGGTTATTTCATCCATAACATACATCAACGGAGCCAGCAACGCGCGCAATTCGTCCCATGGCAGCGGTGCTTCCACCTCTAAAGCTTCCCCATCTTGAATTAACGCTTCAATTATTTGCGTAAATGCCTCACGCCAGGTTGCAGAACCGGCACCCAAACCACCGGTAATGTAGCCAAAATGTGGACCCTCAATGTTGGCCATCCGTTTTACCATGTGTCCGACTTCATATTCGATTTCCTGCAGATTTTGGGGAGAGAGATTATCTTTTACATCTTGCAGCATAACACCATTGAATTTCTCTAAAAACATATAATCATGTTCCAACAAGCTGCGGCTGGTATCATAGCCTAATAATTTAGGCATGGGGATATTCGGATAGGCCTGCAGCATGTGTAAAATTTCCAGTTCCCGGCTCATCAAATTTTTTTCATACGATAAAACTGGCTGCTGCGGATGTGGCGCAATGCGGATGACCATATCCGGCAATGCGGTTGCGTAGCGAATCCAATAAACTGTGTTAAACCAGCCAGCCGTCAATTCTTCAATGTTTTGCACGCTGACACTGTTGCCAAATTGCTTTCTGGCTAAGGTTTCGATCATTTCTTTGCTAAAGACAGCTTTGGTAAAACTTTCCATATGGTCCTTTTGTTGCGCTGAATGGTTCTGCATATCTGATGGAAACATTCCGCCTGTGTATCTATCTGAAAAAATATCTGCATCCAATATAGACACTATTTTATGGCAAAAATTCCCTCTTTGAGCAGCAGAAAGATAATTATAATGTGAATTCGGGTGCAAGAAAGTACGTGCCTCCAAAAGGATATGGATTTTTTGTAAAAAAAATCAGGCAGACCAAAATGGGTTCTTATTTTCCTGTTTTCCATTCTGTATCGGTTATATGGATCGATTAAACCCCGCCCGTGTTAAAATGAAACTATGCAAACCTATCAATCCGTCCTCGCGCAGATTCCATCCCCGGCAGAGCGGCGCATTGCGCTGCGCGTGACGCCGGCCGCAGAGCGCGCTATCCGCCAGGGTCACCCCTGGGTCTTCGATCAGGCGATCACCGAGCAGAGCCATAGCGGGCAGCCTGGCGATCTGGCTGTTATCTTCGACGAAAAGCGGCGTTTTCTGGCAGTTGGCTTCTACGATCCCATCTCGCCTCTGCGCGTGCGCATCCTCCAGCAAGGGCAGCCTGCCCCCATCGACGCTGCGTGGTTCCATGACAAACTGACATCCGCTGCGCAAATCCGCAGTGCGTTGGACAATCTGTCTCCCGCCAATTCCACCAACGGATACCGCCTGGTGCATGGCGAGAATGATGGCCTGCCTGGGCTGGTGATTGACCGCTACGCTAATACACTGGTCATCAAGCTCTACTCTCCTGCCTGGGTCATTCACCTGCGCGACGTATGCAGCGCCCTTGCTCAGGTATGTCCCGCAGAACGCCTGATCCTGCGCCTCAGCCGTGCGATACAAAAACATCCCGATTACCTGTATGGGATGAGCGATGGCCAGCTCCTGGATGGAATACCACTGGATGGCCCGCTTCTCTTTCAGGAAAACGGCCTCACCTTTGAAGCTGAGCCCATCCTTGGTCAGAAAACCGGTTTCTTTCTTGATCAGCGCGATAATCGCGCGCGCGTTGAAAGACTTTCGCAGGGAAAAACTGTACTGAATGTCTTTGCCTACAGCGGCGGATTTTCAGTCTATGCCGCTCGCGGTGGTGCAAAACGCGTGGTCAGTGTGGATCTCAGCGCGCCGGCACTGCAAGCCGCCGAACGCAACATGGCCCATAACCACCATATTCCCAATGTGGCCGCCGCCCAGCACGAAACCGTGGCGCAAGACGCCTTTGATGTCCTCGTACGGATGCACACCTGGCAAGAACGTTTCGATGTGGTTATTCTCGACCCGCCCATGTTTGCTCAGAACCAGGCGCAGATTGCCACTGCTCTGGCGGCCTACCGCAAACTTACGCATCTCGGCCTGGGCGTACTGCGCCCCGGCGGCACTCTAGTGCAGGCATCCTGTTCCAGCCGCGTGGACGCTGATCATTTTTTTAACGCCATTCACCAGGCCGCCAGGGATGCCGGGCGTCCACTGAAAGAACTCGAACGCACAGCCCACGCCCTGGACCATCCCATCCGCTTTAAAGAAGGCGCTTACCTCAAGTGTCTCTTTGCTGTCGCACAATAACAAACGTCTCAATTCAATGCTCGGAGCCAACCTATAATGACAGATTACAAAACGGATTTAAATCAACGCTATCGGGAATATCAAAAAAAACGGTTTGCTGATGGGCAAAATTACTTTGATCCGCATTATGCAAAGGCGGGGAATCCCCCTGTCTTTCTTCCAATTGAAGCCTGGCGCAATATCATTTTCCATCCTGCAGCAACCCGGCAGGAGAAGGATCAATTGCTGCCTTTTATACCCCCTGGGGAAAAACACATGTGGTTTCGCAGTATGAACAGTTCGCAGGTGTTAGCCCTCAGTGTATTCGGCAACCTGGCAGTTTACGGCGCTTTACCGGCTTTAGCGGATCTGAAAACCGATGAGGGTCTCGCTTTATTTGGAAAGGCCAAAATTTCGTCTGATAATTTTTTCATGGAATATAAAGTGAAATACCTGGGTGAACCCCGTCCCACCAGCCTGGATGGCTTTGTTTCCGGGAATTACCGCATCGCTATTGAATGCAAATTCACAGAAGCGGAAATAGGAACTTGTTCCCGTCCGCTATTGAAACCAGGGACTTCCAATTATGAACATAGCAATTGCAATGGCACGTATTCTTTTCAGTGGAATAGAGTGGATCGTTGTTCGTTGTCTGAAAAAGGCGTTTTATACTGGTGCTATGCATCCCATCTTTTTAAATGGGATAAAAACCGGGACTATGATCCCTGCCCGATCTATAAAAATTTCCAATTGGTTCGCAATGTTTTAGCGGCAGCGGTTACTCCCGATGGAACCGTTTCGCGTTTTGATGGGCATGCTCTCCTGATCTATGACGAACGTAACCCCGCCTTTCAAGTTAATGGCAAAGGGTTCAACTCTTACCTGGAAATCCGGAATGCCTTACACAACCCCGATCTTTTACGAAAATGCAGTTGGCAGCGGATTATCCAACATCTGCGGGGAAAAAATATTTTAACCTGGCTTACGGAGGAACTGGCACTCAAGTACGGGTTCTAATCCTGTGTAACAGTTCTAAAGATTCGATATCTTTTGTGTATTCCGGAGATCTTTAGATACAATCAATTTGGTTTAACCTCATTCCGGATTGATCAATGGTTGCGTTGTCCGCATCTCATGGAAATAGTTTTTTAAGGAGATACCATGTTAATACAAGCCCAGTATCCAACCATGGAGCACCAGGCTGCCGCCGACTCGATTGTAAAATTCTTTACCACTAGTTTTCAATTGGATGCTGTATTACTGGTCAATTCCTGCGCGCGCGGCAAAGCCACCCAGGATAGCTGCCTGGATATCATCGCGCTGGCCCGGCCGGAATTGCTCAAGCCGCAGTTAAGCGCCATTGAAGCTGAATGGACCCGGTTTGAGGAAACCGACCCAGCTATTACCGCTATGAAACAGGTAGGCAGGTATTCGGTTGTGCATCCGGATTTTATAGACGGTGTTTTTATCCCCACTGAACAGGATGAGGCAGCCGGCCCCGATGGCTTTGAATTGGGTATCGGCAACTTCCTGGCTTACAGTGTGCCTTTGTGGCAGGGCAGCGACTACCTTACCCAATTAAAACAACAATGGCTGCCCTATTACAACGAAGATTTACGCCACCAGAGGTTAAATATGGTACGGCATTACTGCCTCAACAACCTGCATCACATCCCTTTGTATATCGAACGCGGTCTTTACTTCCAATCCTTTGACCGTCTTTACAATGCCTACCAGGAGTTCCTGCAGGCCTTATTTATTGCACGGCGTACCTACCCGATTGCTTATAACAAATGGATTCGAGAACAACTCGAGGAGATTCTGGAACTGCCTGTGGTATACACCCAACTTTCTCACCTGTTCGAAATCAGGCATTTTGAAAGCCCGGAAATTACCCAAAAAGCAGCCGAGGTGGAACAACTGCTCGAAGAATACGCCCCAGCGCCTTAAACAAAGCCGCGATCCACATATACTTTTCCATGGGTTACATAAAGGATCAATCAAGTTGCCCAAACCAGAACAATTTTTGCAACCAATATCCTAAATCTGGCGAAAGTATCAAATATCGGGTACTATACATTTCAGCCTTTAAACCATTTTCACTGAGAGAAAACGCGCTATGTCTGAACCTTTTGATTCAACTTTAGGTGATGAAACCGAATCGTTAAAAAAATGTATCGCTCGAAGTCCGTTTCTGTGGGAGGAGCTCAAAAACCAATCTTCCAAATTCAGAATCCTGACCGGTGAACGCACCACCGGCGCACTGCATATTGGCCACTACTTTGGGTCATTAAAGAGCCGTGTAACATTGCAAAATTGGGGGGTGGATTTATTCCTGATACTGGCCGATTACCAGGCCATTACTGATCGCAACTCAACCGAAAAACTGAAGCAAAGCATCTACGATATCATCCTGGATTATCTGGCAGTCGGTATTCAACCCGAAAAATCGACTATCTTTTGCCACAGTATGGTTCCTGCGCTTAATCAACTGCTACTGCCTTTTTTGAGTGTTGTATCCATGGGTGAATTGCAGCGCAACCCTACCGTAAAAGAAGAGATCGCTCTTTCCGGCGCGAAATCGGTCAGTGGATTGATGATGACATACCCGGTTCATCAGGCTGCCGATATTTTGTATTGCAGGGGCAATGTGGTGCCGGGCGGAAAAGATCAATTGCCACATGTTGAAATTACGCGGTTAATTGCCCGCCGGATGAATAATTTGTATTTTGATGGCGAAAAATTCTTCCCGGAACCGGAACTGCTATTAAGTGAAGCGCCATTATTACTGGGAACTGACGGCCGCAAAATGGGCAAAAGCTTAAACAATGCCATTTCGCTCAAGATGACATCTGATGAAACAGCGCAGTTGATCAAAAGAGCAAAAACCGATTCTGAAATTAATATCAACTACGACCCAATTAATCGTCCCGAAGTAGCCAATTTGTTACGGTTATACGCTTTATGTACCGGGAAAACCCCTGAGGTCATCGCAGCGAAAATCGGTTCTCAAGGATCCTCTTTGCTCAAAAAGAATTTAACGGAAGTCGTTAATGAATATTTCCGCCCAATCCGTGAACGCAGAAATAAATTTGCAGAGGATAAAGCAATTGTGTGGGAAGTCTTGCGGGATGGCAATTTAAAAGCCAATGAAATAGCCAACCGGACTTTAAATGATTTGCGTAGCGCAATGCATATGCAATATTATTAAATGGCAGTCTGTTCTTTAATTAACTTTTAAGCTAAAAAAGAGACCCCAAGGTATACGTTTTCCTGGGGTCTCTTTTGAGTGAAATCGAGGTATCGAATTCAATTTACTATGATTCTTTCTTTACTTCTTTCTTCTTCTTTTTCTTTTCTTTATCCTTGCTTTTGCCTTTATCTCTTCCTTTAGCCATCTGGCACGCTCCTTTACATCATATTCATTTTTAAACTACATTTAAGAATAGCATTTATTGCGCTAATGTTCAAGCAAAATCGTCTATGGTTTATTGTCCTGACGTATTCCAACAATAATAAGCCAAGCAACGTCCATTAATCAAAATTAATGCCTCCGGTGCTCATTGTCGTTGAAGACGCCATTGGTATTCTTCCGCTGCGGGGCGTCGTTTCATTGAAGGATTGGAAAGAGCGTTATTACACCGCTTTCCATACCAATCCCCATCGGGTAGTGTAAAATAAGAAAACCTCCACAACAATAAAGGAGAATGTTTCACCTTGCATAATCACGCCCCCGAAAACTACATCTGCCCGTTCTGTTTGCTGCTGCAAGGCATAAAAAATGACCATACCTATTCCAATCAAAGTGATATTGTCCATCACGATGACACTGTAACCGCCTTCATCGGTTCGCACCAGTGGCCTAATAATCCGGGTAACACGATCGTCATCCCCAACCAGCATTACGAAAACATTTTTGATCTCCCCATCCGTTACGCCCAGGAGATTCAGCGCGCCGCCAAACGTCTGGCGCTGGCCATGAAAACTGTCTACACCTGTGACGGCGTCTCCACCCGCCAGCATAATGAACCGGCCGGTAATCAGGACGTCTGGCACTACCACGTCCACGTCACCCCACGCTTTCAAAATGACAATTTTTACAATACCATTCCACAACGCGCGCCCATGCCGCCCGAAGAACGCGCACAGCATGCCACATTGCTGCGAAGTGCACTCAATAGCATCTCACTCAATGAATAAATTTTTGTAAGCTGCATTTATAGTTTTTAAGTACTTTATTCTTGTGAAGCGAGTACGATCTGATTTCTTCCCTTTTCTTTGGCTGCGTATAGCGCTTCATCCGCTCGGTTAATTAATTCATTTATAGTGGTTCCATGTGTAGGAAAAGTAGCGATTCCAATCGAGACGGTTGTTGAAACACGTTGATTTTCTCTTAGAAGAACAATTTTCCCAAGTTTTTGTCGGATAATTTCTGCCTTTTTAACTGCCTCTAAGGTGGACATTTTTTGAAATGCTATCAGAATTTCGTCGCCGCCAAACCGGCATGAAAAATCATCGGCACGTGTCAATGCAAGGATACACTTTCCAAACTCCTCCAACATGGCGTCACCAACCAGATGACCATATTTATCATTGATGTTTTTAAAATGGTCGATATCAATAATAATGATACTGAATGTTTGTTTGAGCTGTTGGCACAACGAAAATTGCTGATGAAGAACAGTATCCATCAATCGGCTGTTAGAAAGCCTGGTGAGAGGATCATGGGTGGTTTATAGTAAAACATCCGAAAATCAAACTATAATTACCCCACAACACCTCAGGCAACAATTCTGTAAAACCTGCTCACAACGTGCAGATATGGGAGAAAGGTGAATAAGATGTCCTGGCTCTCCAAATTAAATGCTGATCCCATCCCCTGGCTGCTGGACGATGACTCCCCGGATGTCCGCTTCCAGACCCTGCGGTACCTTCTCGACCGTCCCGCCAACGATCCGGATGTGCTGGCAGCCCAAAAATCCACCTATGAGCAAGGCACCATCGCTGCCATTCTGGATGCCATGCATCCATCCGGTTACTGGGTCAAACCCGGGCCGGGCTACAGCCACAACTACCGCGCTACAACCTGGTCCATGCTCCTCCTGGCGCAGTTGGGTGCTTCCACCCACGCCGACGAACGCATCGCAACTGCCTGCGATTACGTGTTGGAGCATACCCTCAGCCAACATGGACAGTTTTCTACCTCCGGCGTCCCTACTGGCACTGTGGATTGCCTGCATGGCAACCTTTCCTGGGCCTTGCTCACATTGGGTTGCACGGACGCGCGCCTGGAACAGGCCTTTCAATGGACGGCGCGCAGCATCCTGGGGGAAGGTATTGCACCCGTGGGAGATTCCTCAGCAGTACAGGTATATCAAAAAGCCAAATGCGGGCCTAATTTCGCCTGCGGTTACAACAACAACCGTCCCTGCGCCTGGGGCTGTGTTAAATTATTGCTTGCTCTTGGCAGATACAATAATCCGCACAACGACCCGCTCATTCAACGGGCCACTCAGCGAGGGATAGACTTCCTCCTCAGTATCGACCCTGTCAGCGGCGCTTATCCCGCCCGTCACAACAACAAACCCAATCCCAACTGGCAAAAATTCGGTTTTCCCGTTTTCTACGTCACCGACTTGCTTCAGCTTCTCGATGTGCTTGCCTCCCTTGGCTGCGGCAGCGACCCACGCCTGGAACGCACCATTGCCACCGTCCTCCAAAAACAGGACGCACACGGGCGCTGGAACCTCGATTACGACTATACCGGCAAAACCTGGGCTTCCTTTGGTGAACCCAGGCAACCCAACAAGTGGGTGACCCTGCGCGCCTTGCGGACTCTGAAGGTTATCGAGGAAGGGAAATAAGCAAACAACCAATTTGTAGATCAGGAGTTATCAAATGATTTATTTTGATGATACCCATTTTTTTGCAGGGCTTGCACTGCTTACCGTTTTGCTGGTCATCCTGTGGCGGCGCAAGCACAGTCTGTCTTACCTGTTTTTCTTCTCAGTCTTCTGGATTTATCTGCTGGCGGTGGTCGCCATGGTGTTTTTTCCTTTTAGCTATGGTTTCAGTGATGCACCCTTTCAGCCCAGCATTAACCTGATCCCTTTTTCTTCCGGCGGATGTTATGTGCCGGAAGTCTGTTGGGGTTTTATGCGCGACAACGTCCTGCTGACCATTCCATTTGGTTTCGGTATCTGTTTTCTAACGCGCATCAAACCCAAGACCATTCTTTGGCTGGCACCCGCTGTCGGGCTTGGCCTGGAATCAACCCAGCTGCTTGTATCGCTAATTTTCAAAAGCTCGTTTCGTGTCACCGATATTGACGACGTCATCCTCAACGGCCTGGGTGTTGTGCTGGGTTACGCTGTTTTTCTTCTCTTTGCCTGGCTTTATCTGGCCGGCACCCGGCTCTTTAACATCCGACATAGGGGAATCTTTGCGGATATTTACAGTGTCGTTCTTCTGGCGCAATCTTCTGCGGCAGAATTTGACATCCGTCCCTTTCATCCGGAAAACCAGGAATCAGTCAAAAAGTTGATCCTCTCCGGTCTGTCCGAGCACTGGGGTTGGCTGGATGCCTCCAAAAACCCGGACCTGGATGATATTTCCGCCGCGTATGCCAATGCCATTTTTCTGACCGGCTGGCACAAGGATCGTCTGGTTGCCACCGGCGCACTCGTCCCACGTTCGGCAGATACAGCCGAGATCGTCCGGATGTCGGTCGCCACCGGTCTGCGCCGTCAGGGAATTGGCAAACGGATGCTGTACGCATTGTGTGAATATGCTCGCTCCAACGGTTACCGCCGTCTTATCCTCGAAACCACTGCAACCTGGACCGAGGTGATTGCCTTCTACCAACGATTCGGTTTTCGCATCACCCACCATCAGGATGGGGATGCCTATTTCGCGCTTGATTTATAGAAAAATAAAAATGGCTATTTTTTTCTGATCCCTCTTACAACACAGGGGGATTTTTCATTTCCGTCATTCCCTAGCTTGCATACTTTGGGGATATTGTTATCAAAACATTATACAAACATAATACAAACATATGAATTAATCATAAAATAAAACTATACAAACAATTTCAGTTATACACCTGCACTACTGCGCTACTATTGCCTTTGAAAAACACAGCGCGGAGTGAGGAAAAGAGAGAGAGAATTAAAAATGAAAGATATCTTCCGACAAATCATAGTAATCATCAGTATTCTTGGCACCATCACCATCAACGCCTTGGCCAATATTCTGCCCATCAACGGTCTCAACACTGGCGAAATTTCCGACCGTTTCCAGGTCTATTTTGTTCCGGCCGGTTACGTCTTTTCCATCTGGGGACTGATCTATATCGGCTTGATCGTTTTCGCCATCTTCCAGGCTTTACCCTCTCAGCGCGAAAATCCACGCCTGCGTGCCACCGGCTGGTGGATCGCTCTTGGCGGCCTGGCCAACAGCATCTGGATCTTCCTCTGGCACTACGAGCAATTTCCCTTGACCATCATTGCTATGCTGGTACTGCTGGCTACTCTCATCCTGACCTACCTGCGCCTGGGTAGCGGTAAAACCAGCGCACCGGCCGCCGAAACCTGGCTGGTACGCCTGCCTTTCAGCATCTACCTGGGTTGGATCACCGTAGCCACTGTCGCCAACATCACCTCGCTGCTGGATTTCCTGCAATGGAACGGATTTGGCATTTCCCCGGAAATCTGGATGAGCATCGTTCTGGCCGCCGTGCTGGTCATCACTTCCCTGATGAACTTTACCCGCCGCGATATAGCCTATACCCTGGTGATCCTCTGGGCTCTAGCCGGGATTGGTCTCAAACACGCTGCGGTACCCGCTGTGGTCATCCCTACCTGGATTACTTTCACCCTGGTCATCGTCACCCTGGCAGCCGCGTTCGTTCTGCGCTCTTCCCGCAGCAGAAAAACAACCTAATCAGAGCATACCGGAAAGAGCTGACATGATGAAAACTTCCTATATCAAACTCTACTTTATCACCTTGCTGGCCTTCTTTGCTATTGATATCGTCTGGCTGACGCTGGTGGCTTCCAGCTTCTACCAGAAATACATCGGTTTTCTCATGTCACCCACCCCCAATTGGCTGGCTGCCATCCTCTTTTACCTGCTCTTCATCCTCGGCATCCTCGTTTTCGTTGTCATCCCAGGGCTGAAAGAGAACAGCCTCAAAGCAGCCATGCTGCGCGCCGCCCTGTTTGGGCTGGTCACCTACGCCACCTACGACCTGACCAACCTCGCCACGCTCAAAGACTGGCCGCTGCTTGTGACCATCGTTGACCTGGCCTGGGGCACCGTCCTGAGCCTGTCTGTCAGTTTCGTCAGTTATCAGGCCGGAAAACGCCTCAAAATTTAATTAACAGTGCCTACATCCCCCCTCCGCCCTGGTTTGCCTCATACGTATTCCAGGGCGTTTTTATTTAATTTCTTCTCAGCGACCTCCGCTGGCTCTACGCGAGAGATTTATTAAAAGGGCTATACTTATTAAAGTGTAATTCAGGGGGGATACCCCGAGCCGATCTAAAAATCATAGGAATTAACATGGACAACATGTGTCTCCCACAAGACTATATCGATTTTCTGCAATCCGGAAAAACACTGAACTACAATCCAAAGATATGTCTTTGCGGCAAACTTGAATTGCTACCCCTGGAGTATTTATTCTATTCCGAAGTTTACGTCGATTCGGAAAATGCAACCTTTGCAAAATTCGATCCACACGCTGGTGAATACGGTTATTACCCGGTGCCAGCTGTGGATTTGGTGGCCAGTTGTGACTGGTACAGTCCGGATGGCATTTTGGTCTGGCTTCCGGATAGGGTCTGTTTGGTTCCTGGGATTGTGACCATTACGATCTCATTATTTTTCCTGGTGTCACCTGGACTCAAATTGCTGCTGCTCCAGTAAAATATATCAATTCACAGTGGTATCCCAAAGGAGTTATCTGTAAATATTTTCAACCATTTCCCCGGTACCGTTTTAAAACTGGCGATCCCTGGGATTAGAAAAATTCTAAACATAAGCAAATTATTGTAAAGAAATCATGGTGTCTGCCCGTGATTTATCTTCTTGTTTATTTCTTCTTCATGGTTAAGTAGTTCCCCACCATCCATTCCATCGCTATAATAGAAACTATCCAGGGTAACTCACAACCGGAGGGTCAAAAAATGCTAACCATTCGCAGTTATCGGAATGAAGATGCCGAGCAGGCCGGGCGTTTGATAGCCGACACTTACACTAAATTTAACCTGGCTTTTGTTCCAACCGATGAGCTTCCGCTCTTCCTTGGGCCTTTCCAGCATGCCCATTCCCCTCTGGATGAACATAAAGCTGCCATAACCGAAATTCTACGCGCTGCCATTCTGCTGATCGCTGATAGCGACGGACAGGTAGTCGGTATTTTGCGCGGGCGTAGCGATAAACTTCAATCCCTTTTTGTGCGTGAAGATTATCATCGCCGGGGTGTTGGGCGCCAGTTGGTGGAATACTTCGAACAGGAATGTCTTCGCCATGGCGGGCGCAAAATCAAAATAATGTCCACTCTTTTTGCCGTACCCTTCTACACTGCCATGGGTTACAAACGCTCCACCGGCGTGCGCCGCATGACCAGCTTCGACGGCCGTGGGCTGCCCTATCAACCTTTAAAGAAAATTCTTAAGGAAACCCATGCTCCAGACCCGTCAAAATGAAAACTTCACCCTCTTTTACGATTCTGATTACTTATTTTTTTGTATATTGCGGAGCACTATGTGTAGAGTTCTCTGAACGAAGCAGAGGAGACGTGTGAGCTTTTTTCGGTGTACAATATTCTTATGCTTAAACCTCCAAAACTTCACCCCGGCGATACCATCGCCACCGTCTCGCTTTCCTGGGGCGGACCCGGCGCCATCCCACAGCGTTACCAGGCCGGTAAACAGCAGCTGGTGCAGGTCTTTGACCTCAACGTCATTGAAATGGCGCACACCTTCAAAGATGCTGGCTGGCTGCAACACAACCCGCAGGCCCGCGCCGATGATCTGATGGCCGCCTTTAGCGACCCATCCATCAAGGGCATTATCTCCACCATCGGAGGGGACGACTCAATCCGCATTCTGCCCTACCTGGACCTGGATATCATGCGCGCCAATCCCAAAATCTTCATGGGCTATTCGGATACCACTATCAGCCATCTGGCCTGTTACAAAGCCGGACTGGTCAGCTTTTACGGGCCTTCTATTATGTCCGGTTTCGCTGAAAACGGCGGCATGTTTCCCTACATGGTCGAATCGGTTCGCAAAACATTGTTTTTATCTGCGCCGATTGGTGTCATCCCGCCCAATACCAGCGGCTGGACTGTGGAGCATCTCAGTTGGGACAACCCCGCCAACCAGAATCAACCACGCAAACTCAACCCATCCAGCGGTTGGCGCTGGCTCCAGGGGCAGGGCATCCACCAGGGTCACCTGCTCGGCGGCTGTTTCGAGGTACTCGATTGGCTGCGCGGCACAGATTTTTGGCCTATTCCCTCAGAATGGCAGAACGCCATCCTCTTCCTCGAAACTTCCGAAGATGCCCCCTCTCCCGAACTGGTCAAGTTTGGACTGCGCACCTATGCTGCCCTGGGTATTCTTCCACGTCTGTCTGGCATCCTATTTGCCCGCCCGGGCGGACAAATCCCGATAGAAACCCACGCCGAATATGACAAAGTCCTCCGCCAGGTTATCGCCGAAGAAAACGGCCTTGCCGATCTTCCCATTATTACTAACATGGATTTTGGATTTTGGTCACACCGACCCGATGTTTACCCTGGCCTTTGGTATCCAGGCCGAAATTGACTGCGACCGCCAGACTTTCACCATTCTTGAGAACGCCGTCACTTAGGAGAATTGCTCTTCCCCAGCCTGCCGATCGACTTGCCAGCTTACGGCACTTGCAAATCATCTGGCAAAGAAGCACTCTGAGCTGAGCGAGGAGATGTTTGCGATATAATAAATACAACCAGGTTCCCACCTTTCCCAACCAAACCCGTTAACCTGGAGTATTCCAATGACCGCTGCTTTCCGCAATTTCACTTCCCAACCCGGCTTTACTGAAGACTTTCACCGCGTGCGCGAATTTCTGGTGGGCATTAATGCCCAAAACCCGATTCATTACGATTTCGAATGGGGACGCTGGGAATGGGGATTCTCCCTGCCCTATCTCGACACTACCAACCTCTCCAAAATCGGTGTCTGGGAAGATAACGACAAAATCGTCGCCGTTGTCACCTACGAACAGGGTCTCGGCGATGCCTATTTCTGCCTTGACCCGCAATACGCATTCCTGAAAACCGACATGCTTTTACATGCCAAAAACACCCTGTGTACAATTGAAGGTAAAATCAAAGTTCTCATTAATAACGCTGACCGCGAATTCCAGCGCATTGCCGGGCAGCGCGGCTTTAAACCCACGCAAAACAGCGAAGCTACAGCCGTCATGGATATTGACCCGCGGCACATCGCCTACACTCTACCGCAAGGCTACAGCATCACCAGCATGGCGGATTCTTATGACCTGATCAGATTCAACCGCGTATTATGGCGCGGCTTCAACCATGAAGGCGAGCCGCCTACCACCGAAAAGCAATTGGAAGAGCGGCGTATCAGTCTCTCCGGGCCGCATCTCAACCACAACCTGTGCATTGCAGTTGTCGCTCCCAATGGTGAGTTTGCCTCCTACTGCGGCATGTGGTACGACCCACACACCGAATACGCCCTGGTTGAACCGGTCGCCACCGACCCTACTTACCGTAAACTTGGCTTGGGCAAAGCTGCTGTTCTGGAAGCTGTCAAACGCTGCGGGCAATTGGGCGCCAAACAGGCCTATGTGGGCTCCTCTCAGCAGTTTTACTACCAGCTTGGTTTTCACCCCTTACCCGGCGGAACTTTCTGGGAGATCTGCTAACTGCGGATTAATCTTCGTTCTGATTTCTTATGCCGAAACATCCTGCCAGCGCCATATAAAGACCTGAAATTTAAAATCGTTTCTCCAAAAAACCGTATAATAAATGGATTAATTTAGCCAATGTCCCTCATGGAGTGAAAATTATGTTAAACCTACCCAAACCGATTCTCATTTCAAACCTTTTTCCCGAAATTCACGCTGAACTGATCACCCTGCTAAAAAGTCTCTCAGCCGAAGACTGGCAAAAACCGACAGCGTGTGCCAATTGGAACGTGAAAGAGGTAGCACTGCATTTGCTGGGCGGCGAGATAGGCAATCTTTCCCGGCGGCGCGATGGCCACAGCGCCAGTGCTTCTATCCGTGGTTGGGATGAACTGGTTTCCTTCATTAATGATTGGAATGAGTTGTGGGTCGCGGCCGCCAGCCGTATCAGCCCGCGTTTGTTGATCGATCAATTGGACTTTGTCGGGCCGCAGCTATGCGTTTATTTTCAGCAACTGGATCCCTTTGCTATGGGTGGGGAGGTCAGTTGGGCCGGTCCGCAGCCGGCGCCCGTCTGGCTGGACCTGGCGCGCGAGTACACCGAACGCTGGCATCACCAGCAGCACATCCGCGACGCCGTAAACCGCCCCGGTTTGAAACAACCTGAATATTTTGCTCCCGTGCTGGAAGCCTTTATGTATGCTCTGCCCAACGCCTACCATCTGGTCACTGCCGCCGAAGACACCAGTGTAACCCTTACCATCACCGGACGGTCCGGTGGTCAGTGGAGTATTCTGCGCAGCCAATCCATATGGACCCTCCACACCGGCGCGCCAAACCATCCAACCGCAGAAGTGCAGTTGGATGAAGAAACCGCCTGGAGACTCTTTGCCCGCGGTATTGATCCCTCCCAGGCACTCGAGAGCATCACCATCCACGGTGATCGCTCATTGGGCCTCAATGTACTAAACATGGTGGCGATTATTGCCTGAGAAAACCCTATCCTAACTTTCTTTATCCAGGAGTCGCAATGAAAAATGAGTTGGCACACGCCGAAGATATCCCAGCCATGCGCGCATTGATGGCCGCGCTGGGTGAGCAATCCACCATTCTGGATTTTGAGGAACACATTCAGCTCAGCGCCGTACGTGCCACCATGCGCTGCTGGAAACAGGGTGATCAACTGCTTGGTTTTGCCTATGTGGATGAGTACAACAATCTCCTCTTCGAGACCATCCCTGTCTTTGAACAGCTGGACCAGCTTGAAAATGAGATTGTTGCCTGGGGTGTGGCTTGCATTCAAAAGCGCAACAGTGAAGCCGGAGAACATTACACCCTGGATTATTGCTGTGGCGCCGACCATCTTCCTCGTCTCCAGATGCTGGAAAGACATGGCTTCAAAAAAGAGTCCATTCGTACCCTGCGCTATGTCCGTTCCATGTCCGCACCGGTCAAAGCTTATCCTCTGCCGGCCGGCTTTTCGATTCGCTGCGTGCACGGCAGAGAAGAAGTCGAAGCCCTGGTAGACCTGCACCGTATTGCCTTTGGCACGGATCATATGGACGTTGAGGAACGCCTGGCGATCATGAGTACCTCCTACTACTCCCCCGACCTGGACCTGCTCGCCATTGCACCGAATGGCGAACTGGCTGCTTTCTGCATTTGCGGCTTCGAAGATCCCACACAGCTGGTTGGCTATACTGACCCGATTGGTACCCACCCTCAATACCAGCGCCTCGGCCTGGGCAAAGCCATCCTCGCCGCCGGGCTGACAGCTCTCATGAGCGCCGGGGCGCAGACTGTCACACTCGGCACCAGCAGCGAAAATACCGCTATGCAAAAACTGGCCGCTGTTTCAGGATTCATCTGCGTAGAAGAGAAGTTGTGGTTTTCAAAAATAATTGAGTGAACACTTCTCTTTACGTATGTGAATTCTTGTTTGAACAAAATCACGGGGTTTGAATGTGAATGGCTATCGGGAATAATTAACCGCAATCCAACTAACACTTGCAAAACCGCCCAGAATAATGTATATTCATTGTAGATACAAATGGAGGTAGTGAGTATGTTAACGAAAATTCAAAAATGGGGTAACAGCCTGGCTATCAGAATCCCCAAAGCATTTGCCAATGATGCCCAATTGGAAAATGAATCGTTGGTGGAAATTTCTCTGATCGAGGGTCAAATTATTCTAAAACCGGTTACCCGGCAAACCTGGTCTCTCGTGGAATTACTGGCCGAAGTTACGGATACCAATCTCCATCATGAAACCGATACGGGTGAAGCTGTCGGTAACGAAAATTGGTGATACATGTCTTATATTCCCAAACGCGGCGATATTGTCCGGATTACTTTCAATCCACAGGCCGGCCATGAACAGGCTGGTAGGCGGCCGGCGTTAGTCTTATCGCCTCAGGCGTATAATTCCAGAGTAGGGCTTGCCATCTTATGCCCGATCACCAGCCAAATTAAAGGCTACCCCTTTGAAGTGCTCATCCCACAGGGACTCAGCATCCCCGGCGTCATTTTGTCCGACCAGGTGAAAAGTCTGGATTGGCGAGCCAGGCAGGTGGAATTTGTGGGTGAACTTCCGATGGAACCACTGGCTGAAGTATTGAAAAAACTGAATACACTGATCACTCTGTAGATTGATCCCAATACCATACCCCCATGCTTGATAACCCAAATATCCCCACTGAAATCATCAGCACTTGTTTGCAGTCTGCCTACGATCTGCACGCCGTTGAGATCGACTTTCTACCCCTCGGCGCGGACCTGAACACTGTTGTCTATCGCGTTACCAATCAGGATGGTACCGTATACTTCCTCAAACTGCGCAGCGGAGTCTTCGACGAAACCTCAGTCACTCTGCCGCTTTACCTGTACCAACAAGGTGTTTCCCAAATTATTGCCCCGCTGCCAACCCGTTCTGGCCAGCCCTGGGCTCACCTGGATGCTTACCGCGTTATCCTCTATCCGTTCATAGAAGGGCAGGATGGTTATGCAATCCCGCTCACCACTCAACAGTGGTACACCTTCGGAAGCACCCTGCACCAGATTCACACCATGTATCTGCCCGCGGAACTTACCAGCAGCCTGAGACGCGAAACCTTTTCCCCATACTGGTGTGATATCCTCAAAGATTTTCTGGCTAATCCCCAGACCAAACCGGGCCGCGACCCGGTTGCCATGGAGGTAAGCGCTCTCCTACAAACTAGACAGGAAGAGATCAGTGCATTGATCGAACTTTGCGAAGAGCATGCCCGAGCCCTGGCCGCCCAGCCGCCGCCATTCGTCCTCTGCCACACAGACCTGCATGCTGGCAACCTGCACATTACCAAAGACGGCTCAATCTACATCGTGGATTGGGATGCCCCGCTGCTGGCCCCTAAAGAACGTGACCTGATGTACATTGGCGGCGCACAGGGTTTCACCGGCGTGACACCACTGGAAGAGGAAACCCTTTTCTACAGCGGTTACGGCCAAACCCAGATCAACAACGCGGCCCTTGCCTATTACCGCTTTGCGCGTATCATCGAAGATATTGGCATTTACTGCCAGGAACTGTTACTTTCCACAAATGGCGGAGAAGACCGCGCTCAATCCCTACGTTATCTCAAATCCAACTTCCTGCCCGGCGGCACCATTGCCATGGCCTACCGTGCGGAATCCCCCACCTGATCTGTCCGAAAATTGACTCTCTTCCACATTTACCCACTAACTCGTTTCATTTTTTCGTTCTCAAAAGTTATATAATCAAGGATATAGGCGCAGGAAAACTGAAATCTCCTATTTACTAGGGGCAGAATTCAGCCGCGTTTCCTGCCACAGATCCATTTGCTGGAGGTCACCATGAAAAACAATTTTCTTCTCATCCTTTTTGCTTTGATATTGGCAGGTTGTAAGGCCCAAACTTCAATATTACCGGCTGAAGTTCCCACAGAAACTCAGGCTCCGGTGGCTACAGCTTCTCCAATGCCAACGGATATACCACTGCCCTCCAGTACACCCTTGCCTACCGAAACTCCGTTGCCTACACCCACCTCCACACCGGCGCTGCCGGTGGGTCTGGGAACACCGCTGCCTATGCCAGGCCAGCCCATATCCGCAGAGAATGCTGCCGGGATGCGCTTGCTGGGTGTTTACAGCGGCAACCCGATTGGCACCAATGTTATATCAGCCAATGGAAAGCGTGCTATCTTTGCCAACACCGAAGGAATTGAGGTCTTTGACCTTGAGCAGCAGCAGTTAATAAAAAAATTGAATGCATCGATGCATTATGACCGTTATGAAGAATCCAGAGGATGGATTTCCGTTTCCGCAGATGGCAGCGTCATCGGTTTGGTAACCCAGGACAGCTTGGATGTTCTGACATCGGATGGAAAAACCCTGTATTCCCTTCCCAGCCGTCCCAACGAAGATTATCCATCCCTGACCCTGATGGATGGCATCGGCATATCACCGGATGGCAAGCTGGCTGCTGTTGTGGAATGCGCCGCAGGCGAATATGACGGTTGCCCATTCCAGGTAGTCCGTATTGATACCGGAGAAATTGTTTACACCTGGGATCAAAAAATGCTTAACTTGCACGGCGCCACACCGGTTTTCTCACCGGATGGATCAATATTGGCTACCTGGTTCGATAGCACCCTATGGTTCTGGAACACCTCCGATTGGTCGCCAGTTGTAAATTTTCTCCTGGATGAACGGCAGGGTTGGGCATACTCCCCTGATAGTAAACAAGTGGCATTAGGAACCGGTAAAGTACAGATATGGGATCTGGCTGAACGCAAATTGGTTCGCGAGATGGCTCCTATCAGTTTTGACGCTTTATACCCGTTTTATTCTCCTGACGGCCAATGGCTGGCTGCCGCGAATTGGCGTGGAAATGTGGCTGTTTGGAATACAGCCGATGGCAGCCTTTTCGAAGAAACTACCTTGCAGACCACAAAGGTTACCCAGATGCGCCTAGTCAATGGTAAAGCGGAAATGATCATCCTGCCGCAGCATGATATTAATCTGTGGGATGGTTCGGTTGGTAGTAATGGCTTTCAATTCGTGGAAAAAGATGACCAGCCGGCACTGGCAATACTTCAATACAATCAGGGCTGCCTCGTGATGCTGAATGGTCAGGCCGAATGCCAGACCGGGGAATATATGCTGTTGAGCAGTACCGGAAATTTCCTTAGTGGAACCAACCTGGAAAACAATATCGAATTCCATTCAGGGTTGGATGGCAGCGGCGATCTGGCCGCCTCTTTTTACTGGTCCGGATTCGACCTTCGACCCGCCGGTATTGATCAGGAAAACGGTTTTTTATTTTACACTTCATGGATCGGTTTAAATAGTGCTAATGGGCTGGTAATTGACACAGCAAAGGGAACCACCATTAAGACCTGGAATGGTGGATGGCTATCGCGCATAAATTACTCCCCGGACGGTAAATACGCTGCATTTGTTATGAACCATAATCCCAAATACGAATTTATTTTGTTCGATCGGGTTAATCGCTTACCGATTTTTAATAAAACCTATACCTATGGTCTTGCTTCCGCCGGAGTCGTTTTTTCACCAGACAGCCAGATAATGGCGTTGATAATCGGTGACCCGGTAAAGAAAACCTACGTTATCGAACTGATGAATATTACCTCGCCATACAAAACGACCCCACTCGAAATAGACCTACCTGAAAGTGTTACTCCTCGCAGCCGGGCATTCTCTCCGGATGGGGCACTTCTGGCGGTTGGTCTCTCCGATGGGCGTATTTTACTCATCCAGCCCGCAGATGGGAGTGTGATTACTGAATGGCCAGCTTATCAGAATCCAGCATCCGAATTAGCCTTTTCACAGGATGGTACCTTAATCGCCTCAGCCGACGATGCCGGTTATATTAAGATATGGGGTATTTGGCAGTAAAGTCCTTTGGATTACATAGCGGACGTAACAATTTTTATTTACAAAGTTCTTTGCGCGAGAATTGTCTTCTTTGTGCACCTTTTTGGTTAATTTCCCTCTATAATTATCCCAAGACCCTTCACTTTCTCCGGGAGGAAGAATGACAGAAAACACAGTTTACCTATCCATCGATACCCTCAAAAACTTCATGCGCGACGTTCTGCTGGCAGTCGGCGTGCCGGCTGAAGACGCCGATACCTGCACTGATGTGATTATCGCATCCGACATGCGCGGCATCGAATCGCATGGCATCGGACGTCTCAAATACTATTATGAACGCATCAAATCCGGACAGCACCAGGTGATCACCAATTTCGAGGTTGTGCGTGAAAGCCCGGCTACCGCCGTTGTCGACGGGCATCACGGCATGGGCATGGTCACCGCCAGCCGTGCTATGCAGATGGCCATCGACAAAGCTCGCATCTATGGCATGGGCTCCGTCGCTGTGCGCAACTCCACCCATTTTGGCATCGCTGGCTACTACCCACTCATGGCCATCCAAAGCGGCATGATCGGTATGACCGTCACCAATGCGCGTCCTTCGATTGCGCCAACCTTTGGTGTTGAACCCATGATGGGCACAAACCCGATCGCCTTTGGCGCACCCACCGATGAAGACATTCCCTTTCTCTTTGACGGTGCCACTCCGATTACCCAGCGCGGCAAAATCGAAGTTCTCGCCCGCGCCGAAAAACCCGTTCCGGCTGGCTGGCTGATCGACCAGCAAAACGAACCGATCACTGATCCGGTCTACGCACTCTCCGCACTGGGCAAGAAAGCTGCTGCTTTTCTGCCATTGGGTGGTGCCGGGGAATCCATGGGTGGGCACAAGGGTTACGGCCTGGCTACCATTGTCGAAATCCTGAGCGCCTCGCTGCAAAGTGGAGCATTTCTCAACAGCCTGACAGGGATTGCAGCGGACGGCAGCTCACAGCCATTCCGTGTTGGTCATTTCTTCATGGCCATCAACATCGAGAGCTTTCTGCCGCTGGAAGAATTTAAAGCCACCACCGGGCAAATCCTGCGCGAGCTGCGTAATTCCCAAAAAGCACCTGGCCAACCACGCATCTTCACCGCCGGTGAAAAAGAATACGAAATGGAAAAGATCACCCGTGAAAAAGGTGTAGTCGTCAACGCCAACCTGCAAAAAGAAATCAAATTCCTTCAGGCAGAACTGGGGCTGAGCCAGTATCAGTTCCCCTTTTAGCCGGAGATTTCCTACCATGACCTCTACCCAGGAGAAAATCACCGTCACCCGGGATGAACTGTTTGCACACTTAAACACTACCGTTGCGCAGTTCATCGAGCTCTACCAACATATCCCCAATCCGGAAGCAGTTCAGGTGGATGCCTGGACCGCCAAAAACGTGCTGTGTCATGTCACCTTCTGGCATGAATCTTTTGCCAGAAATGTTCGCGATCTGGTAAACGACATTCCGCCCCGTCCACTAAAGGGTCGCTATGCCGATCTGAATCAACAGTGCTTCGCGGAAATGGACCCGCTCCCGATAGAAACCATCCTGCAACGATTCAGCAACGCCCAGGACACGATCCGAGCGAATGTCTTTAATCCAAAACTGACATTGATCCCTTACAAAAAAGGCTCCCGCGATTACACGCCCGAGGAACATCTTTACATAGTTACTGAACACGTTCAGGATCATTTGCAAACAATTAAAAAAATCATCTCAAGACGAAAAGCTTAACATGATTACAGATTTTATGCTCGAACAAGCCCGCATCTACCTGGTCGCTTCCCTGAAGGGACAGGAAAATGACCACGAAACTACCCACCCGTGGCGCAGGGACTGGAAATTTACGGTTCTGCACTCCTTCCAGGTGAAAAACTACGTGTTAAAAATTCTCGCCAGAGAAGATCATCCGCTCAGCGAAAATGATATCCGTCTCTTGCGTCTGGCAGCCGTATTGCATGATATTACCAAGCTGGAAAAAGGCAATAATCATGCTAAAACCGGGTCAAATCTTGTCCAAAAATGGCTGAGAAAGAATTTTGCTGATCAAGTAACGCAAGAAGAGTTAGATGCTCTGGAAGAAATTATGAAAAATCATTCTGATAAGAATGGTCATGAACCGGATTTTGCTAAAGCTGTGCTAAAAGATGCCGACTTGCTCGATGAAATTGGCGCTATGTCCATATTTATGACCGAGAACTGGTTAAAGAAACAATCCCCCTTTTTCTTTCACAACATGCGCAGGCGTTTGAAAAATTTTGAGATTCCCTATTGTGTGCAAACCCGCACCAAATTAAACACCACCGGCGCAAAACAACTGTTGGACGAAAAGGAGGCCTTCATTGAATATTTTATTCAACAGTTATCGGATGAACTGAACACCGATGTAGACCTGGAACGCTACCTGAATGACTTCTCTGAAGAGGTTGATTAATGGAATTTTTGCTCACAGCCGCTATTTGCCACCCGTAATAAACGAATTAATAAGGTTGAATTTCATTTGCTATTGGCAAAATTGTGTAAGATACTTAGAGCCTATAATTGAACAAGAAATGTTCTTAACAACCCCATGTGGTTAAATTAAACCCTAGCCGGACGTTAATCGTCCGGCTAGGGTTTTGGAGTTTAATAAATCAAATAGCCGTTCGCCAGGTATTTCCATCGTTCGAAACCAACCAAAATTCATGCCCAGCATGGGTAACTCCGGCAAAAATTTGATCATCTTGAATCGTGAGCGAGGAAACAGCGCAGTGAGTGCCCAGCGAAATAAGCCGCTGCCAGCTTTTTCCATCATCGCCAGAGGCAAGAATTTCACCTGTTGCGGTGCCCCGGACCTGATGATTGTTGAACTCTATCTGTGGCTCCCGGGAAAGGGTCAACCATTTTGCTGCGTTTGTTATTGCCTCAGTCTCATGTAGTGTTTCAATTACGACCAGAGAAGCAACTGCCAATCCCGATATTTTTAGAAAATTTCTGCGAGATATATTATTTTGCGATGTATTTGATAACATAGATTCCTCATTATTCTTGAACAACATTTACGAGTACTGCTCGGGTAATGCTATCCATGCCATTGCTGGCAGTGACATTACCGGTGGGCTCACCAAAACCAGATGCAATTTCCGCAATTGTAAAGTTAACTGTCACTTTTGCCCCGATAAGTGAAGAGGAAGGGGCTGGTGGTAAACTATAGGGAAAAAGAAAAATATGGTCGGATTGGCATTATTGACAATATGACTGAAATTCATGGAAGTGCTGCCGTTGAAGTAAGCATCTCCCTCGTAGGTGGCTGTCAGCGTTTTGGTGCCCGAAGTGGTAAATTGAATGGCGCATGATCCAGCGGCAACGCTGCCAGTGCAGGTGTTGGTGCCATCTGAAACAATGACGTTGCCTGTGGGCGTGCCGCTGCCGGAATTGACCGTCACCGTGTAATTAAAGGTAACGGTTTCACCTATAATGGAAGGCGACTGGACTGCTGATGTGATTGTGGTAGTAGTGGTACTAAATATAAAAATGACACTGTTATCATCGCTGGTGCTTTCTGTATTACCGTTCGATGCTGCATCCACTGCCACATAGGCCTCAATCGAGGCAATCACCTCGCCACCCATTGTCATTCCGGAGACAGTTACATCATAGGTTGTCCCGTCATTTGGTGCGATTTCGGTCACGATAGCGGTTGTTGCTCCGGTTGTCCCACTTAGGGTTATATCGCCGGTGGTAAAACCGGTTACCGGTTCATCGAACACCACAATGAAATGTATTGGGCTGATACCGGTGGGGTCAGTCTGGCCGGCGGCCTTATTTATTGTTACTGTTGGTGAAGTGGAATCATATATCACGCTGTTATCTGTGCTGTTGGATGGCGCTGCATTGAAATTACCCAAAGTGT
Organism: Chloroflexi bacterium HGW-Chloroflexi-10; assembly: GCA_002840755.1. Classification (GTDB taxonomy): domain Bacteria; phylum Chloroflexota; class Anaerolineae; order Anaerolineales; family Anaerolineaceae; genus UBA6170. Next base: position 899 of record PHBZ01000034.1, on the reverse strand, counting down.
CCTGTACACTGTTGGCCAAAACTGCGGCAGTCACGCTGCCGTCCTGGGTCATGCCGCTTACGCCAACATTAAATGAGGTATCGTCCAGCGGTGCAATTTCAGTAATACTCACAACTGCTGCACCGGCAGATCCACTTAAGTCAACATCTTCAGCACCGAACCCACTGACAGGTTCACTAAAGACAACTGTGAAATTTATCGGACTGCTATTGGTTGGGTCCGCCTGAACTGGCGCAGAATCTTTTTGATTGATAGTTACTGAGGGTCCAGTCGTATCCACCATCCAGGTGAAGGATGCGGGTGTCGCATCGGTATTGCCAAGGGTATCCACAGCCTGCACCTGGAAAGTGTGGCTTCCGTCACTCAACCCCGTATAATTCTGGGGACTGGTACAGGGGCTGAAGCCGACGCTGTCCAGGTCACACTCAAAACTGGCTACTCCCGTGCCGCTGCCGTCATCACCTGTAAAGCTGAAACTGGCGTCCGCGCTGATACTGGGGTCGCCGGGTTTGGCTGTGATGGTCGTATCCGGTGCAGTGTGATCCACAACCCAGGTATAACTGGAAGGAGATGCATCCAAATTCCCAACGCCATCCTTTGCCCGTACCTGGAAGGCATGGCTGCCTTCGCTCAAACCGGTGTAATTCATAGGGCTGGTGCAGGTGCTGAAGCCGGCGCCGTTCAGGTTACACTCAAAACTGGTTACACCCGTACCGCTATCCGTGCCGCTGAAAGTAAAACCGGCATCGGTGCTGCTCGTCGGGTTACCTGGGCGGCTGTTGATGCTGGTATCAGGCAGTACATCATCGTAGGTCACTTCGTTATCCGTGAAAGTTGCTTCTTCGTTGGGATTTGAGATTTGGTCTATTGCAACGCCGTCACTGATCGTGGCTGTGATG
>PHBZ01000033.1 GCA_002840755.1 Chloroflexi bacterium HGW-Chloroflexi-10 | reverse complement strand
CGTTCTGTTTTCATTTTGGTCTCCAAGTTCCATTATAGATTCTCCTTAACTTGGTGTCCATTTTTTTAGGTAAGGCTCAATATTATGGATGGACTGTTTGGGTAACCAGCCCGGATGGTGGGTATGGAGCTGCTTATTATGGTCGTTGGATATCTTTCTCCAATTCCGGAAAAGGTATATCTCAATCAAATGAAGAGTTGGAGGAAAGGATACTAAGACAGTTTGAAGACACCCTGGCGAAGCGTAATCATTTGATGGAGCCTTAGAAGGTAAGAATTTAGGAAGTCGAAACATCCTCCAGTTTCTAAAGTTGGAGGATGTTTTTTCAATCCACGCTGCAGAGGAAATTGACTTGTGTTATTTGGAAATTGTATGTATCCTTTTTTCATCGCAATTGGCAGATGTGTTTTATTGAGAGGTCATAAATGAACGAATTTGAAATCATCATGCAAGAAGCCGAAAAAGAGCTGATCACGTTTGCGCAGGAGTTGGTGAGAATACGGAGCTACTCCGGTGAGGAAGAGGAGATTATCCGGTTCATCGCGGAAAAAATGAAGGCGTTGGGCTATGAGGATGTGGTCATTGATGCGATGGGTAATGTGATTGGGAGAATCGGCAGCGGGGAAAGGGCCATTCTGTTTGATTCGCATGTGGATACGGTGACGGTGACTGACGAGGACAAATGGGATGTGCCGCCTTTCAGCGGGGAGATTGTGGACGGCAGCCTGTATGGCAGAGGTTCGGTGGATATGAAATCGGCAGCGGCGGCTTCTATCTACGCCGGAGCTATGGCAAAAAGATTGGGATTGGCTGAGGGCAAGACTATTTATGTTTCCTGCACGGTGTTTGAGGAAGATTGTGACGGTGAGAACCTTAAGCATTTGTTTAAAGAGCTGAACTTGAAACCGGATTATGCAGTGATCTGCGAGCCGGCGGATAACCTTATCACGCTGGGGCATAAGGGTAAGGCGCAGGTTGTGATCAGGACCAGGGGTGTTGCGGCACATGGTTCAGCGCCAGAGAAGGGTAAGAATGCGGTTTATGAAATGGCTGAAATTATTCAACGGGTTGAGAAACTCAATGCCGAATTGATGAAAAAAGAGAAGCCACGCGGAACGCTGGTGCTTTCGAGGATTGCGAGTGTGAGCGCTTCACTCAATGCGGTGCCAGCGGAATGTGAGATCTACCTGGACCGGCGGATTGCGCCGGGGGAGACGGAAGAGGCGGTGCGGCAGGAGATGGATGCGCTTGTGGCGGGGAAAGACGCTACCTGGGAAGTGGGGACGCTGCGACGAAAAAGCTGGACGGGGATGGAGATTTGCTATGAGCCTTTTCACCCGGCATGGAAGATTGAGGAGGGAGATGAATTGACACTGGCGAGCAAGGCTGCCTATGAGGAGGTGTTTGGCAATGAACCGGCGGTGTATGATTTTTGGGATTTCAGCACTAATGCGGTGACCACGGTTGGAATGGGTATCCCGACCATCGGTTTTGGTCCGGGGGAATATAAGCTGGCGCACATGCGCAATGAACACTGCAAGGTGAGCCAGATTTTGGAGGCGTGTGCGTTTTATATCAGGGTGATTGAGAAGATAAGGTAAGGTATGGAGGAATTGGGAATCAGGAAATTGGGAATCGGGAGGGGATTCTCGCACAATGTCGCAGAGCGCGCAGAGTATAAAATTGTTAAAATACGCGAGAATTGTGTTCGGGTTATTTGTTTTCTTAAAAATTCCAATCGGAACGAATGCTTTTCCGGGAAAAATCGGTATTGGTGGTGGGGCGCTTTTGATGAAGCACAGATACGGTGGTTATGGTACCCTATTCGTTTTGAAACGAATGCATAAGAATGCAGGAATGAATGAGGGGTTGAGAGAATGCGTTACGGAAATGATGCTATGCGATTTTTAAGGTACCAATCCGTAACGGAAAACCGTTTTGGCGTGATTTTATTTTAGAATAAACGTTCTAAATTGTCAATAAGCAAAATTACCTAATTTTGGGATTGAAAGATTTGCTTTATTTACCAAAGTTGATGAAAATAACCTTAACACCCCCGAGAGAAAAAGGGGGTGTTGTAAGTAGAATAAGATTGATTAAACTGCTGCGGCGATGGTTTGGGCCCAGGCTTTGATGGCATCCCAATCGCGGTAGTCGCCGGGGGAGGCCTGGACGACGATCATGATGAAGGCGGCCTGCCACCATTTGAGACGGAACATTTCGAGTTTGCCGTTGAAGAAGGCGACATTGAGTGGTTTGACCTTTGGGGCGGCGGCGAGCATGGGTTTGAGGTAGTAGCCGATGGTGGTGAAGTTTTCCTTGAAGCTTTTCTTGCCTGCTTTTGCCGGGTCTTTGACCAGGTTGGGGTCCAGGGTGAGGGGGATGCCCGGCAGGTTCTCGCCTGGGACGCGCGTCAGCCGCATAGCACAGGCAAAATAGGCTGTTTTTTTGGCAGCCAGTTCCAGCCGGTGTTTTTTGATGAAGGCGCGGGCGGTGTTGTGCCAGCCGAAGATCATGGGTGCACCGATGATCACGGAATCATAGGCAGCCAGGGATGTGACTTCCCGGCAGCCTTTTACCTCCACATTGTGACCCAGCCGGGTTAATTCTGCTGCCAGGGTTTCGGCCACTTCCGCCGTGGAACCCGAATTGGTTGAATATGCGATCAGTACATTGCTCATTGTTCAGCCCTGTAATTTTTTTCAATCAAGGAATAAGAGATACCGCATTGACACAATGTTGGTGCAGTTCTTCAGCGCCTTGATTTTTTTGAATGATGAAATATTCGGATCATCTCTTTAATACGGGGTTGGGGGGTGTTTTGGACGGGCAATTTGCCCGTCCAAAACACCCTGGCACCCAATTAATAAAAGATACAAATATTCTTAGTATTGCCCGAAGAGTTTGGCAACAAATTTATGGAAACCGTGGAAGGATTTCACTTCACCGGCGTACATCAGAATGCATTTGCCTTCGACCGGATCGATGCCCAATTCGCGGGCTACTTTGCCGGTCTCGATCGATTGGGCGCCCTGCTGCAGCCAGACATTGCGGATACCAGCATCGGCCGCATCGCGAACTGCCTGGACAGATTTCTGGGGCGGCAGGCAGATGACTACACCGTCTACTTTGCCGGTCAATTCAGCGAGATTGGCGTAGCATTTATCGCCATTGATCTGCTGCATATTTGGGTTAACACCGTAGACTTCAAATCCGCGGGCTTTCAGCTCGGTATAAATGGCTGATCCAAATTTTTTGTCTGAACGGGATACTCCCACGACGGCCAGTCTTTTGGCCTGAATAAAGTTTTCAATTTTCTTGTCCATTTTTTAACTCTTTTCTAAAATGATTTCTTAAGAATCAACACGCAACATTCTGAGTATATTGTGACGGAATGCCTGGCGGTCATTCATGACCGTGCAGTAGTAAAGACCGGTTAATTCAGCCATGGCCAGGGTGTGGGCAGTGATGTAGGCCTTAAGAATAGTATATCTATCTTTGCCAATTGTGCTGAATTTTTGGTCCAGTGCGTAAATGCGAAAAACGTAATGGTGGGTACCATTGACCGGGCAGGGCGGGTAATAGACCCGCTGACTGGCGCCGTTAGGGGAGACTTCTGCCCCTATGGCGAGCAACTGTTCGCGAGTTATGCCGCTGGGGAGCTGACGCATGGCGGTGGGCAGGTTATAGATGACCCAGTGAACGAATCCACTCTTGAAATAGGGTACATCCGGATCGCTCATGACCAGGGCAAACGCAACTGACCCGGCGGGGGGATTGTCCCAGGTTAATTCCGGTGACTCTCCAGTGCCTTCACAGGTGTGGATGACGGGGATAAAATTCCCGTTTTCGAAGGCGGGGCTGCTAAGATGCATGATTTTTCGCTGCCTTTTTCGAAGCGGATTGCGGAAAATCGGTCTGGTTTTTGAGTGTTTCAAGCAAAAAGGACGCGTTTCTAAGGATGTGTTCTTTGTACTCCGGCAGGGTGGAGCGGTATATGCGCCCGTTGATCATCAGGCAGATGGAGCCGTGTACATAGCTGAAGAGGATCATAAACAATTCATTGGCGAATTCGCGTGTAATGCCCTGCCCGGATTGCATGATTAACCCGGCGATTAGATCGCGCTGCTCGCGGCGCGCATCGATGATTGATTGGGGCGGCTTCCCGGATAAGGGTTCCAGCCACAGGCAGCGATACCAGCCAGGGTGTGCCAGGGCAAAATCGATCTGAGTACTGGTTGTTCGCAGGGAAATTTCTTCCAGTGAATTTCCGGGCTTGATATCCGGCATAGCCGATTGCGCCCAGATTTCTCCGATTCTGGCAAAAACATCCCAGAGGAGTTCTTCAAAATTCTGGTAGTAGTTGTAGATATTGGTGTGAGCGCAGTTGGCGCGCAGGGCGATCTGACGCAGGTTTACGCCTTGCAAGCCGCCGCGCTCCTCGATCATCCGGAGAGTGACTTCTATCAGCTTTTCAGACATCTCATTTCTGTCGAGTTTTCTTTTCATTGTGGTTTTACCCTTTACATTACCAATTGTAATTACCATTGGTAATGTTGTCAAGAGAGGAGGCGGGAAGAGGGAAGGAAAAATATTATCTCGCGTAGAGACCGCGGAGGCGCAGAGAAATATAATACGCTTAGATGTGGACTATGAAGAGAGACGAAGAATAACTTAGCCTCGCGCAGAGCCGCGGAGACGCAGGAAAAAAAGAAGAATTTCCCGGCAGGTTGGATTGGTTTGAAGGCTGCTCAATATGTGATTTCGCTATGCGGCTGGCTACTTTCCATGCCGACACAACTTTTATTGCTTAAAACCGCGCGGCTGAATTGTGCAACCGATCTGAATCAAGGTCCCCCCGTGATTTATGCTTACAGATTTTAACAGATTCAATGGCATGTGAAAGGATTTGAGTCAGGGCGATTTCAGGATCATGTTTGCTCATAAGCTGGGACTGCTTCCGATAACACTGAATGGCGAATTGCCGGACTGAGGAAATTGAGCGTTTGCAAATCTACTTTACGCCCCAATAATTGGGTTAATTCTGCTTCCATCAAGAAGAAATCGAAACCAGGTGTATGTCCGGGTTCAAATTCAACCAGAACATCAATATCGCTTTGCGGGCTAAAGTCTTCGCAGACTACCGAGCCAAAGAAGGATAGCTGCCGGATGTGATGTTTCTGGCAAAAGGTTTTGATTGGTTGGGTGTACAGGAAGGCACTGATTTCCATAAAAAGATTATAGCATTTGGCGCAAAAAAATTAATGCAGCCAGGCGACCCGGAAAGGTAATGAGCTTTATTCGGGCGAGGTCTGGCGGAAGATGAAGCTGGGGGCGTAGGTGGCGACAGTTTCGATGGCTTGTGCATGGCTCATGGCGAGCAGTGTTTGCATGGCGCGCCGGCCGATTTCTTTTTTGGGATAGGTCAGGGTGGTGAGCGTTGGGGTGATCAGGGCGGCCAGGGGGATATCGTCGAAACCGATAATTTCGATATCCTGCGGGATACGCAGGCCGCGTTCCAGGCAGGCCTGCACGGCACCCAGCGCGATGAGGTCGTTGAAAGCCAGGATGGCGTCCGGTGTGGGGATGGTGTTCAGCAGCTGCACTGCTGTTTGTTTACCACAGTGCATATCCGGTTGGCAGTGGTGTACCAGGGCAGGGTCAAAGGGAAACCTATGCTGTATCAGGCTGTCGCGGTAGCCTGCCAGTCGCTTTTGACCGCTGCGCGAGCGAGGCGGCCCAGCCAGAAAGGCGATCCGACGGCGTTGGTGATTCAGCAGGTGACCGGCGGCCTGCATGGCACCTTGATGGTCATCTAACAGGATGGCAGCTGTATGCGGTTGGGGTTCTTCAAGAGAACGGTTGATCAGTACGCAGTGGCGGAAATCTTTTAACTGCGTTTGCAGGTCGCTTTCTTCCTGGCGTGAGCTGCATAAAATCAACCCGTCCACCTGTTTTTCGGCGAGTGAGTTCAAGGCAGCCTGTTCGTGCTGCGGGTCTTCGTCGAAGTTGCACAAAAAAATGTTGTAACCGTGAAAGTGGGCTTCGTCTTCCACTCCGCGAGCGATCTCGGAAAAGAAGGGGTTGGCGATATCCGGCACAACCAGGCCGATGGTGGTGGAACGGTTGGTGGCGAGGCTGCGCGCCAGGCTGTTGGGGCGGTAGCCCAATGCTTCGGCTGCCTGGCGGATCTTCTCGCGGGTCCCTGGACTGACATCGCCTTTATTGTTCAGCGCACGTGAAGCAGTCATGATGGAGACGCCAGCGTGTTGGGCGACATCGGCCAGAGTAATGTTGTTTTTGGGCAAAGAGGGCTTCCTTTCAATTTCGGGCGACGTATGCGCTGCCCTACTTGACAAAAGCTGCGGGGCTCGCTACAATACTGTTAGCGTTACCGTTAGCGCTAACAGTATTGTATATCGTTCAAAACTACCTGTCAAGCCCAAACTTACCCCCCATTTTTTATTTTGGAGTCCTATGTCAGAACCCACCAACTCTGTTTTAGCTGCTGACCGTTTATTCGGTCCGGATACCCGCCAGAAGGATGCCGCCATGGTGTTGTACGACCTGGTGCGCGACCTGCCGATTATTTCACCACATGGGCATGTTGATCCACGCCTGTTCAGTGATCCACAGGCGAGTTTTGGCAGCCCCAGCGACCTGCTGATTATACCGGACCATTATGTGTTTCGGATGCTGTATTCGCAGGGCGTTCCTCTGGAATCTTTGGGCGTTCCTGCAGTGGACGGCAGCACAGTCGAAACGGACCCGCGCAAGATATGGCAAACCTTTGCAGACCATTTTTATCTTTTTCGCGCCACGCCGAGCGGATTGTGGCTGCGTCAGGAACTGTTCGATGTTTTTGGGATCAGCGAGACGCTGAACAGCCGCAACGCGCAGGTGATTTATGAGCAGATTGCGGAACAATTGACTCAACCGGAATTTCAGCCCCGTGCTCTTTATGAACGATTTAATATTGAAGTGTTATGTACCACCGATGCCGCTCAGGACAACCTGCTGCATCACCAGGCTATACGAGAATCGGGTTGGGGCGGGCGGGTATTACCTACCTTTCGCCCAGACCAGGTGGTGAATCTGCAAATGACCAATTGGCGACAGGGGCTGGAACAACTGGGAAGTGTGTGCGGCACCGAAATAGGTTCATACCGCAGTCTGGTCCGCGCTTTGGAAGAACGGCGGGCTTACTTTCGCAGCCTGGGTGCAACAGCCTGCGACCATGCCAGTGAGACGGCTTATACCACCAGCCTGAGTGAGCCGGAAGCGGAGGCCATTTTCCAACGCGCCATCCACGGCACGGTTACGGCTGAGGACGCGCGGCAGTTTACCGGTCACATGCTGATCGAATTTGCGCGCATGAGCGCTGAGGATGGCATGGTGATGCAATGGCATGTTGGTTCTCTGCGCAACCATAACCCGGCAGTGTTTCAACGTTTCGGTCCGGATAAAGGCGCTGATATCCCATTACAATCCGAATATACACGCAGCGCGCACCCTTTGTTATCAGCCTACGGCGATGACCGGCGGCTGCGGATGGTACTTTTTACCCTGGATGAATCGACCTATGCACGTGAACTGGCTACTCTAGCCGGGCATTACCCGGCTTTGCGCCTGGGTCCGCCGTGGTGGTTCCACGACAGCGTCAATGGCATGGAACGCTATTTTCATCAGGTGATCGAAACTGCCGGGCTGTATAATACCGCCGGGTTTAACGATGATACGCGGGCCTTCCTTTCTATTCCAGCCAGGCATGATGTCTGGCGACGGATGAGTGTTAACTGGGTGGCCGGGCTGCTGGTGCGCGGGATTGTGACCGAAAATGATGCCGCCGAGATGGTGGCAGATCTGGCTTATCGTTTGGCCAAACAGACCTATAAATTGGAGGACTGACAAGTGAACCAACCCAAGCATGAATTTATGAAAACTTTTGATTTTAGCGGTAAGACCGTGGTGATCACCGGTGGTGCGGGTGTATTAGGGGGCGAGATGGCCGTGGCGTTGGCTAGCTGCGGAGCAAATGTGGCTATTCTGGACCGGGTCAACAGTTTGCCGCCTTTATTGGAAGAGCGCCTGGCTGCCAGCGGCTCTACTTATGGGCTTTTTTTTACGGACGTTCTTAAAAAAGAGGTGATCGAAAGCGCATTTCAGGCTGTCAAGCGTTGGGGGCAGGTGGATATGCTGATCAACGCTGCCGGCGGTAACCACCCCAATGCCTCAACCAACCCAGATCGTGCCTTTTTTGATCTACCCGAAGAAGCACTGCGCTTCACCTTCGATCTTAACCTATTAGGGACGATTCTGCCCAGCCAAGTGTTTGGACGTGCCATGGCAGAACAGAAGCATGGCGTGATTTTGAATGTTTCTTCGATGAACGCTTTCCGTCCGTTGACACGAATTCCAGCGTATTCGGCGGCCAAGGCCGGGGTAAGCAATTTCACACAGTGGTTAGCTGTGTATATGGCCCAGGAATTTTCGGTGAATATCCGGGTTAATGCTATAGCTCCAGGTTTCTTCCTGACGGATCAGAATCGTTTCCTGTTAACCGAAGCGGAGAGTGGAGCATTGACAGCACGCGGCAATACGATTATTGCGCATACTCCAATGGGACGTTTTGGTGAACCGGCGGATCTGGTCGGGACGATGTTGTGGCTGCTTTCACCGGCATCGGCGTTTGTCACCGGGGTGGTGATCCCGGTGGACGGCGGTTTCTCCGCTTTCAGCGGGGTGTAATTTAATAAAGAACAGAGTCTTTAACCACAAAACACACGAAACACACGAAAAAAAATAATCTCAAAGAATACGATGTGATAATTTTCTAAAGCAAACAAATAATAACTAAATGAGGATAGATGATGAGTAGTTACCAGGAACAGATGCAGCAATTTTCTCCCGAAAAACAATTTTATGTTGGTATTGATTCGGACGGTTGTGCTTTTGATACTATGGAACTAAAGCATAAGGAATGTTTCGGACCGAATATCATTAATCATTGGAATTTACAACCGGTCTCCAAGTACGCGCGGGAGGCATTTGAGTTCGTCAACCTGTATTCGCGTTGGCGCGGGGTTAACCGCTGGCCGGCGTTGGTTAAGGTGTTGGATTTGCTGCGTGAACGCCCCGAGGTGATCAAACGGGGGGCAGTGATCCCCCAAGTGGATGCGGTGCGAGCCTTTATTGCTTCCGGTGCGGCATTGAGCAACGGCGGATTGGCGGATTATATGCAAGCACATCCTCATCAGGAACTAGATCAGGCGATGCAGTGGTCTAAAGCTGTTAATGATTCGATTGCCGGTATGGTGCGCGGCGTGGCACCTTTCCCCTTTGTGCGCGATAGTCTGCAAAAACTCACTGCGCAGGCGGACCTGGTGGTTGTTTCGGCTACCCCATATGCCGATCTGGAGCGCGAGTGGAGTGAACACGGCATTGCAGCCTATGTGCGTTTGATCGCGGGGCAGGAAATGGGTACCAAGGCGGAAGTACTGGCCGCCACCGCAAAGGATAACTATACACCTGACCATATCCTGATGATTGGGGATGCTCCAGGTGATTTTAAGGCCGCGCGCGCCAACAACGCCCTGTTCCTACCGATTAATCCGGGATATGAAGACGAATCCTGGCAGCGTTTTTATGAAGAAGGTATTCAACGTTTTCTGGAAGGCAGTTATGCCGGCGCGTATGAGGCTGGATTGATTGCTGAATTTGAAACCATTCTGGATGAAGTGCCACCCTGGCAGAAATAGAGGTAAAGATGGCAGAACTAACTGCGCCTGTATTGTATAAAAGTGACATTCAGCGGATTGTAAGGAAAGGGATTGATTCCTTGCATTGCGCCGGGAAACGAGTGCTGGTGATTATTCCGGATGGCACGCGTACCATGCCATTACCGTTATTCTTTGAGGTGATCAACCAGAATCTGGCAGGTGTTGCCAGTAAACTGGATTATCTGGTGGCGTTGGGAACACACCAACCGATGAGTGATGCGCAATTGAGCAAACTGGTGGGCCAACCGGTGACAGATGGACAGTGCGGGGTTGTGCATATTTATAATCATGAATGGCAAGACCCAGCCACATTTGTAAAATTGGGTGAAATCCCGGCAGAAGAGATTGCTACTATCAGTGAAGGACGGTTGCAGCAGAGTGTTCCGGTGACTTTGAATCGGATGATTCTGGATTATGACCAGATTATTATCTGCGGGCCGGTTTTTCCACATGAAGTGGTGGGTTTCTCGGGCGGGAATAAATATTTCTTCCCGGGGATTGGCGGGCCAGAGATCATCAACCTGACGCATTGGTTGGGGGCGCTGATGACTTCTTACCGGGTGATCGGTTCGGGTTATACCCCGGTACGGGCAGTGATTGACCGGGCCGCACAATTTGTCCCGATACCAACGGCTTGTATTGCGAGCGTGGTCACACAGATTGCTGTACATGGTGTTTTCTTTGATTCGCCAAGGGACGCCTGGCAGCAGGCAGCTAACCTTTCGGCTCAGGTGCATATAATTTACAGCGAAAAACCGTATCAGCGGGTTTTGGCCGTTATGCCGGAGATGTATGATGACCTGTGGACCGCAGCGAAGGGCATGTATAAACTTGAACCGGTCATTGCCGATGGCGGCGAGGTGATTATTTATGCACCACATCTGGATGAGGTCAGTTATACCCATGGCAAAATAATTGATGAGATCGGTTATCACTGCCGAGATTACTTTACCGGGCAATGGGAAAAATTTGCGCATTATCCAGGCGGCGTGCTGGCACATTCCACACATGTGAAAGGTATGGGCACCTATGACCCTGCCACAGGGATTGAAAAAGCACGCATCAAAGTGACATTGGCCACCGGCATTGCGGAGGAACGCTGCCGGCGGATTAACCTGGGTTATTGTGATCCAAAAAGCATTAACACTGCCGATTGGGCAGGGCGTACAGATGAGGGCATCCTGATTGTTCCGCATGCCGGTGAGATGCTATACCGTTTGAAAAGCTGAGGAAATGCGATTTCCAGATCAATCTATTCAACAAAAGTAACCATTAAGTGCCATTATTGAACTTTTTAAGAGGAGGTAGAATGAAAAAAGCAGCAATTGGAATCGTCGGTCTGGGTGTAATGGGGCAAAGCCTGGCTTTAAACATGGAGCGCAATGGCTTTCCTGTGGTGGGTTTGGACCTTGACAAAGAAAAAGTGGAGAAATTTTTAAGTGACAAGGCATCCGGTAAGCAGGTCTTCGTGGTGGACACACCCCAGGCGCTGATGGACGCACTGGAAAAGCCGCGGCGGATCCTATTGATGGTGCCAGCCGGTAAACCGGTGGACGATGCGATTAACGGATTGAAGGGCTTTATGGAAGCCGGGGATATTCTGATCGATGGCGGCAATTCGTTTTTCCTGGATACCGAAAGACGCAGCAAGGCATTGGCCGAGGAAGGCTTGAATTTTGTTGGCATGGGAGTCTCCGGGGGTGAAGAAGGCGCGCTGTGGGGGCCGAGTATGATGCCGGGCGGGCAGGAAGCTGCCTGGACAGCGTTACGTCCCATCCTGGAAGCCATGGCAGCTAAAGCTGCTGATGGACAACCGTGTGTCACGCATATCGGGCCGCGCGGCGCCGGGCATTACGTAAAAATGGTGCATAATGGCATTGAATATGCCGATATGCAGTTGATTGCTGAAATCTACGATCTGCTGCACCGTGGTTTAGGGATGAGCAACAGCGAACTGCACCAGCTCTTCTCTGAATGGAATCAGGGCATGCTGCAAAGTTACCTGGTTGAAATCACCGCCGATATTTTTGAAAAAAAAGATCCTGAAAGTGGGCAGGCGCTGGTGGACTTGATTTTGGATGAGGCGCAGCAAAAAGGCACCGGCAAATGGACCAGCCAGAATGCACTGGATATTGGCGCACCCATCCCGACGATTAACGCGGCTGTGGAAAGCCGGATATTATCCGGGTTGAAGGCTGAACGTGTGGCAGCCAGTAAAGTCATTTCCGGCCCATCCCCACGTTACAGCGGCAGTGAGCGCGAAAAGCTCATTGCGGCGGCACAAGACGCACTGTTGGCCAGTAAAATCACGTCTTATGCGCAAGGGCTGGGACTGCTGCGGATTGCTTCACAGGAATATGATTACCAGCTGAATATGAAAGAGATTGCAAAGATTTGGCGGGCGGGCTGCATCATCCGGGCGCGCTTGCTGGGTGATATTATGGACGCCTATGAGCGTAACCCAAAACTGGTCAACCTGCTGCTGGATGATAATTTCCGTACCACTGTTGAAAGGAAACAGGACGCATGGCGACTGGTGTTGACTACCGGGATCGAACTGGGTATTCCGATGCTGGCGACCGCTTCGGCATTGGCTTATTTTGACGCTTATCGCAGCGAACGACTGCCAGCCAACCTGACCCAGGCGCAGCGCGACTATTTTGGCGCGCATACCTACCGCCGCGTGGATCGTGAAGGCAGCTTCCACACAGAGTGGGTGAAATGAACAAAAACGTTATTGTGGCCCAATCGGGTGGGCCGACGCCGGTGATCAACAGTACCCTGCGCGGGATTGTGGAAGCTTGCCAATCCATGCCGGACCGGTTTGACACCGTGTATGCCGGTTTTCATGGCATTGAAGGGGTTTTGAAAGAAGAACTACTTGATCTTTCTCACCAACCGGCGGAGGAAATTCGGCTGTTGAGTATGACCCCGGCTGCCGGCAGCATTGGCACCTGCCGTTACAAGTTGAAAAAAAACCAACAGGAAGATTTTGAACGGACCATCGCGGTGTTGAAAGCACACCATGTGGGCTATTTCTTCTACATTGGCGGAAATGATTCGATGGATACTGCCAATAAGGTGGCGTTGGTGGCGGCTGAATACGGCCTTGAGTTGATTGCAGTAGGCGCTCCTAAGACGATTGATAACGATGTGGGTGACAGCCAGTTTCAATTGATTGACCATACCCCCGGTTACGGCTCTGTAGCGCGCTACTGGGCGCTGAATGTACAGAACGCTAACGAAGAAAATGCCGGCTCCTGCCCGGCAGACCCGGTATTGGTCTTACAGGCAATGGGGCGCAAGATTGGCTTCATTCCGGCGGCGGCACGCCTGGCCGACCCTTTGCGCGAGATGCCGCTGCAAATTTACCTGGCCGAATCCGGGTTGAATCTGGAAGCCATGCCAGACCTGGTTAATGAGGAATTGAAATGTTCCGGGCGCTGCATTGTGGTAGTCAGTGAAGGTTTTGATGTGGGCGAGATTGGCGCACGGAAGGATAGTTTTGGGCATACCATGTTCAGCGCCAGCCAGACTACGGTTGGACAGACTGTGGTGAATTATCTGAATGAAGTGGGTTTGGCGGCGCGTGGTACAGCACGTTTGAATGTGTTGGGCACTGACCAGCGCCACAGCATAATATATGCTTCCACTGTGGATATGGAAGAGGCTTATCGTTTGGGCCAGCAGGCTGTACAGATTGCTGTGCAGCACGGCAGCGGTTTTATGAGCACCATCCTGCGTGACCCCGGACCCATTTACAGTGTACGTTACAGCCATGTGCCTTTGGAGCAGGTGGCCAATTCTGAGCGCTCCTTCCCAAAGGAATGGATTTCGCCTAATCGGATTGATGTGACGGATGATTTTGTGGCTTATGCACGCCCTTTGATCGGCGATCACTGGCCAAGTATTCCATTGGAAGACGGCCGCCAACGTTTTGCCCGACTGGAACAGCGTTTTGCCACGCAAACACTACCGGCTTACGTTCCGCAGGCTTTTCGATAGCATGTAAAAATCTGCGTTGATTGAGAGTGATTTACAAATTCCGTATTCCTCTCTTAAATTGAAAACGGCGAGCCATTCTGAGCTCGCCGTTTTCGGTTTGGGGGGATCAAGCAACGAATGATTGCGTTGAAGAAATCTTGTTTGTCAGGTCTTTTATCGTTTCGCGCTGCTTATGGATGATGTGTTTTACCACATCACCAATTGAAATAACGCCAATGACCTTTTCATCCAACACTACGGGTACGTGGCGGATGCGTTTCTGGGTCATCAAATCCATACATTCTTCAATGGTTTGCAAAGGATGGATACTAAACACCCGGCTGGTCATGATTTCTCTCACTTTAGTATCCCTGGATGCTTTTCCAAGTAAAACTATTTTACGGGCATAGTCACGTTCGGAAAGGATTCCGATCAGGTCGTCGCCTTCCATGACCAACAGAGCGCCGATATCCACGCGGGCCATCAAACGCAGGGCATCAAAAACCGTATCTTCCGGTGAAATCGTCCAAACGTCATCCCCTTTGAGGTCGAGCAAATGTTGTGCAGTAACCATGAACTGCCTCCTCCTTCTTTGAAATGGGTGGAACAATAAGATAATTTCATTGTAGTTTAGACAACCCCTGTTTTCAACATTGGTTACGCGATTGTATAGTTTTTTTATTGATTTGATAGTTTTTGAGAGTCATTCATTGAATCACAAAACGTATTCAAACTTTGGTTAATCAATTTTAGATCAGCTTTTTTGAGCATTTCATCAAAGAACTCTTGCGCCTGTTGACGTTTTATTGAAATATCAGTCAGACCAACGGGAAAATAGAGTGGTTCCAAGCGATTAATCACTTCCTGCGGTAATTCCGTGTATATATAACGGGTATTGAAATTATAGTGTTGGGGACTAAAAACAATGCGTAAAAGCTCCATCAATGGTCTGAGAGTCATAGCCTGGTAATAAGATAAAGCCTCGATTGGGTTATTGCGGTGAATCTCTTTTTCGATAAACACCTGAAACAGGTTAAATACCACGGGAAGAGTTTCCAATCGTTTGCGAATGATATCCAGGTGAGCCTTGCGATTAAATTCCGGATTTTCCTTAATAATTCCGGTTTTATCAAAATGGATCTTTTGATAACCATGGATTTCTTTTTCCAGAAATTTAGCCGGATTGCTGACCCGCATGATGACGATATCCAAAACCAGAAATGGATCGGTATCTGTTAAATGGATAAATGTTTGCCAATGTCCGTGCCAGGCAGGCATGGGAATATCGTAACGCAGATGGATTGAACCAATTTGATTAAGGCTGTTGAACAGGGTCTCAATAACCTGGTCAACAGCATCATCTTCTACTGCAAATTGCAGGTCGATATCCGACCATTCATCCACACGGTTAAAGGCCGCAGCACCACCTTCCCACATTGCGAGGACTGGTTCCAGCGGTTCCATTGCCGTACGGAGGTGGGTTAATATTTGATCACGATTAATTGAGGGTGTTTGCATTAAAAATCTCCTTTTAAGTAAAAAGTAAATTGGCTAAAGTTGAACCCAATAGTGATAGACTCTTTTTTTGCTGGTGGGGGATAGAGCTTCACCAGTACGCACGCCGCCATTACTTTCGATGATTTTATACGAACCGATATTATCCCAATCACAGGTGATCATGACTTTTTTGTAGCCGAGCTGGCGACATTCTGCCAGTATGAGTGCCAATTGTTGGGTGCCATATCCCTTTTTTCGTTCACTGGGACGGATGCTGTAACCAATATGCCCGCCTTCTATGCGGAGCGCCGGGGTCAGGTCGTGACGGAAACGGCAGATTCCGATGATGCGTTTGTTGTCTAAAACGCTCCAGTAGGTGGTGGAAGCGACATAGCCTTTGGGTAAGTTGCGCCCGGCTTCCATCAATTGGGTCTGGAGTAAGTAAGATCGAAAATCACAATTATGCAGTGAAAAAAAAGATTCGATGGTATCTTCCCGCAGAGCGCGAAATTCGGCGATGGTTTCACAGAAATCGGTTTCCAGAACGGGCGTGGGGCGGATTAAAGATAATGGCATATTCGTAAGTCTCCCTTAAAACCGGTAAATAATGGCCAGGCTGTATTACTGTCGATATGAATGATTATATCAAGCGGGAGTCGTGTGAAGGAAGACGAAATACAAAGTACCTTCGGATATAATTTGGTTAAAGGCGACGAGTTTTCACAGTCAGGAAATTAAGGGCAATGGTCTTCAAACGAATCAAGATTGCGATTTTTGAGAACGACATTGATGCGGTCTTTGGCTGCCAGACGGCAGACCTGTTCAAAGTCAGTTTGCTCATCGGTATATTCGATTGCAAAAACCGCCTTTTCTTGGTTGATAAAAATATCGAGCAAGTTGCACCAATTCTGAGCATAACAATCTTCGAGCAAGGCCCAATCAAAATGGTCAACCAGATCGGCTGCCTGTTCGGGATCATTTTTCAGACCAATACTCAACCCGCGGGCATGCGCTTCTGCGGCCAACCAACGGTTAAATTGTAACTGATCCGCTGCACTGAGTGGAAAACCTGTATTGTTTTGATACCCATCCACGTTATCAGGTTCCACTCCATCAAACCCTTTTTGAGCACACAGGTCCAGGCGTTGGGTGAGAATTGGAGCGAGTGTTTCAAGTTCACGAATATCCAACCATTTCTCACCCGGCCAACCGGCATAGTTGCTGCCGATCACTTCATGCGGAAACTCGGATGCATCGGGCCGCCAATTTTCCCACGAACCGGCGGAAAGATAACAAACAATATATTTCCCCTGGTTATGCAGGCTGGTTATCGTTTGGGAATCAGTTTCGAATAAATCCAAATCAATCAGGGTACCTTTCAGTGAATTTATATCAATTTCATCGCTGAATTGTATGCTGAAAGTTGTTTCAGATTTTGGTAGCCGAATTTTGCTGTTGGAAGACGATAGGGTTTGGACAGGCTGGACTATTTGCGTGCTATTCAGCGAGTTTGGCGTGTTTTCCAAACCACAGGCGGAGAGTGTTAATAGAAAAATGAGGCTAAATTTCCAGGTTTTCATTGGTGATATGTGTAGGTGCGGCGATAAAGATGCCACCCTGACTAAAATCATTGTGAAAAGCGAGAATGGTTTCCACTTCCGGTTGGGTACAGCCCAACAAAATTTTTATTTCACTGTCAGCTTTGAGCACATCCACGGTACAGACGATGCCAGTGAGAACATTGTTTTCCTGGCTGCCGCGCCAGATATCAATTCCGCCCTGATCCATGGATTGGGTGCCGTCCAGATATCCATAATCGAGCGGGTAGACCAGGTCCGGATAACGCGGGTGGTGACTGGCTTGCGGGCGATCAATGATGATTGGATGATTTTGAATCAGGGAGAAGAGCAGCGACCAAAAGCGAGGTGTTTGTGATTCGGTCAGCATTTGTTTATTCTGCCGGTTTATCCAGGGTTTGAGTCCAGAGAATAGCCTGATTGCGTCCAAGGCGTTTGGCTTCTTCGAGCGCCTGATCTGCACGTTGTAATAAAAGATCTACAGATACCATGCCTTCCGCAGGCATTTCGACGACACCCATACTGGCTGAAATACGGATGGGACCTTTGCTGGTTTCCATTAATTGACCACCGATGATATTGCGAATGCGGTTAGCACCTATGAGCGCCTCAGCACCGGTATTTTGTGGCATGATGATAGCAAACTCTTCGCCGCCAATACGACCCATCGTGTCTGTCTCACGCAGGGTGTTCTGAATAGTCTGCGCCAGGGATATTAATACCTCGTCTCCGGTCAGGGTGCCGTATGTCTCATTGATCATACGTAAATAATCCGGATCGATGGTAACAACAGACAACGGTGAATTATAGCGCCTGGAACGTTTTATCTCTTCTTCAAGAACACTCACAATATGGACCCGGTTAAAGCAGCCTAACAAATCGTCCGTAGTTGCCAATTTTTTTACCTGGTTGACGCATTTCTCCAACTGTTCGGAGAGGCGTTTACGCAGTTCTATCTCATGTGCCAATTTTTCGATAGATTGTTTTAACTCACCAGTGCGCCGTGTTAATTTTTCTTCCATTTCCAGAATGATGGCCTGATCTTTTTCTTTTTGCATATCCAGGAAGTTAATCATTTTATTTAATTCATATACGGTTTGGCCCAATTCATCACTGTAACGCGGCTCCAACCATGTTTTTGTGTCCCCTTGAATTACCTGCATTATCCCACTGCGAATGGTTTTTAATGGGGTGGACAGACTGTTTTGGAAAAAGATGGGAAAAACAACCACCATGACAAGCGAAGTAATGATCATGGCAATCAATTGCATGAGCATGTTTTTATGCAGATAACTACGGAAGTCGATGTAATAGTCCTGATAAACACCGCTCCAGGATAAGCTGGTCAGGGGCAGCTGGTTATTAAATTGGGTGCGAATGGGAGAAATATCATTACTGCCCAGGAAAAATCCACTAACCTGCTGTAATTGCTTGGGTATGTAAGGACTGTATTGAAAATTAGTTTGAATACCATTATAGATGATATCGAAGGATCCATCCGGATAAAGAACCAATTGGGTGGTGATAGAGGTATCCGGGTTATCTTGCAGCGGCATTAAATACCAGGTGAAGACGCTTTTTTCCTCGGTAAGATGGGCAAAGACTCCGCCATTTGTGGTGGGCTGCAAGTCCTGCAAATAAAGGGCGGCAATCACCGGATTAGCATTTTGAGGTAAGGTCAGACGATTGGTGTTTTGCAGTGTTTGAGGAAATAAGATAAAGCCCTTTTGGCTGACCAGTAACTGCTGCCAGTTTTCTCCGGCATAAGGAAAATTAACCAGTAAGTCCACTTTGGTGGTGTTTTCATTTTCTGCAAAGACCAGTTGACGGCCCAACTGAGACTCGAAACGAAATTCCTGTTGGGTGATGCTATACGTGGCGTTGTTTTGAGTGAAATGGATGGTTTGTCGGTTAGGTATGGCAGAAGATGCCTGGAAGTTGGCATAGGAAGCTGGGGCAGAGATCCAAGCGGCTGTACTGATACCAGTGAAGGTAGTGAGTAAAATGATTTCAACCAACTTGATGAGGAAAGAACCGCGCCGGTTGGTATGGTTAGTAAGGGTGATGATAATAATAGCCAAAGCCCAGGTTGTGCTCAGGGTATAAATGAAAATAGAAACCGAAATTTGATCCAAAATGGTTAAGACCAGGCTTATTATCCAAAGGATGAGCATTCCGAACAGGGATAAGGTGAACCCACGGCGCGCGTGCGCAGAACGTCCCTGTGGATGGATAAAATGTGACCACCATTTTTCTTTCGTTGAACTCATACCATTGCGGATGGTTAATTTCAACAGGAGCACGATTACCCAGGCTAATTCGATTACCTGTACTGATTGAATTACGATTGGGACGACACTTATTTGCGCAAAGAACTCAAACCATAGACTATGAAAAATACTGCTGGTCAGTGCGATTAAGGAAAGGATTACCGAAATCCACAGGACAATACGCGCTTCTTTCTTCAAGGCGGGATTAGCCTCGGGAAAGTTGTAAGCAAATTGAATTAACAGGGCTAAAGCCAACACTACCAGGGCGGTGTGAAGATGGAAAGCATATTCGTACCAGCCTAAACTGGAAACACCGACGAACCCGGCCAAACTGGCAGCCACCATGATGGTAAAAAACCCGGACAACCAATAATTGGCATTTGTATGATTATTTACCACCACCAGATAGATGCTGATGCCAAGGAATAAGATGGTTTGCGCAATAAAACTAATGGATGCCGGGGTTAGATATAAGTCCATACATAATTCCTACAGGCAAAATTCCACCTGGTTTGGGGGTGGTTTGTTAATAACTTTATTGTAGCGCAAAAACAGCGGATCGACTATGCAGGATAAGGAAAAAATTCTTGACCAGGCGGATAATAAACAGGTGCAGTAAAGTCACTGCACCTGTTCTCTTGATGATTGAATAGAGAGAATTTAGCGGATATTGATGCTACCTGAACCGGCACCAACGATACGCACCAGAATGCGGGTTTCGGCTGAATCGTAATCTTCACTCTCCCAGACACCTTCATCATCATCGTTTCCATTTGAAACTTTGCTGACATCTTTAGGCAGGCTCAAAGAACCGGAACCGTCGTCATCCACTTCGATACGGATGGCTACATTGGCTGGAAGATCAATGTCTGTAGAACCGCTGCCCATATCCAACTCGATGGTCAGATTTTCCTGTCCACTAACGCGCAGATCCAGAGAACCGGAGCCGCCATCTATCCGGGCTGTGTAATTTTCATTACCGGTTGGCAGAGTCAATTTCATGCTGCCAGACCCAATATCCAGACGAAGATCGTTCAGCTGCAGATCACTCAGGTCCATTTGGGTGGACCCGGATCCGGCATCCACTTTCAGACTGGTGGGAACCTGCGGGTTTAAGCCAATTTCCCAGCGCAGTGGAACAGAATTGAATGGGATATTGAACCACATGTCCGGACTGCTGGTATGCGAAAGTGAGATAGTGCGGGTACTGGTGCCGCTCACTTTATAATTGACCGTACCATAAGCACCAATTTCCCCTTCAAAAAGATTATCTTTATTCTGGACAGTATCAATGGAGGAGGAGTAACTGCTCAGATCCAGAAAAATATCTGCCTGGTCCGCACCATTCACAGTTTCCGTATAGGTGTGGATTTCAGGTTGGGTTGGGTTGGTCATTCCCAGGGCAGGGGCAGCCACCAGGGCGGCAATAATAATACCCACAGCCAGCAATCCGATCACGGCAGATGCTATAGTTGATGTGCGTCCAATAACCAGATTCAGGCCGATCACTACGAGTGCGAGGGGCCATAAACGGAGGATATTACCCAAGTTTGCGGCAGCGATGAAACCCAGGTTACCCAGTAACCAAATAACTCCAATACCGATTAAGAAAATAGGCCAAAATAATGAACGTGATTGATTAGAATTGTTCATAAGAACTCCTTTATATTTTGATTTTTCTATGACTATACCCGTCACGGTCACAAATTGCGCCTTTTTCTTAAAGAGGAAAAAAGAGGAAAACGTAATTTTTGACCACGAACATTCTATATACGCAGCCGGTGATATAAAGTTGCAGGATAGAAATGATGGGTGTTTGAATTAGCAGTGATGGATGATCTTAAGAAATACCGGCGAGCTAAGGGGCTCGCCGGTATAGATTGTGATGATCGAGAATTTATTCTTCGCTGATTTCGACTGTTTGCAGTTTGACGGCCGGAGCATCCCGATAACGCGGGTCGCGGTCCGGGATGGAGAGGAGAACGTCCATCCCTTTAACAACATAGCCAAATACCGAGTGTTTGTTATCCAGGTGGGGAGTGGGTATGTGGGTCAGGAAAAACTGGCTGCCATTGGTTCCGGGGCCGGCATTGGCCATGGAGAGGATGCCGGGCTGATTGTGTTTCAGGTTGGGATGGAACTCATCGCCAAATTTATAGCCTGGGCCGCCCATACCGGTACCGGTTGGGTCGCCGCCCTGAGCCATGAAGTCTTTGATAACGCGATGGAAGATGGTGTCATCATAGAAACCTTCTTTTGCCAAAAAGACAAAATTATTTACCGTTTTTGGGGTTTTGTCGGCGGTTAATTGCACGACAATATCGCCTTTGTCTGTTTTGAAAGTGGCTGTATATTTCTTTTTTGTGTCGATCGTCATTTCAGGTGCTTTGGTCCAAGATTTTTGGGTCATTTGGTTTCCTTTCCGAATTGTCTATCTATTGATTTTATTTTAGCATGATTTGGTTTGTTTTACGGTACAGTAGGGATGTATTCTGGCTTTAACCAACCATTCAGATCGGTATAAGGAATCAAGACTGTTTGTGGGCCGGCGGCATAAGGGGCGACCTGGTAAGGGTCAAAGTGGATTGCTAACCCTTTTTGGGTAAAGGTGAAGTTATGAAAAGTAATCGGGTCCAGGGTGAGACCTTCTTCCCAATAGCCGATACCCCGGGCATCCAGGTTAGCAGCGCAGTGATCATGCAGGAAGGTGAGATAATCGCTACCGGATACAAAAATCTCATTGACCAACAGAGTATCACTCAGGTTCAAGTCGTAGTTTATTGTCAGGTAGTTGAGGTTGGGGTGGGCGGCGCCAGCATAATAGGAATATACACTGGTTAAAATACTAATGCGTTGTCCATCATTCCAATGCACTTTGTAATCCATACTCAAATCAGAGAAAGTTGTTACCGGCTCGGGGGGTAAAGCCCAGGTACTGGTATCCTGAATGAATTGGGTTAACCAGGGGGTATGTAATTCGTATACGGCAGTGTTATAGTTTTGGGCATTGGGAGAATCGCTTGCCAGAGAGGGGATCTGGATACTGATACTGCGGAAATCATCTTCCTTTATCAGGAAAAGTTTACTATAAACCAGTGGACGTTTTGGAGATTCAGCGGCCAGTTTTTGCAGCCAGAGCAGACTGCCCTGGTTTTGGAGGACCAGGGTGTTTTCATTCAATTGGATAAAGGCAGCAAATGGCAATCCTTCACAGCTTGTCTCCACCCATTGGGTACCGCTTTCAGGAATCCCAAAATCGTTTAAATTTAATCCGATTCGTTCACTATAGTCGGATGGCAGGTTGGAACGTTCCAGGGACCCAAGCAGACAGAATACCCCGTGGTAAGTGATGCCCGCCGGGTTGATTTGTACGACATCTCCCAACCAGGTTTGAGCTTCTTCGATGGAAGATGGGCTATTAAAGCGGGTGTTCACTGTAAAAATTTGCCATTCTCCAACCAGTGAATCGTTGGCTTCAAGAGCGCCTCCCGAAACCGCAGTGGCTGCTGCGGGGCTCGGTAATCCGGCAACAACTGTGTAAGCAGCTTCGAAAGTTGGTTCGCTATTGTCTGGCTGTATTTGACCCAGAGCAGGTAAGCTGCAGGCCAATGATATCAGGCTGAGCATTATGATTATGAATAACATTTTCCCGTAACGCGGAGTATTCATTGAATAAACACCTCCTACAGTGTTATTTTTGTTGCCGGAAACTATTGAGATATGCCCATTATGGTAGCCGCCTTGCAATCTGTCAATGAGGAATAACAGGTAATGGATGCTCCAGAGGAGGAAAAACCTGGGGACTTGAGGTCCGAAAGCCTTGCCTCACCGATCAATAAGGTAAAAGTTCTCAGAAGAGAACTGTGTTTAATGCGGCAGCTTTTGTCTTATTGGTGAGGGTGATATACTTTGGCGTAGCTTGTCTTAAAAGGAAATCTATGGCTTTCATCCGTGCAATGTTTCAATGGACTCCCGAATCGCGCAAGGTATTGAAAACGTGGGCGCCGTTGGCAGCATCCTGGTTGTTAATGGCTGTGGAAATGCCAGCCATTACCGCGGTGATGGCACGTCTGGCCAACCCGGAGATCAGTCTGGCAGCTCATGGTGGCGTGGTATTTCCGATTGCCTTAATTGTGGAAGCACCGATTATTATGCTGCTGTCAGCCTCAACTGCATTAAGTAAGGATTGGACAACCTATCAGAAACTATACCGGTTTATGATGATTACCAGCCTGATACTCACGGTGATTCATCTGGCTGTGGCATTTACCCCACTTTACGATGTGGTAGTGCGTCAAATTCTAGGCGTTCCGGAAGAGATCATTGAACCGGGACGGATTGGCCTGCGAGTGATGATTCCGTGGACATGGGCAATCGCCTACCGGCGCTTCCAACAAGGTGTGATGATACGCTTTGGACATTCAGACGCGGTTGGTATTGGAACAATGGTGCGGCTTCTTGCCGGTGCGTTAGTGCTTACTTTTGGAATGGTCGTGCAAACCATTCCCGGGTATATCATTGGCGCTGCTACACAGGCCGTTGGTACGGTTTGCGAGGCGATCTATGCCGGGATTCGGGTGCGCCCGGTGTTACGCAACCAGCTAAAACCAGCACCAACCGCTGAACCGCTTACCTGGCGAGCATTTTATGCTTTTTATGTCCCATTGGCCCTTACCTCTCTGCTTTCGCTCATCTGGCAGCCGATTGGCAGTGCCGCTCTCAGCCGTATGCCGCGTGCGTTGGAGAGCCTGGCAGTCTGGTCGGTGGTCGGCGGGTTGGTATTTATGCTGCGCAGTGTCGGCCTGGCATTTAACGAAGTGGTTGTGGCGATGATGGATGAGAAAGGATCGTCGCCGCATTTACGTCGTTTTGCCGGTGGTTTGTTCACGGTTACCACCCTGGCTCATTTTCTCGTTGCGGTTACCCCATTATCTTTTATTTGGTTTACCCAGGTCTCGGGGCTGCCCCCGCAATTGGTGGAAATGGCGCGGATTGGTTTCTGGCTGGCTTTGCCCATGCCAGGGTTGAGCGTATTACAATCCTGGTTTCAGGGCAGTGTGCTGTATGGCCGGTTGACACGCGGCATTCCTGAATCGATGGCTATTTTTTTAGTGACGGTACTCGTGTTTCTGGGAGGCGGGGTATGGCTGGGAAGTTTTACCGGTTTGTATGTGGGCCTAGTTGGCTTTTCGATGGCTAATTTTACCCAAACTTTGTGGTTGTGGGTGCGCAGCCGCAAAGTGATGAAAATAGTGAACTTGCGTGATCGGGATATTGACTGGGAAGTTATATAAGCTGATAGAAAGGCACTGTATATTTATGACCCGCTGTGGATATAATAGTTAAGGAAGTTTTCTTATATTCAGGAGAGTTAAAAATGACAGAGCAAAATCAGGAAATTATTGTTTACAGCACCACCTGGTGTTCAGATTGTAAACGTGCCAAGAAGTTTTTTGGGGAGCAGCGCATTCCCTATGTTAATATTGATATTGAAGAAAACCCCGAAGCTGTGGCAGAGGTGGAGAAAATCAATGATGGCCGGCGCAGTGTACCGACCATTGTTTTTCCGGACGGATCGATTTTGGTAGAGCCATCCAATGCGGAACTGGCAGCGAAAATGGGACTGCAAACCGAGGCCAAACGAAAATTCTATGATGTCATCATCGTAGGCGGAGGACCTACCGGGCTTACAGCAGCAATCTACCTGGCACGCGAGGGTAAGGATACCCTGGTGATTGAACGCGGCGCATTGGGCGGCCAGGTGGGAATGACTCAATCGCTGGATAATTTTCCCGGTTTCGACAAGGGTATTTCCGGTAATGAATTTGCCGACCGACTGAGTAACCAGGCACGTCGTTTTGGGGTTGAGATTTTACAAGCCAATGATGTTGCCAGTATTGAACGTGAGGATAGCGGTTACCTGTGTGTGACCACCCGGAATAAGAAGAGTTATGGTTGTAAAGCTGTTTTGTATGCTACCGGTGCTCACTACCGGCGCCTGGGTGTACCTGGTGAGGATGACCTGGTAGGTTCCAGTGTGCATTTTTGTGCCACCTGTGACGGTGCTTTTTATGTGGGCAAAAAGCTGTTGGTGGTGGGCGGCGGTAACAGTGGTTTTGAAGAGGGCCTATTTCTCACCAAATTTGCCCGACAGGTGGATATCGTTGAGTACATGCCTGAAGTGAAAGCCAGCACGATTGTCCAGGAAAAAGTGGCCTCGATGCCCAATATGCAGGTGACCGTTAATCACGCGATTAAGCAATTGAATGTAAAGGAACGAAAAAAATTAAAAGCGGTGGTGGTGGAAGACCGTGCCACTGGTGAAACTAAAGAATGGGAATATGACGGCCTGTTTATCTTTATCGGACTGGATCCCAACAGTGAAGTGCTTAAGGGTAAGGTAGAACTAGATAAATTCGGTTTTGTTGTCACTGACAAAACTTTACATACCGGTTTTAAAGGTGTCTTTGCCGCCGGAGATGTGCGTTCCGGTTCCACCAAGCAGGCGGCCGCTGCCGCCGGGGAAGGCGCTACTGCGGCCCTGATGATCCGCGATTATCTGAGAGAGATTGGGTAGTCTGAGGCGGGGTGGGTCCTGGTGTTGGGGGTAGGGAAGGGAAGCATTTGCAGGTGAGTGTATATTGGAACCCAGAAGGTCTTTTGCAAATGCTTCGCCCTCTACGAATTTTCTGGTTTTAACGCCCGGGTAGCCATAAACATGGGGTAGAATGCGTCCAATAACTCTCCGGGATGGCGGTCTTCGTAAAAGCCGGTGAGCACAAAGCCGGCATTGAGCTGGCCGCCAATTTGCTCATCCAATGTGTGACTGAATTCCAGGGGGTAACCAGCGGCGATATTGCGTGCCAGAGTCTCCTTGGGAAGGTCGTTCAGGTCGGAGTAGGGTAATTTGTAGCGGACTTCCAGAACATGCTCGTTGTCAATTTTGTCCATGTCAAATATGTAATTCACCGGATTAGCTATTCCGCTCATTAAAACCCCTCCGGGCTGCAAAACGCGGTAGGCTTCACGCCAGACAGGATCTAGATTGGGTATAAAAATATTGGAAACCGGATGAAAGATCAAATTAAAATGATTGTCCGGAAACATGGAAAGATCGCGCATATCGCCTTCAATGGTGTTGATCGTCAGCCCTTCCCGTTCTGCAACCAATTGATCCTGTGCCAATTGGCGTGGGGAGTTATCCAACGTGGTGACCAACCCACCGGCAGCTGCCAGGATAGGCGCTTGCTGACCACCACCACTGGCCAGACATAACACCGGTTTGCCGCGGAAATCGGGATACCAGGAGCGTGGAACGGCTTTGACCGGTGTAAGTATAATTTCCCAATCTCCCTGACGGGCGAGTTCGATTTGATCATGGTCGACCGGCTGGGTCCACTGATTACCCTGCGAAACCTGCTGGTCCCACGCTTTGCGATTATAAGTCAGAATATCCATACTAACTCCTTTTCCAATAGGGAAGTATATCCTTTGCCCATTGGGTACACCACCAGCCATCTGACCAGTTTTCTACCCTTACAATGTCT
Source organism: Chloroflexi bacterium HGW-Chloroflexi-10 (assembly GCA_002840755.1). Taxonomy (GTDB): domain Bacteria; phylum Chloroflexota; class Anaerolineae; order Anaerolineales; family Anaerolineaceae; genus UBA6170. The sequence goes on along the minus strand of PHBZ01000033.1, from coordinate 35,591 downwards.
GTGTTTTTCAATTCGTGACCGGCTGAATACAGTGTGGTGATATTCTTACATAGTTCTGGTAACACGTGCCGGTATAATCCACCGTGCCCCACCAGGAGGATTTTACTTTGCGCTGGATGGTTTTCTGACAGCCCCGTAATGAATGGCAAGAAGCGGTTAAGAACATCCTGAAGACTTTCTCCTCCGGTGATTCTTGATTGTTTTTCACCGGACTGCCAGCGCTGGCTGACCGCATAGTGCGATTTCCATGCCTCCGCATCACTGCGACCTTCCATTTCACCACAGTCAAATTCGCATAAGGATTTGGTTACCTGAACCTCGAGGTTGAAGCCCTGCGCAAGAATTTCAGCTGTTTCCACAGCGCGCATCAATGGGCTGCTATACACTGCGATAAGCGCTTCGCCTGCCAGGTAGGCGGCAGCCTGCTTTGCCTGGGAGCGACCAAGGGTCGTTAATGGGTATTTCCAGCCACGATTGGCAATGATCTTTAACAGGTTGGCTTCGGATTGGCCGTGCCGGAGAAAGATGAGCTGCATATTTTTAATTCTATCTTAAAAGCATCTTCCTCGATTTATGTTTTGTCTAAAGTTTCTTTTTCAGCTGTCGATAATAACAGATAGGAAAATGTTTATTTTCCCTGATAAGGAGTCTGTATGGAGATTCGTGGTGCTTCAATGGAAGACGGCCTGGCCGGCATGGCAACCGGCATGAAATCTGATCAGGTACAGCTGCAGATATCAACTGCCATGATGGTTAAGATTCAAGATCAGCAGGAAGCAGCTGCGCAAGCCTTGATCCGAATGATGGAACAATCCACCTTTGGGGTTGGCGGCGCGGTTGACGTACGTACCTGATGGGACAGCACAGGCCCTAAAACAGTACAGTCCACACGGATATACCCTGTGGACTGTACTGTGTTTAGAGAGATATAAATTTGTGTGGGGCAGGGTTATTTATTATCCACATCAAATGTGAAGGTATCTTCCAATCCAAAGCCCTCCACGGTATAGGTACCGGCTGGCAAGTTGTATACATCCAGCACGATTGTCTCCCGAAATGGGACCAATGCCTGAGTACACATGACATCCTTGGGACGTTCAGTGTTAATATGCAATTGAAAGAGGAAGTCCTCCACTTTTTCGGCTTTGCTACCGATAATTTTCGTACAGCCATCGGGTAGATTGCCATCCACGGTTGCACTGACCTGCAGCGGGAAAGATTCCATCAGGTTGATTTGGATTGAATCTACATACACCTGTTCCTCATATCCGGTAAGGTCACTGCCGCGGGGCGGCCTGGTTGGATCTGTCGACGTTACCGGCTCATCCGGATTGGTGGGGTTTTGCGGCGGTGGATAGGCATCCGCGGCTGGTTCTTGCGGCTGCGGATAGGGTGCAACGGGTGTTATGACATTATTTTGTGGTTGACAGGCAGAGAGTATCAGCGTGCTGGCTAATACGAAAAAAATCAGGTATAGGTGTGTTTTCTGAAACATAAGCGTCTCCTTTTCAGGTTTAAGACGCTTGTAAGCTCAGAAAGGTTCCATGTGGATGGTTACTAAGCGGATTTGCGCGATTTTGGCAGCAGACGAATGAAAGGCAGGCCCACCAAGATCATTGCAGCACTGATATAGAAAGTGATACGAAGACTGGTTTGGTCGGAAATGATGCCAACCAACAAGACTGCCACGGCCATCAGGACAAAATTGAAAGCCATGTAAATGCCGTTGGCGAGGGAACGGTTATTGGGGAAGTTCTCCTGCACAATGGCCATCAGAACAGGTGTGACTGAAATACCAAAAAAACCCATCAGAATCAAGAACGGTATTTGGAAGATGCCTGTGGTTTGGGTAAAGATGAGCATAAAGAATGGGGTTGCGATAAAAGAGATGAGCAGCATTTTTCTGCGTCCCAGGCGGTCACTTAATGATCCGGCCAAAAAAGCGCCAACTACACCGGCGGCTTCCAATATGGAGAGTGACGCACCCGCAATCCATAGTGTAGCGCCTTCCGAAGTTAAGAAGGTGGGCAAGAAGGTGGATAAAGTTGAAACCATCATTGCGCGGGCGAAGATCAACACAAATAAGGGCAGCATGATTGGCGCCATGCTTTTTATTGCGGCGATCCAGGGCAACCCGTTGCCGTTAGAGAGCGGTTGGGTAGTTATATTTTTCAGCTGCTGGTAGAGAAAAACCGAGACCAGAATACCGGCCAGCATTAGCCAGGGGAGGTCCTGAAGGGCAATATATCCCAAGGCGGTAACGACTACCAATGGACCCAATGCGCGTCCCATTTCGCCGCCTACCATCCAGAAACTCATTCCCCGTCCCAGGCGGCTGCCAGAAAAAGTGCCTGCAAGGATGGGACCGACTGCATGCAGCGCTGCTGAACTGAAGCCAGCGATTACCAGTAAAAAGACCAGGAAGCTATACGTAGGTGCTATGCTGAGCAGGCTCATCGCGGCCCCGGTTAGGGCAGGGGTGAGAATGATAAAATAGCGCAAATTTTTGCGATCGGCAAGATGCCCGATCAATGGCTGCAACAGGGAAGGCAGCTGCAAAAAGACCGATAGCAAACCGGCTGTTGTATTTGAGAGTGTGAATTTTTCAATTAGTACCGGGAGCAGCGCCGGTAAAAAAGCTGTGTAGGTATCGTGTACACTATGTGCGGCAGATACTACACTGACCCCACTGGTATGAAATTTTTCCTGATCTGCACTGATTTCTATGGCCATCGGTTTTCCCTTCCAATAAAGGTAGATTGTACCTCAAAAACGGCATATTGCTTGGATGCAATTGGAAGGTATAAGATACAGAACAGCTGCTTTTTTCGATAAACAGGGCCGCCGGACGGACTAAATTTATTTTCGTTTGTGACGGAAAGGCCGACTGATAAACATCCATAACATTATTAAAGGCCAGATCCAGGCCAGATCAACTTCCAAACCACGTGGTGCTGGTTCGTTGGTCGGGTCAAAACGCAGAAAAATCAAGTGTTCCTTATGCGCCAGGATATCCGTCTCTGTGGGTTCCACACCCAGGGATTGTAAGTACCAGTTCATCAGCGTGGGATTACGCTTAAGAATCGATTGGATGACGAGCACCAGTTCTTCATCCCGAGTAACGCGAACAGCGACCATATGTTCGGTTCCTTCGGCGGTTTGGATAGTGACACGTGGATTGGCCATGATATTGCGATACCACTGTGCCTGGAAACCAAAAGCACAAGGAATATATTTTATGCCACCCAGACGGTGATATTCCACAGCCGTGTGCCGGGAGAATCCGGTTTTACGCCCGGTATGTGTGATAATCATGATGTAGCGCCCAACAATTGGTCCCAAACCAAGACGCCAGGCGTAGATGGGTAAATGAAAAATAAACTTACCCAGTTTGTTTTTCGGGTAAATGGTCTGTAAACTAGTGGGTATGGTTTTTGTTGAACTTTCCATCATTTTTCCTTTCAAGTGGTCAGACAGCGTCCAGCGATTGGTAGTCGCTTTTTTCTGCATAATATAATAAAGCTTTCGCCAGGGCCCGGGCTTCACTGGATTTTAGATAAATAAGCGTTTGCTCTGCTTTAAAAACGCGCTCTTCTTCCGGGCAAGGTTCTTTGAAACACAGGCAAATATTATCATCATATTGGCTATCGTTATTTTCAAAATGAAGCTCAACGGTTAAAGCACCATTTAATAAATTGACCAACATTTTTGCCTCCTACATTTTTACTGTGATTGGGCATGATCACTTATTAATTTACTGTACCCGTATTGTACAGGAGATCAGTCACAAATGCATCCTTTTTATTGAGTAAACCGGGAATTTAACATGGTGCCTTCCGTTAATAGAAGATTCATGAAATCTTCACGGTTCATCGGCCGGGCGAACAGGAATCCCTGTAAGCAATCGCATTCTTTTTCCATCAAATATTGCATTTGTTCCTGGTTTTCAATGCCGGCGCCAATCACCTGCATACCTAAAATATGCGCCATAGCGATGATTGCATCACTGATAGCGGCGTCATCCGTATTAGAAGGAATGTCTTTAACAAAAGCCTGGGAGATTTTGATGGTGTGAATGGGCAGGCGTTTTAACTGTTCCAATGAAGAAGGCACCAGCCCATAATCATCCAGGCAGATCTGTACACCTATGCTGGTGAGTTCAAATAAATTTTGAATTGCGATTCCAGAATTATATACTCCGCTACTTTCGATAATTTCCAACTGCAGGGCTTCACTGGGTAACTCGCTATCAGCCAGAATGGAACGAACCATATCGGCCAGGTCCGGGTTGAGCAACAACCGTGGAGAAATGTTAACTGAAATGCGCATTTGGTCGAAACCATTGTCATACCAGGTGCGTGCTTCTCCGCAGGCTGCTTTTAGGACCCATTTATTTAAATTGGTAATCAGGCCGCTTTCTTCCGCCAGGGGAATAAAGGACTCGGTGGCGATTAATCCTTTTTCCGGATGCTGCCAGCGAAGTAAAGCTTCTACGTATTGAATTTCGCCATTTTTGGTTTTAAGAATGGGTTGATAAAACACTTTAAATTCCTGGTTTTTTATGCCCTGGCGCAGTTCATTTTCCATGCGTAATTTGGAGAGGGTGTAAGCATGCATTTCCTTGTCGAATATTTCAAAGCGAGCGCGGCCATTGGCTTTGGCCTGGTACATGGCTGTGTCTGCGTCTCGCAGGATTTCAAAAGCATCCTGATACCCACGGGTAATCGTCACAATTCCAATGCTGGCACTTGAAACGATTTCCTGACCTTCCAATAGGATGGGTGTGGTTAATTCCTGGATGATGCGTCTTGCAATTTGAATGGCGTCATGTAGTCCGTTGATTTCTTCCAGAACTATGGCAAATTCATCACCGCTAAACCGGGAAATGGTATCCATGCTGCGCAGGCAGCGTTTTAATCGCTGGGTGGTTTCTGCCAGTAATTGATCGCCGGCGTTATGGCCCAGGCTATCGTTGATCAGTTTGAAACGATCCAGGTCGATGAAAAGTATGGCTGCGTGGTAATCTTCGCGCCGGTTGGTGCGCGCGAGCGCGTTTTCCAGAATGTCCATAAAATAAGAACGGTTAGGCAGCCCGGTAAGTGGATCATGCATGGCGTCATGCATGAGGCGGGCTTCATTGGCTTTGCGAGCGCTAAAATCGCTGATGGATCCGGCAAAACGAAAAGCTTTTCCTTCTTCATCGTGCAGAGCCAACCCACGTGCAAGAGCCCAGATATACGTGCCGTCCGCATGACGCAACCTGTGCTCGTTTTCAAAGTGGGGGGTTTTGCCATCCAGGTGGGCATTCATATCCGCTTTCAGCTCATCGAGATCATCCGGATGAACGCGTGTAAACCACTCGGAGGGCGTATTACGGACCGATTCTTCGGTGTAGCCGAGCATGTAACGCCAGCGGGGCGAGTAGTAGCAAAAGTTATCGCGCAGATCCCAATCCCAGATGCCATCGTTTGCGCCACGGATGGCCAGACTATAGCGTTCTTCACTTTGTCTTAAGGCGGCATCGCGGCGGTTGGTGCTTTTGAGAACATCCAAAAACTGGTTGTAACCGCGGGCCAATTCGCCGATTTCGTCGTTCAATCCATGGTCATTCAAGGGTTGTAAATTTGCTGCCTCACCGCTTTGGACGCTTTCCAATCCGGCGGTCACTTCGCGAATGGGATGCAGCAGGTGTTTATTGAGCAGCCATGAAAACCAAACGGACCCGGCGATAGCGAGGAGACTGATGATTAATACGATCAGGAAAATGGTGTTTTCATTCTCGGGTGTATTCTTTTGAAGCCAGTAAATACTGGCTGCCAAAATAATCAGAGGCAGAATTGCGGCTGCTACTGAAAAAAAGAAAAATTTTTGAACAAGATGGCTTTTGGGTATGAGAAGTTTCATTCGGGAAAATAATTACAACAATTGGGTTTTGAATGGGGGTGACTGCAATGCTCAATCCTCCCCTGCGTTTTTCATTTTATCAGTATAGACGATGCGTTGAATTTATGCAATTGTCATAAATCAGCATCTTGAATTGACTTTAAGTTATCAAGCCATTTTGCCGCTTTTCGATCGATCTCACGGATAAATGAACTTTTCGCTTCTGTGTAAGCAACAGGGTCGAACATAAATCGCTTTGCCAGTTCCTGTTTCAACAGGCTATAGGATTCGGCTTCCAAAGGGTGTGCGATCAGATAATCCCGGAAGGCGAGATGACGTTGTATTTCCGGGCTGCCGACCAGATAGAGATGCAGATGAAAAGTATGCTGCTCGGCAGTCCCTTTGAAAAAATAACGGCGGCCGGTTATTCCGTTTTCTCCACGAGGCGTGTAACCATTTTTAATAAATTGTGGGCTGAGCGCATCAACAACATCCAGGTTTGAGACTTCTCCGAACATATCAATGGTAGGTTTGGCCGTCATACCGGGTATCGCAGTGCTGCCGGCATGTTCCAGTGAAATCAGACAGCCAGCAAGCATTGTCTTCAGGTTGCCCGACTCTTGTTGGAAAGAATGTTTCCAATCTGTTTGAAATGGAATGACCTCAATTTTTCTCAAGGTTCAGCCCTGGTATTGTAGTTCTCCAGCAATGGCGACGATTTCGCCAAAATACATTCGGTGATAATCACGGCGGGCATACATGAGCTGAATATAGGAAGAGAGAAAATGATCGGGTTCCAATTCGTCCCAATAGATTTTTTTGCACTCCACCGCCAGCTCTGCTTCGGCAAAGATGGGAGAGGCAACCACACTGGCATTGATTGGGGTTAAACCAACCTCAGCGATCTTATCACCATCACGGCCAGATTTCGTACCCAAACTATTCAAGGCAGCTGCAAAGCTTTGAGGAAAAGCTGTTAAAGTAAAGCTGTCGTACTTTTCGGTGAACTCGTAGGTGTAGCGCTGCGGGCGGACCACCACCAGAGCGAATGGCCGATTCCACATGGTGCCAAAGCTGCCCCAACCGACAGTCATGCAGTTGTAATGGGAAAGGGAAAAATCGCCGCTGGATAAGAGAAGATTCTGGTTATTCCAAAGATGGTGCGGTTTGATCTGCCAGTCTTCAAAGGGAATTGGTTGTCTTGACATTGACCCCTCCTAAAAAAATGCCAATGGCCTGGGCTGGTCATTGGCTGTTTGATTTGAACAGGCTAAAACAGTTAACTTGATTTTACCACGATGGTAACTTCATACATCTCAATCGGTTCGACGCCAGTTTCCCAGGGGCGCATATACCCCAATTTTACGGTGGTTTGACCGGTGTTTTTACCACGCAAGTGGAAGATAAAAGAACCGCTGGCTCCGGTGAGACTAGTATTTTCTGTTTTGTATTCCGGTTCACCAATCAATTCAATGACGTTGTTGTCCATTTCCAGAATTTGCCATTGATACCCGGTGGTAAGATTGCCATCCAGTTTGATATACAATTTTGCCTGAGGGTTTACTTCAAAGTTCTTTCCGTTGTCATCCACAGTGAGGGTCCTGGTGGAGGAACAAGCCATCAGGACAATAATTAAAATCGCAAATGGGATAAATCGAAACAGCTTTTCCATTTTGGTTCTCTCCTTTTCTGGGGGTCTAAATTAAGGACGAACCTGTTTGTGGAAAAGTTCCATTGAGATTTTGGTTGGATTAGAAATTACTCTCCGACGGTAAAACCAACTTTTATGGTCACCTGCCAATAGGCAACTTTGTTATCTGAAATCTGACCACGGGTTTCTACTACTTCAAACCAGCGCAGATTATCAAGGGTTTCGCCGGCTTTGGCTACAGCACTCTGGATGGCATCTTCAATGCTGATTTTGGATGACCCCACCAACTCAATCTTTTTATAAATGTGTTCTGCCATTATTATCCTCCGAAATGATTTTGTTAATCTGATTATACAAAGGAGTACCAATAAAGTTGCCAGGATGCATAACTTTACTTTGCAGGATCAGGAAAGTTTTAGTGATAACGTTATGCCATCACCCAACGGAAGAATTGTGCTTCGCAAATTGGAATGGCTGAAAACAGCCTGATTATAGGCGTGTATCTGGGTTTTCATATCTGCCGGTACATTCATCACCGGAAAGAGCGTGTCATCGGCGGCCAAAATCCCGCCTGGGCGCAGACGTTTCAGACAGTCTTCCAGCATTGGTACATACAGCGCTTTATTTGAATCCTGCAAGATAAGATCATAAGGACCCTCAAGTGTACGTAAGGTTTCAGCGGCGTCGGCATGGACCAGGGTAACAATATCCGATAATTTAGCTTTTTTTAAATTGACCTGCGTTTCAAGGAATAATCGTTCGTTAAACTCAATAGCTGTCAGATGTCCCCCGGTTTTTTGTAAGGCATTTGCCAGATAAATTGTGGAAAAACCCAAGCAAGTACCAAATTCCAATACGTTCTTAGCCCGGGTAAGTAAAATCAAAAAATCCAATAAAGCGCCGTTTTGTTTGCCAATATTGGGTTGGATATCACGTCGTTCCTGGTTCTCGGTATCCAGGTCGCTTAAAATTGGCAGCGGGTATCCCAGCCATTGATTGATGTAGTTTTCGGAATGATCAGGCATGTTTTCTCCTTATCCGAAATTCTACTTTTATTATTTTGGCAGCGATACCCGCCTAATGACCAGTTTAGTGTACTGAGGAGGATTAAGAACGGATCATCACCAGCAGCATTTTGACGGGGGTCTGTGCCTTGAGGGCATGGGGTTCGTTGGCCGGCATGATCAACATGTCTCCGCTGCCCAATTGATATGGTTTGCTGCTGATAATTACCTCCAGCGTGCCTTCCAGTACCTGGACAAAGGCATCATACGGGGCGGTGTGTTCGCTAAGCCCTTCGTTCTGGCCGAAAGCAAACAGGGTGATAGTACCTGTTTTTTCATTTACTAAAGTGCGACTGACGACTGCACCATCCTGGATGGTGAGGAGATGATTGAGGTTTTCTACTTTTGGAGTATTTTTCTGGTTCATAAGTTGTCCTTCCATTTTTCTTAACAGTATAGCCTTTAAAAACCGGATTGAATACGACTTTTGTAGGACGGTGATTTGATGCTTGATGTAGTTTTCTGTTACAATCGGAACCAACGGGTTGAAAATACCGTCTTATCAATAAAGGTAGTGTCTATGAAAAAAATCTTATTACTCAAATTGAGTTTGTTTGGAATGATTGTTGCGATGTTTGGAGTGTTTACCCAACCAGCTGCAGCGGAAACGGGCAACGAGCCTTACAGCGGATCACCACTGTGTTTACCGGGAGTTTATCAGAATTATGTTCCGGTAGAGTGTTTGCCGTTAGGACCTTCCAGTTTTCTGACCACAATGGCTGAAAAGGGAATTCCTGTTCCCATGCGCCCTTTACCGGCGTTTGCACCGGATGCTAACCTGGCTTATTCGGAATACCTGTATATTCAGGTTGGCGATAATGCATTCCCGCTATACGGCAGTCTGGATGATGCCATTGCGCGCAGTGCTACAAATACGATGGAAGCCGGTTTTAAATTTCTTTCTTATATCAATAAGGTTGATAGTGATAATGGCATTTATTATCAGTTGAGCAGTGGTTATTGGGTTGAAGCTGGTGAAGCCGTGACTTCACGCTGCTGTACCTCTGGGCGTTTTCAGGGCCTGATGTTTTATCAAAACCCTACCAATGATTTTGGTTGGATTGTGGACGCAGCGGATGTTCTGATTGCGCCTGGATACGCCTCCGAATCGACCGGCATCAGCTTGCAGCGCGAAACCGTAGTGCAGATTTATGATATGGTAAACCAGGACGGCACGGATTGGTACATGGTTGGTTGGGATCAGTGGGTGGAACGCCGTAAAATCCGCCAATTTCATGTAAACCTGACCCCACCAGATGGCGTGGATAACGGACGCTGGATTGAAGTTAATCTGTATGAACAGACTCTGGGAATTTACGAAAATGGACATCTGGTATTCGCTACAATGATTGCATCGGGTATGGAGCCTTTTTACACGCGGCCCGGTCTATTTCAGATATACGAAAAACTGGAAAAAACCGATATGAGCGGCTCATTTGAAGCAGACCGTTCCGATTATTATCACCTGGAAAATGTACCAAACACCCTGTACTATGATGATGCCCGTGCTCTGCATGGAGCATACTGGCGCACCATGTTTGGGTATCCGCAATCGCATGGCTGTGTCAATATCTCTATTGGTGATTCAAAAATCGTTTTTGATTGGGCGAATGTGGGCGATTGGGTGTATGTGTGGGATCCAACCGGCCAGACTCCAACGGATGAAAGTTTTTACAAATCGGGCGGCTTTTAGGCAAATAAAAACACCCCGTCAAATTCTTGACGGGGTGTTTTGTTGTTTTTAGGATAAATATTACAGGACTAAAAATGCCTGTGCATAAGCCGGGGCTACCTGAATGAAGAGGCTGTAATCATCCAACAAGTCTTGCAAATCCTGATAGTCACCGGATTGCATAATGCTGTTTACAGCTAAAACGATAGCGATACAGCAGCAGCATAATAAAACAACAACTACTGCAACAATGATCCAGACGGTCTTTTTGTTACTTTTCTTAGGCGGTTCTGCGGAGACAGGTCCCTGATAGGTGGCTGACGGACCTTCAACTACCGGTCCAGTATAGGATGGCGCTGATTCATAACGAGGCGCTTCCTGCATGGAAGGTACTTCGACAACATTCTGCGGCTGTGGGTTGTATACATTGGCCCTACCAGGTACTTCTTGGCTAGGGATGGTCATATCATCATTTCGATCGTTTTCCATAATTACTCTCCTCAATAAAAGTTCAAAATTCAGGACGACTTTACCGTATGCCACAAGTATACAGGGAAAATCAAAAAGAGCCAACTATTTCCAGTAACGGTGGTGGTTGTCGATCAAGTTATATGTGTTACCGAAAATATACTTATTTTCGTCCAGAAACCCATGAGGAAAACCCAATTTAAATTGGGTGGCATCCTCCAATTGTTTCAATTGTTCGGGGGTAAGCTCCCAATCCAGTATTGCCAGGTTATCCAGCAGGTGCTGGTTACTGCGGGCACCCAGAACAGGGATGATCTGAGCCTTGTGCTGCTGTTGTCGGATATAGTTGGCAGCTACCTGAGCGCTCGACTTTCCACATTCAATGGCAACTTTCTGAACAACCTGGACGATTTTTGCATCGATTTCGCTGATTTTTACATCATTAAAGCGTTTGTCTTCCTGATTTTCATTATTGTATTTGCCGGTGAGTATTCCGCCATCGAGAATGCCCCAAACTGTAACTGCCAAGTCCAGAATGCGCGCCATGGGGAGGAGGTCGCGTTCCACATCGCGCCAGTTCAGAGCATACGGTACCTGCAAAGAAACAAACTGGGACCAGCCACGTAATTCTGCGAGCATATTGGCGCGTGAAACCAACCAGGCCGGAGAATCGGAAATGCCTATATACAGGATTTTCCCGGCACGTACCATGTCATCCAATGCGCGCATGACTTCTTCAATTGGGGTCATACCGTCCCACATATGCAGGTAATACAGGTCGATATACTCGCTACGCAAGCGTTTCAGACTGGTTTCGAGTGAAACAACCATATTCTTGCGTGCGTTACCTCCGGCATTGGGATCATCCCAATTGCGGGAGAGGGAATATTTGGTGGCGACTACATATTGGTCGCGATTATCTTGAATGAATTCACCCACGAAAGTCTCACTGGTGCCATTTGTGTAATTGACAGCAGTATCAATAAAATTACCACCGGCTTCTCTGAAACTATTAAATTGCAACAGGCTTTCTTCCTTAGAAGCACCCCACCCCCAATCTTCTCCAAAGGTCATGGTACCCAACGCCAATTCGGAAACTCGCAGCCCGGACTTCCCCAGAAGTTTGTAGCGCATAAAAACCTCCTTTTTCAATTTCTATATTAAAGAAGGTTATTGAAAAATTACAATATTTGTATAGTGAATCTCTAGGTGCTGGCTCTTCGTTGCTGCCGGCTAGAGATCCACCAGGCAATCAGGATGACTACCAGGATGACCATTAATACCGGTACAATCACCGAAAGAACTGAAACCATAGTAGAGAGGATATCTTCCAGAATACTTACCGGAATATTGGCAGCGCCGCCAGTGGTGGCTGTGATGGCTGGGCGGACGGCTGCACTTTTTACAGCATGTATCCCACCGGCAACCAGCAAGCCACTGGCGAGTGAGAGCACCGGAGAAACTTCGGTGAGGATGTTGGCACTCGCGGCAAAGGCAATTGCACCTGCCACGGGGCGGACGAAGGTTTGGATTGCGTCATTGATATGGTTGACCGCCGGGACTTTATCGGCAAAAAACTCAATGATTGAAAGGACGAACAACAGGCCGATGATCCACCAGCTTTCCAGTGTATCCCACGGCTGTTTTAATTGAATCAGGTTGGTAAAACGTGCCAGCAATGCGATGACCAACAGCGGAATATAAGCGTTCAGTCCGGCGCTTGCCGATAATCCAAATGCTGAGAAAATACCCAATATTTCCATACTTCCTCCTATAAGTTAAAACCGCCCCAGGTGCCGGTAAAGGTGAAACGCAAGACATCCACCAGATAAGTTTGCAGCACTGCTACTGTAAGACCGGCCACCAGAGGAACCCATAAAGACCGCCAGGTGGTAAACGCATTTTCTTGTTTGAACATCAGGATGATAATCAGAGTATAACAAATTCCCAGGATAATCAGTACATTTAACCCGGAAAGCACTGCCAATGGGTAGAGCAGCAGCGGGTTTTCGGAAAGAATCATGAGATCCAATAAAATTGCCAGCCCAAGTAATGCTCCTAACTCTTTCCAACCGCCCAAAATGGGCTGGTCTTCCCAGTCGGACCAAATCGTCTGGTTGAAAATAGGGTAGATGATGGCTGCTATTCCCAATCCGAGCCCGGTGCCGGTAATCAGACGCAAGGTGTTGTTAGGTTCATACAGGCTGGGTAAGTTCGGGAAGAAATGCAGATAGGAATTGACGCCATCCACACCGAAAGCGACCAAAAATACCCCCAGAACCAGCATGATTTTAAGGGGGGGTAGTTTGCCTTTACGCCCCCAAAGTGTTTGGAAGGCCAGGCCTAATAAAGCGCCCAAATGCATACCGGAACAACGAGCACAAAGTGGAATCGAACGTTCACCCAAGTGAAAAGAGCGCGCTTCGATGCGGTGACAAACAGCATAACCAACCGCGTCCATTTTTCCCAGCAAGCCAGGGGGAGCATATTGAAGCCAGGCAATAACAATTATGAGGGAGACAGCCACCAACAGAGTCTTCAGCAGGTCTTTTTTGCGGATTGCGGGTTTCCAATTCATGTTGGGCTTGATTATACGTTTATCGGGGTGGCTTCGCAAGGAAGTTGCGGGAACCAATCCGAGGAGATGTTCGTCTAATATGAAGGGATTTTGTTGCGTATTGGCAAAAATCAGTGAATGGATTATGATTTTCCCTTATTCCTGATTAGCCAACAGGATTTTGGTGAAGGAAACAGCCATACAATATTGAAGATTGGCATACGAATGATAATACCGATGAATACATTAAATACAATGGAGGGCTCATGAAGATTTTTCAAAAAGTAGTGATTCTTTTCCTGGTGGGGATCCTTGCGGCCTGCACCGGTGCCGCGGCCACGCCGGAATTGATTGTTGAAACCCCTGCACCACCGACAGCTACCGCGTTGCAACCGGTAACCCCGACACCTACAATCGAAGTTACGGCTACTCCATCGCCGACGCCTGCCCTGGATTATCCGGTGGAAGGATACGGACCCAGTGATTTTCCTGCCGATGTTAACCCACTAACCGGTTTGGAAGTGGACGATGCCACCATATTGGAGCGCCGCCCGGTGATAGTGAAAGTACAGAACCTGCCGCGCGCCGACCGTCCGCAGTGGGGTTTAAGCGCTGCGGATATAGTATATGAATATTACACCGAGCTCGGAACCACACGTTTTGCGGCAGTGTATTATGGTGAGAATGTTACCCAGGTTGCACCAATCCGTTCAGCGCGCCTTTTTGACATGAATTTAATTCGTGGCTACAAGGCTATGTTTATTTTTGGCAGCGCTTACGCAGACACCTATTACAAACTGGTTAATTCGGAATTTTCACGCCGATTAATGTTGGAAAGCACTAATACAACCGGTGTGATCTTCCGGTTTGATCCGAATTCTAAAAATTATGAGATGGCCGACCTGACCAAGGTAAATGATTACACCACTAAAATGGGGATCGATAATACCCGACAGGAATTGAACGGGATGCTTTTCAAAGCACAGACTCCGGAAGGAGGCCTGGATGCCGAGCAGGTGTTTGTACGGTTCTCGGGCGCCATTTATAACCGCTGGGATTATGACCCGGCCGGGCAGAATTATCAACGCTTCTCCGATGTGGATAATGCCTCGAGCAGTTCCGCAGAAACCTATAAGCAGTTGATCGATCGCGGCAATGATGAACCCATCACAGCGGATAATGTGGTTATCATTACCGTGCGGCATACGGATATCGATGCGCGTGCCAGCACTGAGGTATTGGATGTTTCGTTGTTGGGCACCGGAAAAGCGTATGTGATGCGCGATGGGAAATTGTATGAAGTGACATGGTCACGCCCATCAGAAACCAGTATACTGACATTTATGAACGCAGATGGCAGCCCCTTTGCTTTACGTCCCGGCCAGACCTGGGTGGAAGTTCTGGCGCTCAATTCCACCATGGCCAAACAGGATGACGGTTCTTACCGCTTTACCTTTGTTTCGGACTGGTAAAAGCAGTTTTGTGATTGTTCGTAGGCAATTTCGTGCTTTGCTGTAAAGCGTTTTTACGAAAAATTAAGGTTTTCTTAATTGACTTTTGTTATAAAGTATGCAATACTATTTAGAGTGATCAATGATCACACTTGAAATGCCATTTTATGAAAGAGGAGGTGATGTCAATGATAGATAGTTATCAACGTACGGCTGTGGCATCCCTCCTTTTCGTTAAGTAAAGCAGCGGATGCCACAGCAAAAGTAGAACCGCCTCCTCTTTCGTAGGCGGTTCTTACTTTTTAAAGCGGGGAATTGGGAAACAGGAATCGGGAAGTGGTGAAGTGAAAAAGTGATGAGTACAGAGTATTGAGCAGGGAATCAGAAACCTTTTGAACTAGGGTAAACGGAGGACGGCTTCGACGGCGAGTTCGAAAAGAAGACGACGGGCGGATGCGCGGCTGTTCCATTGGCGGCCGTCCCAACCTTCAGGTTTTACCAGGTCGCCACCATAAAGGATTTGCCCAAAGACAACCTGGCGGAATTCGGCTACCGCGAAAAAGGCAGCTGCTTCCATTTCTACCACTTCGCAGCCCTCCGCAACACGAAGGTTACGTTTCCCGATGGTTTCACGGTAAATCGCATCGGTTGTCCAGGTTTTGGCCAGGTTATAGGCCAGTTGATGTTCATTCAGTGTCGTTTTCAGTGCAGCCACTGAATCCGGGTGCGGCAGCGCTTCTTTGCCGGGAGCCAGGTAATGGTACGAAGTGCCTTCATCCCGAACCGCACTGGTGACGATGAAAGGGTGCCCAACATCGACATGATCATCCAGAACACCACAACCACCACAAGCAATAAACTTCTTGGCTCCGAGTGCAATTACTTCTTCCAATAAACCGACTGCCAGAGGCGCGCCAATACCGGGATGGAAAAGCAGGAGTGTTCGCTCTGGTGTTTTGTAAAGATATAGAGGGTGATTACCCATCTCGGACCGCAGATCAGCGAAGTGTTCCAGTTTTTCTTCACGGAGCAGATCGTTGATTAGATCCTGGAAGAAACAGATCACAGCGTGACTGGGAATATCTTCGCGGCGCTGGATGATATCCGGGTTAAGAATGGCGCGCGGCGCCGGATCGAATTCCAAAATTGGATATGTGTTTTGCATGATGCGGTTGAGCTCCTTTTGTGAGGGATTCAAAAATTATAACCAAAAATTGGAATTACAAAACGGTTAATCCTATATTGATTGTTGAATTGACTGATCAACTATTGTATACTGATAGCGTGCTGCAAAGGGGCTATGCCTACCTGAAATTTGGAAGAGCTGATTCAGGGTTGCAGGGGAACAATCAGCGTTAAAAACCGGATGCTATAGCGTCCGGTTTTTTTACCTATCTTTTTTCTACGCCTTCAAAGAATATCTTCAATATTAATTCAACGGCTGTCCAGGTTTCTTCTGAGGTGAGCGCCCGCCGCGGATGGAAAAATGGGTACATCATTCCCAACAGCAGCTGCGCCGAAAGACGTGGGTCTACCGGCACAATTTCGTTATGATCGATGCCTTCCTGCAAAATTGTTTCCAATACACCCGAGAACTGGTCGTGATACAGGCAGCCAATTTCGCCACGCAGGTTCTCCTCCAGATGAGGAGCATCCACAAAGATGAGGTGAATGACCGCACGCTGCTGCGGGTTTTGATCAAAAATAGCATGCGCCACGCCATAGATGCGCTGGCGCACACTGCCGCTGCTTTCTTTGGCCAGTGATAATTGCTGCTGCATGCTGCTCAGATAGGTTTTGAGGATCTCACGCAGCAGGTCCTGTTTATTGGTGAAGTGGTAATACAGCGCCGCTTTGGTCATCTGGCAGGCTTCCGCGATTTCCCGCATGGAGATGCCATTATATCCCTGACGAGTGAAGAGGCGGGCTGCCTCCTGTAAGATCAGTTCTCGTCCTACTAATTCAGTGGGTTGGGTTTGCGTATGGGACATAAATATCCTTTGCAGAGACTAATTGACTGCGGCGGCTGCCTGATTTTGCTGTACAGTTTGCTGTTCAGCGGCGCGATTCTTTAAAAATCCGGTCATAATCACCAGAATGATTCCGACCACACCAATGAAACGGTAACCATTGCTATAGCCGATTACCGGGTTGACAGCTGAGGCTGCCATAGCACCGACTACAGCACTGCCCAATAATTGGCCAACGCTGATAAACACATTGGAAAGCCCCTGGGCTACCGAGCGTTCGGAGGCTTTGGCTTCATTAAGCATGATATAGCGGATGGGGGCACCCAGCAGGGCGGAGAGTCCCAGACCGATCAGAGCCGTGGCAATATAAAAGACTACCAGGTTGGCAGCAAAGAAACTCAACAACAGCGTACCCAGTGCCGATACCGAGGTGCCAACGATTAAAACAGCTTTGGAACCATATTTGTCTAGGAAGCGCCCGGCCGTGGGAGAACCGACCGCCATCGCCAATACCAGCGGCATGAGCATGAAACTGGCAGCCGATTCGCGCACACCCAGCCCGGCAACGGCCAGCAGCGGCAGAAATACCAGCGAGGCTTCCACCACCCCGGCACCACTGGAAATAGCGTTTGTGAGTGAAATCTGGCGGCGGTTGAACATGCCAAGCGGGATGATTGGGCTTTTGGCACGTTTCTCAATTTGAATAAAAACCATCAGCAGCACTAAAAACGCCAGGAGGAAAGGGAGTACGCGCAAACTCACCAGACTGGCTCCGAAGTTTGCAGTATCGATCTGGTTGATGCCGTAAGCAAGGGAAGCCAACAAGCCGGCCAGCACAAGCATGCCGGGCAGATCAAATTTCTCCACATGAGCGGGACGCGTGGCCGGCAGCAAACGGACACTGAGCACGATGACCAGCAGGGCAATGGGCAGGTTGATCAGGAAAAGCCATTTCCAACTGGCCAGCCCGAGGATGACGCCGCCCAGGATTGGACCGATAATGAAGGCGATCCCGAATACGGCACCGATCAATCCGAGAGCGCTGCCGCGTTTCTCCACCGGGAAGGTATCGCCAATGACAGCCGAGGCCACCGGGAAGATGCCACCGGCGCCAAAGCCCTGAATAGCGCGCCCCAGGATGACGACCCAGAAGGCCGGTGAAAGGGCGATAATCAATGAACCGATGGCAAAGAGGCTGACATCCAGAATATAGATGGCGCGGCGACCGTAAAGGTCGGATAGTTTGGCCATGAGCGGGGTGCCCACCAGGTTAAACAAGACGTAGATCGAAAACATCCAGCTCAGAGCGCGTTCCGAAACCGCGTACTGGGCGCGAATGGCCGGCAATGCCGGACCAACGATGGCGATATCCAAAGCGCCCATCAGGACACCTATAAATAGAACTGATAATATACGATTGCGCTGTTTGTTCTCCATACAAAATCTCCCAATATATTATTCAGTTACTTACCGACCGGTAAGTAACTGTAGGGATATTATACGCCCGGGTGGGAGATTGGGGAATCTGTGTATAGGGTTTTCTACAAAAGTAATGAGTACCGAGTAATGAGGAAAAACAAAATCCTGATTACCTGCTACTTATGCCCATATTACCCACCAAAGGTGATTGGCGCATCCAGCATGGCCTGGACGCCTTCGAAGAAGCGCCCGACATGCAAGCCATCGACCAGAGCGTGGTTGGCGAGGAGAGAGAGCGGCATGAGACGTTTATCGCCCAGCTCGAAGAATTTTCCCCAGGAAATACGCGGAAAGGAATCCGGCGGCTTGAGCGGCAGCGGGTGGCTGATTTGGGTGAAGGAAACCCACGGGACGGTGGTGAGGAAGAACATGTCGTCGCGTCCGGGTTCGTCGTGAATATTGGGGTCGCGGCGCGTGGCTTCGATAGCGGCCTGCACAGAGGCATGGAATAGCGGAAAATCCGGATTGTAATCGATGGTGGCGAAGCCGAAGGTTTCATCGGCGGCCAATACCGTGAAAGCCGGGCGGATAACTTCGTGTTCGACGATCTGTTCACCGCGGATACGCTGGCGCAGTTCGGGAATAGCATTGCCGGCGCGGGTGACGATGTAGGTGACGGCAGCGAAGAGCGAATAACCGTTGTGCTTGACCCAAGTATACAGGTGGGTAATATCCATGTTGGCCGTGATATTCAGATAGGGGAAATCCAGACGGCTGTAAAACTCAAAATGTTCGCGGCGTTTCCAGGTGGCCCGGTCGATGATTTTCATGCTTCTTTCCCCAGGTTTTCGCAGTCTATCCAAGTTACATCTGCTTTGGCAAAACGCTTTTGCATGGTCTGGATGGACTGGGGGTTATTGTCGATCAGAATGAACTGACGTTCCAGTTCCAGGCAGGCTGCCCCGGTGGTACCGGAACCGCCGAAGAAATCCAGCACCAGATCGCCGGGGTTGGAAGAAGCCTGGATAATGCGCCGCAGAATGCCAATCGGTTTCTGGGTGGGGTAGCCGGTTTTTTCTTTACCGTTGGTGGGGACAATGGTGTGCCACCAGGTATCGGTAGGCAATTTGCCACGCGCGGCTTTTTCTTTACCGACGAGCCCGGGCGCCATGTAAGGGATACGCTCCATGTCGTCGATGTTGAAGGTATAGTTTTTGGGGTCTTTGGCGTAGTAGAGGATGTTATCGTGTTTGGGCGGCCATTTCTTTTTGGTACGGGCACCATAGTCGTAGGCCCAGATGATTTCATTGAGGAAAGATTCGCGCCCAAAGATGCCGTCCAGCAGGACTTTGCAGTAATGTACTTCGCGGTAATCGATATGAAAATAGAGGCTGCCGTGTGGTTTGAGGATGCGGTAGGCTTCCAGCAAGCGCGGCGTGAGAAAACCGAGGTAGTCGTCGAACTGGTCGTGATAGGCGCGTTCGCCCAGGTTGGTTGTTTTGTAGGCACGGCCCTGAAACCCGACGCGGTCGCCGTTTTTATCCGCCACGGTCTTGAGCGACTTGCGACTCTGGGCGTGGCCGGTGTTGAAGGGGGGGTCAATGTAGATTAAGTCGATTGATTCAGCCGGCAGGGATTGCAGGATGGTGAGGTTGTCGCCAAAGTGGATGGTGTTGGGCATAGAGTAATTTTAACACAGGGTGGAGGTTTTTCGATGCGGAAGGGAAAAAGCAATCTACTTTTTTTGCTTGGGTTTTTTATTAGTGAGGGAAGATAGGGTGGTCCATACATTTATCAGCTTTACTTTTCTTCCGGTTCCGAATCGGTTTCATTTTCTGGAAGTTCTTTTTTAGCAAACATACTAAATCCGGTACTTTCTGCGAATTCTTTGATTGTTTCAAGTTGACCTTCGATTTGATCAAGAGCGCTACCGGATTTGTAAACGGATGGATCGCCTGTATAGAATTTTTCCAATAAATTGAACGCGTTATTGTAGAGCGATTTGTGATAGGGGGTGGGAATTCCCTTTGATTTGTATTCGGTTGTTGTTTGCAATAAAGCAATCAGGCTCTGTATGTGAGTAGATAGCATTGTAAGATTCTTATGGTAACATCCCAAAGTTGGTCTTTGGGGTTTATTTAAGGCAAAATATTCCGGCATCCAAACAACACGATGGTGTGCTGTTTTATTTCCATAAACTCCATGTGTATTTTCAAAATAGTGGCTACGTTGATCGGTAAGTTTTAATTGTTCCAAATCCTTTGGATTGGTCATACTTAAGTCGTTTGTTTGCCAATTACAAAGCGATTGGATAGATTTTCTTAAATCCAGGAGCGGTATAGGCTCTCCGGCTTTTCCATCGATAAATGTCGTAATTGCCGTGAATTTGCCTGGAAATTTTCTGCCGTTTGGGAAACTTTCACCCCACGCAATTTTTCTCACTGCACTTAACAAACTTGATAAAAGAAAAAGCACATCTGAGTTCTGGTTATTTTCATTTACAAATATTTTTTCGAGTCCAATTTGGTGCAGAAGAGTGATGCAATCAGGCCAGATATCTGTGGGTTTGCGAAACTTAATGCGAAAATTTAGCCCAATACTGATGGCATGCGGATAAACAAAACCTTCCGGTTGAATGTGAATTTCCGCGTTATCATTCCAATTAATTTGTTTTTGCAACGTGAAAACCGGGAAATGTTTGGAAGAGATATAAACTGGAACCAAAAACTCAAACGCCTGAGTTGGTGATGCATTTTTTGGTAATTTGTCGAGGTGCTTTTTCCAAAACTCTGAACCCTTTTCAGGAGCTTCTTTCCAAATCTCCGGATTTTCCAATCCATATCGCTGGTAACTCCGAAAGGCAGATTCATAGGTTGACGGCTTTAACAATTTTGACACAGGTGAGGAATTGAGTAAGGTTTGTGTTTGCAGCGGATCATCACCGGGAATAAGACGCTCCTGCCGTAACAGGGTTAATACTACTGATTTAATTTTTAGAGGATTAGTTGACATTTTATTTCCAATATGCTATATCTATATGTGACTGCTTCTCAAAGAGAGGCGTACGGCGAATACTACAGGTGTTCGCTTTTTTTTATTCCATAAACAACGCGTCAATGTTTTTTTGTTGATCGACCTCAAAAATATCTACCTTTATTGGTTTCAGGCTTTCTTTCCATTCAAATTTAACTTTGAAGCCTTTGGATAACTTGATCAGATTATCAAGCTCTTGTTTTGTTTCCTCAGAAAAGGCGGGCTTTATTCCTGTTTGGATATCATCAATTAATTCTTGTGCTTGATCATTTTCTGCTGTGTTACCGAAGTATTTACATTGGATTGTGGGGATAATCCATACTTTTTCTGAGAGGTTGTTGTTAAAGATCCAGTAATAATGGCTTTTATACAAAACGAATTTTTGAGGGAAGGAGGTCTTATTCCTTTTCATCTTTCGAAATATTGTTTTTGGAGAATCTGTCTCTCTTGGATTTTTTTCTGACAGAACCACAATATATTCAGCAATAACCATTAATATGAATAACAGAAACCCCCACATAATTCCATTTGCCCAAACTTTCAATATTTTTTGCATGGTGAAATTTGTAAAATATTGCAAATTATTTGATTGAGAACCGATCCAGGTGAATAATAGAGACAAACTTACCGATAACACCCAAAAATTTATCGATTTAGGTTCTAAATTGATTTTGAATATTTTATGGGGTAACAAATTCCAAAAAAGCAAAAAGATAGAGATCATCAAAAAGCCGGGTAAAAGGAAAAACGATGGTACCCCTAAAACGGAAATAATACTGCTGCTACCTGCGAATGTTTCGACATTGATGCTGAGGGTCTTTCTGAGTATGCCGCTTCTATTGGAAGCTTTGTTTTCCGTCCAGTTCGCATCAAATTCAAGAATGATAGCCTGTTGTCCCAGCAGAGTGCCTCCCTCAAACAAACATGCAGTCATTGGAATTTCTCTGGTTTCGTGCGCTTTCAGGCTGAGGTTAAGCGGAACAACGCTTTTTTCGGCATTGTTTGATGTTTTGCAATCGGCAGATAGATTGTATGATGGATTAGAGGAACTAAATCCGATAAAGCCTGGGTGACGGATTTCCAGCGAATTAATTTCAAGAGTGTATTCTGAGATGTTTTGGATTTCAATTAGAATGAATGGTTGTTCGGCTTCACGAATGACGATATCTTTTGGGTTTATTTCGATTTTGGCAAGATCGTTCAAAACAGTTTGTGCATTTAAGCCGATTGTTATTTTTTGACTAGATGCTTCGTTATGCGGGTTCTCTTTAGAAGCAACTTGATACGTTGTTACAATTTCAAATTTTTCATTTTTCAGGGTAAGACCCTGTCTCGATAGCATGCAATCTAAGAGTTGACTTGTTTTTGGTTTGATTTCTTTTAAATCCGGGCATGAAAAAGCGAGTGAGTTTTCAGCAGGAAGCAAACTAAAGGTGAATTCATTGATACTATGCTCACTCGTGTTATTTAAATATAGGACGATCGCTTGCGATTCGCCATTTTGCAGATTCAGTTCTGCAGGAAACAAAACCATTTCCAGCGCATTTGTGGAATCGTGAGCTTTTACATTCGTGATCGATAAACACAAAAAGAGTGTCAAGAAAACTATTAATGAGGTAAATTTTTTCCCAACCATAGCGTTCCCCAATCTACATGCGGAAGACTTTAAAAAATTATAGCAAATAATTCATGAAATTTGTCAACAATATCGGTTCGTATTTTTATGAATTGAGTACCGTTTTTCTCTGGCAAACATAAAAAAAACAGCATACAGACCCAGGGCGATGGCGAATCTGATGTATTGTCTTGTTTGGCGAGGGTTTTGCTGCGGAGGCAGGTGCACGGATTGACTATTGGCCCAATTGAGTTCCTACAAAAAATATCCACAATAAAAATTCAGCCTATTTTTTCCCTATTATATTTTTTAAGATACCCGGCAGGAGTTGATCGTTTTCAATTCTTTTCAGGTTTTGGAAGCCTGTTTCGTCATTGGACGAGACTACCTCTTTAAATTCCGGTAAATACTCACCAACGTAATTTTGCATCATTTCTCTGACCGCTGAAATATAGTGCCATTCTTTTGAATTGATAACACTATCATTGGCAATATTTTCTAACACATAATTCATGGCCGAAAAAACAATTTTGCCGTGTTTCATCAGATTGGTATACTGTTCATCGATCAGCCCATATTTTGTATTTGTTTCAACCATCCTGTCATTGACTATCTTTAAATCGTTAATCAAGCGCTTGATGAGCATTTCAGAATAGGCGGCGGTTGAATAAATGATATTCAGGTCAAAATAGCGGAATTTATACAGAATCGCTGTGTTAGAAATTACCCTGATCGTAGCTGTTCTATCCCATCCCATTAATAGCGACATTTCGCCAATAATATTTACTGCACTTACCGTTGCTGTCATTTCTTCCTGACCACCAACGTCACGAAAAATGCCGACTTCTCCACTTCTCAATAAATACATGCACCCGTCACCGGGTTGTCCTTCATGGAATATTTCACTGTTTCTTGTAAAATAAAACAGATAGTTTTCGTACTTCTTTTGTTCTTCAATTGGAACAGAATCGGATTCTTCCGGAATTATCATAACCTTCTCCGGTGAATTACTTGACCTATCATAGCATACCCATAAGCGCTCAAATTGTCTTGTTGAAATACAATCTTAGCGACTGATTACCTGAAAAAGAATGGTTTCTCTGGTGATAAGTCTGCCATTTAATAAATCTTTTTCGCATCTGAGGGCAATGTGCGGATGTGCCGGATGAAGCTGGAGACGTTTTTATCTTCCTGCAGAGGGTATGGATAGCCGAAGTGCTGGGTGACATCCTGCCCCAGTTCGTGGAAGAGCTTACCCATACAAAGCAAGGCATCCCAGATGTGCTGGGTTTGCGCATCCGGGTAGGTTTGCATGTAATCCAGCCACAGGCGCGGTTCAATGAAATTCTTTATGTTTTTGCCCTGTTTGCCGGGTGCTGTGGTGAAGCCAGTGCGGATACCGAAATACCAGGTGAGCATTTTTAGCATCTGGCCGCGCATGTAACAATCCAGGAGGTGTTTGGCGTGGGGGATTTCGCCGCGCCAGAGCGCTTTGGCGACGTAGGGGGTAAGCCACCAGAACTCGTTGCAGCAGTCGGCGAATTGTTTGGCGGTGGGCGGTTTTGGCAGGTAGGAATCTTCACTGGCTGGGGGCAGCTGAGGGAGACAGCCGTCTTTGTCCATGAGGACTAGCGTCAGACTGTCCTCAAGAACCTGCGCCATTTTTTCAAGGGGATAGAAGCTGAGATCGATGCGGTTACCGTCCATGAACTGCATAAGGTAGGTGTAATGACCGTCACTATCCGGGGCTGGGTCGCCCATATCCTCCGGTGTTTGCAGGATCATCATCTCACCGAAAGCGGGCGGGATCTGCGGGTTATTCCAGTAAGGAGTGACATCACGTACGATACAGGCGATGTCAAAATCCTGAAAGGGGTCTTTGGAAGCGTTGGGGTTGGCACGCGAACCGTTGAGCAGTACCACACGGATATTGTCATCCGCATTGGCAAAGGAGAGGATCAGATCAAACATTTCCTGTTCGGTACGCATAATGAGATTTCTTCTTTCAGAAACCAAGGGTATAACCAAATTATACTTGGAGTGAATAAATTCATCCGGAATTTTGATGACAATTGTTCAGGTGTTTTTGTTGTATAATTGATGTGACCGGTAACATAAGACTATTTATTTCCTCATTCCCTTGTTTTAAATTCTCAGCTTTTTTCAGGACTGACTATGGCAATTATGTTTATATTGATTTTGGTAGTTGTTATTATCCTGGCTATTGCTTTTTTCTTTGCCGCCCAGGTGATTTACCCAAAACGGTTTGGGTATGAAGAAACCTATGAGATTGAGGTATCCAAAGGGCGTATTGATCCACTGGTGTATGAGTTGTGGAAGAAGGAAGAGCTGCAGATTATCTCGCCACATGGCTATAAGCTAAATGCGTTGTTTTTCCCTGCAGCGGACTCCAAACGCGGGGTGATTCTTTCGCACGGCATCACCTATACGTTATTTGGGTCGGTGAAATATATGTACCTGTTTCGTGATCTGGGATTTAACATCCTCATTTATGATTCACGTCACCACGGCCGCAGTGGAGGCAGAAACGTAACCTTTGGACATTATGAAAAAGAAGATCTGAAGACGGTGGTGGATTGGATGAGGCAGCGCCTGGGAACGGATTGTGTGGTGGGTACCCACGGCGAATCGATGGGCGCGGCGATCACCATGCAGCATGCCGCCATGGATCCTGACCTGGCCTTTGTGATCGAAGATTGCGGCTTCAGCGATCTTCAAACGCTGCTGGCTTACCGCCTGCGTGCGGATTACCATTTGGGACGTTTCCCGATGCTGCCGTTGGCCGGCTGGATATGCCGGATGTTGACCGGGATGCGTTTTGAAGCGATTTGCCCGCGTGAGGCGGTGGAGAAGATCCCTGTGCCGGTGCTGTTTATTCATGGGCAGGAGGATGATTATATTCCACCACAGATGGCGTTGGAACTGTATGAACATAAAAAGAATGGTGCCCGGGAAATGTACCTGGCGCCCAACGCCGGGCATGCCGGTGCTTACTGGAATAATCAGGTTGAGTATGCCGCCCGCGTGGAGCAGTTTTTAAGGAATAACGGGATCATTTAATTTTTTCTTTGGAGGGACGGATGACAGAACAAGTGCAGTTAAAAGAAGAGTTTGTACCATTGAAGAGCCGGATTTGGGTCTCGATAGCGGATGCATCCTGTGCGATGCTGAATACATTTGTGGTAAGCATTGGGTTGACGTATTATTTCACCAGTTTTCGAGGGTTGGATGCCAGCCTGGCGGCGACGGTGTGGCTATTGTTCGGTATCTGGAACGCGGTTAATGATCCGCTGTTTGGGTTTATCAGTGATCGAACCAAAAACAAATTAGGGCGACGTATTCCGTATATCCGTTTTGGCGCTCCGATCATTGGGTTAGCTTTCATTCTGTGCTGGATTAATTTTGGTGGTGTGAATGCCAGCCAAGCGGTGATGTTCATTCAAATGACACTGCTGTTATTTCTCTTTGATGTGCTGTACACAGCCATTGCCACCAGTATTTATGTGATGCCCTTTGAGATGGCGATCTCGAACAAAGCGCGCAGTGGTATTTTTATCTGGAAATTGATTTTTTCGGTATTCCCACTGGCAGTACCGCTGGTGCTATGGGGATTTATTAAACCGGAACCAGGCTCGAATGCTTTCACCTTTCAACTTATCATGACCGGGTTTGGCGTGGTGATGGCGGCTCTGATCTTTTTCAGCACCTTCTTTTATAAGGAAAAGCATTACCAGCAAGCCGAAGATCAACTGCCCTTCTTAAAATCGATCAAGGAATGTTTTACCAACCGTTCGTTTATTGTTTTTGAGGTACTCAGTTTCACCATCATATATGTGCAGACCTCGTTGATGCTGGGACTGAATTATTATCTGGCTGAGTTTGACCTTCCCGCTGTGCCTTTATATGCCAGCCTGGGGGTTGGGATTGTGGGTGGTGTGTTTCTGTTTGTGAAACTGCGTGAGCGCCTGGGGGTGAAAGGCTGTACCCTGCTAATGGCGGCGGTATTTTCGCTGGGATGTTTTGGTGTGCTGGCTTTCGGACATACCCTGATACCTACCATGCTGGGTTTTTTCTGTTTCGGAATTGGTTTTGCCGGAGGAATGTATTTGATCCCATTAATGAACGGCGATGTGGTGGATATGGACGAACACCGTACCGGGCTGCGCCGCGAGGGAATGTATGCCGGTGTGAACAGCTTTATCACTAAACCGGCCATCAGTCTGGCAAATTCGGCTTTTCTGTGGTTTCTTAACCTGTACGGCTACAATTTTGCCGGTATGACCGGTACCCAGTCCAGCCGGGCTGAGACGGGCATACTGCTTGGCTGGGTGTTGATTCCCGGGATTTTGCTGGCGATCAGTTTTGCGGCTTTGTTTTTGTATCCGCTAGCCGGCAAGCAATGGGAAGAGATCAAACATCAGCTTGCTGTAGGCCATGCCGAAAAGGAAAAACGGTTGCTGGAGGCGCAGGGGATACGGTATCAGGAATAACGACATCATACAACCGGTTTTTTGACAGAGCCGGTTGTTTCTTTATACGGCCGCGGTTGTGTCAAGTTCCTCAATGAGGAAAATTACTGATGAAGTGAGATTAATCTTCGGTGTTGAATATCACATTTCTAATAACATTGGGATAGTTCAACCATGAAAATTTGGTTAAACTATCGTTATATGCCGTTTGTGCAAATTCGGAATATTGATCAAGATTATCGATCACATTGCGAATTTTTTCATACCATTCGTAAGAGTTAGCAAGAAATCCATTATTTCCATCATTAATGGATTGTCTGTAAGAAAAAATGGGTGTGGCAATACTGACCGTGCCTACAATCCCCGCATCAAAATATTTCAACTCTGATTTGCAATTGGTAAATTCGTTATCTTGCAGAGGTACAATATTCAGCTCAACTTTTCCGATTAATTCTTGCAATTTTAAGAAATGCTGTAGAGGGTAAATATCAAACCGAGATGAGTAATTGCCAAGTTCTCCTTTAATATTTAAGTACCCGACTATCATAACCCTGATGCGGGGGTCCTCATTAAGGAGATTAACTAAAGGAGAAGCAACAATTTCAAAATCACGGTTATGGGAAGGTGTTCCACTAAAATAACCAATATAAATCGAATCATCCCGAGAAAATTTGTTATCCAGTTTTTGTTGGTAAATTTTATTGGAAATATTGATTTGTTCTTGGTTAAGAAAATTAGGGATAATGGAAACCGGTTTTCCTGTCTTTTCCCGTAATTTATTAGCGATAAAAGAATTAGTGGTGATTGAGCGATCGCAGAGTTTTAATGTAGCTTCTTGTCTGGATATATAAGCAAACCAAAAGTCCCAAACATTAGGGTCTTTTAAATCCTGGTCCAAGGTGTTAACGATTAGATGGACATAATCTATATTAAAAATTATGTCATCAACATCATAAATTACAGGAATCCCCTTGAATTTTGCTTTTAAAATCGCTCTCGATAATTTTTCGCTGTATCTTGATCTGCAAATCACAAAATAATCACAGTGATCAATGACTTTATCGAGGCTATCAAGGTCCCCATTATGAAAAAAAGATGCTGAAATATCTTCAAATGTACTTAATGCCTCAATCATGTTGTAGACTCGGTAACGAAAAGTGCTGTTATCCGGATTTTCATAAAAATAGGCAACCCTTTTCTCTTTTTGAATTAATGCTTTGAAACGAACTTCAAAAGGAGAAATTATGGGGAAGTTTTGAAAATTATCTTGTAAAGGATTAAATATAAACATCAGATTAAACGTCTTTTAATTTTTCAAGGATGTCTGCAAATGAAGTTTTCCAATTCGATTGGATAGAATTGTCCCGGTAATTTGACATTCTTAAAGCGGAATTCCTGGCAAGAGCAACACCTTGACGCAAGCCTTCCACGAGAGCATCTTTATTTAGGTCAAAGCATAAAATGTTTTTTGAATAGAAATCCAGGTTTTGTTTGAGACCGTATTTATTCGTAACAACGACAGCCCCGCTTGCCGCCAAATCAAAGGGGGGGTAACTGGGATGTGGGCTGTACATAAGACTTAAACCGAGATCCATTCCGCGAACCAGTTGTGCATATTCGGACCAAGGAATATTTTGATAAACGTTTGCGTTATAAAAATTTTGCAATCTTTTTTGGGGTAAATCTTTCCCGACAAAATTAAAATTCCATTCGTCTGGGTTTAAGATATTTTTTTGTACAGCGGAGTTGATCACATCAATACCCAGATAATATAAGTTCCTTAAATTGATAGGTCTCGCATAAAAGAAGAAGTTATATTTATTTTTTTGCTGTTCTTCAAAATAAAGCAGGTTTTCTGGAAAGGAAGGTTCAAACCAAAAGCCATGATCTCTGATGGAATTAAGGCCATCGTTGACAAAGTGATCATAGAGTAATTTTGTATTAATCACAAAACGGATTTGCGGGTCCTCAAAAACATTGACACAACGAAAACGATCGTCACTATATGGGTAAAAAGTCCGTTCATCTTCCTGCAAAAGATAAATGATCTTTTTACTTCCGAATGCTTCTCTTGTGCTCCAGGTTGTCCACCAGGAGGTTGTGAGAAAAACGTCTCCATCCATTACAGGAAATTCAGCTTTGAAGTCCCAGGTAGGCGCATAAATAAATTCTACGTTTTTGGAAAAGGGAATATTATTAAGTTGGAGGATGCGATAAAAATTTTCTGTTTTGGGTTTCTCTGTTCTTGTAATTATTCTTAGAGCGCAATCCCATTCTTCAGCCATTAAAGATGAAAGAATTAACGCAGTTGCAACGCCACCAAACAAACTACCGCTGTTAATACTGTCAGTGACTACATTGATGCGTTTTCCGGGTAATTGAGAATAAAATCCTTTTAGCGGATACAATGAAGAAAATCGTTCCCCAATGATATTTTCAATTTCATTATTATTCGGATTAATGTTTTTTTGTAATTCTACGAATTGTTCCCCTTTTATTTTGATGATTACCTTTTCTTTTAATTTTCGCAATAATGCGCGGACGCCATAGACACGCCAATAACCAAAGAGTTGCCGTAAGATAGTCAAAGGATTTCTGAATGCCATAATGTTCCCGTTTTTTATGAGATTAAAAACTAAAAAAGATTATAACACTATCAATTCGAAATTGATTTCTAAGGAAAAAATTGACAAAAATGCTAAGTTTGCTGTTTAATAAATTTGAATGTTTTATAATAATCTCCAATTACAGACAGACAAAAGACGGAGTTATTAACGATGCAATATAACAAGTTTCCACGAAATTACTTAGCGGTTTTTACATTTTTGATTATTTTTTCGATTTTACTACCAATTTCTTTAAATACTGGTGTGAAAGCGAATTTCGATGTTGCGGAGATTGTTCCTGAAAGTAATGATTTTGCAACCCAAGTATTAAATGATCCTTGGGATATGCAGGAATTTACGGATATCTCCCAGCGTTTGAATTATGCCGGGGCTACAAATGATCTTCTTAATATTAATGTCAGTAACGGGGTATTTTCTGCGACGACAGAAGGAAGTTATTCGGAATTTTTCCCCTTATTTTCCGGTTGGAATCCTGCGGTATTACATGGAAAAATCGGTGAGATATATCCGATTGATTCATCCAAGTATCAATGTTTTTATATGTCGATGAAAACGGATAAAAGAACTGACTTTCATGTCTTTGCAGCTAAAGATCGCGATTTTTTGTTAGGGACTAACACAAACGAGATTTTTGAAACGCATTGGAATTTTTCTGAAGTATCAAATTATTATCGTCTGCAGAAAATTAATTTAGCCCAGACCCAAAACCACTTTTATCGAAATTGGACAGATTTGCCAGAATGGAAAGTTTTTCGGATAAACCCGGTTTTGGATGGAGCAGGAACGAATTTTTCGGTGGATTGGATTCGTTTGACGGATTGTAAAGCGGTAAACCTGACGATTGCCGGTGTAGAAAATCAAAAGGCTTATGACGTTTGGCTGGAAGCTGGTGCCCCGGCGAGGACTCTTTTGGCGGAGAGTGGATTGGTTTCTAATGGATCCGGTCAATTGTTGTTTGACACCCAGGGTCTTGAAGCAGGTGCCTATACCTATACAATCAAAGATGCCGGTAAAGAAACCATCCGGACGAGTGGTCAATTTGTAGTAAATGCTCAACCACAAGTGGATATTCTCAGACCTTCCCCAACTTATGGAGAAGATTTTGCGACTTCAAAAAGCGCAGCTTGGGACATGTCCGGAAGCGAATCTATCTGGGGAATCCGGAATGTCAGCAATCACGCATTTGAACAGGGTTCCCTTAAGTTATATACAAATTCCGGTTCAACGTCCAATGTTCCTGATCCAATCGTGTTTTTGAGCATCCCCGATCAAGCAACCCCTGCCGATTATCGATATTTATCGTTTCGTATGTATCAAAACGGAAATGTTGCTGAACCGGGAGAAGGAATGATTGCCCGCTGGGCCTGGATCACTCGTTTTTCTACAGGGGGATATTGTACATTTATTGGTTTAGATATTCCGTTGGAAGTGGGCTGG
Organism: Chloroflexi bacterium HGW-Chloroflexi-10; assembly: GCA_002840755.1. GTDB lineage: Bacteria > Chloroflexota > Anaerolineae > Anaerolineales > Anaerolineaceae > UBA6170. Next base: position 4,254 of record PHBZ01000033.1, on the reverse strand, counting down.
AACACTTACGTTATTGATCTTTATACTGATAACAACGGCAGGGCGGTGCAAAGTGATTATTGCAGTTCTTCCTTGAAGCCCTGGCGTGAATTTACGGAGAAAAATGCCAATTTCCGTTTCGATCCTAATGAGAATATATCCGGGTTTCAGTATTTTCAGGAGATTGATTGGATTAAATTAACCAAAGTGGACAGATCAACATCCGGACAAGTTTATACAATAGAATATATTCCTTCTGAGGAGAATCTCCAAAGTTTAATGTTTTATTATACAGATGATTTATCCAATCCTAAAAAGCATTCAGCGATTGAGTATAATCCGCCCTCAGAAACAACTGACCCGACTGGTCCATATTTTGTTTATTTACCGATTGTATTAAAAAATCCAGTTACTTATGAATACCCGATTTACCGTTGGAATACAACCGGGGTCGTTTCTGGTGAATATTATATTTGTTCCGTTTCGAACGACGGATATAATGAGGCAATTGACTGTAGTGAAGCGCCTTTAATTATAGAATAGGATAATTTGGCCATAAGTAAAGGGTGTTTGTTAATAGAAACACCCTTTACTTTTTTATTTTATTTCTGAGGGTGGTAATCTTGTGCATTAATTTCCAGGTTTCACTGGATTTGATATCGATAATTTCATTTTCAAAACTTTGTAATCGATTGACTTGGGTGATTAAATCCTGGTGTTGTTCTTTTAAAATTTTTAATTGAGCTTCATTTTCTGTTGCCAATTCCCGCAAATCAACGTTTTCTTTTTTTAGCATCCAAAAGACTTGCTCATATTCTTTTACAAGACGGTGAATTGGTTCATTGCGTTTTCGATAACGTACTGCCCAAGCGGTTATAAAGGAAGCATCGAAATTAACATCACGGTAAAACCCGTGTTTGGCAAATTGTTCACTCCAATAATCCGGGGGCTGTACATTCCAATGGGTTGATTCTTTGTAATCAAACGGGGTGGAAGAGAACAAAATATCGTTTGATGCCTCGCAAAGATTTTTAATGGCAATCTCCGAATCTTCTTTTTGCATGTGTTCCAATACTTCAATGGAGATGATCATGTCATATTTTTCTTGAATGGGTTCAGTTAATGAAGCTTGAAACACATAATCCTGGATACTTTTATGCGCGTTAGTAATTGCAAATTCCGAGATGTCACAGCCGAAGGCTTCAATACCACATTCGCGCATTTTTTCAACCAGAAAACCTAATGCGCAACCGGCATCCAAGGTCTTTCCCGGATTAATTTCTTCTTTGATTTTTTTTGCGATTTTACCAAAAAAGCTTAACCATTCTTCGTTGCGTTCATAAGGTTTACCACAACTGGTTGCATAATAATATTGATCAAAAGATTGGGGCATGAGTTTGTCTTTTCTTGTCTCTTAAGTTTGATAGTAAATATTATAATAGTAAAAGTTATTCTAGGGTTTATTATGGAAAAATATGTGAAAAAAAATCTACTAATTTTTCTTGCGTCATTGTCGATCATCGAAGCTTCCTGGTTTTTTTATAATTTAATATTATTAGAAAAAGATCCCCAAAATGTATTATTCCTAGGTTTTTCTGGCAACCGCCTTTTGTTAATGGCTGTCATCTTTTTTGTGATTTTTATATCTGTGTGGTTTTTAATTAAGCAAATTAAAAACCACCCGGTACAGTTACTAGCAAAATTTGAAGAATGGTTTAAGAAGCATTCAATTACTTCAATGATTTTTGGTTTTGTATTTTTAATTGGAATATGGGGAACCAGCTACCTTCTTTGGGCTTATTTCAATGATACATATTCAGCAATCTTAAACAGGATCGGACCAGTTGTTTTATTGTATTTGATTATTTTTACTCAGATTGTTGTTTATTTATTGCTGTTTAATAAAAATATTTTAATGATAATTAATAATATTTATCAGGGAATTGATAAGAAAAAAACAGGTTATCTATTATTAGTAATTTCATTTTTAGTGGGTTTGGTCACTCTAAATATTACTCTTTACAATCATACGGATGAGGGTGATGTACTTTCGATAGGTTGGCTGCTTTCCGAAGGATATGTATTATACAAAGATGTATTTTCACATCACTTTCCACTTCCTTATTATTGGGTTGGATTAATAATAAAAATCTTCGGTTCATCTGTTGTAATTATCCGATTATCGTTTCTCATTTTAAAAACCATCATTTTTTTTGTGGCAATGAAAAACAGTCGATTTTATTTATCGATTGGTTTAACTGCAATAACGTGGAATGCTATATCATTTTTGTATCTTGGAAATATGCTGTTATATGATTCTTTTGCGGGTTTGTTTTTGATTCTGGCATTTTCAATTGTACTTGCACATCTACTCAAAAAAATTGAACTATCACCTAAGCAACTCATCATTATTGGGTTGTCACTTAGTTTCGCTTTTTTGTCTGACCCAACGAAGGTTTTTCCTGGTATCGTAATCTGTTTGTCATTAGCCATTGAAGTATGTGTAAAATATGGTGTTTTCGGGAAAATCACCTGGAAAAAGATTGGTTATTTGATCATTAGTGGATTGTTTCCGATAGTAGTATTTATTCTTGTGTTAATACTCTATCAGACTTTTGACGATTTTAGAGTTTTTGTTATTGAATTTAATTCTAATATATATTCCAAATATTCAGGACAAATAAGTATATATTATTTTATTAATCAATTAAAAAAAGGATTTGAAATTTTTAATCCAATTTGGCGGGAAAATTTGAATCCCGTGTATTTCTGGGATGAGTATTTGAGAATAGACCATTCAATTTATACAGGCCTTTTCTATCGGGTTGCTGTTTGGTCATCAATTTTGTATTTGTCTATTAAGAAAAAATATTTTACCGCGATCATGATTTTCATATACGTTGCTTCTAATCTTATCCGCGCCACTGAGGCCTTTCATGCATCACCTTTTGTTCTGTTAAGTATATTTCTTGCAACTATAATAATTGAAGATATATTATTGACTGAAAAAGAAATTTATAAAATAAATGTTTATAACCAATCTCTAAAAAGTAATATATTAAAAATCGGTCAATCATTAATTATTTTTATCTTCTTATTAAATATATTTTGGCTAAATTTCAGAAGCACGGATTATTTTTTAAAAAATATCAGCGATTTGACATATCAAGGGAATTTTACAAAATTTGAAATCGATGCAGAAGAAACTCATTTATTGAGTTGTAATCTTGATGAAGTTAAGTTTTTATTCTATCCTGTTTATCCAGAAGTCCATTTTTGGGGAAAATTAAGACCTATAACAAAATATCTCTTTTTATTGCCATGGGTCGTAGATGCTTTTGAAGAAGATATTATTGCTGACCTTTCCAAAACTACCTATCCTTCGTTAGTTTTTATCAATAAATCTGTTTGTGTTTGGAATTTATATTGTGTTGATGATTATGCTTCAAATATCATCGAATATTTGGATGAAAAGTACATTCAATTATCGGATTACTATTATGCCTCACCAGCGTTGTTGGATATTTGTGATGTGAATATTGAATAAGCATGAATTATCGGATCTTGTTTTTGCCAATTCCGCTAAAAAATTGAGGATATTTAAGAATTTATCAAAATGATTTACGATTCTGGTAAATCAGATCTGGACTGAGCTATTGTTATTTCTTGCAAAATTACAGAAAATGGTTAAATCGAATAAGGATCCGGACAGATCGTTTCTTTGTGCGAAAACGAACAATTATTGAATGAAATAATCTTTGATCAGCAAAAGAATATTTCATGTTTATCCTGAATTTCACCCCACCTGATTCTTCCCCTTTGACTTTGCCAGGTACAGCGCCTCATCAATAGCGACCAGAAGATCCTGGGCGTCTGCCATTTCTGGCTTCCATGCGGCGATTCCGACGCTTATTTGAAAATGGATTTTCTCGCCTTTGTGTGAGACGGTGGTGTTATTGATGCGATTGAGAAGACGATTGGCAAATACGGAGGTGTTCTCCAGGGAAGTTTCTGGCAGCAAAATAGAGAATTCATCACCACCGATCCGGGCAAAAATATCCGTCTGGCGGATTTCTTCCTGACAGATGCGGGAAAAAGTGATGAGAACCTGGTCGCCGGTCAGGTGTCCATGACGATCATTGATGTTCTTAAAATCATCAATGTCAATGGAGAGAGCGGTAAAATTGGTGTGATAATGCAAAAACCGGAGCATGTCGCACAGTAGTTCCGGAGAATGCCGCACAGTAATTCCGGAGCATGTCGCACACTCAAACC
>PHBZ01000091.1 GCA_002840755.1 Chloroflexi bacterium HGW-Chloroflexi-10 | reverse complement strand
TGTTCTGGATCAGGCGCACTCCGGCGTCGATCATCTTCTGGGATTCGCGTGACCTGGTAAACAGATCGTCGCCATACTTGCCAGACAGGATCGTGCTGATTTGCGTGTCCAATTCCTGGGCCTGTTCGCGCCAACGGACGATTGCAACGCGGTACTCCTCTACTGCCCGGATGTCTGGCAGCAGCAATATCGGGCGGCCGTCCTGATCGGTTGGAGAAAAGGCGTAGCCCAGAATAAGGAAAACAAGCAGTACCGGAATGATCCATATCCATTTGGGGATGATGATGGGTTCGTCTGTCATACGATCTCTGGTTCGGGTGCTTGGGTTTTGTTGGGTTCGGTAAGTTCGGCTTTTGCTTCGTCCTTGGCCCCATCCTGGGGATGAAATCCTGGGATGGCCATTGTGTACTTGCCTTCTTCTTCCGGGTTTCGCAGGCCGTCGATGAATGAGCCGAGATCCTTTGTCAGTTCGGGATCGATCTGCTTCAACTCTTCGATGCGCGAATAGCCGCGATCAAAGTCTGCGTAACGCAGGGCCTCGGCGTGTTCGCAGACCACCTCGACCACCGTGCGATCTTTTACGCTGCGCAGCTGCAGGTGTCCCTGGATGTAGAAGCGTGCGCCTTTTTGGGCAAAGGCTTCCACGATCTGGGCGCGCCGGCCGTAAAAAACCACTCGCAGTGGAGGGGTAGGATCTTTTCGGGATGAGCCTTGGATGACCATCATTAACCGTAGAAATGGCGTGGCCTTGCTGTCTACGGTGAAATTATCGTAGTAGATGTCGCCGGTTACGTCGCCGATGATATGCACGCTATTTCGGTTCATCGAGGCCTTCTTTCGGTTGTGTATCTGTGCTGGCTGGCACTTCGGCGGACTTTTCTTTTTCTTCTGCCGGCGTGGTGTCCCGTAGCCGTTCAATGGCGGCCAGGGTCAGGATGGCTTCGTCTGGAGAGAGTATTTTGTACTCGCTCGGCATATTGTTTGCTTTGACGTAGATGACTACGACCGGGATTTCGCCGTTGACGATGGATGCCATTTTTGAGAGCTTCATCAAGGGTGACATAAACATTATTTGCCCCCTCCTGATTCGGCTTTTTCGTTATTCTGGGCCAGACTGAAAGAAATGATGCCCGTTATGACCGGGACTACGAACAATGCCAGGCCGATTGCCAGGTAGACGGCAGTTTGGAACAAGGCTGAAAGTGCATCGGTTGTGGGTTGACCTGGGTACTGGGTGTTGATCAGTGAGAGATTGCCCAGGCACATCATGGCGACGCCAGGAAAGCCGTACGAGAAAGCGGTGGCGGCTGTCAGTAGAATTGCTGCGTTTCGTTTCATGATTGCTCCTTTTTGGATTTGGTTGCTTGGGTTCTTCACTCTGATTTTTGGGTTACTTTGTTTTTCGGTTACATCAATGCTGCGCTAATGGCAGTTGTTGCGCGGGTTTTTCCGCAGGTGCGGCAGTTTCCTCTGTGACCAGGAATGTAGATCGAGCAGGTACAGTACGCTTCGCTGAGCGGCTTATTGCGATAGTAGGTAATGGTTGGTTCGTTCTTTCGGG
>PHBZ01000070.1 GCA_002840755.1 Chloroflexi bacterium HGW-Chloroflexi-10 | reverse complement strand
GCGGTCAGATTTTCTTCACAAGACAAGCAACTGGCTGGTCAGGAATTATGGGTTGATTGGCATCGAAAACCTGAATGTGTGCGGCATGGTCAAAAACCACAAGCTGGCGAGGGCGATATCGGATGCGAGCTGGGGCGAATTCAAGCGACAATTGTTGTACAAAGGGCAGTGGTACGGTTCGCGCATCATGGTTATCGACCGGTTTTACCCGTCCAGCCGAGAGTGTTCCAGTTGTCACCATGTTTTGCCGGAACTAAAACTGAGCGTGCGCGAGTGGGATTGTCCCATTTGTGGCGCACACCATGACCGCGACCACAATGCGGCGATAAATATTGAAAACGAAGCAAAAACTAGGGCGGGAACCGTCCGAAGTAACGCCGGTGGAGAGGATGTAAGACCAGTCGTAAAAAGCTGGCAACCCTCGTTGAAGCCGGAAGAAGCCGCTTGGTCTTTAGCCTAGCGGTGGTTCACTGAGCTTGCTTTTCGTTAATATAGGCTAGAAATTTTTCAACAACCATAGGATCAAAATGGCTGCCATTTTCAACCAGAATATGAGCCAATGCTTTTTCATGTGACCACGCTTTGCGATAAGGTCGTTCACTCGTTAAAGCATCATAAACGTCTACTATGGCAAACAAACGAGCAGTCAATGGGATTTGCTCGCCTTTTAATCCAAAAGGATAGCCGCTCCCATCCCATTTTTCATGATGATAGCAAGGAATCTCCAATGCCGGTCGCAGATAAGTAATAGGAAAAAGCATATCATAGGCGAATAGCGTATGCTTATGCATGATCTCCCACTCCTCCTCTGTTAATGATCCGGTTTTATGCAATATAGCATCAGGGACGCCCATTTTGCCGATATCATGTAACAAAGCTCCCCGTCGGATATGAACCATCTCTTCAACTGAAAAACCCATCAAACTGGCCATATCCATGGTCATAACCATCACCCTTTGCGTATGTCCTTCTGTTTCTTTATCACGCAAATCAAGCGCCTTCGACCAGCCCTCTATGGTAGCATTGTACGCCTGTACCAACTCCTCATTGGCAACCTGCAAGTTTTCAAACAATTGTGCATTTTCAATTGCCACCGCTGCCTGGCCGGCCAATGTTTCATAAAAATGTAACCATTCCTCATCCGGTACCAATTCACTGCGGTGGTAAAGCTCAAGGATGCCTTTCAGATTACCCTTGGCAAATAAAGGCAGCCCAAAATATATTTCTATACCTTCTTCTTGCAGCAAAGCAGCAAAATGTACATCAATCTCAACTTCCTCTGCAACACGAATTCGGACCATTTGACCATGGGCTGCGGCTGTCCCAGCCAGACTTTCTCCTATCTTCACTTGCGCATTCTCAATTCGATTACTGTGAAAACCAAGGCTGGAGGCATAATCAAGGGTTTGGCGATCTGCGTTAAACAACAGGATAACAGCCGCATCCACCTTTAACTGCTCAATGACCTGGTCGAGGATAACCCGTAACGTTAGCTGAGTTTCCAGATTTGTGCTGATCGCAGTGTCAATCGATCGAAGTGCACCTATTCGTTGTAAACGGCGCTGGGATTCTGTCAGTAATCGTTCAATCTCTAATACGGATTTCTTACTCTCAGTAATATCTGTATGTGTCCCTAACAATCGCAGCGGCAAACCATTCTTATCCCGTTCAACAATACTCCCAATCGATAAGATCCACTTCCACTCACCCGAAAGCGCCCGCTGGCGAAATTCTACCCGGTACTCTGGAACTTCCCCATTAATATACCCCAGATATACTTTACTGGCTGGTTCGCGGTCATCCGGATGTAATCTTTCCAGCCAGTTTGCATTGGTTTCCACAAATGTTTCCGGATCGTACCCTAACATCGACGCATAGATGTCGTTTACAATCGTTTCGCCGGTCTGGACGTTCAGATCATACAGGCCTTGGTTTGCAGCATTCAAAGCCAGCCTGAGACGCGCTTCGCTCTCATACAATAATTTCTCCGATTTTTTCCTATCTGAAATATCCTGTTTGATAGCAACAAAATGACTGATAACTCCCCAGGCATTCCGCACGGGGGTGATTGATTGTTCTTCGTCATAGAAAGAACCATCCTTTCGACGGTTGACAATTTCACCGTGCCAGACTTCTCCCGCAAGAATGGTATTCCACATTTTTTGGTAAAATTCCCGGCCGTGATAATTGGAAAATAAGAGCTGACGCGGATTTTTGCCAATCGTCTCCGCAGAAGAGTATCCGCTTAATCTGGAAAAAGCCGGGTTGGCCCACACGATCTTACCATTTATATCTGTGATCAAAATCGAATTAGCCGCTGAATTTAACGCAGCGCTTTGAAGACGTAGTGCGTCCTCGGTGTTTTTGCGCTCAGTAATATCCTGTGCCATAACAAAACGAGCTGCTCGTTCATTGTACTTAATAGCGTGCGAAGTAATTTCCACATAAATAATCCGTCCGTTTTTTAATTGGTGCCGCCATGGGCCAGAAAATTGGTACAATTGTTGGGCGGCAGCAATATTATGGGATAATTCCGGGATATCTTCCACAGGGCGAATATCTTTAAGAGTCATGCTTAAAAATTCTTCCCGCGAATAACCATAATAATGAATCGCAGAATCATTAACATTTAAGAACATCAACGTTTCAAGATCATAAATCCACATCGGTAGCGGATTATGTTCAAACAGGTATTTGTAATTAGATTCGCTTTCTGTCAGGCTTTTATTGGATTGTTCCAACTCCAATAACTTGTCTTCCAGTTTATGAATCAGAATGTCATTATACATGCGGTAATATATGGATTCATCCGGAGAGATTATTTGTTCTACCCGGGAATTTTTAACAGAAGTCTGTTCCAGGAAGGAGCGCACAGCCTGAATAAACTCATCTGGTTCTATCGGTTTGGTAATAAATCCATCTGCGCCCAGGTTAAAAGCAAATTCTTTATCTTCAAAACCGGTATATGTGGCAGTGTAAAAAACAAAAGGGATTTGTTGAAACTCGCTGTCATTTTTCCAGGCCCTGCAAAAAGAGAACCCATCCATACCCGGCATCAGAATATCGGAAATCACCAGATCCGGTTTTGTCTCTCTCGCTATGGATAATGCGGCCCCACCTTCCTTGGCCTGCAATATCTCGTAACCGTTTTTACTCAGAATGGTTTGTAGTAAGTAAAGATTTTCTTCATTATCATCTACAACCAGTATTATCGTCATCCAGACTCCCTCTATTTAACCGGAAAATGGTTGGCCATCTGGCTCATAAATGTATCCGGATTGATCGGTTTCTCAATATAATCACTGCATCCGGCCTCAATAATATTCTCACGGTCGCCTACCATCGCATAAGAGGTCACCGCGATAATCGGTAAGTTCGCCAGTTCCTTCATCTGCCGTAAGGAACGTGCAACAGTGTAACCATCCATCTCAGGCAATTGAATATCCAATAAAATCACATCTGGAATTTCCTGAATAGCTAGACGGATACCATCTTCACCTTTCCGGGCTTGTAAAACGCTATGTCCATTTTTCTCCAGAATAAATGTCTCCAGGTACATATTGTTTTCATTGTCTTCAATGATCAGAATTTTTGCCATACCAACTCCCAATTATTCTCTCTTAGGTTATTCATCATCGCTCAAGCCGAAGGTAACAAAAAAGTAAAAATGCTGCCTTTTCCCAATTCACTTTCCACATTAATTTCCCCACCCAGTAAGTGTACAAGATTTTTACAAATAGATAACCCCAAACCGGTTCCTTCATGTTTACGGTTGATCCCAGTTTCCAATTGCTGGAAAGGTTTAAATAATTTATTAAATTCCTCCGGATGTATTCCTATACCATTATCGCTTACGCTGGTTTGTAGGAAACCATCAATCCATCGACATTCTACCGTAATTTCACCATGATCACTAAACTTGATAGCATTGTTCACCAGGTTAAGTAATATCTGCTGTACCCGTTGTCGGTCACTGATAATCGTCCCCACTTCTGGATCTATGCAAACTTGCAAACTTAAACCTTTCTTTTGTGCAGACGCGGAAACAATTCGTAAAACTTCCTCCAGCACCGAGTGCATATCAAAAGCAGATTTTTTAACTTCTAACTGCCCGGCTTCAATTTTTGAAAGGTCGAGCACATCATTTACCAGGTCTAGCAAATGATGTGCGCTCGTTCGAACCATGCCCAATTGTTTCACCTGTTCCGCATTCAGCGGACCGGCCATTCCCTGCGAAAGCACACCGGTGAACCCGATAATCGAGTTTAAGGGTGTGCGTAATTCATGTGACATGGTTGCCAGAAATGCCGATTTCAAACGGTCGGCAACCCGAGCTTTTAGCATGGCTGCTTCCAAAGCATTGGTACGCTCCACTACGCGCTGTTCCAACTCATTATTCAATTGACGTAGTTTCTCTTCATTGGCCCGTATGATAGCTTCAGCTCTTTTACGTTCGCTGATATCCCGTATAATCATACTGCTGCGCTCTCGTCCCAGTTTATCTTTAAACAAGGTAATTGAAATTTCGCCGGGGAATTTCTCACCGCCCTTGCGGATAAAAGTCAGTTCGCCAATATAATGCCCATTTCCTCCGCGTTCTTCCAGAGCCACAGGAAGCCTGACGTCTTCGATGTCAATTACCCCACTCCGTCCCAATTCACAAATTTCAGTTTCAGTTCGACCAAAAATACGGCATGCGGATGGATTAGCACCAAAAATCTGCCCATCCGGTGCCGCCAATAATATTGCATCCAGGCTGGTATCAAAAAGCAGCCGGTAACGTTCCTCTTTTTCGTGCATTTCCGCTTCAATCCGGTGTTGTTTCTTCAAATCCCGCCGCAGGAGAAAGAATATCAGCATAGCACTGGCGAAAACAAAAAACCAGCCTTTATATGTTTGCAAATTGGTCAGAACTGTAATGTCATTGGTGAACGATTCTAAAAACCGATCGGAAAACACAATCCACGAAACACCAAACACCAGGTAAATGAAACCAATCCGTATCTCAATTGAAATCTTCGGAAATTTCAAATTCAACTCCATTCTGAAGATTGATGCCCTACTCTATTCTTTCATTATATACATTTTTAGAAAATTTCAACCTACCCCTGCTTCTCCTTCAACCCATCACGTTTTTAATTTCCGGAAACTGGTAATGCATGCGCATTCAACATCGCATTATCGTTCCTATCTTAACACCAGTACAAACCCACACCATACAACCGATTGTAAAAACACCCATTCTCTGATATTATTTCGATATCAAATTATTCGATCGGAGGCAATCATGTCCACCCACTACGAAGGCACACCTGAAGAAATTCGTGCGTTAAACACCTTTATCAAACTGACCCGCGCACACGATTCACTCATGGCGCGCCTGTCTGCCGGCACTAGTTTGGACTCCCTCACAATCAGTCAATTCGGCACCCTTGAGGTACTCTACCACCTCGGCCCGCTATGTCAGAACACACTCGGCAGCAAAATCCTCAAAAGTAACTCCAACATGACCACAGTAATCGACAACCTGGAGAAACGTGGTCTGGTAAAACGCGAGCGCGACGCCGAAGATCGCCGTATGATCTTCGTGCATCTCACCCCCGCCGGACGTGAACTGATCGAGGCTGTTCTGCCGCAGCATATCCGCGCAATCACCGAACAATTCAGCCACTTCACCCCGGAAGAACACGCCACACTGGGCGAACTCTTACGTAAACTTGGAAAACGGGATACCTGATCCCATTATTTCTAATAATATTATGATACCAAACTATCTATAAAGGACACCATCATGAACACCATTGCTATCCACATCGCCGCATTTGCCGGCAGCCTGCGCCAGGCATCTTTCAACCGCCGCCTGCTGGAGATTGCCGCCACCCTTCTACCCGAAAACACCACCATGAACATTCTCGACCTGGCTCCCCTGCCGCTCTTCAACGAAGAACTGGAACAGGATGGTTTTTCTGCTGCCATCCAGGAATTTCGTAAAGGGTTATTTAACGCCGATGCCATCCTGATCGCCACCCCGGAATACAACGCCTCTATCCCCGGTATACTGAAAAATGCCATCGATTGGGCCTCACGCGGTGAAAACCGCCAACCCGGTCCCCTTAACGGCAAACCACTGGCCATCATCGGTGCCGGCGGACGTTCCGGTACCATGCGTGCCCAAAACCACCTGCGTCAGATCACCAGCCACCTGAATATGTACACCATCAACAAACCCGAGGTATTGGTCGCCATGACCCCCACCCAGGTCTTTGATCCCTCCGGCAACCTGACTGATGAGACCGCCGTAAAACTCATCGCCCAACTGCTTAACAACCTTGTGGCCTATACACGCCAGCAAAAGCTGCGTCCGGTAGAAGCTGTCACCGTAAATTAGTAAATTGATAAGGGCGGGTCTGGTTTAGGGAGAAACACAATCTGTTATGTTCAGACCCACCCTTTCAGGTTTATTCTATTACTGCATATCAAAAGGATTTTTCGCCTAACTCAACATTTCCTCAACGCGTGCTTGAATCCACTCCAAACGCATAAAATGTATACCCGATACCTCTTCCGGTAAAAATCGCCTGCAAGCTTCCAAAGTGGATTGAAGCTGTTCCAACTTGATTGCCTGCTCATCGGGTTGCTTCAACTCATACATCTTTAACGCCAGCCACTTCTCAGCATCCTCATAACTGACCATTTCCAACCCATAAACCATCTCTTTTTCATCATTTTCATACCCGGGTATATACCCAAAAGCCCTGCCGATCACCCACGGATTTTTGTTTCGAATTTCTTTGATGACCAACTCATGCTGGTTCATGTTGGCAGCGTAAACATCACCTTGCTGCATCCAATTCAAAGAACGAATTTCCCTGTGAATTTTTTCAAAATTTTCTTCACTCTGCAATACTTCAACCAGCGTCTGTGCCAATTGAGGTTGGTTTCCCAATAACAGCTGTCTAATAAAATCATAATGTACTTGAAATGATTCTTGAACTTCACCAGAAAGATATCTGCCGGCAATTTCCAGACTTTCGAATAACTTTCCCAATATCTGCTCATCTTCTTCTCTGAGATCAATTTCCGGAATAATACCCCACTTCAATGCAGCTTCCGCGGAACCAAAGTCCACAAATGCCTCACCTGGTGTAAACACAGATCCATTATGATGTTTTAAAACAGCCTTAAAACGACTTCTTTCACCAATTATTTTCTGATCTTTGCTTGAATCGGCAACTTCCGAAATAATTGCCACACCAAATGGTAATTCCAGATAATAATCATTTTTATCGAACACCCAATTAATTTTTTCCATATCGCCTCCAAAAAAGATTTCTAAAAATCATAATAATTTGCATTTCCGATCTTACCGTTGGTACTGTCAAATTTCCCATGGATACCGTCCTGACGAATCTTCCGCATATCACGCAGTAGCATTTTCTCCAGAATACGCTATTGAAATTCAGCGTGTGCCCAGTAATATTCCACTGTGTTATTAAAAGCATTGTAAATTTTTCCAAGACGGCGCGCGCATAAACCTCTCCCTAAAATACATATTTTTTAGAAATAGTGTTCTAATTAATATACAACTTTTTGGAATTAAATCAAGAGGTTTTTTTATTTTTATTGGGAATTCATCAATATCAATGTGGAAAACTGATTTTTCATAAAACCGTAGGTCGATCTTAACACCAAATTAACACGTTCGGGAATATAAATTAAGCCTAAGAAACGAACATACCCGTCACGGGCATTATATGTAGTCTGTTTTTGATTTTTAAAATAACCAACACCGATAAACTGAGATGTTGGATTTGATCACTGGTGGAGGTGTTATATGTCGCCATTATTTTGGTTAGCAGGGGTAATTGCCCTGGCTTTATTTGTATACCTGTTTATTGCATTGTTGAAACCGGAGAAATTCTAATGACTCTTAATGGCTGGGTTCAAATATTTCTATTTTTAGCAGTCTTATTACTCTTTGTAAAACCGCTTGGTCTGTATATGGCAAAAGTGTACTCGGGAGAGCACACTTTCTTAAAAAGGATCATCGCACCCGCAGAACGAGTAATTTATCGCCTGACCGGGGTTAACCCGCTGGATGAAATGGATTGGAAAAATTATTCCAGAGCCTTCCTGATGTTTAGTGTGATAAGTTTTGTTTTTCTTTACTCTATCCAACGCATACAAAGTGTTTTACCGTTCAACCCGGTGGGCCTGGTGGATGTTTCCCGTGATTTGGCGTTCAACACGGCTGTAAGTTTTGTTAGCAATACCAACTGGCAAAATTATGGCGGTGAGACAACCATGAGTTTCCTGACTCAGATGGTTGGTTTGAGTGTGCAAAATTTTGTTTCAGCGGCTGCCGGTATGTCCGTTCTGGTAGCTTTCGTTCGCGGATTATCCCGCCAAAAAACAAGTTTACTGGGAAACTTCTGGGTGGATATGACCCGCGGCGTATTGTACATATTAATACCACTGGCATTTATTTTTGCATTGCTTTTGGTTTCTCAAGGGGTAGTCCAAACCTTTTTACCCAAAGTTACTGCTTCCTTAATCCAACCTGCTGAGCAAAACACTCAATTGATTGCAGTTGGTCCGGCGGCTTCCCAAATTGCAATCAAGATGTTGGGAACAAATGGAGGTGGTTTTTTTAATGTTAATTCTTCCCACCCGCTCGAAAACCCAACGCCAATTTCCAATTTTCTGGAAATGTTGGCCATTGTACTAATACCGGCCGCATTGTGTTACACATACGGTAAATTGATTGGGGATACCCGTCAGGGTTGGGCTATTTTAATTGCGATGACGATTCTGTTGGTTGTGTTTATAGGTCTTACCTATGCCGTCGAATCACAGGCAAACCCCCTGCTGGCGAGATTGGGCGTGGATGCATCCAATACCTCATTTCAAGCGGGTGGAAATATGGAGGGCAAAGAGGTGCGATTTGGCATAACCAATTCATCTCTTTGGGCAGTGCTGACCACAGCCGCTTCGAATGGCTCGGTTAATTCAATGCATGATTCTTATTCCCCGCTCGGTGGATTGGTTTTGTTAATCATGATGATGTTTGGGGAGGTAGTTTTCGGCGGGGTTGGCTCTGGGTTATATGGAATGCTTGTATTTGTGATCCTCGCGGTTTTTATTGCCGGATTAATGGTGGGGCGTACTCCGGAATACCTTGGAAA
>PHBZ01000032.1 GCA_002840755.1 Chloroflexi bacterium HGW-Chloroflexi-10 | reverse complement strand
AATAAGAACCTCGCCAGTGTCCGAAGATTTTATGCAGCTCACCCTGACCAAGCCTTACTGTTATTAATTTCTTCTCGTCAACCAATCTTGTGAAAGCCGTGCGATTGCCTGCTGATTTTATGCAGTAAATACTTGATTCATACTATACTTAATATATTCTCAAAATCATCCCAAAAAATATCATTTTTAGCCAGGCAATCATTATTTCAAGTTGGCGGTAAAAACTTTACAGGTTATTTTGCCGGTACCAGCCACCATTATCCACAATTTTATAACTGGTAAATCCCGATACTAACTCCCTGAATGATCATTTTTTCTATTCTGTCCGGTAGAAATTTATTCTTTTAAGAATAAGCCAGTTAACAAGACAGAATGACCCATATCCGGAGCGGTATATAGGAGCTCGCATTCAAAATGTCTCAATCCTCCCGAACATTTCGCGTCTTTATTAGCTCTACCTTCAGTGACCTTAAAGAGGAGCGCGATGCTCTTCAAAAAACTGTTTTTCCACGGTTACGTGATCTGGCAATGGCGCATGGCTGCCGCTTCCAGGCAATCGATCTGCGATGGGGAGTCAGCGAGGAAGCTGCACTTGATCAACAGACCATGAAAATTTGTCTGGACGAAATTGATCACTGTCAACAAAATAACCTGAAACCGAATTTCTTAATTCTAATGGGTGATCGTTATGGTTGGCGCCCGCTACCGTATGAAATCCCTGCTGAAGAGATGGAAAAAATCAAAATAAACCTGACCCCTGCTCAACGTCAAATGGTGCTCTGGCCGGATGAAGAGGAAGTTGTTGGAATACCGGAAATGGCAGCATGGAATGAGGGACAGGTAACGGGCCGCCTGGGTTGGTACCGTTTAGACCATAATGCAATCCCGGAAGTGTATGTGTTGCAGCCACGCCCAAAAGGTAGTTATTTTGATGCATATACTACCTGGGAAAAAGAAGTGGAACATCCGGTTGGTGCAGCACTTGAGCAGGCGGCACGACAGGCCGGACTAAGTGAAGCGGCACTGGTTAAATATATTTTCTCAGCGACAGGGCAGGAAATTTTTAACGGCGCTCTTCAAACCAACGATGGACAAAAGCATGTGTTTGGCTTTCTGCGCAGCATTAACAATCTGGATGCCCTGGAAAACGACCTGCCTGACGATGAATCCATGCGTGGAAATGGATCTCTGGCACGTCAATTTATTGACCTGAATGCTGAGCAGGAGCCTGACTTGCCGGCAAGATCTCATTTGGAATTGCTAAGAAAACAAATTAAAGAATATTTATCTGACCATGTTTTTGAATACACAGCAGCCTGGACAGGAAATGGGATATCCACAGGGCATTTAGAACAATTTTGTTCTGATGTTGAATCCGCTTTACGGGGTGTAATGGAGTCAGAATTTCATAATTTTGAAGAAAAAGACCCTTTACAGTCGGAAATTGAAGAGCACATTTCTTTCGCAGCCCGGTTAAACGCCAGCTTTATTGGGCGGCGGGAAGAAATCTCGCAAATCATTGATTATTACGTTAATCCACTGGGTAGTCAATTTCCACTACCAATCCTAGGAAGCGAGGGCGCTGGGAAATCCGCCTTAATCGCAGCTGCCTATCACAGGGCTCAATTTTATTGTAAAGATGGGGTGACTATCGTACGTTTTGTAGGGCACACCCCGGATTCAGCCAATTCACGAACTTTGCTTGCCGGTTTATGCCAGGAAATTGTTAATAAATATGGTGCACCCTTACAGGAAATACCCGATGATTATGCAGGGCTGTGTAAATTGTTTTTGCAGCTGCTTAGAAAGGTAAGACCAGAGAAACCGCTTTCACTCTGCCTGGATTCGATTGATAGGCTGGAGTCCGCCAAAGAAGAAGCTTTTGATTGGCTGCCTGTTAAGCTTCCTGAGGGAGTACGCCTGGTCTTTAGTGTGGGATCTCAACCGTCTGCCCGTTTATTACAGGTTTTAGGGCAACGATTTAATCCGTTGACTATCAAACCTCTGGGAAGGGATGAGGGCCAAATATTACTGAAGCAATGGCTGGCAGAAAAACAGCGGACTCTGACAGACAATCAACGTGAGCAGGTCTTAAACACATTATCCAGAGGCCCTTCACCGCAAGCATTGCGTTTTGCCTTTGAGCAGAGTTTACAATGGAAATCGTATACCCATCCGCCTGTAGAAAGCGGGGATTTGTCCTCACTGATTCAGCGGAGTTTTGCCAACCTTGCAAAAGAAGAAAACCACGGTGATGTATTGGTAAGCCGGGTACTTGGTTATCTGGCAAATACCAGATACGGGCTGACAGAGGATGAATTACTGGAAGTGCTTTCCAATGATGAGGTGGTGATGACCGATTTTCACCGGCGTTCACCCAAATCACCCGACGCGCAGCGACTGCCAGTGGTGATCTGGGCGCGCTTGAATCATGATCTCTCACCCTTTCTCACCATCCGCCGTCATAACGGGCTGGAATACCTGACTCTGCTGTACACCGGCAGCGACTCATTAGCCCTGTGGACGCAATATGAAAAGGTAACGGTAAGCGAAGTTCAAAACGGACGCTTTTCAGATTATGCTGCACCAGGGGCGGTTATGGATTGGCTACGGGGTAAGACCATCCTGCATGCACGGCTGGCTAATTTCTTTGCGCAACAACCCTCTTTCCAGGATTCTGCCAAGTCGCAGCCAAACTGGCACAGGGCTGGGGAAGTACTAATCCAATACAAGCTGGGCGGAAACCTGGCGGGTTATCCCGAACAAATTTATCCGCTTTTGCTTGATTATGATTACATTCAGGCAAAAGTTCGCAGCTTTGATATCAGCACATTAATCGAAGAATATGAGAGCGTTCTATCCATTGGTTTGGCGCCGGAAAAAGAGCGTGTTTTAAATTTGGTAAACCGGGCACTCTCTCTATCCAGCATGGCAGTAAAAAGGGAGGTAAACCAATTGGCCGGTCAATTGGTTGCGCGCTTGATGCCCATTAATGAACCGGAAATGACTGCTTTCCTGAATGATATACGCGAAAAAGCCCGCCGGCCATATTTGCTGCCGTTGGATTCCTGCCTAGAATCACCTTCTGCCAGTCTGGTATCGGCATTCAATTTTGATCCCTTAACTAAGCTGGCAATTTCAGCTAACGGCCGGTGGGGTCTCAAAGCTTTTGACAGAACACTTTTCATTCTCGACCTGGAAAAAGGTGAGGTGCTGCATTCCTTTGCAACATTCAGTGGTTACATGCCGGGCGGTACGATAACTGCTCTCGCCATTTTTGATGACGGAAAAGTTGCTGTCTCCGCTAAAGAAGACTATTTACAGGTGTGGGATGTGCAAGGGATTATATTACATAGAACCCGTACCGAACCGCGATGCAAAGTATTGAAGGAACACCAGTCTGCGATTACCTGCCTGGATATTTCTTCCGCAGATAAAGACGGCAAGAACCATCTAGCCATTAGCGGTTCCAAAGACGGGACAATCCGTCTTTGGAACCTGGATCAATTTACCTGCTTAAAAGTACTGGAAGGTCATACCGGCGCAATAAAGGCTGTCAATTTGTCTGATGATGGACAATGGGCATGCTCTCTTGCAGAAGATGATACCCTGAAGGTTTGGAATGTAACTCAGGGAAAATGTGTTTATACTTTCGCGGAGAATATTCATGGAACACGTGCGGCTGCCATCTCTTCCAACGGAAATCTGGTCGCCTTTGACAGGAACAAAAACATCCTCATTCTGGATTGGAAGCGTAAGGCTATTGTTCGAACACTATCCGGCCAACTCAATTGGGTAAAAGCGCTTAGCATGAGTACAAAGCTTGTCAGTACATTGGATGGCGGCAGAGAAGGAATTATCAAGGTATGGGATATTCAGGATGGTCGCTGTATCCGGACTTTCATTCATGAAGGTGGATTAATAACCGCCCGGATGAATTCGAGCCAGGCATTGCTTTTCAGCGGATCTACCAGCGGCGTAATTAAAACCTGGAGTTTAGCACATAACGAAACAGGAAATACAGAAGCTGAATCCCGTTCTCACAAAAAACTGTTGGTCTCAGAGGACAAATGCAAGGTGCTCGCGAGTGCTGCCGATGGAGAAATGGCAGTTTATGAGGCAAAGTCGGGAAAACGCCTAATGCGCAGTGTCCGGCATATCGGAGAAATCTCTACTATGGCGGTTACACCTGATGGAGATCATCTGGTTACCGGGGGTGAAGATGGTGCGCTGTTGGTTTGGAATTTACAAAACGGAGAGCGGGTTCTAAGGCTGTCTATCCACCCTAAGGCTGTTTTAGGTGTAAACATAAATTCTGCGGGAGACAGATCTATCTCTTTTTCCTTTGATGAATTTGCGATATGCGATCTACCCGGCAGCCGCTGCTTGCACATCATTCCGGAAAAAGTGTTTGCAGCTGCTTTTCTGCCGCATACTGAACAAGCTTTTACCGTTTCAGGGAATGCCATCCAATTATGGGATTTGGAACAGGGACTTTGTGTTAAAACGATACAGACTAATTGTCCGGAGGGAAGACATGCCGTTGTCAGCTCAGATGGCAAACAAGTTACTATTGCTGCCAATGATGGTGAAATCACTGTTTGGGACTTAGCCAACGCAAAGTGTTTGCATAAGTTTAATTGTGGCCTTAAAAACATACGAGTTTTAGCCCTTTCACCGGATGATAAACGTATTGCGCTAGGGGCAGAATCGAAAATAGAAGTATGGAAAGTGACCGGAGGGGATAATAAGCCCATTCGCAGTGTGCGAGGTTACGCTATCCATAGCCTGGAATTTCATCCTGCCGGCGACCGGTTGATTTCCGGTTCCGAAGATGGTTCGATAAATGAATTGAATCTTTCAACGGGCAATTCCATTAAGATTATCAAAGACATTATCAGTCTTCGCGCTTGCCGGATCGCACCGGACCGCCTGCAAATGATCACCACCTGTAAAAATCGGCAGAACATTCAGGTATGGGATCTTAACAAAGGTGAAATCATCCATTCCTTTGAAACCCTGTTTAACCGTTCTTACGTAGATTTGCCAATTCATTGGCTCAGCCCGGATGGCGAGGCTTTGTTGGTGTTTAGTGGTAACAAAGATCGCCGATCCGATAACGAAATCCACATTTATGACCTTAACAAAGGACTCTTTACAGGCAGCCTGAAAGGGCATAGCGATTGGATCCATAGTCTGGCTTTCGTCCCGGGAACACAATGTTTGCTCTCTTCTTCAGCTGACGGAACCTTGCGGTTATGGAATTGGGTTACCGGTGTTGAATTGAGCCAGGCGAGTGGGTTGGCATCGCCGCCTTTACACTTGTTACCTCTCGAAAATGGTGAACAGGCACTGGCATTTTGTAAAGATAACAGCATGCTGAGGGTGGACTTGCGTGCCAACAAAATACTATGGTCTCATCAGGATCTGTCATCGTCGTTAAAAAATTTATGGAAAAATGCCAGCGAAACACTTGTTTTTGCCCATTCGGAAGATGGCAGCATTCGGGCCTGGAACATGGGCAACGGCCAGCTTCAGTATACAATGGAGCAAATCACTGAAAACTATTCTAAAATAGCATTCAGTCCGGACGGGACGCGGGCATTTGCATGTTTTAAGAAACATTGGAAGCTGTGGGATCTTGAAAACGGTGTTTGCCTCAAAGATATGGGAACCGTTCACGAGTCTTTATGGAGAGGAATCAGCAATCAGAAAAGAAATCATCAGATCTGCTGGGGATACCTGCATGGCGTTCATGCAGCAGATTGTTTGGGGGATGAAGCGGCGAGCATATTCCAGAGCAAGGCTGAGATTTTATCTCTCGAGTATTTTGATGAAACACAGTTGCTTTGGGTAACCGATCAGGCCGGCGAAATTTATCGTCTTTGCTTTGTTACTGATGATCATGATTTACAAATTTCCGGCATTGAAAAGATTGAATCATTTTCTCCGATTGGGCTACCTATGGTCACGAATCAAACTGTTTTAGCGCCTATTCAACTACCGCCGCTGCCCGTAAAGCCATTAAAACAAACTGGTGAAAAACATCCCTCTGCTGCAATAAAAGACGTTAGCCCACAACCTGCCTCAAAAAAAGTGGCGCCTACTACACCACTATCTTCCAGTACGGTGAAAGCGGATGGTAGCAGCACCCCACGAAACAGGAAATTTTCTCCCTGGTTTATTGCTTTATTTATTCTGATCTTTCTCATTGTTGCGTATCTTGTGTTTGACCAGGTAATTATGCCCAACCCAGAGGTTTTTCAAACGCCGCTACCAGTGGTCACCCAGGTTGTTCCATAAATAAGACTATTCAGAAAATTTTAGGAGGATGATTATGTTCCATTTTCATAAGAAAACACTCATAAAAATAACCGCGTTCTTTTCCTTTGCTTTCTTTTTGCTTTGCAGTGGGTGCGTCCCTGAAGAAGAAAACAGGCTGGAAGTATATCTTTTGCCGGGTGAAACAACTACGCGGATTAAAGCTTTCTGTTTTTATATAGGCAATAATGCGAAGCCGAAAGATCAACTCATTCGATCCATCCCTGCAGCAGCTTACCCTTTACTTACTGCTGATCCTGTATGGTCCATGCCGCAGGGGCTGGAGGTGAAAACTTCATCATTCACATTTAGTCCCAAGCTTATTGAGTGGAGTGACGATATGAAATACTCCGTTCTTGGGACAAAACTAACCATTGAGTACGAAGTATCAGCCGACGCATCTGCTACTGCCGGAAAGGGAGCAATTTCCGTCAGTTTTGCCAACTTAAACCTGTTCAGGGGAGAGGATATTTTTTATATCCAGGAAAATTGTCTGCTGCCACCTAAAGCGAATCCCACTTTGGAAACCTGGAAATTGAATAACGTTGTCGTGTTTGCGAATGCAGCCGAAAAAGAATCTGCTACTACTAAAAGCAATATCAATTATATTCTGGCAGGCGTTGTGGTAGTAGCTTTGATTATTGGCGTAATTGCTATTTACGGTTGGGCAAAAAGCCGATAAATTGACAAAGTATGAATTTGTTTGATATCCAATAAAACACCGTGTAATCTGGTAGAAAGTCCGATGGGAAGGTATCATCGTGAATACATACATCGTGTTTTGCTAGGAAAATGATATGAAGAATTTTTTTAACCGAAAAAAAATAAAATGGGTCCTATTGGGATTAACCTGGGTCCTCTCTTTAATACTTGGGATGGCAGGTTTCGCACGCTATTCACAATTGCATGGATCAGGGTATACATTCTGGGATAACCTCTATCTCACATTGCAATTAATCCCGCTCAATTCAGGCGGGTTGGAGCCACCCGTGCCAGCAGCGTTGAATATTGCACGTTTTTTAACGCCTATCCTGGCTGCTGCTGCTGCCATCCAAGCGTTATGGGCTATATTTCGCCAGCAAATCAAATCCGCACGTTTGTTATACCTGCACGACCATATTATTATTTGCGGCCTGAGTCGTAAAGGGCTGTTACTGGCCAACCAATTTCAATCGCATGGAACAGCGGTTGTCATCATTGAACGCAACAAAGACAATGCATGGATAGAAGCGTGCAACAAACCGGGAATGTATCTGCTGATCGGGGATGCAACAGAACCGGCTCTATTGGAAAAAGCCGGGATAAAACATGCACACGGCATTATCGCTGTTTGTGATGATGATGGGATTAATGTGGAAATTGCCTTGCGTGCAGAGGCATTGAGTAATGAGCGAAGTAGTCAAACCTTACATTGCCTGGTGCATGTATCCGATCCGCAGTTATGCCTCATTCTTAACAAACAGCATACCCGTCTGGAACAAACGGCTTTTCGAATGGAATTGTTCAATGTGTTTGAGCATGGCGCGCGACGAATTTTGCAGGAATTTCCGGCCTGGGAGGAAAACACCTCCGGTATTCCGCATATTCTCGTTCTGGGTTTGGGGCGATTTGGTCAGAACCTAGTTTTACAGCTTGGACGCAATTGGTGGAACTATCGTAAGGATAAAAACCAAAAACTTGAAATTACCGTGATTGAGCGTAAAGCCAAACAAAATACCGATTTGTTGTTTGCCCGCTACCCTCAATTGCGTCATGCCGTTCACATTATCTCCGAAAACATTGAGCTTGAATCGGCTGAATTTGAATTGGCCGGTTATCTCAATAGCAGGCTGCCCGACCGTATCTATATTTGCCTGGATGATGATTCACATGCCTTAAAAGCCGGCCTGATCCTGCAGCAAATAACAAGGGGGAAGGTTCCCAACATCATCCGCATGGTGGAAAGCGGAGGGTTAGAACGTCTCATCCAGCGCACAGGGAATGGTTTAAGTATCCCCAATCTTTTTCCCTTTCTGGTTCTGGAACAAATCTGTACCACGAACCTGCTGGACCAACAACCGCGCGACATTCTGGCGCAGGCTTTTCACGAAGCCTACGTTCGTGGACAACACCCAGGTGAACCTTTATCACAGCCTGATCCGGCGATGAACACCTGGTATGGGTTACACCCAGACTATAAAGCAAAGAACTACCAGCAGGTGGATCATCTGATTAATCTGACCACTGAATTTAGTTACAGCATTGCTCCACTTGTAGATTGGGAAGCCATTTCTTATATCTTTCCTGACGATATAAGCGAACGTATGGCGCAGCGGGAGCATGAATTGTGGCTGGCAGACCACCTGGCAGAAGGATGGCGCTACCAGCCCGGCGAGAAGAATTTACAGGCAAAAACAAACCCTGCGTTAATAGAATGGAAAGATTTGCCCGAAAACGAGCGTGAGAAAAACCGGAATTTTATTCGCAATATTCCCGGGATCCTGGGGAAAGCCGGCTTTCAGTTGGTTAGCAAATAACCGCTGTTTTGAATTCAGTATTAAAAGCGCTCATATCACTCTGAACCCGGATAGGATAGGATTAATCCGCATGGATTGGTGGCAGGTTGGGCAATCGATAGTCAGCAACTCTGCGGAAGCAAACTCTTCGGACTCCTGCGATGTTGAAATAATGTGTAATTGTTTGCTGATTTTATCTTCCAGAAAATATTTTTCGCCACACCATTTACAGATTACGGAAGGCTTATTTTCAAAAGTTTGA
Source organism: Chloroflexi bacterium HGW-Chloroflexi-10 (assembly GCA_002840755.1). GTDB lineage: Bacteria > Chloroflexota > Anaerolineae > Anaerolineales > Anaerolineaceae > UBA6170. The sequence continues at coordinate 55,016 of PHBZ01000032.1, read as the reverse complement.
GATTCTGGATAGAACCTATAAATTGCTGTTGTGATCGGTAACCCCCAAGGGATATTCATAAACTGAAGCAGGTACCAGACCGAATTATCCCCACCCATCGCCAGGTAAGGTTTTGCTGGCGGGAATGCAACTTGTGTTGATTTAAACAACTCAGTAGATTTGCGGGCCACTACATTACCGGTATGGATATCCCAGATTTCGCAAATATGATAAAAAGAGCGAATTCTTTTTTCTATGAGAAAAACAACCAGGTAAATGCCATCCGGAGAGAATTCTACCCAGGTGACGTTCCCATTTTTTTCAAAATTCTTTTGTGAAAGGTCGTTAACGGCAAAGATTTGTAATTTTCCTTCCGTTTTTATCAGTATTTTTCGTCCATCCGGGGAAAATTTTATATCTCGCGCCAATTGAATATCAGTGATTGTCCAGTTACTCAGGTTGATAAGCCGGCATTTTCTATTAGAATCACTGAGCGCAATACGTAAACCATCCTGTGAAAAATAAATAACCGGCTGTCCTGGTACAAATCTATCCTCCCCAGGTAAAGGTAACCGCCGGATCTCTTTACCATTCAACAAGTCATAAAAGATCAGGTCTTTTGACCAGGCAACAAAATAAGATTCATCCGGTGAAATGGCAATTATAGCCAATTGATCATCTTTATCTGCTGGCACTGTTAGCGATGAGTGATTAGTTTCATCAGATTGAATCGCATTAATGGAATATATTGGCACTTTTGTATTTACATCCCAGAGATTAATCAACCCACCTGGTCCGTATGTGATTACTTTTTTTCCATCAGGTAAAAAGGAACAACCTCGTAACCGGGAACCATGCTTTATGTGCTGGAAATATTCCAGGGAAGGATAATGAAATAACACAACAGCATCACTGGACTTCGAAAATAACCCAATAAAACTATTTTTAGGAGATGCTATAGCATACTCATCTAGATGGTGGCTATTGAATATTTCTGTAAGTTGAGTTCCCGAAGAAACATCCCATGCTGAAATAAAGCTTTTATTTGAAGCACTGCTACCACCTGCAATGATTTGCGCCTGGTCAGGAGAAAACACACAGGATTTTACATACAGTACCGGTTTTTCCTGGGTATTCAGATCCTGAATATCCTCTTCTCTTGAAATAAATTTATCCATCTCCCATATCTTTAATGTACCATCCTTATTCGTCGTTATTAAATTCTTGCCATCCATGGAAAAACAGCAATGAATTGGCCATGCAGTGTGTGCCAAAAAGGTATTAATTTGAAGAATAGGATTTAATTGGTAAATAGATACATATCGAAAATGCGATACTACCAACCATTTACCATCAGGTGAGAAACATAAATTATCAGGTTGACTTGTAAATTGGTCAGATTTAAATACTAACTCAAAAGTGCTAGTTGAATAACCATGAAGATAATATTTAAAATCCTCTCTTATTGCTAAAAAGAATAACGCTCCGTCCGGACTGAAAGCACAACTCTTCACTGTATAACTTTCAACGGCATTCAGTTTAAACAAACATTTTCCTGAATTTGTATTAATTATTTGGAATACTCTGGCATTAGGGTTGTCCCTGTTAGGTTGAGTGTTTGCAAACACGCTGGGATCTGACCCTGCGGCCAGAAGGGATCCATTGGGTGAGAAAGCACAGGTTACTACCCCACCGATGAAATCATCATAATAGAACAAAGATTTTAAATCATCCGTATCCCACAGTGTTAATGATCCATCGCACCCTGTTGCCAAAAAATCACCATTTGGAGAAAGCACACAGATACTAAAATTTCCAGGAAATTCTCCTGTTGAGCCTATTTCTTTTAATGGTTTTGTGGAATATAAAGCCAGGCTATTTTTGTTTGCCCTAAACCCTACAGCAAGTAAATTACCGGACTGAGAAAGCGAGCAAAACCCAGAAAACTTAGAACGTATTTGGGTTTGCTGAGTTGAATGGTTCATTAAATTATGGATAACCACTAAACCACCTTTATCGCCACTCCATACATACAAATAAACGAACTTACCATCGGGAGATAAACATGGAGAACCGATGTAATCGTAACCTTCAAAGTATACGGTTTTAATACAAGCAGAAACCTCCTGTGGTTTTGTCAGCCATTTAATATGAGGCGTATCCTTCTGGTTAATAATTTCAAACGCGATATTATGTAGAAAGGAAACATTCGGTTCATCCAGGGCATGTTGTAAAATGATGGTTGGGTAGATGCATAAGAGGTCTGCATTATTGCGGATAAAATCTGCAAATTGGATCAAGGCTTCATCTTCCAGAATAAAGCTTGATTTCTTTTGAAGCGCATGTGTCATCGTCGCTGCTGGTTGTGTTTTCCATGCGCGTTGAACAACAAATGGATTTAACTTTATCTGACCGTTACAGGTTGGGCAGGCAGATTCTTCTCCTAAAAACTGTTGTGGAACCAATGCCTGGATGCCACAAAATGGGCATATTATCCAATTCTTATCTTTATAGGTTTGGGCGGTGCGAATCGGCGCCGAAATTTTCAACCGGCTCGCGCCAATCCGTTCATAGTCCAGTACCAATTCATAAATTTGACTGGCAGTGATTTTTGCTTCCAGGAAATCAAAATCAGTCAGAACTTGTTTGATCTGTTCTCCTTTTTCTGCCATGCCAAGGTGATAAGGCAACTCGGCGGTTTTTCTGGCATTTGGAAATTTACTTTTAAAATCCTGCCAGGTTTCCAAACTGTAAAAATAATCCGCCAATAGGGTATGCCAATTTATGCTCGTACGGTTTGGGTTACCATCGCCATTCGACGTATATCGTTCTAAGGCGGCCAGCTTGAAACTTTCGTAGAAAAAATCATATCGACCATTACGCCGCGAAAGGAAGGGTCTTACCTGACGTAAAAACAAGTTGACGGTATCCTGCACACCCATGCAGTTTTTGGGGTCGTGCTCCAGGTGCTGATCACGCAGCATAATTTCCACCAGATCACTCACGGAAAGGCCATGGCGTGCATGAGATAATGCACCAAACAACACGGGGACGGCGCGCAATGGTTCGATGTTGGAGTAGGTTGGGTCTGTTTCGAGTCGATGCAAGACACTTCGGAAAGCAGAAACAGGGTTTTCTCCAAAACCTCTGCTAATTTTTTCCCTAAGTTCACCAAATACACCAAAAACACGCATTTCCGAAAGCAATATCTTTAGGTAAAGCGGATTTTCAGCGCCTGGTAATCGGATCAATTCGCCTAACAGGATCTCATCCAGTTGCTTAAGATATTGAGAAAGATAAGTTTGTACCAGTTTATGGCGGTCATCCATTTCAAAAGATTTCACCGTCTCGAACAGCACCTGACCACTTTCTTTCCACTGCCGGTAAAGATCTTCTGCGGATGGGTCATTGCGTTTAAAGGTCACCACCACCTTGATTCCTGCAGGCAATGCCAAGGGGAGCCAGTTAAGATCAGAAAGTCCACTTTCCAATTGATTGAGAGCATCCAAAACCAGGATCATTTTACCGCCGCGCCCTGCCTCTTCCAGCAGTTTGGGAAAAACTTGCCGTATTTTTTGTGGATCGGCAGGAATTACTGTTTGGATATTTTTTCGGTAATTTTTAATTTCATTAGATACGGAAGAAAGGAGAGAGCCAATTGAAGTAGAGTCGTCACTTGCGCCGATAAACCGGAAGATGATTATTGGGGCGTTTGCTGCCGTTTGCTCTCGCAAGTGATTTACCCAGGAAGCCACCAGAGTGGTCTTTCCCATACCTGCGTTCGCCGTCAGCGCAAAAAGTTGGGTAGACGGAGTGTGAACGTATGCATCCAAGGCATCAAAATCTCCCTCTCGGGGTATAAATACTTCACTGGCTGTTTGGGTAAATAGTTCCTGTTGGTCGATCTCACGTTGAAGCGCCGAATCAAAAACCACTTCAACATGATCCGGGTATTGTTCACTGATGGCCTGTTTGAGATCTTCCAGGATCACCTGTCGTAAAGGTTGTTGTTCACATTCAAAATCTGTTAGCCGGCCACTGATCAAACTCTGATTAAATTTTTTCGCCACTTCCAGGCTTTCCGGTGAAACATAATTATCTTTCGTTTGAACACCCAATTGCTGCCATTGTATTTGCCATCGTTCCAGGTTGAATGGATTTAGTGAAGGACTGGTTAATGGGTATGCTAATTCCGGGGTAGCTGCCTGTGGATTCCACACCCCTTTGTATTGCCGAACGCAATGTGCATTCTGAATACGTTTTTCCTTCCATTCTGTTAATGCCTGATCGGCAATGCTGCGTTCTTCTATATCTGCAATGTTGTCATTGGTATAGATTTTTTTTAGCTGGTAAGGTTCGGCTGGAATATCAGTGAGATATCCAGGGTCACGCAAATAAAAGAAAGCGAATTTAACCCGCTCTTCGGCCTGACACATAGGGTTGATTAATGCATGCAGAATTTCCATTTCTGTAACGGATGTTGCCCCGAGATGGTCTTTTAGTCCTGGATATTTAAACAGCGTACTATCTGAAACATCCTCACTGAGCGGCACCCATCCACGACGTTGACCGAGAAAAGAAATAAAAAAAGGACGACATTGATCAATACGCTCCAAACAAACTTCCACCACCCGACGATTTTGGGTGGCGTCCTGTTCGGTAACTCCCCAACGTAAGTCAATATCGACCAGATGCAATTTGCGTTGTTCGCACCACTCTCGCAATTCAGGGAAAACTTGCTTCACAAGATAATCACGCTCGGCGTGCATATCATTGAATGTACTGCTGATAAACACGTATACCGTTTTCCAATGATTGAATTTGGATTGGTCAGTTTTATGCAGAGACTGGGCAGGTTGGAGAATAGGAGAAGTTGGCTGTATACTACGGGTAGGTGCAGGCGGGTTTATTGGTGGTGAAACAGAATTTAAAACAGGGAGTACGGTATCTTCAGCGAGTGGTGGTATATTTGGGGTAAATTGCTGCTGAGAAAGTTTTTTATCATCTTTTTCTTCATATAATTTCTTCAGATTTGGTCGAATTACGCGCTTAAAAAAAGACATCTCAACCTCCCCGGGATAATGCACCTATTTAATTGTATAGTAGATTGAGTTCGGTATTACTTTTTACTTACTTCTCTTCTTTCAACGCTGCCTGAATCGCCTCGCGCAGTGACCTGGCTTCGATGATCTGAATGCCTTCCGGCCATGGCTCGCCGCGGCGGATCCGGCGAGGCACGATGGCTACTTTGAATCCCAATTTGGCGGCTTCCTTCAGGCGCGCCTCCAACTGACCCACCCAGCGCAGCTCACCGGAAAGGCCAATTTCGCCCAGCAGCACGGCGTCCGCACGCACCGGCACATCCTTCATCGAGGAGGCCACCGCTACGGCAATTGCCAGATCGGCAGCCGGCTCGTCAATCTTCATCCCGCCAACCACATTGATAAACACATCCTGCTCGCCCAGGCGCAGCCCCATCCGGCGGGTAAGTACGGCAATTACCAACAGCAGCCGGTTAAAATCGACCCCATTGGGGGTACGACGCGCGTTGCCAAATTGAGTCGGGCTGGTGAGACCCTGCAATTCCACCAGCAGCGGACGGGTACCCTCCATTGTCACCACAATCGCCGAACCGGGCGCATTCACCATGCGTTCCGCCAGAAATGCTTCAGAGGGATTGGGAACCTCAATCATGCCGTGGCCGCGCATTTCAAACACGCCCACCTCGGAAGTAGCCCCAAAGCGGTTCTTCACCGAACGCAGCAAGCGAAAGGCCTGGTAACGGTCGCCTTCCAGGTAGAGCACGGTATCGACAATATGTTCCAACACACGCGGACCGGCAATTACGCCTTCTTTGGTGACATGCCCAATTACAAACACGGCAATTCCACTGGATTTTGCCAGTTCGCGCAAGCGGGAAGAACACTCGCGCACCTGAGTGACCGACCCGGCAGAAGTGTTTGACTCGGGCATATAGACAGTTTGGATCGAATCGACGATTAAAATATCCGGTTTAACGGTTTCAGTATGTTGTAAAATCACATCCAGATTGGTTTCGGTCACCAGGAAGAGATCCTCCGGCAATGATTTGGCTTTACCATCCGGCGGGTTTAACAGGCGCATGGCGCGCATCTTAATCTGTTTCTCCGACTCTTCCCCGGAAACATACAATACCCGGCCGTTTTCTTTCTGGTGTGCCATCTCCAATGTCATCTGCAGCATCAGGGTCGATTTGCCGATGCCGGGGTCCCCCCCCACCAGCACGATCGAACCCGGCACAATGCCACCGCCGAGAACACGGGCAAATTCACTAATGGAAAGCGGGATGCGATCATCCGCGCCACCTTCGATTTCACCTAGGCGCACGGGCTTGGACTGAATACTCAGGCCACGCTGTCCTTTGGACGAAGGCACCGGTTCAGGGATAACAACTTCTTCCACCATCGTATCAAAATTACCACAATGCGGACAACGCCCCATTAAGCGTGCCGAAACTCTGCCGCACTCCGAACAAACATAGCGCACCTGCGTCTTCGCCATGAACCGCTCCTTTTATTGAATGTTAGTTCTATTATACTGAAAAATCATAAAATCAGTCACAACAAAAAAGCCGTATTCACTATAAATACGGCTTTTCCTGTTTACTGATTACTCTGTAGTTATCCTGAATTTCTTGATAACTAACTCCTTATTCCATTTCTTCTCTACAACGTAATCTGCAATTCTTCTTCCGGCTCGCCTTCTTGCGGTTTCGCAGAAGATGTGAAGACAAATTCTTCCTTCTCATCATCCCAATCGATAAGGATGCTTTCTCCGTCCTTGAATTCACCGGATAACAGAGCATCTGAGAGGCGGTCCTCAATACGATTGGTAATCACTCGTCGTAACGGGCGGGCACCCATATCGGGGTCATACCCTTCAACGGCCAGTTTTTCCATGGCTTTTTCGGTGGCATCCAGGATAATCTCATGATCCTTTAAGCGTTCAGCCACTTTCTTGATTTCCAAACCGACAATATTGCTGATATGCTCACGGGTGAGATTACGGAAGACCAGCACACCATCCAAACGGTTGATAAACTCGGGTCGGAAAACACGTTTGAGCGAGTCGAGCAGTTTCTTACGCATTTCATCATACGCAGTTTGTTCAGCTATTGTTTCATCTACTGTTAAGGCAAAACCAAAACCTTGCTGGCGTTTGATTACATCCGCTCCAATATTGGAAGTCATCACAATAATGGTATTGCGAAAATCTACTTTGTGTCCGCGGGCGTCGCTGAGATGTCCTTCTTCCATGATCTGTAAAAGCATATTCATGGCTTCAGGGTGGGCCTTCTCGATCTCGTCAAAAACAACTATCGAGTAGGGGCGGCGACGGATAGCTTCAGTTAATTGGCCGGCTTCTTCGTAGCCTACATATCCAGGAGGCGCACCTACCAGACGGCTAACCGAGTGCCGTTCCATAAATTCGGACATATCCAACTGCACCAGGGCATCTTCGCTGCCGAAGAGGAAACGGGCCAACGCTTTGGTCAGTTCCGTTTTACCCACACCAGTGGGGCCGAGGAAAATGAAGGAACCAATCGGGCGACGCGGATCCTTGAGGCCAGCACGGGCGCGTCGTACGGATTTAGCGATAACCTCAATGGCCTCATCCTGACCAATAATGCGGCTTTTTAATTCGTCTTCCATATGCAGCAAACGGTCAGATTCTTGCTGAGCCATCTGCATCACGGGTACACCGGTCCACATTGAAACTACTTCGGCGATATCATCACTGGTCACCACCGGGCTGTTAGCGCGGTCCCAACCGGTGCGCAAACGTTCCAACTTGGCTTCCAGTTCTTCGCGGCGTTCCAACAGGTCCTGTGCTTCGTCGTTACGGCCTTCTTCCATCGCAGCGGATTGGCTGTGACGTACTTCACGCAGCTCCGTAATGAGTTCTTTGGATTCTTTGGCTTGCGAGCTTTTATACATGCGCACCCTTGAACCAGCTTCATCGATTAAATCGATGGCTTTGTCTGGCAGGAAACGCTCACTCACGTAGCGTGCCGAGAGTTTTACAGCTGATTCAATGGCTTCATCCGAAATGATCAGCCGGTGATGTTCTTCGTATGCGTTGCGAATGCCGCGCAAAATGGCAACAGCTTCCTCCTGGGAAGGTTCTTCTACCATGATGGACTGGAAACGGCGTTCCAGTGCCGCATCACTCTCAATATGCTTGCGATATTCTTCCATTGTCGTGGCACCAATTACCTGAAGTTCACCACGCGAAAGCGCCGGCTTGAGGATATTGGCCGCATCCACTGAGGAACCGGCTGAACCGGCGCCCACCAGCATGTGGACTTCGTCAATAAAGAGAATGGCACCTGAAGCTTTCAATTCATCAATAACGCGCTTCAAGCGTTCTTCAAATTGACCGCGGTACATGGTGCCGGCAACCAGAGAACCCACATCCAATTGCAATACTTTCTTATCCAGCAAAGGCGCAGGAACGTCGCCTTCAACGATACGCTGCGCCAGACCTTCCACAATGGCGGTCTTGCCAACGCCCGGCTGTCCAATCAGGGCCGGGTTGTTCTTGGTGCGGCGTGCCAGAATCTGAATCACCCGTTCAATTTCCATTTGACGGCCAATCACCGGATCCAGCTTGTTCTCTTCAGCCTGTGCAGTCAGATCGGTTGCCAATTGATCAATTAGCGGTGTTTTGACATCTTTCTTTTGTTCGGGTTTACTGGCGCTGCTGCGTGCCGTGGAACCGCTGCCTGTTTTCGAGCCAGTGGCTGGTTTGGCTGGTGTAGCCGAAGAACCACCTTCCTGCAAAACCCGGCGTGTCTGGCGGCGAACCTGTTCCGGGGTGACCCCCAGTTTTTTGAGCACTTCCATCGCCTGTCCCTCTTCAGAGCGGACCAAAGCCAATAAAATATGTTCCGTACCAATATAATGGTGGCCCATCTGACGCGCTTCTTCAATGGCAAATTCCAGCACCTGCTGGACACCCGCCGTCAGATCCAGGCGTTTATTTTTAGAATCACCCATACCGCCCAGGCGCTCGATTATTTCACGCACCCGTTCGGGTTCCAGGCCTAAATCTCGTAATACGCGGCCTGCGACTCCGCCTTCTTCCTGAATTAATCCCATCAAGAGATGTTCAGTGCTAATCGCATCCTGACGCATCCGTTCTGCTTCTTGATGAGCCAGGCTGAGTACCCGACGCGCTCTTTGGGTAAATCGTTCCATTCCAGCCATGGCAACCTCCTATTTTTTTCAAAAAACGTCTGTCGCGTATAATAACTGTAACAGACGTTCAATCGTTATTTAACCAACCGGGGCTATTTGCCCCATCAACATTAATTTACTTTATAACACGATTCTACCAGCTTTTAAGGGCTTGTCGAGTCATGCTTTCATACTGTACAGCGTTTTTATACAATATTTGCATAAGAGTATTATTAACATTTTTTAGAATTATAATTAATTATTACAATAAATCTGATCCGTCAATCTTTTCAATATGTTTTACAAACCTAAACATGGAATTTTTCCGAACAAACTTAAAGTATCATTTGCAGCGCGAGTATCCTGCCGTTTTTTGCATCGTTTTGTAGCATTATTCTATACCATGACAGGATTATTTTAATGACTAAGTCTGTACCTGCTAAAAAAGACTTGATTATAATAATAATTATTTTTGCAATCACATTTTTGCTCTATTGGTTATCTGCATGGCGCACAGGCTCAACAGAGACGCCTCCAAATGCTTATTTCAACGAATTGGCGGAGTCCTTCCTGGATGGCAAGCTTTTTCTGGAAAACCCACAATCGGTGCATGACCTGACTTTATATCAAAGCAAATGGTATGTGCCATTTCTTCCATTACCCTCCTTTTTAATGCTACCCTGGATTGCACTATTCGGGACAATCAACACTGTGGTATTTTCTGCAGTTCTTGGTGCAGTAAATGTATGTCTGGTTTTTTTGATAATCCGCGGGCTAATCAGATCAAGCTGGATTATTCTCCGTTATATAGACAGTATCTGGTTGACAATCTTATTTGGAATAGGGTCAGTTCACTGGTACATCTCCACTTTTGGATCTGTTTGGTATATCAGTCAATTAAGCACTGTAACCTTCAGCGCTTTGGCTGTTTGGTTAACCATTATCAGTCGTAAACCCTTCTTAGCTGGACTCGCATTGGGCGCCGCGTTATGGGCACGTCCACATATCATCCTGATATATCCACTATTAGTTGGAATTGGTTATATGGGTTTTCAAGAAACAATACCTAATTCAAGAAAAACATTTTTAATTCGTTGGATTAGCTCATCGATTCTTCCACTTTTCGTCTCTATTTTCGGAATCTTATTCTATAACTGGCTTCGTTTTGACAGTATGCTTGATTTTGGGTATGTAAACGAAAACGTAGCTACCCATCTACGATTTAACCTGACCACATACGGACAATTTAACTTGCGGTACATTCCTCAGAACCTATGGGCTATGCTTTTAGCGCTGCCCAGTTGGGATGGAAAAAGTTTGATTCCAGATGGCACAGGAATGAGTTTACTGATTACGTCACCTGCATTAATATTCCTTTTTAAAGCCCGCCAACGATCACCCATTGTTCTCGGTGCCTGGTTTTCTGTTCTTTTGATATTAATTCCTTTAATGCTTTACTACAATACCGGTTGGTACCAATTCGGCTATCGATTCAGTCTGGATTTTATGATTCCACTTATGGTATTACTTGCTTACGCCAGCCAGGAAAAATTACCTAATCTGATGAAAGTTTTAATTGTTTTAGGTGTTTTTGTTAATATGTGGGGCATAACCTGGAGAGGGTGAAAGTAAATCAACTATGAGCATCAGAACTATTATAAAAGCTCCTCCCATTGCCTGGGTTTTGATAAGTTTTTCTTTATCTTACTTTCTTTTTTTTTGTACAGCCCGTATTATTTTCATCGCATGTAATGCAATTCTTCCAGGGTGTCCCAGCCATAGATCCAATTGGTGTGGACCTGAAACAAATGCTTAGCTATAGTGAATCATGGCTTTTTGATAAACAGACTCCCTATATCGGATTTAATTTATACCCACCTCTTGCCAGTGTCTTGTTTACACCATTAATTTTTGTGAAATTTTCTTGGGCTTACAAAATAATTACTTTTATAAATGTATTTTGCTACGTGATTATTACATTTATCTTTCCACTACGAGTAGAAAAAGAAAAACATGCCCCAAATTTATTAGTGTTGATCTTTATAACCGGATTATTATCGTATGGTTTTCAATTTGAACTTGAGCGAGGACAATTCAATGTAATTGCAACTTTCTTGTGTTTTCTGGCTATTTGGATTTTTCATTTTCACAATAAATATCGACATCCGGCTTATATTCTATTTGTGCTATCCGTACAATTAAAAATCTTCCCTTTCATTTTCATTGTTATGTTCATTAACAACTGGCAAGATTGGAAAAATAACTTAAAAAGAATTTTGATATTGGCTTTAGTAAATTTTTTACTGTTGTTTATATTGGGTCCAACTGTTTTTATTGATTTCATCAAAGCAATCCTTGCCCAAACTTTATATCCCGCTATTTGGCAAGGCAACCATTCTATTCGTTCTTTTGTAACTTTTTTCTCTACTTCCGCCGGTAACCAGGGATGGCTATGGGCTAACCAGTATGAAAAAATAGCGCAATTCTTATTATTGGCTGTAACGCTTATTTGCATACTTATAATCACCTTTCAAGCATATCGGCAAAACCAGCAGGGGGTAAATCCGCTTTTATTGCTGGCTTGTACAATCGGGGCATTGGTCATTCCATCCGTAAGTCACGATTATAAATTATCGATCCTTGCAGCTCCCGTTGCGTTATTGTTTTCAAATGCACGCTTCTTTGGAAGGGTTAACAGTTTCCGAATTCGACTGATTTTAATTGGATTGCTGCTCATTTTTTCTGCTTCCTATTCTTCAACGTTGTATTCATTTACTAATAGACCATTTATTCTCAGTAATAATTTCCCCGCATTAATTATCATGCTCCTTGTTATCACTATTCTTTCCGTACTAACTAAAGCAAATATGATCAAACCAATAGAGACATCTGAATCACAATGTAAAAGTAATATTGCCTAATCTTTTATTTAATCAATACCTTCGTAAAATCAGCTCTCTGTAAACATAAAAAGTTCTTCGATATGTAATACAATTGTGTGATCATTGATTTCCTCTGATCTCCAGATTGGTCATTTTTAGTATTATCCTTCCCACATCCCAATCTTTTTTATTTTTGCGAAACAAAAGTCCTTATTAAATTATGCTAAAAATCTCCTATTCAACCTTCAAACGGGTAACCCTAATCATTGTATTCATCCTACTGTTACATGTCGCTTTAACATTTGCTATCCGAGCGTTCGTGCAAGGCAATATTCCGGGTATGGATTTCAAAATGTACTACACAGCCGGGCGTGAGTTGATTTTCAACGATTCTTCTCCCTACAGTGATGCAGTTGCCCAACAAAACCAATTAGCCATTTTGAAACGCCTCGCAAAACCGGGTGAAGACCAGATGGCTTTTTCTTATCCGCTTTATGCTATGCTTCCCGTTTTCCCCACCCTCAGGATGCCATTTGATTGGGCACAACCATTCTGGCTTTCCTTCAACCTGATTGCATTATCATCCGCTTTATTTATTGCTTTTCCTAAAAGACCACTCCGGGGCCTATTGTTTGCATTACCTTTTTACCCGCTTGTGTTTGGGTTGGTCCTGGGAAATTTAAACATTCTGGTTTTTACAATTATCATTGCCGCTTTAGGTTTACTGGTATTTCAGAAACAGCGGGGAACTTCCATCCAAATTATTTTGGGTTTCTTGCTGGCATGGCTAACGATTAAGCCCCAATTTAGCTGGTTTTACCTGATTTTCTTTGCTTTGTACGCTCTTCGCGAAAAACTCAAAGCGCTTATGGGCAGCTTTTTCGCCGGATTGCTGATATATGCCGCAATTTCAACAATGATCTGGCCGACCTGGTTTCCGGAATGGTTGGTACGTTTGAAAGCCTACACAACTTATATCCCGTCAGAACCTGTTCTGTTATTAATTCTGAAACGATTTTTTCCCGAACAAACGGTGGCATTCTTTACGATTCTTATTGCTTTAATCTTTTTGGGAATATCCATGTATATATTTATTCAATGGTGGCGCGGAAAATACGCAATCCTGCCAATATTAGCCTGGATAGGTTTATGGAGCTATTTAATCAGCCCTCAAAGCGTTTCTTATGAACAACTGCGCTTTTTCATACCTTTGATGGCATGGCTGGTTTTATCTCCCCGGAAAGATACCTACTGGTGGATATTTGGGCTGGGAACGGTCCTGGTATCCTGGGGAGCTTTTATTCTGACAAAAGTTTTTCCCTTCGTACCCATGATTGATGAAATTCGTCTGCTCTACTATGGATTATGGCTGGTGTGTCTATTGTTCATTCCCAACATTTTCAGGATTCCGGAAATAGACACCACTTTCCCACCAAACAGCCAATATGGTACAAATTAAGATTGTTTTTAGAAACTATTCCTCCAACAGAAATCCGTTTTTACCATAACCCACATTTCAAAGAGATAGAAGACTGCGCTACTCACAGTACCGCCATCACGCCTTTGAAAAACACGCCCACGATACCTACTCCATTGGGCTGATCGAATCCGGGCAAACCCATTTTCAGCACTACAAATCCGCTTACCTTAATCAACACACATTTCATCGCATGCGTACTCCTTCGCATTTAATTGTTATACCCTCACGGTCACAAACTACGCCTTTTTTCTTAAAGAGGATAGCGCAATTTGTGATCATGGGTATTATATCTGCAAAGTTTAAGCAAAAGGAGGCGGTGCTTATAGAATATTATTGCGGGTTTTGGGAAAGATCAACATCCTCGAATTTATTTGTGGATTCGACCACCTTTTCGATCTCTTGACGATACTGTCTGATAAAGTATATAAGCAGGCCTGGCGCAATAATCGTAAAAACAACCCAAGCAGAATCATTGGCATATTGGGTAAAAATAACTACCCACCCCGGTGTAGACAAGAGGATGGCAATAATCCTTAGCCTTGTCGTCTCAAGCATCGGCATTAATTGAATCAAATCATAATCATGAACAAAAGGGCTGACTACAAAATAAAAAAGAACGAGAATATCCAGGGTAATTTTTTTACTGCAATAAAACCAGACAAAAAGGAAGAGTGCGATGGAAAGCAGGGCTAACAGAATCCAATACACCGGGGACGGTTGCGGAATCAGGTAAAGTAAAGTTCTTGGAAATAATCCAGATAAGGCGCGCAGAAACAGCGGGCGCGGACTGCTGAGCCACTGGCTTACCCAGTTGGGTACCAGGAAAAAACCCGGAAGGTACATAATACCTACGGTAAAAATAAAGCCAAGCGCCTGCTTTGGAACTCGCTTTTTTTCGCGATAATCCAGCCACCAGCGGGAGAAAGCCCACAAACAAGGTGCGATGGCCAATTGCGGCTTTAATGTCGTTAGGGCAAGCCAGATTCCCCCGGACATTTTATCGGGATTCGGGTACTTTCGATACCCCCAAAAACCCAGCAGCCCAAATAATACGCTTTGCCCGCCCAAGAAATGTCCGATGAGCGGGGCATATAAAAGCGACAGTGGGGAAAACCCGCTGATGGCGAGTGCAACAAATACAGGTGCGAGCAGCCAAAGAGACAGACTCAATTCCCGAGGAAGCCAATCAAAGAAAGCAAAAACCATTACAAAAGGAATGGGGTAATAGCTATTTTCCCCATAAAAATTTTGGCCTGTACGGAAGCGATGACCGATTTCCATGAAGGTTTTGTAATCGATGGGGGCTTCTTTATTCAGGATATTAAAATAAACATATAGAAGGAAAAATAATAATAAGAAGAAGAGAGATATTATCCGTAAAAAATTATATTTTCTTTTTTGCATGAGGCTGGCCTGAAAGAAATTCTGCTTTGGGTTGGATATAAAATTAAGGGATTTTAGCGACGTTCTTTAAATTTAATAAACATTATAATCCTCCGCTCCCCATTTCGCACCTGAAATGTGGGGATGAAAAGAAAATTCCAAAAGATGGAAACAGAAAAAACTTATCGAAAGAATTTACAATTTCATTCTAAGAAAAAGCTATAATAAATTAAATTTGTTTACATTCAAGGGAGATGTGATGAATAAGAAAACAATAGGAATCATTTTAATTGTCTTGGGAGTGCTAATGCTTGCGGTTGATTTACTGATTGAACCGCTAAATTTGGGTGGGCCTGGTTTTGGTTGGAAGCAGATCGTTTTGTTGATCGCAGGTTTTATTGCCATTGGCGCCGGTTACGTGCTTGGTTTCTTGAAAGGTAAAAGTTAGAAACTTCGTATATATTACCGATGATTTAAATTGATCTTCTGATCCAGGGTCAGATCGTTTTTGATTCCCATAAATGCAAAGGTTTAAGAAATTTATTTTAAATCAGGATAAAATAACTTCCTTGCCAGATAATTTTCTTTTCGGACAAGTGGTGCCGGCTGACGAGTAGACTGATATGCCAGGGAAGTATGTTTCTCCTATCAACCTAAAACAATGTTTAAAGCGATGATTTCACCCAGAATGAAATAAAGAAATTAAAGTTGTTATTATCTCAATTGCCATCATAATGATAATTAGCTTTTATCGAAACTGACTTTTGAAATAAAAAAATGCCTTTCGTAAAGCACGTAAAGGCATCGTTTTTTTCAAAAAGGCTCCTCGAGTAGGACTCGAACCTACAACCTAGCGGTTAACAGCCGCCCGCTCTGCCTATTGAGCTATCGAGGAAAGCTTCATTATTATAATCAATCTTTCGATGCTGTCAACCCCGCTATATGAAATTTTTATCACAAGCGTCCTTTTTCTGCCCTTGATTTTTTACGATAATATGTTATTATTAACATAGGTTATTACAAACAATAAATGGAGCGATCATGACTCTCGAATACGCCATCCTCGGGCTGCTCTCCTGGCAGCCTTTCAGCGGATACGATCTCAAACGGATTTTTGAAGACTCACCGGTATATCACTGGTCGGGAAACAACAACCAGATTTACCGCACCCTGGTAAACCTGCACAATGAAGGACTGGTGGAACGGGATATTCAGCAGCAAGAGAGTCTGCCGGCGCGCAAAGTTTACTCGCTGACCCCGCAGGGGCATAATGCCTTGCGACATTGGCTTAACAGCACACCCAGCCTGCCCCTCCGCAAACATGAATTCCTCATTCAACTTGGCTGGGCAGACCAGCTCTCCTCCGCAGAACTGGACAGCCTTTTATCCAACTACGAGGATGAGGTTTTTGCACTGGGATTACTGGTTCAGGCCAGTGTAAAAAACCCACAGTTACATCCGGCACGTACCATGCGTGAAAATCTATTATGGGACAGCATCGCCGAAAATTGGAGCGGATATTACCAATACGAGTTGGAATGGGTGCGCAACTTGCGCCGGCAACTGCAAACTCTCGAGGTCTGACCCACCTGAGATCCGCTCCAGCTTAATTCCCCACAGACCCCTCTTTTAAGAGCAGGGGTCTGTTCAACCACGCTCACCGCCCCACTACAAATCCAAACCATGGCCTGAACGACGAGCCCTGAGCAGAAAGTGATTTTACAGTGACCAACCGCCTCGTACAACTCACCCAAATCGGTCAAACCGGACGCAGCGAAGACATCGATACGCTTATGCAGCTCCTAGCGCAAAAAGATGACCTGCTTACCACCAAGCTGGTGGATAACGCCCTCAACCAGGTGGACACCCTGCAAGGATGTCTGCGCATCCAACACTATCTTTTCAACGGCGAACTTATCCAACGCAACTTTGCCGCGCTGTACTTCAAACGCCGCGGGCGCACCGATCTCCTCGTCGAAGCCGTTGCCCAGGGAAAAATTGACGAAATACAGGCGTTTTTGGTATGAGAAGGGTTTTCAATCCAGAATCAGGAATGACCAATTTCTAATAACTGATTGCTACTTCTTTTTTTCTTCCTACCTTACAAGCACTTCATAAATCGTAGTCTCTTTCCCGTTTTGATCCGTATAAGCAATGCTTAAGTCACCTTCCTGTACCATTTGGGAAAACTTGGCTAAACCTTCAGGCGAATAATAAGCGTGCTCCAAACCTGAAACAACAATATATTTCACCTGATAGCGATTCAAGAAAATATGTGCGTCATCTATATTCGTGGAATTATAAAAATCATTTACCTGTTGAATTCTTTTTTCAACAATTCCTTCCCCTGCCAAAACGTTATGCTGCCGGGTGTGCCAGTTCCAGCCAATAACTGATGGCAATCCGGTATAGATTGCGTAGCGCCCACCCCAACGATATTCAGTGGTGTGTCCTTCCACAATCACAGGGGTACCGATTATATGATCCTGCATATATTTAATACCAAAATAATCCGCGCCTAAATCCAAATCACGGCCTTCATCACTGTAAATAGCGCCTGGCATATCCGGGTCATCGGCCGAGTTGCCCAACATGAATAGCGCGCCGTCCAAAGTTTTGAGAGGGTTTTCAATACCTGGCCAGCGGTCCTGCATTTTTCTATTGGTTGCGGTCAACGGATAAGACAAAGCAAATAATATCAAGACTTGCAGGGTCACAATCCAGCTTATCCGCGCCAAAAACCGCCAATTATTAATCAATCGGAATACCTGCACCAGCGCCAAACTTGAAGCAAATCCCACCAGGAACCAGGCCGCTATATATGTTCGGAAGACCATATTAGAGCGTCCAACATCTCCTTTAAGAACGAAAACTTCCGCAAAAAATGTGATCAAATAACCAATTGAAAACAATAAGAAGGAGAATCTCTCAATTTGAGGAAGACCTTTTTTAAATATCAGGGCATATACCCATAAAATGACTAATGGCAATCCAAATGCCAATACCTGATAGTCGTAGAACCACAACAAGATCATACCTACCCAAACAAGTATTATGACTGCGGCTATAAGAATTGTCTTCCACGATTTTTGTGCAAAAAATCGCTGATATACCCGTTTGAAATCAGAATAAAGTGAAGACAGTAATAAGCTGATCATAATAAACAACGATAACCCAAAAACAGTAAAATAATCAGCAAGCGGGGTTCTTACGCCCTTCCACAATTCCATTGAATTATATTCTGTCTTAAACCAGTAAATAAATGGAAAGTAGAAGAGAAAACCCATCAAAACAAAAGCGGCGGTATAGATTAAAAATATTTTTATTTTTTGGTTAATTTTCACCGTTTGAGCTGTATAGGCCATCCAAAAGATTGTTAAACTGCCAAGAGCGATAAAAACAGGAAAATCCCAGGTATGTGAAGCAAGAAAACTCCCAATACACAAACCTGAAAACACCAAAGCAAGGATCTGGTCAACCACCTTGCGCCGGATTAATGGAACCAGATAAACTCCTAAACACCAAGCGTAACCAAGAGCGTAAAACGGCATGGTTAATAAATGCGGGTGCATATCGGCGTACAAGAAAGAAAAATAAGGAAATTCTACTATTGGGGTATCCGGACCATCATGCAAAATGGGCCGCGAAGCGGAAAAATACCATCGTCCGCCATCGCCTGGCAATTCAGCCTCTCCGGATAGCACCTGACTGGCACCAGAAAGAAACCGGTCCAGTTGTGTTCCATAAAAATTGTTTCCGCTTAGATTTGAGACTTCCGGTAAGTAATTCCACAATGTCTTGACTTGATAAAAATTCCCAAAGAACAAAATAGCCATTAACGCAAAAACACCACATAAGTAAGCAATAAATTTCTGTTTTTTTATCCTGCTAAAACGACCTTCTACCGCTTGACCCGCCCCATTTTCCAGCAATCTCAGATCATCCTTTTTATTTCCAAAAGCTGCATATATATTATAACCAATCGCAAAGACGCCAACACCCGTCATAGCGAACCAGCTTGGCAATATTAAATTGTATGCAATGGATGGCATAATTCCCAACACTTTGGTTGGAATGGCTGCCACTACAAACCCATAATAATAATAATTAATATAATGCTCAGAAAACCAGGGATTAGGAGGAGGAAAATAAACCGATTTGAGTACCCCATTAAAGAACGTGAAATCCATGGGTTTTTCACCACCCAGCCATGGGTTCCACAAATCGGGGTTATTTAATCGAATCACCAAACTGAATAGAAAAATCAACAAAAACAAAACTTCAACAAAAACAATATGACGCCAGTTCGATTTAAAATAATCGATGATACTCTGCCTGTTTTTATAAAATAAAAACCCGTTAAAAATAAGCAAAATAGCGAAGGCACCCAGAATAGTAAACCTGGTAAAGGCAAACCATTTAATGCTGCCAAAAAACCAGGGGATCCAGGCCAACATTAATAACCCAGCCATACGGATCAATGGATATCCCTTATCTGGCAGTCCGGGAAATACCAAAAAAACGCTTGGCAACACAGTCAGACCAAAGATCAACAAAAGCAGATACCATGCAATTACACTAAGAGGTTGAATCCGATTGAGAATACTCAATCTATTGAACATACTCGACCATGTTCCGCCATTTCTCTGTGCTTCCAGCCGATCGGATGTCAGGCGAAGCGCTGTTGGCACGCGTGTATAATCGATGGGCTTTTGGAAAACCACACTATCCAAATCAACTTGATATAATTCTTCTTTGAGGTTTTCAATTGAAAAATCTGCCGACTTTTTAAACACAAATACTTTCGGATGATCGTAGACCGTAAACGATTCATCTGCATTCTGATCATTAATTTGGATCAAGCCAATATTTGGATTACTGGTAAAAACAGCCACAAGGTCAAACCCCAAAGGGCTTTTAAATGGCGGTTCCAGGCTATAAGCCCGCTTCTCCATTGCATTACCGCTGCAATCACAATCAAATAATAACTGGTAATATTTTAGCGTAAGAGGGTAGCGCATTTCCAAGCGCGGCATTGAATCGTAGGCTCTGTTGCTCGGGATGACGATATATTCGCTGGAATCCAGGATGTCAAGCATCTTTTCACGTTTTTCCGGGGTGTCCGGTTCATACAATTCCATATTCAAGGGATCATAAATATCACCCAGAGCGTTGATATTATCAACACTCAATGGCAAAGCATCATCCCAGGATGTTTCAAGCGTGTAATTTTCTGCATACAATAAAATTGCGCTGCCCTCAATCAGTTCATACATAACCTGGTAATTTTGGTTTGTATTTAAGGCAACTTGCGGGAAACTTAAATCAGCGGAATAGCGCGCATCCGGGCTTAAAAAATCTATCCTCTGTTCCGCTTGAGCCAATGGGTTTTGCTCATCGCGGTCTATAAGAATGCTTACTTTTAATACAGCACTGGATGGCTCAAATTTCTGGACTAAATCCACGATTTCAAGGTAGTCAATCTGAGATGTTTGATCCACCTGAAACATGGTTTTTCCAGTAGTCAAATCGGATTCTTGCTGACTAAAATTAACGTCAAGGTACATTAATGGGTTTTCATCCGATTCAACGCCTAATTTGAATTTTGAAAATTCGATGGTGTTGCTGCTATCCACCTGGTATTGCAAAAAATACGTCTGACCTGGCTCTAACTTAACCTGAGTGAAATTAATTTCAAACGGTTCTGTAACATCCTGATCTGGGAGCGCGATCCAACCGTCTGCAATCCGATCCTCACCCAATTCATCGCGCGTTAATTGAAAATTAAAAATCCCGCCAGGGCGTTTAATTTGCGGAGCGGTAATACCAGATAATGTACCACTGGCTTTTATTTTTAAATCGACTATTTCCCGCTGGTCATTTTTAAGCACATTGTTGTTATATACCGGGATAGGGTACATTAGGGATTCCCCATCCGATTCTACAACTGCATTCATTGGACCAGGAATATTTTGTAATATCCATCGCGAAGCATCCACCCGGGAATGCGGTCGAGTATAAATCCGGGTAAAAGCGAATGCATAGCTATAGGTTCCTAAGAGCACTACCAACAGTACCAATAAGCCCAATAAGCCCTGCCAATTCAGCCTAATTTCTTTTTTTTGCAGCTGAATATCTTTACCAATTGCTCGAATTCTGCTTAACCGGGGTTGTATTCTGGTTATAATTTCGATTAATGCCCAGGCCGCAAACATAATTAAAAACGGATATATTGGCAAAAAATAGCGCATATAGCGCCAGAATTGCATATTCTGCCATAAGAAATAGCCCAAAATAAAAATAAATGGAAAAAGGTGCTTACCCCATTCACCCTTCCAAATACGGTAGCCGGCCCATCCCCAACCCAACCATGCCATTAATCCAAGCGGGAGCCCCATACCCCAAAGCACCATATTTACCCAGGC
This sequence comes from Chloroflexi bacterium HGW-Chloroflexi-10, assembly GCA_002840755.1. Taxonomy (GTDB): domain Bacteria; phylum Chloroflexota; class Anaerolineae; order Anaerolineales; family Anaerolineaceae; genus UBA6170. The sequence continues at coordinate 33,649 of PHBZ01000032.1, read as the reverse complement.
ATATTGCACGGGGCGGTTTGTCCAATGATGATTTGGGGGCCATTCAGAATTTCCCGCTACCTGATTAGTCACCTCTTTAAGGACATCATACCATCGCTCATTAATTTTGAGGTCAAAAAAGGATGGACCCGCAAAAGCATAAGGTTGGAAAATACGAAATGCCAAAAACGCAAACAATACCGCAAAAAACAATCCCAATAAAATTAATTTAAAAGAAAACCAAAACCGCGGTTGTTTCCTTTTAATTGCTAAATATAAAATAGCTGCAATAAAAATCATTCCCAGGACTGGCAAAGTATTTACCTTGCACGCTCCTGCTAAACCACTCGTAAAACCAAATAAACCAAAATACAGCAGATTAGTCTTTGTTACATTTTCTGCTGACCGGTCCAAAGGAAGTGCCCAAAGCAGAAAGTGCACACTTAAAATCACAAACAACGTGGAAAAAGAGTCAACCGTAAAAAAATGAGAGAGTTGGATGGGTAAAACCGCCGCAGCTGCTAATGCGGATGCCAGTAAAGCGACTTTCTTATTGTATAAACGGGCTGCCAACAGATAAAGTGCCAAAATTGATGTTAAATCAAACAAACCTGATAAAAATCTTCCCACCAGCGTAATAGAATCATAACTGGCCATATTGACCCATTCGGCAACCATCCGAGTGAGAAACAAAGGCAGCATGCCATAGGTATAAGAACCGAAATTCAAAGGGTTCAGCGTGCTATTTTGTGTGTCAAAATAGGCCCGTATTCCATCTACTCCCCGGATTTGTTCCGCTACCATTGTCATATAACGTTCATCCGGGTGTTGGTGAAATCCACCATCCCAATTGAGCCCTGAAAACCGGAATACGGCTGCAACAATCAAAATGACAATCAAAAGCGCAATTGTTTTCCAGGATATCGCAGGTTTCGGCTTAGGAAGCACCCCTTGTTGTTGCTCAATTGGCTGCGGATCACTTTCTTTTGAATCTGGCGGTGTTATGCTTTCTTCCTGGTTTTTAATTAATTCAACATGCGGTTCCGGTTCTGTCACTTCCGTTTCCGGAAGATCTGGCTTTGGTTCTCCCGGTTTTGACAGTTCATAATAATCCAGGATTTTTTGTTTAGTCGCGAAATCTATTCCCCAAACCTGATCCAATTGTTCAGGCGATGTGTAAGGGCGCAGAGCCATTATTCTTTTTGCTAATCGAGGCGAAAGATTAAAAGCTTCAATAAGTTCTTTTTCGTTCAACGTATTTATGGCATACAGTGTTTTGGGATTTCGATTCATAAACTCCCTCTAAGAACTATTCAGGAAATGCCTTCAATAAACACATTTGGATTTTTATAGGGAAAATAGATAAGGGATAATAAGTAAAATATATTATAGCATCAAAAAATTTTAGGGAGTGTGAGCTAATCTTATAGCAATCAGCCATTCTGTGTATAGAAAATTGTTGCATTATCGTAGAATTAGATGATTAATATTCTTTATGCACCCTGAATTATTAAAATAAAAAATTTGCCATACCCGGGTTATGGATAAAATAAAACCTCAGGTGGAATAATCGATTCTTCTTTTCCAGGCGGTGTCCAGAAAAGCGAAATTTGGGTATATCCAGTTTGATCTGTATATAAAACACGGATAGGGTAATAGCCAATGTCTAAAAACATTTCCTCTTGTTGTTTTTTTCCGGGGGAAGTGTTATTAATTAATTCCTTTTCACCGATATACAGAGTTGATCCATCAATCGAGGTTAAAGCAAACCGATACAAGCCTGGTTCTTCGATTTTTATTCTTCCCTTCCATTCAACCGTGTAGGGTCTCGGCAATGGCTGATTATGGTAATAAAAACTGATAGAAGGATCAATTTGGGCATACTGTACCGGTTCCGACCAATCCAGACCGGCATAATATTCTCCTAAAAGGCCGTTCATGGTAACCGGAGCGACAAACAAAGAAGCAGAAGTCAATGGTTTTAAATCTTCATTAGGGGGCTGCCAATCTAATGCAAACGATCCATTTCCGACTTCTGCCTGTATACTAATGGCATGGTTCCCTTTGGCCAAGGTAATACCCGTGTTGGATTCAGTTAAAGAACTCCATTGAACAGTTTGCCCATCAATGACTAATTGTGTATGCCCTGGATCATTGGAAAAAAAGCGATATTCGCCAAAAAGGTGAGCAAATAAAACGCCCTCCCACTTCACTAGATAAGGGGGACTCAGCGGTATATGGTTTTGCCAATCAAACGCAAACTCGGTTTCTTTTTGGGAAAATGATGCAGCACTTCCGGATTTCCCTTCCGGGTAATAGGTAGCCATCAGTCCCTGATTAGATTTTAGATCATCAGCCGTTAAATAAATTCCATAAAGAATGATGTGTCCGTTAGGTTCGTAAATTTCTTCATATTTCCCGTTTGGAAAATATTTTTCTGCTAACTCAAAAAACATTTTTTGATCCGGATCAATAAAAAAAACAAGATCCCGATCATTCTCTTGAAATAAAGGGAAAACGTCATAAGTTTCCAACCCAATCGTTTGATTTACATCAGGGGCTAAAAACCGAATAGTTGGTGAATTGTTGTAAAATATACTAATATAATAGTTCTTTTTATTCCCTAATTCGTTTATTTTTTTTGCAATGATGGTTTCCTTTGTAGAATATCCTAACCAGGAAGCGGTTGACCGCATTTGATTATTAAAATACAAATTTACATTCAAAAAACCAACAACAACCAAAGTTGTGAATACAAAAATATTAACAGCTATTTTTAACATTTTTGAGGGCAGCGAATGATTATATTTAACCAACTCATAAAATGGCAAAATAGCCAGTAAATAGACTGCGGGCAGACTTCCTATAGCGCGTAACGATTGGGGGGATTCGAAATCAAGTGAAAAGATACCTGGTATTAGCATCACTAAAAGCCAGGAGAGCATTAGAATGGAGACAGGTCGTTTAATCCTGTAAAGACAGATTCCAATTCCAAGGACAAATAACGCTCCGGTAATTGGATCCAGCATGGGTTCTGAAGGAATATTATGACGCCCATTTTTGTCACCTTTGTACGTAAACATGGCAAGGTGTTCACCAGTTGTTTTAAGCGCTGTTTGTAAACCTTCACGAATTGTGCGATCATTAAAGATAGATACTTGATTGGTGCGCCCCCAGAAATCTTCGGAATGAAAAACAGCAAATTGTGATATTGGTACTGAGATTACAATCGCTCCAAGTATAAAAACTAATAAATGGCGATAAGTATTTCTGAGAAAATTCGGATTGGTCAACCATGCTCCAATCAACAAAACAAGGATTACGGCAGGAAATAACCGAAAGGGAACGTAAAAACAAAATCCAAGACCTAAGGAAAGACCTGTAAAAAAATAATCCCTATATCTCTGTAAACGAAATGCACGCAGTAATAAACCAATCGTAAAAAGTTCAAAAAATGGGACGGTAACACCATGCATACCTATGCGGCTCCAAACAAGATCCCATCTGGAAATAGACAGAAAAAAAGCAAGGATAATCCCCATTCGTCGATCGAATAATTCGCGACCGACAAGGAAAGCAGCAGCCACTGTTCCAACACCAAACAGCACACTTACAATCCGGACAGAGAATATGCTCTGTCCAAATATTTTTATAGATAGTGCTATCAAATATAATAAATGAGTTGGCAAGTGCGTCGATGATGCAAAAACCGGAAAATTTGTTGTACCGTTAAACAACTCAAGAGCATTCAGCCCATTATCAGCTTCATCAAACCAGAATCCGTATGGTAATTGGGAAATTTTGTAGATGCGGATGGAAATAGCAATTAAAAATACAACTATTAATGCAACGATTTCCAACCAATGCCAGGTATCCCTAACTGGTTTCTTCTTTGTCTCCCAGGCAAATAATGTTATTGACAAAATCGCCAAAAAGATACTGATTCCATGAAATATCCAGGCAACTAAATTTGGAATTTTGGTAGAAAACAAATAGAAAGAAAAAATAGTAAGAGCAATAGAAACTCCGCCCAGGATATAACACCACCGGGATATTTTTTCAGGTGCTTGAGGATTAAAGACAATTTCGGGAATTCGTAAAGCAGATTCTTTCCTGATTGAAAAGAAAAATAAAACCAAAGCTGCTAACAAAAAAGCAATCGATAGAAATAAGTATTTATCAATAATTACCTGAGCAATGATACCGATGACAATTGCAATAATTTTCAATACTATTGATTTCGATTTAAAAGATATATCTTTTTGAACGGATTTCTCTGACCGAGTTGTTTTTATATTTGCCAAACCAGGTATTTTTTTTGTTTTCTCAGTTACAAAAGAGACCAATCTTTTTGTCTTTGGCAATCCTGGTATATACAATTTCGGTTTTGACAATTGAGGATATTCCAAAATTTTTTGTTTGGTCACAAGATCCAATCCCCAAATTTGATCGATCTGTTCGAATGAACTGTAAGGGCGCATTGCAATGATTCTTTTTGCCAAACGAGGCGAAAGATTAAAAAATTCAACAAGTTGCTCTTCACTCAATGTATTTAATGCCAGCAATGTTTGCGAATTTTGATTCATAAGATCTTTAGGATGCCTTTATAAGCGCTTTTAAAAAACACACTTAGATTTTTGTATGGTGAGTAATTCGGATTACTCACACTGATAACAAATAGAAGCTGCTATCAGTTTACCGGTAATATCCTTTGTTGTCATTAAAGTTTTAAGCGCATCTTCCTGATTTCCTATACGAAGCAGCTTTTCTAAATCTTCTTGCTCCAGTAATTTATTTGGATCACCCACCAGAATCAGACTGCCTTTTTTAAAATCGACCTTTTCGAGCATGGATATTGGGTTACCGATAATTTCAAATTGTTCATCTGAAAAATACCAACTGGAAGCGAGTGAACCCGGGCAATTTATATACTCACTGGTTGAAAAATAATATACCATTTGACCAGAATACCGTGATCTGCCAAGAAAAGAGCAAAGAGCATATTCATTATTGGCGTATTCACGGAGCACCTCTGGCGCATATACCATACGCGTCAACTCAATAAAATTTGTAGTAGTGATGGCAAATAAAATAAACACATAACAAGCCTTCAAAGCAATTTCTATAATTGATTGATTAAGAATAAATGCCCCATCTTTCGTTTTTATCAAATTTACCCGTTTTTTACCATAATCCAAAAGGTTAAGAAATTTATTTTTGGCTGCGCTTTCTGCCTGCAGTCCACTTTCTTGTGTACCTGCAACCTTAGGTTTACCAATAATTTGGACCAAAAAAGGATTTATGAATAAAACCACCCGGTCTAAAAAACAACCGGAAATCATTAACAAGATCCATAAAATCGGTGATGCCCTGCCAATATTATTATTGTTTGAAAAGATACTGATGACAACGATTGTCACTAAAACACTTAATGCAAGGAATTTTCTAAAACCTTTTTTTTCAAAGATCAAACAGTAAGCCATACTTATTAAAAACAACCAGCCAAAAATGGGTGTTATCATGGGTATTTGGTGAGGTGTAAACATGGCACTGATATTCGATGGATAACCAAAAATGGCAAAAAAATTATCCTTCAGGTTAGAGAAAAAATTCTGGGAGATAAAGGTAGACCTCTCGCCAAAATGACGCCGTAAACCATCAAAAAATATGGAACTTTCCGGATACTTCAATGTTTGCAAAATGGTGGGTATAGAAACCAGCAACAAACAGAGAAAAAAAGAGAAGAGAATATGTAATCTCTCCCCGATCTTTAGAGAACGGTTATAAAAAAACACTAACCAGATGGACATTACAAAAACAGGAATACGATAACTGATATATTCAAAAAAAAGAATACCTGCAAAAAAACCCGCAAGACCAGCCCACAATACAGGGTCCGTATTCCGGGTGTCCAGTTTACTTAAACTGAACAAAAAAATGATCAGAAATGGGATCGCTGCAAATAATTCATCTGCAATTGCACCGGATAACACAAAAAATTTGTTTGTCGCTGCAAAGAAGAGGATAACCAACACAACACGCCAATTGGTTTTGTTGTTTTTGAAATATGCACCCAACAGGAAAAGGACGAATAATCCCACAATGCGAAACGGTAATCTTAAAAGGGTTAAATCCATTTTTCCACCGAAGAGAAAACCAAAGGCACCTATGATATTGGTAAAGCGAAATTCGATGGGTATCTCTCTGAGTAACATTATGCTTTTTGCTACTTCTCCCGTTTGGATTTCTTCAAAACCGGGTTGAATATCTAAAGGGAAGATCGTTAATGCAACGACACGGATAAAAATGGCTATGACAACCACCGCCCATAGAGGATGAATTGTTCTATCAAGCTGAAATTTATTAAAGGAAAAGAAATGTGAATTATTATTTAAAATAAGCCAGTAAAAAATAATAGAAATTGCAATGAGCTGAAAAGGAATGGAATCACCCAGTCTGTCATATTTAAAATTGGCATAGGCCAATATAAGCAGAAACAGCAGAAAAACAATATATAAATTAGAAATTTTCTTTCCAAAAACAGGTATATCCATATTTATATCCAATGGTCAGATAAGGTTTGTAAATGGATTGGATAAAAAAATTAAAGACCGAAACTACCTAAAAGAATGTTGGCTTTATACACTTGATTTGCGCTACATAACCACCCACGAAGGTGTTCGTGTACATCTGAATGTTGTTTTTATTGAAATGAGTATTGGAATAAAAGAATCGCTGCGGATAGAGGTAATATAAAAAAGATGTTCAACGGAAACTACATGAAATTATAAAAATTATAGCATAAACAACTATTTGAAAAGAAAAAAAATGATTCTTTGTTACAATTATCCCATGCAAACAATCACCCCTCCCGCCACTCCTCAGAAAGACGGCAGTCTGCTCGTCCGGCAGCCCACGACCGCCACCCACTTTGATTTTGGCAACCAACGTCTTTTTGCCTGTGTGGACGGCAGCGGCAGCCTGAGCGCCTTCAACCTTGCTGAGGGTATCCGTGTGCTCAGTAAACACTCTCTCATCATTCAGGTTAATGGTCACTCCTTTGTCTGGCAAAACGCTGTTGTCTTTGCGCGCCTCTTTCAACTCAACACCCAATCCGATGACCTTGCCGTCACCCTCACCATCACCTGTGATGAAACCAACGCTGCGGTCCTGTGGCATTGGGAATTTCGCAACACTTCAGAAAAGTCTGCAGCAGTTAACATTCGCCACCGATTCCAGTTTGATCTACAGCGCCCAACCTACCAGCGTGCAAGCCTGACCGGCCTCTTTCAACGCGCTTTAACCGGGCGGCCCGGCAAAATGCTACTGGGAGCACGCCGCTGGAAAATTGAAAATTACTTCGGAGAAAAAATAAAAAAACCGCCCAAGGTAATGCAGACCCCCATCCAGGTGGACGGCAAACAGTTCAAAGCCTGCCGGGACGGCGTTGGCGCGCAGGTTTTGTGCATTCCGTCGCCGCAAACCCTGGACGATTCCGGATTGTTAGAACAAACCCTATTAATTCCGGCACGGGGAACCATTTACGCCGAAAACCTGTTGACCTGTGAAGAATACCCCTTGCTGCCGCAGGAAATTCTTTCAGGGGCACAACGACACGCTGCCGGAATCGACGCCCAGCTGCGTGGCGCAAATGCCCTGCAGCGCAGTCAATTAGCTACCTGTCTCACGACTGCCGAAAGCATGTTCAAGCGGCTTCCCTCCGGATTCAGCGGCTTCTGGGCGGGGCCGGGGTATGCTTACCCGCCGAGAATTTACTTTCGCGACTCCTATTGGACGGTGCAGCCGTTACTCAAAAGCCACCCCCACTGGGTACGAGCACACATTCTTAACCTGACGCGCGGCGTGCAGCCCAACGGCGCCTGCCCCAGCGGGGTGATCGATCCGGCTGCCGTGCGTAATCCGCAGCAGACCGGTGCATTGAACTGGATGCCCAATCATTTCGACAGCCCCGCGTACCTCATCCTGTTAGTGAACGACTACTTACAATCCGGCGGCGATGAGAAGATACTCACCGAAGAAATTAACGGCCGCAGCCTGCTGGGACACCTGCAAGCCTGTGGGGATTATCTATTCAGCCAGGATCTGGATCAGGACGGACTGCCGGAAAAGAACCAGAATCCCAACGATTGGGCCGACAACGTCTTACGTTATCCGTGGGTCACCTATGACGCCGCACTGATCTACGGCGCCTGGCTGGCGCTGGCCCGTCTGGATACGCCGCATGCGGCTGAATGGCTGGCACGCGCCTCCCACTTAAAGGCTGCCGCCAACCAGCATCTCTGGCTGGCAGAAAAGGGTTGGTTCGCCGATTATGCCCGCCCGAATTTTAAGGAAGAGCATCTGGCAATTGATACGCTCACCGCTATTCGGTTTGGCCTGGCCGACCCTCAGCAAAGCCAACAAATGCTGGACGCCGTGGAAAAAAACCTGCTGAGTGTCAATAATCCGCATCAGCCATACGGTAATTGGGGGGTGTTGTGCTGTTACCCTCCTTACCAGAATTCACAGGATTTGTTTGCCAAATCTGCGAATCCTTATCGCTATCACAACGGTAGTGAATGGCCGTATCTCTCGGCGTTAGCGGCACTGCTGCTGCGCCAATTCGGATTTCAACCGCAAACCTGGCAATATGCCCTTACACGTTGGTGGCAGTACAGCCTGGATCAGGGTTGGCTTACCCCGGTGGAGTTCCATTCCCCCGCTTACCCGCCCGGCGCTTTTATGCAAGGCTGGAGCGCTCTGGCTGCGCTCGTTATTCTTGAAAACCATTAAAAAACCAGATACCAGGCAACAATAAACAAAATTAGATTAGAAAGCGCATGCGCAGCAACACTTACCCACAAACCATACCTGCGATAAACCAATGAAAAAACAAGTCCGGCAGCAAAAGCTACCGGAATCAACAAAACACGCATCTGAACGATCGCAAATAAACCAGCCGTTAAAATTACTGATGAGAACCGGGGAAAACGCTGCTTCCAATCTGGTTCCAAAATTGCACGGTAAAAATACTCCACCGCATAAGGCGTGATAGTCAGCGAAAAAAATAAAACAATCCAATACAGCAATCCTGGCGGCGGCTGGATTAACTGTGTTTGTGCCTGTCCGGCGAACAGGTTAGCCCCAACACTACAAAAGTATGCTCCCAGCAAACCCATTCCCAACCCAACCAACATGCCCGTTATGAGCTCATTTTTCTTAAAGGGAGTTTTTTCTTGGACATGTGGAAATAAAAATAAACCGGAAAATAACAGCAGCATGCTTTGCCAGATATAATACAAAACCTGCCAGGTCATTCGCCATAAATTGCCATAGATATTTTTTGAAATATCAGCAGAAATCCCCAAGCTTAACATTACCTGGATAATTAAAACAACCAGCAATGGAAGCCCGTACGTGAACACCAGCACAATAGTGGTTTTATTTTGATAAGACCAAAAACGCAGTGAAAGCACCACCAGCATGGCAACCAACAACAGAAATACCAGAATAATGGCAAACAACCAATTCACTTTGGTATCCATCGATATTTCCGGCCAATTAATCAGACTTAAAACAAGCAAAAGCAAGCCCGAAACCAAAATAAAAATGACAAGGGCTAACGCTGTTCTCAATCCAGGTTGGTTACGCTGCAAAATTTTCATCGAGTCTATTTTACCCGTAATGGAAACCGCCTGCTTAAAATCTCCCTGCGAGTTTTTTTACCTCACAGGGAGAAAAGCAGATCCTATTGCTTGCTTAGCCACCCGGGTTATAACGCGTTGGTGTAGGTGTGGGGGTGTAAAGCGATGTCGGCGTTCGAGTTGGTGTATTCGTTGGTGTCCGGGTATAGGTCGGAACAGCGGTTTCGGTTGGTGTAGACGTATTGGTCCGCGTAGGCGTATTGGTTGGTGTATTGGTCCGAGTAGGCGTATTTGTACGAGTTGGTGTATTGGTAATCGTAGCTGTATTGGTCCGCGTAGGCGTATTGGTCGGTGTATTGGTTTCCGTAGGCGTATTGGTCCGCGTTGGTGTATTGGTCCGCGTAGGCGTATTGGTGATCGTTGGTGTATTGGTGATCGTTGGTGTATTGGTGATCGTTGGTGTATTGGTCCGCGTTGGCGTCCTGGTCGGTGTATTGGTGATTGTTGGTGTGTTTGTAATTGTAGGCGTATTGGTTCTGGTAGGAGTACGTGTGCTGGTAGGCGTATTGGTTGGCGTCACAGTAGGAACTGTAGGCGTCGCGCCAGGATAAAGATTTCTTTGCGGGATGACTTGCTGGCTTACAAATTCTCCTGACCATTGCAATCTTGCGTAAGCGTCGCCCGAATATTCATAGAAATCCATCTGGAGTGGGTGTTGAGCACAGGTAAGATAAACCGGTGAACTGGTATAGGTTGTTTCACCCTGATTGACCCAGCCGCTAATAATTTGAGTGCCGTTCACAAATACGCGGATGCCATCATCTGCCCTTCCGTAAAAAGTATAATATCCTTCATACGGCGGCAGTACATAGCCCGTCCACTGTACCTGAAAATTATCGATAGGAAGTCTTGAATCTGGGCTGCCTGCCCCCCAAGCGGTGAAGTTAATGGTAGGATCGATGCGACTAAACACATAGGTTTGCCATCGATCACGATTATTATAGGATTCCATGTAATAATTTCCCATGATACCGGTCCCGTTGTAGGAACAGGCCACGGGGGTAGGAGTAAAGGTTGGGGTAACGGTTGGGGTAACGGTTGGGATAGGGGTTGAGGTAGCCAGAGGGGTGGCCTCTCTCAGGTATTGTTTACTGATCACCTGAATAGTATTACCGATTACCGGGCCTGTCCAACCCACTGCCAAATTATCACCGCCTGTACCTTCTTTTTGTAAAGTTTCAATCCGGTACCATTCCCCGCCTTGCAACAAAACAGGGTCGGACTCTTGTGTGTCAGGATACTTATTCCATATTTTTGAATTAGTCCAACCATTCACATAAGCGATTTGGTTACCATTCAAATACAACTGCGATGAATCATCACTGGCAATATAAAAAGTATATACACCGTCTTGTGGGGCGCAAACCCAGCCCGTATAGCGCGTGCCATAATTATTGCCGATGGTGAGGAAATCAATATTATCCTTAACTTCATTCGTATCAGGATCATTTGGGTAGCGCACATTGTCTGTCAGATCAGACACACTACTGCCAGTAATCCCAGTCCACTTCTGCATCAAAATCCCAGTGCCGTTACACGGAAAAATCGGCGGAGTGCTGGTTGGTGTTGGCGTCTGGGTTATGGTCGGGGTTGCTGTCGGCGGCAATGGCGTATTGGTATTCAAGGCTGCCTGCCCAATAGCGCCCACCAGGCCGGTTACACGCGAGGTGCGGAATTTTTCCACAATGCCTTCACGCTGCGCGGTGAGGCGCAGAGTCGGCCACCAGGTGTTCAAAAATGGGGTGATCATTGGATGGCGGTAGGTTAATACCACGCGTACACGATCACCAGGACCGCCAGCATCATCCACAAAACGAATGATGCCTGTACCGGCAGCATTATCCTGACGGCAAGGAACAGGGAAACGATAATCCTCCTGGGGATCACCCGGAGTAACGGGCGAGTAAAAGAATGGATTAGGATCAAAAACAAAATGACCGCCCGAATTGGGTAAATTACGATTAGAGCAGGTGGTAATATCAAAATAACCGGATGAGCTCGGGTTACCGAGATAAGTCTGATCAAAGGAGCCTACCGAGTAAGCCTGGTCTAAAAATGCCGGATAATCACCGGTGACCGGTTCCTCCGGATTATAAGCCAAACCCATAGCGCCTTGTAAAGCCGCATCCTTAATGGATGGTAAACGCGCCCAGTCAATCAACACATTACTCAGCAGTTCAGCCTCTTCCTGAGTATGATTCGTGATGTGCCAGGATGCGCCATTTACATAGGCATCTGAAACACGGCAGTCATAGGTGCCGTCCGAGGCCAGATCTCCCGCAAGAAAGTCAATTGTGCCACTTGTTGGATAATCCGGCCCTAAAAGCTCTCGCGGAGAATATATGCCGCTTAAAGCATCGGCGGCAGCCTGGCAATATTGAGGATCATAACTACCAGTCACCGCAAAACGTAAGCCAAAGCGCGCGCCGTTTTCCAGCGCCAGCCAGGCCTGCATCACCCGTCCAAACTCAACAATGCCAAAGATTAATAACAATAAAATGGGCAATGACAGGGCGAACTCCACCAAACTTTGCCCTCTTGCGGAAAGGCGGGGTTTAAACCTGGAAAAAGAAAATTTAAATATCATATCATCACCCTATTGACTAATTCTGGTATAAATACGGGAAGCAATATCTTCAAAAATGGCCAAAAGCCGAGCCCCGGATGGGGCAAAATAGTACTGTCCACATGAAGTATTAGCCGCTACAGTGGAACACGGATCTGTGACGCGGTCACCATCATCACCAACCGCCGCCACGTAGCGCAAAAATGGTTCCGCAGAACCTATGGTCATATTCCCCAAACGTATCGAATAAACGGCAATTTCATTGCCACGCGGTTCATTGGTATTGGCTGATCTGGTTAGAGCGGCTTCGTCGACCATATCCATAGCATAGTCCAACACCGAATAAGGCAGGTTGGGATCATTAACATACAGAGCAGGATCCAACCAAGTCGTACCGGGTGGGCAAGTATTGGAGTTTTCGTCAAAACAATAGCGGGGTGTAAAGTTATCGTCCCAGCAGCTGGTTGTCCAAAACGGATTACCCGTAGAACCGCCGCAAAAACCGTTAACCAATGCTGCAGGAATTTCATTGTTTGTCGCATGGTTATCACTCAAATTAACTGCCCCGTCCGAAAGAAAGACCATGATCCACACCGCGCCAAAGCGACCATTGCCTCTTAACTGATTGGCACCCTGACGCAAACCACATCCGCTGCAGGTTGATAAACCAGTAAATCCCGTGAAACCGGTTTGTGCTGAAGCCCATGCCACGGCGCTATCATCATCTGCCTGAGTCCAAACCCCGTCCCCGTTCCAGTCCATTGAATCATACTTATCATTCCGGTCACAGGGCACGCCGCCCCAGCCGTAGGGGTTTGGTCCACCTTCATCAACTGCCCACCAACGGTCCGCCATAGAGGGCGGATCTAGATTTGGATTAGTAGCATGAAATGGACAGGTGTAACCCAATTCAGTCGGACTATCATAATCCGCGCCATCCCCATCCAAATCTTCAGAATTCAGCGGATTATAGGAGCCTGTATGGTTATACCAATTTGACCAAATATTAAACACCACTGGCGGATCATCATGCACCAGAATTCCGTCAATAGCGGTTTTTGCTGCTCCTAAATTGGTATTTAAACCATAGATCAAATGATCCGTTTTATCAAAGGTTACCACGGCTACCTGGTCGTACCCATCTGCCAGGGTGTCGATTAACGCTTTAGCGGCTTCTTTGGCATCCAACATCGGCTGGCATTGATTCGCTGCATTGCAAGCGAATGGGGAATACTCCGAATTGGCACTATAGGCCGGCACATCGGGATCCGGGGCGGTATCTGCTAATGTTTCTGAAGCCATAGATTCGGAGGTATCCAAAACAATGACAACATCCAATGGAGCCGCTTCGGAGATGGTGTTGGTGCTTAATACCAGATCACCAAACCCTAACAAAGATAAGAAATATAAGGGGGCTTCCTGTTCAGCTGCTATCCACACCAACTTGCGGGGCGCCTCCCCATTGGCTGTATCCGGACAACGTGCTTTAAACAGGTCCGGCAAGGCATCATCCCGAAGACCATCCTGAGGGTTGGCATCACATAATAAAAGCTCCAGATTAGAATAATCTACATTCATTAAATTAAGTACTTCGCCGGCTGCCGCAGCCATGGAGGTTGAACTGGGATCACGTTTAAATTCATTGGCTGCCGCCACAGCAGCAGAGTCCACGGCGCGTTTTAAGTTCGCATAAGTCACATATAATGACCCGGCATCTAAAGCCAAACCAACGAAAAATAACAGCACCAATAAGGAAACTGCGAAAATGACGATTACTTGACCTTTGTTTGATTTTTGTGTTTGTTTCATTTTTATCTATGGAATAGGTGTTGGGGTTGGTTGTCCCGCTGGCAGAGGCATGAGCGTATATGCCCGAATTTGCAGCGGATCAGGAACAACATCGGTTAAGAGCGGTAAGCCCAAAACCTGGTCATAACAATAGTATACCTCTACGGCAACATAGCCTTTATTTTCGGGTGAATCACTTAACAACAATGATTCGACCTGAGTCTCCGTGTAAAATGGTTGAGTGCGCACTGTATTTCCCTGACAGTCTTTTAAAAAATTATTTGGATGACCCGGATCGGCATTTAAATTAAGGTCAACATCATTAGCAAAATCAACATTTGAAAGCGCCCAATACGTATTAGGCTGAGGCCAGCGATTGGTAACTGCGTGGCCGGCGATGGTAAAAACGGAGATGACCACATCATCTGTATCCAGGTCGAGGGTCATATAGGGAGTAAAGCCGTTACAAAATGCAGGGTCCGGGCAGTTTACCGACCCGGAAGGGGGAGATAAGACACAGGATGTATCGTAATAAAAATTAAGATCCGCCGAAGAGCTGCAATCAAGATCACCAGCGGTTGTAAATGGATCGCGCACTGAGGCAAAACGGGCTGCTTCGCGGCTTAGATCCAGCACGTCCAGGTAACGCCCAATAAAAAACGCTACCTCTACCAATCCCAACAATATGAGCAACAGTATTGGCACCACAAGCGCCAATTCCACAAAGGATTGTCCACGGGATGGTTTTTTGATCGGAAAAATTTGCTTCAGTATAGGGTTCAAAATAAACTCCTAAAACAATTACTTCCCGCAGAGAATACGGGCTTCTTTTACAATACACGAGAGACGAATGCAGGTCAATAGCCCAGGAGCTAACTGTAATCAAACAGAAATGATACCGTAACGAAACCGAAACACTTCTGACAGAACCGTATGGCAGCCCGCTGATTGGCAGACGCCATAAAGATGGAGAATAAATATCGCTATGGTAACGCTGAGTTATTAAATAGTTATTGGTTTCCAAAAAAAAATTTCTATTATGGCAGCACACAGCGAAAACCAGTGTTGTTATAACTTTCCTGGGGATCTAATTTGAATCGAAAAGAAGTTCGCAATTCTACCGCCGTAATGTCAAATGAACCACCGCGAATTACTTTTTGACCTGTTATCGCCGTCGGACCGGTCGGGTTAACGGCCGGGGAAAAATAATAATAAAAGGCTGAATACCAATCTGAAACCCATTCCTGCACATTCCCGGCCATATCTGAGACTCCAAATTCTACGCCGTTACCATCCGGGTAGGAGCCAACCATATTGGTATCCGAATGTTCATTTTCAAAAACACAATATTCATATTGACTAGAACCCCCGTTATACCAATAATGGTTTGCACGGGTGCAATCCGGAGGCTGATTTCCCCAGGGATATATTCGTACCGTGGTGCCCCGGGCCGCCAATTCCCATTCCGCCTCGGTGGGTAATCTTTTACCGGCCCACCGACAATAGTTCTGTGCATCATTCCAGGTAACGTTAACCACCGGATATTCATCATAAACTGGGTTATCATAATATGAAGTACGCGCATTGGATGAATTTGATTCGGGCAGGTCACATGCCCCGACAGCCACACATTGCTGGAATTTACGGTTGGTTACTTCGGTTACATCAATGGAATACGGGCTCAAGGTCACCGTATGCAGGGGGACTTCATTGTCTTCATAAGGGTTGCACTCCAGGTCATTCGAGGCACAGCCCATCTGAAACGTAATATTATTATTGTTGTTGGAAATAAATA
The DNA here is from genome assembly GCA_002840755.1 of Chloroflexi bacterium HGW-Chloroflexi-10. GTDB lineage: Bacteria > Chloroflexota > Anaerolineae > Anaerolineales > Anaerolineaceae > UBA6170. Next base: position 17,817 of record PHBZ01000032.1, on the reverse strand, counting down.
TCAGTTCATTCTGAATAAAATCCTGGTCCGGAAGATTGGAAGAGAGATTAACCAGGCGAGAGAGTGGGTCAAACGAATCATCCAAGTTTGTAGAAGGGGTAATACGATATTTGCCGGCAGGAACATCGCTAAAACTATAATTTCCGCTTGAATCGGTTGTTGTCGTAAGGACTAAAGGCTCGTCGTTAAATGCTTCCCCGGAATAATTTTGATCCTCTGAGAAGGGTAAATCCGCTGAACCCGCATCGCGCAACACCAACGGCAAATAGATCTGGTATATTTGTTCTTCCAGGGTAATCGTCACGCCTGCAAACGGAGCTCCGGTAGCAATGGTAACCGTCCCACTGATGCTGAAGTTGACCTGTGCCTGGTTTTGTTCATTCAACTCCGCCGGCAGCGTATGTGCCTGCACCGGCACACTGTTTAACACTATGGTCAGGATCCCCAAAAACAGGAATAAACTGCGAATTTTCATCTCAAATCCTTTCATCTGCTCTCATAAAAACTTATATACCTTCATAGTGTTTTTTTGCTAATCGGGTGATTTTGTTTGTCTGGGCTTTTCTAATGCATCACTAAATTGTACAGCGCTTCAATCATTCCGGCGCCATTTGTGAGCATGGGCAATCTATACGTTCGGAAATAACCGGGTACATAGTGTGCCCGGTTATTTGATTGTAACAAAGAAATATACAAGCGTGCCTTTACAAATTTGTTTGGAGGCGCAGGCCCTGCTGTGGGGTGTAGCGCAAGCTCTCCACGCGGCAGAGGTTGTGCAGCTGTGGAAAGGGTATCGCGAGTGAACCCCCTAACAGTTCCTCGGGGATAAAGGGCAATTGCTCCGTTTGGCTGATCTGCAGGTCCACTTGGGGAGTGTGCGGCAGACTGAAGACCTGGACAATACGCTGACCATCCACGACGGCGCTGAGCTGTGAGCCAGCCTGTGTACCCAACGCCAGCCAGGTTTCCAGGGTTTGGCGCAGGGTCTTTTTCAGTGTGCGCCATTGGGGCTGCCAGACACCGCTGGACTGCCAGACGCGCACACCCTGCAAAAATTCGATGGGAGGCAGCCCGGCGATCAGTTCACTGGTCTGCTGCATGGCCGGCAGGCAAAAACGCAGATCCTCGGCTTGCAGCAGCCACTCCGCAGCATTCCAGCGGCGTAATTCACCCAGGGCATACCCTGGCCCATCGTCACTCTCCAGGACAAAGTAATGCTGACCATCCAGCGCGCCCGCACGTTCCAGCACCAGCCAGTAGTGCGTGTCTGCCGCTAAAGAGCAAGGGGCATCCAGTTCCCAGAGCAGCCAGCGAAAACCGCCGCTGAATGCCCAGGCCGGCAGGGTGGATTCCGCCAGCAGCGCGCCCGGGCGACCGTTATCATCCGCGCAGACGCTACAGCGCAGACCATCCTGCGGGCTGCCGACAGCCGCCGCGCGCAGCCAAAGCTGGCCGGCGCTAAAGCCCTGCTCCACCCGAAAGGATTGAGCCAGCTTGATGGCGCTGCTCTCCCGCCCCAAGACCTGGCGCGTTTTACCGCCGCCGAGATGGGCCAGCAACCCGCGCGGCTCCTGGTCGCAGATCCAATCCAGGCGCTGCCACCAACCACGGGCGGTGATGCGCATGCGCACTCCCGGATGATGGTCTGGGCAGTGCCGGGTGTGCCAGCGCGGCTGACTGCGCGACCCGGTGATGTGCGCAAGGGCAGTTTGTTCTGCCAGACGCGCATCCGGCATAGGCAAGGTTATCAGGCTCTCCTTGCGCCCGTAACGCCGCACACTGGCGTCGTCCTGCTGCCATTCGCCGGCTGCCCAACGCCCCCACTCCCCGGCGGTGACCTGCTCCAGCGGGTAGCGGCAAACAACGCGGTTGCTCATCCCAGCCAGTGTGGCGGATACTTCGAGGTTCCCCGACTGCCAGGTAATTTGTTCCACCCAGCCGCCCCAGAACACACGCCCGAGCGGATCGAGTATGCGCAGCGGACAACCCAGGCGCTCTGCCAGCCTTTCCAGCCAGACTTCGCCGGCCAAGGCGCCGTCCGGTTCAGCGCTTAACACTGCTGACTGCGCGCCGCCCGGTAAGGCCCAGGTGAGCTGCTCCACCTGCCAATCCAAGCCATCTGACGGGAGCGGCTCGAAAGCTATGGTATCAAAGCAGACTGTACATTTCACGGCAGCACGCGCACCCGCGGCTGAACTTCGGCTGCCAGATGGATGGCACCCTCCACCGCGCACTGGGCTCCGTGGTCATAGAGCACTTGCAGCAGACAGCTCTGCTGAGCAGCCAGCCACAACCCCGACCCGGCCGTGCGGTAAGTACTTTGCATACCGCCTTCCCATACAATCACGGCACTCCCCTGCGCGTGGTCATCCACCAGGGACTGCCCGTAGGCCAGTGAACCGCCGTCCAGGGGCTGCAACGAGCGCCAGCCATCCAACCCGAACAAGAATACAGCATCCAAGGCCAGGCTGTGATTTCCGGCTGCGGCTGCACAGCCCCACAACTCCAGGCGCAAATCCGCCGGGCTGCCAAACCCGGGCAATACGGCGGGTAAACAGATCAACGGCAGCAATTGCAATTGGAGGCCAGCTTGAATACGCTGCGGCGAACTCTGGTAAAACAAACCACCCTGAAGCACGCGCCAATACAACCACAAGTCCTCGTCCGGTACCAACGCAAAACGCGCCAGGGGACGTAATGCTGCGCCGTGAAGACCCTCTACCACCGCGGAAGGGACGACCCAATACAACAAACACTGTTCCGCCGCTGCGGACCACTGCACCAGGCCGTATGCCGCGCCATTACAGGCGGCGCTGGGCACTACCCCGAAGGTCAATTCACTTTGGGCGCTCTCGCCAGCCAGAAGGGGCAGCGTATTCACTTCGCGGCGCATACCCAGGTAGAGATTGCGGATATGCTGTTCACTGAGGATGTCATTGCGCAGGGTGAGCCGCAGCGGCGCGGGCAGGTCTCCGCTGATATCCCCGGCCGACACGCGTACTGTGTTTTCGCCGAAACTGTCGTTGCGGTTATCCACGCGAATGCCGCCCACCACCCGATCGCCATAGCGGTTGCTCAACGGCAGGGCGCGCCAGGGGTAAAACCAGGTTTCATCGCGCTCCAGTTCCAGGCGCAGACCAATTCCGCGTGGCTGGACACTGCCATTGATCCAGGTGAAATCCCCGGCATAGACGCGGCTGCTGGCTGCTTCCAGGCGCGGTTCACTTTGCAGTTGCAGATGCGCCGGTTGACCGAGGCGCATACGTTCCAGAAAGGATTGCAAACAGGCGATAAAGGGCTGTGATTCTCCCGGAGATCCCTGCAAGACCAGGTCCAGACGTTCACGGCAATGCCCATTTTGCAGCCGTTCTGTGGTGTGACGCACGCAGCCGCGCAAGGGCGGCGTGAGGCTGCTGCCGTGCAATTCCAGCCTGTCTTGCTTAATGATCAGACTCAAGGCAAACATGGCGTTTCTCCATCCACCCCGGATTCCGGCCATTCACTGTAGGGCACATTGGGGCTGGTGTGAAAGTAGAGCCGGCGAAAGCTTTCCAGCAACTCCTCCAGGGCCTGCTGCTCGCCGGTTAACCAGGCCAAAGGGAGCAAACTCTGCGGCGCATCCGGGTGGTAGGTCTCCAGGCGCGCCTGCCAGCGTTGGCGCAGCGCGTCCAGGCATGCCAGACGGTGTAAAATGGCAAACATACGCTGATCCATGCTGGTCTGTTCGGCATCATCCAAACCAGCCACACTCAATTGATGCGGGCAAACCAGCTGCAGGCGCGCGACCGCCTGGCGTACCAGCCCAATCAGCAGCGTATCGGAAAAGGTGTGGCCGGTAACGTCATTGAGCAGCACGCGCAGCTCACTCAGCAGGTCGGTCAGATTGTTCATCGTTCACCTCGATCGCGGAGAACTTCATGCCGTTGGGCGCTATCAATACCACGCGCCCACCCGGATAGACTTTCCAATCCAGGAGCGCCTGCGGGTTCAGGTTCAACCGCCCGGCCAGGCGGAGCACGCCGACGGGCAATTCACCAGATACAACCGGGCTGTTTTTGGGTTTACGCGGACTCATACAGCACCTCCTGTTGTTTCCATAAATCCGGATGAGCCTGCCACAAACGCTGGATTTTTTCTTCCAGGGTCAGCTCAGGAAGCGGTACGCGCCCCAACCAGCCCTGCAAGGCAGGCAGATCCCCATGAAAAAAATTCAGATCCAAGGGAGATTGGCAACCGGGCAGGACAAACTTATCCCCGCTGAACTGCCAGAAGTCCCAATCCGGGCAGCGCGCCGGCAGCAGCGGGCCGGGGATGGCGGGCGCAAAGTTTTGCTTAAGCGCCTGCCAACCGACGGATACCCGCCCGCCGGGGTAGGGATAATGCGCCAGCCACAAGGGCCAGTCCGGCAGCCAGGTGGTCATCTGCGGGGCATATTCGGTCACAAAACTGGCGCGGGTATAAATGAGCAGCGGTTTAGCGCTCCAGGCGCGCAGCTTATGGGCCATCTCCAGGCTGCCCTGGCTGATCACTTCTCCGGGGAAGCGTCTGGTGACTGCCTGGCGCTTCCACTCGTCCCAATCCTGCCAGTATTGTTCCACATCCAGCGCGCAGAAATCAAAATCCAGCCCCTTGAGGTGAACCTGCAAGTTGGTGATCTGGCTGGCCGGGCTGTTGGCCGGGTCGAACCAGTGATAGACTCCGCAGAGCATACCGGCGGCGGCCGCGCCGTGAAGATGGGTATGCAGCAAGAGATCACGGCGATAGTTACCCTGGGTGGCTTTGACAATGGCGAAGCGCACCCCGGCGGCATACAACTGCGGCCATTCCACCTGCGCCTGCCAGTGGGAAACATCCACTCCCAGGCAATATTGATTGAACATAAGACCTCCTTATTATTCGGTGATAAAAGATTGTTTGAAAAACCACCCGCCCTGCGAGGGGATTGAGTTACGAGCCTTCAAAAACGCGAAATACTACCCTGAAGGGCACGATGAGTTTCGCTACGAGCTTTGGTAAGAGGTTAGGTACGAGGTTAGGATGGATTTGCCGGGTCTGGTTGAACCAGACCCGGTGTGGCACCACCTCCTTCCGGAAAATTAATCCTTGCGGTTTTGGACACTACGCGCGCCGTCTTCCAGGGCTACCCCGAGAATGTAGGCAACGAGCACATAGATCAGGTTGCTCACCTGTTCCGCTTCCAGCGGAAAATCCGGGTTCCAGGCCTGTAAGACCACGAACACCAGCCCAACCAATGCCGCCCAGAATTTGCGGGAGGCGAGTAAGAATTTTAGTTTTTGCATAGGGACTCCTTTTGAAAGATAGTAATGAGTGATGAGTTGTGAGTAATGAGGAAGTGAAGATTAGTTATTAGGAATTGGGGATTGGGAAGTGGTTATTAGGAATTGGGGATTGGGAAGTGGTTATCAGGAATTGGGCCTATGAATACTCAGACCTTTTTTTCCTAATTCCAGATTCCTGTTTCCTTTTTCCTGATTACTCGGCGGGGCGTGCCTCGCCGCTACGGTCAGGCTACGTTGGCCTTGTAGAGGGGGCGGTAATCGGCGACGAAGACGGCCAGGAAATGGCGCACCTTGAGGTTGATGGTGTCGTTGTGGACCATGTCGAAGCCCTGTTCGTTGTCGGCGACAAAGATCTCCGGCAGCAGGCCGAAGCGTTCGGCAATGATCACGCCCGGCGCAAAGCGCGGATCGGCCATGGCTGCCCAATCGTTGGCATCTGTCCAATCCGGGACGGTGATCACATCCCCGAGTTCGCCGCGCTGCATATTCTCGGCAAAGATATTGCTCTCGCGCTCGAAACTGGGATAGAGAATGCGCATGGCCGTCAGGCGTAAGGCCCGCGGGACCAACAGGTAACGCGCATCCACGGCCAGGTGGGGTTTCTGGGTGTCGGTTGAGGGCATGCCCTGGTGGTAAATGGCCTGGCTGGCCGCCTCAAAACTGGCTGCGCTGAGGGCCGCCGTACCCAGGTTGGCATGCACACCGGCTTCAAAAACATGCAGGCCATCGGTCATGAGCGGCCCGACCCCACTGCTGCCGCTGAAGAGGCCGGCTACCAGGCTGGAAATATTGCGCACCGCCGAAGCCGCCAGTTTATTGGGCAGCTGGCGCAGTTTGTGGGTTTCATCCTTATCGATCATCTCGAGGGTGACCGGCAGCAGCCCGCCGTATTTTTTGAAAGCCTGGCTCTCACCGCTGTCGGTGATCTCCAGTTCGCCATAACCCGAACCTTCATCCACCACACCCAGCGCGCTCACCTCGCCGAGGAGAATCCCGCTGACCGGCTGCAGGGAATTCATGTGCTCGACGGTGACCACCTTCTCCCACCAGCGGTAGCCGGCGCGCCCCAATTCTTCCCACTGGCGCAGCATGATCTTGTTAAAGCTGTTCTTGAGCACATTGGCCATGGAATTACTGTCGGCGAGCTGGGCGTGCCGGGCGTACTTGCCGTGGAAGTCGTGGTCGCCGGTGAGATGCAGATACAACTCGCGGATGCCGGAAAGGGAAGCCACATGCAAGCTGCCGGCGCTTTTTTCGCGCGGGGCACCCAACAAATCATCGGCGGCGGCCTGGATACGGTCACGCTCGTTGAACATGCCTTCCACGCGCCCGGCGCTGTGGATGCGGGACGCGCCCTGCAAGCTGGCGAGGAGTTCGCGCTCCTGGCGAACTGCCTCTTCGAGCTCTTCCATGCGGAAGAGGGGTTTCCCGGAAAACTGGGTACGCACATGGCTCTGCGCTGCTTCGGGCAGGCCGCTTTCCTTTAAAGTAAGCGCCAGCAGCGCCTGCTTGACATGGAGCAGATCCGCCTGCAAATGCTGCTCGGGCTCCGAGGGGGTGGTTAGTATTGGGGTTTCATGGGTATTCATATATGTTTCTTCCTCCTGATTTGAGAATTCCTGATTGAACAAACGGTTAAAACGACCGCCACGCGCCGGGCGGTAGACCAGGTCCAGACTGATGACTTTGAGGATCTCCATCACGGTTTGCTCGGACGCTGAAAAGACGACATCAGCGCTGAAGCCGACCCTTGGGCGCGGCGCGGCACTGGCGAGCCACTCGGCGCCAATGGTGGCGAGGAGCCGGGCGCTGGGCCCTGAGGGGCGCACCTGCAGGCGGATACCGGCGCAGGTTTCATCAAAACGGGCGGCAAAACCGACACCGGCCAAATCGCGCAGGCTGCGCCCGCTGCCCTGCTGGTGGTCGATGAAAATTTCGACGCCCTCCCATAACGGCAGGGAGTGCCTGAGACACTCGCTGGTAAAGTTCCAGCCGTTGCCTTCGCCGGCGGTGATGGCAGTTACCTCAAACAAGGCAGAAGCCTCGCCCGCCGGGCTGCCCTCAAGCGGCTGATCCGCCGGGTATACGACCGCGTTGTGAAGCTGGACGCGGGCAGAAATTGGGGATTGAGCTTCACTCATAAAAACCTCCTTTCAAAAATATGCTGATCTTGCTTTTTCTAGGGCTACAACTGGCGCGGTTCGCCGCTCTCAGGGTCTATGGCGCGGGCAATGTTGACGTCCGAGCGGGCTGCCCTGGGCTGACGGGGGCGGCGGGCTTTGCGCTGGGGCTGGCTGCCGAGGGTTTGCGGATCGACCACTTCGCCGGAAAAGCGGTAGATGACACGCAGCAATTCCTGATCGCCTATCAGACCGCGGTCGTAGAGATCGAGGAAGGTCTGACTGGCGGAACGGGTGGCGATGGCGAGTGAGGCGTTATCGCGGGCGCTGAGATCGGCACCCAGGACCTGGATACGCGTTTGCGGGTCTATGCGCCTATCGTAGTGCGCCCTGCGGCGTACGGCTGCCTGGGCTAACTGCCTGAGCAGCTCGCAGAAGAACTGCTGGCGCTGCTCAAAATGGCGGAAGGTGGGCCCGCCGGCGGCTTCGGCTGTGGTACGCGTGGAACCTTCCGGCTCGGCCAAAAAATGTAAGGGCACCCCTGCCCCGGCGGCGATGATCTTCTTGAGGCTCAAGCCATCCTCACCGGCTTCATGGCTCTCGAGGCGCGGGTGGATGACCTCCCACTGTTCGGATTCATCGGTGACCAAAATTGAACCGGGCGTGGGCGGGACTGTATTGAGGGTGGCCTGCCGGGCTGCACGTTCGCCTTCATTTAAGAAGCGGGCGCGCACCACAAAATAAAAGGCATTGCGGAAGCGGTTGAGGCGGGCGCGGTCTTCCAGCCAGGCGGCATAGCGGTTCAACCAGCGCAGGAGCGGGGCCAGGTCACTTTCGCCGCGCACCGCGCCGACCGGGCGGTTGATGGCGAAATGGAACATCACCGGCGGAAAGCAGCCGTCCGCGCCGGGCTGGTCCGCGTGCGCCTGGTAGGCCGGCCAGGTTTTCTCCGCGGCCAGTTGACCGGGAAGCTGCTGGCAAAAGGCGGTTTCCTGCTGCACGTCGTTGGCGGTGGTCTCCACCCGGCCAATCTGGGCGGCCGGCACCGCGCGCAGATAGCTCATCCCGGCCGCATCACTGGAGAGCAGAAAAAACAACTCGCCGGAACGGGTGAGCTCGTCACACCATTCATAGGCACGCAGCGCACACTGATTGAGCTCATGGCGCCACCAGCGATCGAGAAATGCCTGGGTAGCCGGGTGGGCGCACTGGACACGGATACCGCCGCCGACCACATACTGGCTGGTGAGCCCGACCAGACGGCGGGCCAACGGATTGGTGCGCCAGGCTTCCAGGGCCTGCTGCAGGATGGTGTGCTGGTCGTAGACCTGACGGTCTCGCGCCTGAGTGGGCATCAGCATCAGGGGCGGGCAGGCGGTTTGCTGCATCGAGCTGTGTTCTTCTTTGGGGCTATGAGAGGGTAATCGGAAAAATTTCAGCAAGTTCATGGTTTTCTCCTTGTGGTTTTAATCGGGGATGCGCAGCCAGCGGCCGTCCATCTCGAGGAGGGGGTCCGGCGCGCGGATGATGCGGGTAATACTGCCGCCCCAGCTGTGGCCTTCCAACACCGCACACAGGGCGGCCGAGACGAGCCAATCATCGTGCAGCAGGCTGCCATCCGCGGAGCGCCGCAGACCAGACGGGACGCTCCAATGCAGGTGGCGTTCCACCCCGCTGCCGGTGCTGTATCGGCAGGCGCGGGCTTCTTCATAAAAAATGTCCTGCTCCGGCGTCGCATCAGAATGCTCGCGGTAACGCCCGCTGTCGATGAGCGCGAGGAAGTCCCAGCCCAGGCGGCTTTTACTGGCGGAGGTAAAGACAAAGGGCGTGACCCGGCCGGGCAAAGCACGTTCCAGGAAGCTGCAAATCCCGGCGCCGACGCCGCTGGCATCCACTACCAGCCGCTGAGCGCCCCAATGGCGCGCCTGAGCGAGGAGTTCGCTGTACAACTGGGTGTGGGCTATGCCGTGCCAGGCTTTACGGGCGACGACGCGGTAGACCGTCCAATGCCCACCCCAGGGCGCCGGCTGTGAACCATCCACCGCCACCACGGTTAAGGCGGTATAGTCGCGCTGCGGGTTTTCCAGCGTATTCTGCCCGGCGGCTGCGTCTTCCCCGGCAACATCCAGGAGCAGAGCATAGGGCAGACCCGGACGGGGACGCAGCTCACTGGGATGGGTGCCGGCGATGAGGGCCAGGCGCGCCGCGGTAAACAAGCCGCCGCCGGATTCGAGCATCTCGGAGAAAAACTGAGTGCGCACCATGGGGTGAGTGCGCCCCAAACGTTCAATCTGCTGCCGGACAAAGGCGCCATAAGCGGGCACCTCGGCGGCGACAGCGTCTGCGGTTAAGACAAAGGCACGCCGGATCGTATCGCGGTCCTGCGCTTCGCGGGCCAATTGCAGCTCACGCGCCAGGAGGGTATCTGCCGTCCAGGCGGTGCCCCAGAAAACGCGGGTGGCATTGGTGCTGGCGGCCATCGGGGCAATTTCCTTGTCGTATTTATCGATCCGGATATCCTGGGCTTCGTCGACCTGGAGGAGGGTGGAAGCTGTGGCGCCGACGATATTGGCCTCCGGCGACCCGGAGAGAAAGGTTTGGAGGGCGGCGCCAGAGCGAAAACGGTTACCCTGTTCGCACGTCCAGAACTGATTCAGGAGCGGATGCCGGTTGAGCACCCGCTCCAGGCGGTTCATGGCGTTCTGGGATTGGGGTTTCCAGGTGGGTGAGATTTTGATCATCTCCGCGCCTCTCCGAAAATAATGCATTAACAAAAAGGCTTCTATCTGGGCCTGCAGTTCATTTTTTCCGCTCTGGCGCGGAAACATGACCACAAAACTCAACCCGAGCTGGTTGATCACCGAACGCACGATCGCACGAAAGACTTTGACCTGGTAGCTGCGCAGGGTTAACTGGCCGATGCTGGTAAAGCTTTGAGGGTCGGCCAGGCCGCCTTGCAGCAGAGAGTATTTTGGATCATCCAGGTTTGCGAGGATATCGGACATGTTAGAAATCACCGGTGAGGATGGTTGGTTGTGTCATTGAAACTCCTTTTTTAGAAATGGGGGGGGGACTTTTGGGTGTGGGAAAGGGCGAGGCTTCGGGGGGATTAACGTGTGGGCCGGGTTGCTCTCGCCATCGCCCGTACGAGGGAGAAGGGAAGGGCGAGTTGAAAAGGGCCGGGTGGGTCTGGAGGATTGTTATATCGGTGTCGCCGTCGGGGGACGGAGGGGCGAAGCATTTGCAGGTGAGTGTAGATTGGGACCCGGAAGGTCTTTTGCAAATGCTTCGCCCGTACACGATTTATCGGGAATCGCCGCGGTGTGGGTTGCGTATTCGTTCATTCGTCTCCTTCGCTGCGCTCGGAGCGCGTTGCGTTTTCGTTGAGAAAAAATCCAATCGGAACGAATGTATTTTTCAGCAAAAACCCGGTAATTGCGGTTTGCAGGGGTGGTGAGGGGCTATATGTGGTTGTTAATGTGCTGTATTCGTTTTGGAACGAATAGGCTTCGAATAGGGTACGAATGGTTAGCGGAGGAGTCTGTACCTGGCATCGTGGTCTTCGGGGGGCCATTTGCCAATGGAGCGAAAGTATTCTTCCCTTTTCCTGGCGTATTTATCTTCAATGGCATGAACTTCGTCCCAAAGGTCATCAAAGAAGGGGTCTTCGGTATACTGTTTGTCGGAGAGTTCGTTCATGGATTCGAAGATTTTTTTGTAGGCGTCCCCGGATTCCTTGAGGGAATTGACGGCCTGGGTTTTGATGAGGCGGTTGACGGTGGAGGAGGCCAGGGAGAGGGTGCGCAGGGTGAAGAGGGATTCGGTGAGATTATCGGCCGATTCGGATTGTTCGAGGACGCGGCGCATAAAGACGCGCAGCATGTTGATCTCATCTGTGAGGTGGACACTGTCGGTGGTTTCCAGGTCGGATTTTTCCACCGTCTGAAAGGTTTTGGCATAGTAGCCGTGTTTGAAGGCGTTGTTGTTGCCGGGCTGCCCGCCGCGTTTGCGTTTGACCGGGGCTGGGTGGTTCACAGGGCACGCTCCGAAACAGGCCGGGTTGGGGATGGTTGGTAAGCCGGAACAAAGTCTTTTGTCATTCACACTCCTTTTTAGAATTTGTGTTCTAAATTACAGATAGAGTATGACGCCTTTTCGCGGCTTTGACAACCTGCCTAAACAGGCAGGTTGTATGGACAAATATTGCACTTAAAGGCAGGTTGTGTAGACAAGATGGTAAAGAGATCAGGAAGTGGGGATTAGGAATCAGGAAGTGAAAAAGTGATGACACTATCGGGATTTGAATGAAAGCTCCATTAATTGGGCGTAGGTTTTTAGCCCACGGAGGGCATTTGCGAAGGACGATTCACGGATTTGACAAGAGTGCGCAGGGAAGGGCGAGGCATCGGGTATTGAACAGACAAGCTGACGCAGGGATCAGGAAGTGGGGATTAGGAATCAGGAAGTGAAAATTTGAAAATGCCGACAAAACAGAGAAAACCGGACCCTCCCCAACCCTCTCTAAAGGAAGGGCGTTTTGATGAGAACATGGCTGGCGGTTACTGCGCGATCAATATGCCGGGTGATTTTCCACAAAAAAGCTTACACAAACCTATAACATGGTCTATAATAGGACTATCCTGGTTGCCCCCCTCAATCAGGATAAAACCGGTGAGCTTTGCTCGCCGGTGGTTTTTTTAACGCATTTTTTATGTGCATTTTTGCGGAATTCCGTTATACTATCTATATTCGGCTGTCCCCCTCAGCCGAATGATAAACCGGCGTGATTAATCACGCCGGTGGTTTTTTAATGCAGAGCACGCGCGTTGGGTGACGTATGGGTATTCTCATCCAAAAAATTCCTATCTATTTTTTCCTTGAACAAAATCAATAGATGCTATACTTAGTTTATCAATTAATTGGGTGGATAACACTGCAAAAATCCAATATATCACCTATACGGCAAAAAAAAAACAGCGTTTCACAAGTTTGTATAATTAATAGTTGGCACGCACCTCCTAGCCCAAAACACTAATAAGGAGATTCATATTTTATGGATAGAATTCTTAAGCATTTGTTAGATGATTTTTTGGCAAGTTTTGAACGGAAACCCACAACGCCTGACCAAGATTTTGAATTATTTGCGAATTATGCAATAATAGCCCATGAATACAATCGGGAGTTTGAAATTGAAAATGTTAGTATAGGCAAAGGAAATGACACAGGAATAGATGGAATCGCGATAATCGTTAATGGGTCAATTGTAGAAAATACTGAGGAAGTTGATCTCATGCTTGCGAACAATGGAACGCTGGATGTCAAATTTATTTTTGTTCAAACCAAAAATTCAGGTGGATTTGACAGTAGTGAGATGAATAATTTTGCTTTTGGTGTTAAAGATTTTTTTGCTGAAAATCCGCGATTAGTTCGCAGTGACGATATCCAAGCCTTTGCCAACTTAGCAGATTACATATTCAAGCAAGCCAGACATTTTAGAGAAAACCCACAATGCAGTTTATATTATGTGACAACAGGAACATGGGCAAATGATCAAAACAATAAAGCCATCATAGAAACCGCAAAGGTAGATTTAACCCAAACCAATTTGTTCTCACAGGTATCTTTTTTCCCGATGGACACAGGCACAATAGCAAAATATTATCGTGATACCAAAAATTCTACATCTTCAACTTTTACCTTCACCGAAAAGGTTACATTGCCTGAATTGCCACAAATCAGCGAAGCATATTATGGATTAGTTCCTCTTTCAGAATTTAGAAAAATTCTTTTCGATGATAAGGGCAATCTTCTTAATATATTTGACGACAATGTAAGAGATTTTCAAGGTCTAAACAACCCGATTAATAAAACTATCGAAACTACCCTTGTTGGCGATATTCCTGAACTTTTTACTGTTTTGAATAATGGGGTGACAATTGTCGCTAACGATTTAAAGGCTTCGGGGAATAAGTTTACTATTATCGATTACCAAATTGTAAATGGGTGCCAAACCAGTAATGTTTTGTCCCTGCATACATCTAAGCCTGAATTGCAAGAATTGCGTATTCCAGTTAGGTTGATAGTCACTAATAATGATGAAGTCAAAAATAGAATTACTATTGCTACAAATAGTCAAACTGCTATCAAACGTGAACAATTACAAGCAATGAAAGATTTTCAGAAAAATTTGGAGCATTTTTATAATACTATTCAGGGAGATGGACGCATCTATTATGAACGTAGAACAAAGCAATACCATACCGATGGTTCTGTAGCAAAATCCAGAGTTATTACTGTCCAAAATCAAATCAAAGCATTCGGTTCAATGTTTGTTGATATTCCTCATCGAGTTACTGCTTATTTTGGATTAGTGCTTAAGCAAAACGTAGAAGGTGAAAAACCAACAATATTCCATCCAGCACATAAATATTTGCCCTATTACACCGCCGGATTAGCGTATTACCGATTAGATTCTTTATTTAGAGCCAGGGAAATTGATACCAGTTACAGAAAAGTTAAATGGTTTCTGATTATGCTATTTGGAAAAATAGCAAATCCTGCGTATCCACATGGTTTTGACAATAATATGCTTAATAGTGAAAAGAACACAGAATCGTACTGTAACCCAATTATCAAAATTTTATTAGACAGAGAGCAATCCATAGCCATCTTTGAGAAAACAGTTGAGATATTTCAAATATCTGGAGTGGATCTCATTGATAAGCAAGGTCTAAAAGGCGCTGGCGCAACGGAACAACTTCTGCGAACTTTAGACCCAAAATTCTACAAACACAAGACAGCCTCATAAGTCAGCAACGTGCCAACAATTGCGCACAGACGGACAAGGGCGGACTTTCGCCGCCATTCCAGGTATTCATCACATTTGGCGGATTTGGCGTTAGGTGGCTTTGCCCACACTTTCGGGGACTTCCTCTTCGCGGGCATCTACCGAGTTTATCCGCCAAGTCCCGCCTTGAGATTGTTTTTTGCTGCGTTTCTGGCTTGCATTGGTTGGCTTTTTGACTGTACAATTCATGTATAACTGCTTGATAAAACAGGGACTAAAATTAGTGGTGTGTCTTAAATTCCAAATAACAGGTATGCTTTCCAAGACGGCTTAGTTCAACTCAGACAGCGCCCTTCGTTCTCAAAATAGTATGGCGGTATGTTGAATCTGGCTTTGATATTGTCCTCCTTCACCAATTCAATCCTTAATTCGTTAGCACGTAAACCAGGAAATCATGGTCAATATGAATGAGAAAAGAAAAGCAGCACTTCTTAAAGACAGACTTTTAAGTCTCTTTGACAATATCCTCGCAAATCTCATGATAATTGGACTTGGTATTGCAATACCCGCTATTATTGGCTTCTTCTTAAAACTTGAAATTCAATTAATACTTCTGATTATTTTGATTGTGGGACAAATTATAGGTTTAATTCTGTTGTCTCGCATTCATAGGCGATTGTCAACCACCAAACCAGATAAAAATATTTTGGTGCAAGGTGATAAAACTACAGACATTTTTCTCATTGACGATTTTGGATTGCCGCATCAAATAAAGGATGAGAACACCCAACAATATTTCTTGGACATACTTGGGTATAAAGAAAATGAAATTCCAAAAATTAGCGCAGACAGACTCAAGCCAATAGGTGAAAGTATTATATCTATTAGTAAATGGCGTCCTCCCAAAACAATAGAAAAAGAGATGTCATCTATTGCACAACGCTCTCTATGGTTATCCCACAAATATATTAGAAAAGAAAATGGCGTTAAAGCAATTTCAATTGATATTCGCAATGATAATGACCAAGTCCTTCTGATAAACTCGGCAAAGTTGGGATTTAGTAACTCTGCACCGCCACTGACTATATCAGACATATCTCCTAAGAATAGGCCTGGCTCATTAGGTCTTTTAGAATGTACGCTATTATTTGACAGTGGAACTCCCAACAAGGCTTTATCTCCTCAAGAAACAAGCAGACTCGATTTATTTCTAAAAGACAATTTCTCCGAAGAGGAGTTGTCCGAAATTATTGGCGCAAGATTTGGTTTTATAACAATGGCTGGAGTTTTTAAAGATGTAAACGTAAGCCTTTTTCACGAAGTCTGAAGAAGTTCAAAGAGGGTTACAGCGTGCATTGGACGTTGGGGATTATGCGGCATTTTTAGGCTTTTATCTACGCCCGTCCCACAGCCACTAAAGTAAACCGTTAGGTGCTTAAACAAAAAACTATGTTAAAACTTTGGATAAAAATTAAACCTTTACTGCCAGTCTTAATACGATATGCAAAAATTATTGTATTCATAGGCTTTTTGTTTTTTACGATAATTTTTTGGCAGTTATATGTAATGGAAACCAGTTGGGGGTTCGATAGACTAGCAGGTTGGTGGATTTACATAATCACAATCATAATTTTTTTACCGTGGGAAATTTTTGCAAGACTCTGGCATACAAAAGCCTACTCAAATATTAAGAATAAACTAAAAGTACACAAACAGACTTTATTACACATAAAAAGCGAAGTAAGTTCCGCTCTTACGAAGAAAGAATTCCTAAAACGTCTTCGCAATGCAAGTTTGGTACTTCTAATATTTATGATTTTTGCTGAAGAATTTGTGGTTCAAGAATTTTCTACTATTCCAAGAATAAAAAACATCTGGCACAACGCTTCAATCTCTTTAAACTCTGCTTTTGATTTTTTTAATTATTATTCTATATTTAATGCGATAAGACCTTCATATGAACTTCGGGGCTTTATTTTTTATATAGTAGGTTTGGTAATTCTTAGGCAAGGCACTAGATATATTTTTTCAATTTGGGTGAAAAAGATTGAGGACATAGTCCTAGAAAAAATAGATGATATATACAGCCAACCAAACAAAAACAAATTAATTTCCTATTCTCTTCTCACCTTAATCGCGCTTGTTTTTATTTCCTACTTTCTCGGTCAAGGAAGTTATTCGTTAAAAATCGCATCGCCATTAGAGGAAAATAAGACCCCCGATTATCCTACCACCATCATATATCCTTTTGAAAAAGAGGAAGTGATTTTTGCAGAACTATTGATTAATGATTTTGACGTTATTACCTCAAAATTAACAGGAACCCTCACATTATCAGAAGCCAAACATATATACAAGGAAGGTGGGTGTTACTACGAAGATTATTTTACAGAAATATGTAAAGACCCAATCGGTTTCCCTTCTGTTTTTTATAACGAGAAAATTATAATAGTTAACGGAAAAGAACTTCAGGTTACACTTGATGATGATATAGCAATTGTTGTTGACTCAAACTTTTCAGATCAAGCATCAGGCAACAACTATTTTTTCCCGTTCAATGAATACGTATCCAAAATAACTGTCTCATCGGATAATTTTTGGGATTATGCAGCAATTAATATCAGCACTAGTCATCGTTTTTTTAGTATTCACCAAGAACCATATCAGAATAGGGTATTTACGCATGGCAGTTATTCCTATTTTTTTAGAATTAGTTATGCGCCATATTACCAGATATTAGTAGTTGTTATTTTCTTTGCGTTATTCTCTTTTCTTTGGGTGATTTGGCAGACTAAAGAGCGAGAAACATTAATTGAATTATCTCTTGGTGTTTTCGCTACAATTATCACAACGCGTGGGTTTCTTATTCCACAAGAATTTAGCAGTGAACCTGTTTTTTTAGACCAAATATTGCTAGTATACATTGCCCTTTTCTTATTCATACTTCTTTATAAACATGAAGCAATTAAAGAACAAAAAAGCGCCTAACAAAGCGTTCACAATACACGTTCCGGGTCCTTTCGGGAAAAATGATAGGCCGCTATTTTGATGTGATGCAGTGGACAAGTACGGGCATTCGCCCACACTTTCGGGGAAGCAGCCCCAAACGGCGGCCGCTTCGCGGGCGTCTGGTGGTTTTGTCCACCGAATTCCACCCGCCGCCAGTATCCCCTACGGGGATAACAATGCCAACGGTTATGTGGCTACATGATTAATCAATCAGTAGTATATTGAAGAAGTTCCTGCGCAAATACAGAATTACAGGGTGTAAAATGCAACCTATTGAAAAATCGATAAATTTCGTACTAGTCTTTGCATCTTTGAGTTTGGGAACATCTTTCTTTATGCCTTTATACCAGTCTGCTAACGGTAAAATCAGGCACGCTGATGAATGGTGGCTATTCTTCTGGAGCATTCCTGTTTTATTCATCATCTTCATGTTATCTAATCGTTGGCTGAAAGCCGCCTTATGTTTCCTCTCTGCAATTGGCGGCTTACTCGATTTATTTCTTCTTAACTTTTTGGCTACCTTTGCGTATTCCGGGGAAATCGCACAGCGATTCCGGAGTATGCCGCACAGTAAAGAGGGAAAAAGAGCTGGTTAAAAATA
>PHBZ01000031.1 GCA_002840755.1 Chloroflexi bacterium HGW-Chloroflexi-10 | reverse complement strand
TATTTTTAACCAGCTCTTTTTCCCTCTTTACTGTGCGGCATACTCCGGAATCGCTGTGCGATTTCCCCGGAATACGCAGTGATAACGACGGCTGCGTTCAATTTCCTGGTCCATGTGCTGCAGGAAATGACGCCGGTTATACGCCCCGGTCAATTCATCGGTGATAGAGAGCAATTCCATGTGATGGCGAGCCTTATCCAATTCAAATGCCAGATGCAATAGGATGAAGGAAATGGGTAATCCCATCAATATAGGTACGAGAATGGATATGATGACGGCAGCCAAGGTGATACCGCCAAAAAGTGTTGTTTGTAAAAACAAAGTAAGTAAAAGCGATAACCCAATAGAAATAATATTGGTCAGAATAAATAAGCGTAGTTTGCCGATTTTTCGCATCCATACTGGGAGCATTATAGAATCCTTTCCATACTCTTCCGGTTTGAACTTATTAACCGCTCATCATACTCTAGCGAACCCTAAATGCAAAGATCCGGATTTGGATTGACACAGATTGTGATGCTTTTAGAGAAAGAAAAGGGAGATTAAACCAACCAATAATACAAATAACAACGCCGGGATTAACGTGTAGCGGATGATTTTTCCTTCGCTACCGGTAAGCCCGACTACTGAGCTTGCTGCAACAACATTGACCACACAGATCATATTACCCAATGCCGCTCCAACTGTTTGCAGAGCCAGAATCAATATTGGATCCAATTTATTTTCGATTGCGGCACCAAATTGGAACAGGATGAACATCAGATTAGAAAAGGTGGCACTGCCGGAAATAAAAGCGCCTAATGCACCTACATAGGGGGCGAAGAGGGGCCAGGAGGCTCCTAAAGTTACTGCCATACTGGTGGCCAGTTCAACAGGCATACTGCCAATGTTGAGGCCGTTGATGCCAGAATTGATGAAGATGCGCACCATGGGGACAGCTGTTCCCAGGGCAATGACACTGCCTACCAGATTCGTAATTGAGTTGGAAAAGGCTGTTTTTAGTTGTTTACGATTCATTCCAAGTAGCGAATAGCTAATGAGCGCTGCAAGTGTGAAAATTGCGCCAGGTGAATATAACCAAGCAAATTGAGTGCTGATCTGGGTGTCCAGGATGTTCGACCAGCCGAATTGAGGGATGTTAAGCAGTTCTTTGAAAGGCAGAAAACGCATACGGCTCAACAACAGGATAATTGTCACCAACATATATGGCATTAGAGCCTTCCATACAGGGATGGAAATGGACTTTGCTTCTGTATAAGTGGATTCGGTTTTTATAAAGTTCCAGGTTTCTTTTGGTACCAAAATACCCTTTTTTGCCAGTGGAATCAGGATGAGCATGGAAAACATACCGGCCAGCAGAGAAGGAAATTCAGGACCGAGGGTGGCGGCAATCAACACAGAAAAACTGGTAAAGGTAAATCCTGCCAGGAGAGCGAATTTCCAAACGGCTAATCCTTCCCGCCAACTTTTATTGGCTCCCCAAAAACGGGTAAGCATGGCAACCAATACAAGAGGCAATAGGGTGCCAGGTAACCAGTTGAGTAAGGCGGATTTGACTGATACCGCCTGTATAAAATTGTTTATATTTGTGTTTCCCAGAAAAGCAGCCACAAGCGGTGCTGTGTCCCCGCTTTGCTGCAGCCCCTGGGTTACCCAACCAGAAAGGTAGTACCTACACCGCCATATGTGACCGGATAGCTATTGGCAATGAGAGCGAGAACAACAGCAGCCAATGGCGGAAAACCAAGCGTCACCAGTAATGGTGCACATATGGCTGCGGGTGTTCCGAATCCGGCAGCGCCTTCCAGAAAGCTACCAAACGACCAGGCGATTAAGATCAACTGTACACGGCGATCGGGGGAGATGGCGGTGAAAAAGTGGCGGATGGTTTCGATTGCACCACTGGTGCGGAGAATATTGAGCAGGAACACCGCACCAAAAATAATCCAGACGACGGAAGCAGCGATGATAAAGCCTTCCAGCGAGGCGGCGGCGATCTGTACTGCGGGGATGCGCCAAAAGAAAAAAGCCAGAAGGGCATGAATCAACCAGGAAAGCGGCATGGCTTTTGTGGCCGGTAATCTTAATATGACCAACAAAATGAGTACCAGTAAAACGGGTGATAATGCAACCAGAAAAAGAATTGGATTCATATGATTTCTCTTTTTTTAAATGATGCTGATTTTACCATTGGGCAGGGGGAAATCAGAAAATAGGAAGCAGGAATTTTTGAATCTGTTACCAGGAATCCGATTAACCTGCCCTGTGCTTAGTTCCTGAATCATCTCCAAATTACTTCAAAAAAGATTTGACTGTGAGGTAAAAAAGGTTTATAATAATAGAACATTAGTTCTTAAAAGGAGATTGTGATGGAATTGCAGATGCAAACAACCAGCCTGGCGAATTTGTTGAACTATTTTACCAATGCTGAATGGCGCGGCGAGTTCCTCCCCAGCCGGCAGAAATCGGATGCGATTCGCTACTTTGTTCCTTATTTCACCGATCAAGGCCCTTATTTGGGCTTTTCTATTCCTGATGATGATTTTGAAGAAGGTTTACGGTTATTTACCGGGGAACGGATCCGTAGCCGCCTGGGAGTACATTCCATCCTGGGTTTGGAAATAGCACGTTCTCTGGCAATATTGGATGGTTTTCAACTGCATTCCGGGTATATTCTGGATCGGGTAAATCAACGTGTGCAGGACAAGTGTTACGCGCGCGATTTTTGTGTAATGGGGGAATGTTCTTACTGTGCACTTACCTTTTGGCGGTACTTGTTGGCAGCTCATTGGCCGGATGGTGTGCAGCGGATTGAAAGCTATCTGGCTACGTTAAAGAATGCGCGGGATGGCAGCGGACGCTGGCATAATTTTCCGTTTTATTACACCCTGTTTGTTCTGCTGGAGACCGATTTGCCAGCAGCGAGAGCTGAACTGGCGTATGCCAGAGCGGCGTGTTCTCGCAGCCTGTCAGCCAACAATATTTCGCAGCCGTATTTGGAACGCCGTAAAAAACTAATGGAAAGTGCCTTAAATTATCAAGAGGTTTCTTCAATGCAGGTACCCCTGGGGGTTTGAATGGGTTAATATAAAAAAACAGGCTTGCAAGAGCCTGTTTTTTTATCATGGTCAAAAAGATTAGTGTTGCCCCAGTGTTCCTTTGCGCCGGACGCTGCGTTCGAGTGCATTGAAGACCTGAATACCTATGACAACCATGACTATCATGGAAATCAGCAGCAGCAGGATTTCCCATTTTAATGGCAGCAGGGTAGTGGTTTTAAGAATCCAACCGCGAATTGCATCATATCCATAGGTTAATGGGATACTGAAAGAAACCGGCCAGAGCCAACGCGGCAAAGCTTTCACCGGGAATTGGGACCCGGAGAGGAAATCGACCAAAAAATTACCCATATCAACCATGGTGTTGGCTTCACGAACGATCATTACTAAAGCCGCAAAGGCGAACCCAAACCCATATAAACCGATAAGAACGGGAATTAATGTCAGCAAAGCTGCTACAACATTACCGGTAGGATGAAAACCAAATACTACTGCGGCTGTCAACAGTGTCCCGCAAGATGTGATGGTAGTAATCAGCAGATTATTCAGCGTGCGTCCAAACAACATTAACAAACGCGGGACGGGTGTCATCCAGTTACTTTCCAGAACGCCGATATCCATATCCTCTTTTAGAGAATAGCCCATGCCCCAGAATACCGCCGAAAGAAAATTACTCAAAGCAGCTCCCAAGATAATGAACGACATGTAATCACTGGTGCCGGCATACCCAGCAAACCCGATGGCTTCTCCATTAACGCTGAAAGCCTGCCCCAGAAAATAAATCGGCGTTAACCAGATTAGAGGTTGGAAGATAGAAGAAACGGCGTTGAGCGGGTAGCGCCAATAAACCTTCCAGTCTTTGGCAGCAATAACACCTATTGCCCGTATTTGGGTGAGGAAAGTGATTTTTTGAATGGGTATAGTACTCGTTGTATTCATGTGCAATTCTCTTCTTAATATTGACCGATTATCCCGCTTTTACGCGCCTGTCTTTCCATCCAATGGAAGCTGAGGAAACCAACCAGGACCCATAACGCTCCAAAGATCAGTAAAGTACCCAAATCGCCTTTTAACGCGGCAAAGTCGGCATTGTCCAGGGCTGCGTTTCGTACGGCGCGGATCAGGTAGGTCTGCGGCAGCCAGCGGCTGATTTGAGCCATCCAATTCGGTAAGATACTGATAGGAAACGTAATTCCACAGAATATCATCACCAGACCACGTACCAGTTGGATAAAGGAATTGGCTTCCTGCATGCGGATGACGAAACTGGCGAATGTGATACCAATCCCATAGATGGATGGAGCGGCGCAAAGAAAGACCAGAAGCACCAGCCCAGGGTTACCATTCCATTGCACTCCGAAGAGAAAAGTGAATTCCAAAAAACTGACCAGGATAAAAAGGAACATAGTAAACAGATGAATGAATGTAGTGCCCATCAGCAGTGAAAAACGAAAAGACGGTGAAAGCCAATTTGATTCCAGTGTGCCGCGCTTTTGCTCATTACGCAGGTCCGTGCCGATGTTCCAGAGCACCGTATTTTGCCACATCCAGACGGTGGTGCCGATGACAATATAGGCAATGTAATCGACTGTTCCGGTGTTTTGAGCGAAAAAAACCAACCCAATCCGATCGGGACCGGCCAGCGCCTGGGCGGTTACGATATAAGCAGCCGGGAAAATTAATGGCCAGATCAGCAACTGGATAATAAAGCTGGGATAACGTACCAGATAGAACCAATTCTTTATGGTTATCCACCATAATGTTCTCAGTTCCGCCAAAAAGCGATTTTTGGTTAAAGGAATACTTTGAGGTACAGTGGTCATTTGTTTAATCCCTCAAGGCTTTGCCGGTAAGATGGATGAATACATCCTCCAAAGACGGCTTTAAGATATTCATATTCACCAGTTGGGTGCCATTGACATTAATCTGTTCAAGGATTTGGGGAATGAGGGTGCGGCTATTCTCAGTTTGCAGATTTACTTCCTGAAATGAATTATTTTCGTTCGTTTTAATCACCATATTCTCAACCGCGGGGATTGTGCGTAATTTCCCTTCCAGTTCCGGATACCAACCACTGATTTCCATGCGAACCACTTCTTTCTGCTGAATGAGCTCTTTCAGCCGTGTTGGTGTATCCAGTGCGATGATCTTGCCGGTGTCGATGATGCCAATACGATCAGAGAGTTGATCGGCTTCTTCCATATAATGTGTGGTAAGTAAGATGGTGTGCCCTTGCTCCTTAAGCTTTAATACCAACTCCCGCACCATTCGCGCAGCCTGTGGATCCAATCCCAGCGTGGGTTCATCGAACAGCAGGATGGGCGGGCGGGCCAGTAAAGCTTTGCTGATGGCGATACGTTGTTTCATGCCGGTTGAATATTTTTCCACAGTTTCATCAGCTCTTTCACTCAATCCCATCATCTCAATCAATTCATTTGCCCGTTGTTTTGCTGTCCTGGCAGGGATATGATAAAGTGCCGCAAAATACAGCAAGTTTTCGCGTCCGGTTAATTTCCAATAAATGCTGCGTTCTCCAGCTAAGACCGTCCCGAGACTCTGGCGAACCTGGGTAGCCTGTTTATTGATATCGAAACCATTCACAGTAGCACTTCCACTGGTTGGTTCGAGCAATGTGCATAACATACGAATGGTAGTGGACTTTCCCGCGCCGTTGGGGCCTAATAAACCAAATATTTCGCCTTTATTAATTTTTAGATCAATCCCTTCCACTGCCGTGAAAAAAGTTTGAGGTGCTTTCTTCCAGAAAGGACGATTAAAGGATTTTTCCCCGTTGAGTTTAGCTGTTTTTTGACGAAATTTTTTAACCAATTGATGTGCTTGAACAGCATAATCAGACATTTTTCGCTCCGTTTTGAAATAATTCACAATAACTAAATTATATTAAACAATATAAACGAACATTTAAATTAAGTCAATATTTATATTTATAAAATTGATATTTACTAAATTAACCAGCATGGTGGATATACGGCAATGTTCAGACATCTTTGGAAAACGCCATTATAATTGACTCAATTCTGGTTGCAGTGAGGTTTTTTCCATGGATCCATATGATAATTACCAATCCCCTTTCAGTTGGCGCTATGCCAGCGATGCGATGCGCTCCAACTGGAGTGAGAACAACAAGCGCCGACTGTGGCGGCGCATCTGGGTGGCATTAGCCAAGATCCAGAGTGAATTTGGATTGGTAGCGCAGGATCAGGTATTGGAATTGCAGGCGCATGCCGGGGAAATCGATGTAGAGGCTGCACTGCGCATTGAAGCTGAAATTCATCATGATTTAATGGCCGAGCTAAAGACCTTTGCAGCGCAATGCCCACATTCCGGCGGCGTTTTGCACATGGGAGCAACGTCCATGGATATTGAGGATAATGCCGATGCCCTGCGTTTACGTTCTGCACTAGACCTGGTGTTGGCGACTTTACGTGATGTGCTGCTGGCTTTGGCTGAACGAATGCAGGAAACCGCAGCTTTGCCTATTATGGCTTTTACCCATATTCAACCTGCTGAGCCTTCTACCATGGGTTATCGTTTTGCCATGTACGCTCAAGATTTGATGGAAGATTTTCAGAACATCCTCAAGGTACGTACGATGATTCGAGGCAAGGGCTTTAAGGGTGCTGTAGGAACAGCCGCCGCCTATGTTGATTTGATAGGAATAGAGAACGTGGAATTATTTGAAAGCCGATTAAGCCAGGAGTTGGACCTGCCTTTTTATGAAGTGAGTACCCAAACCTATACCCGCAAACAGGATTACGATATTCTGAGCGCATTAGCCGGGATGGGCGCTTCGCTGCACAAATTTGCCTTTGACCTGAGGTTATTGCAAACCCCTCCAATCGGAGAGATCAGCGAGCCCTTTGGCAAAAAACAGGTAGGTTCTTCAGCGATGCCGTTTAAACGTAACCCAATCAATGCCGAGAAAATAGACTCGCTGGCTCGCCAGTTGTCTATGTACCCACAGGTAGCCTGGCAAAATGCCGCTAATTCACTGCTTGAACGTACCCTAGATGACAGCGCGAACCGCAGAACGATTTTGCCGGAAGCATTTTTAATCTGTGACGAATTACTGCGGGTGGCTTTACGGTTGGTGAAAAATCTGAATATCCGTACGGAAGCTATTCAACACAACTTGGAAATCTATGCTCCCTTTGCCTGTACCGAGCGAGTGATGATGGCGGTCAGTAAAAAAGGGGCTGACCGGCAGGAGATGCATGAGCTTTTGCGTGAACACGCCCTGACAGCCTGGCAGGTCGTTCAATCCGGAGGCGTCAACCCACTGGTGCAATATTTACAGGTGGATGAAACCATTCTGAAATGGATCAGTGCAGAAGAAATTATGCAGTTATCCAAGGTTAGCGCATATACCGGCATCGCAGAACAACGTACCCGACTATTGGCTGCCCGTATCCGCCAGATGTTGGGCTAAAAAAACAACACCCCTGTATATACTGGTTGTCTGACAATTATCTCCATAGGTGGGGGTGGTTTTGTGATTTTTGTCTTTGAATCCATGACATTCATACGGGCAGATGACTAGACATGCCCGTGTTTGGGGTGTAAAATCTTTCAATCTTTCCACAGCAAAGAGGTGTTTATGGGTTTAAGAGAGTTGGATAAGGTGTATCGTTTTGTGGTGCGGCCGCAGGCAAAAAATGATCCGCGCTCAAGCGGTTATCTTGCAGATGCCCATTCTTCAGGATTGCAGCAGGTTCAGGAAATTGCCTGTCACGATCTGTATTTTATTCGGGGCGACCTGAATGCACAGCAGATTGAGCAGCTAGCCAACCAGCTTCTACACGACCCGGTTACGCAACAGGTGGAGGCAGCCCAGCTGAAAACGCCTGGTAAAGATGACGAAAGCGACGAAGAACTGCGTCGCTCTGGTGAAATCATCGAGGTGGCATTGCGCCCAGGGGTGACTGACCCGGTAGCCGAACAAATTCTCCGCGCAGCCAAATTAATCAGTATCAACAGCATCAACGCTGCCTCTACCGGGCAACGTTTTGTTGTTAAAGGGGAGAATATCAACCAGGAAACGCTCAATTTGTTGGCCGTCCGTTTGTTTGCCAATGACGTTATTCAGCGCTATACCCTGGGAGAGATTGTGCCGGTTTTTCCGGAAGCAGCCGAGTCTTCGGCAAGGGTAGAGAAACTTCGCCTGCGTGGAATTAGCGACGAAGAATTATTGCAAATTTCCAACGAACGCCGCGCGGCACTCAACCTGGATGAGATGAAAGCGATTCAGGCATATTGTGAAGCTGAACAACGTGATGTAACCGACATTGAATTTGAAATGCTGGCGCAAACCTGGAGTGAACATTGCGTACACAAGACCTTTAAATCGCGGGTGACTGTGCAACAGGATGGACAGAAGGATGAACGTTTCCCGGACGAATATGACCATTTATTTAATCAGACCGTGCGGGCTGCCACACGGGATGTGAACGCCGATTGGGTACTTTCCGCGTTTCGTGACAATGCCGGGATTATCGCTTTTGATGATGAACTGGAACTATCTTTTAAAGTGGAAACCCATAATCATCCTTCGGCCATTGAACCTTTTGGCGGCGCCAATACGGGAATTGGCGGTGTGATACGCGATGTGATAGGCGTTTCTGCCAAACCTATTGCTGCCACGGATATATTGTGTTTTGGTCCGCAGGATACCGAGTTACAAGATCTGCCGGCAGGTGTGTTACATCCACGACGGATAAAATCCGGTGTGGTAGCCGGAATTGAGGACTACGGTAACAAAATAGGCATACCAACAGTTAACGGCGCCATCTGGTATGACCCCGGTTATACAGCCAACCCGCTTGTGTTTTGCGGCTGTGTTGGTTTAGCACCGAGGAACTCGCATCCGCGAGCTGTTCATTCCGGTGATCATATCATTGTATTGGGCGGACGTACCGGGCGGGACGGTTTGCGTGGAGCCACCTTCTCTTCCATGACCATGGATGCGCAGACCGGTGAAGTTTCCGGTGCTTCGGTGCAAATTGGCGCGCCGATAGTGGAAAAAGGGCTGGTAGATGTGTTGATGCTGGCGCGTGACCGCAAACTATATAATGCTATTACCGACTGCGGCGCCGGCGGGCTTTCCTCGGCGGTGGGAGAGATGGCCTCAGAAGGCGGCGGTGATATTCAACTGGCGCAGGTGCCCTTGAAATATCCCGGTCTAGCGCCCTGGGAGATCTGGCTTTCGGAAGCTCAGGAACGGATGGTTGTGGCTGTGTCTGCTGAGAAACTAGCGGCACTTCAAGCGCTGTGTGATTTGTATGATGTGGAAATGACTGATATCGGTACGTTCAATGACAGCGGACGTACGTGTGTTTTTTACCAGGATCAAAAAATACTTAATTTGGACAACCACTTTCTGCATGAAGGATTACCGCAGCGCCATTATCAGGCGCTGGTTTGCAGACCACAGTATGCGGCTGGCTGGTGTAACCCGCTCAGCCATGAAGTGACTGTGAATATTGCACAAACCCTATTGGGCTTGTTAGCCCATCCCAATATTGGCAGTAAAGAAAGCGTTATTCGAGTTTACGACCATGAGGTGCAAGGCGGTACGGTGGTTAAACCGCTGAGTGGCATTCACCACGACGGTCCTTCCGACGGATGCGTGATAAAACCGCTGACCGGGACAGGTAAAGAAGCTTTTGTGCTTTCTGCCGGAATCAACCCGGAATATGGGAAGCTGGATGCTTACGAAATGACCCTGCTGGTGATCGATGAAGCTGTACGTAATGCAGTCGCCTGCGGAGTGGATCCACAAAAAGTAGCCATTCTGGATAATTTTTGTTGGGGTGATCCGACCCGACCTGAAATCATGGGTGATCTGGTGAAATCAGCTCAGGCCTGTTATGAAGGGGCTTTGCGCTATGGCACCCCGTTTATTTCTGGCAAGGACTCGTTTAACAACGAATACCTTGGTTCGGATGGAAAACGGCACGCCATTCCACCGACTTTATTGATTTCGGCGATGGGTCTGATGCCTACCTGGGAACAAGCTATCACCATGGATTTAAAGAAGGCCGGGAACCTACTCTATCTAGTGGGTGATTTTCAGCCAGTGTTCGGCGGCAGCCATTTCAACCTGGCCAATCCGCAGACTGCAATTCAGGAGGGGGTGCCGTTGTGCAGCCCGCTTAATCCGCAGGTGTACGGTGCATTGTATACTGCCATCAGCGGGAGGATGGTGCAGGCCTGCCATGATCTCAGTGAAGGCGGTTTGGGTGTGGCAGTGGCCGAGATGGCCATGGCCGGACGGTTGGGGTTAAGCCTGGAATTGAAAGGTATAGAAATACTGCGCATCTTGTTTGGCGAAACAGGCGGTTGTTTGTTGGTGGAAGTGAAGCCGGAGGATCAGGCTGCTTTTGAAACGATACTGACCGGGTATCCTTCCAACCAGATTGGCCGGGTACAGGAACAGTCGGTTTTAACCGTGAACTTTAATCAAAAGACAATTCTGGAACTTTCCGTTGCCAGTATGCTGTGTGCCTGGAAAGGTGGAATTATGGAAGGGCAGGTATTGGGATGAAACCAAAAGCATTGATCTTGTTTGCCACTGGCAGTAACCGTGATGGCGATGCTGCTAAAGCCCTTGAATTGGCCGGGGCAGAAGCCTGTATTCATCCGCTTAAGCAATTACTACAGAAAAAAACACCCTGGTCGGATTACCAGATGCTGGTGATTCCAGGCGGTTTTTCTTATGCGGATGCTTTGGGAGCTGGTAAATTGTTCGCGCTGGACCTGGCGCATTATTTCGCTGATCAGGTGCGCGCGTTTGTGGATGCCGGCAAACCGGTGATTGGCATCTGTAATGGCTTTCAAGCGTTGGTAAAGTCCGGTATTCTGCCTGAAACACGTTCTTTTGATGAAACCCCGTGGGCTACACTTACGTTTAATCAAAGCAATCATTTTGAGTGCCGCTGGGTTAGTCTCAAACCGCTGTCGCAAACCTGTATCTGGACACGCGGACTGATGGATCTGATTGACTGCCCGGTGGCGCATGGAGAGGGTAATTTCCAGAGCAATGATGCGGTCCGTACACAACTTTTGATGAGTCAAGACCAGGTAGCCCTGGTTTACGCTCATGCGGATGGAAGCGCAGCAAACGGTGTGTACCCTACCAACCCGAATGGTTCCGTTCTGGATATTGCCGGAATTTGTAACCCGCAGGGCAATGTTTTGGGATTGATGCCGCATCCGGAGAACCATGTCTACCCCTTCCAGACACCTGACCGGGCTAACCGCACCGGTTTCTATGGACTGCCTTTATTTCTAAATGGTGTGCGTTACGCATAGGAAATTTAATCAGGAGAATGAATTGCCATGTTATCAGCCGAACAAATCAGGCCGCTACTGGATCTGGCTTTTGAATCCAGCCAGTTGAATCTGCCCGAACGCCGCAGCGGTAAGGTGCGCGATTGGTACACCATGCCGGGAAAACAGCGTTTAATAGTCACTACCGATCGTCTCTCTGCCTTCGATCGCAACCTGGCTGTAGTGCCATATAAAGGCCAGGTGCTGAACCAACTAGCGGCCTGGTGGTTTGAGCAGACTGAGGATGTGATTGACAATCACTTGGTTGGTATTCCCGACCCGAACGCCGCACTGGTGTTGGAAGTAGAACCATTCCCGGTGGAGGTGATCGTGCGCGGTTATATTACTGGTGTGACCACCACAGCATTATGGTACCGCTATGCATTGGGTGAGCGCGAGATTTACGGGTATCGCTTTGGTGAAGGGATGCAAAAGAACCAGCAGCTACCGGAAGCGATTATCACCCCCACCACCAAGGATGGCCCGACCGGGCATGATGAACGCCTGACCTGTGCCGAAGTGGTTTCCCAAAGTTACCTGGACGCCGGCAGTTGGGAGAAGATCCAGGCGGCTGCCCTGGCTATCTTCAAACGTGGACAGGAAGTGGCACTGAATGCCGGGATGATACTGGTGGATACCAAGTATGAGTTTGGTCGTGCTGCCGATGGCCGCATTGTTTTGATTGACGAAGTACACACCCCCGATTCTTCGCGGTTCTGGAAAGCAGATAGCTATGTCGAGCGTTTTGCAACCGGAGAAGAACCGGAAAATTTTGATAAAGAATTTATCCGGCGAACCTATGCCGACTTTGGTTACCGTGGTGAGGGCGAAGTGCCGACTGTCCCTGCGGATTTATGGGTGCAGGCCAGCCAGCGCTACATTCAGATCTATGAGCTGCTGACCGGACAAAGCTTTGAACCCGGGGATTACCCGGTCAATCCACGCCTGGTGGCTAACCTGCAGAAAGGAGGGTATTTTAAATGAAACCCTTATTAGTGATCTTAATGGGCTCCAAGGCCGACTGTAGCCATGCGGAGAAAATTGCAGAGGCGGCGACTGCTTTTGGGTTGGAAGTAGAGCAGCGCATAGGGTCAGCACATAAGACTGCCGAGCATGTACTCAACCTGCTGAAAACCTACGAAGCGGACCCGCGCCCCAAGGTGTATATCACCATTGCCGGGCGCAGCAACGCGCTTTCCGGCTTTACTGATGGATGCGTAGCATCACCAGTGATTGCGTGTCCGCCGTATGCGGAGGCTTTTGGAGGTGCGGATATTTATTCTTCACTGCGCATGCCTTCCGGAATTGCACCAGCTTTGGTGTTAGAACCGACAAATGCCGCCTTGCTGGCAGCAAAAATTCTGGGAGTTTACGATACCGAAGTGCGCGCTGAAGTGAAGATGTACCAGCAGCGAATGCAAGCACTCCTTATCAATGATGATGCTGAATTACGCAGCGAATAAAGAGATTTGTTGTCTGCATTAATGAAAGTTTTTATCGGTAATTGAACTTTTTTCCAAGCAATTCTTAGAAAGTGTTAAAAACTGCTCATGCTTATGAATGATTCTCCCAAAGAAGAATGTGGTGTTTTAGGCATTTATGCGCCGAATGAAGATGTGGCCCGGATGGCCTTTTTTGGCTTGTATGCGTTACAGCATCGCGGGCAGGAAGCTGCCGGCCTGGCGGTATCAGATGGGCATGTACTGCGTCTGCACAAGGAAGTGGGCCTGGTTTCCCAGGTGTTTAACCCGCACACCCTTTCTAAAATGGAGGGCGATTATGCGATTGGGCATACGCGCTATTCCACCAGCGGGTCGTCTGCGGCGCGTAATGCACAACCTTTCCTGATCGATACACAATACGGCCCTATGGCGCTGGCACATAACGGTAACCTGATCAATGCTGCGGCACTGCGGGAAGGCCTGATGCGCCAGGGTGTGGGGCTGTCTTCCACTTCGGATACCGAGGTGATGACGATGATGCTGGCTGGTGCCAAAGGGGATAGCTGGTTTGAACGGTTAAAGGATGCCATGCAGTATTGGGTGGGCGCCTATTCTTTGGTGCTGCTCACCCGTAACCATGTGTTTGCAGTTCGCGACCCGTGGGGATTCCGTCCGCTCAGTGTGGGGAGGTTGCCCGGCGGTGGGCATGTGGCTGCTTCCGAATCAGGTGCGCTGCGTACCCTCGGCTGCGATTCGATCCGTGAAGTGAGACCCGGCGAGATAGTCGCGTTGAGCGATAACGCTCTGCGCGTCAATCAGGCGGTAAAAATCGCAAATCCCACAGCTTTTTGCACCTTTGAACACATCTATTTTTCGCGTCCGGATAGTTTTTGGGATGGACGCAGTGTGCATCAGGTCCGTCATCGTTTGGGGCAAAAGCTTGCAAAAGAGGCTCCGGCAGATGCGGATGTGGTCATACCGATTCCGGATTCTTCCATCCCGGCAGCCATTGGTTATGCCGCTGCTTCGGGAATTCCGTATAATGACGGTTTTATCAAGAACCGCTATATTGGGCGTACCTTTATTGAACCGACCGACTCATTGCGCAAACAGGGTGTCGCGCTCAAATACAATGTCATTAATGAAAATGTTCTGGAAAAACGGGTAGTGATGGTGGACGATTCGATTGTTCGCGGCCATACCACCGGACCGTTAATCCAGTTATTAAAAGCCGCCGGCGCTAAGGAAGTGCATGTGCGCATTACCTGCCCACCGATCAGCCATCCCTGCTTTATGGGAGTGGATATGGGAACTTATGAAGAACTGATTGCCCACCGATTGAGTGTGGCTCAAATTTGTGCTTATGTCGGCGCCGATTCGCTTGATTACCTTTCCCTAGAGGGAATGATGACCGCGATTGGACGGAATGAAGGCTATTGCAATGCCTGTTTCACCGGAATGTATCCCCTGGAAGTTCAACCTGGAAATACCAAGACCGGCTTTGAGACATCACTCGGGTAGCAGAAAAGGAGTATTTCCGTGAAAGTATTAATTGTTGGATCGGGAGGCCGCGAACATGCCCTGGCGTGGAAGGTCAGCCAATCACCGTTATTAACCCAACTAACTATTGCTCCCGGGAATGATGGCATGTGTAATTTGGGTACCCTAACACCACTGGCCGTGGAGGATGCAGCTGGAATCACCGATTATGCAAAGCGTGAAGCCATTGACCTGGTGGTGGTCGGCCCTGAAGCCGCGCTGCAAGCCGGTGTGAGCGATACCTTACGCGCTGCTGGCGTGGCCGTGTTTGGCCCTTCCCAGGCTGCCGCCCAAATGGAGACTTCCAAGACGTTTTCCAAGAACTTTATGGCGCGCCATAAAGTTCCTACCGCCCGTTTTGTTTCTTTTTCACGTTATCTGGATGCACGCAGGTATTTGGAAGCCGTAAATTACCCCGTGGTGATCAAAGCTTCCGGACTAGCCGCTGGCAAGGGTGTCATTTTGCCTGAGACACTGGACGAAGGTCTTTCGGCATTGCATGAAATTATGGTCAATCACCAGTTTGGTGCTGCCGGCGATGAGGTCGTCATCGAAGAACGTCTGGAAGGTGAAGAGGTTTCTCTATTAGCTTTCTGTGATGGCTATAGTGTGGCGGTTATGCCGCCCGCTCAGGATCATAAACGTCTGTTGGATGGCGATCAGGGTCCCAATACCGGCGGGATGGGTACGTATGCTCCCACACCGGTGATACCTGCGGTACAGATTGAGGAGATTACCCGCAATATTTTGCAGCCGGTAGTGGATGGATTACGCAGTGAGGGCTTGCCGTATATTGGTGTGTTGTACGCCGGATTGATTCTGACAAAAGAAGGACCCAAGGTGTTGGAATTCAACGCCCGCTTTGGTGACCCGGAAACCCAGGTAATTCTGCCGCTGCTGGAAAGTGACCTGCTCGAAATTCTGCTGGCCTGCACCCAAGGAAAGCTAGCTGAAATACAGGTACGTTGGGCGCAACGTGCTGCTGTGTGTGTGGTGCTGGCTTCCGGCGGGTACCCAAGGATATCTACGAGCGGTTTTGTGATTCAGGGTTTAAAAGAGATCATTACGGATGGAATCGTATTCCATTCCGGTACCAGCCTCAAAGATGGACAAATGGTAAACAGCGGCGGCCGGGTACTGGGTGTGACCTGCTGGGCAGCAGACCTGCAGACGGCTATTCAGCATGCTTATCAGGCTGTGGAAAAAATTTCCTTTACGGGGATGCAATATCGCCATGATATTGCCCAAAAGGCTTTAAACCATATCCAAAAATCCTCAGCCTATCAGACAGCTGGTGTGGATATAGACGCCGGTAACCGCGCGGTGGGATTGATGAAGGATGCGGTGCAGACTACTTATACCCCACGGGTATTGGCCGGAATAGGCTCGTTTGGCGGTTTATTTGACATTGACAGCCTGGGTGACCAACCGGTATTGGTAGCTTCCACGGATGGGGTTGGCACCAAAGTGGAACTGGCGGCACGGTTGGGCCGTTATCATGGGGTTGGCAAGGATATTGTCAATCACTGTATCGATGATATTCTGGTGCAGGGCGCCCGCCCGCTGTTCTTTTTGGATTATTTTGCCACAGCCAAACTAAAACCCGAAATTGTGGCTGAAATTGTCACCGGAATGGCCGAAGCCTGTCGGGAAGCCGGTTGTGTGCTGTTAGGCGGGGAAACTGCCGAAATGCCGGGTGTTTACCAAGAGAAGGCTTTTGATGTGGCCGGCACGATTGTAGGTGTGGTGGAACGGAGCCAGATCTTACCGGACCATGCCGCGATGCAGGAGGGAGATGTTCTGCTGGGCTTTGCTTCCAGCGGGCCGCATACCAACGGTTATTCCCTGATTCGCAAACTTTGTGAAGGTGAAGATTTACTGGTCTTCCGTGATGACCTCAAAACCAGCCTGGCGAATGCTCTGCTAACACCACACCGTTCTTACCTGCATTTGATCCAACCGGTGCTGCCCCTCATTAAAGGACTGGCGCATCTGACCGGCGGAGGTTTTATTGAAAATATTCCGCGCATGCTGCCAGAAGATTTGCAGGCAGTTGTGAATCGATCTGCCTGGGTCGTACCAGCGCTCTTTCGTTGGCTACAGTGGAAGGGTGATATTGATACTCTGGAGATGTACCGCGTTTTTAATATGGGTATTGGGCTGGTAGCTGTTGTTGGCGCAGAAGCCGCAAAGCAGGTTCAGTCTATGCTTACCGAACCTGCCTGGGTTATTGGTGAATTGCGCAGCGGACCGCGCAAAACAGTGGTGCTGAAATGAGAACTATGCGCCTGGTGGTGCTGGTTTCAGGCAATGGCACTAATTTGCAAGCCATTCTCGATGCGGTGCGCAGTGGGGAGTTGAATGCCCGGTTGGCGGTGGTAATTTCCAATAAGCAGGATGCCTATGGGCTGGAACGCGCGCGCACGGCTGGTGTTCCGGCTGTGGTGAAGGAAAAAACCAGGGGGCAGGAACGTGCAGTGTACGATGCTGAACTGGCACATCTGGTGGGATCTTACCAGCCGGATTGGGTGGTACTGGCCGGTTGGATGCGGATCTTGAGCATGCCGTTTATAAGCCGCTTTCCAAACCGAATAATCAACCTGCACCCGGCGCTGCCAGGTGCGTTTCCTGGGGTGGACGCGATTGAACGTGCTTTTCAAGCGTACCAGCAAGGGAAAATATCCCATACCGGGGTGATGGTGCATCTGGTGCCCGATGAAGGTGTCGACTCTGGCCCGCTGCTTAACCAGTGTATGGTACCGATTTTTCAGGACGATACCCTGGAAACACTGCAACAAAAAATACATGCCTGTGAGCATGTTGTATTGGTGGAAACATTGAAAAAATTAGCTGCACAAATGGAGGATGATGATGCCAAAAGCTTTGTTATCAGTATATGATAAGACCGGCCTGGTGGCGTTTGCCCGTGGGCTGGCAGATCTGGGTTGGGAATTGCTGGCTTCCGGGGGAACAGCGCGTTTATTGTCTCAGAACAGTTTGAAGGTAACCGAAGTAGCCGATTATACCGGTTCCCCCGAGATTTTAGGCGGACGAGTAAAGACATTACACCCGGCCATTCACGGCGGTTTGCTGGCGCGTGATACAGCAGAAGATATGCTGCAACTTTATGACCGGGGTTGGGCGCCGATTGATCTGGTGGTGGTTAACCTATATCCATTTGAAGCAACTATTTCTCAGCCAGGTGTCAGCCTGGAAGAGGCGATTGAACAGATCGATATTGGCGGTGTGGCATTGATCCGCGCGGCGGCCAAGAATCACGATCGCGTGACCCTTGTATGTGATCCGCAGGATTACACTGCCGTGTTATCTGCGTACCAACAAGAAAAGAATACGTTGGATCTCCGGCGAAAATTGGCGATAAAAGGTTTCCGTTTGACAACGCACTACGACAATGCGATTGGCAATTATCTGGAGGGCAGTCCAACAGAACTGCTGACGCTTTATCCGGTGCAAACGCTGCGTTATGGCGAAAATCCGCACCAATCGGCGGCGTTGTTGGGGCTACTGCCTGGTGAAGGTCCGTTGGGCGGCAAAGTGCTACAAGGTAAGGAATTATCCTACAATAATTTACTCGATGTGGATGCTGCCTGGCGGGCAGTCGTTCAATACGAGAAAAACAGCATTGTTATTGTCAAACACCTTTCGCCCTGCGGGATTGCCTCTGCAACGACGCAGGTGGAGGCTTACCAGGCAGCCCTGGCGAGCGACCCGGTATCGGCGTATGGTGGAATCATTGCAGCCAACCGTACTCTTGAAAGCGGTACAGCCACTGCAATCAGCGAGTTGTTTGTTGAATGCATCATCGCGCCGGGTTTTGAAGCGCAAGCCCTCGAAATTCTGGCTAAAAAGAAAAATCTACGCCTGGTTGAAATGCCCAACCTGGCGGTGGAACCCAAAGTGGAATACCGCTCGATCGTGCGCGGATTATTGCGCCAGTCGGTGGATTTGGGTGACCCCACTCGGGAAAACTGGAAAGTGGTTACTGAAAAGCAGCCCTGTGCAGCGGAGATGGAATCTTTGAAATTTGCCTGGACGGCCTGCCAGCATGTGAAATCCAATGCGATTGTCTTTGCCCAAGGGGAATCCACGGTGGGTATTGGCGGGGGACAACCTAACCGGGTGGATTGTGTGCGCATTGCTGCTGAACGCGCCGCAGATAGAGCCAAAGGCGCGGTGATGGCTTCGGATGCTTTCTTTCCCTTCGCTGATTCGGTGGAAGAAGCAGCAAAGGCTGGAATCACAGCGATTATTCAACCCGGCGGATCGGTACGTGACCAGGAGTCGATTGACGCCTGCAACCGTTTGGGGTTGAGCATGGTGGTAACCGGGTTCCGTCATTTCCGCCATTAAAATTCTGAATTCTACAAGGTAAGTGAATAAGAAAGCGAAAAATTATGAACAAGGATTTGTTTGAGCAGTTAGAGCAGTTGACCTTTGACGATGTCTTGATTGAGCCCGGTTTCAGTGAGGTGCTGCCATCCCAGGTGGATGTACATGCCCGGTTGACCCGTGATATTCAATTGAATATTCCGCTGCTCTCCGCAGCCATGGATACGGTAACCGATTCGAGACTGGCGATTGCCCTAGCGCGTGAGGGGGGTATGGGTATTATCCATCGCAATATTTCTCCGGCGGATCAGGCTAAAGAGGTGGAAACCGTCAAACGCTCCGAATCGGGTATGATCCTCGACCCGATCACACTGCCACCGACGGCTACACTGGCAGAAGCTGACAGCATTATGGGGCGTTTTCATATCAGCGGATTGCCTGTGGTAGACCCTGTCACCCGCAAGCTGGTTGGTATTCTCACGAACCGCGATATCCGCTTCACCGAACCAGGGGATATGAACTGCCCAGTCACTGATTTTATGACCTCTGAAGGCCTGGTAACGGCTGAATTGGGGACTACATTAGAGCAGGCCAAGGCTGTTCTACAGAAACACCGCATTGAGAAATTACCATTGGTGGATGCTGAAGGGCATCTGGTGGGACTGATTACGGTGAAGGATATTCAGAAGAAACAACAATACCCGAATGCTGCCAAGGATGAGCGCGGACGCCTTTTGGTGGGCGCCGCGGTAGGTGTGGGGGCTGATCTGGAAGAGCGGGTTGAGCGGCTGGCAGAAATGGGGGTGGACGTGGTGGTGATTGATACCGCACATGGGCATACCGCCGGTGTACTTCTGGCGATTAAACGTCTTAAGGCGGTTAAACCTCATTTAGCGGTTATTGCCGGGAATGTTGTAACGGAAGCCGGCACGCTGGCGTTGATTGAGGCCGGAGCGGATGCGGTTAAGGTGGGTGTTGGCGCAGGCTCGATCTGTACTACCCGGGTGGTTTCAGGCGCAGGGATGCCGCAGTTGAGTGCGGTGTACCGCTGTGCGAAGGCGGCCCGCCCGTTGGGGGTGCCGATCATTGCTGATGGCGGTGTGAAATACAGCGGAGAGATTGTTAAAGCGATTGTCGCTGGCGCGGATACGGTCATGCTGGGCAGTCTGCTGGCCGGTTTGAAAGAATCCCCTGGTGAGGAAATACTGTATGAAGGGCGTCAGTTTAAGTCTTACCGCGGGATGGGCTCGATGGGCGCCATGCAGGGTTACGGCAGAGATCGTTACGGCAGCGGTCAGAGCGGCGCCGGCAAACTGGTGCCTGAAGGGGTGGAGGGTATGGTGCCCTTCAAAGGCCTTTTAGGTGATTTTATCTACCAACTGGTGGGTGGATTGCGCTCCGGGATGGGGTATGCCGGGGCTGCTACTCTGGAAGACTTGCGTACCAAAACGCGGTTGGTGCGCATCACCGGCGCCGGTTTGATTGAGAGCCACCCGCATGATATCACCATTACGAGGGAAGCACCTAATTATCAGCGCGGGGAGTAGGAAGAAGGAATTTGGAACTAGGAATTAGGAAAATGGAAATAGTAATGAGGAATGAGTGACCCGTCCGGAAAAAGGTTTACAGATAGAAAGAGGAAATCAGGATACCAGCCATAAAAATCTTCATTTGAAATTTACTGACAGATACGCTTGCTCCCAGGAGTAAAAATGACTATACTGGCAAGTATCCCCAATAACAGGAGAGGTTAATATATGTCTCAGGCTTCTCATTATCAGATTCAGTTCAAATATCATTTCCATGTAATCCGCCGGTTGGTGGAATGCGCGACGAAACTTTCGGTTATTGACTTGCATGAAAACCCGGGCTATGGGCGTGGTTCCATTTATGATCTCTTTTTCCATATCCTGCGAGCTGATCAAAGTTGGCGCGTGGCGCTAGAGACTGGGGCGCAGACTTCTTCGCTGGTTGCAGAGGAGTATCCCGACCTGGAAATGCTGCAGGCCGGATTTGACTGTGAAGAAATGGCCTGGCAAGCGTACCTGGAAGCAGTACAGGATGCGCAGATAGATGAAGTATTACCTTTAACCACGAGACACGGCAAAGAGATGCCATTTGTACACTGGCGTATTTTACAGCATGTCTTATTCCATGGAATGCAGCACCAGGCTGAACTAGCCCAAGCGCTTACTCAAAAAGGTCAATCTCCCGGTGATCTGGATTTCCTTTTCTATCGCGACGAAAAGAAAACTGATCATTGATTTGAAATAATATAGCTACAATAAAGCAGATGACGAAAGCATTGGATCAGGAGCTATACCAGCAATTTGTTACCGCGGTGAAAAAAGATCCGCAGGATGTTTCAGCCTGGATGAAATTGGGGGATTTGTTGGCGGAAGCTGGTGATGAAAAACGTGCTCTTCAGTGCTACCAACGGATCATCCGTTTGGACTCGGATAATCCAGCCGCCCAGGTGGCTGTGGAGCAACTCAGCGGTGAGGGTGAAGTGATGTCGCTGATGGCTGAGTTGGAAGATTTTCTGGGTATAGACAGTTTGCTGCATTTCCGCATTCCCTTTTATTTACAGGTGCTCCTGGCGCTGCTCAGCTTTCTTTTGACACTGATTCTGGCAGATGCACAACAGTGGAATGCAACCGACCTGGTTTGGAGTTTGTGGATTAGCAGCCTGGTTTTGGGATTTCTTTATCTGTTTTCCTCGATTGCAGGAAATATGCTGTCTTCTGCGGTGAGTAAATCAGACGCTGTTTCCGACCGGGTTATGTCTGCTATGGGCGCCGGTGAAGGATTACGCCGGGCAGGTATTGTGGTGGGCGGTCTATTCATGCTGGTTTTCTTCAGTATTCATTTTGGCATGTTCCACTTTGTGCATTCGGTGTTTTTAAATATGTTTTTCCCATTGGTGGAAGAGCAGAACAGCGCCTTTCCTAATGTTTTCCAGTTTATTCAAATCTGCCTGGTGCGCTACTGGCCGATTGTTTTATTCAGTGGTGTAACTCAATTATCCAATTTCTTAAATGTGATTAACGCACCTAACCGCAATGACCTTTCTATGCCGTATAAAAATGTGATCAAAATGCATATCAGCATTTTTGTTTTTGCCGGGTTAAGCGGCGCTGGGATGAGCAATTTTGCGCTGCCATATCTGTTGATTTTGTATTTCTTTCCCTTCGGTGCGTTGTTTCAGCTTTTGAAAAAGCCAAAACAAGAGCAGGCTACGAGTGGGGTGTAGATCCGAAAGCGAGTAGTTTGTCTGACCCTGGCATTTATTTGCAGGAGGGTGGATCTTTTGGCGGCGGGGAGACTTGCCAGGATAACGCGAAAAGTTTCCCTTAAGGCAAATAGCCTATGGTATTCAGTGAGCTGGCAAGCATTAGAAGTGTATTTCTCCAAGAAAATGTATTCGTTTCTTTCGTTTATCGATAAAAAAATTTCAATCGGAACGAATGTCTTTCCGGGAAATGACCAGCATGGGTGGGGGATTTCGGTGGGAAATGGCAGAGAGGGTGTTATTTGGCCGATATTCGTTCTGGAACGAGTGGTTGAGAAAAAAGTGATGATTGATGAGTAATGAGTGGGCAGGAATTTGGAATGAGCTTAAGGATGATTCTGACCGAGAGGAACTTACGGAAAAACGGTTTGCACATGATAAAAAATGCCCATTGTGCATCAATAGCCATCGTAAAGAATGGTTTACACAATAATTGCCAGCGTTTTCTTTGCAAGAATTGCCATAAGACCTTCGGTGAAAAGACAAACACCGTTCTTTGTTCAGCAAAGAAGGAACACAATTCGATGGAATGATTATAAACTCATAAACGAGTCGTTTATTTAGGCATATCTGTTGAATGATATATCAATCGTTATTTTTTCTCATAATTGAGTAAGTTTCTGATTGACTTGCAGTATTTGCTGATTCTTCAAGGTCAATTAGTCGCAATATTCGACCATTACCAATTATTTTTGGCCCATCCCGAAGTTGAAATTCTTTACCCGGTAATAGTTTTCCCCAATGGCATTCAGGGCTAATAAAAGCGAAATACATAATAATGGGTATTCCCATTGGCATATGCTCTTCTGTATCAAAGTGCATAGTACCATCCCAGTCTCTTCCATCATAATAAAATTGTGGTCTTAACCCCGATATTATTGGTTTCTTACGTCCTCCATGCTCTGGTAGTAGAAATATTATTTCAGCTTCAATGTCTTTTGGATAATTTGGCATAACAATTAAAGTTTCCCTATGAATAATTATAGCCGACAATTCGTTTTTGCTTTACTGCCTGACATTTTGGATTCATCAATATTATTCTTCATATGAGCCTTTTTTATTTACCACGAAACACATGAAAAAAAAGATTGGCGCTGATGGGAAACTCAGGGGTGTGCCTCAGGTGGAGTGGGTGTTGACTATGTGGTTGTTAAGGTGCAATTTTCGTATTGGAATAATGCCCTGGTTGTTAATGTGTGTGAGCCATTTTTTTAAGTTTATTTTAGAATATAAGTTCTATTTTGTCAAGAGAAATTATGGTTAAAGATCAGAATTTGCTGATTATTTGGATTCAGGCATTGCTATCAAAACAACTATGTTAAAAAATTCATTATATTAATATATTGACAATACTGTATTTTACACAGTATAATAGCAATATGAAAACAGAAAACCAAATTCCAATTGAACCTTTTGTACAGGAGTTGCGCCGCGGTACGATTGTTCTGGCGGCGATGAGCTGTTTAAGAGAAGCTCAGTATGGCTATTCACTACTGAAAAGTCTTGCTGACCAAGGTTTTGAAGTAGATCAGGGGACTTTGTATCCGTTGTTACGCCGATTGGAGGCAAACGGGTTACTGGAAAGCGATTGGCGGTTGGAGGAAGCCCGTCAACGGCGTTACTACATTCTAAGCGAGCAAGGCAAACAAATCTTTTCGCAGCTAGCTTCCGAGTGGCAGCTATTGACGGTTGTTATGGATCGTTTGTTGGTTGAATAGGAGTTAAAGATGAAATTAATTGATCGTTATATTGAAGAAGTCGGGGTCAATTTACCCGAAAATATGCGTGTGGATATCGGAAAAGAAATCCGCTCTTTGATCGAAGATCGTTTGGCAGACCGCTGCGAGCAAGCGGGCGGCGCCGAAGTGGATGAAGCTATGGTAAAAGAAGTATTGTCCGAAATGGGCGCTCCCGAAGTGGTGGCATCCGCCTATTTACCGGAACGTTATCTGATCGGCCCACGCTTCTATCCGATTTTTATGCGTATTCTGAAGATCGTCCTACTGTCGATTGGAATCGGATTAACCGTCGCTTTTCTGGTGCAGGCATTTACCCAGAAGATTGTGGGCGGTGAAGCGCTGGGTTTGCTGCTGGGACTGTTAGGTGGTTTAGTACAAGGCAGTATTCAGGCTTTTGGAATATTAGTGCTGGTATTTGCACTGATTGAATGGACAAAGAACCGGAAGGATGCGCACTTAAAATACTGGTCGCCACAAATGCTACCTCAATCTGCGCCAAAGCCGGTTTCACGCAGCAGTAAGGCTGGAGACCTGATCGGAAATGCCGGTGCTTTAATCCTTTTCAACTTCTACACCCATTGGCTGGGGATTAACACACTCAATAATGGCGAATGGGTTCATATTCCTATCCTTTCCGAGAATTTTTATCGCTATCTGCCCTTAATGAACATCCAATGGGCGTTGATCATGCTGCTATCGGTGTATTTATTGGTCAATGGTAAATGGTCACCCTGGAGTGAATGGGTCAATATGGCACTCAAGTTATTTGGAATGGTGATTGCCTTATTGTTAATATCAACCGGCCCGCTATTGGAGGTTGCGTCACAAGCGTGGGCTGCAACCGGCTGGAGTTTGGAATTTATCACCACAATTCAGAATCAGGTGTTGCCGATTGCCAATATTCAAGCGAAGTTGATCGTGGCAGCGGTTCTGGTGATCAACGGGGTTGAAATCATTCGCTGGCTGCTGCGGCGCTTTCGTGATGCCGGTATTCCAATAGTGGAAACTAACGGATAACAATCCATAGAATCAGGGATAAAAGGAAAGAACAACCAAACCAGTTTTCGGTATAGGTTCAATGACTGTCCAATTAGCCAGTATAGAACTCTCCTTCCAGAAGGGGAGTTCTGTTTTAACAAAAAGTAAACTGTAACAGTAAAAGAAAAACCTATTTTTAATCAAAATCGTAAACGAAAAGGAAGTCAAAATGGATGTTACAACACTATAGCTTAACTGAGATTCTGAAACTTTCACCTCTCTCCATCTATGGAATGGAGAAAAGTTAACGACATCAATATGAAATGGAGTATAAAAATGATTATTAAAATGCAATCCGGATTTATCTCTCGGCTGCTGATCGTCCTACTGGCAGGTTTGCTTCTGCTCTCGGCCTGTTCACCAGCCGTCGCTACGTCCACGCTGCCCAACCCCACTGCAACATCTGCACCAATGGCAACCGTTGAACCAGCGGCTACAATACTGCCGGCAATAACGGTTCTACCTACCCCGGATGGTTCATTCCACCTTTCTCTGGATACCGGCAGCCTGGCCACCGGTTTCCAGACCGAGACGATGGCTGCTGTACCAGCCAGTGATGATGCGCCCTACTGGGAAGTGATGCC
This sequence comes from Chloroflexi bacterium HGW-Chloroflexi-10, assembly GCA_002840755.1. Taxonomy (GTDB): domain Bacteria; phylum Chloroflexota; class Anaerolineae; order Anaerolineales; family Anaerolineaceae; genus UBA6170. The sequence goes on along the minus strand of PHBZ01000031.1, from coordinate 41,133 downwards.
CGAGTATACCAGGGTCAGTTTGCAGGGTTATCCGATCAGCAGCCAATTTATCCAGCCACAGATCTTTATTTATCCAGTGAATGACCTGGGGAAGATCAATGAAGGCGCTGGAAATATGGTCTTTACACTGCAGAGCTTGATTCAGTCACCCCAGGAGATTCCGAACATGCCTTTTCTGCCGCTGTTCAATAAAACGCAGGTGCTGCATGCGCACATACAATATTTAGATTTCAATAACGGCCAGGGTTTGCGCTATCTTACCGAGTTTAGCCAGGGAATAGTGCCCATCCACAATAATGAGCTGATGTATACCTACCAAGGCTTGACCAATGACGGGAAATATTATGTGGCTGCAGTGCTGCCGGTTAACCATCCCAATCTTCCCGCGGATGGAACAGTCACCGGGAACGAGCCGCCTGAATTCACCAGCGACTATCCCGTTTACCTAGCCAATGTGGCCAAGGACCTTAATTCACAAGCTGCGAATACCTTTACCCCGGACCTAACCCAGTTGGACGCCATGATGAGTTCCCTGGAAATCAAGTAAGGCCAACCAACAAAAAACAGCCGGGTGGATCATAATGACCACCCGGCTGTTTTTTTAATAAAGAAGGTAAAAAGCTATACACCAAATTCAATGGCTGACTTTTTTGTTACCGGACTAAGAAAACCAACCGTTTTTTACAAATACCGGGATTGCCAGCATAGCGATATCCAATAAAATGCCAACAAATAACCAGTTATGCCAGCAAACGAGGAGCAAAAGCAAGGAAGAGCCGGCCCCGGCGATCCACAAAGAGCGGGTGATAGTGACCGGAAAAACTCCCATAAAACCCAACCCTGCACCCAAAAGTACCAATGCGGTTAACCCAGAGAGCGCATAGATCAATCCTTTGACGAAGGGTCCATTGCCCAGCAGCCAGGAATGCGTCCAGAATGTTCCGGAAACAGGAGGGTTTTGCCCCATTTGGGGAGCGAAAGCCAGGACGGGATGGATCACCCCGTGGGCGATTACAAACAAACCGATCAAAATACGTACAAATACACTCATCATAATCTCACTTTCCTATGGGTGTGATACAAAATCACGAATGGTACCAATCACCAGTTCATTCTGACCCAGCAGCATGTGGCCGCCGGAGGGCACAGTTAATAAAGCCGCATTTGGTATGCGTTTAGACATGGCCTGAGCATTTTGATAGAGAGCCATTGGATCATCCACAGCACTGACAACCAGGGTGGGGGCCTGAATATTTCCAAATTCGGTTTCGCTAACGGCAGGGTTGGAGACAAACATATCCCAAATGGCGCCGTCGCCGCGGCGGCTTACCGGTAATACGGTTTGCACGAGGCTATCGACCAGTTCTTTTTCAGAGGGTGATAAACTATAGCCGACGGGGACTCCCATGGTGCCATATAGTGAAGTGCGCGCATAGGTGGTAATCATCCAGAAGACAAAATCGGAGTGGAACATGGTTTGAGCAACTGCCTGAGGCGGGAGGGTGACATCCACTGTTCCAGGCGCATTGGGTGAGACCAACACCAAGGCTTTCACACGGTCCGGGTAGCGGGCGGCCAATTCCATGGCTGAGGTAGCCCCAGCAGAATGGGCGATAACTGTTACCTGGTTCAACCCCAGATGATCCAACAGACAAACGTATAGGGCGGCTTGTTTTTGAGGGCTTGGATCCTGCGGCAGTGGTGATTGTAAGTATCCATAGCGGGATATAAATATCTGGTCGTAACCCTCCGGGAAAATTCCGTTCACGTTGGCAATACCCTGATCAATTCCGCCAAAAATACCGTGGATGACCAGTAGTGGTTCGCCCGTTCCAACCCGCAGGTATTCAATCTCGCCGCAATCTGAAGCGTAGATCTGTGTTGGCAGTGAATCGATGGCATTGTGAAACACAAAAATCTCTTTTCGGTATTTCAACCCCAATGCAAGAAAAATAATTCCCAAAAGTATACCGATAGAAATAAAAAAGATTGCCAATTTGTTACCCTTTCCGATTTTCATTTTTATGAATACCTCACTTAATATCAGATTAGTCGTATCATCTCAATAATACGGGGTTGGGGGTGTTTTGGACGGGCATATTGCCCGTCCAAAACACCCTTGCCCTTAATTAATGAAAAGATATGATTAATCCCATTGTATGATTTCAAATGAGAGTAACTAACCTGCTAAAGTAGTATTCGAGGGAGTAGTTTTTTTAAAGGGGTATTAAAACTGAGAGGACCAAACCCAGGGCATACAGCAGCGCAAACATCAGGGTTAATTGACCGGTACCAGCCAGGGTTTTGTTAAGGATTCGACCGCTTTGATTCAGTACAGCGCTTGTCAGGGAAAAGATGAAGGGCAAGGAAAGCCAGCATAATACCACCCAGGGGCTGGCCAGGTCACTGATACCCATCAAAAAGACCACCAGATAGGCCAGAATGAGCATGACGACGTATTCCTGTTTTGCCCAATTTGCACCATAGCGTACCGCCAACGTGTGTTTTCCGCTGGCACGGTCACTTTCCACATCGCGCAGGTTGTTGACCACCAGAATGGCGACAATAAGGAAGCCCATGGGCAGGCTGGAGAGCAACGCCAATTGGCTGATGCTGCCTGCCTGAGCGTAGTAAGTGCCACAGACCGCAGCCAGGCCAAAAAAGAGAAAAACGAAGATTTCTCCGAGACCTTTATAGCCATACGGAAAAGGGCCGCCAGTGTATGCGATGGCAGCCAGGATGGCCAGGAGACCGATCAGTATAATTACCCAACCCGATACCAGTGCCATATATACACCACAGGCAGCCGCCAGGGTGAAACTAACCCACATGCCGGTTTTGACTTCACGGGGGGAGAGGATTCCGGCCTGGGTAAGGCGAAGCGGACCCAGACGTTCGCCACTGTCTGCACCTTTTTGATAGTCAAAAACATCATTGGCATAGTTAGCGCCTATTTGCAGCAAGAGCGCACCAGCCAAGGCTGCCAGCGCCGGGCCGGGTTTAAACATTTGTTCAGCGAAAGCAGCGGCACTACCAACAATGACCGGAGCCGCGGCAGCCGGCAACGTTTTTGGGCGGGCAGCCAGAATCCAGGCCTGAGTTTTTGTCAATTTAAATGTATTGGTCATTAACGGGTAACCTCAAATGATTTGAAAGACATACCCCTCACGGTCACAAATTGCGCCTTTTTTTGTAAAGAGGAAACTGTAATTAGTAACCACGGGCAATATAAGATTTGGTGCATATATCGGGCCAATTGTTAAAAAGACGTCAGACGACGGGTATAGACCACCCGGTTTTGCCATTGCTGAATGGTTTTGCGCCTGCCCATTAATCGGGCGAAATCCAGATGACGGCGGCAGGTCATTTGCATACTTTCGTGACGATCTGACCAGGCAGGCAGCTGACCATACGCCTCATAGAAGCGAGGCAAATCTTTGGCTGCCGGTTGGTGGAACATGCGTACGATCCATTCACACCAGGCGGCGTCTTCCACAGGATCGCCCAGGTGGGCCCATTCCCAATCGAAGAGCAGCGCAGGTTGGTAGGATTTTTGATTCACCAGCAGGTTCTGCGGTCCAAAGTCGCCATGCACCAGTACCGTACCATTACCGGTTAGCAGGCCTTGAAATGGCTCGACAGACAGGCTTTGGATTTGTTGAAGCAGACGGCCTAATCCAAGCAGGATGTTGGCCTGACTGTCATTGTTGATCACATCCTGTGCGTGTAGTCCGGCAACCGCTTTCAACAGGATTTCGCCGTCCGTGTTATTGGGCAGCAAGGTGGGTACCGGTAGTTTTCCCTGCAGGAGTGGCAAAAGTGAGTTTTCGGTATTCCAACGCTGCATGGCTCCCGGTCCATTGTAGCGTTTTACAATCCCTTTGGGCGTCGATTGGGTAAAATTAGTAAAACCATGTGGTAAGTTTTGTGTGATTATTTTTCACCTCCAGGGGTGTTTGGCAGGTAGTTCTCGTATATTATCAGGTCTTCTGGCAAGTCCAGGTCTACGGAAAGCTTTTCCGATTTAAAGATAATAACAGGATAGTTGGCTTTAAGAGCCAGTTCCTGATGTTTTTGAAAGGAATCACAGCCGTAAGCAAATGGGATTGCCAGCGGTGGGGAAGCCCACAATATATTGGTACCGCTGTAATGGCGGTCCGGGGCTATCAGAATCCCTTTATCCGGAGCTGCTTTCACCAGAGAATCCAGCTCGTTTTGTGAAATCCAGGGCAGGTCTCCATGAATGACCAACACGGCCTGTGCTCCCCTGGCCTGTAAATGCTGCGCAGCCAGTGTCACTGAAGCATTTAAACCACTGGGCTGTTCTTCCCTGAGGAATTCATAGCCAAAGGTTTGAGTAATTTCCGAAAAAAAGGGATCAACACTGACTACTAAAACTCCCTCCAATATTGGCCACCCGGCCAGTTCCTGCAGTGTATGTTCAAATAGCTGGACGACCAGTTGGCGGCGTTCTTCCAATGTGAGTACGGGGGCTAACCTGGTTTTGGCCTTTGCCAGTGCTTTCATTGGAATGATTGCCCATATCTTCATGCGCAGGATTATACCAAATGGCTGACGAAATCCAGAATTACCCGGGCTACCTGCTTTTGGGTGATGGGATCGGGCAGGAGTGTATTGGTGACCAGAACATCCAAACCCAGGGTTGTTAGTTTAGATTCCAGGTCCTGATCCTGATGATCGATCACAAAGCCTTTCAGGAGTCCGCGATGCTGATAATAAGCGGCCACGCTGTGCGCAGATGCTTCAGTATGCAGGAGTTCGTCAAACATTTTTGCCGCTGGACCCTTGATGGCCTTGCCGCCAATGATTGGGCTGATGGCTACTACGGGTTTTGCTTTTATCAGATCCAATACACCAGACAGATTCAGGATCGGGTCGATACTGACGAAAGGGTTTGAAGGGCAGAAAAAAATCAGATCGGCTGCGATTAATGCCTGGCGGACCTCCGGGGTGATGTGCGCCTCGGATAAACCTTCCCAACGCAGACCGGTTAACTGTGGCTGCCATTGTTCACGCACAAAATAGGTTTGGAAGTCCATTTCGCCGGCGGGAGTGAGCACGATGGTACGGCAAGGATCATTCGACATGGGTAAGATAGCGTGGTTTACGCCCAAAGCTTCACCCAAAGAACGGGTGACCTGGGTGAGGTTTTTGCCTTCGCGGAGCCATTGGGTACGGGTCAGATGGGTGGCCAGGTCGCGGTCACCCAGACCAAACCAACCGGGCTGCCCGAGACTGCGCATATTTTCCAGACAGCGATGACCCTCATCCAGCAGTCCCCAACCGGTTTGCGGGTTAGCAATTCCTGCCAGGGTGTACATGACTGTATCCAGATCGGGTGAGATGGACAATCCCCAGTATTCAAAATCGTCCCCAGTGTTGACGATGATGCTGAGTTGTTCGGGTGGAAGTAACTGTGCCAATCCATTGGCCATGCGCGCGCCGCCGACCCCGCCGGCAAATGCGGCGATTTTTGGTTGAGATATGTTTTTCATAGCCTGTCCGGCAGGTGCAGTGAGCCTGTCAAAACCGTTACTGCAGGCCCACCAACCCGCACCGTTTCAATGTTTTCCCGCAGGCCAACCACTTCCACAGCAGCCTGGCCGGGGCGCGCCATCCAGTGCCCTTGTTCTGCAGTGAAAGTTGGTTCTTTCAGCAGACCGTAGTGCCAGAGATAAGCCGCCATGCCACCGGTAGCCGAACCGGTGAAAGGATCTTCAAAGATATCCGGGGGTGGACTGAGATGACGTGCAAAGGTTTGTCCGGCGGGAGTAATACCACCCAGACAAAAAATATGTGTAGAGAACCAATCACTGCGACTGTGCAGAGCCGAATACGCCTGAGAATTGGTGTTCATTTTTTTCAAAGCATCCAGATTTTTTACGCAGATCATTAATTGGGGTGTACCGGTGCTAATCGTCTGGATGGGAAACCCGGGCAGGATATCTTCCTCAGTTAACCCAAAGACAGGCAGCACATCAGCCGGATCAAAAACAGTTTGAAACTGTGGTTTCTTCTGATTCATGGTAATGTGCTGAACTTTGCCATCTTTTGCGGTGATTTCCACAGGAATAGGACCTACTTTTAATTCTAATTGGATGCGGGTGCTTTCGCCCTGGAGTGCCAACCGGCCGGAAAAGACCAATGCGTAGACAGTAGCAATCGTGGGGTGACCCGCCAGAGGAATTTCACCCATGGGGGTAAAGTAACGCACGCCAAAATCAGCAATTTGTGACGGGCGTACAAAAGCTGACTCGGACAGGTTCATTTCACGAGTGATGGCCAACATGACCGTATCGTCCAGGTCTTCTGTATTGAAGAAGACGGCACAGGGATTGCCCCCCAATGCCCGGGTAGTGAAGGCGTCAACTTGCATAAAGGGGTAGGTTTTCAATAGTGTTTCCTTTGAAAAAGTTTTCAGTTTTCAGATTATTATAGAAATGATTGATAGGCGTTGTTTTTCAGTATGGGAACAGTTGCGCTGCTGTCACAGGCAGACGCCAGACGGACGTCTTCAAAGAAACTTTGCTGCAACAGTTCTTTGCCAGAACTGCAAGATGACAGGATTTGCAGCAAATCAGATTTATAGGTGAGAAAAGCTTGCTGACAGACACTTGCTTCCGGAGAGCGTTTGCCTTCCAGGTTACTGATCACAGCGCCTGCACCAATCATATCCTCGAATGCCGGGCGTAAGTTACCGTTGGGCCATTTTTCCCCGGCCGGAATTACACAAATCTTACTGGCAAAGGATTGCACTGCGTGCGCTACCGCACGAGCGTTTCGCAGACAGGCTGTGAAGGTTGCGGGCGCCTGACTGCGTTTACTTAATCGTGAGCCGTTGAGGGAAGGCAGTACCAGACGTGTATCAGCGGGAATTGTTGTTAATGAGGCTGGGGAGAGTGAAAGCGAATCAAGGGTACGCTTGCGGCAGGCAATTTGGGCGTTATGGGCCATAGCAAATTCTTCCAGGTTTTCCAATTCCCCGTCGTATGGAAAAACCAAGGCGTTTCCAGCAACCACGATATCCACGCATGTTGAAAATGACAAGACATCGACAATGATAACGGCGTCAACATTGCCCATAAGGCACTCGAGACCATCCATACCCCATTCGCAACGGATATCAAACTCGTTTTGAGCGGTAAACAGATTGTTATGTGTTGTGGGCATGTTATCCGGCAACCTGTCTTTGGAAATATATTACGGGGTTACGGAAATCGTCGTTTTCGATGAGTACATTGGCGCGTTGTTTGGGATGACATAATTGCAAATACAATTCCTGGCCAGGAATATAACGGCGTTGATAGCGGCGTTGGAGGGCCTCATAGGAACCCATAATGGTTAAATCACGTTGAATTGCGCGCTCAATACTGGTTTCGAAGCTGATATCCAAAAAAATTGTCAGATCCCAAAATCCATTTAATTCCGGGCGCATCATGAAGATTCCATCCATAAGCAGAATGGCATTGTCCTCAGCGCGCTCTTCCGGATGGTTTTTATCGGTGTTGGTGGTTAAGTCAAATACTCCCGTACTGTAATTACGGCTACCATCCGGTCCCAAGGGTTTTAACACATTTTCAATGATAGCCGGGTAGTTAAAGGAATCGTAATAATAACCTTCGGGCGATTCTTCACCACGCCGGTAACGATATTGACGTGGATGATGAAAATTATCCAGAGAAATGGTAATGATGGGCCGGCGGTGTTTCCGCAATGGAAAGAGCAGCTCTTTAACCAGACGTGATTTCCCGGCAGCATCCACGCCATCAATGGCTACTCTTAACGGATGTTCACAAGCCTGTTTGACTATATAGTCACTCAATTGCTCCAGCATCTGAGATCGAAGCATTATTTTCTAACTCCACAGGTTTACTCATTTTTTGGCTGACAGCCACGTACCCCAGCGCATCATAAAGATCAATTGCCGGTTGGTTAAACAAATATACAGATAAATCGATGCGTTTTGCTCCATGTCTGGCAGCCCATCGTTCTGCGGTTTTCATTAATGCTTTGCCGATACCCAAGCGCCGCGCCTGGGTGAGAACACCCAGATTTTCAATACTGGCAAAGCGATCCTGGATAAAAATAGGCAGTTCGGGTGGGTCAATGACAAAAACAACTATATAACCTACCGGGGTGGCAGCCAATTCTGCCAGAAAGATTTGATTATTGGGATTATCCAGAATACCTTGAATATAGTCCAGAGACCAGGCTCTTCCCTCTGAAACGCTTCTAAAGCGTTCCGGGTGCTGCTCTGCATGGTACCGGTCGACAATATGCATGATTTTACAGAGATTATCATAATCTTCAATCACTGCCGGACGAATGAGATAAGGTTCTGAACTCATGATTTCCTCCGCCGAAAGCCCCAAATGAGCAGAATAGCTGCAATCAGGGGCCAGACCCATGCCAGTTCGCCAGGACCGTCACGACCGGTACGTTGATCAATGCGGCTTATATGTACCAAGCGGTAGTCGCGGGTGTATTCTGCAAGAACTGAATCATCCATCTTTTTGGGATGTAAACCCATCATGGGGGCGGCAAAGCCACTGGCTAAAACAACTTCCCGAATGATTTTAACCCGATCCGGATGGTCGGAAATATCCCGAGCTTCCCCCTCCCAGCGTCCTTCGGTTAACCAGATTTCGACATGAGAATTTGCTTTAATATTGCGATACCAGTCCGATTCGGAGCCAAAACCAGCAGTGCAATACAATTCGCCATCAATCACAGCATAATTCACGGGGGTGAGTCGCTTATAGCCCGTTTTTCGTCCAATGTGGGTAATCACCATGTACTGGCCAAAAATGGTAGGCCAGAGGTTGATCCAATCGGATAACCCCAGTTTCCACAGCAGCAGCATAAACTTATTAAAATAGCGAAATGTGCTGCGCATTTCTTTGTTTTCTATCCGGGCTGGTTTGAACATGTTGTCTCCTTATTCAGTAGTGATTTGCTGCAATAAATTGAGACCATCCCATTCACCCCAGCGAGCGGTGATCATTCCGTGTTGGTCGACGCTAATGATCTCGATCCCTTCAAAAGAGATTAACTTGTGGGTGGCAGCCAACCCCAAAAACTCTCCCGCCTGTGTACCGCTTGCCGACCAGCGAATGGCCGCTTTTCCCTGGATTTCGTCGATAACGATATCTTCTACCCGGGTTCTGAAATCCGGAAAGATATTGAAGAGTTCAATGACACTTTCGCGGTAAGCGGAACGGCTGCTGTCCCGCCCGGCCGGGCTATGATCGATAAAGTCCGGGTGGTGAATATTGTCGAATTGCGCCAGATCGTATTGTGTCCAAATCACATTCATCCAACGCTGAGCAGTTTCTTGTATTTGTTGGTAGCGATTCATCCGTTTTCCTTCTGTCGGTTAATACCGGGTGATCATGTGAATAAAACCTTGAAATGATTATATGCTGTTCTCAATAGTTTGTCACAGAATCGGATGAAGGTGATTGATGTGAATGATTAATTCAGTTCGGAATAGTAAAAGAAAGAATTTCAGAGGAATTTGTATTGGTCAATTTGACGGATAGGCAGTGGATATTCATGTTGCGGGGGAAAAAGCCATTCTTTGATTCTCAGAAAAAAAGGTAACTCCGGATTTTTATTTAATGGCAGCGGCGAATCTTTGAGCAGGACAGATTCGTGGACTTGCCGCGGGTTTATTCCTGGTAGAAAATACCAAATTTCCTCGGATTCAGGCATAGCGTTGCTCCTTTTCTATCAGTATAAGGAAAATGGAACTGTGATGCAATCGAATCAGGGATTCTTAACAAAGACCTTACCAAACTGGTTTTCATAAATGAGGTGATACCCCTGAATGTGGTTGTTGGCTGCATCCGAATAAAAAATAAACCAGTCACTGCCGTCCACACCCTGGGCCAGTTGGGTGCCCTCTTCCTGTCCACTGAATAAGCGAATACGTTCCTGTTCCAGCAAGAGAATATCCGGTTGAATTTCTTCCAACCGGGTATAGGTGGCGTTATTCCAATCAAATACCACCTCGTAATCCACATCTTCCGGAATATAGATTTGCCAGTCACGGAAAATTAATCCGGGGGCAGGTTCCATATCAGACAGGATTTCGTCTGCAACATAATGATAAAAGCGGATACTTTGGGAATCCGTTTCCCGGTTAAGGGTGCTACGGATAACCTGAAAATCATACCAGGCGGAAACCATTAATTGAAAAACGACGATGGCCAAAAAGATATTTCGGTAGCGCCCGGATTGGAGCTGCAGCCCTACCATCAGGCCCGCGGCCAACAAAGGAATCAGAAGTGGAATGAGGTAATGCGGGCGCAAAGATGAGCCGCCCAAGGTGACCCAACCAAATGGGATCAACCAGGCGAGGATGAGGGTATAAAAGATACGTTTTTCGGATTTCAAACTGGCATGTATCAGACCAATCAGGGAAAAAAGACTCAGTATGATACCGCCGCTATTGGAGAAAAGGAACTGGATTGTTTGCTGATTGAGGGTCAATCCCTGATGCGCTACCAGACTGCCCTGGGTGGTTTCCCGCCATTGTATCAACTGATAACGGATTATTTCACCGCGTTCGATTGGCAGCAATAACAATGGGTTGGATATGACCACAGCTAAAGCCATCACTGCCAGAAAACCACCTGCCAGCAGGGCAGCTTTTGCCCAGGATATTCGTTTCGAAAAGATGCCCCAAGCCAAGTAGACTGGCACCACCAGAACGAAAAATTCGCCCAAGTGTTTGGTGCCGGCAGCCAGCCCTGTACAAAAAGCAGCCAACCAGTAAAACCTGTTGAATTGAAGGTTGTCGCGCTCAAAACAGAAAAATGTCAGGCTGACGAACAGGAAGGCCAGGCTGTCCGGGTGCCACCAAAAATTATTGGCAAAAACAGCCGGAATACTGATCAGGGTAAGGAAAACCAGCAGGCTTTTCCAGCGAGAGGCAAAGCGGGTAAGCATCCATGTCCATAGCAGGCCGGAAGCCAGCATGGGCAAAACCCCAATCATCTGGCGCAGGATGGTAAGAATCGCCTGGGTGTGCTGAGACCATTCATTTCCCATAAGCAAGCGTGGGATTAACATGGTAATCGCAGAAAAGAAATAAAACGGATATCCGTAAAAATAATGCAGATAAATCAGAAAATTACGCAATGTCTGATAGAGACTATCGCCCGCGGTAAGCATGCGGATTAAATGCGGGTATTGTGCAAATTCGTCTATTTCAAAAACAGCCAACATATTGGAATCTTTGGCACCGGTCGCATTTGGGAAAATACATAAAATGAATACTGCCAGGGCAGCCAGCAGCAGGAGGTTAAAATTCCGGCGCTGTTCAGAGCTACTATTTTTCATGCAGGCTGCCATCCAAAGCGCTCAAAATCAACGCTGCCTTCCGCATTAAATATGACACCCTCATCTTCGAGTAAGCTGCGCTGCAAGGCTGAGCCAAAACCTGCACCATGCGGGCTGATTTTTCCCTGAGAATTGATGACACGCTGCCAGGGAATGTCTTGGTTTGCCGGTGTGGATGCCAAAGCAAAACCAACCATTCTGGCGGTACAATGGGGCACCATTCGTGCTATTTGCCCATAACTGACAACTTTACCGGTTGGAATCTGGCGCACAATAGCATAGATTAAATCGCGGTAGGATGGATTTGCAGGGGTTGTTTTCACAAGGAATTTCCTTTTCAGGAGCCTTCATCCAATAATTTTTTTCTGTGCGCTTCACTCACTTTTAACTTTTCCACCTCGCGCTGCAAGCGTTTGGGTAATTCGGAAACAACCAGGTCGTAAGATTGCTGGATCAATTCAAAGACGAAATCATCTTCCAGGCTGCCATCCAACAAAACAGTATTCCAATGGGTTTTGTTCATGTGATACCCTGGCGTAATGGCAAAGTTTTTCCGGCGTAATTCGACAGCATAGGCCGGATCGCATTTAAGATTGATGGAGATGGGGTTCTCCTCCCAGTCAATCAGGATGAACATCTTCCCCAAAATCTTGTAAACCATAATCTCAGTTCCAAAGGGGAATTCCAATCGTGCGCCGGGCAGATTAAATAGAAAGCGTTTTAAGGTATCAAAATCCATGATTTCTCCCAGATGATCTATTTCCAAAGTTGTTGATAACGCGAATTTTTTTCCAGGGTTAACCATAATTGTAAACTGTTTTCACGGTAAATGGCGGCCTGGTGCGGGGTGTGGGGATTATTGGCAAACAGAACTTCAGGAAATTGCCATTTCGTTTTTAACCAGGCTACCAAGCGTTTAAAAAATGATTGTTCCTGGCAGGCACCATGCAGGGAATGGATCAGCCACCAGGTACAAACAACCGCTGACTGGTTTAATAAAACAGATTCAGACGCAGAAGCTTCTGCAATTCTGGTTATCGGATTAATGTATACGCAGCCAAGACAGGTATCACCCCGCGGGGATAATACGGTATAAGTGAAGGCTATTTGCTGAACGAATTCATCATAATGCCATTCGAGATCTTTACGGTTATCTTCGATGGTGAAATCATCCTGAGGCCAGGGACTATTGCTCCAGGCACGCAGGAATTGTTTGGTAGACATCACGGCGGCATAATCCAGTTCCACATGACGCGGGTGCAAAGGTTCCATTCTGAAAAAATCCCCTGTGAAACTCTGGGGAACAGGCGCTGGATGCAAATTCATGTGAGCTGGTCCTCCCAATAATTGATCCATGGTTTGGGAATCTCGACCTGACAGGTTTCACCTGGTTTGATGATGCCGGGATGTTCCACCCAGGCTACCAGTCCGCGGCGGTGCATGGATGCTTTAACAAATTGGGCAGCGATGCCCGGATTTTCGGTATGATGTTTTTGAGTGACTTTCGCCGGTTGGCTACAAGGGAAATTTTCACCGTCATTCACCAGAACAACCCCACCGGAAAAGAAAAAACGGGCATTGGGAGGTAAAAGGGAAAGTTTCCGAAGGCCACTTATGACCAAGTTGCCAGCTAACCATTGCGGTTGAACGACAGGAATGCCCAATTCAGCAGCCGTTTCGGCCAGTTCTTCCACAGAAAGGAGAGAGATCTGCCGACGGTTACGAATCTGGGTGCCGCGCGGGTATTCGGGTTGGCGTCCACCGCTACGGATGGTATAGCCGTTATGGTAGTCTCCCTGTAAGCCTTCGAAGCTAACAATCCCTTCTGAGACAATTTCTGATTCCAGAGACTGGGCCGGGGTGATGAGAACGGCTTCCAGGCGGGCGGTTATTTTTTGCATTTTAACATCTCCGATTTATTTCTGAACCTGATGATAACGAAAACAATCCACAATATGGTCGTTTACCATGCCGGTAGCCTGCATAAAGGCGTACATAATGGTTGGGCCGACAAAACTCATCCCCATTTTTCTCAAGTCTTTACTGATTATTTGTGAAATTTCAGTTTCGGCCGGCAGTTCTGCCAACGTTTTGAATTGATTTTGAATAGGCGTGCCATCCACGTAAGACCAGATAAACTGATCGAACGTGCCATGTTTTGCCTGTATTTCCAGAAAAATCCGCGCATTTGCAATGGTCGCGTCAATTTTTCGCCGGTTGCGGATAATGCCGGCATCCTGCATTAAAGATTCAATTTTTAATGAGTTGTATCCGGCCACACACACAGGGTCAAATTGGTCAAACACCAGGCGGTAACGATCGCGTTTTCGGAGGATAGTCTCCCAGCTTAAACCGGCCTGGGCTCCTTCCAGGATGAGAAATTCAAACAGCATTTGATCATCATGCAGCGGTTTTCCCCATTCCTGATCATGGTATGGGATAGAAAGTTCGGTTTGCGCCCATGGACAACGGTACATTGCGTTTCCTTTCCTGATAAACCATTTGTTGTATCACCTCAAAACATCGGGGTATGAGGGTGTTTTAGAGGGGGATTTACTCCTCTAAAACATCAAGCCCCTAAATTCCATTTGTTCGATTTTACAGCAGGTTTCCAGAAACGCAAACTGCTTTTTTCACAGTTGTGAAGTATAGCTACGACCAGGATGTGAGAGGTCATTTAATTATTATTCGTGTTTCAATTTGAAGCGCATGATGAGACGGTCTGGTGAATGACGGACTACTTCCGTATATTGGTCAGCATTGAACGGTTTTCGTCAGCCTGCAATGGGGGCTTCTTCATCCAATTTTATAATGGTTTCCCGGATTTTTAATAAAACGGCTTTGCGTTTTTTGAGCATTTCTTTATAGCGCAAATTATCAGTTTTGGTGATTTCCATTCTTAGATCTGCGAGACAGTTTTCGAGAACGTTTTTGAGAATCTGGCTTTCTTCATTGGAGATTTCGAGAGACAACATGGCACACCTCCTGAACAAAAAACGAGCCATGGGAAAGGTTGGCTCGTTGGTGAAAAGCGGGTTTTGAAGCTGCATGGTCATTGTGCAGCAGCCAATGTAATGAATCTATCGTTATATTAAGTATAAGGAGTGGAAATTTCAAAGTCAAGTGATTTTTATCCATAAGTAATTTCAATGGTTGTTACCCTATTCTTCTGTAGATTGTTTTTATGGGGCCGGTACCTGAACAGCGTGAAAAATCCGTAAAAATGCCTTGATTGTCTAATTCTTAAGGACTATACTGGGATATGAAAATATTATTCAAGGATGATGATTTGTGAACGTTGAAACTAAGAAACATTCTTTTCCCCGCCGGCGTGTAATGCGCTCTCTTTTGAAAAACCTGATCAACCTGGTATTTCAGGCAACCAGCGACTTTCAGATTTTTGGTGAAGAAAATTTACCTAAAACTGGTCCTTTATTGGTTGTGAGTAATCACTTCAGTTTTATAGACCCCGTAGCAGTGATCAAAGTTTCGCCCTGGAAGCTGGACTTTTTGGGTGGAACCCGCACACCGAATGCACCGGCTGCCACGGAATGGTTACGGCATTTATGGGGTTTTATCCCTGTTTTTCGCGGTTCCGTGTCCCGAGAAACCTTTAGTTCATCAGAAGCAATTCTGGCACGAAAAGGTGTGCTGGGTATTTTTCCTGAAGGGGGCAATTGGGCAAATGTACTGCGCCCACCCCGGCCAGGTGTGGCTTTTTTGGCAGTTCGTACCGGCGCACCTATTCTCCCGATTGGTCTGGATGGATTCGAAAGCTATTTTCCGCAATTGCGTAAAGGAAAACGCCCACTGGTGACAGCCCGGATTGGAAAAACATTCGGTCCTTATCAGGTCGATGTGCGCGGAAGAGGGGAACGAGGCAAATTGGATGAAATCGGTAACGAGATGATGCAGCACATCGCTATGTTAATTCCACCAGAAAAACGTGGTTTTTATTCAACTGATCCTTCGATTCGGGAGGCTGCCAGAGGCACCGAAATTTATCCCTGGGCAAATTTACAAGAGATATAAACGGGAACCATTAAAAGCGGCTCCTGGTACTACTGACGGCGAAAAAGAATATCAAGTGGTTAAATCCACTGCAACCTGAAGCCATTCATCCTGACGCTGCAGCCGGACAATCTTTCCACGGACGGTAATATTGTCCTTACCTGTTGCATGTGGAATAACCAGGGATATCTGTTCTCCCAAGGGAAGTTCGGTTTTGGTGCTGGTATTAAACAGAATGCCGGCAGAACTTACATTAACGGTATGACCGGATCCGCGAGTTGGGTGGACCAGGGTTACAGGACGTTTCCAATTAAGTCGGATTGCGCGGCGGTTTTCTTTAAAAGCAGGGATTGTTCTTTCCATTTTCGATCTCCCGAACAGAAGCGCATCCTATTGTTAGATAGATTTAAATAACAACAGCTTATATTCTTATTATGATCATAGCAAATATAGCCGGGAAATCAAGTTAATTATTGACAAATTAACTATAGTATTTTTTGGATCATCTCATCAAAATGGGATTTGCGGGTGTTGTGGACGGACATTTGCACGTCCATTACACCCTGGCCCTTAATTAATGAATAGATACTATATTTTGATAAAAAATGGGAGGCGATTTGCCTACGAAATATTGACGTCATTCAGGTATACTATTAATCGATACCGAATGATTTAAAAGATTTCATGTGGAAAAACAAATCTTCATCAGTAAATCTGAGTTGTATAGCATGTCAGATGAGTTTCTTTATAGAACTTGGTAGAGGTTTCATTTGCCCGGACGAGTAAGTATACATACGCTTAGCGATCTTGAAAACTGGTTACAGGAGAATGATATTTCGGTTGCCGGCTGGGGAGAGGGGTATGCCAAGACAATTCAGCGGTTATTTACAGAAATCCAAAAAGGTGAGTGTCATTTGCAAAATTCTCCACCGCTGCGGGTTCTTCCGGTTGTGCAGTTAATGGTTTATCAAAATGGGAAGATTCTGGTCGAAAAAGAACAGATGTTAAGTGACTGCCGCATACGAAAACGCAAGATGCTCCCCAGTGAAAAGATGAAACCGAATGAAGATTGGCATTCAGCCGCATTACGCTGCCTGGAGGAGGAGCTTGCCACACCTGCGAATCAGGCTGTAATTCTTACACAGGTTTGCAAGCCGGTGACTCGTAAGCGCACCTCGCAATCTTATCCCGGTTTGGAAAGCCTATATTTCTTATATCGGGTGGAAATGCAGCTGGGAAGCTTACCTCAGGAAGATTTCTGGACATCGGAAAATTCCGGTCGAGAAAAAGAACAGGCTATTTCCCGCCATTTGTGGGGGTGGATGGATCCAGATGAAGTGAAATTCTGAGTTGCGGAGGATTTGTGTGTTAAATACTTCTGATCAACGTGTTGAAGCCTATTTAGATGCCATTCAGTATAAATATAAGACCGAGTCGAAAGCGAAAATTGTTTCCCTGGGCCATGTTATTGGCATTTACCATCCACAGAGTATTGTCCAACCCTGGCCGCGTTCATTTCAATATCATCTTGAATTTTTTTCATCTGATCAATCACCTGCAAAGGTGCAGACAGAAATTGGGGATTATTTAAAAGAGAATCCACAGGAATATGTATTAACCATTTTTTCTGACCAATTGAATACGGTGATCCCGGCTTATAAGGCGAATGGCTATCTGCATGCCTGGAATAATGTTCTCATGGAACACAAATTGCAAAGCGGGCTGAGTGATTTGCAATTACCTGTTGATGTTGAAATCCGGGATATCCGAACAACGCAGGATGTTTCGGCCATAAATGCATTGGATCCGGATTATCCCAGCAGTACAAATGGGTTGGAGGATGAGAGCATCATTAATTTGATGGTTTTATATCGGGGTGAGGTCAGCGCGAAAGCTCAGGCCCTCATTCTGAAACCACCGTTCGCTTATATAGCCGATATGTATACCCAGCCCAGATACCGGCGTAAAGGGTTAAGCGCGGCTTTGCTGCAGAAAATTCACTATATTGCCCAACGAAAAGGCTGCAAGCAAATGATTTTGATGCCATCAAAGATGACGCGTGAAATTGAATTGTATCAAAAATATACCTATCAGGAAGTTAACCAGATGGCTTTACTGATTCCAACGTATTCTGCTTTGAAAACGGCCTGAGGATTTTCTGCTGATAACGTGTAGAAACCAATGGTTATTAGATTTGGTATGATTCATCACCATGTGTGTCTAATAAGGAGTTGATATGGAAACCAATCAAAATTTTTATCAGCGACAAAATGAATGGTCGCAGATTTATTTTCGTCCGAGGGACGAGCAAGAACAGAAGAAATTAGAATTATTGCAGGATATTGCCGGAATTGCGCGCAAGACCGGATTAGAATTGGGAGCTGGCGGCGGTCAATTTGCCATTGCGGCTGCCGAATCAGGATTTGTGGTTACTGCGGTAGAGCAGGAAGCGGCGTTTGTTGAGCATGCCAGACTGGCTGCAAAAACCAGCGGCGTGGATGGAGTCTCGTTTCTCTGCGCAGATTTTTATGATCTTGAGTTTACACAGCCGTTTGACCTGATCTGGTATTGGGATGGGTTTGGTTTGGGTAGTGATGCCGGGCAACGACGTTTGTTGAAGAAAATGGCTTCCTGGCTGAAACCCAATGGGCTGGTACTGTTGGATGTATTTACCCCGTGGTACTGGTCCGGCCCAGCACGCGGCAGAAGCTGGAAAGTGGAACAGGCCATGCGTCTCTATGATTTTGACGCCCAGAATAACCGGCTTTTAGACCATTGGTGGCAGGTGGATCACCCGGAAACCAAAATTACGCAATCCATCCGTTGTTATTCTCCTGCAGATATGCTGCTGCTTCTGGAAGGATCAGGCCTGGAATTGTTTGAAGTTCACCCAGGGGGAGCTGTGAATTACGATTCCGGCGAGTATATTGAAAAGGCGCCTCTGTTGGATGCCATGTCCTATATTGCCGTATTAAGGCATGCACTGGTCGTAGATTGAAATGAGTAAGTTTTCCAACATTCTTGAGGAATTGCCAAATCAAATCTCGCTTGTTCGTGAGAAATTTTCCATTCCAGCTTATGCAGCAGCAGTTGTATACCAGGATGAAGTTGTTTTTGCTCAGGGCCAGGGAACACGGACTGTGGGCAGAACAGAACCTGTAGATGAGCACAGCCTGTTTGCCCTGGCTTCGATTTCCAAATCAACAGCGGCTGCCTGCCTGGGCATCCTGGTGGATGAAGGCCGGTTGGCCTGGGATGATCCGGTTCGCAAGTATCTGCCAGAGTTTGCCTTGCAGGATAATTTTGCTACTCAGGAAATATCCATTCGTGACCTGCTGATTCATAATTCGGGATTGCCGAGTGAGAGCGGCGGAACGATCTGGTATGGGTCCACTTTGCAACGAAGTGAAGTTTTACAGCGACTGCGCTTCTTGAAACCTGAGCGAGGATTTCGTACGGGGTATGCGTATCAGAATGTCACCTTTCTGGCTGCCGGTGAGGTAATCGCGGCGGTGAGCGGTAAAAGCTGGGATGATTTTGTGCGTGAGCGAATTTTTTCTCCTCTGGGAATGCGGCGCACGGTGACATCCCTTCCAGAGTTGATGCGCATGGATAATGTAACCAGCCCGCATGCTTTGATTAATGATCAGGTAAAAACAATTGCTTATCGCAGCCATGATAATATCGGGCCGGCGGCGGCGGTGAATTCTTCCGTGTGGGATTGGGCGCAATATATACGCATGCACCTCAATAGCGGTGAATTTAACGGCGAGCGCATTCTGAGCCCTGACCGGGTATCTGAACTGTGGTCAGCGCAAACAACTATACCGATTAAGACGGGTAGCCGGCTACCGGAAATGCTTTTCCCCAACTTCAACGCCTATGGGATGGGATGGTTTTTACGCGATTATCGCGGAGAGAAACTGGTTTATCATTCCGGGGGAGTGGATGGGATGCGGACGTTGATGGTGTTATTGCCGCGAAAAAAATTTGGCATGGCACTTTTTACGAATCTGGAACCCGGGTATGGTCTGTATCCATTGAAATACTGGTTACTGGATCAGTTTCTTGGTTTTAAGGATACGCCAGGACCCGAATTGTGGTTCCAACAGTTTGAGGAGTTTCAGGCAAAACAGAGAAAACCTATAGAAGTGCAGCTTTTGCCACAGGGCATACAGGCTGGCTTGCAATTTCCATTGGAAGCCTATTGCGGCATTTACCAGAACCCATTGGTGGGCAATGTGGAATTGTGCGGGTTGGATGACGGAATACACATGAGCTTTGAGGTAAACCCGGTGTTTTCGGCCAGGTTGACCCCCTTGCAAGGGAACACTTTTCTCATTAGATGGGATGATGATTTCATCCCAGATGGATATCTAACCTTTGAGCTGGACCAACAATCCAAGCCTGGATCTATAGTATTTAACCAGCCGCGCCTGATCGATGTTGATTTTGCAGAACTTTTATTGAAAAGGAAATCATAACAGAGGTAACAATGGACAATAATTGTATTTTTTGTCAGATCATGGCCGGCAAAGTGGCTGCCAGTGTGGTGTACGAAGACGAAGTCTGTAAAGCTTTTATGGATATCCAACCGGTGACTACAGGGCATGTATTGGTGGTGCCCAAACAGCACGCTGTTGGCTTGGCAGACTTGCCAGAGTCAACTGGCGGGCATTTGTTTCAGGTTGGGCAACGTGTGGCTGCTGCTTTACGCGCCAGCAGCCTGGGTGTTGAAGGGATTAATTTCTTTCTGGCGGATGGCGAGGTGGCTTTTCAAACCGTCTTTCATTTACATTTGCATGTGATTCCGCGATATACGGATGATGGTTTTGGGTTAAAGTTCGGTCCAAATTACCGTAAACTGCCGCAACGCAGCGTGCTGGATGAGACAGCTGAAATATTGCGTTATTCGCTTCGTTAATTGAATATCGCCGGGTTCAGACCGGTTTTGGCAAAATCTGATTTTTGCGCCGCCCAAAAATCATTGGCAGGAAGGGCAGGATGGCCAGGTTGAGCAACCCCATGATAATGAAAGTGTTGCCAAAGCCAACCTGATCGGAGAGAAAACCGGTGAGCCCCAGGCCGACTCCCTGACCAATATTGGTGACTGCCATCAGGATGGAAAACATGGTGGCGGCGATACGCGGATCGGTGTATTCCATGGAAAGCGCATAATAAACCGTTTGGACGGTGCCGTAACAGATGCCAAAGAGCGGCACCAAAATCCAGGCGAGCGTGAGATTGTTGATAATGGCAAGCGCTGTGATTGAGACCAAGGCCACGCCCAGAGAGATCAGAGTAGCATTACGGTTACCGATTTTGTTTTTAATATAGCCGCCAAAAGCACTGCCAGCTACCACCCCCACGCCCCAGATGGTGGTGAAAAACCCCGCAGTACTGAGACTGATGTTAAATTTATCCTGTAAGTAAGGGTTTACCAACTGGTTGGCTCCCACCACAATCAGGAAGAAAATAAATCCAACCAGGGATAATGCGATCACAGGCAGTTTTTTGAAGGCGGAAAAGGCCTGCCAATTAAATTCCCGTCCTTTGGCCTTTTGTGATTCTTTCATGCTGCCCAGGAAGAAGAGGGGAGGAAGAGTCAGAATAGCCAGTGACCAGAAAACCCAATTCCAGGAGACATGTTCGGCCAGCAAACCAACCAGTGAGGCAGTGACAATTACGCCGACAGCGCGCCCGCCAACCATGAAGCTTTGAATAGTGCCGTGTTCTGATTCCGGAGTAGTATCCAGCGCCAGACCATCGGTACAGGTATCATATAGCGCCATACCGGATTGTAAAATAAATGCGATGATGACAAAGAGGCTAAAATTAGCGGCGGCATCGATAAAAGGTACAAGGATGAGACAGACAATCTGAATTGCCAGACCGATATAAATATAGGGCTTGCGGTGACCCAAACCAAACAAATTGATCCGGTCGCTTAACATACCGAGAAAGACTTTTAAGACAAATGGCAGCAAAGCAATGGTTCCCAAGATACCTACACGCGTCATATCAATACCCTGATTGGTGAGATAGAGTGCATTTAACGCTGTAAAGTAACTCAGAATGGTGCCCTGGGTAAAATATAACAACCCAAAAATAAAATAACGGAGGGAACGATTGCGCGTCATGAAAACCTCTTTAATATTTTCCTTGCTGAAATTTTTAACTGGATTGATGAACTATGCAATATCTGGTGGATTCACCAGCCATTAGTGTAGCGATGATAAGGGCAGCTGTCAACAGATCACAGGTTCTGACTTTTCCCTGATGATAAAAATTGTGGAAGATATACCAAAAACTGCCTGTTTGATCTTCCGGTAAATGTATAATTGAAGCATAACTCCATAGAAAGAGGCTGAACGGTGTCTCAAAATTCAATGATTCTCAAGAAAAAACAATTCTTCAAGCACAATGAGGATATTATCCGGATTACAACCTATGTCATCCTGTTATTCTCATTTATTCTATTTGTTTTGGGTGAAACGGTTCCATTTGGTAGTTGGCGTTTTTATGCAACGATTCTGTGTTTGACCGGTATTTTACTCATAAATTTTTTTGAAGACGTAGTAGTGCAATACTTTAGCGAAGAATCGAATGGGTTGTTGTTTCATATTGGCGTTAGTATGGTGCTTACATTATTGGCGGCTGGTTTTGGAAAATTTTATAATCTGATTTTTATCATTTTCATGATTGCCGCCCAATCCTTTATCACGTTAAAACCCAGAGTGGCAGCGCTGGCAACCAGTATTTTTATTGGTATTTTTATGGTGATCATGGGTTTGATTGGCATAGGAATTGAAGGCTTGATTAATATTGGCATAACCCTTGTGGTGGGTATGGTGTTTGTAGTGACATTAAGCCTGGTGTTGAAACAGTATGCGGCACAGACCGAACGCGCTGAAAAATTGGCCATGGAATTACAGGCTGCCAATCAGGAATTGGTGGAAGCGCGTCAACGGGAGAAAGAGCTGGCGGTCGCGGAGGAACGGGTGCGACTAGCGCGAGATATCCATGACGGCCTTGGACACCATCTGACTGCGCTTAATATTCAGTTACAGGTGGTTGAAAAAATGCTGTACAAGAAACCGGATCAGGCTTTTCAGGCGGTTCAGGTTTGCCGGCAGGAGGCCAAAGCAGCCTTGGAAGAAGTTCGCCATAGCGTTGCGGTGATGCGGCGCAGTCCTTTGGACGGCAGGACTTTGCAGGAAGCGTTGCACCAATTGGTACAGGAATTTCGAGAATCATCCGGTAAGTCAGTGAATTTGGATATTCAGGCGGATATTCCGGATTTGGATGCGAATACAGCGGCCACGATCTTTCGGGCTGTGCAGGAAGGGTTAACCAATATCCGCAAACATGCGGTGGATGCACAACTCATTTCCATCCTATTGGCGTGCCAAACTAATCTTTTGACTCTCAGTATACAAGATGATGGTAAAAGCGCTGCTGATGACCAGGTTTCCTCCAGTTTTGGCCTGGCCGGGCTAATGGAACGCGCGGAACAGTTGGGCGGCCGATTAACCAGCCAGAATCTGGCGGAGGGTGGTTTTTGTTTGACACTGGAAGTTCCAATCACGGGAGAAACAGTATGATTCAGATTTTATTGGTGGATGATCAACAATTGGTTCGCCAGGGATTTCAATATCTTTTGGAGATGGAAGAAGATCTGCATGTGATTGGACACGCCGCCAATGGACGGGAAGCGTTGGTTAAAGCGGAACAGCTCAAACCGGATGTCATTTTGATGGATATTCGTATGCCGGAAATGGATGGTGTTCAGGCTACCCGTGAGATTATTCAAAAGTTTCCGGGAATGGGGATTATTATTCTGACCACTTTTGATGATGATGAATATGTTTTTGAGGGTCTAAAGGCCGGCGCACGCGGTTATTTTCTTAAAGATATCAGCAGTGAGGAGATTGCAGCAGCCGTGCGCACCGTTGCCGCAGGCGGAGCGTTGATTCAACCCAGCATCACCCGTAAGGTTTTATCAGAATTTTCACGCCTGGCCACCGGTCCGCAAACTATGCCGGGACAGGTTCAGCCATTTTTGCCAGAGCCACTGACCGAGCGGGAAATGGATGTACTTAAACTGCTGGCGCGGGGTTCATCGAATAAGGAGATTGCCCAAACATTATTTATTACCGAGGGTACGGTAAAAAACCATGTTTCGAACCTGATTGCCAAGCTCAATGTACGCGACCGCACGCAGGCCATCTTAAAAGCGCAGGAATTGGGTTTGCTTTAATCTAATTCCTGGTACCTGGGTTGGGTTCTCAGGAATCCGGATAAATTATCTTAAAATTCTTTTACAGTTTCCAATGGAAGAGGCGGGTAAATTTGACCGGCAACTGGCGGCATGGAATTATAGACCCAATCGACATCCACCAGTCCGCTCAAGACACCCATTCTGCGTTCCAATCCACGGAAGGTGCCGCGGGTCAACACTGTTTCCATGGTGAGCGCCATACCATAGATGGCAACCCGCGCTCCTGCCGGAATGGCGTGCAGGTATTCCGGGAAGACTGAGGCAGAAAAAAGAATCTGGCTGTGGTTAGCACTTTGCGCCTGGATTATGGGAAAGACCACCGGGTAACCTTGCGGGTCGATATAGGCTAAGAATTTAAGACCATCTATTTTTCCCAGGAATTTCTGCGTCCAGGGGTTCATCACCCGTTCTTTTGGCGGTTTTGACAGACTGATTTTAGCCAACAGGGTTTTTACTGCCGCAGCTATAATGGCATTCATCGGCAGCGCGCATTTGCCGTTTTGCCCAACCAAGTCCATATAATGCACTGTATGGATGCCAAAATAGGCATTATAGCGGAACATGGGCTGGTTGTTGTAACGGTCATAATCTACACCGCTTGTTTGAGTATGTGTCCAGGCTGCCTGACCCATCCAGACATCTTTATCCAGACTCATGATCATAAAGCCGGTTTTTGGGTTTTCCTGAACATACTGCTTGCATAACCCTTCGGTGAATTGACCCCAGATCACCTGGTTGGGGTTGGCAGCCATCAAGGATGAAATCAGGCTGATGTGCGGTTCCCCCTGCGGGCTGACACATGCCAGCAAGCCCACTTTCATTGGCGCTGTAAATTGCTGAATATCTTCCTGTGAAAAAGCCGAATAGGACCATTCCATTTTGTTTTCTCCTTATTGCAATTCAACACGGCTGGCGCCGGTTGACCATACTTTATCTGAGGGGAAGCCTGCTTCGATCACCCAGGTTTTACACTGTTCCAGTTCACGCGCCGACATGAGGGTGCGTCCGGTGTACTGCCATTCTTCATCCAGGCGCGTATATTTATCCTGACAGAGATTATTAAAGGCACACAGTTCCCAGCGCGCAATCTTTTCCGATCCAAACTCAACCAGCAATTTTGCAATGCCACTCAAGTTTTCACGGGTGGCAGTGGCACCGGGGATCAGCGGCGTGCGAATCCATAAGGTGATCTGACCGGGATGCTGGATGATCCATTTTTGAACGAAGCGCAAATTTTGCAAGATTATCTCATTGGGCTGCCCGGTGTACTGCCTGTGCAAACCGGTGTCGATCAGTTTCAGATCGTATAAGAGGATATCCACATTGGGCAATAATTTCTCCAGTGTGGTCTGAGAGCAAAAGCCACAGGTATCCAGGGCGGTCTGCACATGATTGGTTTTCAAAATTTGTAAAGCTACGTCTACAAAACCGGATTGCATGGTGGGTTCACCACCGGAGAGGGTGACGCCACCACTGGATTTTTCAAAATAAACCTGATCTTTGAGCAGATCGTGGATGAACTGGTCAAGTGCAACTTCTTGCCCTAAGATTTCCAACGCATTGGCCGGGCATACAGCGGCGCACTCGCCACACCCCAGGCAGAGATTCCGATTAATCTGCAAGCAATTGTTTTCCCGGGTCAGTGCCTGCTGCCGGCAGGTTTCGATACAGGTTAAACACCCCAGACAGCGGTTTTCAACCCATTGAATTTGCGGCTGCATTTGGATACTTTCCGGGTTATGGCACCAGGCACAGCTTAGCGGGCAGCCTTTCAGAAAAGCCGTAGTACGAATACCCGGGCCGTCTTCGGTAGATAGACGTTGATAGTGGAGCAGCGTAACGGTTTCGGACATGGGTTGTGGATTCCTTACATACAGTGCGATTCACGCAGGATAATCTCATCCTGTAACTCTTTGCCAATGGTGGTGAAATAGGCGTTGTAACCAGTAACGCGCACCAGCAGGTGGCGGTACTGGTCCGGGTTTTGCTGCGCATCACGCAGCATGTCTGCATCAAGAATATTGATTTGCAGGGCAGTGCCGCCATTTTCTACATAACTTTGCAGGAATCCCTTAAATTTTTGTTTGTGTTCCGGGTCGCGTAAGATGGAAGGGTTAAAGGTAATGGTGTGACTGCCACCATTAGGGAGCAGGTTGACAAATTCCTGCCAATCTCCCTGAGCAGATTTGCCACCCAGAACCGTACCTACCGAATTAACATTGGCTGTGGGTCCGTGAATATCGGCGCCGTTGGAAGGACATAAGGCGTTGGAAAGGAACTTTCCTTTGGGACGTCCATCCGGGCTGGCTGCCAAGATAAAACCATCCGAAATCCAATAATTCCAACTGAGCATTCCCGGACGGAACTGGCGCCCTGTGCTTTTTGTTTTGTACTTCCAGGTCTCTTCGGACCACAGCTCCATCACCTTCAAGGCGAAGGCATCAGCTTCTTCATCATCACGGCCATACTTGGGGGCTTTGTTGACAGCACGCGCCTGCAATACCTCATGACCGATCCAGTTGTCCTTCAACGCCTGGATGAGTTGATCCATGCTGCAAATTTTCTGGTCAAAAACCAAGTATTTGACTGCCAGAAGTGAATCGACGGTGGTGGCATAGGTGACAGCTTCAATGGTGACATAGGAGAGCTCGGCAGCGCCCTGGGTAACATCCATACCTTTTTCAATGCAGCCGCCCACTAGGCAGGAGAGATATGGTGTGGGTGAGAATTTAGCGCGTACGGCTTCAGATTTTTCGTAAACTTCGACTATTTTTTGAATAATAAAGCGTGTCTGAGCGGCATAGGCTGCCCAGAAGTCTTCCCAGGTTTGGAAGCTGCGCGGATCCCCCGTATCCGGTCCCCAACGCTGGTTTTTCTCGGTTTTTCCGGTCATAGGATCGATGAAGGGCAGCAGGTCGCAGCCCTGAGCCAATACCAGTTCCACAGCTTTGAGCAGGTTGAGGTTGCAATCCACAGTACCAGAGCGATCATTACCGGCCATGGTGTTTTCCAAACAACCTACCGGTGCATAATCGAAAACATTGTTTTCATTGATCAGGTCGCTCTTTCCACTTTTAGCAGCCTGCCGCAGCATGCCTGCCATCGAGCGTTCATCAAAATTGAGCAGAAAGGGAGCACCCTGACTGTCTGCAACCATATCAATCACTTTTTCATACAGTTCGGCAGGTGTGTTGCGGTGCAGACGCACGTTGGGTTTGGGTTCCAGTATGGGACTCATCTCATCAATCACTTCCAGGATAGCGAAGGTAAGTTCATTGGTGAGGTCTTTACCTGATGCGCCCATACCGGACAGGGTGAGTAACTGGCCATATCCGGCAGTGATGCCCTGGTTACCCCCGGTGCGGATCATAGCGTCATAGGCGGTGTTGCACTTAACCCAAAAACATTTCATAAGCTCTTTGCCAAATTCAACATCCATACCTGCCTGGCGGGAAGCCTGCCAGTAAGGATAGAGGTACTGATCCATTCGGCCAAAGGATGTGCCTGGACCGGGGTAATTTTCATCAGAAATCACCAGCATGTGAGTGATCCAGAGGGCCTGTAATGCCTGCCAGAAATCCTTTGGCGCTTCCCAAGGAACAATATCCAGGTTGGCAGCCATAGTGATAAATTCATCTACGCGGGTTGGGTCTTTTTCTTGCTGGGCCAGTTGGCGGCAAACACGGGCGTATTGTTGGACCAAATCGCGCGGCATGGTGCTAGCGGTTCGCATGGCACGCAATTGAGCACCTCGCGGGCCTTGTTGTTCGGCCGGAGTGAGTTTTTCGTAGGCTTGCTGGATTTCTTCGAAGACCCCGCGCCAACCGGTTTTCAGTATTTTTGCATAATCCGGAATGAGATGCCCACTGGTGGCTCCGGTATTGCCAAAACCATGATTGTGGAACCACAATATCGCTGCCCGGGCACCATCCTTATCCAGCACCAACCGATCTCGTTCACGGGTTTCCTTTGCGGTTAAACAGGCTGAGGTCTGTACATTAAAACGTGCACCAGCCAATAAATCGCCTGGAAGAATTTCCTGCGGCAGATAATTGACCATGACTTCACGGAGGAACCAAGATCTTCTTTCTACCATGCTCCATTGCCAGAATTCGGGATCCAACTTTACCGGGCGGGCTGTTTGTTGGAAGGAGGAACGAAAGGTTGGCAGGAATGCATATGTCTCCGGCACAATATAGAAGGTAAGTTCATCGTATTGAAGATCCCAGGGCGTACCGGTGGTCCAGGCTGTGAATTCATTATTCCATTTTCTTTTCACACCCGTAAAGTAATAATCCCGCAGCCATTGAATGCGCGGACTTAACCGATAGGGTGTTTTGACCCGATATCTGGGTTGTTCCCGGATAACATTCATACTCATGACATTTCTCCTTTAAGGAATCGTTCACCATGCGCAAGCATGGCTTTCATCACCAGACGAGCTTCCTCAGCATGCTGCATGTTAATAGCGGTATATAAGTCACGATGAAATGCAAAGACATCTGCCAGGATAGGACTGTTGTGGTACTGCCGGTAAAAAGCGCGGGTGAAATGGGTGTAAACCCCTTTAAATGAATTAAGAATGAGAGGGTACATGCGGTTTTCTGAAAGAATAGCTATTTGCAGGTGGAAATCAAAGTCTAACTCCACCAGTTCGATTAATGTTAACTGTTGGTAGTTAGCTTCTTTGCTAATGATTTCTGCGAGTGGTTTGCGAGATTTGGCTGTACTACGTTCAGCAGCCAGACCGGCGGTTTCCACTTCCACCAAAAAGCGCATCTCCAGCAGGCTGTTTTCAAAATTGGTGTCGAGTTTATTCTCGTGAAAGGCGAGCAGAGAGGATAATAAGGCGCAGGAACCATGAGTGCGATAATCGTTGACAAATACACCGCGACGCGCCTCGATCCGCACCAATCCCTTGGCGGCCAAATCTACCAGTGCTTCATGCAGTACTGGCCGGCTGATCTGTAGTTTGGCAGCCAGGTCACGTTCTGATGGAAGTTTTTCATTGATTTTCAGTTCTCCGCTGAGAATCAGGGCTTCCAACTGCTGAACACAGGCGTTTTTTAAACTAGGGACTTCCAAAGGTACAACTTGTACACTCATAAACCTCCAATCTGGTAAAACCACCAGCCACTTAAAAGTATAATGATATTTACGGGACTTTACAAGTATGTATTCTGTTTAATAACAATAAAAATTCACATTCAGTGATTTTCGTAATTTTTCCCCTGAGAGCGCAACTTTTTTGAGGCTTGCTCGTATATATTCACAAAGGAGATTAAATAATGAATAACAAAAAATTGTATCGTAATACAAATCAACAAATGTTCGCTGGGGTTTGCAGCGGTTTGGCAGATTATTTTGGTTTGGATGTGACTGTTGTACGGCTCATCTTCGTACTCCTGTTTTTCCTCGGCGGTAACGGCATCCTGGTGTATTTGCTGTTGTGGATTCTCACTCCGGTACAGCCTTCGTTTATTGAGTCGACCGCACAGGATATTACCCCCAAACAGGACGAATAAACACTTTTTGTGTGTGTAAACACTCTGCCCGCCACGGTCACAAATTGCGCCTTTATTCTTGAAAAGGAAAGCGCAGACCACAGGCATTATAAAAAACAGCAGGAAAATCCCTGCTGTTTTTTAATCCTGTTGACTATTGGGAAGACTCTTGCTTTGGGCAGGAACCGGATTCTTTTGGGTTCCAAACACAGCGATAAATTTAGGCCAAAAAATCCAGAATAATTGCACCACCCGCCAGAAGGCAACCGCGGCCATACCGTGGGCTAATACGGCGAAAAATGGCGGTGTTTGCAGGGTGTAATAGATCCAGCAATAGCGGGTGGTTCCCCATAGTTCCAGGAAGTATCCCAACGCAGACCCAGCGATAAAGGTAATTAACATGG
Organism: Chloroflexi bacterium HGW-Chloroflexi-10; assembly: GCA_002840755.1. Classification (GTDB taxonomy): domain Bacteria; phylum Chloroflexota; class Anaerolineae; order Anaerolineales; family Anaerolineaceae; genus UBA6170. The sequence goes on along the minus strand of PHBZ01000031.1, from coordinate 11,566 downwards.
CGCGATAATTTACAGGGGTGAGGATTAAAAATGTACACAGTAGTATAGCCATGATTGTTAAAGATTTATCGATGGTTGGCCAGACGAAAATCCATAGGTACGCATAAAAGCCGCCAAAAATGACCCAATACAGACGCTTGATCCATTGATCTTTAAGCCAAAAAGATTGTTTATACATAAAATGAAAGAGCCGGTCGATGGCCAGGCTGGCAATTGGCCAGGCGGGAATGATCCATAACGGTGGTCGTTCATACGTGTAATAAAACCAGAGATTGGTTTGGGTACCCCAGCTCTCAATCACCATGCCACCGGCGAAACCAACCAGAATAATGGGGATGTCTTTTTTTAGGTCCGCGCCGGCCATGATTAACAATGACATCAATAAAAAGTCCCATAACAATAACCAATCGAATTGAACCCAGAAAGGATAATCCGGATTGTAGGTATCCAGATAGGCTTGCAGCAGAGGCCACCAGACATACCCGATAATCAGGATAAGCACAAAGAAAAGACTCATCATAACGTAACTGGTACGGTTCCAACCCAGTTGTCTGGTGATGGATTTGCGGGTATGGGAGATAGAATTGGTATCAATATCCATGCTGAAATCTATTTTACCTGCATTTGCTATTGGGGTTATTGTTTTTCCCTTTAATATCGTTATATAATCTATATCTCTAATGAACGCTTCATATATAATAAATTATTATGGATAATTTTTCCAATGCTGTGGGAAGTGAGTTGCCACGGTTATTTCCCCTTTTTGATAATCTCCATGAGCTGATCCTAATGGTTGGCACTAGTGGAGAAATTTTTTACGCCAATTCTGAATTTCTCCATTTTTCTCAAATGGAATGGGAAACCTTAAAAGCTTTACCACTATCAGTTATTTTACCAGAATGGACGGTTGCGAAAGATGAGATTTGCAGCCGAAAACAGAATGAAAAAGTGCTGCAATTCTGTTTTAATGAAAAACAAGGCGAGCGGCAGCTCAATCTTCGAGATTGTTTTCAATGGAATGACACTTTTTTGTTGGTATTTAGCCAGGAGGGAAACCAACAAACCAGGGGATATGATCCGATTGAATCATGGTCATTGTTGGACAGCATGGAAGATATGGTGGTTTTTGTCGATCTCGACTATCGCATCCAAGCATATAACAAGGCTGCCGATATGCGCTCTCAAGTTTTATTCAAGAAACCGGTGGTGACAGGTTCTCTGATTTTTGATTATATGATCATTCCGGAAGATAATAAGATTATTTTGCAACAATGCAAAATAGCTTTATCCGGAAAAAACACCACATTAGAGCGCTATTATGAGATTCCTAATTGCGAGCCGATCTGGTATGAATACCATAGTTCTCCGGTAATGGGCATCAACGGTAAGGCAGCCGGGGTATTGATTGTTTGTCGTGATGTTTCTGAGACCAGACTCCAGAAATTGGCTTTGAATGAGAGTGAAAGCGTATTCCAAAATTTCTTTAACAACATTCAAGATTCGGCTTTGCTATGGCATCAAGCTGCGGATGGGACTATCCGATTAAAGGATTTTAACCGGGCGGTTGAACAGATGTCACCTGTAAAGATAAAGGATTGGGTTGGCAAAAGCGTCGATGCATTTTTTAAAGAACGACCGGATATGATTGAGCGGATACGCTCCTGTTTTTTAACAGGAGAAAGCTCTCAAGAAGAAGTATTTTCTACCCTGGTGACCAGCGGTGAACCCAAGTGGCTTCTATCGGAAACTATCAGGATATCCAAAAATTATGTAGTCAATATTATTAAAGATGTCTCTGGTCGTAAACGTTCTGAAATTCAAATTGAAGAAAATCAACGCCAATTACGTACTTTGTTGAGCAATTTGCCTGGAATGGCGTATCGCTGTGCGAATGATCCCGATTGGACGATGGAGTTTGTCAGTGAAGGCTGTAAAGAACTTTTAGGGTATGAACCGGAAGATTTGATAAACAATCAGAAAATTTCTTACGGATCTATTATCCATCCGGATGATCGTATGAAGATATGGCAGAGTATTCAGAATGCCTTTGCCAACCAGAGAGGTTTTAAACAAGCTTATCGGATTTATTCTGCGAAGGGTGAGATGAAATGGGTGTGGGAAAAGGGACAGGCCATTTATAACAAAAATGGTGAAGTAGTTGCGGTAGAAGGCTATATTACCGATATTTCTGACCGTGTTCAACTTGAACAAACCGCGGATCGCGAACGCCACCAGGCGGCAGCATTACGTGAAGCGATGTCTGAACTTTCCTCTGAACTGGAACTGGCCCAAGTATTGCGCAGTATCCTGGTTATCTTAAAAAAGGTAATTGAGTATGACAGTGCTACACTGTATTTGACAGAAAATGATTTAATTCGGGTAGCGGCCGCACGCGGATTTAACGATACATCCCGTTTGATCAACAGGACATTTCCGGCGACTAATCCATTATTGCGGATGATTCAGGAACACGGCGAAGCGATCGTTCTGGAAGATGCACAGCATGACCCTCGATTTGAACGTTGGGAAGGGGCGGATTTGGTTCGAAGTTGGATGGGCGTACCCCTCGTGCGTCATGGACAGTTTATTGGATTTCTGACTATTGACAGTTTTTCACCGGGAACTTACCAAGCGGATGACACACTTTTAGCCCAAACTTTTGCTGATGAAGCCGCTATTGTGATAGAGAACGCCAGATTGTATGAAAAGGCGCAACAATTGGCCACCGAGGATTCGTTAACGAAAGTACATAACCGGCGTTATTTTTACGAATTGGCTCAAAAAGAGTTAGAACGCAGCCGGCGGTATCAAAGTCCGCTCTCTATTATTATGTTGGATATTGATCATTTTAAGAAAGTTAATGATCGGTATGGGCATGGTGTTGGGGATCAGGTATTGATAGAGTTTGTTAAGCGTGTGCAAAAAGAATTGCGCAGTTCAGATATATTTGCGCGATATGGGGGCGAGGAGTTTGTTATTTTATTAGTCGAGTCCAACCTGGAAAAAGCGTTTCAGGCTGCTGAGCGTATACGTGAGAAAGTAAACGCGAATCCATTTGAAATTTCCGGATTTGAACCATTTATCAGTATTAGTATGGGTGTGGCCGAGATGGATGAAAATACCCAAAGTTTGGATTTGTTGATGGATTGTGCGGACAAGGCTATGTATGAAGCCAAACAATCCGGCCGCAACCGGGTATGTATCTGGCAAAAACCTGTATGAATGGTACCTGCTGAAAATAATAATAATAAAGGCTCATCACATCAAACATGACTTTTCTTGATCGTATCAGGTCTCTCATTCGAAAAATCCCTTTTGAACAACGACGGGAAATTATTCTGGATATTTCCGAATCTTCTTCGGCAGGTTTTGATTATTTTCTGCTGGTGGTTCTTTCCGGAAGTATTGCAACGCTTGGTTTGATTACAAATTCTCCAGCAGTGATTATTGGCGCCATGTTGGTGGCCCCATTAATGTCTCCGATTATCGGGATAGGGTTAGCGTCAGTAATTGGGCGCGATTCACTTTTAAAAACTTCTTTTTTTGCTTTGATAATCGGCGCTGCCCTGGCGATTGTACTTTCGGCTTTGCTAACCTTAGTAAACACTTATCTTCCTTTTGTTTCCTTTCAGGAATTACCTGCTGAAGTTGTTTCACGAACTCATCCCAGCCCGATTGATCTATTGGTGGCGTTAGCCGGTGGTTTTGCAGCTTCCTATGCACTTACGGAGGTAAAGCTCTCGGCTGCATTGCCGGGTGTGGCGATTGCGACAGCCTTAATGCCGCCATTGTGCACCGTGGGAGTTGGCCTGGCTTTACAGCGCTGGGATGTAGCTGGCGGTGCTTTTTTATTATTTATCACCAATGCGATCACTATTGCTTTTGCTTCTGCATTGGTTTTCTTTTTGCGGGGGTTTAATCCATTACCAGCGGAAGGCAACAGAAAACTTCCCCCCAGTTTGCAGTTATCAGCATTTTTGATCGTGTTGCTGCTAGTGCCATTAACATATTTCAGTATTCAATTTGTTCAGCAAGCTTCACAGAATCGCGAATTAAGTGCGGTTATCAGCAGTGAAGTAGATAAACTGCAGAATGCTGATCTGGTTGATATCCAATCGGTTCGGGAAAATGAAACACTGAATGTTATTTTAACTATTCGCACCAGTAATTTATTGAAATATGAACAGGTAGTAGCATTGCAGGAGTCGATTGTGGGGGGATTGAATCAATCAGTTTCGTTGCGTGTAAATCAGATTTTTGCTGAACAACTTGATCCGCTGATCCCGCCAACGCCTACATTTACACCGACAATGACACGAACAGCCACAATGGGACCTTCCCCTACCCAAACATTTACATCTACCGCAACTGCTACGCAAACCGCTACCTCCACTTTTACCCCGCTGCCAACCCGGACACCAACCTATACACCTTCACCGGCTCAAGCAAAGGTGTTATCTACCATTTTACCTCTCATGCGAATTTACCAATCGCCTGGTGGACCGGTGATCAGTACTTTGACACAAAATCAACTATTGACTATTTTGCCTGGTGAAACGGTATTTCAGAATTTGGTATGGGTAGAAGTGGTTGATGCAGAGGGACGACATGGTTGGGTTCCCAAAATATTTGTCTATATTATTACAGCAACGCCATTACCGACATGGACAAATACTGTCACAATGGAGACTATTTCTTCATTTACTCCTACCCCTTAACTATTCTTCCATACAATAGATTTGATTGCCACCCTGGCGTTTGGAACGGTATAAGCCCTGATCGGCTTCGTCCAATAATTGGTCTAAGGTTGTGATTCTGGGATAATTAATGGCAACCCCAACACTGATAGAAAGAGGTATTTCCTGACCCTGCCAAAGAAGAGGCCGTTCTCTTAAGCTTTTTTGTAAACGTTGGGCAATTGAAATTGCTTTCGTTTTTTGGGTATTGGGTAACAAGATAATGAATTCATCACCACCATACCGACAAAAAATATCTTTTGTGCGTAAGTTGGAGAAGTATATTTGTGTCATAAATCTTAAGGCGTGATCACCTGCGCGATGCCCATACAGGTCATTAATTTGTTTAAATTTATCCAGATCGAACATAATCGCAGCCAGAGGTGTAAGTTTGTTTTTGGAGGTTTGAAATTCTTTTTCAGCCACCTGGAAAAAATACCAGCGATTGTAAGTCTCAGTTAAAGGATCCAGTTGTGCTATCCGGTTAACTTCTGCAAAGAGGATCGCATTTTCTAAAGCCAGGCCGGCCTGATTGGCAAAAATATCCAGGTGGCGGACTTGCTGATCATTGAATGGGGATTGCTGGCTGCGAAAGAGTGAAATGAAGCCAAAAAGTTTTTCTCCGGTACGTAGTGGAGCACACAGCCAGGTTTGTTCTTTATTGTTTGGAAATAGGGTGGGTATCCTGGTTTCTGCGGACAAAAAAGGTTCGTGATACGTTTTTCCACTTTGAATAACCTCTATCAGGCAAGGGTATGCTTCTATAGGGGTTGGCAAGAATGCTACAGCTGAAACCGCATTTGTTAGAGAATGCCGGATGATACTAATTTTATTATCTTCCAACCACAAAATTTCAATATAAGCTGAAGAGACCAGGCTTTGGGTTTGTTTCAATAATTGATCGAGCACATGCTGAAGATTCAGACTGCTCGTCATGGCTAAGGCAGCCGAGCGGAGAAATTCGGCCATGTGCAGCGATTCACGCGCGTTCTCTTCGATGATTTTCCGGTCTGTTACATCCTGGGTGGCGCCATAAATACGGTCCACACGCGTATTTTCTTCGTTCCAGACAGGCAGTGTGTAGTCTCTCAGCCAGCGAGTTTCGCCGCTTTTGGTAATGATGCGGTACTCATTTACATCTGCTTTGCCCAATTTATTCATTTCTTTGCGAATGGCTATAACGTGATGGTCATCCGGGTGTATGATGGCCATTGTGCCACCCATCTGACGAATTTCCTCATGGGTATATCCGGTGATATCCGGATAGGGAACGGATTCCCACTCCCAATATGTGCTGCCATCCTTATTAAAAATTACGGAACAGGCATAATCAGCAATAGCTTCGGCTACCGCACGGTAACGCAACTCGCTTTGGCGTAAGGTCTTCTCCAATTCTTTGCGCTGCTGGATCTCATTTGTCAATTCGAAAGTACGCTGTTGGACCTGGTTTTCCAGAGATTGATGAATTTTTTGCAGTTGTTCACGGCTTTGCGGGTATCCCAAACGGATCATTTGAAGCTCTTTTTGCAGCATTAGGAGTAAAAAACTTATATCTGAGCTGTTTTGGGTTTCCGGGATGACGATATCCAGTGTGTCGATATCGGCTGTCCAGATCATGCTGGCAATTTGTTGCAACACTTTGACTTTATCGCATTCAAAGGTTATCTCCTGGTCATAGTGGAAAGTATCCTGTGATTGTTGTCCCATTTTGGATATGGCTTGCTCGAAAGACTCTACAAAGTGGATTGATTTTATAGCTGAATCGAACTGAGGCAATAACTGTAATAAATTTTTAAGGTAAGGTGAAACCTGATAGCACACGATCGTATCTGCTTTTGCAAGAAAACTACTGGAAATCTTAAACAAGGTACTACGTTCAATTGGATAATTCCCAGTGATGTTTGATAAATCAACCAACAGTTGATAAGGTTTATTCTGATTTTGCACCTGTTGAAAAAAAATGGGCAATTGATTGAAGAATTCAACCGTAAAAGATGGCTGAAATTTTCCCTTGAAGAAAACATGATAGATCGTTTCGTTGATACATTCCACTGAGCAAGTAAAACTACCTGTTGGACTTAGCCAAGTCCAACAGGGGATTGCATGGCTGGAAAATGTATTCTGGGTGGAAAGGTGTTGCATGCCTGAGTATTCCAAACATAAAGAGAATAACTTCCCCTATTGTAAACCACTATTACCAGGGAGTATCGTAAAATCTGGATTAAGATTGAAATTTCGATTTTAAGAAACCGGAGAGTGCGACCCATTTCTCTTATTTGGGAAGTGAACCTTTGACGCGATTAATTTTTTGTTTGGGATAGCAGATATACTATCAGGAAGTTGAGATTGGAAAGGTATATGAATGGTGAATAAAACAGTTTTGGTTACCGGCTCCACGGATGGGATTGGTAAACAAACCGCATATGAGTTGGCGCGGATGGGGTATCGGGTAATTTTGCATGGCCGCAGCCCGGATCGTGTTCGGGCGGTGGCTGAAGATTTATCCAACCGAATTGAGAATGCCAGTCTGGAGGAAATTTCTGCCGATCTTTCTTCCCAGAAACAGGTACGTAGGATGGTAGCTGAAATTTATCTTAGATTTCCTCGACTAGATGTGATTATTAATAATGCCGGTGTATTCAATACTACACGCCGAACCAGCCAGGATGGTTATGAATTAAGTCTTGCTGTTAACTACCTTGCGCCTTATGTTCTAACCGTTGGATTGTTGGATTTGTTAAAAAAAAGCGCGCCGGCGCGTGTGGTGAATGTCAGTTCGGTAGCTCATAAACGAGGAAGGATTAATTTTGATGATTTGCATGGTGAAAAAGAGTATGATGGCTATAAGGCATATGCAGATTCCAAGTTGATGTTGATCTATTTCACGTATGATTTAGCAGACCAAATGCAAGGCAGCGGTATTACGGTGAATGCACTTCATCCTGGCGTTATTTCCACCAAGATGCTTACCGCTGGTTTTAATATGACCGGTGATGATCTTTCGGTAGGCGCTGAGACGCCTATTTTTCTGGCGGTCTCGCAGGAAGTGGCAGAAATAAGCGGAAAGTACTTTGAAAGGAAACAGGCTGTGCCTTCCTCACGTTTATCCTACGATCTGGCGTTCAGAGAACAGGTCATGAAGGTTACAAAACGTTTAACCAAGGCGGATTAACAGCCGCTTTTTTCTTGTACAGGCTGTTGATTGACAATTCTGTAGAGGGCGATTACAATCTTTATTGAAATTGAAAATCATTTTCAATAAAGGAGCAAGAATTATGACGAAAAAAATAAACCTGATTATTGGGTTGAGCATAATTGGTATTATTCTGTTAAGTGCTTGTGTGCCGCAAAAGACTTCTGATGCAGCAGCCAAGAAAATTGTCATTGTCAGTATTTTGCCCCAGCAATATTTTGTGGAACGCATTGCCGGTGATCTGTTTGAAATTAAAGTGATGGTTGATCCAGGTCAGAGCGCTGAAAATTATGAGCCTACACCTGAAAAAATGAAAATGGTGAGTGATTCTCTGGCTTACTTCACTATCGGATTTCCATTTGAAAAAAATTGGATGGATAAATTCACCGCAGGCAATCCTGAGCTGAAAATATACGATACGATTGCAGGATTCGAATTGCTGGCAATGCCGGAGCATCACCACGAAGGCGAAGAGGTGCTTGAAGAGGAAGACCAGGGGGGTGAACTGGATCCACATGTATGGCTTTCTCCACGGGCTGTAAAGGTGCAGGCACAAAATATCGCTGCTGGGCTTAGTGAATTGGATCCGGAAAATGCGGAAACCTATCAGACAAACCTGAACTCCTTTTTAGCCGATATCGATCAATTGGATCAAGAAATTCAAGCTGAATTAGCCCCCATACAAAACCGGAATTTCATGATCTTTCATCCGGCGATGGGATATTTTGCGCATGATTATGAATTGGAACAAATCTCCATCGAAATTGAAGGTACTGAACCCAGCGCGCAAGAAATGGCAGCCTTGATAGATGAAGCCCAAGCGGAAGGCATCAAGGTGATTTTTGTACAAAAAGAATTCAGCACGCGCTCAGCTGAAACAATTGCCAAAGAGATTGACGGCTCGGTTGTGCCGATTGATATTCTAAGCGCGGATTGGTTGAATAATATGCGTGAAATGGCGAAAAATTTAGCTGAAACTATGCAATAGGCAAAAATATAAAAACCATGGATGATAGAAGTGGTAGTACAATCTTATTTAAGTAAGCCCACATTTATTATGAAGTATTTTTAAATTAATTTACCGGTGTTTTTTTGGTAGTATTAAAGAGAAAGAAAAAGCATGTCTGTATCAGAATCTTCTCCCCATTTAATTGAAATTCGCAACATGTGGGCTGGTTACGAACGTGAAACAGTGCTGGAGGATATTAATTTAACGGTCCAGAAGAATGATTTTATCGGGTTGATTGGACCGAACGGGGGAGGAAAAACCACATTAATCCGAGCCTTGTTGGGTTTAATTGAACCGTATCGTGGGACGATTAGAATTAAAGGACTTCCGGTGAAACTTGGCCGTCAATATCTGGCATACGTACCGCAGTTGGTGGAGTTTGACCGCGATTTTCCCATCTCGGTTTGGGATGTGGTGCGGATGGGACGCCTGGCGAAACGCGGCATGTTAAAACGGTTTAATGCCGAGGATGACGCACTGGTAAACCAGGCACTTCTGAATGTGGAAATGATAGACTTTCGCCAACGTTCGATTGGTGATTTATCCGGTGGTCAACGCCAGCGGGTGTATATTGCGCGTGCTCTGGCCTCTGAACCGGAAGTTCTGTTATTAGATGAGCCTACCTCCAATGTTGATCCGCAAATTTCCAATTCAATTTTTGAGCTCTTAAATCGATTGAATGAAACAATAACGATTTTATTAATAACTCATGACATGAGCGCTGTATCCTCTTACACCAAAACAGTTGGATGCATTAACCGCAAACTGCATTACCACGGCAGCCGGGTAATAACCGCCGAAATGTTGGAAGCGACCTATCAATGTCCGGTCGATTTGATAGCCCACGGATTGCCACACCGGGTATTTCCGCAGCATGAGGAGGCAGATTGATGTTTCAGGCGATATTGGAAGCACTTCAATACCAATTTATGCAGAATGCCTTATTGGCCGGGTTACTGGTGAGCATCGCTTGCGGCATCATTGGTACTTTTGTCGTGGTGAAACGCATTGTTTTCATCTCTGGCGGTGTTGCGCATGCAGCCTATGGAGGCATAGGTCTTGCTTATTTTTTGGGGCTGAATCCGGTGTTTGGTGCTGTTTCGTTTAGCCTTTTATCCGCTTTTGCTATGGGCTTTGTGCAGCGTAAAACGCGGGAGCGGGCCGACTCAATTATTGGGGTGATGTGGGCGATTGGTATGGCAGTGGGAATCCTGTTTTTGGATTTGACTCCGGGTTACAAAGCCGATTTAATGAGTTACCTTTTTGGCAGTATTCTGGCGGTACCGGCAAGTGATTTGATTGTGATGCTGGTAATGAATCTGGTTATCGTTGTTTTGGTGTATCTATTTTTCAAAGAATTACTGGCCGTATCCTTTGATGAGCAATTTGCCACCGTGGAAAATGTACCGGTGGATTGGATTTATATGCTCTTAATGGGTTTGATTGGTTTCAGTGTGGTAATGTTGATGCGCGTGGTCGGTTTGATCATGGTGATTGCCCTGCTCACCATTCCAGCTTCGATCAGTGCCATGCTGTTCAAGGATATTAAGAAGATTATGGTTGCAGCGACTGTACTGGGAATTGTTTTTTCCACAGCCGGTTTGTTTCTCTCGTATTTTCTTAATCTTACATCCGGCGCAACCATTATTCTGGTAGCGGGCAGCGTTTATGTGCTGATGATGATTGGCCAACCGCTTGTGAAAAAAATGCGGGTTAGAAACTAAACGGAGCTGGTGCTAACCGTTTAAATTCAATAGATTTATTGCAGAAGAAGTTCTACCCAGATTAAGGATTAACTTTTTCCGTAGAGATCCTGATACCTCTCCAGATTCACCGAGGCAATATAGGGCAGGTTACGCCCTTTTTCATCAATATCCAACCCATAACCAACCACGAAGTAATCCGGTATAGAGAAGCCCAGGTAATCGATATCAATTTCAACTTTGTGGCGTTCTACTTTGTCCAGCAAGGCACAGGTTTTTAAGCTGCGCGGGTTGCGATCCATTAACAGTTTGCGTACCGTATTGATGGTATAACCGGTATCGACAATATCATCAATGAGGATTACATCCCAGCCATGAATATTGGATTTGTGATCCGAATCGATCCGCACAAAACCACTGGACGTGCTACCGGCATAAGAGGAAACCGACATGAAATCCATTGTGAGAGGGCGCCTTACTTTGCGCATCAGATCGGTGACAAACATTACACTGCCACGCAACAAACCCAAGAGGACTAATTTGTCGGAATCTTTATAGTCATTGGTAATTTGCTCGCCGAGGGTATCCACACGCTGGCGGATTTCTTCCTCGGAGATGATAATGTGGTCAATAAATGCATACGGATAATTTGGAGCGGGTATCATAAATTTTGCCTCGGGTTCAAATAAGAATCGTAATATTGAAGCTGCAAAGTGCTGCAATTATAAATGATATTTGCAACTTATCAAAAAGAAGGGTTGAGTCTTATGGGCAGACACAGACTGCCCATTACTCCTTGTTTAATGTTTTGTATAGGGAAGAACCTGATAAATGATTAAGGTTTTAATTGGACTTACCCCAATAAAAAGGACACATAGTTAAGGAGATTGATAATATTTTTCCTCAAACATCACCGGGGAAAGAT
>PHBZ01000003.1:71286-288629 GCA_002840755.1 Chloroflexi bacterium HGW-Chloroflexi-10 | reverse complement strand
ATATCTTTCCCCGGTGATGTTTGAGGAAAAATATTATCAATCTCCTTAACTATGTGTCCTTTTTATTGGGGTAAGTCCATCAGAGCCTGAATGGACTATTTTAAGCACTCTCTCTGCTATCATCTTTATCTCTTGTGAAATCCCTGATTTTCACTATACTGAATTTAAATGATTCCTAACTTTCCCCCCTTTTTTTCAGGACAGGAACCTTCTTCTAATACCCCATTGGAACGATATTTGCCACCGTACCAACCTGGAATATTACCATCCATGTTAAAAGAAAGCGGAATCGTCGATGGTTGGATTCTAGAACCTATAGGCAGTCATCCCATGGCCGCAATAGATTTGGCTCAGCATGGGTATCGTGTTTTTGTTGCCTGTAATAACCCAATTCTTGCAAGGCTATACGAAGTCATTTGTGCTGCGCCATCTCTTGCAGAAATAACGGCTGCCCTTTCCGAGTTGGGTGCCCTTAAGCGTGGAGACGAACGACTCGAACTCCAACTAACCGCTCAATATCAAACCACCTGTCCGAAATGTGGTCAAACTTTGAGCAATGTTACCTTTTTCTGGCAAAAAGATGCATCCGCTCCATACGCCAAAGAAATTGATTGTGGGAACTGCAATCTCACGGGAGAGTTTCCTGTTTCAGATCAGGATATTTCGGTTTTGCAAAAATCAGGAAATATTCAATTGCATCGCACACGCGCTTTGCAAAGAGTTTTACCTGGTAGTGATACGCCACCCATAGCCGTACAGGAAGTGATCGATTCATACTTGCCACGCGCCTTAGCGACTATAACAACCCTGATAAACAAGCTGGAGAATTTGCAGACGACACCACTGCGCAAAAATATTCTGGAAGCATTGATAATTTTGGCGTGTGATCAGGGAAATATGTTGTGGGGTATTGGTAGTGGACGCAGCCGCCCCAGGCAGATTTCCATCCCTCTACAATTTAAAGAGGCGAACCTTTGGTCCATTTTGGAACAAGGTGCTCAAAAGTTAATGATCCTGTCTGTTCCTATTGATTTTACTTTCTATCCTAATCTGCCTTCAGCGGCGGGCGGTATTTGTTTTTATCCGAACCGCATTCGCAAAAAAAATGACGGTACGCTGCAGTTACCCGTGTTTCGCGGTGTTGCCACTGTTTTGCCGCGCCCCAATCAGGCTTTCTGGACATATAGTGCTGTTTGGGCAGGTTGGCTATGGGGTGCAGAATCGGCTCATCAATTGAAAGGTGCTTTGGAAAGACGCCGGTATGATTGGCTCTGGCACACAAATGCTTTACACCGCCTGTTTAATTTCGCTGCCGAATTGAAACTGCCCTGGTTCTCACACGCGCCAGAACTATCTACCGGTTATACAACATCCTTTCTCGCGGCATCCGCGGCAAGTGGCTACCAGTTAACCCATGCTGCCTATCATGCCAGCTCGCATACTGCCCAATTCTACTGGAAAATTCCTGGCAAACTTCCGGAAAATAATCATACCGGTCAGATCGAAGCCATTATCGAGTATTTGAACCAAAAAGGGGAACCTGCTACTTATCAGGAATTGTTTACCATTGATTTAATTGGCCAGGCTCTACTTGGTAATTTGCCTGGTCCGGATCAAAAGATCGAAACCACTTTATTTAACCAGATTCAGACCAATTTTGAACAAAAACTTATGCGTCCCGATTTAAAGAAAATCGATCTTGATCAAATAGAATTTGGGGAATTCTGGCTTAATAAGCCGCCGGATGGAATTCGCCCACTTAGTGACCAGGCCGAACTACATTTAATTCGCTTCTTGCAAACCAATCCGGTTATTACCATGGGTGAAGCAGAACAAGCTATCAACACCAGGCAGCCCGGGTATTTACCAGCAGATCGGGAATTAATACAAAAACTTTTGCAGAGTTATTGTGAACCACCCGCCGTTTCAAGTGAACATTGGACACTTCATCCCCAGGAAACCAGGGAAAATCGTCAGGCCGACATCCTTGAAATTCAACAAATTATAAGGCAAACAGGCGTTCGCCTTGGATTGGAAGTTAGCGGTGACAAAGAAATTTTGTGGAAAAATGGACCAAATTTGGAATTTCGTTTTTTTATTACCGCATCCAGTATCATCAGTCGTTTTTTTGAAAAGCTGCCGTTAATTGATGCCGCTAAAACCATTCTTATTTATCCTGGCAGCCGGGCTGGCTTATTAACTTATAAATTAAAGCGAAACCCCGGCTTCACCCAGGCTATCCATGGAATTCATTTCATTAAATTCCGCCACATTCGTTTCCTTGAAAAACACCCAGGTCTCAATCTTCAGACCTGGGTGCAATTAATGGATTCTGATCCAGCCGTTGGACAAGAGCTTAACCAAACTTTGTTAATATAACTAAGGTGTTTCCGAAACGGTTGGCTCGGAAGTTGGCGTAGTACTGGGCTCCAGAATAGTGGATTCCGGAGATGGCGTAACACTGATCACTGGAACCGTACTGGTGAGTGTTGACGAAGTGATCGGTTCCGGATTGGTAGTTTCTGTTGTTGGGGAGGGCTCTGGTACTGGAACCGTAGGTGCCACAACCTCAGTTGGAGTACTGGTTGGTATTGGGGTAGGTGGTTCCGGTGTTAACGTAATTGTCACGGTTGGCGTATGTGTCGGTAACAGTGTTGCTGTTACGGTCGGAGTAACTGTAAAAGTTGGAGTTACCGTAGGTGTCGGAGTAGCCACCTGAATCAGGATGTGTACGCGTTTTTCTGCAAACCTTCCCTCTTCTGTCGATTCAACTCTGATACGAATTGTATATTCACCTGGCTCAATTTCCTCTTCCAATAAATCCCAGGTCACCAGGCGTTCCACATCCGGAAACCGGTTGGAGTCATCTTTTAATTCTCTCCATTCGGAAGGATCATTCCCTTTGCCATATTCAACACGCATTTTGTCATAATTTTGGGTAGCATCCACTACGCCATAAATATCCAATGGACTGGAAGTAACGGTCTGGCCATCGCTCAGATTGGAGAAAATTATTCTCGCTCTGGGGTCATCAGCCTTACACTCACGTTCCGGCAAGAACGTAACCGGTGAACCAAAGCCAATACTTTCTGCCCAACTTCGCCCTTGTGAATCATCCTTGATCCATTTCACTGCCCATTTTTCGGTAACATTCAACACAAACACCTCATCATTGAATTCACTGCACGCTGCAGAAGCAAGGTGTCCTGTCCAGGTATCGATTTTTGTTTTTATCCAAAGGTCATTTTCTTTGGTCAAAGGCAATTGGTCATACGCAAAGATTTCATTACGCTGGTTGGAACACCATTGTGAAGGCTCTGTTCCAGAGGTAGAACAAATTACCCGATCCACTATGCCAGCCGGGCGCACTAAAGTTGACGGGCTGTTACCGGTCAGGTTGTTGATGGCTGTTTGCATTACTTCAGCCCAAATTGGAGCTGCGCCGGTTAATCCGCTTGTATCCACCATGGGTGTATAGTCCGCATTCCCTACCCAAACGCCAATCGATACATCCGGAGTAAATCCAATCGTCCAATTATCCCGAAAATCATTGGTAGTTCCAGTTTTAACCGCCACTTGAAACGGCAGGTTAAGAATAGAATTTGCGCCAAACATCGGGGATCGTGCTTGATTATCTGACAAGATGGAGTTGATTAGATAAGCATGCTCTGCACGGATAATCTGTTCTCCGGCTGGCTGCTGATATTCATAAACCACATTACCAAGATGATCCACTATTTTGGTAATTGCCACAGGTGGAATTTCTCTTCCACCATTCGCAATGGTGGCAAATGCCTGAGTCATTTCCAAAACAGTCACATCTCCCCCACCTAAAGCCAGGGACATACCATAATCATCGCGGGTTAGTGAGGTCAGCCCCATCCGTTGAGCGAATTGGATAAACCCGTCTTTTTCCGGTGTGCCAGGATTATCATAAATGCCCACAAAATCTAACGCCTTTACCGCTGGCACATTAAATGAGTTGGCCAGGGCAGACCGCACTGTTTGTGGACCATGAAAACGTCCATCGTAATTGACCGGTTTATAGGGATCACGTAAATCATTCGGGTCTCCCGATGGCGGAAATTCACTGGGGACGTCCCAAATCAGAGTAGCAGGATTCCAGCCCTTTTCAAAGGCTGCCAGATACACCAATGGTTTAATGGAAGAACCCGGTTGGCGTGGCGCCAATGCCATATTCACCTGTCCGGATATTGCCTCATTATAAAAGTCTGCCGAACCGACCATTGCCAGAATCTCCCCATTGGATGGACGGATAACCACCAATGCGCCACTGGATGCATTTTTATCCTGCAATAGGGCAATCTGGTTTTTGATAATTGCTTCCGCGCTTTCCTGTAAACCAGGGTCCAGAGTGGTATAGACCGTAAATCCGGAACGATAAATGGTTTGCGGGTCAAACTGGCTCTCCAACTGTGTACGGATATAGTTTACCCAATGGGGATAACGCATACTGTAATCGCGTCGTTGGAAATCATAGTTTTCAGTTTCTTGGGCTGCACTAGCTATTTCATTAATACATAAGTCTTCCGAAAAAGTGCTGGTGTAAATACAATCCTTTTCTTTGGAAAGCTCATACATCAAAATTAAAACCTGTTTCTGGCGATTCAAGGTAACATCCCGGTTGGTGTAAATGTCATAGACTGCTGGCGCTTGTGGTAAACCCGCTAAAAACGAGGCTTGTGATAGTGATAACCGGTCCGCTGTTATATTGAAATAGGTTTCTGCAGCAGCTTCCACGCCATATGCCAGATTGCCATAATTATTTTCATTCAGAAAAATTTCCAGAATCTCTTCTTTGGAGTAATGCCGCGTAATTTCAGCCGCCAGAACAATTTCTCTGGCCTTACGCTCATAGGTACGGGAATAACGTTCTGTGTCATCCAATAAGAGCATTCGAGCAAGCTGCTGAGTAATAGTGGATGCACCTGAAACAATCTCACCGGCTGTGTAGTTTTGCCAGAAAGCACGGGCTACAGCGATCGGATCAAATCCGGGATGATTGTAGTATTCTTTATCTTCAGTAGCAAGTGTTGCTGCAATCAGGTAGGGAGAAATTTCTTGTAAAGGTACGTACGTCCTACGGCCCTCATTCGGATCAAGAATCTCGTATATGGAATTCCCGTTGCGATCCAATATACGGGTTGTTTCAAAGGTAGAAACTCTTTCTTTTAATTCTTCAACGGGAGGCAGGGTCTGAACGATCTTGAAATATTGAAATACGAGAATTGAACCTGCGACAATCACACCCAAAACAACTAAAAATAAGGAGACAAGCACAAAACGGATGAAACAACCCCATGCTTGTGAGAAACCACCATCCTCCCCCGAAGGTTCTGCTGATTGAATGCGGCGTCTCCGGCTGGTTTTTACCGGTTCGGTCTGCATCATCGGCACCTGTTGAGGTCGGGTGGACTGTTGTTGCGGATAATTTCCATAGGCTGCCGGTGTAACGCGGGTAGCCTGGGTATCATACTGATTCACCGGATGGGGAATGAAAGGTTGAGTTGCTCCTGGAGGTGGCGGAAGAGAATCTTGTTGATTTAAAGGTTTTACAGGATGAGCTCTGGTAGCTTCCAAATCTTCCGTTTGTTTCCCCGATATGGGAGGGATAAAAGGAGAAGTTCCTTGCTGGTAACGGCCCTGCCAACCATATTCCACATTCGGTTGCTGGGTAGTTGGGGTTCCGGTCTTCTTGATCTCAGTAGTAGGCAGCTCTGGCTTGTGGTTTTCATTCACAGCATTTTCTGCCTTGTCCAAATCTTCGGCAAACCATCCTGCCGTATTTTGGGGATCCCCTGTTGGGTGATGATCTGTTGATTCAGGACCGGATTTCTGATCATCTTTATCTTCCATTGGCTTATTCTCACTTTCCTGAGCAGCAGATAAAGATGGGTCGATATTGGAAGATTCTGTATTGGGGATTTCTACCGGTTTTCGGCGAGGCGGTGTAGCGGCATCAGCATCATATTCTTCTCCGGAAGCCTTTAAACGGCGAAAACGCTCAGCCGCTTCTTCTTTTGAATTCTGGTTTGTTTGATCATTCTTATTTTCCATATCGGTTTCCATTATAAATCAAGACGTAGAATTGTCCGGTTTGGTTCCATATGTTCAAATTCTAGCACATTTCATTTGACCAACACACCATCTGCTTTTACAATCAGAACATGCCTGCTGTTCATTTGTCTACAGAAGATCCCTTTAGTTTGATTTTGGCCAACGATTACCGTTTGAATCCGCGCAAAATCGATTTTGATACTGTGTGGGAAGTTCAATTTGGCGGCGGGGATCAAAATACTATTTCTTTATATACAACTTTATCACTTCGCGCTTTAAGCCTGAGAATCTTTCCCATTTTCTCCAACCTGTCTACATCCGTATTTAGCCTGAACGATTATGAAAATCCACCGGAAATATTAAAATATTCATCGAGTTATGCCCGTTGTCGATTAACACCTTTTCAACTGCTTGACACTGAAATAGAATATTGGGTGCCTGACTCTAATATATTATTGGGAAAAGTCACACTGAACAACCAATCTCTTCAAAAATTTGAGGGATCGAGCGCATGGGCTGTTCAGTTAAATCCTCAAATTGGTGGCAGTGGAATGGTTTTTTCCCAGGATGATCAATGGTCGTTTCTCTCAGGGACAACACAGAACATCGGCTGCATTTTTCTTGCCAATGGTGCACCTCAAGCCGGGAAATTTGGACAACCATCCCTGGAAATTCCCGTTAATATTTCACCCGGCAGTCAAATAACCATTCAATGGGTATTTTGTTGGGCAGAAGATCAGCCTACAGCCATGAAACAAGCAAAATTATGGCTTAATCACCAATGGAATGCCGATTTAGCTCGAATGGATATTTTCGATCAACGCGATTACTATCAGTTTGAAACCGGTAATCCTGATTGGGACAACGCACTCAATTTTTCGCAAAGAGCGGCACTATCCATGTTATTACCATCAAATCATTCCGGGCAGGAAATCCAAATCCTTAATGCCCGTCATCCGGAACAAAATCCGTTATTGGGCGAGAATACTTTATCATCCGTTTCCTCTAGCGGAATGACTCCATTAGATTTATGGTATTTTGCTCAATTGCTTCCGGATTATCCTCAAGTCATTATGGAAATGTTTAATTCTTTCTTAAACCGGCAAACCGTAGACGGCGGTATGGGTAATTTTTCTGAACCCAATCATGTATTAGCCCGTTTTCAAGCATTTCCAATTTTAACCACGCTGGCCTGCCAAATATTCCAACAAACATCTGATCGGGACTGGATAAAACCCATAGTGACCCAATTGGAAAGTTATCTTAATCACTGGCTTTCCCCTGAGTTTGACCAGGATCAGGATGGGTTTCCCGAATGGTCGCACCCTTTGCAAACCCTTTATGAAATACTCCCCATAATCAACCGTTACCACCCTTCCGGTGAAGGTATTGATACAGGTTGGATCGAATCTCCAATGCTGCCGGCCCTTTTAGCCCGCGAAATAGATTGTTGGTCCTCCCTGGTCAACCAATTGGGATATCCAGCCAGGGGTGACACTTTTAAAAACCAAAAAGATAAACTCGTTAATGCAATTCAATCCACATGGAATGGTAAAAAAAAGCGATACTTTTATCGAGATTCCATTCAACACACCAGCCATACCGGTTATTCCATAACCAGCCAACAAGGATCTGGGCAAAAAAAACTAAACAAAAAATTACGCGCACCCCAAAGATTGTGTATCAAAATCAATTGTGAGGCTGAACATACCCATCATATGCGGGTGTATATTCACGGAACAACCATAAAAGGACGTACCGTAGAAGAAATTACCACGCGTCAGATTCACTGGAGTGGTCAAATTGGATATGCAACTTCTCAACATGTTTATCAATTGGTTAAAAATCTGGAAGTGGAAAAATTAGCCCAAAATGATCATTTAGAATTACGAACTGTAGATTATGCCAGCGCCGATGCCAGTTTACTTCTGCCGCTCTGGTCGCGCTCCATTGATCAAAAGAAAGCCAAAGCCCTTGTAGAAAACTGGTTAGTCCCCCAGCTTTTGCAGCCCTATGGAATTCCGTATGTTCCCATTTCCCACCAACCTGAAAAAACAGACATATTTAACAGTGTGGATTTTCCGCTCAATACGATGATCATGGATGGATTGATCGAGTATGGGTTTTATACGCAAGCACGAGAAATATTTACAAATATGCTCTCAGCTGTAATTAAAAACTTAAAATTATTTAAACGTTTCCAAAAGTTATATGATGCCAGTGACGGCTATGGAACAAGTGACTATAATATAATTAATGGAATGATTCCTGTCAGAGTATTTCTCAAGTTGCTTGGTATTCAAAAATGGTCTAAAAGCGAAATTTTGATCGACCACTCCAGTTTGTTTGAGCAAGATATAACGATTGTTCATCGTGGTTACCAGATAATCTGTCATTCCCAAGGACATACTATTCAATCTCCGGGCGGTAAAACTATCGAAACACATGGCAATGGACCACACCAAATCCAACTACCAGGATGATATTTTGGAAAGGAGTAAGCTGATGCAAGAAATGCCTCATTCAAACGACATTTTATTAATGGCCGTCATTCAAGCTCAGGATGTTGATCCGGCTGAAAGCGCACTGGAAGGTTTAAATATCAATATTACCCGCCTAGCCAGTGTTGGAGGATTTCTGGGACGCCGAAATGCCTCACTTTTTTTGGGACTCCCGCTGGATAAACAGGAAGCGGTAATAGAAGTGTTGCGTAAAACCTGCCGGCAACGAATTGAGTATATTGCCGTACCGTTGGAAAGCGCGCCACTACCCTTACCTGCGCCAACTCCCATCACAATTGGCGGCGCAAATATTTTTGGTCTAGATGTAGAACATTTCGAGGAGGTGTAACATGAAAATGATCATTGCCATCGTCCGTGACCGTGACACCGACCCGGTATCCCGGGCATTAACTACTGCTGACTTCCGGGTTACCCATATTGCATCCACAGGTGGTTTTCTGCGTCGCGGCAATTCCACCTTATTTGTCGGGCTGGAGGATGAAAAAGTAGAAAATGCACTGGATATAATCCGGAAGAATCTGGAACCACCGGATGATCCGCAGCAAAAACGGGCAACTCTGTTCGTTTTGAATGTTAATCAATTTATCCATTTCTAATCCAAAAACCACAATTCACTATCACCATCGATTTTATTGTGTCTATTTACTTGATTTTTTTAGGTTTTTTTTGTAAAGTACACAATAATTCATCCATTTATTCAATCATTTCACAGAAGGAGCGAAGTAATTATGAAATTTGGAGATGCTTTTACGTATGTGTTTCAGGACCCGGACTGGTTTAAAAAACTAATTATCCCTGGGTTGGTAATGCTCATTCCGATTATTGGGCAAATTGCCGTTTTAGGCTGGTCTTTGCAGGTGACTTTAAACGTTACCCGAAATGCCTCCAACCCATTGCCGGAGTTTGATTTTGGCAGAGACTTGGGACGTGGTTTTAAAGCCTTTGTGGTCAGTTTGGTATATGGTATTCCCATATTTGTCTTATACCTGCCCATCATTATTTTGTCTGCCGTAGCTGCTAACAGCGGTGATGACACCATGGTGATGCTGATCGGGATCGGTTCAGCATGTTTCGGACTGCTTATGT
The DNA here is from genome assembly GCA_002840755.1 of Chloroflexi bacterium HGW-Chloroflexi-10. Taxonomy (GTDB): domain Bacteria; phylum Chloroflexota; class Anaerolineae; order Anaerolineales; family Anaerolineaceae; genus UBA6170. Next base: position 278,943 of record PHBZ01000003.1, on the reverse strand, counting down.
TGCTCTACAGCATCGTCTTGGGAGTATTATTACCGGCTGCATACACACGTACTGTAGTGGAAGATTCCATTGGCGCCGGCCTGGCATTTGGGGAAGTGTTTGGATTAGTTCGCAAAGCGCTGGTGCCTTATCTCCTGGTTTTGGTAGGCACTTTTGCTGCCAGCTTTATTGGTTCCCTCGGTTCGATAGCCTGTGCTGTCGGTGTGTTGGTTACCATGCCCTACGCATTTGCTATCATGGGTCACCTGTATGGTCAGGCTTATATGGAAGCAAAAGAGTTACGAACCTACTAATTTTTTGGATGGACAAAAAAAGGCGGCCCCCGGTCGTCTTTTTTTGTTGAAGTATTATCCTATTCAATCCCTATTCATGAAATTCTTCCACCTGGTAAGTCAATACAGTCAGTATCTTTTTCTGCCAAATATTAGCCGTTGCGCCCATCTTCTGACACAGGTGGTTTAAAAATTCGTACGGGTCTGGTAATTGTTCCCAAACCTGCGGTAAAAAAGTGGAACGCATATCTCCATCTTTCAATACAACTCCGTCTATACCCGGTCGCAACAATCCGGACAATGCTTTTGGATCGGAATACTTTAACGGTTGCGAGGGAGTCAACCGCGATATTTCGATGTGTAATAAAGAGACTTCTTCCGGCTTAACAGGTGTAAAGCGATAATCCTCCATAGCTGCGGCGGCAGCGTGTTCCTGAACGTCCAAAGCCAATGGCTGGAAAGCTTCTAATGTTCCGATACAACCACGCAAACGCCCGCTGGCAGCCTCAGTTAGCGTTACAAAGGTAGCAGCGTTTTCCCGCAAACTATGGGGATAATTTTCCAATTCTAATTTCGGTAAGCGCATTCCCTGCGTAGCAAGTTCTATTGCGGTACGCGCAATCTGTAATAAGATTTTACGCTCCGCCAAACTTAAACCGTGTTCGATCTCCCCTTGCATTATTCACCTCCCAATTTCCAATACCGGCGTTCATGATACAACAATGGTTGTCCTCCAAGTGTAGACACTCCTTCTACCTGTCCCAGGATCAGTATTGATTGATCGGTCTCATACGTGTGTACCACCCGGCAACTCATCCATGCCAGAGCACCTTGAATAACTGGAAGAGCATATTCCCACAACTTATATTCCAGGCCAGCAAACCGGTCGTCCTCTTCCGGAATTCGACCGGCAAACCGATCCGAAATTTCAACCTGATCTTCTGCCAGAATTGAGATAGAAAAAATACCGGATTGTTGCACCAATTGAAGTGTTCTTGTGGATTTTGCCAGCGTTACGGAAATAAGTGGCGGATCTATGGAAACAGATGTAAATGAATTTACGGTCATGCCGTGGATATCATCATGCATCCGGCTGCAAACCACGGCTACGCCGGTTGTCCAAAAACGCATAAATTCTTTTAGTTTTTCTGCATTCACTGCCATGTTCTTCTCCAATGGAATATCCAAAAAAACAATTTGTTTAGCCATAAAAAAATGACTCTCCCATCCACATAATTATTTTTTTGTTTTAGGTTATACTTTTAATAATAATTATATTGGAAGATAGTGTACAAATACTATTAATTATCAAATCTTCACCAATAATTAGGACAAAAGAGGCGGTTTTAGCTTGCATTCTTAATCTCATAAAGGTAATATTTTTGTATGAACCGTGTGCAGCCTGATAATAATCCAATTTCTCGTCGCTCACCTGCCACTTTTTCGGTAGGTAACGCCATTTTAACCATAACAGGAATTGCTGTATTAGCAGCGACCATCTTTACCATGTGGACACCTGCAAATTTATTCTCAGACCGCATGCAAAATATGTATGAGATTTGGCAAATCCAGGCAACGGTAACATTTCCCACTCCAACTCAATTACCCCCTGCCCGCATAGGCATTGTGGCTGGTCATTATGGCAATGATTCTGGTGCTGTCTGTCCTGATGGTTATACCGAAATGGAAGCAAACTTAAAGATTGCAACTCTGGTAGTGCAGAAATTAAAAGCCGCCGGATATACCGTGGATTTATTGGAAGAATTTGATGATCGACTTTCGCAATATCGTGGCATGGCTCTTGTATCTATTCATAATGATTCTTGTGAATATGTAAATGATGAAGCCAGTGGTTTTAAAGTGGCTTCCCCGACCGATAATGCTTTTGTTGAACGATCGGAACGATTGGAAAAATGTCTGATCCACCGTTATCAAACTATTACCGGCCTACCATTCCATATCAATACCATCACTCCCGATATGACCAGTTATCATACATTCAATGAAATTCATACAGAAACTACTGCTGCAATCATCGAAACCGGTTTTCTCAATCTCGACCAGGATATCATCCGTAACCATCCGGATACTATCTCGGATGGAATTGTTGCCGGTATCGAATGCTTTATCCGTCGGGAATCCATTCCAAATGATTTTCAATTGGTAACCCCATGAACGATAATTTTCCTAAGGAAGCGTTTCAGGCATTGATCAATGCTCGGGATGCGATGCGCAACAAACAACCCGAGCAAGCTTTTCATTGGGCAAACCTTGCCAGTGAACATGCACCAGAGATGGAAGAAGCCTGGCTAATCATGGCTGCCTCCTCCCCCCAACCAATTGATAGTATCCGTTACTTGCAAGAGGCGCTCAAAATAAACCCTACCAGTCAACGCGCGCGGCAGGGAATGAGTTGGGCAGTAAAAAAATTACGTGAAACACGCCAGAATACGCTTGAAACCAAAATACCTTCAACCTCATCAGATACCAGCACAGATGGCAGTACTACTAAAACCAAAGGGGAATCTTCCCCCACCCCTAAAAAGAAACTCTCTCGCTGGTGGATTTTACCAGCCGCTACGTTTACTGCGTTTTTGATCCTGGCTGGCGTTTGGCTCCTTTCCCCGACAATTGAAACCGTCTTTGCGAATCAACCCGCTATGCAGCGTCCCATTGACGGGTTATTTAAAGCTACAATCACACCTACAGCGACAGCCACTGCCACATCCACCCCAACCGCAACCGCTACTTTCACCCCTTCCCCTACAGCAACGGCTACTGCAACAGCCACGGTAACGCCTACCGAAACGCCATTACCGACCAGCACCAATACACCTCGCCCGACGCTAGAATCAGCCAACGGCGAAAGTATTCCTGAAGAAGTCGATGAAAACACGCGCTGGATTGATATAAATCTCAGTCAACAAATGGTATATGCCTATGAAGGCGATCAGTTGATTAACTCTTTTCTGGTATCCACTGGCACATATGCTACACCAACCGTTATTGGCGAATACCATGTGTATGTAAAATATCGTTACGCGGATATGCGCGGTCCTGGATATTACCTGCCGGATGTACCCTATGTAATGTATTTCTACAAAGGGTACGGCTTGCATGGAACGTATTGGCATAGTAATTTCGGTACACCCATGAGTCATGGTTGTGTTAATTTACTCACCGAAAATGCAGGTTGGCTGTTCGATTGGGCATCGGTAGGCACACTGGTAAATGTCCACTATTAATCGTTCATGAATTGAGTGGTTGTGTTTAAACTGGTTCAGAATGATCTCAAACAACTTTCCCGCAGGGAGTTCTTAAAACTCTCCAGCACAACATTGGCTTCATTCTGGATAATACCTTTGCTGGATCGCGGATGGATACCCGGAAAACTTCAGGATCCAACAATATTGGATTTTAAGTATGGCCGCGCGTTACAACCAGCAGTGGATGTCTATAATAAACCATCCTTAAAGGCAACCCTCGTCAGAACAATATGGCAGGATGATGTAGTACCGATTGAATCAGTCACAGTAGGTGACGAAGAACCCTCTTACAATCGCATTTGGTATGAGATGCAGGGCTTGGGGTTTGTCCACTCCGGCATAATTCAACCGGTCAATATTAACGCTAACTCACCTACCGAAATAATACCCGAATCCGGCAGCTTGGCTGAAATCACCGTCCCTTATACAGACGCTGTCTGGCACCCAAGATCCCCCCATCTGGTCACTTATCGTCTTTATTACGGCACTGTCTATTGGATCACTGGCAGCCTGAGTGACAAAAACGGTAAGCTCTGGTATAAAATATCGGACGATAAATGGGATATGCAATATTATGTGGATGCCACTCATGTCCATCTTATACAACCAAAAGAGATCGAGCCGCTTTCACCTCAAGTGCCCGAAGCCGAAAAAATGATTGAAATCCGCTTGCAGGATCAGGCAGTTATTGCTTATGAATATGGTAGACCCGTGTATTTTGCTCGTACAGCCACTGGCGCTCGTTTTGCAGATGGCGATTTTCGCACCGCACCAGGTAAATTTATCACCAACCGTAAACGTCCATCCAGACACATGGCAGCCGGCGACCCGGCTGCTGCAAATAGTTACGATCTGCCGGGAATTCCTTGGGTCTGTTATCTAACCGAAAGCGGAGTGTCTTTTCATGGTACGTACTGGCACAACGATTACGGCAAACCCCGAAGTCACGGGTGCATCAACCTCACGCCAGATGATGCCCGGTGGGTATACCGCTGGACGAATCCGGTGGTTCCTATTGAAATGGAAACCCACAATGCTAAAGACGGCACCTTTGTACTGATTCAATGAATTCATATACAATTCTAAGGATATTCCGGTAAGATCAGGTAATTGTTGCTTGCTTATAGTTTCTGAAAAGAACAATTTTTCGTTACAATAAGATTAAGAATTGAATCAGGAAAAGGTAAAAATGGCAAGACAGGCTCTTTTTGAAGGATTAATTTTTGACGAAAATGACAATATAGTGGAAATAGGTTTTGTTGGCCAGGATGCTTGTTATGTGGTTGACGATGCTGGTTTTCGCCGTCATATTTTGTCTGAAACGGTAGACCGCCAGGTATTGGACCAAATGCGTTCAATGGTGGATGGAAATGAAGACGCCATTTCTAAACAAGCGGCTAGCATGATGGGCCAGGATGATCTCTTCTCGCATGCCTTAATTATGAACCAGTTAAAAAACATGGACCAACAATTTGAAAAACTGTTTGAGGTAGGTATGCCGCAGGAAGCCAGAGCTTATCTTGGAATGATGGGATTTAAAATTACCATTGATGTACACGGCGATGTAATTGATTTACATCAACCAGGTATCACTTCAGGACCAGAAGACGAATAAATCACCGATTTCTCTTCAAAAATTTGATACAATTAATACACCGTTCGAACTTATCAATGCAACTCTATGTACCGGTATAATACGGGAGTTTTCATGTCATCCGAATATATTATTGATGTAAACGAAGCAGATTTTGAATACGAGGTGCTCGCTTTTTCCCAAAACATCCCTGTTGTGGTGGATTTTTGGGCAACGTGGTGCCGTCCTTGTAAACAACTTAGCCCTTTGTTGGAGAGCCTTGCTTATGAAGGTATGGGGAGCTTTCGGTTGGCCAAGGTGGATGTAGATGAAAACCCTAACCTGGCATTGCAATTTAGCGTACGCAGTGTGCCTACAGTTAAAGCGTTCAGCAATGGACAGGTAGTGGCAGAATTTGCCGGCAACCAACCTGAAGAACGTGTTCGCGCCTTTCTCAGCAATATCACCCCTCCGAGCCAGATGAGTCTTACTTTGGAAAAAGGAAACAGTCAATTGGCGGAACATGAATGGGATACTGCTGAAGAAACATTCCGGGAATTACTCGACTCACATCCTGAACATCCCGAAATTTTACTGGGATTGGCGAAAGCCTTACTTGGCAAAGGCGAACCTTTTGAAGCTTTATTAATATTAAGAAACTTTCCTTCCAGCCGGCAATATGCCAGAGCAGAGATTCTGCTGCCCTTCGCAGAATCTCTGGGGTATTTTCGCCAGGGTAATATGCAGCAAGACACAGACCTGGACGTCGCTTTTGTTAATTGTGTCAGGCTAGCCTCAAAAGGCAATATTCCGGCGGCCCTGGACGGACTTTTGGATATATTACGTCAGAATAAGCGTTTCCGTTCTGGTCTGGCCCACAAGAATTTTTTATCTCTGCTGGAACTACTGGGGGATGAAGACCCTTCAACGCGTTCATACCGCACCGAATTAGCCGGTGTCCTTTTCTAAAAAAAAACTCCCCGTTTGGGGAGTTTTTTTTAGGCATGTTTTATTTGGAGAGCGTTACTACCGTCCAAGTTGTTGGATTCAGGAAACTGCGGTATGGTAAATTGGAAACCATGCTCTGTTGCAGATTCTCGGATTCTTTGTCATTATCCGAAACGGAGATTCCCAGACCATATTGTTGACCGCTGGCAGGCGTTATTCCAAACACGGACCAGGGAATGGCAATCTCTACCCGGTAAGCGCCTTCTTCGTTCGTGGAAGCTATTTTGACATTGCTTAAGCTGCCTGCTTTGCTGCTTGGATACCACAAATAGGCCTCTTTTTCGCCGGTTATGCTGCCTTTACCGGCAGAAATACCAATTTGAAAATCATCGGCGGAAAGTGAATTGCTGTTTAAATCGCCATACAAATTCGTATCAAATAAAATCTCGATACTATCGCCTTTATACATATTTTGTCCACTGGCATTTTGTACATACGCGTCATCCAGAACTTTAATAGCAACAAAGAGATATTCCGAATCCCAACCAATTCGGTAAGAGCCCTCAAGGTCGGCTTCATTTTTTCGATCTGCAGTGCCCCAAACCACATAAGCAGCCGGATATTTCGTAGTTTCCCACTCGCCCCAATCGCCATCCATTTTAGGAGCGGTTGATAAAAATTTTGCGGTTGCCCACTGACCGCCGCGAACCGTGATCGCTGTATTGGTTGCCGCGGCTGCCTGGGTAGCAACTGCTGTTGGGAGAGCTGTTACTACAACCGGTGTATTGGTAGCCTGTGCAGCTGGCGTCTGTGTAGGAAGTGGATTATTGTCCACCACAGTCACTACTACGGCGGGTGGAGTAATCGTGGGCGGGATCTCCATAGAGAACAATGCTGTCATTGTATAATTTGGAGTTGGAAAAAACGGTGTCGGGTTTGTTTTCTGCCCGGGAAAATTACAGGCGGAAAGAATTGCCACAAACAAAAACATTAATGAACCTAATTGTATTTTTTTAGCCATAAATCACTCCTCTCAAATATGAGGCATTTTCATTATTAACAACAGGAAAGTTGCAGGAAACATACCAGTACATTACTTAGACGAAAATTATGCTCAGTGTGTTCCCTGTCCTTATATTAATTGTACATGGTTTCAGTGAAAATATGTTGGATGTGAGATTTTCTGAAATCATACGCTACTCATTCACGCTACTTTAAAGAAACTCCTGCAAAAAATTTAAAACATCGATCACTTCATCCGATTTGGCATAAGCCGGTAAATTTACTGTCAAATGAAATTCTTGCTCATCGCTCATTTGTATTCGTTCAAGAAAATTATTAACTTTTATATCGGATCGATAATAATCTATTAAATAGTTTTTTACACCATAAATTTCAACATCATATTCCGTAAAATTATCCGGCTGGAAGGTGATTATTTTTTCTTTCGACACTGTAGTTTCAACAAATGTAAAATCAAGTTCCAACCCGATATCGATCACACCTTCAACTGTCAACACTGGAATTGGGAAAAATTCATCCAAAAATTCATCCTGATTCCTGACAGAATGCATATTAAACCATCCAGCTTCATTAATCACAAAATGATTTGCTATTAATCCAGCCTTAACCGCCTTGAATTTCAGATGCAAAGGCTGATAAATTCTGTTTAAAATTTCAATTCTTTCCAAATCAATTTTCATGGGCTATGTTTCTTTACAAACGCAGCAACCATATTATTTACTTAACTGAAAGATCGCGAATGAATAGAGCTACACACTCCACGTGCTGAGTCTGTGGGAACATATCCAAAGGGGTAACTTCAACTAACCTGTAACCATTCCCTGCCAATCGTTTGGCATCTCGGGCTAAAGTAGCTGGATCACAGGAAACATACACCACTCTTTTTGCCTGGGTTGCAGCAATCGCATCCAATGCTCTCCGCTCTAAACCGGAGCGCGGTGGGTCCACCAATACTGCATCTGCTTTTACATCCAAACCCGGAAGAACATCCTCGACGGCACTCATATACAAGGAAATGTGGTCATAAGCATCCAGATTAACCGCAAAATCAGCGCAGGCTGATTCGGAAACTTCCACCGCGGTAATAGTTTCATATTTATCAGCCAAAAATGCCGTAAATAACCCAACCCCACAGTACAACTCCAATAAATGCCCGCCAAATGGAGAAAGGTAAGTCAATACTTTTTCTACCATTACTGATGCCTGCAAATTATTTACCTGAAAGAAAGAACCGGCTGAAACACGAAAATATTTTTCCTGTATCTGCATCACCAAATGATCATCACCGGCCATTACCAAGCTACCGGCCGGGCTGAGATGAACAGCAGAAATCGGCAACTCAATCTCCATGGTGGGCAGGTCCTGATAATTCTCACTTTCAAAAACCACCATCAAATCATCTTCCACACCTTCCCTTAAATGCACTCGTTGTAAACCGGGAAACGGTTCCATATCCAATTGTTTCCAAAGACCAAAAATCCCCTCCATTGGCAGAAAACATTCCTGAATCGGTACTACAACAGAACTGCCTGCAGCCAGGAACCCCAAACGACCCTCAGCATCCATGTGAAATTGAATGGCATTCCGGTAATAAAATGGTTGCTCAGAAGCTAATACAGGTTTGACGGGGGGATTCTGAAAGCCGCCAATGCGTTCCAACTGATCAACAACAAGATCGTGTTTCACCTGTAATTGATCGGAATAATTTAAATTCTGGTAAGAACAACCGCCACAAACACCAAAATGGTGACAGCGTGGCGTTATTCGTTGGGGCGCAGATTTCAGAATTTCTTTCACAACCGCCTTTGCGAATCCCTTTTTCTCCCAAATTATCTCTATGCTTGCCGTCTCGCCTGGCAAAACATACGCAGCAAAAACAGCGCGTCCGTCCGGAAGCCTCCCCATACTCTCGCCACCGTAGGCATGTTTTTCGAATTGAACAATGTATTCTTTTGGTTGTTGATCTTCCATGGTGGCACTCCTGATTTGTGTAAACTGGGCTGGTGTTCATTATAACAAAATTAAGGGACGATCAGGATTACATTATAATGAAGAACTACTCCTTCATTAGACCATGTGTTAATTCAATTTGATCCTTCTCACCTATTACACCAATGCGATCACCTGCTTTAAATACCGTCATGGATTTTGGATTGGCAATCAACTGCCTGCCTCGTATTAAAGCCACCACCGAGGCTCCGGTTCGGGATCGAATATTTGATTCTGCCAGTGTCTTCCCTAGCAAAGAACTGGTTTCACACAATTCCATCCAGATAATTTCGATACCTTCAAGTGCATTCAGTAAATCATACAGAGATTTATGCTCATCATCCGTAGTAACATTGATGTCGTAATGATCGCGCCGAACAGCTTCTGCGTAATCATGAACTTCACGTAAGGGATAATTTAATCTTAATAATGTATGGTTAACTAACTCCAGGCCGCCTTCCAGTTCGGGTTGAACAATATGATTTGCACCCAATTTTGATAAATAGCGTACACCTTCTTCTGTGGCAGCCCGCGCAATGATTGTTAATTCAGGGTTAATCCTTCTGGCGTTTGTGACAATTAAAGAAGCATTCGTTTCATCAGGAATGGTTATTACAAGAACCCGCGCCTGTTCCAAGTGAGCATGAGTGATCACTTCCGAGTTTCCGGCATCCCCATATAAAGTGGGAATATTCTTTTGGTTAAGCTGCATCGTTCGCTCAGCATCTGATTCAATAACTAAAATGGGAATTGTCAGAGTCTCAAGCACCTTAACTAGATGTTTGCCTACCCTCCCAAAACCTATAATGACCACATGATTCCGTAAAAGCTCTTCATCAATTTCTGTAATAGGCCGGTGAGCTTCCAGTTTTCGCCAGAACCACGGTACTTTATAAAGAATTTTTTCTAATAAGGGCAGCAATTTATACATAAATGGGTTGAGTGTAATGGAAAACAAGGCGGCAGCCAGGATCAATGAATACTGGCTGGCTTCCAATATTCCCAGGGCAAGCCCTGCCTGACCCAGAATGAATGAAAATTCTCCTATCTGGCTCAATCCCACAGCCACCACCAGGAAAGTTCTTGCCGGCCGGGGTAAAAACAAACCCAACAAAATCACAATGATTGCTTTACCGACAACAACCAAAAAAGTTAGCGTAAACACTTGTCCGAAATTCTGCCATAAAAATAATGGATTAACCAACATTCCCACCGATACGAAAAACAGAACTGAAAAGGCTTCACGGAAGGAGAATAAATCGGCGCCCACTTGATGACTCAAATGTGACCGGCCGATAATAGCTCCCGCCACAAATGCACCTAAAGCCAGTGAAACGCCAAAAAGTTCAGAAGCACCCATGGCAGTTCCCAGGGTAATTGCTAATATCGCAAGAATAAATAATTCACGGGAACGGGTAAACGCGATCTGTTCAAGTATTTTGGGGATCATCCTGACACCGACAAAAAACATAATGGCTACAAAAGCGATTGCTTTTAATAGGACAATAAGCAAATTTTGCCAATCAAAATTCTCAGAACCACCCGCAAGAATAGGCATAAATACCAAAATGATGATGGAAAGAATATCTTCCATCACCAGCCAACCCAGGGCAGCCTGTCCGTGGGAAGTATTCAATAACGAATTATCCATTAACCCACGCAACAAAACGACTGTGCTGGCAACCGAAAGTGCTAATCCCAGTACAATTCCCGCATAAATGCTCCATCCCCAAAATTGACTGATAGCAAAACCAATTAATGAAGCCAGAATAGTCTGTATCAATGCGCCGGGAATAGCTACATTTCTAACCCGCCACAGATCCGCAAAGGAAAAATGCAAACCAACACCAAACATTAAAAAAATGACACCCAGTTCAGCCAATTGTTGAATGGTTTCCACGTCTCCGACAAAACCTGGTGTAAAAGGGCCAATAGCAATACCGGCCAGAAGATACCCAACAATAGTCGGTAATCCAATTCGCCGTGCTATTACCCCACCAAAGAACGCCACCACAAGGGCTATTGTGATATTGATTAATAAAGGTACGTCATGCATTTTTATTTTTCCTTAGAAATTTTTAGAATTGGTAAAAAAAATTAGTGAACCCAAAGTACGATACCCACCCGTTACCGCATTAAACTCAAATCAATTGGCAGCGTTAAAAAAGTATACTTTTTTAATAATATTTCGCAACCCGGCATGTCCAAACATTCAGTTAACCTGTCCGAAAATGATAAATCATACTGAATAATTAGACAAAAATGATAAAAAACATTTACTTTATTAAGATTTTCATTAAAATGGATTTTACAAACCATTTGTTGAAAGCAAAAAAAATTCTATAATGACAAATGGGGATCAATTATTGGTTAATGGTCGAACCCACGTTTAGCTATCCAACAGAGGAGAGAATGCAATGAAAAAGTTCAATGTGTTTTTGGGTTTCCTCGTGGTCTCGTTTCTTGTAGTAATCACTGCCAACATAGCAGCGCGTGTTTCTGCCCGGGACAAACCACAAGAAGAAGCAATGGTCGCCAGAGGTGCACAACTCTACGATGATTGGAGCAAGGTCGTTCCCAACGCAGCTGTACCTGGTGGCAATCACCCAATCTGGGCACGGCAATCCAACAACACACGCAGCGGTGCGGATACATGGCGTTGTGTTTCCTGTCATGGATGGGATTATCAGGGAAAGGAAGGTGCATTCCGCGCCGGTGCCAATGCCACCGGATTTTCTGGTATCCTGCAGTCCACATCATTGGAAAGCGATGAGATCGTGTCCATTTTATCGGGTGTCGATGATCCACAACACGATTTTAGTTCACTGCTCACTGCTGATGATCTCTCAGCATTAGCAGAATTTATTCGTTATGGACTCCTGGACGATAATCAATTTATTGATATCATCTCTCGGCAGGTTGAAAGTGGGGACCTGAAAAATGGCGAAGAGAAATATTCAGCAGCGTGTGCCACCTGTCATGGCAGCGATGGTACTTCATTAACTTTCCGTTATGAAGGCACAGATATCGCCTTGGGCACCCTGGCATTGCAAGATCCATGGCGCTTTCTGCATCGTACGCGTTTTGGGACAGCTCGTGCTCCTGAAATGCCACTGGGTGTAGACCTGGGTTGGACTCCCCAAGACAGCCGGGATGTTTTGTATTTTATTCAATCCAATCTACCAAGCGGCTTTGAATCCACTGAAACTGGCCCGTTGGAAATTAAACCTGTGGAAAATGAGGGTGGACCAGCCCAAAACTGGATTACTGGTGTCCTCACTGCATTCGGCGCTATGGCAACCAGCCTTGGTTTCGCCGTTTTAGTAGGCGCCTTACTGGTTGGAATAATCCTGCTGCTGGTATGGTTACTACGCAGCCGCCAATCCTAATCACATCGTCATAAGGAGAGAAGTATGAAACCTCAAATTCCCTGGTGGCAGCGTCCTGGCATCCGTATTAGCGGAGGCTTAGTGCTGCTCATTCTGCTCGGTGGTGCTGTTACCGGCATCTATTTCACTCAAATTCCCCCCGAGCAACCCATTCCCTTCCCTCATAATTTTCATGTTGGGGTAGGCGCTGATTGTACGTATTGTCATACCGGTGCTGCTACCGGACCATCGGCCGGTCTGCCATCCACCAATAAATGTTGGGGCTGCCATGAGCAAATTGAACCACGCAATGATAACCTCAAACTGGTTGCCAGTTATGGTTCAGAAGGCAAACCGATTCCGTGGGTACCGGTGGCAATCATGCCGGAATTTGTTATGTTCAATCACCGCCCGCATGTCACCGCTGGTGTAACCTGTGAGACCTGTCATGGAGATGTCGCTAAAATGACAACTGCCGAACCACAAAATGGTATGAACATGGGCTGGTGTTTGGATTGCCACAAAAAGAGTTCAACCCCAGAGGATTTTGTACGCCTCTCGGATTGCGCCACCTGCCATTACTAAATTCAAGGAGATATCAGCATGAGTGACAAAATCTCGAGACGTGATTTTCTGAAAATTTCCGGTTTGGGTATCACTGCTGCAACGGTCCTAACCGGTTGCGGGCCAGCATCGCGCTATGTTACCCGGCAACAGTATGTAGATATGCCTGAATATAATCAAACCGGGGTTAGTACCTATTACGCTACAACCTGCCGGGAATGCCCGGCGGGTTGTGGACTGGTCGTCCGTACCCAGGAAGGACGGGCTATTAAAGTCGAAGGGAATCCCAACCATCCAGTTAATCAAGGCAAAGTATGTTCTCGCGGCTTAACCAGTGTGCAAGGTCTCTACAACCCGGACCGTATTGGTGGGCCGCAAAAAAGAACGCGGGGAACCGGTGAACTCACCCCCGTTACCTGGGGTGACGCTATCCAGGTTATTACTACGGCATTCAATGACCCATCCAAAATAGCTTTCCTGTTTGGTTTACAGCCCGACCACCTGTATGATCTGGCTATGGAAATCAGTCAGGTATCCGGTGCGGCAATTCCATTACGCTATAACACCTTGGGGACACTGGAAGGGCGCAGCACACTGCTGCAAGCCAGTAAAGAGATGTTTGGTACCGCTCAATTGCCCTATTTTGATATGGCTAATGCGGATGTGGTTTTTTCCTTTGGGGCGAATTTCTTTGAAACCTGGCTTTCACCCTTGGCATACAGCCGGGGGTATCGCAATTTACGTAAACAAAATTACGGTAAACGGGGTTTCCTTGTCTCCTTTGAAGCTCGTCAATCCCTTACCAGTGGTAAAGCCGATCTTTGGGTACCCGTTACGCCTGGCAGTGAAGGAATGGTAGCCATGGCAATTGGCAAAATTGCCGCACAAGTACAAAATAAAACGGTTCCTGAAATGTTTGCCAATGTGGATATAGCGACCGTGTCCAAAGCTTCCGGTGTCAGTGAGAATAAATTAAAGGAATTGGGAGAAATCTTTGGCAATGCCGAACACCCTCTGGCACTGCCAGGTGGTTCAGCATTAACAACCAGCAACGGTGTCGATGCAGGCAAAGCCATTCTGGGACTTAATGTTCTGGCCGAAAATCTTGGAAAACCAGGCGGATTATTTATAGTATCTGGTGATGCGCCAGTCTCCAATCTGGAAGAAGTCAAATCCCTGATACAACGCATGAATAACGGCGAAGTGAATACCCTGCTGATTCACGGTGTAAATCCCATCTTCGAGCTTCCACCTGCACTGGGTTTCAAAGCCGCGCTTGGTAAAGTTAAAACGGTTATTTCTTTCTCCTCTTTCGAAGATGAAACTGTGTTGGAAAGTGATTATGTGATGCCGGACCATACAGGATTGGAAGCTTTTGGTTACCAGCGGGTTTTGGCAGGGGCAGACCGGGCTACTCTTTCCTCATTACAACCAGTCGTTCAACCCATTCATGATACCCGCGCCACAGCGGATATATTATTGGCAGCCATTGCCAACCTGGGAGGTGACCTTGCTGCGGCAGTCAACTATATCGATGAAGTTGATTTCATCCAGCAAAAAATTACCTATCTGATTCAATCAGGCGGGTTTTACACAGCCAGTGAATTACCCACTTTCTGGAGCAAATGGCTGCAATATGGCGGCTGGTGGAAAAGTGAAGCCGGTTTACGCATCCCATCGAATGCCGGTGGTTTGGAAAACTCGCTCACTTTTAATCCGCCACAGGCTGTTAAAGAAGATCAAACCTTCCATCTTGTCACCTTTGGCACCCAGATGGGCGATGGCAGTGGTGCCAACCGCCCCTGGCTACAGGAAACGCCGGATCCCATGACAACTGTCACCTGGAATTCCTGGATTGAAATTCATCCGGAAACTGCCGATAAACTCGGCATCCATGATGATGATGTGGTGGAAGTAAAGTCTGTGGATGGTAGTTCATCACTGGAAGCGATTGTGTACCGCTTCCCTGCCATCCGGCCGGATACTGTCGCCATTCCGTTTGGCCAGGGACATACCGCGCTCGGACGCTATGCAGAAGGCCGCGGCTGCAATCCCGCCCAGGTTTGGGTTACCACCACCAATCTGGCAGGAGAAGCCGCTATTAGTGACACCCAGGTCACCATCACTCCCACCGGAAAACGCCGCCCCCTGGCTCGCCAGGAAAGTAAAGCCGGCGTGTACGGGGATCATTAGAGGTAGGAAAAGGAGAAACATTATGGCTGAGTTAACCCAAGAGAACCAGAAGTGGGGCATGGCTATCGACCTGGATATCTGTAGTGGATGCCAGGCCTGTGTCACTGCCTGTTCCATGGAAAATAACACTCCCTTCGTTGGAGAAGACGAAATGGCCTACGGACGTGGACTGCAATGGATGCGTATTCAACGCTATTGGGAAGGCGAATATCCCCAAGTCAGCCCGACGCATGAACCCATGCTTTGCCAACAATGCGGTAGTGCCCCCTGCGAACCGGTGTGCCCGGTATTTGCTTCTGTCCACTCTGAAGAAGAACAAATCAACTTGCAGGTCTACAATCGCTGTATCGGTACCCGTTACTGCGCCAACAACTGTCCTTTCCATGCACGCGTTTTCAATTTCTTTGATTATGAAATGCCCGCGCCTATGAACTCCTATCTTAATCCGGATGTCAGTGTGCGCCGTCGTGGTGTTATGGAAAAATGTACCTTTTGTGTCCATAAGATTGTAAAAGGAAGGGAAAACGCAGCTGCGGAAGGGCGTGCTGTTGCAGATGGTGAAATCATGCCAGCCTGTGCTTTGGCTTGCCCCACAGATGCTATCGTATTCGGCGACCTGAGCAACCCGGAAAGTAAAGTGAGTAAAATGGCTGCCAGTCAGCTCGCCTTCCGTGAGCTGGAAGACCTCGGCACCGATCCACGTGTATTCTATCTAAAGGGAGGTAAATCGTATGGCGGCTAATGTAAAACCTTTTCTCGGCGCTCACAGCTCTAACCATGTAGAATCAGAGGCAGAGGAACTACGTAAAGAACACCTAATGTTCGACCCGATGCCGCGGGATGAAATGAACAAGATGGTCATGGATTCCATGCAGCACACCACAAAACGTTACTGGATATTTGTTATCGGTTTTGGTTTGGCGGTGGCAGTACTATTATTTGGCGCATGGGGCTACATGATTGCAACCGGCATGGGGGTGGCTGGTATTCGCCGTCCGGTTTTCTGGGGCGTTTTTATTGTAAACCTTGTATTCTGGATCGGTATTTCCCATGCCGGCACGTTTGTTTCTGCCATTTTGCGGGTTTTCAAAGCCGAATTCCGGCGTCCCTTTACCCGGGCTGCAGAATTGATGACGACCTTTGGTCTGGCGGCCGGTGCTTTATATCCCCTCGTCCATCTCGGACGGGTATGGACCTTCTATTGGATGGTACCCTATCCCAATGCCCGCTGGCTATGGCCTAACTTTCGTTCACCCTTGGTTTGGGATTTTCTGGCAATCACCACATACCTTCTGAGCAGTACTATCTACCTCTATTTGCCATTAATTCCGGACCTTGCCATGGCACGTGACCGTTCAAGCGGAGTTCGACACTTCTTTTACCGAATATTTTCATTAGGCTGGCGCGGTACCGAAAGTGAATGGTTCCGTTTACGCAAAGCCATTGGCATTTTCGCCTTTGCCATCATCCCGGTGATGTTCTCGGTACATACCATTGTTTCCTGGGATTTTGCCGTCAGTGTTGTTGCCGGATGGCAATCCACCATTTTTGGTCCATACTTTATCATTGGCGCCATTCTGTCAGGCGTTTCTGCAGTGGTCACCATCCTATATATTTTAAGGTCCACCATGAAAAACATGGATTATTTTATTCGCAAGGAACATTTTGATGCCTTGGGAAAACTGATCCTGATCTTCTCCATGGCCTGGGCATATTTCTTCTTCAATGAATACCTCCTTTCCTGGTATGGCGGCCAAGAAGTTGTACGCTCATTACTTACCTTACATGCAACTGGACCAAGTGCCTGGGTCTGGTATGTAATGCTGATATGTAATGTCGCCATTCCCTGGTTATTCCTGTGGTCTAAAAAGGTACGCCGTACCCCCTGGCTGATGTTTATCATCACAATATTTGTCAATATTGGTATGTATGCCGAACGTTATACCATCATCCCGCTGACCCTGGGTCACCAGCGCATGCCGTTTGACTGGGGTATTTACAACCCTACGATAATAGAAGCCAGTATCTCAGTCGGCACTATGTGTCTTTTTATCTTTCTTTACCTGCTAGCTTCTAAAGCAATTCCATTGGTGCCGGTCTGGGAAGTCCAGGAAGGCCAGATGGCACACACATTACGCAAAGTTGGCAAGACCGAAATACCTTCGGTTGCCGAGTTGGATTAGGAGGGTATATGGAAGCAAATGTACGTATGATCCTATTCAAAGAAGACCAGGTGAATCACGCCGCAGAAGCGATTGGCACACTACACAAACAGGGAATTACCGATAAAGATATCACGGTCATTTCGGGCGTGCCGTTTTCTGAAAAAATACTGGGACGCCCCATGTCCTGGACCCGCATTCCACAGATCGGGATGGCTGGTGCGCTGGTTGGTTTTATCATTGCATCCCTTTTGAATTTTCTGACACCCCACCTGTATAAAATGACGGTCGGTGGCATGCCGCTAACCCCCATCCCTACGTCTATAGTGGTCACCTTTGAATTAACCATGTTGGGATTGCTGATCAGCACCTTTTTAGGAGTTTTTGTGGAAACCATTTCTCCCACCTATGGACCCAAAGGGTATCATCCCAAAATCAGTGACGGGTATATCGGCATTCTGTTCCGTTGCCCGGCGCAGGTAGAAGAGGATACCTGTAACGAGTTACAGGATATGGGTGCAGAAATAGTCGATCCCGCGGAGGTAAAAAATCCATGATCAAACGATTAATCCTTGTTCTGGGAGCTGTAACCACCCCACTGATCATTGGGCTGCTTTTCACTTATGACATCATTAAAATAGATTGGATCAGCTTCATGGAGATCCAACCCAGCTACCGCGCCATGGAGGATCCTCTGCCGTTACCCCAGCGCTCAGTACCTATCCAGGGAGTTGCCTATATTCCTGAATTGGGTGTACCGGTTAATCCGGTTCTCGCAGAATCAGAATCATTAACCAATGGTAAAAAATTGTATGATACAGCTTGTTCGTTATGCCACGGGGACACTGGAAACGGCCAGGGACCTTTCGCTGCCTTTCTTACCAAATTTCCGCCAGCCAACCTATTGATCGAACCACGTCTGGCCCTCAGCGACGGCGCTATCTTTATGGTCATCACCGATGGCGTCCCTGGGAAAATGCCCCACCTGCGTGAGAATTTACCCACCCCCGAAATGCGCTGGGATGTTGTCAACTATGTCAACCTCTTGCAGGATCAGGCCACCAAATAATCTCATCTCCCCCATGATGTTTTAAAGACTCAACAGGCTGCCTTTCGGCAGCCTGTTGAGTTAATCACTAATCAACAAGGGCCTGATCGTCTCTTCTCCGGTTCCAATTTTGCTGCCCTGCGATGGACCAGGCGAAGCTAAATCCGCCTGCAATATTTTTTGATAATCGCTAAAATTTAGAAAAAGCAGGCCAGAAACAAAGACTTAATAAACAGATCCTTCCCAAAAATTTTACCAGATTCCCGGTAACAACCGGTATTTAACCCTTTCAGTATAATCCCGGTAGCCAGGCAGCTTTTCTTTTAAGGTCTGATCCTCCCAGGTGGTACGCCAGATTGCCAACCCGCTAAACAACACCGCCACAATCAGCGCCCACCAGGAAACCAGTACCAGAGACATACTAAAATTAAACAGAATCGCTCCGACATAACCAGGATGGCGCACGTAGGCATACGGACCATTATCTACTACCTGATGTCCGCGTTCTTCCTGGATGCGCACTACGCCTGAGAAAAAGGCATTCGTAACCATTGCCCATAAAGTAAACGAAGAGGACCCAAGGCATAACAAAACACCCAGGACCAGCGACCAATCCCATAAAAAAGCGTTAGACACTCCACGCTGCTGCAAACCTCCTGCGAGAGCTATAAAAATAGTACTGTATGCCATAGCAATGGCCAATAACATATCCCGTTTTTCTGCTCCCTTACCCACCTGGCTGCGCTCTACCAATAAGCTGGCATGTTTGGGTAGAATCAATATCACACTCATGAGAAAACCATACGCTACCAGGGCAACCATGATCCAACCGTTCACCCAACCCCAATTCCGGGCACTCAAAAACGCCACCAAACTAAAAAGACCCAGATACACGAACTGGCGTAAAAACCAGCGCATAATCCCGATTTTATCCATGGTATCCTCTCCTGCCAATGTATAACCTGCTACTTAAAAGTATACACCTCCAAAAGAAATTTTATTTTCTTATTCACGTTTTTGTCGTGGCATTTGTCAATTCGTGCTATTCGTATTTCATCTTCACCAGGAAAAAATTATTGCGATTTTCTCGTAATAATTTTTTCCGCCTGATTAACGTGGTCGGATTGATTGCAGCACTCCCTATTTCTTTAAAACCTGATTACAATTGCGCCATGAAACCAACTACCATTCACCTCATCCGTCATGGACAAACCGATTGGAATATCCAACGCAAATACCAGGGCTCCATCGATATTCCGCTCAATCAAACCGGTCTCTTACAGGCCAAAGAACTGGCTGATAAGCTGATAGGGCAACGCTTTGATGCTTTGTACAGCAGCCACCTGCAGCGAGCTTGCCAGACTGCCCAGGTTGTTGCTTATGCAGTTAACCTGCCCGTCAGCATTGATGAACGCTTGCGTGAAATTCACATGGGAGATTGGGAAGGGCGCAGCATCGCCGAACTGGCAGAAACACAAGCGGAATTCCAGGAATTGGCGCATAACGACCCTGAACATTATCGACCCAATGGTGGCGAAAGTATAAAATCAGTTGCAGACCGGATGCTAGCTGCTTTGGATGAGATCGCCCGGAAACACTCAGGGAAGGAAGTTCTGGTGGTTTCCCACGGCATGGCAATCGGTACAGTGCTCTGTTTGCTGCAAGGAATTCCCTTTTCCGAAGTTGGTAAACATATCCCGCATAATACCGTTCTGAAAACAATCGTTTGGGAAAATAAAAAGACACAGCCATAAAAAACTGTGTCTTTTTCTGTAATAACTTGAATATTGTAGCGTTTTTCGCCGTCTATACGCCCAGATAAGCCTCTTTGACCTTCGGGTTTTCTGCAATCTCTTTGGCTGAACCGGAAAGCACAATATTACCCGTTTCGAGTACATAGGCACGATTGGAGATGGAAAGCGCCATCTGGGCATTCTGTTCCACCAACAAAATACTGGTACCCTGAGAATTGATATCTTTGATGATACTGAAAATTTCTTCCACCAAAATTGGGCTCAGTCCCATGGAAGGCTCATCCAGCATCAACAGGGAAGGTTTGGACATCAAGCCACGGCCGGTTGCCAGCATCTGCTGTTCACCACCAGAAAGCGTCCCTCCCAACTGCCCCATACGCTCTTTCATCCGTGGGAAACTTTTGAAAACACGTTCCATCAGCCGGTTGATTTCTGCCCGATCATTGATAATATAAGCACCCATTTCAAGGTTCTCTTTTACAGTTAAAGGTGCAAAAATCTTGCGGCCTTCCGGTACATGGCTGATCCCTTTCCGCACAATCAATTCTGCGGGTGTCAGCGTAATATCTTCGTTACGGAACGCTACAGTTCCAGTTCTTGGGCGAATCAATCCTGAAACAGTTCGCAAAATGGTGGATTTGCCGGCGCCATTTGCGCCAATCAGGGTAACAATCTCGCCTTCTTCAATATTGAATGAAATGCCTTGTAGTGCATGGATGGCGCCGTAATATACATTGAGGTCTTTTACATCAAGCAGCATGGCCGGCTCCCTTTCCAAGATAAGCTTCAATTACTTTCGGATTCGCCTGAATCTCTTTAGGGGTACCACGAGCGATCACCTCACCAAAATCTACAACCGTGAGGTACTCACAAATACCCATTACCAGACGCATCTGATGCTCAATCAACAAGATCGTTAATTTGAACTTATCACGAATGAAATGGATCATTTCCATAAGCTGCGCAATCTCTTTTGGATTCATACCGGCGGCCGGTTCGTCAAGCAACAATAATCGTGGTTGACAGGCCATTGCACGTGCAATTTCCACACGACGCTGCTCTCCATACGGCAGGTTACGTGCTATTTCATTCTGGAAACGTGATAAATTCATGATTTCCAAAAACTCTTGGGCCTGTTCAGTGATTTCCTTCTCACGCCTGGAAAATCTAGGCATTGAAAAAATACTGTCAAACATGCTGTAACCGGACTGTGGATGGAATGCGATACGCACATTATCTAAAACCGTCAGGTTCTGAAATAACCGGATATTCTGGAAAGTACGGCCAATTCCGGCACGCGTAATTTCATGTGGTTCAAACCCAACCAGATTCAATCCATTGAACTTGATTACTCCACTGGTCGGAATATAAATACCAGTGATCTGATTGAAAATTGTCGTCTTTCCGGCCCCATTCGGGCCGATCAAACCAGCCAGAGCACCTTCATAAATGGTGATATTGAAATCATTGACGGCACGCAAGCCGCCAAACTGTTTGGTAAGGCCTTCAACTTGAAGGACCGGGGTTTGGGTTTCAGCAGGTGTGCTCATGCTTCCTCCCCTCCTTCCTTGTTTATTGTCTTACGCAATGGAATTTTTGGAATTTTCAGGAAACCCCATTCCACATTACCCAACAAACCCTGGGGACGGATCAACATCAATAGTAGCAAGGTAAGTGGATAAAGGACATATCGCCAGGATGGTGCTTCCGGGCTGATCTTTCCCAGGATCTCTCGCAGCATTCCTTCCAGAAAGAAAATCCAGCCGAAAGACGCCGTAATGGTCCCGGTCATACTTCCCAGACCACCAAACACAACGATGATTAAAGGATTAAATCCCACCAGGAAGTCAAATGCTCCCGGGCTGAGGAATCCGATATAGTGAGCATACACACCGCCGCCTATACCGGCAAATAATGAACCAATCACAAAAGACATTAATTTGGTGCCGGCTACATCCACACCCATGGAACGGGCAGCCACTTCATCCTCCCTCACGGATAGAATTGTCCGGCCTGTGGAAGAGCGAATAATATTACGCATGACAATAATCACCAGAAGCATAAAGGTGAATGCCCAAAACCAGGTCGTGAGCTTGGGAATACCAATCATACCGCGACCACCGCGCATTTCAGGGAAAGGCAAAATGGTATCCGTATTGACCATCAGTGTATATACAACAATCGAAAAACCGAGGGTTGCAATCCCAAAATAATCGGAACCTAGAGAGAGTACTGGCAAACCGAACAGAAAACTGATCTCTGCAGCAAATATTCCAGCAAATATAACTGCCAGGAAGAATACCACTTGCAAGCCCAATCCTTGGGCCAACGGACCGGGTTCCAGGTTGGTTCCCAGAACAGCACTCAAAGCTGGAGAAAATACCCGTCCAACCAGTACCGCCAGAAAACCAGAGAGTACTGCACCTAATAGATACAGAGTAAATGAAGAAAGTACTGGCATCCGCCGCAAATTAGAAATAAATTTACTAATGATCCATATAACCAGACCAAACAAAAGCACGCCTGAACCGACAACTATCAAGCCGGATGCGTCCCCGTTCGTCCAACGATAGGTGATATCCGCTGCTACATAAGCGCCAATACCATAAAACCCCCATTGACCTAGACTGAATTGGCCGTTGAAACCGTATATAAGATTCAACCCCAATGCCACCATCGTCATGGTACAGGCCTGGAACAACAAGCCGCTGTCAAAATTATTTAAGAGTGAAAATCCATTGAAATCAGTTAATGCAAGTTGGATTATGGCAAAAGCCACCGCAGCTCCCAGCAGATTCACCAACCAACCCAGATTCAAGGTTCTGCCCATAATTTCAACATTTTTAACTTTGATATTTAATACCCAGAAGATACCGTACAGGTAAAAAATTACGGCGACGATCTTTACGAGTGAAAAAAGAATAGCTGTGAAATCCATGATCGCCTCTTATGCCTTTTCGCTCTCTGGTTCGCCAAAAATACCAGTTGGCCGAACAAGTAAAACGATGATCAAAATTGAGAATGCAATCGCATCCCGCATGGGTGTGGAAATATAACCGGCAGTCATCGCCTCAGCCTGTCCCATAATGAGCGCTCCTACAAAAGCCCCGGGTATACTGCCAATCCCGCCCAAAACTGCGGCGACAAAGGCTTTCAAACCTGGGTAAACGCCCATTAATGTTTTAATAGATGGATAAGCAATTGCATACAAAACACCACCCAATGCTGCAAATGCGGCCCCAATGGCAAAGGTAAACGAGATAATCGAATCCACCTCAATACCCATTAAGCGGGAAGTGGGTTTATCAAAAGAGGAAGCCCGCATGGCGATTCCTATTTTGGTGTGTTTTACCAGGAATTGCAGAGTGAATAGAGCAATCAATGTAGCGATGATGATGATAACCAGAATATTGGAGATAGTTACACTGCCATCCGGGGGATTCATTCCCGGTTCCAACAAATAAATACCCTTATAAATGTACCAAGTCACAACTTCAAAAGGGCGTTGGTACGGGACAAAACGGGCAGTGAACACGAAGTTTAACAACCCGAAATATTCCAGAAAGAAAGATACACCGATAGCGGTAATAAGGGCAGCAATCCTGGGTGCATTACGCAGCGGTTTATAGGCAACGCGTTCGATGGTTACAGCCAATAGGACACAAATAATCATGGATAATAAAATTGTGGTAATCGTTCCAATAGCCGTTGCAATAAAAGGATTGATACTCGGAAATAAATCTAACGGCCACTGGTGTAAACCAAACCGTTCGACAGCAAAGAAACTAACAAAAGCCCCCACCATAAATACATCACCATGAGCAAAGTTGATCAGTTTTACGATCCCGTAGACCATGGTGTAACCCAGCGCAATTAACGCATAAACAAATCCCAACTGCAAGCCACTGATGACGTTTTGAATAAACAGGGTTGGTTTAGCGATAAGGTTGGTGAGAAGAATGTAGGCAGTGACAAGTGCAAGAAAAATTAAAAATATTTTACCAATCCAGGCCAGAAAAGAATTGGGAGCAACGATGATCGGTTGCTTTTTTGGTTTGGAGACGATTTGCATTGGGCATATTCTCCTTCTATATAGGGATTAACATAAGAAACGGGGGCAGCCGTTTGGCTGCCCCCACTTTATTCCCGTTTTGTTTATGGGGCAACTACTGAATTAAATTTGATACCATCTGTTGTTACGGAAAGGATGGTAGCGGATTTAATCGGGTTGTGAGCACTGTCGAAGGTGATTACACCGGAAACGGCAGAGAATTCAATAGCATCCAAAGCAGCGCGTACCTTGTCGGTATCATCAGCGCCGGCTTTTTCGATGGCTGCCAAGAGCATGTTCGTAGCATCATAAGCCAGAGCAGCTAAAGCATCCGGGGTCTTACCATCATATTTGGCTTCGAAGTTGTTGCGGAAATTCTGAACTTCAGGACGTGGATCTTCGGGCGAATAGTGGTTGGTGAAATAACCACCAGCTGCTGCATTCAAATCCAGGTCAGCAGAATCCCAGCCATCACCACCGACAAACGGGGTTGTGATGCCTTTTTCTTTAGCCTGTTGCATAACCAGATTGACAATGTTGTAATAATCGGGCAAATAGACTACATCCGGGCTGGTATCGGCGACCTTAGACAGGATGGCTGAAAAATCGGTGTCATTAGCGGTATAGGATTCCTCACCAACGATGGTGCCGCCGGCTTCGGTAAAGGCTTTCTTGAAGAATTCGGCCAGACCTTTTACATAGTCGTTAGCCTGATCAACCATGACGAAAGCGGTTTTTGCGCCCAGGTTATCCATAGCGAATTTCGCTCCAACCAATCCCTGGAAGGGATCAATGAAACATGCGCGATAGATATAAGGCTTAGTTACACCGTTGGCGTCTACGGTAACACTGGGGTTGGTGGATGTTGGGCTGATCTGGATTACTTTAGCTGCGTTGGCAACTTCAGATACCGGAATGGAAGCCTTTGAACATACTTCGCCGATAATGTAATGCACCTTGTCATTGTTAATGACTTTATTGGCAGCATTCAAAGCCGGATCAGGGGTACATTGACTGTCTTCCACAATCGGGACAATCGTCATTCCCAAAACACCACCTTTTGCGTTCCATTCTTCAATGGCCATCAAAGTGCCGTCTCGGGTCATTTCACCAAAGGTGGGCACTGGTCCGGAAAGTGGGGCCAGAACAGCTATCTTCAGTTCTTTCGATGCTGCACCACCAGGGGTACAGGCAGCCATCAAAATGGCTACTAACATCAGGACACTAAACAATTTATAAGACTTCATTTTATATTCTCCTCCATTTTAAGAATATTTGGCGACTATTGTTTATTAACTCCCAAAAATTTGGGAGGAACAACCCGGGTAAAGATTTAATAAGGAAAATTTTCTATGTATTCCAAATGCACCCATCTATAAAATTATTCGGAAATTTTGTAAATAAAGACATTTATTGGAATCAATAGGACAATTTAAAGAAAAAACTCGCAATTTTTGACGTACGGGATATATGAGACTATAACGGTAGAATATAATATTGTCAAGTGTAAATATCACCAATTTTTGCCTTGACAATTTGCTGATTGCGTTTAAAATCCATGTAATAGGATTTATCCACATTTAATTTATTCGCACTAAAAAGGAAAACAAATCATGAACCGGAAACTATTTGGTAATACCAAATTTCTTAATGCTTTACTGGTCCTACAAATCATACCAATATTACTATACCCACCTTCAATTTTCAACCCAACTTCTCAAACCTGGTGGCTGCCAATGCTTTTAGTGATCATGGCATTGGTTGGCGCAGTACAAATATTTCGTCGTTCCCCGCAGCCCTGGCCGCTGTATCTGGTTGCTTTTGCACAGGGTTTTAATATCATCAGTCGTTTAATGATGCTTATGCCGCAAAGCACATCCGGCGTTGGCTTTGATGGTTTATATTTCGTCTTGTCTGTTGTAGCCATGGCCATATCTACATTTTTGTTATGGCTCTTTGATCAACCTCTGACACGCCAGGTATTGGCACAATAGTTGAGTGGTCAATTTTACATTCCCTGCATATGCATGCATTATTGGAAAACATCCCCTTCTGTCACTGATTACATTAATTCCTAATTATAGCAAAACAGGACGAAATTTCGTCCTGTTTTTTTCTGGCGGAGAGGAAGGGATTCGAACCCTTGATACCTTTCAGTATACCCGCTTTCCAGGCGAGCGCGTTAAGCCAGACTACGCAACCTCTCCAGTATTTCCTAAACAATGCGTCCGAAATTTTACCACCACTCCAGCCGATTGGGAAGGAAAAATACAACTCCTTTAATTTTAACTATTGCATAATAAGCTTACCTCCATTATAATATCGGCACGTTGAACGGGCGGTTAGCTCAGTTGGTTAGAGCATCGCGTTGACATCGCGAAGGTCGTAGGTTCGAGCCCTATACCGCCCACCTCAATCAAAATAAAGTAAGGCAATGATCAGGACGAGTAACTGCACAAAACCGGCAGAGAGGAAAGGTCATAGGCTGAAAGCCTTTCCGGAAAGAATGTAGTGAAAACCACCTGTGAGCTGAAACCGGAAACGACAATAGTCGGAGTATGGCAACCGGCAGGCTGCCGTTACCAGCCTCTACGAGATGCTTCACCAAAAATGGAGTAATCTGGGTGGAACCGCGAGAAGAGCTCTTGCCCCAGTGGCATGAGTTTTTTTGTTTTAAATCCAATTTTTTTATTTTGCCGATCGGAGGTGTAAGATGGCGAAAAAAGTAGATACCGTATATGAAGCTTCACAATTGTTCCGGATCCGGCACTCAACTGCCCATGTAATGGCACAGGCGGTTTTGGAAAAATTCCCCGAAGCGAAAATTGCTATTGGTCCAGCCATTGATGAAGGATTTTATTATGATTTCGATCTACCCAGGGCATTAACCCCTGAGGACCTGGAAGAGATTGAAAAAAAGATGAAGCATATCCTTAAAGGCAATCACAAATTTGAACGCGAAGTGATCAGTGCCGACCAGGCGCGCGAGGTATTTAAAGATCAACCCTATAAATTGGAACTGATTGAAGGCTTGGAACAGGGTGGGGAAGATGAACACGGTAACCCACTCGAAGAAAAGCCGGAAATTTCTCTTTACCACTCGAGCAGTTTCGTTGATTTATGCCGCGGTCCGCATGTGCAATCCACCAGGGAAATTAACCCCAAAGCGGTTAAACTCATCTCGATTGCTGGGGCTTATTGGCGCGGAGATGAAAAACGCCCCATGCTGCAGCGCATTTACGGGACTGCTTTCGAAGATCCCGAAGCATTGAATGATTACCTTTGGCGCATGGAAGAAGCGAAAAAGCGTGATCATCGCAAATTAGGCAAAGAACTGGACCTTTTCTCGGTTAGCCAGGAAATTGGACCCGGTTTGATCCTCTGGCATCCTAAAGGCGGCCTCATCCGTCATTTTGTCGAAGATTACTGCAAGGTGGAGCATCTTGCCAATGGATATGACGTTGTCTACAGCCCTCATATTGGTCGGGCGAATTTATGGGAAACCTCAGGTCATTTAGGCTTTTATAGCGAAAATATGTTTGCTCCAATGGAAATCGAGGGAGACAACTATTACGCCAAACCAATGAACTGTCCCTTCCATATTATGATTTATAAAAATAAAATGCATTCGTATCGTGATTTTCCCATCCGCATGGCGGAATGGGGCACTGTTTACCGCTACGAACGCTCCGGCGTGCTGCATGGCTTACTTCGCGTTCGCGGATTTACTCAGGACGATGCGCATCTTTTCTGCCGCGAAGATCAAATGCCGGAAGAGATTGACCGTGTGCTCAATTTCTGTTTGCACATCCTGCGCCATTTCGGTATGAATGACTTTCACGCTTATCTCTCCACCCGCAACCCTGAAAAATCGGTAGGCGAAACTAAAAATTGGGAAGTGGCTCAGGAGGCTTTGCGAGCTGCTCTTGATCGTGCCGATTTGAATTACGATATTGATGAAGGCGGCGCAGCGTTTTATGGCCCCAAAATTGATCTAAAAATGATTGATGCTCTGGGCCGCGAATGGCAGCTCAGTACCATTCAATTCGATTTCAACATGCCAGAGCGCTTTGGAATGAGCTACATTGGTGAAGACGGCCAGCAACACCGCCCATTCATGATTCACCGTGCCTTACTAGGCTCTCTCGAACGGTTCATGGGTGTTCTCATCGAACATTATGGTGGCGCCTTCCCGGTCTGGATGATGCCGATTCAGGCTCAGATCATTCCTATTGCCGACCGGCATGTAGACTATGCGCACAAGGTGGCCGCAGAACTCAAAGCAGCCGGGGTGCGTGTGGAAGTGGATGACAGCAATGACCGCATGAATGCGAAAATTCGCAATGCTCAATTGCAAAAGACCCCCTACATGCTTGTGATCGGCGATAAAGAAGCCGAAGCCGGAGAAGTAGCATTGCGGTTGCGCAATGGCGAAAACCCCGGCAGCATGCCGCTGGCCGATTTTCTGGCTCGTGTCAAAGAAGATGTCGCCAACCTGGCCTGATAATTTTAAGGAGAGGTCCTTAAACTGAAGAACCTCTCCTTATATCCCCGTTTATTCGTACCATTTATTGACGGTACGCTTCAAACTATGGTATATTAAAAAAGATTATGGAAAGAACACTCTTGTCATCAAGAATTGTTCGTCCCAAAAATTAAAAGGAGAGAAGCTATCAGTACGTCAAATTTTCGTATCAATGAACAAATTCGTGTCAAAGAAGTTCGCCTGATTGGTCCCGAGGGAGAAAACATTGGTGTTGTAACCGCCCAAAGAGCGATGGAAATCGCACACCAGGCAGAATTAGATCTTGTAGAGGTCGCACCCGCAGCTAACCCGCCGGTTTGCCGCGTGATGGATTTTGGAAAGTTTTTGTATGAGCGTACCAAGAAAGAACGGGAAGCTCGAAAAGCTCAAACCAAGATCGAAATCAAAGAAATCCGTTTGCGTCCCAAAACCAACGAACATCATCGTGGTTTCAAAACCCGTGATGCCCGCCGCTGGTTGGAAGATGGTATGAAGGTAAAAGTGACCGTTCGCTTCCGTGGACGTGAAATTACCTACCCGGAAATTGCATTGGAAGATCTGAAAGAGATTGCCGCAGAATTAGCCGATATCGCCATTGTGGAACAAAAGCCCAACATCGAAGGACGTAATATGTCGATGATGCTTACACCGACGAAAGGTCCCGGCAAAAAACCCAAAGTTATAGTCAGTAGTTCATCCCAAAAAGTAGAGCTCGACTTATTGTCTGTAAAAGACCTCGAAATTTCCGAAGAAGAATTTGAAGATATCGATCTTGACGAAGATGATGATATCGTTGACGATGATAGTACTGATGAAAACGAAGAAGAATAAAATTCTCTGAATCGCTTCTCGAATCAATTATTGTATAGTATAATTCGCGGTCGCGCATGTAATGTGCTGACCGCGAATTTTATTGAATCTTATTTTGAGGAGTAAAAAAGTGCCTCGCAAACCACAAACCGGCAAAATCAAAATGAAGACCCATAAAGCAACCTCGAAAAGGTTTCGCTTGACCGGGTCGGGCAAATTGGTTCGTACCAAGGGCGGCAAAAGCCATTTGCGCCGTCGCACCTCGAAACGCACCAAGGCTTTGTTATCTGAGATGATTGAAGTCAAAGGTAACAAAATTGCCCAGCGCATCCGTCGTCTGGCCCCCTATCTCTAGGTCAGGCTGTTTGTATTCATGTTTTAGTGCAGCTATTGGGTGTTTCAACAAGTGATTAAATCACTGGCGCCCAAGGGTTCGCAAAGGAGTTATTTATGTCACGTGTAAAAAGCGGACCAACAGGTAACCGCCGGCATAAAAAAATATTAAAGATCACCAAAGGCCAGTTCGGCACCAGAAGTAAACTCTTCCGCCGTGCGAATGAGGCTATGCTCAAAAGCCTTTGGTATGCAACGCGCGATCGTCGCGTTCGCAAGCGCGATTTGCGCCGTTTATGGATTACCCGTATCAATGCGGGTGCCCGTCTGAACGGTATTAGCTACAGCAAGCTGATTTTCGGCATGCGTGAAGCGAACATTCTGATTAACCGCAAAATGCTGGCTGATCTGGCTGTTCGTGATCCTCAAGCTTTCGCAGCAGTGATTGCAAAAGCTAAAGAGGCATAAAACAATAAAATTTGATGCGCGAATTAAACCGGTTGGTAATCACCAACCGGTTTTGTTTTACCAGCTTTCAGGTACAATTAATCGCGGAGTTATCATGATTACATCCGACAAAAACCAGAAAATTCAAACTATTCGCGCATTGTTCTCTCAATCTAAAGAACGCAAAAAATCTCAGACCTGTGTAATAGAAGGTGTGCGCCTGGTGGAAGAAGCCTTTGCCGCCCAATGGCAAACTGAAAGTGTTTTTTTTGCGGATAACCTTTCGGAACGCGGTCGTTTGCTGATCGATCGGTTTATTCACGCTGGTATTCCTGTGGAAGAGGTTGCCTTATCCATCATGCAAAAAATGACCGATACAGAAACCTCCCAGGGAATTTTGGCTGTAATGCACTTCCCACAGCCCTCTATGCCCAAACAACTGGATTTTATTCTTATTTGCGATACGATTCGCGACCCGGGAAACCTGGGAACCCTATTGCGGACAGCTGCAGCGGCAGGTGTCCAGGCTGTTTTGCTTACCGCAGGCTGTACCGACCATTTGGCGCCAAAGGTACTACGTGCCGGCATGGGGGCTCACTTTCTATTGCCTGTTTTTAAAATGGAATGGCCGCAAATTGTAGAAATTTGCAAGAACAATCCCCAACCATTAACCATTTACATGGCCGCCGCAGAGGCTCCAACCAGCTGTTGGCAGGCCGATCTACGAAAACCAAGCGCCATTCTGGTTGGTAACGAGGCCGAAGGCGCAGGTCTTCAGGCACGTCAATCCACAGATATGGCTTTATCTATTCCCATGCCGGGAAAAATGGAATCACTGAATGCAGCCATTGCCGCCAGTATTTTATTATTCGAAACAGTCCGACAGAGGTCTACATGAAAATTCGCTCTATCACCTGCTTTTATGATCCCACTGACATACACGCCAACCAGACATTCACTCAATTTGGCGAGTTAATCGATGTTGCCAGGGTTGCATTTCCAAACGCCGGATACACAGTGCAAACCTGCCGGATTTCCACCATCCCATTCACACTGATGATTAATGGTGGCAATGTCCGGAGCGTCATCAATTTGGCAAAAAAGCTGGAAAAACAGGCTGTTCAAGCTGGGTTCGATTATCTTTCGCTGGGGCCGGCTCTGATTGAAGCACCCGAAAGTTACGCTATGCTTCCAGATCTCTTGAAGGAAACTAATAAAACCTTTTTCTCCGGGGTCATTGCGGACGAACCCAATGGAATCAGACTGACCGCCATTCGGGCCTGTGCGCAAATCGTAAACCAGGCTGCCCATTTCGAAGCCGATGGGTTTGCCAATTTGCGTTTCAGTGCCCTCGCATATATGCCCCCGTTCGGGCCATTTTTCCCCGGTTCTTTCCATAGCAAAGGTCAACCTCCTTCCATTGCCATTGCTGTCGAAGGCGCGGATGAGGTTGTTGAATCTTTTTCAATCGCCGGCTCATTGTTACAAGCCAGGGAAAATCTGATCCTCCGCCTGGAAGAACATGCCAATCAAATGGCAACTATCCTCAGTGAGCTCTTGATCGACACTCGCATCGTCTTTCAGGGGTTTGATTTTTCTGTGGCGCCTTTTCCCATCGACTCATGTTCCCTGGGAAATGCGTTGGAGCTTTTGGGTCCGGGTAAACTGGGCAAACATGGCTCTCTTGCCGCCGCTGCATTTCTGGCCGATACATTGGATCGGGGAAACTGGCCGCGTACCGGGTTTAATGGATTGATGCTTCCACTTTTGGAGGATTCTATTCTCGCCAAACGCT
Organism: Chloroflexi bacterium HGW-Chloroflexi-10; assembly: GCA_002840755.1. GTDB lineage: Bacteria > Chloroflexota > Anaerolineae > Anaerolineales > Anaerolineaceae > UBA6170. The sequence continues at coordinate 246,822 of PHBZ01000003.1, read as the reverse complement.
CTATCGACCAAACACTCTCTATTAAAGATTTACTGATGTTCTCAGCGGTGTGCGGTACCGGGTTAGACACCATTCCATTACCAGGAAATACATCATCCCAAGAACTAGAAGCCTTGCTGCTGGATATAGCTGCATTGGCCAGCCGTTTACGCAAACCTTTAACTGTTCGGGCAATGCCGGTGCCTGGCAAACAAGCCGGTGACTTGACCAGCTTTGATTTTGAATATTTCGCCAATGGACGTGTCCTGGAATTGGATTCGATGCCACTGCAAAACCTGTTTGCAACCGATCAGAAATCTTTTTCCTTGCAACCCCGCAAACAAAACCCACCTGATTATACATTTTAGATTTAAAAAATTAATATGGCCATACCGTCTGCAATATTCCATTATTATGATGCAGCACAAGGTCCAAACCGCAGCCTGACACACCTCCCATTGGCTGAAGCCGAGGGTCTGCTCGAAAAAATTCGCCTTTCTGGCGTGGGTTTTGCTGCACAGCGGCCACTTGATTACCTGAAAATTCGTCTCGAACTGGAAGAAATCATCCGAACGAAATTCATACAAAAAGGTGGTAAACCACGCTTATTGCACCCATATTATTTCATTTTAGGCGCTTGCGAATGGGTAAAACAATGGTATCACCAGGGATCCGAAATTCAATACCCCCTCTCCACCATCCCTACAGAAGCTATCAGCTTTACCTATGGCGATTCTTTCCCTGCCATGCGTTACCAGGATGGTAAACCATATCGCGGCCAGGTGTATACTTTGCCAGAAATAGCAGAAATCATTTCCGAATTTGGCTTACCCCAAAATTGGAACCCGCAAGGCAAGTTAGGTCCCGAAAGGTATATTGAAGCTCAGGTATGGGTAGATTTGGCAGAATTGATTAACGCACCTGTTTGAAATTGATTAATATCAGGTTACGCTCACAATCATCAAATGTGTCAAAAAAAATCTGGTTCGAAATTGGAATACCAGCCTGATCCAACAATTGAATAGAGAGCTTTCCAGTGCTGTTAAAAGGTTTATCTGCCAATGTAAATTCAAATCCTGAAGGACCATACGGAGAAGAATCAAGCGTCAATCCCAAAAAATCTACCCGTTTATTGTCTATAGAACCACGCAGCCAGACCCGAATTCCTTTCACTGGACGTCCTTGCAAATCAAACACCTGTCCGGCCACGCCTAACCAGTTGCAGCCCTGATCAGGTTTAAAAATGGTACTGTTTATTAAATTGGGGGGAACTTGGGCTGCGAAAGAATAATACCCGGCAAACGGTGTTTCGGTAGGTAACAGAGGTGTTTCTTCCACTACTGGAGTCCCCTCCTGAAGCACCAATTCGGTTGTAGGTGTCACCTCAATCGTAGCGCTGGGTAATAGTGTTTCAGTGGGTGTTTCGGTCCAGATATCCGGAAGCAAAGCAGATGTTTCTGTTGCGGTAGGTAAAACAATATTTTCAGGCATTTCAAACGGTGGAAAAGGATTAAACGCCGCATATGGGTTCAAAAATATGGTTCCCTGAAGTGTAAGTACACCCAGCGTAACTAACAACACGAGCATTGTCATGATGTTCCAAAATCCGTCACCGGATTTTTTTCTGCGGTGTTTTTCGCTCAAATTTTCCTCCAGTCCACCAGACGCTAATTCAGTTCCAGACGAATTTCACTTTGAGTTTTGCGACTTTCCATCCATTGTGCGAGAGCCAGTCGTTGTTGGGCAAACAGGGCATCCTGAGTTAAAGGGCGGTTCGGCTCGCGTTCCATCACCTGAACGATCTGGTAACCGTAATCGGTCTCCAGAATTTCCGTAAATTCACCCGGCTGTAATTCAAATACCGCGTTTTCTACCTCCACCAATACCAGATAATTGCGGGGGAACCAACCCAATTCTCCACCAGTAAGTGGATCATATCCCCAGGCTAAGGTTGCAAAGTCCGCGCCATTTACAAGCCGTGAATGGATTTCTTCAGCCAAAGTTTTTCCTTGTACCATAATCTGTCTGGCACGAATCTGCTCCATACTTGTGGGCACTTCAGCCAGGATTCTATCGCGCATCCAGGATGATTCAATATCCAGACGGTAGACACGCGCAAAACTTTCAGCAGAATATTGGTTTTCTTTCAGCCAGGTATTAAATATTTCTTGCCCGCCTGTTTTTTCTACCAGAGCAGAAAAGCGTTGCTCGTAAAGAACCTCATCCAAAACAAAGCCAGCTTCACGTGCAGCCTGGGCTAACAACAAAATATCAATCATATTTTCCAGCACAACAGCACGGCCAATTTCTCCATCCGTCTCTTCTTCGGAAGTTGGTTGTGAGGCCAGATAGCGTTGGAAGTCTTCCTCGAAATCACTGAGGTAAATCGGCTCACCATTCACCCAGGCCGCCGCCGGCACTAAAGTAGGTGTGATTGTTGGAATAGGCACAATTTCGGTAGGTAAATTCTCCGGCTCGGTATTGCCTGGTTGTAATGTAGATCCAGGTAACGGTGTTTGGGTTAGTGTATTACTACAACTGGTTACCCAAAGCATAATAATTATTACGATGAGTATTCCGCGAAGATTTTTCATTTTGCTGATTATAATCCAAAAAAATGCAGGCCGTGAAAGTCCGCTTCAGTAAGGGCATAAAAAATATTAAAAACGATACCGGAACTTTGTGAACTAATCGGTCCAACTATTCAGGTTATCGTATTAAATTAACCTGTGGGTAGGTTCAGGGAATCCAGGGTGAAAAGATTGCTCTTCTTGAATAAAACAATCAATCGCCTGCCAGGATTTCATTTGATCAATTACCCCATGAAATATTTGCTGTATTTGGTGTTGCGGGCATTCCAGGCGGGCATTTGTAATCAGCTGTATTGGAGATCGGTATAGTTTGTTGAGCATGTCTACTGTGTTTTCGGCATAGTCTCCGCTGGTAATACTGAATTTTTGATGATGTATACCATCACTCACCAAAAACTTTAAGTGCCCAACCGAAATTTCCTCTTGCATAATCCTATCTCTGATAGTGGTGATAAATTGATTTATCCAGGATAGTATTTGATCAGCCTCTCCTGACAATTGATAAACACTATCATACCAGGCCAATATCTGTTCCCCCGATCCGTAGATTCGATAATCGATGCTTAAGGGAGTATCCAGAGCATATGTAGGATTACTGTTTAATCTCTCTAACCATGGGTGAACCGTGTCCGGGGATAAAGATGATTGCGCAATAATAACTTTCTCAGGATATTTGAGTTGTGTGACCCGGACTAATTCATTTGCGTCTTTTTGATCCAACAGGTCAATTTTATTAATCACCAGAATGTTGGCTTCTTCAATCTGCTTTTCAAAAATATAGATTACCCCTTCTTGAAAGGGAAGATCTCTGCCATTCAGAAAAGCCTTCAACAAACGGGCATCGGTGAAAACAGATAAACTGGTTTCTTCAGGTGAATTTCCTTTATACTTTAATAACGGTTGCAAAACTGTCGCCACAATATCGGCACAGGAGCCGACCGATTCAGCAAAAATAATATCCGGTCGGAAACGCGCCGTAAGTAAATCCAGCGATTCATCAAAATTGGTGTAATTACAACAAAAGCAGCCGCCATTCACTTCTACTGTTGGGATATCTTCCAGACGTAAGAAATGGGTATCCACCAGATATTTTCCTTGGTCATTGGTGATTACCCCGATTTTTAATCCTTTTGCCATTAATGATTTGGAAGCCGAAATAATCGCTGTTGTTTTACCACTGCCCAAAAAGCCGCCAACCAAATGAATTTTCATCATACACCTTTTCCATAAACACTATTTGTTGATCTAATAGTTATATACGTAAATGACAACGTTGTCAACAGACTGTTAATATAAAAATGATCCTTGTTCAGGACCACTTTTTTCTTTTTTTGTCCAGTCATCTGAGTTTCCGCAAAAACCGTATTCCGAAAGCAAAGGAGCCATGCTGTTCCCCGTTTTCAGTTTTTCGGTGCAGTTGATCCCCGTTCTACAATGGTCATTGGGAAAATCACTTGTTTTGCACTTGCTTGGCGTCCTTCCACCAAATCAATCAACATATTTACGGATTGCTCAACAATTTTTTCAATAGGGTATTTCACAGTGGTTATCCCTGGCCAGATCTGGTGACTGAATCCCATATCTCCAAAGGAAACCAAAGAAACCTGGGCAGGCACTCCAATTCCCAATTCATTTAATGCATACAAAGCTCCCGCCGCTGCTTCATCGCTTAAAGCAAAAATCGCACTGGGTGCATGGCTAAGCCCCATAAGGATTCGGGCAGCTGTATATCCGCCTGGAAAATTGTCTTCCGAATCTACAGCTAACTGTTCATTAAATGGAAGGTTATGGTGTTCCATTGCGGCCCGAAATCCATATAAGCGGTCCAGACTGGTTCGATGGTTTCGCAAACCCATCAATAATCCAATCCGATAATGTCCAAGCTCAATCAATCGTTCTGTCATCTGATACGCACCCGTATAATCTTCAGCAGAGACATAGGGAGTCCCTCCCGTTGGATTCAAGGGTGCAATATGGACATGGGGAAGTTTGCTGTTTTTAATCAATTCATTTAAGAAAGGATCACTATCACAAGGTTGCGTCGTTACCAATCCATCAATTCGACGCTCATTAATCAAAGCGGCTATTTTGTTCCGTGAAGTTGAAAAGGATGGGTAATAAGTTTGAATCAGAATATCATAGTTGCCTTCATAACCAAGATCTAGCACTTTGGAAATTAATGAAGACTGAAACGTACCGGAGGCATGCAGCATAATACAGATTGTATAGGAGCGCTTTTGTACTAACCGTCGCGCAGAAATATTGGGTACATAACCCAATTCATCAATCACAGAAAGCACCAGTTTACGCAGTTCAGGTTTTACATGCAATTCCTGATTAACAACCCTGGACACGGTTTTTATGGAACAACCTGCTTTTTTTGCTACATCCCGAATTGTAACTGTCAACTATCCTCGCTTAAAAATCACAATATTAATGGATTATAACAAAAAAATTCTTTCCATTTTGTTTTGCAAGGAATCGCAACGAAAAGGCATTTCATGCGCAGTATTCGAGTTTCCAAACTGCCCATCCATGTATCATAACATTTGAAAAATAAATTTTTAGAATAGTCTTCAGAATGAACAAGTCACGCCAGCATTAATTCTTTTGCTTTGGCAACAGCCCGATTGGCATCTTCCGCAAATCCATCAGCGCCAATCTGATCCGCATACGCCTGGGTAATAGGGGCGCCACCCACCATGATCTTTACCTGATCGCGCACACCCGCAGCAACCAGCGCATCAATCGTTGTTTTCATATTTGGCATAGTTGTAGTTAATAAAGAAGAAAGGGCTAATACTTTGGCGCCGCTCTCTTTTACTGCAGTGACAAATTTCTCCGGGCTAACATCTGTTCCCAGGTCAACCACTTCAAAACCACCAGAACCTTCCAGCATCATGGCAACCAGGTTTTTACCGATATCGTGCAAATCACCTTTTACAGTTCCGATCACAACTTTACCAGGGGACTGTACATCCTCATCACTTAAATATGGTTTTAAGATTTCCAGGCCTTTTTGCATAGCACGAGCTGCAATTAACATCTCTGGAACAAAGTATTCGCCTTCTTCGAATAAGCGGCCAACTTCACCCATCGCTGCAATCATACCTTTATTTAATATTTCAGCCGGAGATACTTTCGCCGTTAAAGCAGCTTCCACATATTCCAAAACCTGTTTTGTATTTCCATCCAAAATACCTTCATAAATTTTTTCTAGTTCTGTGCTCACAAAAGACCTCCTGTTTATTTTAATGAAAGCAAACCCATATTTTTGAAATCACTTAAAAGCATTATAATGCAAAAAAATGAAAATAGTGTAAAATTATGACAACGTTGTCTAAAAAGGCTACAAATGTCCAACCCAAGCGAAAAAACATTCACAATAGATCTGGAACCTATAGGAAAACGCATTCAACTTAATCCGGATAAGACTATAGCAGATGCCGCTATGTTTGCCGGAATTCCATTGGTCACTTCTTGTAATGGGCTTGGAATATGCGCATCCTGCAAAATCCTTCTTGTCCAAGGTCAGCTTACGGCGCCTACGGTGGGAGAAAAAAGCAAACTCTCAGAGGCAGCTATTTCTGAAGGGATAAGATTGGCCTGCCAGGCCAGACCATTAAGTGATGTCCGGATACATATACCACCGGGTTCTTTAACTTTCGGGCAGCAATTGCAAATCGAGGGAATCCACAATCTGATTCCGTTATCTCCCACTATATCACCACTGAATGTACAGCTTTCTCCCCCCTCACAATCTGATCTGGACAGTGATTTTGAACGTCTCCGTAAAGTTTATCAGCAGTACTACCCTGAACCCCTCAGGGCTTCTTTATCAGTCTTAAGAACTCTCCCAGGTTGTTTGCGTAAGAACAACTGGAATGTTCGTTTAATTCTCAAGAATAATGAGCTGGTCAGCATTCTTCCTACTGATTCAGAATTTTTTGGCCTAGCCCTGGATATAGGCTCAACCAAAATAGCCGCCTACTGGGTCAGCCTGAATAATGGAACAATCATCAAACAAGCTGGTTTCATGAATCCGCAAATCTCTTATGGAGAAGATGTGGTTAACCGCATCTCTTTTGCGAATCAAGGGAAAAAACAACAAAACAAATTACAGCAGGTTCTGATTGAGAGTATCAACCAGCATATTCTGGAAACCTGCCGTGAACTGAATATTTACGAGGAGCAAATAGTGGATCTGGTCGTGGTGGGCAACACCGTCATCCATCACTTGTTTTGCGGTTTACCGGTACGCTCCATGGGAGAAGCACCCTATGTATCGGTTGTAAAAAAAGCATTGACGATTCCCTCAAGCGAATTTAATTTATTTGTTGCCCCTGGTGCAAAAATATACCTGCCCCCTAACATCGCCGGATATGTGGGTGCAGATCACACTGCGGCCCTCTCAGCCGTTCGGTTATTCGAAACTGGTAAAACGATTTGCCTGATCGATATCGGGACGAATACGGAAATCAGTCTCATCCACAATAAAAAAATCATTGCTTGTTCATGTGCCTCCGGCCCGGCTTTTGAAGGTGCGCACATTCGGGATGGCATGCGCGCCGCTCCAGGTGCTATCGAAAAAGTATCAATTCAAAACAATACGGTTTCATTCTCTACAATCGGTCAAAAACAACCTGTCGGAATTTGCGGATCGGGAATCTTATCAGTGGCTGCAGAAATGCGAAAAAATGCTATTATCGATCACCGCGGTGTTTTTCAGAAAAAACACCCCTTAACCCGTACAGAAGGCAAACAAAGCTATTTTGTCCTGGCTGAATCCGATCAACTCAACAACAATCACGCCATTACGATTAGCCGCTCCGATATCAATGAAATACAACTGGCCAAAGGTGCTATCCGCACCGGGATCGAAATATTGTGTCAAAAATCCGGAATTATCCCCCAGCAAATCGATCAATTCCTGATTGCCGGTGCATTTGGCACCTATCTCGACCTGGAAAGTGCGATTGAAATTGGCATGTTCCCGGATGTTGAACTGGACCGTTTCCAACAGATCGGAAATGCAGCCGGCGTTGGGGCAAGGGAATTACTGATCAATGCAGAACAACGACACCAATTGGAAATAATGGCTGATCAAATTGAATACGTGGAACTCACCTCTGAATTAACATTTAACGATACCTATGTACTCGCTTTATATCTGGAGAAAAATGACTCTCTCTTTACAAAAATTTAAAGTTTTCAGTTGTGAGGCTATGGCACGCCCTGTATATTATTACAGTGCAATCTCACCGCACCAGATTGATGTTGAATTAATCCGCATTGGCTTACACGATCACCCTTTACAGTTAAACAATCAGCTTCAGCAATATATCGATCATACCCAACCCGAAACTTATGACGCCATCATCCTGGTTTACGGGCTGTGCGGGCGGGCTATTGATGGTTTGAAGAGTACACACACCCCGATTGTCGTCCCCAAAGCACATGATTGTATAACCATGTTATTGGGAAGCGGCGAAGCATATAACCAACAACAAAACGAACATCCGGGAACTTATTGGTATTCACAGGATTATTTAGAAAGAAGCGACCGTTATGGAGAAAGCATGGCCCTGGGAAGTAATATTCCAGCAGACCCACACGCTGTATATCAAGAGTATATAATCAAATATGGTCAGGAGAATGCCGATTATCTGATGCAGACCTTAACCAGTTGGCAGACACATTATACTCGCGCCGTTTTGGTACAAAATGAATTGGGTGTTCAGAAACAAATTGCTGATAAAGCCGAACAGGAAGCCATAAAACATGGATGGAAGCTTGAAGTACTGAACGGCAATTTATCTATTATAAAAAGGCTCCTTTTCGGAGAATGGGATAAAGATTTTCTGGTAGTGAGCAAGGGATCAAAAATTCAGATGACCACGGATGAAAACATCATTACCGCAATTAAGTTTATCAATTAGTTTTTGTTACACTACAGGAGGATTTTGAAATGAACACTTCAGAACTTAGCCATCGCTTGCAAGAAAAAAACACCATGGTGGTGGACGGGGCAACCGGGACAAACCTACAAAAAATGGGGCTACCAATTGGAACTGCTCCGGAATCATGGGTATTAGGCAACCCGGATGCTGTGTTGGATCTATACAAACGCTTCATCGACGCCGGCTCTGATATCATCCTCACCTGTACATTTGGGGGAAATCGCATCCGGCTTAAGCATGCCGGCCTGGAAAATAACGCCAGGGAAGTGAATCAAAAAGCTGTCTCCCTGGCAAAACAAGCCGTTGCCGGGAAAAATGTACTGATCGCTGGCTCTATAGGACCAACGGGAGAAATGCTGGAACCGCTGGGTCCGCTCACCGAAGCTTACGCATTTGAAGTATATAAAGAACACGCCGAAACATTGATTAATGCAGGTGTGGACTTTTTGGTTATCGAAACACAGTATGACCTGAATGAGGCTTTAACGGCAATTCTGGCAGTCCGTTCGATTTCTGATATTGCTATCGTATGTTCATTTAGTTATGACCGTGGAACGCGCACAATGATGGGCACTCGCCCCAATCAGGTGGCTGAAACATTGAATCAAACCGATGTATTTGCCATCGGAATCAATTGCGGAAAAAGTCTTGAAGCTAACCTTGAAGTTCTTGAAATCCTTAAACCGCTGACCGATAAACCGATCTGGTTTAAACCCAATGCCGGAGCACCCGAAGCCGACGGAGAAGGCAATGTGCATTATCATATTTCTCCTGAGGATTTTGGTAATCAGGCAAACCTCTGGGTTGAAAAAGGAGCCCGGTTTGTTGGGGGCTGCTGTGGAACCAGCCCGGAACATCTCGCTGCTATCAGACAAAATATCCACTGAGCTATTTAAAAATTTTTTAACGAAAAAAGCCAGACAGGTTCTGATCTGTCTGGCTTTTTACATTCGGAAAAGACCAACTTTAACCTTCATTGCTTAGATTTTTTTGGCTTCACATCAATATATAAATTCAAAAAATAATTGACAACGTTGTCATTTAATGTTAAAGTTAGCATAATATCAGATCCTTTTCCAAAAGCGAGAGTATTGATGCAAACAACTTCTTCATTAAATCGAAATGGCAAGAAACTTATTACCGATGTATTAAGCCACCAACCAACACAAGCTATCCCCTGGGTGCCTTTTTCCGGTGTGCAAGTCGGAAAATTAAAAAATTACCATGCGGATACCGTATTAAAGGATGGAGAAAAATTACTGGAATGCCTCCTGGAGGCCAACCGGCTGTATGCTCCGGATGGTCAGCCAGTGGTTTTTGATTTACAAATAGAAGCTGAAATCCTGGGATGTGATTTGTTATGGGTTCATAATTCCCCGCCGACCGTAGTAAACCACCCCTTACAATCCAATCCTGCTATTCCCGTAAAATTACCATCCACTGATGATGGCCGCATACCGATGATCCTGGATGTCATGCAAAAAATGAAAGCTGCTGTTGGGGAACATACTGCTTTATACGGTTTAATTACCGGCCCATTCACCCTGGCAGCGCACTTACGCGGAACCGATATTTTTATGGATATGATCGATCAACCGGATTATGTGGTGGAATTACTGGATTTTGCGGGTCGCTTTGGTCAGGAAATGGCTCAGCACTATATTAATGCCGGAATGGATGTAATCGCGGTAGTTGATCCGATGATTTCGCAGATTTCCCCGCGCCACTTCAAACGCTTTATGAGTGAGCCTTTCACTCATTTATTTGAATTTATTCGGAGCCAGGGAGTCTTCTCAGCTTTTTTTGTCTGCGGTGATGCTACCAAAAACATTGATGTCATGTGCCAAACCAAACCGGATTGTATTGCTGTTGATGAAAACATCAATATGGTTGAAGCACAATCGATTACGCAAAAATACAACATTACTCTTCAAGGAAACATTCCGCTGACTTCAAAAATGTTGCTTGGCAGGCAGGAAGATAATATGCAATACGTGATAGAGTTGATTGATTCCTTAGAGCATTCCAACCTGATTATCTCGCCTGGTTGTGATATGCCTTATGATACCCCGGTAGAAAACGTGATTGCCGTTGCAGAAGCCATCCGTAATACGGAACAAACCCGATTAATTTTGGAAAACTACCAGGCTCAGGATATTGATTTAAGCAGCGTTGTCCTGCCGGATTATGGCAATTTGGTAAAACCTCTGATAGAAGTTTTCACGCTCGATTCTTCTGCCTGTGCGGCTTGCAGTTATATGTTAGCCGCTGCCGAAAGAGCTGCGCTAACCCTTGATGGGGCTGTGGATATGATTGAATACAAAATCACCAGGGCCGAAAATATAGCCCGATTAATGAAAATGGAAGTGAAAAATTTACCAGCCATTCTAATTAATGGAGAGTTGAAATTCAGTTCTCTCATTCCAACCCAAAAGGAATTGCTGGAAACGATCCAGATATATCTCGCGCCAATTCAATAATCAGAAAAGGGACTACGTCCACGGCGGAATGTGCTGGCAAACGAATCAGCCCGCTTACAATAAGCTTGGTGGATGACCTGTTGTTCTAAAGGATGGGATACATTTTATTCTACATTTATTTTCCCTGAATTTTTGAGATGTTACACTTCTTCGTAAAAGCCTTTATAATTTTTGCATGAACGGAAATTCAACACCTATCATTCTTCGTGAAATTGCTTATAACGAAGCAGGAATTAATTACGGCGTAACATCCCATGTCCACCATCTTTACCAATGGTATTGTCTGATCCATGGTGGCGTAGATATCCAAATTGAAGAGAATGTTTTTAATTTAAAACCAGAAGAGTCTGTCTTAATTCCATCGGGATTGAATAGATCAACCCACTGCAGGGAAAAAGCCCCAGGCTATCTATACGCGTTGTTTGAAAATTCTGGATTAAATTTAGATAATCTACCCAACAAAGTCATAATAACTCCCAACGAACTTCGTTATGATTTAATTTCCCTGGTTAAAGAATTAACCCAACCTGGAACAAACACCAATATTTTAGTCGAGACGTTGTTAATTCGTTTGCTCATTGGCCTGGAAAGATCTGTCCATGAAAATGAAAAACAAAAACATTGTTCAAATTTAAATCTGATCTCCCAGGAAGAAATTGTTGAACGGATAGATGCCTACATGCGGCGTAACTTGCACAGAAATATTAATCGGAAACAATTAGCAGAAGTAGTTCACCTTTCGCCCAGCCATTTGGCAAGAGTTTTCAAACAATTGACTGGAAAAACATTAACCGACCGGTTGGTAGAATTAAGAATATCACGTGCCAAACAGCTTTTACTGGAAAGTACGTTATCTGTTTCTGAAATCAGTTTACAAATCGGTTATACCAGTTTCAGTCATTTTTCGCACATATTCCGTGTCCATGTAGACATATCTCCGGGAGATTATCGCCGCTCACAAGGAAATTCCTGGAAAAAATTAGGTATATAAGCGCGGGAATTTGATCGTTTAGCGTTAGAATTGTTGCTTCCACACGCCTATAATAATAGGTATTCCTGTGGAGAACAATTCAACAAACCTTGCAATAATTGCCTTTGGCAAACCTTTAATGAAATTAACCGAAGAAATTAAGTGAGGAAAACCTGATGACACCCAAAGAGATTATCCTGGCCAATATTAATCATGAAAACCCGCCTAGGCCTGGTCTTGATTTCGATCGTGGCCGAATATCGGATTTTGTGTCCGCAACATTAAAGCCGTACGCATACCAACAAACCCGTTGGGTGGATGGAAAAATCGAATATTATGATGATCAATGGGGTAACATCTGGCACCGCATGCTAGATGGTTCTATAAAAGGTGAGATTTTTCAACCCGCAATCTCGGATTGGAATCAATTATCACAATTAATACCACCAGACTATACGCATCCGGATTGTGTTGCGGATATGCTGGCAGCCTACAGTCAGGATACCGATAAATTTAAAATCGCAGCTATCGGTGGATGGGTTTTCGATGATGCCCGGTATTTACGCAATATGGAAATCTATTTTATGGATATGGGGCTTTTTCCCGACGAGCTTCAAAGGCTCCATAAAATCATTGCAAATGTATATGAGCAAAAAATCCATCTGGCAGGCAAAGCGAAAGCGGATGGTATCTTTATTGGGGAAGATATGGGCACCCAAACCGGGTTATTATTCAGTCCTAAAATGTTTCGCTTCTACTTTAAAGAGCTATACACCTATTTATTTTCGATAGCACATGAATATGGCATGAAAGTTTTCATGCATTCCTGTGGAAAAAATTGGGCAATTTTACCGGATCTGCTTGACGCTGGAGTGGATGTCTTTCAATTTGACCAGCCTACTCTATATGACATGCCCCAATTGGCTGCCCTTCTCAAGGAGCGAAAAGCCGCTTTATACAGCCCAATCGATATTCAAAAAATTCTTCCAACCGGAAATCGAAATTTAATTGAATCCGGGGCAAAAGAAATGATCCAAACGTTTCAAGGCGGATTAATATGCAAGAACTATCTGGATCTTAGCGGCATTGGCGTAAAAGAGGAATGGGATGACTGGGGTTATGAAGCAATTTGTAGTCAAATCCAGGAAATAAACCCTGAATTTCCATAGATTTGACTTCTGCCTTATTTAATCTACCAATAAAAAAACAGGCTGTGGAGTTCACAGCCTGTTTTTTATTATTTTTTATTGATTTAGTATTCCGGCATGGGAGGGCCAGCGGGGGCTTTATTCTCTTCCGGGACGTCAGTGATTAATGCTTCGGTGGTCAGGATCATGGCTGCGATAGAAGCAGCATTTTCCAGAGCGCCGCGGGTTACTTTGGCAGGGTCAATCACGCCGCCTTTAACCATATCACCATACTCGCCTGTGAGAACATCATAACCAAATTTTACATTTTTGTGTGATTTTTGTGCCTGGCGAACGTTCTCAATAATCACAGAACCTTCTTTGCCAGCATTCTCGGCGATTTTGCGCATCGGGACTTCCAAAGCCTTGCGGACAATATTAACGCCGATTTGCTCGTCTTCATTATCCATCTTGATACCATCAAGAACATGCATGGCATTGATCAAGGCAACACCACCACCGGGTACGATTCCTTCTTCTACAGCCGCGCGGGTTGCAGAGAGTGCATCTTCTACACGATGTTTCTTTTCTTTTAATTCGGTCTCAGTGGCAGCGCCAACACGAATGATAGCCACACCACCGGATAATTTTGCCAGACGTTCCTGAAGTTTTTCGCGGTCATAATCGCTGGTGGTCTTGTCGATTTCAACTTTAATCTGATCAATTCGACCTTTGATTGCAGCATCTTCGCCTTTACCGCCAATAATTGTGGTGTTATCTTTATCAGAAACCACTTTTTCAGCACGACCAAGGTCGGCAACAGTGGTGGTTTCAAGTTTGCGGCCGGTTTCTTCAGAGATGACCTGTGCGCCAGTCAGAGTAGCGATATCCTGCAGCATAGCTTTGCGGCGATCACCAAATCCGGGGGCTTTTACAGCCAGAACATTAATCATGCCGCGAATTTTATTGAGCACTAAAGTAGCCAAAGCTTCGCCATCAACATCTTCAGTGATGATTACCAAATCGCGTTTACCAACCTGTACCATTTTTTCGAGCACCGGCACGATATCGGCAGCAGCGGAGATTTTCTTGTCATATATGAGGATATAAGGGTCACTGATAACAGCTTCCATGTGTTCTGCGTCAGTCACAAAATAAGCAGAAATATAACCACGGTCAAACTGCATACCTTCCACATATTCCTGCTCGAATTCCAGACCCTTGGATTCTTCTACAGTGATCACGCCATCTTTGCCTACTTTGTCCATCACATCAGCAATCAATTCACCGATGGAACGATCCTGAGCAGAAATGGTGGCAACATTGGCAATTTCGGATTTATCCCGAATTTCGATAGCCTGTTTTTTGATTTCTTCTGCAACCAATTTAGAAGCGGCTTCGATACCACGTTTGAGCAGCATCGGGTTCGCGCCGGCAGCAAGAGTCTTCAATCCTTCCGTCACAATGGCATGAGCCAAAACGGTTGAGGTGGTGGTGCCATCACCAGCGATATCGTTGGTTTTGGTGGCAGCTTCTTTGAGCAATTGAGCGCCCATATTTTCAAAGGGGTCAGTCAATTCGATTTCTTTGGCAACAGTCACACCATCATGGGTGATGGTGGGGGAACCAAATTTTCGGTCCAGAGCAACATTACGGCCCTTCGGACCAAGGGTTGTGGCCACGGCTGTGGCAACTACATCAATACCATTCTTCAGTTTACGGCGAGCTTCTTCACCGAATACAAGTTGTTTTGCACCCATACGATAACTCCTAATCTAAAAATTATTCTTCTACAATCGCTAACAGATCGCTCTCGCGCAGAATGAGCAATTTTTTGCCTTCAACTTTGATTTCGGTGCCAGAGTATTTAGCAAACAACACGACATCACCTTTTTCAACGTCTAAAGCAATGCGCTTTCCATCATCATCACGGTCGCCAGGACCAACAGACATCACATGCCCCTTCTGGGGTTTTTCTTTCGCCGTCTCGGGTATAACGATACCACCAGCGGTTACTTCTTCGTTATCGATGGGTTCAACCACGACACGGCTACCTAACGGTTTTAATTTCATTATGACCTTCCTCCTACTTTTGCACAAAGATTATTTGTGTTTTGGTTTTAGCACTCACACGGTGCGAGTGCTAAACCGAACTAAATCTTACCTGCCTTTAGAGTGAAAGTCAAGAGCATTTTCTGTATTCTTATAAAACTCTGATACTGATTTATGTGTATATTTTTTAAATTCTTCTTTAACGCAACACACCATTTGCTTCACATATGGCCTCACCTGCCGTGACGATATTCATCACCCCCGCATCGTTTACGAATTGCGTACGCACTATATCAAAAATCCGGTACGCCTCATCGCAATAATTATTTGTTCTGATATGCAGTGCGGACAACTCGGAACCATAGGTGTAATAATATACAACTGTTGTATTGGTTAAAGGCAAACCGGTGATGGGATAATCCGGCACTTCTTCATCCGGGGTCTCTTCGCTGCAGTCCTGTCGTACTATACAACTTTCTTTGGCCGTACAGCCATCCAGAGCACAGGCAAAAGCCAATATAGCACCTTCATAATTTCTGGAACGATGATACACATCTCCCAGTTGGGCATATACCGCCGGATTATCCGGGGTAAATTCCAAGGCTTTCATCACGTTTCGGGCCGCAATAAAGAATTCACCCTGTTGCACATAGGTCCTGGCTATTGCCAGGTAAGGAATAGGATCTTTCACGTCATTCTGTTCATTAATCCTGGCTGCTTTAACAAAACTTTCCAAAGCCTCGTCATATTTTTTCAGTTGACGATAATTCTGTCCTATTTTCAGGTAAAGAAATGTGAAATTGGGATTAATTTCTACGGCTTTTTGGTAGGCTTCAATAGCTTCCACATAACTGTCTCCCAGCGATTCCATCACAAAACCATAGACACGGTGGACATCCATTAATGTTGGATCGGCCTCTACAGCGCGTTCAGCATAATCCAAAGCATCAATATAGCGAAACTGGTCCAGAAAAATTTCTGCGCGAACCGCCAGAGCCATTGGGTTCTGGTTATCCAACTGTAGGGATTTTACACACGCCTGTTCAGCTTTGAGTAAATAGTTAGCAGCTTCTTCTCCCGAATATACCGGGTTTGCATACCAATCATACGCCAGCGCAAGGATGGCGTGCGCTGAACTGTCCTCCGAATTTACTTGTACTGCCGTTTCAGCCGATTGAATGGCTTCTTCCAAACGTAGCTTCTTTTGAGCATCAGTGGTTAACAAATTAGAGGAATATGTTTGAATTCTGGAAAGTTCAGACCATACCTGTGAATTATTGGGCTCCAAAAGAACTGCTTGACCATAAGCATTGATGGAATCCGTGATTTTTCCAGCAAGGAAATAGGTTTCTCCCTCCGCTGAGAACGAATTGGCTGTTCTGGTTGGGGTAGGAGTTGGCAGGAAAGGTTTTTGGATTTCACCAGCCTGAACCTCACGAAAGATAAAAGCGCCAATTAGAATAAAAAACACTAGAAAATATATTTTTATTGGATTTGTTCTTCGTCTGGGACGAAACAAATATCGATCTCGGGGAAAGTTGGATCCCATGTTAAAATTTCTCTTTCTTTCATCGGCTAGGGTGTAGCCGTTATATCTGCTTCAGCTTCGGTGGTTGCTTCAGGGGTTGTTTCACCATCCGGCAAAGTTTCCGAATCGGAAATACCCAAACAAATATTCAGCATCTCATCCGCATTGGCCAATGAGATTGCATCTTCCGTTACAGTACGTTGTAAAGCCTGGGCGATTTGCAATGCTTCAGTGCAATCCCCTATTCTGGCAACAGCTAACCCATAAAAATAAAAGTATTGCGCAATCCGGCCATAATCCAATGGGAGCGGCTCAACCACAACGCCGTCCTCGCTGGTACCGCCGCGCACCACCAGCCGCAAATTTTCCACAGCTTGCTCATTGTCAAAATTCAGATAATACAGGGTGCCTAAATTTCCATAATAATAAGTGTCAGTAGGATCATCGCGGATCGCTTGTTGGGCATATTGGATCGCAGTTGCATATTCACCCTGCTGTTGATACAAACGCGAGAGATACACGTCCGGGCGGGGATCAGCCGGATTCAACAAATCAGCTTCCGTTAATTGTGGAACAGCCAGTTGATATTCACCCAATGCATTGTAATAAATCCGGCCTAACGCCAGGTGTAAATCCGCGATGTAGGGATTGATTTCAATCGCAGCGGCATATTCCAATGCCGCTTCCGGGTAACTCTGAGTAAGTTCCAGAATATACCCGCGAGCGCGGTGTGTCTCCAGCGTGTTGGGCGCAAAATCCACGGCCTTTCTGGAATTTTCAATGGCTAAATCAATTACGCCGATAATACTTGAGTTTGATTCATATTTCAATCCATACACCTCGGCCAGGTAGGCATATGGCACTCCACTATTAGGATCAAGCTCAATCGCCCTGTTCAGGGAAGTTTCAGCATCCACAAAACTACCCATAAATCCATAAGCCCAGCCGCGCAGCGCATAGGCCATCATATTACTGTCATTCAACAATAAAGCGTTTCCCAGGTTTTCGATGGCGTCTTCGTAATAACCCAAGTAAATTTGTAAACGTGCTGTGGTAATGTAATTAGACACATTACTCGGGTCAGATTTAATCGCTAGTTGATATTGTTCAACGGCCTGAACCAGTTTTCCGGAATTCAAATATTGTTCCGCCTCCGAAACATAGGATTCCGGAGCTCGTGTTGGTGTTGGTGAAGGAATGCCAATCGGGTCGATATCTGGAATCACCACCTGATTCACATACCATCCACCCAGAATTAATAGGCCCAATACTATAACCCGCATCCAATTGGTTCGTCTGCGGCGTTTTCGCATGCTAAATCGATTATTATTAAGATACATGAATTCATCTTACCATTATCAATTTTCCCCCGTCAAGGCAATCTGTTCTCATATTAAAAGATTTCTAATATTTACCGGCCGGAATTATCTCTTGCGCTCTGAAAGAATCATATAATATCCGCCAAATTTTCATCTACTCTTGTCTCCGGAACACTAAAACTCTGAGCATCCCCTCAATCTTTTTCTCCATCAGATAACTTGCCTTCGTTCTGACTTACCGCTACAATTTACGCATGCGTTTTGATATCTTTTCTTTATTTCCATCTATTTTCAAACCCTATTTCGAAGCCTCCATTCTGCAAAAAGCCATTGAAAACGGCCTGATTGAGGTAGACATCCACAACATTCGAAATTGGACATTTGACAAGCATCATGTCACCGATGACCTGCCTTACGGCGGCGGCGGTGGAATGGTAATGAAAGCAGCACCCATTTTCAACGCGATTGAGGACGTGCTTGGAGCACCACCCACCTGTCCGGTGATCCTCATGTCACCTCAGGGACGACCATTTACCGCAAAAATCGCTGCCGAATTGGCTCTGGAACCACGAGTTGGCATTCTGTGCGGGCGTTATGAAGGCATTGATGAACGGATACGCGAACACCTGATTACTGACCAAATTTCCATGGGTGATTTCGTAGTCACCGGCGGAGAATTGCCGGCGATGATGGTTGTGGATGCCGTTTCACGTTTCATCCCCGGTGTATTAGGTGACCCGACCGGTGCGGAAGATGATTCGTTTACCAACGGCTTGCTCGAATATCCACATTATACCCGGCCGGAAGAATTTCGCGGTTGGCGCGTTCCGGATGTTCTTCTTTCAGGCCACCATGCCAATATCCTCTCCTGGCGCAGAGAGCAGTCGCTGCTGCGCACCTACCGCCAGCGCCCCGAACTGCTCAACTATGTTGAGCTTAGCAAAAAGGATCTGAAATTTCTTCAAGCATTGGAAGAGCAGGAAAAACGCGGAAAATTCCCGTTTGAACCATAACAAAAATAAACATCTTTCATCAATTATCTAATTTAGAAAGGGTACCAACCGTGCAACAAAAACTCAGTTACCCAAAAACCTTTGTGTTAGGCTTCGGCTTTTTTGGTGTCAGTGTCATCTGGTCGGTCTACAACGCATTTGTTCCTCTTTTTCTGGATGGAAAATTTGGTCTGGATGCTGCCTGGATCGGTTTCTTCATGACTCTGGATAATATCGCAGCCTTCCTCATCCAGCCACCGATCGGAGCACTCTCCGACAGACTGCGCACACCCATCGGACGACGCATGCCTTTCATCTTGATTGGTGCACCAATCGCCGCCGTAGCGTTTGGGTTTATTCCTGTAGTAAGCATCCTGCCTTTATTTGTGTTATGCACAAGTTCATTATTAATCAGCATGGCCTTATGGCGCACACCAGTCGTAGCCCTTATGCCCGATATCACTCCTTCCAAATTCCGTTCGCAAGCCAACGGAGTGATTAATTTTATGGGCGGTGTAGGCTCCATTATTGCCTTCCTGATTGGCGCAGACTTATACGATAAAAACCCCACTTATCCATTCTGGATGGGTTCGGTGTTGGTTATTGTGGCCTCTTTGCTCGTTCTGCTGTTTATCCGCGAACCCAAATTGCCCGAGCAAACCGAAAAACAAGAAAAACCCAGCTTAAGCACAGAATTTGCCAAATTATTAAAAGAAAAAGAAAAAAGTCCGCTTCGAATTCTCCTGGCAATTTTCTTCTGGTTTGTAGCCTACAATGCAATAGAAGCATTCTTCAGTCTGTACGCAGTGAAACACCTGCTCCTGGCAGAATCGGATGGTGCCCGCTTATTGGGTCAGCTTTCATTAGTGTTTGTTATCATGGCTCTGCCAGCCGGCTATATCGGCGGAAAATTTGGACGCAAGCGCACTATTATGACCGGTGTGTTCCTGATGGGTGCCACCATCCTCACTATGTACTTCCTCCCTCGGGAAGTATCCACCATCCTTTTCACCAAATTACCTGTCATTGGTAATTTTTATGTGGTCAGCATCCTATTGATGGTTGCCGGTTTCTCCTGGGCGCTGATTAATATCAATTCCCTGCCGATGGTGGTGGATATGACCGACGATACTCGTATTGGTACTTTTACCGGTCTTTATTACATGGCATCTACCTTGGCTGCCATTTTAGGCCCCAACATGAATGGCTGGATCGTAAAACTAAGCGGTAACAATTACAACTTAATGATGTTGGTTTCTCCCATATTCCTTTTGTTGGCTTTTATCATGATGAGCGGTGTGAAACGTGGTGAGGCGAAACAATAAACAAGTTGCCTGACAATTAGTGAGTTTTAGCGCTTGTCAATCAAATTGCGGAAGTGATATACTTGTAACGTGCATTTGCACAACAACCCTTTTTAACCCTTTTTTCTGGAGGAGTATCACATGTCAAAGAAAGTTACTTTAGTGTTGGCGATTGTTCTTATGGCTTCCTTAGTTCTGGCAGCCTGTACACCCGCCGCAGCCCCGGCAGAAGCAAAATTCAAAGTCTGCCAGGTTACCGATACCGGTGGTATCGATGATAAAAGTTTCAACGCAACCGCCTGGAAAGGCGCAACCGATGCCGTAACCGAATTGGGTGTCGAAGCCAAATACCTGGAATCCCAGGAAGTGGCTGATTATGAAAAGAACCTCAACGCTTTCATCGAAGAAAAATGCGATTTGATTATCACCGTTGGTTTCTTGCTTGGTGACGCTACCAAAGCTTCCGCCGAAGCCAATACCGATTTCAAATACTCCATCGTTGATGTTTCTTATGACCCGACCATCCCCAATGTAGTTGGGCAGGTCTTCCAGACAGACGAAGCCGCTTTTCTGGCTGGTTACCTGGCTGCCGGCATGACCAAAACCGGTAAAGTTGGTACATTTGGTGGTCTGCCTATCCCGCCCGTCACCATCTTCATGGATGGTTTCGCCCGTGGTGTGTTGTACTACAATGAAACCAAAGGCACCGCAGTGGAAGTCCTCGGTTGGGACATCAACAATCCCGATGGCGGTCTCTTCACTATGTCTTTCGATGATCAGACCAAAGGTAAAGAATTCGGTATCCAGTTGATGGACGAAGGCGCCGACATTATTATGCCCGTGGCTGGCCCCGTTGGCCTCGGCACAGCCGCCGCTGTTGTTGAACGTGGTAATGCCTATATCATTGGTGTGGATTCCGACTGGGTACTCACCAACCCTGATTACGCAGCCGTTACCCTGACCTCTGTTTTGAAGAAAATGGACGTCACCACACTGAATACCATCAAAGCTGCCAAAGACGGCACTTTCGCTGGTGGTGTCACCGCTGGTACATTAGCCAATGCTGGTGTTGATCTGGCTCCCTTCCATGATTTGGATGGCCAGGTTTCAGCTGAACTGAAAGCCGAAATCGAAGCTGTTCGCGCAAAAATCATTGATGGAACCATCAAACTCAGCGACGCCTTCAAAGTTCAATAATTCACCAATATGTAATAAAAAAAACTGGGAGTGATAATCACTCCCAGTTTTTTTTATGTTGTCTGACAATTGTGCAGAAATTTTGTGCTTATGGTAAAATATTCCTAATCATCCGCAAATAAAGGTGCTGTTCCATTGGCTCCTTTACCCAACACCTGACATCTTATAGACCGGAGAAAAATTAATGGCTCCAGTATTGGAACTCAAAGGAATTACCAAACGGTTCCCCGGTGTTTTAGCCAATGACCATATTGATCTCACCTTAAACAAAGGTGAGATATTGGTATTACTTGGCGAAAACGGCGCGGGTAAATCCACCCTCATGAATATCCTTTATGGTCTGTACCAACCTACTGAAGGAGAAATCTGGGTCAACGGGCAACACATCCAGGTTCATTCCCCTACCGATGCAATCAAGGCCGGGATTGGGATGGTGCACCAACACTTCATGCTTATTCCAGTATTTACTGTCACTGAGAATGTTATGCTCGGCGACGAAACTACTAAAGCAGGCGGGTTTTTAGACCATGAAGCGGCGGCCAAGAAAATTCTGCAAATATCCGAGCAGTATCATCTTGAAGTTGATCCCAATACCTACGTACAAGATCTGCCGGTAGGTGTACAGCAGCGGGTGGAAATCATCAAACTGCTCTATCGTGAAGCAGACATACTCATTTTTGATGAACCCACCGCTGTTTTAACCCCACAGGAAGCAGATGAACTCTTTGTCATAATGCACGAATTGGTTAATCAGGGAAAATCTATCATTTTCATTACCCACAAATTACGTGAAGTATTGGATGTTGCGGATCGGATTATGGTGGTCCGTCGCGGTAAAATCGTTGGCGAAACTAAGCCGGCTGAAGCAGACCAAAACCAATTGGCTTCAATGATGGTTGGCCGTGCAGTTCAATTAGATATAGATAAAATTCCGGCGAAATTGGGAGATGTAGTTCTTTCGGTAAATGATCTGGTAGTTACCGATGAACAGAATCAGGTAACCGTTGATTCAATCTCATTAGAGGTGCGCGCCGGCGAGATTCTCGGCATTGCCGGTGTCCAGGGAAATGGACAAACCGAACTGGTGGAAGCTATTACCGGCTTACGCAAACCGATTTCCGGGGCAATTCTTTTACTGGATCAGGATATTTCGCATTCATCTCCCCGCCATATCACGGAACTGGGGATCGCCCACGTACCGGAAGACCGCCAAAAAGATGGGCTGGTCCTTTCCTTCCCGATTTATGAAAATATGGTTCTTTGTACTTATTACACTCCCCCATTTGCTAAAGGGATCAACCTGGATTATAAAAAGATTTACGAAAACGCCGATAAATTAATCAAAGATTTTGACGTCCGTACGCCCAATGCCCAGACCAATGTTGGCTCTCTCTCTGGCGGAAACCAGCAAAAAGTGATTATTGCCCGTGAGCTTTCTCGCCCTATTAAATTCCTGGTTGCTTCTCAACCTACCCGTGGTCTGGATGTCGGTTCAATCGAATATATTCACAGCCGAATTATCCAAAAACGCGATGAGGGTTGTGCAGTGATGGTGGTTTCCCCGGAATTGGACGAAATCATGCAGCTCTCTGATCGTATTGCCGTAATGTACCGCGGAAAAGTGCTGGCAATCCTGGATGCCGATAAAGTAACCAAAGAAGAAATTGGTTTATACATGGCCGGTATTACTCCGCAGTCTAAACCAGTCTCACAAACCGCTTAACAGATGGGGTGCTCTTTTGACAAACAAAACTGAAAAAGAAAAAAATAGTGAAACAGTGGAAGAAGTTGCAAATGAAGCGCTGACCAATACAATGAAAAAGAAATCTCTCGGGAAGACGCTTCTAATCCCTGCGTTGGCTGTCTTATCCGGATTGATTTTGGGTGCAATCATCATTATTACCACCAGTGAA
This sequence comes from Chloroflexi bacterium HGW-Chloroflexi-10, assembly GCA_002840755.1. Taxonomy (GTDB): domain Bacteria; phylum Chloroflexota; class Anaerolineae; order Anaerolineales; family Anaerolineaceae; genus UBA6170. The sequence continues at coordinate 223,410 of PHBZ01000003.1, read as the reverse complement.
GAAGTCTATAGCGGGTTCCAACAATCCTTTGGCGCTGGGCTTTTGGCCGCATGGACTGTAGTTTCCACAAGTTACAGTGCCTTGTTTAGAGGCGCTATAGGTGACCCGGCTTATATGTTTCAAGCATTAAGCAGTGGCAATGCACTGGAAATACGACGTGCCTTTAATCCTTTCCTGGAAAGCCTGGTTGTGTCCACACCTTATATTTTCGCTGGTTTGGCCGTTGCTCTGGGTTTCCGCGCTGGGCTTTTTAATATTGGTGTTGAAGGTCAGCTTTTTATGGGTGCTGCAGCTGCTACCTTTGTTGGATATTCCATCAAAGGATTACCCGGTTTCATACATATGCCGTTGGCATTATTGGCCGGCGCAATTGGTGGTGGCTTATGGGGTTTTATTCCCGGTTGGTTAAAAGCCAAAACCGGTGGGCATGAGGTCATCAATACCATTATGATGAACTGGATTGCCTTCCGTCTTACGGAATGGCTGCTTACCGGCCCAATGACACGCCCTGATTCCGGCCGTATGCCTGTCAGCCCTATTATTGAAAAAAGTGCTGAAATCCCACAGTTTTTCCCGGCTCCCATTCGTTTTCATCTGGGCTTCTTCATTGCACTGGGTTTTGCCTGGTTGGTCTATTGGCTTCTTTTCAAAACAACCTGGGGCTTTAACCTGCGTACAGTGGGTGCTAATCCACGGGCTGCAAAATACGCCGGAATGAGCATTGGAAAAAATACTATGCTGGCAATGTTCCTCTCCGGCGCATTGGCTGGTTTAGCCGGCGCCAATCAAATTCTGGCAATTAACCGATCCATGGCCATTGGGTTGTCCTCTGGTTATGGATACGACTCGATTGCCCTGGCGTTACTGGGCAACAGTCATCCTGCCGGAGTGGTTTTTGCATCCATATTATTTGGCACTTTACGAAACGGCGCTACAAAAATGATGGTTGCCACTAGTATTCCGATTGATATCATCTCGATCTTGCAGGCATTAATCCTGATGTTTGTTGCCGCACCGGCAATTATCCGCGCCATATATCGTATCCGAAAACCAGGAGTTGGTGAGCAAGGTGCTGTCTTCTCAGGCAGTTGGGGAGGTAAATAATCATGGCAACCACAATCATTCAAAGAAAAAAACTCGAAACTACTTCGTCCATCCGTAAATTGGTAATAGGAATCGTCTTTCTGGTGATTGCAGCCCTGGATTTTTTCCTCTTCGCGCTGAATAGTCAAAGCGGTGTATCAACCATCTTTGGTTTAAATCCCGGCGGTATCGACCGTGGTTTGGCGCCGGATATGATTTTACCCTCGCAATTGACCATTTATATCATCACCATTTTCACTTTTTTCGTCGGTATCTATCAGCTCATTAAAGGATTGAAGAAATTCACCAATCCCATGCTGGGTATTCTGGTAGCCCTTTTTATCTTTGCTTTCCTCACCTGGGCTGCCCAAGGAAGATCCATCAATATTGGCGGCATGCTTAGCGCAGCCGTTTTGCTCTCCGTACCAATTGTGTTGGGCGGCCTTTCGGGTGTTCTCTGTGAGCGTGCCGGTGTGGTTAATATTGCTATTGAAGGTATGATGTTAATGTCCTGCATGGTAGCCGCGCTGGTTGGTTCTGTTACCAAAAACCTGTTTCTGGGATTAGCTGTCGGAATGCTTTCCAGCCTGCTGTTAGCCTGGGTTCATGCCGTACTTTCGATCAAATACAAAATCAACCAGATCATTTCCGGTACAGTCATCAATATCTTTGCCACAGGAATGACCTCTTACATTTCTGCTAAATTCCTACAGGTCTATCAAAACCTGAATAATCCGCCCATTTTTCCACGCTTCCCCATTCCTCTGTTGGCCGATATACCAATCCTTGGACCAATTTTTTTCAACCAGAACATGTTTGTCTATGCCATGTTTATTTTGTTGATTGTTTTACAAATCGCCATCTTTCGCACCCGTTGGGGTTTGCGTTTACGCTCGGTTGGTGAACACCCTAAAGCTGCTGACACGCTGGGGATCAACGTATTCCGCACGCGTTATATGGCAGTGCTTCTGGGCGGGTTGGTAGCCGGCCTGGGCGGTGCTTTCTTTACCCTTGGTTCAGTAGGACGGTTCGACGAAATGATGACCGCCGGTAAAGGATTTATTGGTCTGGCGGCGATGATCTTCGGTAACTACACCCCGGTGGGTGTATTTGGCGCCGGTTTATTATTCGGTTTTGCCGATTCAATCGCCACAAAACTTTCCATTATGGGTAACTATATTCCACCACAATTTATGAGTATGGCGCCTTATATCACCACAATGGTGGTGCTGGCAGGTATCGTTGGTCGCGGTCAGGTACCTGCGGCAGACGGGGAACCCTACGAAAAAGAGTAAACAAGTTTCAAAAACGCTCAAAATCCCCGCCTTTAGGTGGGGATTTTGTTTTTTGAAACTTGTTATAATACAAAGTCGTATATAGTAAACAGTCATTATTAGTGGAATAGCATTTTTTTCAAAAATCATACGAATTGAGGTCTTCATGAATACAATCGATGTAAAGTCTATATCCAAAACATTCGGCACGCAGTGTGCAGTTGAAAATGTTTCATTTGATGTTTATCCTGGTGAGATATTTGGGTTACTTGGACCCAACGGCGCTGGAAAAACCACCTCGATCCGCATCATCCTGGATATTTTCAAGCCAGATCATGGAACTGTCAGTGTGTTTGGCGGGGCTATGGATGAGAAAAAGAAAGATCGCATTGGTTATCTTCCGGAAGAACGCGGGCTTTATCAGGAAATCGGTCTGGAACATTGTCTGGTTTACCTGGCAACCTTAAAAGGTTTAAGTAAAGCCGACAGCCAAAAACGAATTCGTGAGTATTTGGAGCGCTTCAATTTATCGGAACATCGCAAAAAGAAAATCAAGGCCTTAAGTAAAGGCATGCAGCAAAAAGCACAATTAATTATTACATTGGTACATGATCCTGAGTTAGTAATCATCGATGAACCCTTCAGTGCTCTCGACCCGGTAAATACCCAAATGGTCAAAGACCTGTTACGTGAAGAACGTGACCGCGGTAAAACAATCGTGATGTGTACACATCAGATGCACCAGGTAGAAGAATTGTGTGATCGGTTGGTTCTTATCAATCAGGGAAAAACGGTTCTATATGGAAAACTTCCTGATATTCAAAGACAATACGCCGGCCATTCTATTAATATCCGCACCCAGCAGGTACTGCCGCCTTCAATATCCGGAGCACACACAATTGAATCCAACAACAACCATGGCAACTATACCATCCATCTCAACCCCGGAATCACTCCCCAAAATATTCTGGAAACATTGGTTAACCAACAGGTGATACTCGATCGATTTGAAATAGCGGCGCCAACATTAGATGAGATTTTTATCCAGGTAGTTACCGAAGATGGAGCAGTGCATGAATAAAACCTGGCTGGTCATCAAACATGAGTATTTACGCCATGTAAAACGCAAACGATTTATTATGGCTGTTTTAAGTATGCCAATATTTATATTGTTCATAATTATTGTGGGTATGATTACAGTCGCGTTAAGCTTTAACGATAAACCGATTGGTTACATAGATCAAGCTGGTGTTCTGACTGACCCGTTGCCTTATATTGCAGAGGATCCGCTGCCATTTCACAAACCCTTACAAATCTTACCCTTCCAATCGGAAGAGGATGCGCGGGCTGCGCTGGATAATAAATCTATCCAGACATACTATATTCTGGCTGAAGATTATCTTCAAACCGGTAAAGCAACAGCTGTTGCCAATAAAACCCCAGATTCTGAAATAACCAGTGAATTTCGCAAGTTCCTGCGAATAAACCTGTTAAAAAATACACCGGCAGATATCACCGAGCGTATCTTAAACGGTGGCAATATTGAAATTATCGCCAAAGATGACGGCAGAAAAATGGAAGAGGAAAATATTATTGCAATTCTTTTGCCGTTTATTGCCGGATTTTTATTTATGATGGCGGTCAATATCAGTGGTGGTTATCTTCTACAGGCGGTCGTAGAAGAAAAAGAGAACCGTACCATTGAAATTCTGGTTACTTCTATATCACCCAATCAATTAATGACTGGAAAGGTAATTGGCAATCTGAGTGTTGGCCTGACGCAGTTGGTCATCTGGATACTGTTCGGCGCAATTGGAGTGGGGGTATTAATGAACCTCATTCCGGAACTGCGAAGTGCTCAGGTGGACACATCATTCCTGTTTCTGATGGTTCTGACATTTATCCCTGCTTTTATCATGATTGCGGCAATGATGGCGACATTAGGTGCCACCACCACAGATATGCAGGAAGCACAACAGGTATCCGGTCTCTTCACTATCCCGATCGTCATCCCATTCTGGTTTGTGGGAGTTTTAATGGAGAAACCAAATAGCCCTCTGGCAATTGGTTTAAGTCTGTTCCCATTTACAGCACCCATCAGTCTCCCGCTGCGAGCTGCTTTCACGACAATACCTACCTGGCAAATTATCCTGACAGTATCCTTATTGGTGTTTTTTGCGATAGCAGCCTTATGGCTGGCAGGCCGCGCTTTTCGGTTGGGATTATTACGCTATGGAAAACGACTCTCCATCAAAGAATTATTAACGAGGAAACCATGAATAAAACCTGGCTCGTATTCCGCAATGAATTATTCACTACCGTTAAACGAAAATCATTTATCATTACCCTGTTTCTTATTCCAATAATCGGCGGTATTGTAACCCTGGTGGTTGGTAACTCACAAAAACAAAGTTCTGCATTTGGCGCTATTGGGGAATACCTGGTACCAAAATCCGTCTCAGAGAAACATGCCATTGTGGACCTGAGTGGGTTAATCAAAACGATCCCATCCGAATACCAGGATACTTTCTCTACATATAAAGAGCTGGTAGACGCTGAAAATGCGCTCTCTCTTGGGTCAATTGCTTCTATTTACATCATCGAACCCGAGTATATTCAAGAAGGCAGTATCACACTGGTTAGCGAGGATTATAACCCCCTGGGTTCAGGCGATCAGAATAATATGATTGAGAGAATCATTCAGAGTAATTTGTTGGCTAACCAACCTCAAATCCTGGAACGCATTCAGGTTCCAATGGATCTTGAAATTAAAATATTATCTCCGGAACCCCAGCGGGATCCGGAAAGTAGCCTTACTTTTTTCCTTCCTTATATTGTTACTATTCTGTTTTACATGATCATTCTCAGCAGTTCCAGCCTGATGCTCAACAGTATTTCCAACGAAAAGTCCAATCGCGTAATAGAAATTCTGATGACCTCAGTCACCCCTATGCAATTGCTTACCGGAAAAATAATTGCATTGGGCCTGGTTGGATTACTGCAAACCATTATATGGAGTGGTAGTGGCTTTCTAATCCTTCAATTCAGTGGACAATCGTTTGATATTTCCAGCTCTTTCCAGCTCCCTCCAAGTATTCTGATTTGGGGATTAATATTCTTCTTGTGTGGCTACGCTTTATACGCCAGTTTAATGGCTGGTTTGGGTGCCCTGGTGCCTAATCTGCGCGAAGCTTCTCAGGCAACAACCTTGGTGGTTATGCCGTTGATTATTCCAATGGTATTACTTGGAGTCATCATTGAAGATCCCAATGGAGTGGTTGCCATGATCTTTAGCCTGTTTCCATTAACCGCACCAGTAACAATGATGACCCGTCTGGCTGCAACCACGGTTCCCCTTTGGCAAATACTAACCGCCATAGTATTATCACTTATCACTTCTTACTTGGTGATTCGTTCTGTTTCCAGCTTTTTCCACGCCAGACACCTTTTGTCCGGAGAAGAATTCAAGTCAAAGCGGTTTTTGGCTGCTTTGTTTGGAAAATTATAGCGGTCGGAAAGGTAACGCTTCGAGATCATGATAAGGTTGAAAAAGATGTTTCTATTTGGCTGGATTGTGGTTATGGTTACCCCGGCAGCCTGGATATTTCGCGTCAATCCGGCATTGAATGAATGGTTTAACACGGTTTTCGCACCAGAATGGGTTCATATCGCTGCCCACCTCATCTTATTTTATGTGGTTGGAATTCTTTCGCAATTGCTGTTATTTCAACACCTAAATCCTTTGCGAGCATTTCTTTACACTTTAGCCATGGTTTTTTCCATTGGCCTTGTCCAGGAGTTCTTTCAATTACTGGTAAAGGGTCGGCCCATCGGCCCGAATGAGTTTTTTGATCTCACTGTAGACCTGTCAGCCTGTTTGCTATCTTTTCTAACCGTCCTGTTGCTTAAATTAAACAAGAAAAATTCATCCGGACAGGGCTAATGGCTAATGTACACCAACTTGCTTGCAATTTTGCTGCATGATATAATTTTCATCATTAATAGTTGTCGGCGTCATCTAAAATTTCTCAACTATCACTCAAAAAATAATCGAATAATCACCCAAACTTCCTGTTAATTTACAGGAGTTTGATTATGCACGGAAAATAAAAATTTCCACTGTCAAAAGGAAAATAAAATGATTAGTGTAAAAGAGCTAGAATCTAGTACTTTGGCAGACTTAAGAAAAATAGCCAGGAATCTGGAAATTCCTAATACAAACCGGCTTAAAAAAGAAAGTCTGATCGTACGGATTAGCCAACTACAGACGGAAGCAAATGAAGAAGGCGAAGAAATGCGCGGAGGCGTATTAGAAATTATGCCGGAAGGAATTGGATTCCTGCGCCAGAATTATAAATTAGGCCGCGATGATGTTTATGTATCGCAGGCACAGATCCGCCGCTACAGCCTGCGCACCGGAGATCTGGTTTTGGGGATGGCTCGTCCCCCACGTGAAACAGAGCGGCATTTTGGTATGGTTAAAGTAGATTGGGTGAACGGAATGGATCCGGAAGAAGCACGCAACCGGCCATACTTTGAAAACCTTACCCCTATCTTCCCTGATAAACGCTTTGACCTGGAAACCCAGCCCACACTTTTATCTAATCGTTTAATAAACTTGATTGCCCCTATCGGACGCGGACAGCGTGGAATGATAGTTTCTCCCCCAAAAGCCGGTAAAACCACCATCCTGAAAGAAATATGCAACGCCATTACAACCAATTACCCGGAAACTTATGTCATCATGGTATTAATTGGAGAACGGCCGGAAGAGGTCACCGATATGGACCGATCGGTAGACGCTGAAGTTGTTGCTTCAACCTTTGATGAACCTGTCTCCTCTCATGTGCGCACGGCGGAAATTGCGTTAAACCGTGCCAAACGTCTGGTGGAAATTGGAAAAGATGTGGTTATTCTGATGGATTCGCTTACCCGGCTGGCGCGTGCCTATAATCTGTCAGTCACCCCGTCCGGCCGCACACTTTCCGGTGGAATGGATCCTTCCGCACTCTATCCCCCAAAACGATTTTATGGTGCAGCTCGTAATATAGAAGAAGGTGGATCACTCACCATTATCGCTACTGCATTGGTAGATACCGGTTCACGCCTGGATGATGTCGTTTATGAAGAATTTAAAGGAACCGGAAACATGGAACTGCATCTTTCGCGGCGTTTGCAAGAACGTCGCATCTTCCCTGCAATTGATATGGAACGTTCCTCCACGCGGCGTGAAGATTTATTAATCAACCCCGAAATGTTACAACGGGCCTGGTTAATGCGCCGTATGTATCTTCAAATGATTACACCTCAACCGCATGGTGCCGGGATGGATACCGCCGTTGCTTCCGAGGCAATTCTACAACGCTTGTCAAAATACAAAAATAATGTAGAATTCCTTGAAAGTCTAACGGAGGATTCGTGAACGAAACAGAAACAAAAACAAAAAAACTAACCATTAATTGGATATCAATCATCTTTTGGGGTCTTGCAGCTCTAATGGTCGCTGTTCTAGCGTTTGTGTTAATCCAGTTTTTAACACCCACCCAAACCACCTGGACACCATCAGTTCAATCAGCCGCCCTGGAAGGCGGCGAATCACAAACCCCAGCTGAACTCCCTGAGATTGAAACCATCAATCAAGAGGAAACATTAATCCGTGAGGCCAATCCCCGCACCATTATCCCGGCCCGCGATCGGAAAGATGTAATTAAATATACGATTGAAAGCGGGGATTCGGTTTTCGGAATTTCTCAATATTTCGAAATCAAACCAGAAACAATCTTATGGGCTAACAAAGAAACCTTAAATGACGACCCACACATGATTTCAGTCGGGCTGGAACTTAATATTCCCCCGGTTGACGGAGTTTACTACAAGTGGAAAGAAGGCGACACCCTGGAATCTGTCTCCAACTTCTTGAAAGTAGAGCAGGATGATATCCTGGATTGGACACCTAACCACTTGGATCGGACTAACCCGGTCATAGAAGCGGATACTTATGTCATGGTTCCCGGTGGTCAACGCGAAATCCAGCAATGGGTTGTACCCACCATTCCCCGTGGTGCTGCCGGTGTTAATAAAACTATTGCCGGTGCTTGTGATACCGGCGAAGGCGGCGCCTATGGTACTGGCAGTTTTGCCTGGCCAACCAATAACCATTTCATCTCAGGTAATGACTATTGGTCAGGCCATTTAGCGATCGATATCGCGGCCATGACCGGTGACGCCGTTTACGCATCCGACAGTGGCGTGGTGGTCTATGCCGGTGGAATCAGTGGTGGCTATGGTAATATGGTCATGATCGATCATGGCAACGGTTACCAGACCGTATACGCCCACTTAAGTTCCATCAACACCCGTTGTGGTGCCAGTGTTTACCAGGGATCTGTCATTGGAGGAGCTGGTAGTACAGGGAACTCAACTGGTCCCCATCTGCATTTTGAAGTACGCTATTTTGGCGGTTTTATCAACCCCCATTACGTCTTACCATAATCTTCAATAACTTATATAAAAGCAGGTGGCCTGGGCCACCTGCTTTTTGTATCCACAAGGCATGAAACCTCGCGAATTCCATTCTCCCTGGCATACTTATATTCAGAAGTATTCACATGAGATTAGATAAAAAACACACCTTTATTGCTCAACATTGCAGGCGTAAGTTTATAACAAAGAAACCGGATCAACCGTCACAATTGCTTCGCCCAGATCCTGGTCGCGGATAATATCCACTGGCTTGGGTCCACGCAAAATAACCTGCCAGCGGTAAATTCCATCTAAGCGCTGATAAAAACACGGCACCGGGCCAATCCAATCGCTCTGCCGAAATTTACCAGCCTGAATCCAGAACCCCAGTTTCTCTGCCATGCGTTCAGCCATTAAGCGTGCCTGATCTTCCTTTGAATGGCGAAATTCAAGCCGAATCAGACGCGAAAAGGGTGGGTAGCCTAGTTTCTTACGCAACGCCAGCTCTTGCGTGTAAAAACCCCAGAAATCATGCCTGGAAGCTTTTTGTATGGCATATTCATCCGGCACATATGTCTGGAAAACAACACTCCCTCCTAAAGGACTGCGGCCTGCTCTGCCTGCAACCTGCGTAAGAATTTGAAAACTTCGTTCTGCAGCCCGAAAATCCGGGAGACCTAAACCAACATCTGCCAATACCACCCCGACAAATGTTACAAAAGGCAGATCAATTCCTTTGGCCACCATTTGGGTGCCTACCAAAATATCTGCCTGCCGATTAGCAAACTGCTTTAACAGAAGTTCATGAGATCCTTTTAAGCGGGTAACCCCGGAATCCATTCGGATTACCCGAGCTTCGGGAAATTGTTTCAACACCTCTTCCTCAACCCGTTCGGTCCCGGTACCGAATTGCCGTATCTGTACACTTTGACATTGCGGGCATTTTTTTGGCATCTGACGTTTATAGTTGCAATGGTGACAAATCAACAAATTTTCATCACCATGAAAGGTTAATGAAAGATCGCAACGCGGGCAATTTAACCGGCTCCCGCACGACCTGCAAAATACATACGTGGCTGATCCGCGCCGGTTCAAAAAAAGCATTGCCTGGTGCCCTGCTGCCAGTGTAGCCTGCAATGTTTCCTGTAATTTCCTGCTGAATATCGAGCGGTTGCCTTCTTTCAATTCAGTCCGCATATCCACTACACTGACATTCGGCAAGGGCAAATAAGCTGCTTCTCCATCTATTTCCAAATGGCCAACTTCAACATGCTGAGTCACCGCCTTACGGTGAGCTAAAACCCGGCCAGGCAATGAAAGTAGTGGCCAGTTTTCCTGTTTTGCCTGATACATCAACTCGATCCCGGGAGTTGCGCTGCCATAGATGATCACTGCCTGGCAAATTCTGCTATAAGACCACGCTGCTCGCAAGGCACTATACCGCGGCTCCAAATCCTCTTGAAAATAAGAATCATCATGGGCTTCATCAATCACAATTAATCCTAAATTTTGAAATGGTGCAAAGAGAGCGCTGCGAGGTCCAACAATAACAGATAAATCCCCCGAACGTACCCGCCGCCACGTGTCAAATCGCTCACCATCCGAAAGCTTGGAATGAATAATCCCAACTCGGCCTGGAAAACGCGCCTGGAATCTCTGCACGGTTTGTGGCGTCAGGCTGATCTCTGGTACAAGAATCAGCGCAGATTTTCCAACCTCTAAAACCTGCTGTACGGCTCTTAGGTATAATTCTGTTTTTCCGGAACCCGTTACACCATGTAAAAGTATTGGTTTTTCCCAGCGGCTATTTTCTATCTGCGAGGAGATTATTTTCCAGGCAGACTGCTGTTCATTGGTTAATTCCGGTGGATGATGAACAATTCCTTCCAGACGGTCCAGTGGATCACGGATAATTTCCGTTTCACCAAAACGCACCAGGCCAGCTTCCGCGAGTCGTTGATAATCCCCCGGTTGTGCGCCGCTAACCGCGTTCACAACTGGAATCACCACACCCATCGGCTCTTTGAGGACAAAATCCATAACTGCCCGCCTGCGTTCATCCGCTTTACCTGCTTTTTTGCTGAGAGCATCCAATTTACCAGGCACCTCTTCTGCGCGGCAGGCCAGATGTATCGTACGCACCATTTTTGCCTGCACTCTGGGAGCAGGCAAAAAAGCCTCGTTCTTTACCATTCCTTGGCGAACCAATCCACGCATAGATTCCTTCCAATGTTGGCGTTTGAATGCCAATTCTAATTGACGTCCGCGTTGTGCTCCTTTTTCTTGAAGATGCTGCATAATTCGTTTTTGCATTGGCGAGAGAGGAAAATTAGGAACAATATCCGTTATCGAATATTGACGATCGGCTTGTTGGCTTAGCCCGGGTGTTAACATGAGTTGATAGTAGGAAGATAAAGATGAAAGGGTTTCGTTTGCCATCCAGGCCGCTAATTGCTGTTGAGCCTCTGTGATAACCGGTTGTTCGCTTAAAACAGAATCTATAGCTCTGGTTTTGGGTACCTGCGGCACTTCCACAAAACGGCTGATAATGCCCTGGACAATTTGGCGTCCAAATGGCACCAAAACCAATGATCCCACCTGAAGCCCCGCGCTTAAATCTTCTGGCACATGGTAATCAAAAAGTCCTTCAATGCCTGAAACATTGACAACGACCTGAACATATTGACTCATAAAGAATTATCCAGTCTCTGCTGGTTTTTTTTGAAGAAAAACACCGGCACCATAACCTACCACAGAATTTGTATCACCGGTCTCGGCAGCTGAAGTGCTATGACCCAGAATCTTCACCTGGTCTGCCCCCATTATTTTTACCATCTCCATCGCCAGGAGAATGGCGCCTAAGCCGCACGCATATCCTTTTCCTTTGCGTTCTGTCTCGTAAACCGCATCACTGGAAAACGTCTCTATTTGTGTCAACATATTTCCATCCAGTCGTTCAGCCTCTGTTTGCGGATAAAAATGAGAGAGGTCCGTACTGGCTACAATTAACACTGAAGCACTATCAATTAACCGATTTAATATTTTTGCCAGGTCACGCGCAGTCTGTGGATCGATACTGCGAACCATAAGCGGCAATAAGCTGAAACTGCCTGTCAGTGCCCTTTGCAAAAATGGCAGTTCAATTTCCAGAGCATGTTCTTCATCATTGGCTATCACCAAACTCTTATATTGCGTGTCTGTTTTTAATACTTTTAAGAATTTCTGAACAAGTTCCTGATCAACCGGAATCTCCCCCAATGGTGTGGCGTAGTAACGGTGCGCTGTGGTTAGTACATCTGTATCAACATACTGATGAAAAGGAGAAATGACTACGACAAGATCAAATTGCTTTCCTACTATGGTTTGAAAAGCCAATCCGGCTGTTTTTCCGGAATATCGATACCCTGCATGTGGGGCTAAAATTCCCATCACCCGTCCATTAACCGTTTCCAGAATTGAGTTCCGTAAAAAAGAATCAATTTCCTGTGTCAATTTGCCGGGGTCCTTACTATACCAAAAACCGGCTATGGGAGAAGGCCGCACTTCTTGAATAGGTTGCATTATTTTTCCTTTCCACCCGTATTATACCTTTTTTAGAGCCATTTTTACCGCTATGGCTTCATTTTCATGTTTACCAACCACTGCCTTTGTTTTGTTTTGAAAAAAAAAGTGGAGTGATTGCTCACTCCACTTTGAGAAAATCTTATTGCACGAATAGTTTCGGGTCAACCTTTCCGTAGGTATCATTGCGCATTTCAAAATGTAAATGTGGACCGCTTGAATTACCTGTACTACCCATGTACGCAATCATATCGCCCTGATAGACACTTGCTCCACATAACGGCAGCAAATCACTCAATAAATGTGCATACAGAGTCTGCCAGCCATTACCATGATCGATCACAACCACATTACCATAACCATAGTTATTCCAACCGGAATAAACTACTACACCGTTATCAGTAGCATAAATCGCATTACCGGAATTTCCACCGATATCAATCCCAAAATGGGCTGTGGCTGGTGACCAATCATAACCGGATATATATCGAGCGGTTGTTGGCCACACAAACGTTCCAATCCCATTGGCGCCTTCAGTTATGGTTCCGCAATAACCAGGACCATACAATTTGGCAACAGCCGGATCGCTACGGGTAATCCGCGGGGCGCTCCAGGTCACAAATTCACGCTGCCCGCCGGGAACAAATAATTCTGTTTCCGGTGCAATATTTGGATTGGCAAAATCACCAATGGTCTCAAGTGAAAGATTGTTACCTGGCCAGTCAATAATGGTTTCAGGTGCTACGCCGTAATAACTGGAAACTCCATTCAATCCCTCTCCAGCGCTCCATTTATGTAATACGCCATCCTGAGGTAAAATATTTAATTCCTGCCCTGGTTTTAAATTATGTGGATTATCACCCAGAATATACAGGTTACCCCATAAAAGCGTGGAAGGTTCCAGGCCAAAGCGGTCAGCGATATCAAACAAAGTATCACCCGTCTGCACGGTATACTTCACAATCTCATAGCGTGGTTTGTCTGGTAATGTTGTATGAAGTTCCGTATAACGGTCCAGCGCTACTGTTTCTATATCCGCGTTGGGCATCTCAAAGGGTGGCATTTCCACCATCGGTGTAGGTGTTTCTTCAATCTGGGCTGCCGCAACTGGGGCGTTCTCGTTAATTTTTCCTCCCAGATAAAATCGCCCCATCACCCATACCACCAGTAATACAAGGGCAATAGAAGCAATTACGGTTCCAATCCGCAAACTTAATTCACCCAAACCAAGGCGAACCACATTTTCCCAAATTTCTCTTATATTTTTTTTGGCTGGAAGCAGCTGTTCCAATTGAGGAACTGAATTGTTTTCCAAATTCTGATTCCCCTGATGATTTTCAAGCTCGTCCATTTTTTTACCTCTTTTGGGTGATCATAACAAAGGGTTGAACATGTGTCAAGCAGGGTCAAACGCAGACAAATAATTTATGTTGTTTATTCTCTTCACCATTTTGTAAAGCTCAATTCATTTTCGCTAAATTGAGGCAGTAGATTCCGTCCTGCTTCTGGCGCTTTTTTGTGGAAAATACGGAATCATCATCAAAAAACCAATGGCGATAATTCCTTCACCTATCTCAACGCCACGCGCCTGCCATGCCCCAAAATAGGGCACATCTGGTAAGGGATGACTGCCAAAACCAAATACATCCGCCATACCGGCAAATACGGCAATAACAAAGCCTGTGGCCACCAGTCGCATACCAATATCCGCAATAATGCTGATCTGGCGGTCTCGCCACATCGCTTTTGTGCTCAAATATCCCCCCAAACACATGACACCTAAACCGACCAAAAACACAGCGATTTGGACAAAACCTATCACCGGACTGCGATCCAAACCGAACAAAGAAGGGCGCGCACCCAATAAAAACAAAAGAAAACCGATAACTGTGGAAATTAATCCAATCCGGATGCGCGTCCGTGAGACACTTTTTCTTATTTCCGCTGTAGGTATTTCCTGTCCGGCAGACAGTGATCCTTCACTCATGCGGGTAGGGTCCTTTCCAAAATTCGTTTCCAGTTCAATCCAAAAATCATTTGGATATCCGCTTCTGTATAACCCAATTCTTCTAATCGCCCGGCGAGAAGTTGAATTTCAGCAATCGTATTGATCTCCAAAGGTACTGCCGGATAACCAAAACCACCATCAAAATCAGTGCCAATAGCTGCATGTGTGGAATTACCGGTAAGTTGGCAAATGTGATCTATATGGGTTGCTACATGGGTTAAGGTTACTTTATCACGAGGTTCAGAATTTGTCCAATTGGGAACCAAAAATTTATTAAATGGCAGAATTCCAATCACTCCGTCGCGTTCTGCCAAATATCGAATCATTTGATCAGACAAGTGTCGTTCCCCACCTGATCCATTCAAAAGTGAGCGGCAATTTGCATGTGAAGCAAAAACAGCCGGTCCCTCATAGCGTTCAATCGCTTCCAATGCAGCCACTTCACTCATATGAGTAATATCCAGGCCCATTCCCAACCCAGCCATAATTTCCAGCAACAATCTTCCTTCATTCGTAAATCCACCAGGCTCATACATGCCACCACAATAACGCGTACCAGCCCAGACCGGACCTAACAAACGCAGCCCCCTTGCATACCACTCTTCCAATTCTCTCGGATCTTTAAGCCCTTCAGCGCCTTCCATGGAAAGAATAATCCCCACTGGCTTTGAAGGTGCCGCCGATTGGTCCACCCAGAGTTGCCAATGTTCAATTAGCTGTTTGCGGGTCTGAATCAAACGAAATTTTTCCGGATTCTCATCTTGCAAACGTTGGTAATAATCAACCTGCCAATGAGTTAATACGCTGGCTTCAGCAATGGTTTTATAGGCAGTTTTTTCCCAATCTCCGCTCTGATACCGCTTGGGAAGGATAAACAAAGTTCCAATAATCACAGCACATTTTGCTTTTTGCCATTCTGGCCAACCTAATAAAGATTGCCCGCCATGCAGGGGAATATCAGTATTTACTTCAAGTTGGCGGATTCGCATTGCCGATTGAGTATAATCACGGCCAAATGTATAGGCACTATAGGCTAAATCTTCATGAGCATCAATAAAAAGATAATCCATTATCATCCATAGAAAGAAAGCGCACCTTGAGGGTGCGCTTTCGGGTTAATTTGTATTGTGCAGTTGATTATTCTGCGGATTCTTCATCCTGTTCAACTTCATCCGGTTTAATTGCTTCAGGCTCAATTGCTTCAGGTTCAACGATAACTTGGGCAACTTCATCCTGCTCTATATTATCCGATTTAATCTCTTCAGGTTCAACTTTAGCAGCTTTTACTTTCGCTGCTTTTGCTTTAGCTGGTTTAACTTTTTCCTGTTCAACTACTTCCGGTTCAACATCATCCTGTTCAACTTCATCAAGGACGATGTCTTCGAGAGTTTTCCAATCCATTTCAGCGTATGCCATTGAATCAACGCGACGGATGCTCAAACCGATCCTGTGATTTTCAGGTTCAATCTTGATCACGCGCAAAGTCACGTTTTCGCCCTCTTTGAGAACTTCCTTGGGATGTTCGATGCGGCGTTCACTGATTTCGGAGATATGGATCAAACCTTCCAAATCTTCTTCAATGCGGGCAAAAGCGCCAAATTTAGTCAATCGGGTAATCACACCTTCTAATAATTGACCAACTTCATATTTGGAAATACGATCAACCCACGGATCTTCAAGCAATTGTCGAATTGAAAGCCCAATACGTTTCTTGTCGCGGTCTACGCTGATAATTCTTACTTTAACTTCCTGGCCCACTTTTAGTACTTCACTGGGGTGCTGAATGCGGTCCCAGGAAATTTCAGAAAGGTGAACCAGGCCGTCAGCGCCATTGATATTGACAAATGCGCCAAAATCAGCCAGGCTGGTAACACGTCCTGTACGGATGTCGCCTTCGGTAAGTTCGCTCAAAATACGTTCCTTGACCGATTCACGAGTTTCAGTGCTGGCAGCGCGTTCAGAGAGGATCAACCGGCGGCGTTCGCGGTCAACTTCAATCACACAAACATCAATTGCATCTCCCATCATTGTGGCCCAACGTTTTTCAGGTGTATCACCTGATAAACCGGCACGACGGGAAAGACTGATTTGAGAGGCAGGAACGAAACCGTTCAAACCTTCCACGGGCACAATCAAACCACCCTTATTGTAACCACGAATGGTACTTTGGTAAGATTCCTTGGATTTTAGAAGGTCCTCGGCCCTCTGCCAGGATTGTTCTTCCAGTGCGCGCATTAATGAAAGTACCAGGTTCCCTTGGGAATCCTCAGGTGTTATTACAAACACCGGGACTTGCTGGCCCACTTCCAATTTCTGCAATTCTTCAGAAGGGATCATATCGAATTCTCGACCTGTAATGATTCCTTCTGATTTAGCACCAACACTCACTAGAATTTGATTCTGTGAAATGCTGGCGATCACACCTTGACGAGTTTCCCCAGCTTTGGGGAAATCGATCCCTAGGCCTTCTTGCTCGAGCAAGGAGGCCATGTTGTCTTCGACATGCGAATTATCAGGCTGTGCCTGCTCGAGTTGGGCGTCCTTCTGCTCCATACGATCAACATACTCCAGTTATAAAAGATTATCAGATTATATGAAAGAAATGCATTCTTGGCAAGCTTTAGTAAATAGCCAGTCTTAAATTGGTCATTTTTTCATAAAATATCAATGTCTGCGGCGTTTTTTCTTACTTTGTTGGCTTTCAATAGCAGGTTTCGCCTCTGTTTGAACTTCAACAATTTCTTCACCGCTTCGCTCGCGGTCAATAGTCGCGTTCACACGCTGACTGGGACGATAAGTAAACATTCGCGAAACCAGAGCCGATCGAATATCAGCAAGTAATTCTTTAAACATTGTCGATGCCTGACTCTTATATTGCACAAGTGGATCACGTTGAGCGTACGCCTCCATACCAATTGAAACTCTTAAAGCTTCCACCTTGGTTAAATATTCCACCCACATCTGTGAAATAACGGAGAGTAATAATTCCCGGTAAATTTCGTTGCGTGTACGCCCGCCCAGAACAGTTCCAATCTCTTTTTTCAAGTCTGTATCCAGTTCACTTACTAACAGGCTGTCGGCAAGGGTTACTTTCTCCTGTCCAATTTTTTCAATTAAGGCAGAGCGGCGCAACGCATCTAGTTGGGTGATCCCAGCTTGAGATTGTTGCAGGCGATTCAATTCGTATAAACCCCAGACCTGCTCCATCGCATCGATAGCATCTTCCATATGCGATAAAGCCATCTCTTTTACATCTGATGTTTCCATCCTTTGTAGAAAATGCGCAGCCAGAAAGACATAATTCAAGCGCATATACCGCTGTTTTACCTGACGATGCGTCTTTCGATCAAAGGAAAGGCGATTGCCCTGCTGCAATCCAACCAGGATACGATAAATATTTTCAGTTTCCAGCGTGGGTTGGGAAAAGCTTTTAAACCAGGTATCCAGTTCAGCCGAAATTTGCCCATTACTTCCCAAAAGCTGGGTTTTACGACGATTGAATGCGGCTTCGATTTCATCCAACATCAGATCATTGACATCTGCCCAGGGTTTACCGGATAAATCTGCTGGTTTTAGGTCAAAGCTGTCTATACGCAGCGCAAATGTTCCCACCGCGCGTGAAGTATTTAGTGAAATCAAAAACGCTTCAATCTGGTCCCGAATTTCATTTTCAATCTCATTCGAGCCATCCATTAGATCGCGTATCTGCGCTGGTGTTAAGCGCAATGGGGTACGAACAAGATTTGATAGCTCTTGTAATAACGCCTGAGGTTTCAGGTCTTCACTTTCCACACGATCAGACAACCCTGCTGTGAAGGTGTCCAGGGATTCCAGTCGCTCCAGCTTTTGGGTATTAATAGCCTCTTCCACCCGTTGTAAAAACCCTTGTGCGGATGAAATGGTATGGTTTTGCTCGGTTGTCAGACTATCCTCGACAAACTGAAGCAAAACAGCTTTGGCCTTTTCAATATCAACTGGCAATTCTCCGGTTCGCTGGATAAATTCTTCCATCAAAATCCGTAACAGAAAAGAAGGATAGAAAGCGCCTTCATAATCAATCGGTGGTTGAATATCCGATAGAAACGCAACAAGTTTCCAGGGTCCCTCTTCATCTTCCATGGCAGGGCCCACTCGGGTATCCACTTCGGTTTTCAACATATCCATTACATCATCAGTCAGGTCTTCTTTTGTAAAGACCCGGTCACGCTGATCATAAATTCGTTGGCGTTGTTTATTCAGAACATCATCGTATTCCAACAAATGTTTACGAACATCGAAGTTAGCGCCTTCCACGCGTTCCTGTGATTGTTCCACTAACCGGCCAACAATCCCGGATTCGATAGGAATATTGGCTTCTACATTCAAACGCTTCATCAGGCCTTCTACTTGTTGTCCACCAAACAAACGCATTAATTCGTCTTCCAGAGAAAGGTAAAAGCGCGATGAACCTGGGTCCCCCTGACGCGAGGATCGCCCACGTAGCTGGTTATCAATCCGGCGGGCTTCATGCCGCTCCGAACCAATTACATGCAATCCGCCCAACGCCCGCACCTTCTCCATATCTCCCAAAGATTGAAGGAAAGCATTCACCGAATCAGCGTAGATTCCATATTGATCTTCCGGAATTTTTAAAAGCGTCTGGCGTTTTTCTTCATCCTTCATAGAATAGGGATCATATTGTCCCCTACGCAAAACGCGGGCAATATCAGCGTACAGTTCTTCACTGATCTCACCCCCCAATTTAATATCCACACCTCGGCCGGCCATATTAGTCGCGATAGTAACCGCCCCGTAGGCGCCCGCTTTACTGATGATCAATGCTTCTTCGTCATGCTTGCGTGCATTCAATACGCGATGTGGAATACCCGCCTGAATCACCTCATTTAATCGCGGTTCATACTCGCTTGGTAAATCTAAAATTTGCAGGAGCACACTCATATTTTCCGGATCTTGCAAACTTACCGATTCAAGATCCACGCTTTTTGCGTATTTTCGCATTTGCGGCACATTCAAATCCTGCACAGGAACGTTCAAAAATTGTAATTCCTCCACATTTTGTTCAATCATTTCCCGTTTATTTTTTTTCATCCAGGCTTCCCGAATCAACAAAGTCTGTAATAAACGGCGCACCGATTCAGCATTTAAGCGGTAAGAAAGCCGGTCTGAATGATCAACAGAGGTTGTACCCACCAGCATTGGCCGGCCCAGAATATGAAATTGGATAATTTCTTTTGCAATTGCACGTAATTTCGCTTCTTCTGTGCGAAAAACAACATCCGGAAAATCTTTGCGTTTATAAAAAACTGGTTTCTTATTAGGATCGTTCCGATAAGTGTAATAAGTAAAGCGATACCCGGATTCATCCTTGCTATCAACAGAAATCATCGAAGATTCTTTACCAAAGGCGCGATACTCCAGATTGGTTGGAATAGGTAAAACTTCAAGTTTATAAATTTTGTGAAACTCTTCTGCTTCAGTTAAAGCGGTACCGGTCATACCAGCTAATTTTTCATACATCCGGAAATAATTTTGAATGGTGATCGTAGCATATGTCACATTCTCTGGCTCTACTTTGACGCCTTCTTTGGCCTCAACAGATTGATGTAAACCCTCAGACCAACGTCGTCCGGGCATTAACCGGCCGGTAAATTCATCCACAATCACAACTTTTCCACCCTGAACAAGATAATCCTTATTCCGTTTAAAAAGGAATTGTCCTTTAAGCGCTTGTTCCAAATAGCCCAAAATACGCGCCTGCTCTGGAGCAATGTCTTCCGGTCTTTCCGGGTCCCGCAGCGGAATTTGCAGTAATTCTTCCACATGGGCTTCACCAATTTCTGTCAGTGCAACATAGCGATCTTTCTCGCTGATTTCATAATCCTCAGGGTTGAGTTGACGAACGATTTGTGCCATCCGTACATACCATTCAGTATCATCAGATGCCGGACCTGAAATGATTAATGGGGTACGTGCTTCATCAATCAGGATATTATCAATCTCATCAATAATAGAGAAATAATGATCACGTTGTACCCGTTCTTCCAGGCGGTTGGATAAATTATCACGTAAATAATCGAAACCAAATTCACTATTAGTGCCGTGAATAATATCTGCTTTATATGCTTCCTGGCGGTCCACCAGAACCAGCTGATGTTGATCCTCCAGGGAAGAGACCTTCTCAAGATCGACAACAAAGGCCTTCTTGCCATTTTCAGTCCGGCTTGCCATTTGAAGTACACCTACGGTAAGCCCGAGAGAATTATAAATCGGTGCCATCCAGCGTGCATCACGCCGGGCCAGGTAATCGTTCACCGTAACCAGGTGCACGCTCCTGCCAGTGATAGCATTCAAACAAACCGGCAAGGTAGCTACCAGTGTCTTTCCTTCGCCAGTACGCATTTCTGCAATGCGGCCTTCATGCAGGGCAATTCCGCCAATCATCTGCACATCATAATGACGCAATCCCAGGGTGCGTTTACTCACCTCGCGAACCGTTGCATATACTTCTACCAGCAAATCATCCAGGCTTTCCCCTTCCTGAAACCGTTGCTTAAATTCAACGGATTTGCCAAATAATGCCTCATCGGATAATTTTTCATAAGTTGGTTCAAGCGCATTAATTTGAGAGACCATTCCGGCTATACGCTCTACTTCTTTTTTATTTGGATCATATCCAATTGCTTTTGCGATTTTTTGTAACATAAAAACCTTTCTTCTACCTTTTCGGGAAAAATTATAGCACATGCATTGCATCCACGTAGAAAATTTATAAAAATATTATACGGCTATGCGCAAAATAAGTCTTACCAGGTACTCTTCATCGCCCACTTTCAGGATAACAATCCAATACCAATAAAATTTTAGCTTAATCACACCAGCCAAAGCTTTTAGTGAAAAACTCTGGCTGGTTATGTAGTCCTGGGGAAAAATGCTGTACTTTTTTGATAAAAAGGAAACCTATCCTTCTTTTTTGGTTTTATTCTCCTCTTCAGGGTGTCTTTCAAAATCCAACCCCATCATTTCAAATCCCTGCATTAATAAACCTATTTGAGTTAGTCCCAGCCAAACCAAGGCGACCGTCAAAAACCAGGAGATCATCTCCAATTGCCCTGGTAAATTTTGCCGGGTAAGCGCTAACTGCTGTTGTAAAGTAGAAATTACTCCCTGATATTGCGTAGTTACTTTTCTTGCATTGGTCAGGCTGTTATTAATTTCTTGAATATCCGTTGCCATGGTTGTAATCTGGGTACCGATTTCTGTCAGGTTCTCTTTGGATTTTTCCAAAGGTTTCTCCATTGTAGCTAATGAAATTGGCAATGCATCCAGGCTTACGGAAACTTCTCCAAGTGCATCGCCCAGAGGTACTGTATTATCATAAGATGTAATTGGTGAGTATGGAATGGTGGTGAGAAGCGCCAGTGTTGTGTCGATTACTGCAGCGCTGGATTGTGCAGATTCCAAAGCTTCTTGCGTTGTCTCAATCGTTTTTGGTAAATCCAATATGGTCATTTGCGTAAATGTATCCACTAATGGAATCGAATCCTCTACCGATTTTCCGGTTGTTTCGATGGTTTGTGTCAATGTATTAATGGATGTAATCCCCTGGGAAAGAGATTGATCTGCAACTGTTATTCCATCCGCCGTGGCCTGTAACGTATCATCTAATAGATCCAGGGTATCCACAAAACTTGTTTTCATCGCATTTTCAATCCGCCAAATGCCAATGATGCCAGTTACACTGATCGCCAACCCGGCCAAAGCTGCCAAAATCAGCAAAATGCCAATGAAATTATACAAACCTCTTTTCATAATGTCCTTCTTTTTAAACAAAAAACCTTATGTAAACATAAATACCACTTTTACTTATCTTTTCATTAATTGGAAGCCAGGGTGTTTGGACGGGCAAATTGCCCGTCCAAAACACCCCCAACCCCATATTATTGAGATGATACACTTTTACGTTGTTTTAAAAAATTCGGTTAAGACAAATGCAGTGTATTCTAGCTATTTCGGTAAAACCGCATTTGCTTCTTTTATGATCTTTTCAGCGACTTCTTTCGTTATTCCAACCTGTTCCGCTTGAGGCATGTTTAAGATCATATTGATGGAAAGCGATTTTACCATCCCAAGTTGCGGATTTTTGGATGCGCCAGGAATGTATTTATCCAAAATCTTGACTACTTTTTCATCTTTTAACAAATCACCAATAGTTGAATTAAGAGTTAAAGCCACAGTTTTCTCCTTTTCTCAAACATAGAGATTGTTAATTCGAATTATACAGATTTAATAGGAATAAATCTATCACATAATCATTCTTTTATATCAAAAATTGTGATGAATTGTGGTAATTCATCCCCGGATCAGAAGCTGCTGTTTCTTTTCTACATTCTTGGCGAAACGATTAACATCAATAACAAACCGTTCATGTTCACCTTCGGCAATTTTTTCAACTGCATCCCAGGCTTCAACTTTATAAGCAACTTTACGTTCGGTTACTTGCAGCACTTCAATTCGTACTCGGATTTGCATGCCCACGGGTGTAGCTGCAATATGCTTTACCGCGATAAAAGTACCAACACTGGATTGATCCTCATTGAGTGCGGCTGCGATAGCTTCGTGGGCTGAGGTTTCAATCACACCAATCAGATGTGGTGTACTCAAAACATGTGGCAGCTTTTCACCAGCAATCGCTGCGGCAGTATGACTTTCTTCCACTACCTGTGATATTTCGTAAATCATTCCCGGTTCAATCGACATTCTTATTACTCCTTGGATGGACAAAACGGTTAGAAAAATAAATTATAGTTCCAACCAGAATTTTCACAAATTAAACCAATGAAAATCTCACTCAAAATTTGCCTTTTTTCAAAATCATAAGCGCTGGTTAAAACCGCATAATATTCAGCCCTGAAAGGAATACCGGCAAAAATAAGGAAGCCCAATAAATCCAACCAACATTTCTCCACCACCGAAAATGATTATCCTTTGGTTACACTTAAGCCAACAATCTGTCCATCTTCATCATAATAAATCCCAATAATTTCCAGCTATGATTTTCCATTTTCCTCCTATCCGATACGTTATTCAATCGCCTGGTGTGTACAGACTTTTTTAAGCTCGGCACAATAGCCATCATACAAGGAAATTTCTACAGAATTATTACAATTATACAACTCCGAAAATTATCTCAAAAAAACTGGTAAAAGGACCCCTAATTTTGAGAAATTGTTCTCTATCGTCTATATAAAAAAACCGGTACATTATTATTGTGCCGGTTTTTTTTATTAAAAATGTTTATTATTTATGCCTGGATAGCATGACCTAGCAAATCGTGGGCTGCTTCCATCAATGATTCGCTGAGCGTGGGATGTGCATGAACATTGTGCGCTAACTCTTCTGCGGTTAACTCCATATTTTGTGCCAGAGTCAATTCAGGTAACAACTCAGAAACTTCAGGACCAATCATATGCGCCCCAAGAATCTCGCCGTATTTCTGGTCAGCGATAATCTTTACAAATCCACCCGATTCCCCCATCCCCAGAGATTTTCCATTAGCCTGAAAAGGGAACCGTCCCACTTTTATCTCATATCCGGCTTCTTTCGCCTGTGCTTCAGTGAGTCCAAATGAGGCCACCTGCGGATGGCAGTAAGTCGCCCGTGGCATCATACGGTAATCCAGGGTGGAGCTTTCCTGTCCTGCAATGCGCTCAGCACAGATAATTCCCATAGTGGAAGCCACGTGTGCTAATAAGAGCTTACCGGTTACATCCCCAATTGCCCATATTCCTGGCACATTGGTCGCCATACGTTCATCAATTTTAATAAAACCACGCTGGTCCAATTCCACGCCAGCTTCCTTCAATCCCAGATCCGCGCTGTTAGGTTTAAAGCCAATTGCCACTAATGCCTGCTCGGCTTCCAGAACCTTTTCGCCTTCTTCATTGGATACTGTAACCCGAACACCCTTCTCTAGGGTTTCCACTTTCAAAACCCGGTGACCGGCCAGAATATTAATACCGCTTTTCTTGAAAGCTTTTCCCAGTTCGATGCCAATCTCCTCGTCTTCCAATGGAACCAGGCGCGGCAGCATTTCAACAATGGTAACTTTAGTGCCATAACCGTTCCATACGGTGGCAAATTCCACACCAATCGCGCCTGCGCCGATAATTATCACCGATTCTGGTCTTTTTTCCTGGAGGATCGCTTCCCAATATGTAAGCACCTTATCTCCATCAATTTTAACGCCAGGAATGAGCGCCGAATGAGCGCCAGTGGAAACAATAATGTTTTTGGCAGTTACTTCTTGCTTCTTGCCTTCAGCATCCACTACAGATATTTTATTTTTGGCATCTATATGTGCCGTGCCCATTATTACATCAATATTATTTTTCTTCATCAGGAATCCAACCCCCTTTGTCAGGCGGTTGGAGACTTGTCGGCTGCGTTTGACAGCTACACTGTAATCAAGCTGCAAATTATCAAATGAGATCCCAAATTCTTTTGCACGGTGTCGTAATGTATAAGCCAGATCGGCATTCTTTAATAAGGCCTTAGAGGGGATACAGCCAACATTCAAACAAACACCGCCCAACCATTGCTTTTCTACAATGGCGGTTTTCAAACCCAACTGAGAGGCACGGATCGCAGCCACATACCCGCCCGGACCGGCACCCAAAACAACTACATCATATTCGTTCATTCTGCTCCTCTTTTTACCTGATTTAAGTCAAATGTTAAGTTTCGCTTATTTCAATGGTTGCTGAGAATTTCAAGTGATTCAAAGGCTTGTTTTGAGAAAGTCCGAAAACATTTTCCTGTTTCAACACTTTATCTTTATGAATTCTCTGCTATTTAATTTAAGCCAGGCACTCTTTCAATACATAATTTTATACTACTATTTTCACTTAATCCGGCCAATTTTCCAGTTTTTTGACAATTTCAGCCAAAAAACCATCTGCCGAAACACCATCCAATATTCGATGATCAAAGGTCAAGGAAAGATACACCATAGGACGAATGGCAATGGCATCATCCACCACAACCACTCGTTTTTGAATCGCTCCCACTCCCAAAATAGCACATTGCGGCTGATTGATAATCGGTGTGGCAAACAGAGATCCGGAAATGCCGTGGTTGGTGATCGTGAATGTACCATTATGAACATCATCGGGTTTTAATTGATGGTTGCGTGCTTTTTCTGCCAAATCTTGTATGGTTTGTGCCAGTCCCATCAGTGAATAGCGGTCCGCCTGTTTGATTACCGGAACAATTAAGCCTTCCTCACCAAGCGATGTCGCCATACCGATGTTGATTTCACTTTTCTGCAGAATCCCCTGATCCGTCCAGGATGAGTTGACCAAAGGAACCTTTTTCAAGGCATCTACAATCGCAGCAATAAAATAAGCAGTATAGGTGAGGCGCACAGCCTGTTTGCGAAATGCATCCACATTTTTCCCGCGGTGGGCGAATACTGCCTTTAAATCAGCTTCCATAACCGTGGTAACATGCGGAGATGTGTGTTTGCTCATCACCATATGGGCTGCAATAGATTTCCGCATGGATGAAAGTTGGATCAATTTGTTTTCCGAGAATTGCGTTAGGGGAACGCTAACGGGCTTTTCTTCAATCTGTTCCGGTTTTACAAATCGATCCGGGAATTGCAATTCTGCCGGTCGGAATAGGTCTCCTTCTCCCGGGGTTTCCCACGCTTGCAACTCTTCAGTAACCACTTCGCCCTTTTCTAGATAATCGAGTACATCCTGTTTCATGATCCGGCCGTTCTGACCAGTGCCGTTGACCTGATACAGGTCAACGTTCTTATCTTTTGCCAAACGTGCTACCACAGGCGAAATAAATCCCAGATCCCGGTTACGCCCTGCAAGAGGTTTGGCAGGTTCGGTCTCTTCCATGACTGGAACTTTCACCGGACTTGCAGCAGTCTGTTCAACCGGTTCAACGATACTTCCTTCAAGTGGCAGCTTTTCACCAGGTTCACCAATCCACGCAATAATTGTCCCGGCATTTACGGTCACACCATCCTCTACCAGAATCCGTAAAACGATGCCACTCGCCGGGCTGGGGATTTCGGTGCTGACTTTGGCAGACTCAACCTCCAGTAAGGAATCAAATTCCTCAATCCTTTCACCTTCCGCTCGCAGCCATTTGACTACCGTTCCTTCCACTACCGATTCACCCAACTGCGGCATCACTACTTTTGTAGGCATTTATCCTCCAGTTTTCTAGTAACGCGCCAATTCCCGGGCAGCGTTGGCTATTTTTTCAGTACTTACCATAAACCAATCCTGCATCGGATGGCTAAAAGGCACTGCCGGCACATCTGGTCCAGCCAACCGGCGGACCGGAGCATCCAGATCTGTAAAACCATCTTCCGCAATGATGGCAGCAATCTCACCGCCATAACCACCGGTCAGATTATCTTCATGCACAATCAAAGCCTTACCGGTTTGTTTTACGGATTGCAATATGGTTGCCTTATCCACCGGATACAATGTGCGCAAGTCCACCACCTCTGCCAGAATTCCTTCAGTTGCTAATTTCTCCGCTGCCTGCAATGCATAAAAATGCATCATCCCGTAAGCAAAAATAGAGACGTCCCGTCCGCTGCGAGTAATATTCGCCGGCCCAATCGGAACAGTATAATCGCCCACCGGCACTTCCCCTCGGATCAGCCGGTAACCCTTTTTAGGTTCAAGAAAGATAACCGGATTATCGTCACGAATTGCGGATTTCAGCAAACCCTTTGCATCGTAGGGTGAAGAGGGAACCACCACTTTCAAACCGGGAATCCGGGCAAAAAAACCTTCCACGCTCTGCGAATGATACAACCCGCCTCCAATTCCTCCGCCATAAGGTGCCCGAATTACCATGGGGACAGTCCATTGACCGTTAGTCCGGTAGCACATGCGGGCTGCTTCACTGACTATCTGATTGAATGCAGGGTAAATAAAATCCGCAAATTGAATTTCACATACCGGCCTCATGCCGTATAAGGCAGCACCGATCCCAACACCAATAATGGATAACTCCGCCAGTGGAGAATCAATGACCCGCTCACCGCCATATTTATCAAAGAGACCCACCGTAGCTCGAAAAACACCGCCGCGCTGCCCAACGTCCTCACCCACAATAAATACATTATCATTCCGCCCCATTTCCTCATCCAACGCATCACGAATCGCATCTACCAGGGTGATTTCAGTCACGGCGCACCTCCTCAATATAAACTGGGTATGCAGCCTCTTCACCGGCTGGAAATGGCATCTCTTCACCATATTTCACAGCATCCGTTACGATTTCTTTGGCTTTTGCATCCAGAGCATTCAGCTCAATTTCAGTGTACAAATTTTCCTGAATCATGTGATCGCGTGCCAGAGTCACTGGATCTCTCTTTTTATTATCCTCAACTTCCTCCCGAGTACGATATGTACGGTCATCATCATCGGAAGAATGCGGCGTAATCCGGTACATCCGCGCTTCTATTAAAGTCGGGCCATTCCCTTTCCGCGCATGTTCAACCGCGTTATAAACTGCCTCGTAAACGGTAAAGACATCCGTACCATCCACGGTAATACCCGGTAAACCCAAACCGCAAGCCTTATCGGCCGAGCTCTTCACAGCCATTTGCAGTTCAGGGGGTACCGAAATGGCATATTGGTTGTTCTGCACCAGAAATACAACCGGTAATCGATGAATAGCTGCCCAATTTACTCCTTCATACCACTCACCTTGGGAAGTTGAACCCTCCCCAATCGTCGTCAAGACTACTTTATCTTCTTTTTTCATCTTGATCGCCAAACCAATCCCGGCAGCATGGGGTGTTTGCGTGGCGACTGGAGCCGAATGACTGACCGCATTTGCACTCCGCATACTGAAATGACTGGGCATCTGGCGGCCTCCGGAGCTGGGTTCACCCGATTTTCCCATCAGACTTAACATAAAATCACGCGGGGTCATTCCCAAAGAAAGCATCAACGCCAGATCCCGGTAATATGGGGTAACCCAATCATAACCTTTGCGTAATGCAAAAGCCGCCCCAACCTGGCCAGCCTCATGCCCAATACCGGAAATATGGAAAGCGATTTTACCCTGGCGATGCAACACCCAGGCGCGCTCATCCAACCGGCGCGAAAGTAACATCATCCAGTACATTTCCTTTTTCAAGTCACTGGATAAGTCCATGGATTTTCCTCCTTCAAGTGGATCATTCCTATCTTCCCACCAAAGCGTTAATCAGTAGAAATTTCAATCTGTTGCGCCCTACCACCTATATGGAAATTCAAAAGCCTCCCCATCGGCTATTCACTTATGCCATATAACGCCAACTAATAGTCTAACAAAACAAAGAGAGGTATTCAAAAAAACACCTTTTACAAGGTCACTGTATCCTCATTTCTCTAATCCCCACAATGTTAAATAAATGAGATCTATTATTTATAGTCCGGAATCCGGCTGCTTTCTATAACCGCTGCCATCTCTGCGTTGGTAGAAAATTTAAATCCGGGAATCCCACGTTCTATAGCAATCCGGTTTTCTTCGGCTTGAAGAATGGCTAGCCCGGCCTGATTTACCGCCTTGGGCTGGCGTAGCATAATTTCGGTATGAATAGCCGCCATATCAATTTGTTTGTTCGTTTTTATCATCGAAAGGTACTGCACCATGGCAGTCGCAGCGCCGATACCATCTTTTCTGGCCAGTCCAACCAGGCCGCTGCTGGTCTTTCGTGCCCAACCTGCCAGAAAAATGTCCGGAATTCCTTGTTGGGTAGCCGGGTCATATCCTTCATAGGAGATATTCTCAATTGGAAAGCGTGGGTTGGGATTTTTTGAGAATTCATTCTGATCTACGGGTAAACCAAAACCAGGATCAACTGCATCTCCAATCGCAAATATGACCGTATCAACATCCAATCGAAAACGACTCCCCAAGCCTTTCGCCCAAATAGAATTGCCATCAGTCATCAATGTATTGTTTTCCAACTCAAGACCACAAACTTGATTACTGTCATTTCCCAGGATACACCGTACTGAAGCCAAAAAGCGCATTCGAAAACTGGTATTCGAGCCTGTTTGTTCCGCATTTTCTAATGCCTGCTCCACCATTCGCATTGGTTCTTGTGCATCTTGTCCGACACCAGCCATGATCGGTGCGGCACGCTCAATCTCTGCTCGGTAGTTCTCCATATCCAAATTTTCAACGATATATTCCAGTTCCTTTTTAGTGAATTTCACTTCAGCAGGACCACGCCGCGCCACCGCATAAACCACATCCACTTGTCTTTCACAAATTAAATACCGCGAAATATCGGCCATAACATTACCCACGCCGATTACAGCCACTCGCCGGCCAATATCAAATTTTTTCATGCTATACGGTGGTAATTGATTATAGTGATAGACCAGATCCTTGGCATGGTAAACCCCTTTTAGAGATTCTCCCGGTAATCCCTGCCATTTGGTTCCTTGTGCACCTGTGGTAACCAGAATTGCCTGTACACCCAATTCCCTCATATCATTCAATCGGATATCACCTTGTTCACCAACCAGCATATTGCCGAAATAATGGATTTCCGGCGTTTCCAATATGGAAGAGAATTGTTTGCGTAATCCTTCCTTCATTTTTAACTTATCCGGGTAAATTCCATACTCCGCTAAACCACCCGGTTTTATATCGCGATTAAATAATAATACTTCAGCCCCATTTTTTGCTAATTCTTTTGCTGCAAATATGCCTGCTGGTCCAGCGCCTATTACCGCAACCAGATATTTTGAGACATCATTCATTGGTATAATCCTGCTTCATCCAAGAAATGGGATATTTTTTGTTAATTATAACCAGTATTGTCCGGTTTCTCAATTCTATATAGTTTTACAAGCAATTTATGCTTTATCATTAGGGCAAGCAAAAAGTGGAGTGCCATTTAATTTGTTTTTCGTGTTACTCTACTTTATTATTTAATCAATGTAAAAAAAAAAATTTTACCTAAGGTGGTATATCATGGAATCAAATGATCCATCTCTTTTACAAACCAATACCCGGAAACAAAATTCCAAACGCTTTGGTGTCCAATGGAAGAAATTAGGCCCACCCTTTTGGACAATCATCAGTCTCATCTCCCTGATGATTAATGCCATCCTCATTGTTGTGCTTTTGTCTCTTGGCAGCCAAATTTTCAAAATCAAGAGTCTGGTCAATGACCAACTGCTCACAGGTCTTTCCGAAAATTTTGCAGCAATGGATGAAGCCCATATCACAACCACCATTCCAATCCGCGACCAATCAGTGCGTGCAAATTTTACAATCCATATCGAAGAACAGACTAATGTTGTGCTTAGCCAGGATGTTTATATCAGTAATGCTTCCATTTACAATCTGGATGCAGGACAATTACAAATCTCCCAGGCTAAAACCAATATTTTGCTGCCAGCCGGCACCGAGTTGCCGATCAACTTAAAATTGGATGTACCCGTGGATCAGCAAATCCCTGTCAATCTGGATGTGCCCGTGGATATTCCATTGAATACTTCCGACCTGCACCAACCTTTCAGCGGCCTGCAGGAGGTCGTCAACCCATATATCGATTTACTGGAAGGGCTTCCGGACTCATGGAGTGAGGCAATTTGTGGACCTAAAGCGGGAAAATTTTGTATGTGGCTTTTGGAAGGACAATAAAGAGGGACTATGAATGATCCAATCACTGTTTTTGAATTCAGCAATGGGCTAAAAGTCTTCTTAAAAGAAATTCACTCAGCGCCTATTATCAGCCATTGGACATGGTACCGGGTTGGTTCACGCTATGAATTACCTGGTTACACCGGTATTTCCCACTGGGTAGAGCACATGCAATTCAAAGGCACCAATCGCTTCCCCGGCACACAAATGGACCGGCTGATTTCGCGTGAGGGTGGAGTCTGGAATGCCTTTACGCACCTGGATTGGACCACCTATTTCGAAACCATGCCAGCTAACAAGATCAACATTGCCCTGGAATTGGAAGCAGATCGCATGTTTAATAGTGTCTTCGATCCCCAGGAAGTAGAATCGGAACGCACTGTCATCATTGCAGAAAAAGAAGGTAAAGATAACGAACCCATGTCCCGGTTGAACACAGCCGTCATGGAGGCCGCTTTTGAGCACCACCCATACCGGAATGAAGTCATCGGAACCCAGGAAGATCTGATGCATATTCAACGCGAGGATCTTTATCAGCATTACCGGCACTATTATCAACCATCCAATACAATGATCACTATAGCCGGCGACTTTGATACCAAAGTAATGTTGGAAAAAATTTCCAGCTTATATGCTCAGCACCCATCACAAAAACCGGATCACCCACAAATCGAACCGGAAAATGAATTAAAAGGCCCACACGAAATTATTCAACGCGGTCCGGGTGACACCACATTTATCCAGCTTGCTTACCGTTCTCCGTCTGCCGCCCATCCCGATTTCTTTGCTTTTACCATTTTAGATAGTCTGCTCAGTGGTCCAGCCAGCTTAAATATGTTTGGCGGCGGCGGCACATCCAATAAAACCAGCCGTCTGTACAACAAACTGGTGGAAAAAGAATTGGCTGTGGGGGTTTCCGGTGGACTTCAAGCTACAATCGATCCCTTTGTCTACGATATCACACTCACATTACATCCTGAAAGCAATCCGGAAGATGCCATTAAAGCCCTGGATCGCGAAATTAACCAGGTCATAGAACGCCGAATCCGGCGTAAAGAAGTGGAACGGGCAGTTAAACAAGCACGTGCCTTGTTCGCTTATGGATTGGAAAATATAACCAACCAGGCTTTTTGGATGGGATATTCTGAAATATTTGCAACTTACAATTGGTTCACTCAATATCTCGATCAGTTAGCCAATATCAAACCCGCAGACGTACAAATGGTGGCAGAGAAATATTTAAATCCCAATAAACGTGTGGTCGGTATCTATGTACCGGAAGAGGTTCAGACGGAGGTTCCAGCATGAGTGCAGCCAATATCAATTGGAATCATTTACCCGGGGAAGATAATATTTTCCGAACTGTGTTGCCGAATGGCATTATTGTGCTTTGCAAATCAGATTTTAATAGCCCGTCAATAGTGATCAGCGGTTACTTACAAAGCGGAAGTATTCAGGACCCAAAAGATAAATTAGGTCTTGCACTGTTCACCTCTTATGCGTTAATGCGCGGAACAGCCAACCGCCGCTTTAAAAGAATTTACCACGATCTGGAATCAGCCGGTGCCAGTTTTGGCTTTGGTGCTAGCGTACAAACCACCAGTTTTGGTGGAAGAGCATTGGTCGAAGACCTCCCCTTATTGTTAAACACACTGGCAGATTGTGTCCAATGGCCAGTTTTTCCCCCGCGCCAATTCAGCCGGTTACAGGCCCAATTAATGATCGGCTTGCAGTTACGGGAGCAAGATACAGGGGATATGGCCTCTCTAAAATTCGATGAGACGCTCTTCCCCAATCACCCTTATGGTATCCCCGAAGATGGTTATCCGGAAACGGTTCAACATATTCACCGCCGTGATCTGGTAAAATTTCACAACCAATCCTACTCGCCCAAGGGAATGGTTATTGTCCTGGTTGGTGCAATTGAACCCCAACAAGCGTTTGAATCGGTTAATAAGATACTGGGTGGCTGGAAAAACCCGGGATATGTCCTACCACCACCAATTCCGGATATACCCGGTACATTAAACCCTGTGCATATCCACCTGCCCATTCAGGGAAAATTTCAAACTGACCTGGTAATGGGTTGTTATGCGCCTAGTAGAATCGATGTGGAATACCTGCCGGCTTCCATCGGCAATAATATTCTCGGACAATTTGGTATGATGGGACGCATCGGTGCTGCCGTACGGGAGAAATCCGGTTTAGCTTATTATGCCTCTACCAGTCTCAATTCCTGGTTAAAAGGTGGTTCCTGGGAAATTAATGCGGGAGTTAACCCAATCAACCTGGAAGCTTCCATCCGTATCATCAAAGAAGAAATCAAGAAGTTTATTGCCGAACCAGTTACACAGGAAGAATTAAACGATTCAAAATCCAATTTTATTGGCTTACTTCCTCTCTCTGTAGAATCCAACAGTGGTGTGGCAAATTCAATCATCCGTATGGAACGCTTCGGCTTGGGGTTAAATTATCTGCGCGAATATCCTGGAAAAATCCAAAAAATCACTAGTGAAGAAATTCTGCAAGTTTCTAAAAAATACCTGAATCCCGAAAATATGGTTATCGTCAGTGCCGGTCCTGATCTCGCTGAAAATATAAATGAGGTTTCCGTGTGAAAGTATTTACCGGTGTCGACCTGATTGAAATTCATCGATTAAGAGATATCAATCCGAAAATTCGGGAGAGATTTCTTCAGAGAGTATTTACGCCGCAAGAAAGGGTTTTGTGCGGTGAAAATACAAATTCTTACGCAGGCCGGTTTGCGGCTAAAGAAGCGGTGGCAAAAGCCCTTGGAACCGGAATCGGTATCGTCCGCTGGCAGGATATTGAAGTATTGAAAACGGATTTAGGCGAACCTGTATTGTATCTGCACAACCAGGCAAAAATAGTGGCGGATCAAAAAAATTGGCAGGATTGGTCTTTGAGTATCAGTCATACCAAAGAGCATGCTATGGCCTTTTTCGTGGCGATCGCCAATTGAATACC
Organism: Chloroflexi bacterium HGW-Chloroflexi-10; assembly: GCA_002840755.1. Lineage (GTDB taxonomy): Bacteria > Chloroflexota > Anaerolineae > Anaerolineales > Anaerolineaceae > UBA6170. The sequence continues at coordinate 189,345 of PHBZ01000003.1, read as the reverse complement.
CGTTTTGTAAGAACGATTGTCTTAATCAGAAGTGTAAATTTCATTTTAAATGTAAAATATTGACACCATGAAAATTCTTGCTGTCAGTGACGTTGAGCTGGATTACATATATCAACCAAAAATTGCCGATCGTTTTTTTGACATTGATTTAATGATTAGTTGTGGAGATTTACCACATTATTACCTTGAATTCATGGTATCGATGTTGAATGTCCCGTTGTATTTTGTCAACGGCAATCATGCGAATAAAATTGAAATTTCGTCTACCAGTGAAAAATCTGGACCCTGGGGAGCTATCGACCTCCACCGTCGCTGTTTAAAAGACGATACAGGCGTCCTTCTGGCCGGGGTTGAAGGCTCTATTCGTTACAATCGCGGCAGCCATCAATACACTCAAGGCGAAATGTGGTCGAATGTCTTTTCATTGGTTCCTAAATTAATGCTTAATAAGCTGATCCATGGACGTTTTTTAGATATTTTTATCTCGCACGCTCCGCCCTGGCAAATTCACGACCAGGAGGATCTACCCCACCAGGGAGTGAAGGCGTATCGTTGGTTAATTAAATCATTCAAACCAACTTACCACCTTCATGGACATATTCATGTTTACCGTAATGATGTTATTAAAACAACACGCCACTTATCCACAGATGTGATCAATTGTTATGGTTATAAAGTGATCAATCTGGACATGGCTCCCATTATCAAAACCAAATAGTTTATAGTTATTTAACCCCAACCCAAATATGATTGGGAGCCACAGCAAAATTATACTGAATTTCCAATCCAGGCGAATTATCTTCACTGGATTCTTTTAATTTCGGATGGACAAAACACAATGTTGGTTGGCTTCCATATTTTTCTTGATAATAATTGCTTGCCAATTGAATTTTATCGTTCAGTTTTCGTTTCGGATCATCATCGTACCAAAGCATTCCTGTTGTCATGCATGCCTCCAATCATTAACCTTGCAACTTTGGTGCCCAAAAGCGAATCCAATCTGATCCAATTTTGGTAGAAAAATTTCGGTTGGGTTCTAATGTCTCAAGAATGGATACAGGGATAATGTCTTTAAAACTCGGTGCTAGCTTATGATCCATCTGGCCAAATATCCGGGTTCGAAACCGGTTTACATTTTGCCTGGCCTGGTGTACTTGCTGAGCATCTGTTCCGGCTACCATCCAAATATTTACCTTGGAGCTATGACGTAACATCCAGTCGTAATTTAAACGTACCTGCATATCCATTTTTTCTAATTGGTTCAGGTCATCTACAAAAAGAATAACCGATGCACTATTCTGCCTTCCATTCAATCGGCTTTCTGTTTTACTGGCCAAATAAAGGATCCAATCTTCTGCACTGTTTTCATATCCACCGGAAACTCCGGCGCAATACTCGTAATTCGAATCAAATTTCTCTATGGTCTGCATCCACTTTTCGGGATAGTCTGAAATCACCACATATTGAAAATTTTCCGGAGTAGTATACGCCGCAATGCTCTGAACCATAACCAGCATCAACCGTCTTAAGGAAGGTAAATGATCACTTACGGTGAGAATGGACTGTGTTCGTGGATCCTTTAAATCAAACATGACTGGAAAATCTTCGCCTACCATACCCAGGAAAGCAGTTTGGTCAGGCGCATGTTGAAATCGATGCAGCATATCTTCAAGATCAAAATCAGAAGAATTGGTTTGGATGTGTTTTTGATCTGTTTTTTTCTTTAGATTGGTCTGTGTACGAATATGTGGATAACTAATTTCTGACATTTAACACCTCCAGAATATATGTTCTATTATAGAACATATATTCAATTCTTGTCAATCCCCCAATTTTTTTGAAACAGGTAATAATAACTGTTTTCTTTTTTGGAATTTATGGAAAATTTCTCCATAATAAGGTATGCTTTAGAAATTCATAGCCCTGGAATACACATCCGATTGATGAAATCTGTTAAAATGATGTGGTTGCAAAAATTTTTTATAATTGTTATTTTTCTTTCAATAAGGAGGATCACGTGATAAAAGAGACAATCAAAGACGCTGAATCACGCATGAAAGGTGCGATTAATAGCCTGGAAGAAGATCTCTCAGGAATCCGTACTGGCCGTGCTAACCCGGCTTTAGTTGAAAGATTGGAAGTGGAATATTACGGTGTTCCCACATCGCTCAATCAGTTGGCCACGATAAGCGTTCCGGAACCACGTCAATTAATGATTCGACCATTTGATGCCTCCACAATCAGAATCATTGAACGCTCCATCATTGCATCCGATTTGGGATTAACTCCCAACAATGATGGTAAAGTTATTCGCTTAAATTTGCCGCCATTAACCGAAGAGCGCCGCCGTGATTTAGTCAAATTGACTCATAGCCGTTTGGAAGAAGCCCGAATTGCCTGCCGCAACGTTCGTCGTGATATCATTAAAGATCTGCGTGAATTTGAAAAAGAGAAAATGATTACAGAAGATGAACTAAAACGTGCGGAAGAAGAACTTCAAAAAACAATTGAACGCTTTACCTCAGACATAGACAAAGTCGGTGAAAGAAAAACCGCAGAAATTATGGAAGTTTAAAAATCTTGATGATGGCTAAAACGATTTCAGTAACTATTCCCAAAAATGTACCAAACCACATAGCTATTATCATGGATGGTAATGGCCGGTGGGCAAAAAAAAGAGGACTCCCAAGGTTAGCTGGCCACCGCGCAGGCACCGAAAATTTAAGACGGGTCATTCGCGCCTGTGTTGAATTTGGTGTCAAATTCCTGACCATTTACGCTTTTTCTACCGAGAATTGGGGCAGACCAACAGAAGAAGTAGAAGGCCTGATGCATATTCTTGAAGAAGTTATTGATAAAGAAATTCATGAATTAAAACAGGAAGGCGTTCAATTAAGGCATATAGGCAGGCTGGAACAATTAAATCCTCAACTTCGCGAAAAAGTACTCAGATCCGTTGAAATAACCAAAGACAATGACAGATTGACCCTTTGTATCGCATGGAATTATGGCGGCCGAGATGAGATCGTATGTGCCATCCGAAAAATGATAGAAGATGGCGTCCAGCCTAAGGATATTAATGATGATATGGTCAGTAATTACCTTTTCACCGCAGGTCTCCCCGATCCGGATATGGTCATCCGCACCTCTGGTGAAATGCGCATCAGTAATTTCCTGATCTGGCAGGCTTCTTATGCTGAATGGTATGTAACCAATACACTTTGGCCGGATTTCGACCGTGAAGAATTACTCAAGGCTATAATCTCATTCAGTGAACGTGACCGCCGTTACGGTCGGTTATCAAATTGCAATGAGTGAACGAAATATATCACTCACACAAAGACTGCTGACCACTGCCGTCATTATTCCAGTCGGTGTGTTGTTTATCTGGTTAGGCACTTGGTTTTTTGTATTTTTCATCATCATTATTTTAGCGATTGCTGGTTGGGAATACTGGCATATATATCAACAAGCGGGTTATTCACCGAATGCGCCCGTTTTGTTTTCTGCTATCATCGTCCTGGCTCTAACCAGACACCTGTACGGCTTTGATGGAAGTGATCTTATCTTATCCATTGCTGTGCTGATAGCCATGGCTTTCCACACCATCAGTTACGAATTGGGTCGAAATACCTCGTCAGTGGATTTTGGTATAACCCTGGGAGGAATTCTCTACCTCGGTTGGCTTGGTAGTTACTTGATTTCCTTAAGAGATTTGCCTAATGGTCTATGGTGGATCATGCTGGCAATTCCTACGGTCGGCATAGTAGATGCTGGTGCTTACTCAATCGGCAGTCGCTTTGGAAAAAACAAAATGGCTCCTCGAGTCAGCCCTAAAAAAACCTGGGAGGGATATCTTGGAGGTATCCTGTTTGGTCTGATCGGTGGTGCATTATTAGGGATGATCTGGCATTTACAGGCTCCTGAAATCACCATGATCAACGGATTATTGTTGGGAGCTGTACTGGCAGTGATTACCCCACTCGGCGATCTTGGAGAAAGCATGCTCAAACGCCAATTCAACATCAAAGACTCTAGCAATCTTTTACCAGGTCACGGAGGCTTCATGGATCGCATCGATTCCTGGCTCTGGGCCGCTTGTATCAGTTATTATTTGATCACCTGGTTTTTTCTTTAAAAATAAAATGCCGGCACTAAGGCCGGCATTTACTAAGGGGAGACAGACTATTTCAATTGATAGGTCATGTTGGCATCAGCAGTGATGACCAGTTGACCGGAAGCAATGGGAGCAGCGGACATATCTGCATTGTACCCGCCGCCTTTGGCATCATACATCGGGATCGGAGTGCCCGAAGAATAAACATTGATGCTCAGAATATCACCCAATTGGACACCTGCCACATCAGCCAGTTCGGTTGCTTTATTGGTAGCATCCTGAACGGCAAGACGACGGGCATCGGATTCAGCCTGTGCGCGATCCTGTACATCAAATTGGATACCATTGATGGTATTGGCGCCTTTGCGTACAACCGCGTCCAACAATTCGCCCAATTTATCCAGTTCACGAACTTTCACATAAACTGTATTTTCAACAACATACTTGGTGTCACTGGGCATGCCATCCGGTCCGTAATTCTGGAACGGGTAAACATTGAATGCTGTCGTTTGAATATCTTTCGGGTCAACGCCCAAATCGCTTAATACTGTTGCAATAGCTTTGGCTTGTGTATTATTCTCACTCAAGGCTGTTGCCACATCCAATTCTTCACTTCGCACACCAATATTGACATAAGCAATATCAGGAATTAAGTACACTTCACCTTTTCCAGATACATTAATCTGGCGGGTAAAATCTGTGGTTGGGCTTTTCACTCCACAGGCACTTAACAAAAGGCCTGACAATACAACCATTACAATTACGAAACTTACCTTCTTATTCATAAAAACCTCCAAGTTTTTTTATTATTTATATTCAAGACGAAGAAAAAACCATAAAAGTTCCCAAAACCAAAAAAACAGTTTGTCTTTTTCAACAAACTGTTTTCAGAATTATTATTCTGCGTGTCGCTGCATGGTGTGGAAATTATTTTTCCAAAACAATGCGCACCTGTCCGATGGGATTACTGATCTTCAAAACACTCGGATTCTTACTTTTCAGCCCGGCCGGTGAGTAAACCCAATCACCATCCTTGGATAATCCGGATGAAAGCGATAATGATGAAATGGCAGTATCCAGTTCAATTTTTACAGCCAGGTTTTCAGGAATACGCACAATGATCTCACCTACAGCACATTCAATCTGCCCTTCAAAAAATTCCTCAACAGGCAGTGTCACTTCCACGCTGCCAACGCCCAGGGTGATATTGAGATCAGAAATATTAAGCCCATTCAGTTCCAACTCTTGCTTACCTACTCCCTGTTCCACTTCCATGGTAAAAGGAACCTGATCATTAATTTCCAGGTTCCATGGAAATCCGTTATCTATTTGACGGGATGGGAGAACCACGATACCACGGCTGCTCAGGGATAATTCCGCGCTGCCATTGCGGACGTCAAATTTCTCTTCAAAATTTTCCTCTTCCGCCAGAGTTACTTCACCTCTGACCAATTCAGTCTTCGACTGGAATGATTCAATAGATAACTTTCCAACCGATGGCTGAAAATATAAATGACCTTCACGAACGCCATCTATAGCGTAAGTCAGTTTTGTTGTTTCACCTACACCAGTAAGTGGACCCTGCAAGGCAAACCAGACCAATCCGCCCACAATCACAACTGAAATGCTTATACCAATTAATGAGCCAACGATCGATTGCCCTCGAAATGCAATATCCAAACCCCAGGCAATGATCAGTAATGGCCAGAGGCGAAAAATCATTTGCCAGGCAGTCCAGGGAAAATAACCCAGATTTGCCAGCAAAAGAACCACACCGATACCGGTATTGAATACGGCGCCAACCCATTTGAAATTAATCAAATCTTCAATGGCGCCAATCAAAAATACCACCGGCCAAAAGCGTACCACCAGACTCCAGGCATCACCCGGAATCATATTCATATTCGAAAGTAGAAAAAACACACCCAGCATAATCAATAAAATAGGGAAGAAAATACTGCGATGACGATCGTGCCGGTAATTAGTTGAATTTTGTTCAGTCATATTTTGCCTCACTCAGGAAACTTTGCGTTGAAAAACAGAACGCAATAATAAAAATGCGCCGGCGCCTATCAAAAGGAATGCCCAGAAGAAACTCATCCAATTCAGACTGGAGAATAAAGCCAGTACGCTGATGACAAATAAAATCGATGCAGGAATCCATGGCCATTGACGATTTCCCGGTAAACCCGGCAGTAGCGCAATTAATGCAAAGGTTAATGCCAAACCAAACAGGAAGAAAAAACCACCATCAAATCGGGTAAATTCATCCATAAACGCGGTTACAGCTAACGAACCCATCACACCACCAGGGATTATTGCCCACCAGAAATTGCGGTTCCTCACGTAAACCAACCAGAAAGCTAAAGAGATACCACCCAGGAAAATCGGGCCGCTAATCCGGTCACCCCATCCTGGAAACAAACTGGTAAGCCCGATAATCGTTCCTAATCCTAATAAAATCACACCTAGAATGACTGCCCACCAGGCTGAACGTTCACCCATCATATAAACTAGGAAACCAGCGCCAGCACTGGCGAAAATCAATCCCCATAAGATCCCAGTGAATGGAAACACCGTCAGGGTATCCAGCAAAGCCAGGATGCCGACAACTACCAGCAATCCACCCAATATCAAACGCCAATTAGAAGATTTAAACATTGTTTTCTCCTTGCATTAATAAATTTTAAATGAACCCACGCCGCCATCGATAAATATCTCAACTTTATTTTCAGACGATTCATAATCCGGCGAACAATAATACCCATTTGCTTCGGGAAAACGCGCAGTATCCACCGAATGGCTGGCTAAACCGCTTTGTATACGTATCCGCGCGGCAACACTTTCTGGAATTTTAATTTCAACCGAAGCTGCGCCAGCATGTACATCCACCCGCGTAAAACCAGCCTTACCTGGCACAGTCATGTAAGTTGAACTTGCTCCCGTTTCCAAACGGATCCTTGAAACAGGCAAATCAAGAAAGTTTATCTGGCTTTCTCCTGCGCCTGTTTTTAATTCAAACTCATATTGCAATCCTGGGTTGAAATCCACATTCCAGACATATCCTTCTGTTGGGCCAGTAAAAGGAATCATGGTCACTGTATCAACAAGCGGACGCAATGACAGGCTAGCGCGTGTACCATTTTGACTAAGTGTATGCTCTACACCACCTCGAAAATCACCTTTTAATAATGTATCAGGCTCTTTACCCGCTTGAATTTTCAATTTACCAGCGCCATGTTTTATTTCTACAGAAACATGTTCGATACCATCAACAGGAAGACTGAGCGATTTCAACTCAAGGGAAGACCGGTTGGGAAACATCGTGCGGTAAATCAACGTTCCACCAAGTAAAATGATCAGAAAAGGCCCCAATAAGCTCCAAACATTCACCTGGATCAAGCCTATGGATTGTAGCAGGAATATGATTCCCATGACGATAATCACAATACCCCAAAACATTCGATTGCGACTCATATTACTCTCCTCAAAAATAATCTACGACTATCTACGCAAGAAATCAATAAAAGTTGCAATTTAATGGGAAATTTTTTTGAAAAATCGAAATTCTGATCGCGAAGCTTTTTATCTATACTTCATTTTCCTTTTACAGACAAAAAGCTGCAATTCCCAAATCATTACAAAGATTATACAAACCTCACATCTCCAGGTACTGATCTTGACAAGAGAAGCAGACAACCTATAATTAGACAAAGAAAATCAATTTGGAGTAGTTTTATGATCTTAAATTGTATGTGTCAACGGCGGGGTCAAAGCTAACCAACGCCTGAGACATTCGACAGAAATCGGACAGCCATCTACAGGCAGCGGAAAGTAGCCCCGCGCAATATTAATGATATTGTTGCGTAATCAGGCAGCAGACTGCTATTCTGTTTACTAGATGGCTGTAATTTTTTAACCAGAAGGAAACCCGGGAATTCGTAAATTATGATCCGGATTTCTTGAAAAAATAAAATAAGCGGAGTGAAAGAATGTTTCTATCCGCAAGGACTCCGAAGTCAGGAAATGAGTAAAAATGAAAAATTGGTTTCAAGTATTAAAAAATGATGTACTTGCCGTATTAAACCGGGACCCTGCAGCGCGCAATTCTCTCGAAGTAATTCTACTGTACCCTGGTCTGCACGCTGTTTGGAGCCATCGGGTAGCCCATTGGTTTTGGAAAAGAAAATTGTATCTGATTGCCAGAGGAATTTCCCAGTTCAGCCGCTTCCTGACCGGTATTGAGATTCATCCGGGTGCCAGTATTGGCCGGGGTTTCTTTATCGATCACGGTATGGGTGTAGTAATCGGTGAAACGGCAGAAATCGGTGATAATGTCACGTTATATCATGGCGTCACCTTGGGAGGTGTCAGCCTGGAAAAAGGCAAGCGTCATCCTACAATAGAAGATAATGTTGTGGTCGGTGCCGGCGCGAAAATATTGGGCGCTATCCAAATCGGCCAGGGCAGCCGCGTAGGGGCTAATGCGGTTGTTGTCAGAGCCGTACCAATGGATTCCGTTGTGGTAGGCGTTCCCGGCCAAACAGTAAAACGCTCCACCCCCTATATGGAAACTGCTCCGGATTTACACCACGATCGTCTTCCCGACACCATAGGCAAAAGTCTGGAAGAGTTAATGCTGCGAATGGAGAAAGTGGAAAGCCAGGTTAAAACAACCTTGCATTCTCATCCCATGTTGACAGAAGGTGGCAATGGCAAACGCAAGGAACCAATCCACGTTCCAGTCGACGGAGTTTGGGCAGGTGAAGACTTTAGTATTTAATCAACCCTTCAACAAATTGCTACAAACGCGGTTGTTTGTCTTTTCGGATAAAGCCTACGTATAAGCTAAACAACAAGCCTAGCGAGCAAATGGCGGTTATGCCAATCCCAATTGTTTTTCTTTTGCCTGTTTCCATTTTTTGAATTGAAAATGGTGGACGTGGTGTGATAGTGGGAGTTAATGTAATCGTTGCTGTGACTGTAGGCGTCTTTGGTGTTGCCGTCGGTGTAGTTGTCCGTGTAGCAGGTATCGGTGTTAAAGTAATTGTCGGGGAAAGCGTGGGCGTTGGTGGTTGCACCACCAAAAGACGTTCTCCGGGAAAAATATTCGGTGTGGGTTGCAAATTATTCCATGCAATGATATCTGCAATGGTAATCCCATATGCCAGGGCAATACTCCACAAAGATTGACCGGCACCCACTTCATGAAAGATCGAGCCATCTAATTGCGGGGTAGCTGTGATCACCTGTGCAACCGTGTTTGGATCGGCAGTGTTTTGTAGATTTGGGGTGGGCTGCCCGGCCAGTCCGGTATCAATCCGCTGAACCTGCAAGACATAATAGACCCAGTTATCTTTTACGGCCACTCCTGCACCTACTTTTCCGTAGGTAAAATTGACCATTGTCCCCCAATGATCAGCGTCCGTCCACATGGAGTAAACAACGACATCCACAGTCAGGTTAATTCCGCCGGCAATATTTTCAATAAAGCCAAGCGTGGCGGGTGTGGAACCATCTGCTCGGGTATGGGTAATATTACTGGTCTGAGCCATATATTCGGCATGCTGCTGAGCAGAAGCCATTAAAGCTTGATCCACCTGTAGAGCAGTTAACCCATTATTGGCTCGCAAAGTATTCACTGTATCAATCAAACCCGTGGGAGAACTTGATTGAGCATTGACAGTTGCTGGTACTGCCACCGGCAAAGCAACGCTAAAAACAATAATCATCAGGAAAATATATATAATACGGCGCATCAGCAAGATTATAACCGATGCGCCGCAATTCGCCAAAATGATCAAACAAATCTAAGAAAGGGAGCGTTCCTCAAAATTATTCCCCATAGCTTCAGCAACCAACAGAAAATCACTCGCGGAAATCATCCCAACTACTTCTCCATGATCATTGATTACCGGCAAATGATGAATATGTTTTTCCTTCATCAATAAAGCACAATCCTCAATGGAACTGTTCTGTTTAACAGTGACAACTGGTGAAGACATTATGTTTTTGATCAAGGTCTCCTTGGGATTAACCCCGGAAGCAACGATCTTATCGCATATATCCCGGGTTGTTACAATACCATAATCAGAGTTCTCGTCCGTTTTGCGAACCATCACGCTATTAATGTATCGTCTGCGCATCAAACTCAAAGCTTCAGTTACTGTTTGATTGCCATCAACAAAGACAACCAGATCATTCATCCAATTACGTACAGTATGTTGTTTCAACATCAGGTCTTACTCCTTTCCCGATTTGAGTGGTAGGATTTAAGTACAATTTGAGTTTCATCTATTAGTATATAGTTTGCACAGATTGAACGCAAGCCAAAAAGAGTTTTTTTATCAATTGATGGGTTGGAATAATCTAAACGCAAAAAATCTTTACGGAAAAGCAGCTTACAAAATATCCTTCTGAAATTTTTAGGCGACCTTTATTAGGGTTTAGCCGCTCACGTTATCCATTAATGACGGTTTTATTCCATTCTTGATACGCCAGGCGGAAATGCTCCCGCAAATTACTTTTCTCGTCCTCGTTTAAAAATGCAGCATTAATGGAAGCCATAGAAAGTTTGTAAAAACGTTCCAGAGGTTGTTGGAACTCATTGTAAAGCAGGTGGAATTCATCTCCCAGCGTAATTTGGGAAATGCTGGGATCATCTGTATTGATGGTGACAAATAAGCCTGAATCGATCATTCTTAGAATGGGGTGACCCCGCAAGGAGGAAACCACACCACTCTGATAATTAGATGTGACACACACCTCAAAAGGAATCTGCCGTTTTACAGCCAGGCGGACAACCGATTCGTCTTCCATAACCCGTACGCCATGCCCAATCCGGTCTGCATCCATTTCTTCAATAGCCTGGCGTACATTTTCAGACCCAGACCATTCTCCGGCATGAATGGATATTTTTAACCCCTCTTTTTGAACATTATGGAACAATGACCAGAATGGCAATGCCGAAAACTGTACCTCGTTTCCAGCCAAATCCACACCGACAATTCCGCGGGTCCGGAAGTCCAAAGCCAATGAAAGCACCTGCTCAGCCAATTCAATTGGTTCGTGGCGGTTTACACTGACAATCAGGTTCGTTTTAACATTAAACTCTTGTGATGCCAATGCAACACTTTCGGTAACCCATTCCATTACACTACGCAGATCAAAACCTTCCACCCTGCTCAAAGCTACCGGAGTGAAACGCAATTCCAAATACTGGATATGATCCAAAGCGGCATCCTGAATGGCGTCGCGGGCCACCTTGCGAATAACATCCGGAGATTTATAAAATAATCGAAGTGTCTGGAACTTGGAAAGGAAATTTTCGAAAGTTAATGGGTCATTACTTTGTACCTGAACCATCTTACGAAATGTTGGCTCTACCGGAATAGTCAAACCGTGGTTACGCGCTACATCCAACAGTGTGTCCATACGCAATGAACCTTCAAGATGCCGGTGCAGCTCGATTTTTGGCATTGTTTGAAAAATTTTACTTTCTTTATTTGATCCGTACCAACCCATAACACATCCTCTATTTGGATTTTACCCGCTTCAATGATTATATACCAAAAGGACTTAGCGCAACAATAAAGTTACTCTGAAAATATTCAAAAAACACTCCAGGAAATCATTCCAAATCTAACTGGAAGATTTTTTAATCTGTGTTATAATCACACGGCTGTCAATGGACAGTAACATTTCACACGCTCTCCGACTGTGCCGGCGTTCACCCAAGGGTGTTTCGGTTTACAGGTAGACGAGGGCGGAGGATAAACGCATAGTAATAAGGAGTTTAATAAACAAATGGCATCTGTAATTTCCATGAAAGCACTCTTGGAAAGTGGTGTTCACTTTGGTCATCGTACCAACAAGTGGCATCCGGCGATGCGCCCCTTTATCTTCACGGAGCGCAATGGTATTCATATTTTAGATTTGCAGCAAACTGTCAAAGCCATCACTACCGCTTACAATATGGTACGTGATACAGTTGCCGCAGGCGGCACCATTCTGTTCGTTGGCACCAAACGCCAGGCACAGGAAACCATCAAAGAAGAGGCTATCCGCTGCGGTATGCCCTACGTAACCGAAAGATGGTTGGGTGGAACCCTGACAAACTGGACCACCATCAGCCAGCGCGTGAGTGAATTGGAACGCCTCGAAAAACTTTTCGAAACCGGTGAAATTAAGTCTTACACCAAAAAAGAAGCTTTGATGATGGAACGAGAAATTAATCGCCTTTCCATTCGTCTCAGTGGTGTTCGCAAAATGAAACGTCTGCCTGAATTGATCTTCATCATTGATGTCAGCCGGGAAGAAACGGCCGTTCATGAAGCGAATGTCAAAGATATTCCGATTATCGCCATGGTAGATACCAATTGTGATCCTTCTAATGTCGATTATGTTATCCCTTCCAACGACGATGCTATCCGCGCCATTAAATTAATGGTTTCTAAAATTGCTGATGCAGCTTTAGAAGGACGCACCATTCGTAAAGACGAAGATATGATGGAAGACACCGACTTCGAACAGGCGGAAGAAAAAGTTGTCAGTCGCCGTCGCATGGAAGAAGATTCTGAATTGGATGATGTAACCCTCTTGGGTGCTTCCACTTTAGCCAAACTCGAAGCTGATCGTGAAGACGAAGTTGTGGATGTCGCAGAAGTAGATGATGTCGTAACAGAAGACACAGAAACCAAAGAATAATCAGGGAAACCCCTGTTGAAACCAAAAACAGTAAAAGAATAAGGAAATAAGAATGGAAATTTCAACTGAGGACATCAAAAAATTACGCGCATCAACCGGCGCCGGAATTTTAGCCTGCCGTAAAGCACTCGAAGATGCAGAGGGTGATTACAGTAAAGCGATGGATTTCTTGCGTGAAAAAGGTTTGGCTCAGGCAGCCAAACGTGCAGATCGCAATGCCTCTGAAGGCGTAGTAGAAATGTATTCCCATGGCAATGGTCGTGTAGGCGTTATGGTGGAAGTGAACGTAGAAACCGACTTCGTCGGACGCTCTGAAGCTTTCCGCGCCTTAGCCCATGAACTGGCTCTGCAAATTGCTGCAACTTCCCCTCGCTTTGTCAAAGAAGAAGACATCCCGCAGGAAGTGCTGGATAAAGAAGCCCATTTTGCTGCAGTAAAAGCCCGCGAAGATGGAAAACCCGAATCTATTCACCAACGCATTATTGATGGCACCCTTGAAAAGTTCAAAAACGAATTTGTCTTGATGCGCCAGCCATATATCCGTAATGAAGAAATCACTATCCAGCAACTCATTAACGAAAAAGTTGTTGCACTGGGTGAAAACATTGTCGTTCGCCGGTTTGCCCGTTGGGCGCTGGGTGAAACCACATCAGAAGACTAGTCATTGAAAAGCCAACCTCTGGGTTGGCTTTTTTTTTGAAAGGATTGCACATGGAAAAACTGAAATTTCGCAGGATTTTACTCAAACTCTCTGGTGAGGCTTTAGGTAACCAGGAAGGGTTTGGAATTGACCCAAAATGTGCACTGGATATCTCAAGCCGGGTAAAAGAAGTTCGTGAAATGGGTGTGGATGTCGCCATCGTTATCGGCGCCGGCAATCTCTGGCGTGGTCGCCAGGGATTGGAACTGGGAATGGATCGCGCTACAGCGGATTATATGGGGATGCTGGCCACAGTCATGAACGCTCTTGCGCTGATGGACTCGCTTGAATCAATGAATGTTGTAACACGTGTTCAATCGGCCATCGAGATGCGTTCTGTGGCTGAACCTTATATCCGTAGAAGGGCTATTCGCCACATGGAAAAAGGACGGGTGGTTATTTTTGGTGGTGGAACCGGCAACCCTTATTTTTCTACCGATACTGCAGCCGCACTCCGTGCAATGGAGATTGATGCCGATGTGGTTATCAAAGCAACCAAAGTGGATGGCGTTTATGATAGCGATCCCAAACGCAATCCTGATGCGATCAAATTTGATCATCTTTCTTATATCGAAGCACTCAATCGCCGCCTGGAAGTAATGGATAGCACCGCTATCTCCCTGTGTATGGAAAACAAACTTCCTATCATAGTCCTCAACTTGTTCGACCCAACCGCTCTTAAAAAAGCACTCATCGGCGAACCGGTAGGAACCTTGGTAGATGACAATCCCTCGTAAAAATTTTTCTTAATTAATCATAAGAGCAGGTGCGGCTGTCGTTCGCACCTGCTCTTTTTAACTCACCCTGGGCTCAGACTACTAATCTTCTCGGGTGAGGTATTGTCCCGCAATTATGCGTCGCGGAAATCTCCTTCAACCACTTCACCTTCCGGATATGGGTTTCCCTGTGTTTCAGCAACTGGTTCTTCAGTGCCGGAGGGTTGTGTCAATTTTCCAAATGTTTCCTGAACCAAATTCACCAACTGGCGGATATGCTCGACATCCTCGGTTTGTTTGGCTTTATTTAGTTCCAGGAGCAGGTCATCTAATTGGGCTTTTTCAGAAAGATCAAAGTTTTTACTTGAATCTTTCAGTTCTTTTTCCACCTGGTAAATTACCTGATCAGATAGATTGCGCACTTCCACCAACTCCCGCCGGCGATTATCTTCAGTCTCGTGTTGTTTACTTTCCTGTATCAATCGCTCAATCTCGGATTTGTTCAGATTTGTAGAGGCTGTGATAGTTACCCGTTGCTGCTTACCCGATGCTTTATCCAAAGCTGAAACATTCAAAATCCCATTGGCATCAATATCAAAAGTGACTTCAATTTGAGGTACACCCCGTGCAGCCATCGGTAGGCCTTCCAATCGAAAACGGCCTAGGCTGATATTGTCAATGGCCATTTGACGTTCGCCTTGCAAGACATGAACATCTACTGCTGGTTGCCCATCTTCAGCTGTAGAAAATATTTGGGATTTTTTAACAGGTATGGTGGTATTGCGTTCAATCACCCTCGTCATCACTCCACCCTGGGTTTCCACACCCAAAGAAAGCGGGGTCACATCCAGCAAAAGCACATCTTTTACCTCTCCACCAAGTACCCCGGCTTGAATGGCTGCGCCAACGGCAACCACCTCATCCGGATTGACGGATTTATTGGCATCTTTTCCTGTCAACTGGCGAACCAAATCCTGTACCATCGGCATTCTGCTGGAACCACCCACCAAAACCACCTCATCCAATTCGCCGATTTTCAAACCCGCATCTTTTATCGAAGTTTCAAATGGTCCTTTTAAACGTTGTACCAAAGCAGCACTCATTTGCTCAAAACGTGCCCGGGTAATTTTTAAAATCAGATGTTTTGGTCCGTTTTGATCTGCGGTGATATAAGGCAAATTGATTTCCGTTTCCATAATATTGGAAAGTTCTATTTTTGCTTTTTCTGCAGCCTCTCGCAAGCGTTGTAAAGCTTGTCGGTCCTGGCGCAAATCCATTGAATTCTCTTTCTTAAACTCATCTGCAGCCCAATTGACAATCAATTCATCCCAGTCATCTCCCCCTAAATGCGTATCACCACTGGTGGATTTAACTTCAAAGACACCGTCACCAACTTCCAGAATGGAAACATCGAAAGTGCCGCCACCCAGGTCAAAGATCAATACCTTCTCATTTTTTTTCTTATCCAGGCCATAAGCCAAAGCAGAAGCTGTTGGTTCATTAATAATGCGTAGAACATCCAAACCGGCAATTTTACCGGCGTCTTTGGTCGCCTGTCGCTGACTGTCATTAAAGTAAGCCGGTACCGTAATCACTGCTTGTGTTACTGGCACACCCAGATATGCTTCAGCATCTGTTTTTAATTTTGCCAGGATCATGGCAGAAATTTCTTGGGGCGAATATTCTTTGCCTGTCATTGGTATGGAAACACGTGCTTCTCCTGTATTGCCTTTAACAATCTGATAAGGCACCATCTTGCGTTCTGCATCGACCTCATCAAAGCGACGTCCCATAAAACGTTTAATAGATGAAATTGTATTTTCCGGGTTAATCACCGCCTGACGTTTGGCGGTCTGCCCTACCAGTCTTTCTTTATTCTTATTGAAAGCCACGACCGAAGGACATAAGCGTGAACCCTCTGCTGTGCTGATGACAACAGATTCTCCACCTTCCATTACCGCTACAACACTATTGGTCGTACCTAAATCAATACCTATAATTTTTCCCATGGTCATACCTCCTTAAATGGTTTACCATAACTTCTATTAGTTATACCTGCCATATACAAGAACTTAGTTAACAACATATAAGAATAAAGTAAACAATCCATTCCGGGGCTTTCTTGAATTCTCTCTCAACACTACTTATAATCAAAGCAGACCGCCAAATCAGGAGGCGCAACATGCTAAAGCAAAAATCGGTAAAAATATTCCTGCTATTGTTCTTTGTAATATGTTTGGGATTTCAGTCCGTGACTGCACAATCCAATACAAACCTGATCCTGAGCATTAATGTTGATGGCCCGCTTACACCTGCCCTCGTCGGATACATTCAACGCAGTCTGGTAGCAGCAGAGGATCGCGGTGCAGAAATGCTGGTTTTACAACTAAACACTCCTGGCGGCAATATCGATTTGATGAACCGGATTGTTCAGGATATTCGAGCCAGTTCCATTCCCGTCATTGTCTATGTAGCACCTCGCGGCGCAATTGCTGGCAGTGCCGGAACTCTGATCACGTTGGCCGGACATGTCGCCGCAATGGCGCCTGAAACAGCCATTGGTGCCGCCAGTCCGGTTGGCGGTCAGGGCGAAGATCTGGGAGAAACGATAGAATCCAAACAAAAAGAAATTTTGCGGGCATCAGTTCGTTCTCTGGCAGCCGGTCGTGGAACAAAAGCGATTTCGTTGGCAGAAGATACTATCGAAAATGCCAAAGCAGTTTCTTCAGAAGAAGCGTTGGAGGCAGGTTTGGTAGATCTGGTTGCCAGTGATATCAATGATCTTCTCATTCAATTGGAAGGTCGGACGGTAACTACCATAGATGGAAATATTATTTTAGATACTGCCAACTTTATCCTTTTACCGGTGGAAATGTCTTTCATTGAGCAGCTTTTACAATTATTGACCAATCCCAATGTGTTGTTCTTGCTGCTCACCATTGGCGTCCAGGCTATATTTATCGAATTATCCAACCCGGGAGGCTGGGTTGCTGGTTTCATTGGAGCTGTAAGCCTCATTCTGGCAGTCTATGGAATGGGTATTCTGCCGGTGAACTGGTTTGGCATTCTTTTCATTCTGGTCGCATTTATATTATTTGTACTGGAGGTAAAAGCGCCGACTCATGGAGCGCTTACTACCGCTGGTGCTGCGTCCTTTATTATTGGTGCGCTGGTATTGTTTAACAGTGTAGGTGCTTTTGGTTTCGAACGCCTTTCTATTCCGCTGGTCATTGCAGTTGGATTGATTTTGGCTGGAGCGATGTTTGTGGTGGTTTCTTTTGGTATTCGCGCCATGCGTCGTCCCGTTCTGACCGGAATGAATGCTCTCACCGGAAAAACTGGCTATGTGGTCAGTGCATTAAACCCGCAAGGCTCGGTACAGGTTGCCGGAGAATTGTGGGGAGCCATTGAAGAGAATGAACTGTATCTTTCGGAAGACACCCCCATCGAAGTAACCGGTAAGCAAGGCATCAAACTGATCGTCAGAAAACGTAACTGATCCACTGGAATGTCTTATCCTTGACGAAATAAGCTAACCCTTTGCTTAATCCAAACAGAGAGTAAAAAGATTCACTCTCTGTTTTTTTTGTAATGTTTTTAGGCTCGCCAGAATCCGCGGCGCACCGGGCGCACTTCTTCAGCTGTGATAAATGCCTGTGGATCAAGCTCTAACACAATCGTTTCCACCTGATCAACCAATTTGCGTAGTACATCAATATGCATTACAGATACCATCCCGCTGCGACCGCGACCGGAAATTTCAGTAACGGCAAAACCTTCTTTGCGTAGCGCCTCCGCAATACGACTTCCGCTCATTGGGCTCATCACTGTTACATGAATATGTCCAATTGCCAACCGGGATTCTATTATCATGCCAATCACGTTGCCTGTGGCGAAACCGGCAGCATATCCAATGATATTTAAAATATTATCCAGGTTGGATAGCACCGATGTAATTGCTAACACAAAGAGCAGGGATTGAAAAAATCCCAGCACCCAGGCTAAACCACGCTTACCTCTAAAAACAAATAAAACGCGGATAGTATCCAGAGTCATATCCGACACACGCAGCAAAAAAATAGTTAGTGCCAACAAAATCGTCGCAAAGCTAATATCCATAGGGCCTCAAATTACTTTTTCTGATTTTTTTCAATTGCCGGACGATATAAATTATTCATATATTCCTTAACCATCCGGTGTGTAGAAAACAATGGCCCGTTGGTACGAATAGTCTCTTTGATTCTTCCTATCCACTCATTCGGCAAATTATCGGCTGAACGTGATTGGTAATACAAAGGAACAATCTCGTTTTCCAATGTATCATACAGCTCACGCGAATCGGCCTCGTCCTGTTGGTTATAATCCTGATATTCGGTCTCATCCCCAATCGGCCAGCCGTTTTTGCCGTTAAAACCCTCACGCCACCAGCCATCCAGCACGGAAAAGTTTAAAACGCCATTCAAAGCTGCCTTCATCCCTGATGTGCCCGAAGCTTCATTAGGTCTGCGGGGAGTATTCATCCATACATCCACACCCTGCACCAATAATCGGGCAACATTCATATCGTAATCTTCAAGGAAGATCAAACGTCCACCCATTCTGGCGTCTTTTACAGCGCGGTAAACCTGCTGAATGAGCAGTTTGCCCGGTTCATCTGCCGGATGTGCTTTACCTGCGAAAATGATTTGAACTGGCATACGTTCATTGTTCACAATGCTTAACATGCGTTCGTAGTCTCTCAGGATTAAATTTGCCCGTTTATAGGTGGCAAACCGCCTGGCAAAACCGATGGTTAAGGAATATGGTTCCATTAATACGCCACTGGCCAATACCTGAACCGGGTGAACACCACCACGCATCCACATTTTACGGGCACGGTTATTACAACTGATGGATAGTTTACGTTTAAGATGCCGGCGAACAGCCCATAATTCTTCATCCGGAATTTCATCTATTTTTAACCACAATTCCGGGTCATCCACATGCATCTGCCAATCCTGACCCATGTATTTACGGAACAGGTCGTCCATCTGGCGTGCGATCCAGGTGCCGGTGTGGATGCCGTTGGTAACATGGGTAATCGGCACTTCATCTTCCGGGTGGTCAGCCCACAACCAATGCCACATTTTTCGGGAAACTTCGCCATGCAATTCCGAGACGGCATTGCGTTGTTCTGAAAGTTTTAATGCAAGGACCGGCATCACAAAGGATTCTCCCCAGGATTGCGCCTGGCGCCCTAATTCCACAAACTGATCTCGGGTGAGCCCTAATTGCGGCCAGGTTTGGGTAAAATATTTATCGATCAACCAGATCGGGAATTGATCATTACCGGCTGGCACCGGGGTATGCGTGGTGAAAACATTGTTTTTCTGTACCTGGCGTGAAGCTTCGAGATACGTCATTCCGGATTGAATGAATTCCAATATGCGTTCCACCACCAGGAAAGCGGAATGGCCTTCATTCATGTGCCATACGCTGGGTTTAAATCCTAACCGCCGTAAAGCTCTTACCCCGCCTACTCCCAGCAAAATCTCCTGAGAAATACGTACTTCCAGGTCATTGCTGTATAAACGGGAAGTTAATTGGCGGTCACTGGGAGAATTCTCTTCCAGATCCGAATCCAACAAATACAATTGCACCCGACCAACATCCACTTGCCAAATCCGTACATAAACTTTACGTCCTGGTAAATCAATGGTGATCATTAATGGTTTTCCCTGTTCATCCAATAAAGGAATGATCGGGATCTCTGAAAAATTAAGATAAAAATTGCGTGTTTCTTGCCAGCCGTCTTCCGTAATCGATTGCGTGAAGTAACCCTGTTTATAAACAAAACCAACTGCTACCATCGGCATACCCAGATCACTGGCTGCTTTTAAATGGTCTCCGGATAAAATACCCAATCCACCGGCATACACCGGCAGGCTCTCATGTAAACCAAACTCAAACGAAAAATATGCAATTAAATCATTCTTTAGATTAGGATATGTCAGGTTGAACCAGGTTTCCGGATTGCTTATGTATTGGTCAAATTTATCCATCACCCGATCGAACCGATCAAGAAAATACAAATCGTTAACCACCTTGTTAAGTAATGGGCGCTGAACCTGTTGTAAAAAAGCAACCGGGTTATGATTGACCATGTCCCATAGGGGCTTATCAATCATTTTAAATAGATGTTGGGCATCCTGATTCCATACCCACCATAGGTTATAGGATAATTCACCTAACCGTTGAATACGACGAGGGAGTGAAAATGTTACTGGGATCTTGCGGCGAAAGTCTTCCATATAAACATTCCTTTTATTTGTCTAGACAACTAAACTAACACGTGTCAATAAAAATCTTTGATCTAATGTCTTAAGATACCACTATTTTCCCTATAAATACAAGCGCTTTATGTTAATGTTTGATTAAATCTTCGCAAATGTACATTTGTTCGTACACACCTGTCCATCCACAAGCGGTTGAACCCGGTGTTATAATCGCTGTATGTCAAAAAAATCACTCCCTTCCATTATTTTGGGGGCTATCAGTGTGTTCGCGCTTGCAACCATCATCGCTTTTCTCATCCCGGGAATCCGCGAGCGAATTTTGTGGCGCGTGGATGAATGGCGTATCCGAATTGATTACGCGCTCAATCCGCCAGAAAAATCGGTTTTCGTACCCGAAACTGCAGTCACCATTAATCCATTACCTAGTGCCACACCCACTCACACACCAACGCCCACACAGACTCTGGAGGCCAGTGTCGCCACACCCACCCTCCAACCCACAGCCACACCGCTGCCAGCTACCATAAAGCTGGATGGTATCCGTTATATGGACCAACACGGATTGTGGAACTATTGTGCCCCAGCCACCCTGGCCATGCAGTTATCTTTTTGGGGTTGGCAGGGTGACCGTGAAGATGCCGGTCAAATTCTAAAACCCTTTGAAAAAGACAAAAATGTAATGCTTTATGAAATGGCCGATTTTGTTGAAACCCAAACAGAATACAGAGCCATCCTGCGCTCCGGCGGCACAATTCCATTATTAAAACGATTAATTGCCAATGGTTTTCCTGTCCTCGTGGAAAAAGGTGTTTTTATCCGCGATGTCAGTGGAAAAAACAGTTGGATGGGGCATTATGCAATACTTAACGGTTACGATGAATCCAAATCCGAATTTCTGACTCAGGATTCATATTTTCAACCGGATTACCCGCTATCTTATATAAACCTGGAACAGGAATGGCGCGCCTTTAATTATGTGTTTTTAGTTGTGTACACCAGTGATAAAGAAGCGGATTTAATGGCTTTGCTTCAGGAGTACTCTGATGAAAATCAGGCTAACCAAATCGCATTGAATAAGGCCGGTGAGGAAATATATTCAACTGAAGGGTCGGAAAATTTCTTTTCCTGGTTTAACCGCGGTACTAGCCTGGTGCAATTACAGGATTATGCCGGTGCTGCCGAAGCCTACGATGTTGCTTTTCAGGTTTATGCCCAAATACCGGAAAACCTGCGACCTTGGCGCACCACCTGGTATCAAACTGGGCCATACTTTGCATATTTTTACACTGGACGGTATCAGGATGTTATCAATCTGACCAGCCTAACGATCGATTCAGCCACCGAACCATACCTTGAGGAGAATTTTTACTGGCGGGCTCGCGCCAATATTGCGCTTGGCAATACACAGACAGCTATAGCCGATTTACACTCTTCCCTGGAATATCATCCCGATTTTCCACCCAGCGTTGCAATGCTGCAGCAATTGGGGATAGCCCCGTAGAAATGATTAAAATACTTCATTTTTCTGATGCGCACATAGATATCGCCAATCATGGTAAACGAGATCCCCAAACTGGGTTAGCGATTCGTGTCTTGGATTTTCTAAAAGCCTTGGATACGATTATCGAACGTGCTATTGCTGAAAAGGTAGACCTCGTCATTTTTGCCGGGGATGCTTACCGCGACCGGACTCCTGCACCCACATTTCAACGTGAATGGGGGAAAAGGATCAAGCGCCTCTCTGCCGCCGGTATTCAAACGCTGCTTGTAGTTGGCAACCACGATATCTCCCCGGCTTTTGGTCGAGCACATGCTATGCAGGAGTATGAAACACTTGCCATTCCGCACGTAAAAGTCCTGGATCGACCTATGTTTCTCAAACCTGAGGACCTGGAAGGGTTACCCATTCAGGTCATTGCGTTACCCTGGATTACCCGCTCTGGCTTGATCGCCGCAATGCAAAATTATGATATTAAAGAAGAAGATATTTCTGAACATTTTACCAGCCGTCTTACCCAGATCATCCTGAATTGGATAGATGAGTCTGACCCTGAATTACCACTCATTTTCACAGCCCACGCTTCCGTTCAAGGAGCCGTCTTTGGTGGTGAGCGCAGTGTTATGCTGGGGAATGACCAGATAATTCCTGGAAGTCTGGTAAAACATCCACTGATTGATTATTCCGCTCTTGGTCATATCCATAAACCTCAAAACCTGAATGAAAATGCTCATCCGCCAGTTATTTATCCCGGATCAATTGAACGTGTAGATTTTGGCGAAGTTGCGGATGAAAAATTTTTCATCCTCGCGGATATTCAAAAAGGAGAAACCCATGTTCAATGGGTACCGCTCAAAGGCCGGCGTTTTTTGGACCATAGTATCAACCTGGAGTTAATGGAAGCGAACGCCGCAGATTCCGGGGAATTACCGTCACCTTCCACGGTATCAAATTATATCCGGAAACATTTACCGAAAACAGCAGACATCCGTGATGCGGTTACGCGGCTGAGCCTTACTTATCCACGGCATTGGGATGCATTAATCGATGAGAATTGGCTGCGTACGTACTACGAACCGGCATTGGAAAGCCAATTCGTCCACAAACCATTAGCCGAAACCCGATTACGTTTATCCGAAAACCAGGATATAGCCAGTCTGCCAGCCCCCGAGTTATTAAAAAAATATTGGGAAAGCAACAATGTTTCCTCACAGGAAATCAAAGTTCTTCAGGAAATGGCTGAAAAAATCATTTATAATCAATACAAAGAAGAATCTCTTAACCAAGCTTCTGAATGGGAGTCATGAACGATACCTTCATACAAATAGTTTTTATTTTTTTGTTGCTCATTGTAAATGGTGTTTTTGCCATGTCGGAGATAGCCCTGGTTTCTGCCAGAAAGGTACGTTTACAACAAAAAGCAAAAGAAGGCGATCGGTCCGCACAAATTGCATTGGATATTTCCGAGTTTCCTAATCGCTTTCTGTCCACAGTACAAATCGGAATCACCCTGATCGGGATTATGGCCGGTGCCCTGGGTGGTGCAACCATCGCCGAAAAACTAACCCTGTTCCTGGAAAAAATTGAGTGGCTTGAACCGTATGCCGGTGGAGTCGCCTTTGCCATCGTGGTTTTATTGACCACTTACTTCTCATTGGTAATTGGTGAGTTAATCCCCAAACGCTTAGGCATGAACAACCCGGAAAAAATCGCCATGGCAGTAGCCTTACCAATGAAGGGACTCTCCTGGTTTACCTCACCGGTTGTCAGCCTGTTAAGCGCCTCTACCGATTTTGGTTTACGGATTCTTGGTGTGGAAAAATCAAACGATCCACCTATTACCGAAGAGGAAATCAAAATCCTCATGAAACAAGGTGCGCAATCCGGAATATTTGAAGAAGCCGAAGAAGATATGGTCACTGGGATTTTTCGCTTGGGTGGCCGTTATATAGATTCTATTATGACCCCACGCACCGAGATTGAATGGATTGATTTGGATGAATCTTTCGAATCCATCCGTGAGCAAGTCATCCATTCCCACCACAACCGCTTTCCGGTTGCCAGGGGTGAACTGGATTATGTGGTTGGTATATTAACGGCAAAAGACTTACTCAGTCACAGTATCAATAATAACCAACCGGATATCAACAGCCTGTTGCAGGAACCTCTTTATGTACCAGACAGCACATCCGCGCTGAAAGCACTGGATTTACTCAAAGAGGCTGGCGCGCATGCTGCCCTGGTAATTGATGAATTCAGCGGTGTCCTGGGCATGGTCACCCTGTATGATATTCTCAAATCCATCGTCGGCAGCATCCCAACCGCCGGAGAAGAAGTTGAAGTTCAGGTTGTCCAGCGAGAAGATGGTTCCTGGCTGTTGGATGGTTTGTTACCCATTGATGAAGTCAAAGAACTACTTGGAATCGAACTGTTACCCGAAGAAGACAGAATTGGTTTTCAAACCCTTGGCGGTTTCATAATGGCCATGCTGGATAGTATTCCCGAACCAGGACAACACTTTGAAACCCTCAAATTTCGTTTTGAGGTAATGGATATGGATGGTAAACGGGTCGATAAGGTACTCGTATCTCCCAACAAGCTGAATACAGTCCCGGATATCAATGATTTTCTGGTGGAATAAATGATCCCAATTCAATTGGAATTGAAGGGTTTTTTATCTTACCAGCAACCCGCTGCGATCAACTTTGAATCGCTGCATCTAGCCTGCATCTCAGGCAGTAATGGCGCTGGCAAATCATCTATCCTGGATGCAATTACCTGGGTAATATTTGGCAAAGCCCGTTCACGGGACGAAACAATCATCAATCAGGCTTCAACGACTGCTGAAGTTGTATTTAGGTTTTATTATGAAGACCAAAAATTTCAAATTCTCCGTTCCAAAACCAGAGAAAAACCGCTCCTTCTCGAATTTTTTGTATGGGATACAGCCGATGATAAATGGCGCATTCTGACCGAACATACCACGAGCGAAACCCAGGGGCGCATCATTACCACCCTCCGCATGGACTATGAAACTTTTATAAATGCATCTTTTTTCCTACAGGGTAAAGCAGACCAATTTACCCAAAAAACGCCTGGAGAACGAAAGGAAATCCTTTCCAAAATTCTCGGTTTGGAAATTTGGGAAAGTTATCGCGATACAGCCCGCGAAAAGCGCCGTCAATTGGAAAAGGAAAGCAATATACTTGAAGCTTTGCTGAAAGAAATTCAAAGTGAAATCACCCAGCAAGACAGCATTCAGAGCCAAATTCTAGCCTTCCAGAGTGAAATTGAAGGAAAAAACGTTTTAAAGAACCAGCAAAATCAAATTCTGGAACAAGCTCGCCAACTGGAATTATCCCGCAGCCAAATGGAATCCCAGCTCAAACATCTGCGCACGGATCTGGCTCGGAAACAAACCACTTTTCAGCAGCACAGACAGCGTTTGACCGAATTAAACCACCAATGTTCAGAACTGGAACTGCAGATTGAACATTCTGCAGAAATTGAAACAGGCTACACAACCTGGCAGTTATTGCGCTCCAACCTGGAAACATGGGAAAACAAAGCTTCCCAATATTTTGAAATACAACAACAAATTAGTACATCTCGCCAGATATTTCAATTGGAAGAAAACCATTTGCGGGTCCAAATTGAAAACATGGAAAAAGAAGAACAGCAAAGCAAAAAATTGGCTGTAGAAATCCCTCTTCTCCAAAAAGAGATTTCCGATCTGTTCACTCAAATCGAAACTCTGAATCAAAATACCCTATCCAGAGATCAATACCAGGAACAACTGGGAAATTTGCAAAAAGAAATCTCCATCAAACAGGAAGAAAAAAGACAGGCCGAATTACACGTAAAAGAAATGCGTGAGCATTATAAAGATTTTGATAAATCCGGACCCAATTGTCCTTTCTGCAATCAGCTGCTAACGCCGGAGCATCGCGAAAAATATAAAGCATTAATGACCAGTGAAGGCCGGGAAGTGGCGCACAAGGTCCAGGATATGGAAAACATCATTACTGATTACCAAAATCAGGTAATCCTCGTACGAAAAAACCTGGAAAGAGCCATTCAGGCAGAAAAACAAGCCCAACAAATTCAATTACAGTGGGCTCAAAAAAACACCATCCTCGAAAACAAACAAAACCTGCAATCAAACTGGCTGGAACATCAAGCAGCCAACCTGACGGCAATCAAAATAAAACTGGACAAAAAAGAATTTGCTCTGGTTGAGCAAGAAAAAATAAAGATTCTGGAACCACAGTTAATCACCCTCGAATATAATCCGGCGGATCACCAGATATGTAAACAACAGGAAGCTGAAAATCGGATTTTTGAAAATAAAATGCGCCAGTTGGAAAAAGCGCGTGCCACTTTAGAACCACTTACCCGGCAAACCGCTGAATTACAAAGCGAGATCGACCGCGAATCAGGTGAGATTGCCGAACAATCCAACCACCTGACTGATCTTCAAACCGCGTATGACCAACAATTTGCCAATCAGGTACCCATCCAGCAATTGCAAAAACAACTTGACCTGTTACAAATTGAGATTAATCAGCTCAATACCCGTCTGGGTGCGGAACAGCAAAAACTCAACTCCCTCGAACGCCGCAAAGTCGAACGAGTCAAATATCAGCAAGAATTGGATCTACATCAACAAACCATCGTTCGTTATCAAAAACTGGAAGAGGCCTTCGGCAAAAATGGGGTACCGGCTTTGCTCATCGAACAGGCTCTGCCGGAAATTGAAGAACACGCCAACCAAATTCTCGAACAGCTTTCTGGTGGCACCATGTCCATTCGTTTTGAAACTCAAAGTGATTATAAGAACAAAAAACGCCAGGATAAAAAAGAAACCCTCGAAATTCTGATCAATGATGCTAACGGTTATCTGCGCAGTTACGAAATGTTTTCTGGTGGAGAAGCGTTTCGAATCAATTTTGCCATCCGCCTGGCCCTTTCTCGGGTTCTGGCCAAACGTGCTGGTGCCCGCTTGCAAACCCTGGTCATTGATGAGGGCTTTGGCAGCCAGGATAGTCAGGGACGCCAGCGTCTTGTGCAAGCCATCAACCTCATCCAGGCAGATTTTGCTAAAATTTTAGTGATAACTCATCTGGATGAATTAAAAGACGCCTTTCCGGCCCGCATCGAAATTGACAAAACAGCTCAGGGATCACAGGTTCAAGTCCAGGTACTCTGATGATAAAACTCCGTGTCGCCATCCAACAAAGGGTAATACCTATCTATCGGACACCATTTCTTGAAACACTGGCGGCCCACCCCAACCTGGAACTGGCCGTATTTGCCGGTGAGGCCCGGCCTCAGGAAATGATCACTACGGCAGACACCATTCTTGGTGCAAAATATGAAAAAATCAAGAATTTCCATTTTCTGAATGGTCCTTTTTATTTGTGTTACCAACACAATCTGTTAACACAGGTTAAATCCTTTGACCCTCAGGTGCTGATTGTTGAAGCAAATCCGCGTTATCCGGCTACACATGCTGTCATTCACTGGGCAGAAAAACACCAGCGCGCCGTGATTGGCTGGGGATTGGGTGTCCCCAGGCATGCCGGAAAATTTGCCGCACTGCGTAACCGGCAGCGCCAAAACTTCTTGAATAAATTCAATGCTATCATCGCTTATAGTCGCCAGGGAGCCGCACAATACAGTCAGGTTGGTATAGATCCGCAAAAAATATTTGTAGCAGCCAACGCAACAGCTATGCGTTCCACCAGTCCGCCACCGCACCGGACTCCATTTTCGGCCGAGCGTCCGGCAAACCTGCTATATGTCGGACGATTGCAACCCAGAAAAAAATTGGACTCTCTAATTCAGGTTTGTGCAAAATTACCACAAAACCTGCAGCCCAATCTCTGGATTGTCGGTGATGGATCTATTCTTGCTGATTTACAAGAACTAGCCGCCGCTTTGTATCCCAAAACCCGATTTTGGGGTGCTCTATATGGCGATGACCTGGCGGCTATTTACCGCCAGGCCGACCTTTTTGTATTACCGGGGACTGGCGGCCTGGCCGTCCAACAAGCCATGTCATATGCCCTGCCCGTCATCGTGGCAGAAGGTGATGGCACTCAATCCGATCTGTTAACAGCCCGAAATGGCTGGAGTATCCCCAAAGATGACCCCATAGAACTTTACAATACTATTCTATCCGCACTTCAAAATCCACCTTTAACACAATCGATGGGAAAAGAAGCTTACCTCACAGTGCGGGATCAGGTAAATGTAGAAAAAATGGTAGAAATATTTGTTAAAGCTATTCAAAGCGTATGGAAGGAACCGTCAATTTGACACAAAAACACATTCTGGTGATAGCCGATGGGCGCAGCCCAACTGCTTTGCGTTGGATTGAAGCCTTACGCAGTTTGGATTATCGCATCAGCCTCATCTCTACGTACCCGGTCATTCAAGACCTGCCAGTAGAACAAACTTTTGTGCTGCCAGTGGCATTCAGTCGGGCCGGATCTCCTCCATCTCCTGGTCAAACTCAACGTAAAAACAGCAAACAAACGCTGATTCGGCGTTTTCGGCCATTGGTTTCCTGGCTGCGTTACCAGGTTGGACCAGGAACGCTTCCAAAATATGGAAAGATTTTGCAGAGGATCATCCGGGAAATTCAACCCGATCTGGTGCACGCGTTAAGGATTCCTTATGAAGGGATGTTAGGTTTTTATACTCCTCCCGAAATTCCCCTGGTTATCTCCATTTGGGGAAACGATTTCACCTTACACGCTCAGGTCAATCAGAAAATGGGGCAATGGACTCATTCCGCTATGCATAGAGCCGACGGCTTAATCGCAGACACAAACCGCGATGTACAATTGGCCCATTTTTGGGGTTTGAACCCCCAAAAACCGACCCTGGTTGTCCCGGGTGGCGGCGGAATTTCTCTGCCGGAGATATTTGCCAGTAAATTAACACCTGTACCCGGGGAAGATTTCTCTACCGGAGTGCCGATTATTGTAAATCCCCGTGGCATTCGCGCTTATGTCCAAAACGAAGTTTTTTTTCAGGCTATTCCATTCGTTATCCAACGCATTCCGGAAGCGCGTTTCCTATGTCCCGCCATGCAAAACAGCCCAGAGGCGCAGCGTTGGGTCCAGCAATTCCATCTTGAAAAAAGCGTAAGTCTTCTTCCTGTTTTATCACAAGATCAGCTGTGGTCTATTTTTCACCATGCCCGGCTGTCGGTTTCACCAGCCATCCACGATGGCACCCCGAACACCTTATTGGAAGCAATGGCCTGTGGATCTTTCCCAATTGTCTATGATATTGAATCATTACGGGAGTGGATAACACCGGGAGAAAATGGCTTATTGGTTGAACCGGGGAAACCTCAGGCGCTGGCCGATGCCATGATCACTGCTCTCCAATCACCACGGTTGCGTGAAAAAGCCGCCATTGAGAATCTCAAGCGTATTCAGGAACGCTCTGAAATCAATACGGTCCGCCATAAAATCAGCACATTTTATACCAGGTTATTAAACGTCAACGATCAAACTTGACAGAACCTTACAAACCCATCTTTTTTTCTTTCAGTCTTTACAATCACTTATCAGTGGTCATTTAATTCTTCTCAAGCATGTTAACCTTTGCCTAATTCAAATGATAGGAGTTAGGCATGCGACATTGGATAAACAATTTTGGACTGATACTGGCATTGCTAATAGTACTTACGGGAGCAAAATCTGTCTATGCAAATCCGCCTCAACCGATTTCAATTACATCTCTGGACCCTTCCCCACTCAAAGCAGATTTGCAGCCACAGCTCGGTACTACCCGCTCTCAGGCAGTTCAAGTTCAAACTGGCGCTCTCAATCAAATAGCCGAGAATTTATCCGCATCCTCCGTTGAAATTCCCGCATATTTTCAGGTCTTTGAGAATATTGGGTTTACCGCTTACTTCGCCGCTCGCGAAACCACTTTACAAGGTGGATACATCCTCACCGGTTCTCTAAATCAAGAAAAAGAAGCCTACATAACCGTAGTCTCAAATGGTGACGTCATTGGCGCTATCCTGAATTATCATGGCGTTCAATATCATCTGGAATACACCAAAGATCAGCAGTATCGTTTTGTTGAAATTGACCAGACCCAGTTCCCTTTGGAAGCCGATTCACTCATCCCTCAAATAGCACAAGATTCATTTGTCGAAATCCCAATGGATGAAATACCGCTTGCGGATTCGAATAACATGATTGATATCATGGTCGTCTATACGGATGACGCGCGTGCAGCGTCTGGAAGCACCCTGGTAATCCAAAATCTGATCGATTTAGCCGTAAGTGAAACCAACACCGGTTATCAACGTAGCGGCGTAAACCACCGCTTCCGACTGGTGCATACAGCAGAAATTGACTTTGATGAAACAAATTTGAATTGGACCACAGCACTTTCACAAATCACATCCCAGGATGGCGTGGCAGATCAAGTACGCACCTGGCGTGACACCTATGGTGCTGACCTGGTCGTGACGATTGTTAATAACACAACATATTGCGGAATTGGATGGTTGATGACCAACCTGAATGGCTTTGATTCCTATGGGTATAGCCTGGTTTCCCGTGTCTGTGCCACCGGATATTATTCTTTTGCGCATGAAACCGGCCATAATATGGGCGCTCACCACGAACGTGCCAGTGCTGGAACGGCCATTTATCCATATGCGTATGGTTATCAAGCTCCGGATAGATCTTTCCGTACCATTATGGCTTACAACTGTTCCAATGGATGCCCGCGCATTAACAATTGGGCGAATCCGGAGGTCTATATCAATGGACAACCTACAGGAATTCTATCTTCCGCTGAAAACGCATCCGATAATCGCCTCACCTTGAACAATACAGCTTACACGGTAGCTAATTTCAGGCAAGCCTCACTCCCCGCACCTACAGCATTATCCACAACAGAAACAACCCTCACCAGAATTGGGTTGTCCTTCATTGATAGCGCAGCAAACGAAACCGGATTCTATATGGAACGCTCCATAAATGGTGGCGCATGGAGTCGAATTGCCACATTACCTGCCAATACTACCACTTTCACAGACAGCAGCATGACCTGTAGTACCAGTCTTGCTTACCGCGTAAAAGCATACAATGCCAACAGTGAATCAGCATACAGCAATATCCTCACGATTAACTGCTCAGCTCCCCCTGCGGTCAACGAAATCCAAACATCTTCCAGTGTCGCCAGCATCATGTTGGCATGGGATGATGTTGATGGAGAAACGGCCTATATCATCGAACAATCCTTTGACCAGGCCAAATCTTGGAATACCATTGCAACCCTCAGTGCGGATACAACAGCTTTTACATTGGCCGGTTTGGAGCCCAACAGCAATTACACCTTCCGTATTTGCACAACCAATCCATATGGAGATCAGGCCAGCGATCCGATTACGATATCCACTATGAATACTGCTATCTTTCTACCTCTCCTCTTAAAATAAAAATTGTAGGAATTTACGAAGAATTAGCCTGAAAATGAGATTTTCAGGCTAAAATTATTTAATCAACACACTCTGTCCCCCAAAAAGGATTTCAAATCAAACTTATGAACAACGAACCCCAGATTTTCCGGCCTAAATGGTCATCCACCACCAAACTTGTTATCGTCCTGTTGGCTTTATTGTCGGTGGGGTATGTTTTTTACAAATTTGGGGCTGCCATATACCCAATGATTATCGCATTAATTTTGGCATATGTGCTTTCACCTTTTGTTAATTTCCTCGAAAGAAAACTGCATTGGCCGCGCGTGTTGGCAATTATCGTCATGTTTCTGGTCGTATTTCTGGTGATTGGGTTGGTGTTATGGATCATCATACCAATTCTCACCAGCCAGGTCCGCTTATTTGTCCGGGATATTGACATCTGGATTGATCAGGTGCAGGGATTTGTCGCTGGACAATATATCATAGCCGGTTTCCCGATCTCCGGTCAGGAATTAATATCTCCGCTCACCAACTCCCTTGAAAAACTGCTGGAACCATTGGTTGGTAGCACAATTGGTCTGGTTGCCACCCTGCTAGAATCCCTGATCTGGGTTATTTTCATTATCATTGTCAGCATTTACTTAATCAAAGAAAGTCAATCCATTCTCTCCTGGTTTGAAAATCTCGTACCTCCATATGGCCGCGCAGATTACAAACACATTTTGCAGGAAATCAACCTGATTTGGGGCTCTTTTTTCCGCAGTCAATTGCTGCTGTCTTTGATCGTATCGATTATCATCACCGTAGAGGGACTGATCATTGGGTTGCCTTTCGCTTTATTAATGGGGATTTTTGCCGGATTATTGGAATTTTTTCCAAGTATAGGACATGCCATCTGGTTGGTGCTGGCATCCATACTGGGATTGCTTTTGGGGTCAACCTGGCTGCCGCTGCCCAATTGGGCATTTCTCATCCTGATCTTGGTAATCCATATTATTTTCACTCAATTCGATTTAAATTATTTAATCCCGCGTATCATCGGTCGATCCGTCCATCTGCCGCCTTTGGTGGTGATCATCGGAATCATCGGCGGTGCTTCGATCGCTGGTGTTTTGGGTGTGGTTTTGGCCGCGCCTACTATCGCTTCTCTGCGGGTACTGGGCGGTTATCTGTATGCCCGTGTTTTTGATTTGGAACCATTTGCTAATCGAAAAACAATAGTATTTCCTTTACCCAAACCGGAAATTCGGTTTTGGCAAAAACCGGAAATGAAAAGGGAAGAAGATCACACCCAACCATAGATTAACCTTACCTTTGATTCGGCCACCCCACTATACTATACTTGAGGTATCCAAGGGTGATTTTTTAGAAAATCACAACCTAATACCTGGAAGGAGTTTGCTTTGATGGTAACACAAGAGAAATTTAAATTAACTTACGGTACCATGTTTAACCCACCGGAAGAGCTCCATACCCGCTATGAAGTAGAATTATCGCAATTTCTTGCGACGCTTGGCCAGGAATACCCTATGCTGATTAATGGTAAAGAAGTATTTTCAAAAGAGAAATTTGAAAAACGCTCTCCGATCGATACCAACCAGATACTCGGTATTTTCCAGAAAGGTACCGAAGAAGACGCTCGCACAGCAGTGTCTTCCGCAAAAAACGCTTTTCCTGGTTGGAAAAAAACACCATGGCAGGAACGCGTGCGCTTGTTGAACAAAGCTGCCGATTTAATAGATGAGCGTTCCTATCATATCGGCGCGGTCATGAGCCTTGAGGTTGGAAAAAACCGCATGGAAGCCATCGGTGATGCAGTAGAAACCGCAGAATTAATTCGCTACGCTTGCCAGCAAATGGAAAAAAACAATGGTTTTGAAACGCAAATGGGCAATGATCCTTTTACCGGTCTCATTTCAACCAATCGCTCAATCATGCGCCCTTACGGCGTCTGGCTGGTCATCAGCCCATTCAACTTCCCCGGTGCGCTCACCGGTGGACCAGCCGGTGCTGCCTTGGTGGCCGGCAACACCATTGTGATTAAACCTGCCACAGATACTCCGCTTACACCCTATCTTTTGACCAAAGCCTTTCTGGATGCCGGCATTCCGGATGGTGTGGTTAACTTTGTCACCGGCCCCGGACGGACTTTAGGAAATGCGTTGGTCGAACATCCCGATATTGCCGGAGTAACATTTACCGGTTCATTTGATGTAGGCATGGGAATTTTCCGGAAGTATGCCAATGATGGAAAATGGGTACGCCCTACCATATTGGAACTTGGTGGTAAAAACCCCACTATTGTTTCCCGAAATGCCGATATTGAAACGGCAGCACTGGGAATTGTTCGCTCTGCGTTTGGGCTCCAGGGGCAGAAATGCTCAGCTTGTTCCCGTGTTTTTGTTGAAGAACCCGTCTACGACACTTTAGTGGAACGCCTGGTCTCCCTTACTGAAAAACTGACCATCGGTGACCCAACGGCGCGTGGTGTATTCATGGGCCCCGTGATTAACCGCGATGCCTATCAGGATTTTCAGGATTTTACGGCAGAGTTGGCAAAAGCTGGCAAACTGCTCACGGGCGGTAAGGTGATTACCGAAGGCAAATTGAGCCATGGTTATTTTGTAACCCCCACCCT
This sequence comes from Chloroflexi bacterium HGW-Chloroflexi-10, assembly GCA_002840755.1. GTDB lineage: Bacteria > Chloroflexota > Anaerolineae > Anaerolineales > Anaerolineaceae > UBA6170. The sequence goes on along the minus strand of PHBZ01000003.1, from coordinate 155,232 downwards.
GGTGGCCGGTGTCCCCTATACGCATCCCTTATGGAAACAGGAAATGTTCCTGCCAATTACGACCATTGGAAAAATCAACAGCCTGGAAGAAGGAATTAAATTGGCAAATGATGTCGATTACGGCCTCACTTCCGGTTTTTATGGTACTGAAGAAGAAGCTGAATGGTTCTTTGAGAACACCGAAGCTGGCGTGAATTATGCCAATCGGCCACAGGGCGCCACCACCGGAGCCTGGCCTGGTTTCCAACCTTTTGGTGGATGGAAAGGCTCAGGCGCTACCGGTAAAAATGCCGGCGGTGTTCATTACCTTCAAATGTATATGCATGAACAAAACCTCAACCTGGTACGCAAAGCCTGATGTTATAATTCTCCCCTGGAAATTTCCAGGGGAGAATAGATTGAGCCCCTGAATGGATTTTTTAGATCGTATTGGTGTGTTTTTTTTATGGGTTGGTGCTATAAGCCTCATGCTCTTCTTTTTTTCGGCAATTGCATCTCAATCCAACTTCAATCTTTTAATCCTTGGTTTTATAATGATCCTCATCGGATCAACGCTATGGCGGCGTAATAACAAAGCCACATCTGAAAATGAACGTTTCCGGATCTTAAAATCAAAACAGACGCGTTACACAAAACAACCAAAGTCCGGCTCCCTGGCAAATTCTTCAGTACACAATCCTTCTCCTGCTGGCAAAAAAGACAATCAAAAAACGCAGGGCCCCCGACAGTCCGGATAATTAACTTTTTACCCATCCCACCAAATAGAAGAGAAAAATATGTCCAAACTCTGCTCCCTAACTGATGCAATCCAAACCTATGTTCATGACGGTGATTTGTTATACGCCGCCGGATTTACCCACATGATACCTTTTGCTGCCGCGCATGAAATTATTCGGCAGGGGATCAAAGACCTGACAGTTGCCCGCGCCACACCGGATTTAATCTACGATATGCTCACTGCAGCCGGTTGTGTTCGCAAAGTAATTTTTTCTTATATGGGCAATCCGGGTGTCGGTTCACTGCGCATCATGCGCAAAGCATTGGAAGAAGGTCGCCTCGAATGGGAAGAATACTCTCATTTTGGGATGATCTCCCGCCTTCAGGCAGGCGCAACCGGGCTGCCCTTTATGCCAATGAACCAGACAGCAGCCACCAGCTTGGAAAATGCCAATCCGAAAATCAAACGGATAGCCGATCCATATACAGGCCGTGAGGTTATCGTTGTACCGCCCTTAAATCCTGATGTCGCCATTGTCCACGTGCAGCGCGCCGACATTCATGGAAATGCCCAGATTTGGGGTATTGTTGGCGAACAAAAAGAAGCAGCCTTTGCCGCCAAACATGTCATTCTCACAGCAGAAGAAATTGTCGATGAAGAAATAATCCGCAGTGATCCGAACCGCACCATAATCCCGTCGATTATTGTGGACGCTGTCTGCCATGAACCGTTTGCAGCGCACCCTTCCTATACCCAGGGATATTATGACCGTGACAATCAATTCTATATGAAATGGGATGAAATCAGTGAATCCGAAGAACTGGTAAAAGCATGGTTGGATGAATGGGTCTATGCTGTCAGAGATCGGGACGAATATTGGCAAAAATTAGGTCGGGAAACCCATTCCCGCCTGAGTGTTGCTCCCCGTAACAGTTCACCCATTAACTATGGAGATTATTGATATGAACTACAGTAAATCAGAACTTATGACAGTCAATGCAGCCCGTTTGCTCCGCGATGGAGATGTGGTCTTTGTCGGTGTTGGTTTGCCCAATCTCGCTTGTAATCTTGCCCGCAAGACGCATGCCCCGAACCTGGTGATGATTTATGAAGCCGGCGTGATCGGCGCTCGCCCTTCCCGTCTGCCCTTATCCATCGGTGACCCCACCCTGGTCAGTGGTTCTGCTGCCGTTTGCAGTATGTACGACATTTTTGCATTCTACCTGCAGCGCGGGAATGTGGATGTTGGTTTTTTGGGTGGAGCCCAAATTGATCGTTTTGGCAATATCAACGCAACGGTTATCGGTGATTACGATCATCCTAAAACCCGCCTGCCCGGATCTGGTGGCTCAATGGAAATCGCCGGCTGGGCGAACCGTTGCTATATCATCACCCCTCATCAAAAAAGGCGCTTCCCTGAAAAGGTGGATTTTATAACCTCTGCCGGCTTTCTAACTCAACGCAGTCAACGGGAAGCCAGTGGTGTTTCAGGGTCTGGGCCTCAGGGAGTTGTAACCAACCTGGGTATTCTGGAACCCGATGAAAATGGGGAAATGGTGCTCGCGGCGCTCCACCCCGATGTAACGGTGGAACAGGTTCAGGAAAATACCGGCTGGCCAATAAAAATTGCGCACAATTTACGCACGACGCAGGCTCCAGCCGCCGAAGAACTGCGGATTTTACGCGAAGAGTTAGACCCAGACGGAATTTATTTGAAATGAAAACGGAAACTGAAAATCATATAGAAGTGCTGGTCACTTTTCCTTTAACAGAAGATCTGATTCAAAAAATCAAGGATGTTTCGCCTCGGTTACACATTACGGTATTGCCCTCTCGCAGCCCCGGGGAAATCACCGATGATATTTGGCGAAAAACCGAAATACTCATTACAGAAAGAGTGCTTCCCAGCCTCGAAAAAGTCCCGGCATTACGCTGGATCCAATTTAATTTTGCCGGAATCGACTTTGCTTTGGAAGAGCCTGTACTGGCAAAACCGGATTTACTGATTTCCACGCTTTCTGGTGCAGCCGCTCCCCAGGTGGCTGAATACGCATTAACAATGATGCTGGCTATTTCACACCGCCTGCCGCTTTTGAATGGCTTACAACGCAATCACGATTGGCCACCGGATCGCTTTGTGCGCCTGGCACCCAAAGAGTTTCGCAACAGCACCCTCGGTCTGGTCGGATATGGTAGCATTGGCCGGGAAATAGCCCGCCTGGTGCAGCCCTGGGATGTAAAAATACTCGCCTGCAAAAAAAATGTTATGAATCCTGCAGATCAAGGTTACATACACACAGGTCTGGGAGACCCGGAAGGCAACTTGTTCACCCGCCTTTATCCTTACCAGGCAATCAAATCAATGATCAAAGAATGTGATTTTGTTGTCGTAAGCGTACCAAAAACCCCCGAAACCAAACATTTAATCGCCGAAGAAGAATTCGACGCCATGAAAACCAGTGCCTATCTGGTAGACCTGAGCCGCGGTGGAATAGTAAAGAACCAGGCCCTTCGTAACGCATTGCAGGAAAAACAAATTGCTGGCGCGGTAATGGATGTTTTTGAGCAGGAGCCGCTCCCCAAAGATAGTAATCTCTGGGATTTGCCCAATTTAATCGTAACTCCCCACATTGCCGGGGTTAGCATACATTATAATCAACGTTCAGTACAGCTAATTTGTGAAAACTTGAAGCGTTACACTATGGGTAATTCAATGTTGAATATTTTTGATAGGGAATCTGGCTATTGAGATTTTAGTGAAAGGAATGCAACCGGGACAACACCATGGCCAATTTATCTGCCATTCAGGTTATTTTGTTTGACCTGGGTGATACATTATTATATTTCGACGGCGATTGGAATGATGTTAAGATCCGTTCTTCCAAAGCGCTTTGGAATAGTCTCAAAGCTCTGGGATACCAATTGGAACCAGATCGGTTCATCTACAGTTTTTCAACACGCATGCGCGAGTATTACCAGGAGAGGGAAAACACATTGGTGGAATACACCAGTGCCCGAGTCCTATCCGAAGTTCTGCAGCTGACCGGCTATGCAGCCCCGCCTATCGAAATTGTGCAGGCTGCACTGAACAGTATGTATGCCATTTCCCAGCAGCATTGGAAGCGCGAAGAAGATGCCCTTTCCACTCTGGAGTGGCTTCGTCAGCACGGTTTTCGTATCGGGTTAATTTCCAATGCCAGTGACCGCAATGATGTTCACACGCTCTTGCAAAAGTCCGACCTCAACCAATATCTGGAAACAATCATCATTTCCTCAGAATTTGGCTTGCGTAAACCTCACCCGGCAATTTTTCTCAAAGCCATGAATTATTTCTCCGCAGAACCGGATCAATGTCTCATGGTAGGTGATAAACTGTCAATGGATGTGGTCGGCGCCAAACAATTGGGCATGCAATCAGCATGGATTTCAAGGCGCAGTTCAGCTTCTCATGCTGAAAAATATGCTCACATCTCCCCGGACATTATGCTCAAAACCCTGGAAGAATTAACCCAGATCCTTCCTGATTCAAAAAACAAATAATCTGCTTCCCTCGCTGATAAGCATACTTGTTCCGTGCTTGTAGTACAATCTCCCGATATCATCCCTTTCAATCGGAATCCCATGGATAAGAAAAAACAATTAACCGCCTACTTCGCATTGATCTCCGGTATTTTGGCGTTGAGCCTCTCTGCATTGTTCGTTCGTTGGGCAGACGCACCAGGATTGGTAACGACCTGCTATCGTATGATCATTGCTGCATTCGTTTTTGGCATCATTTTCTGGCGTCAACCGGGTACACTTCGCAAAAGTATGCTGAAATGGTGGTATTTCCCATTGTTGGGTGGTTTATTTTCCGCCCTGGATCATGGCCTGTGGAGCACGGCGGTAAATCTGACCCAAATGGGCAACGCCACTTTATTTAACAATCTGGCCCCTCTATGGGTCTCATTGGCAGCCGTATTAATTTGGAAGGAGAAACTGGGCAAATGGTTCTGGTTTGGGCTGCTATTAACCCTTAGCGGTGCGCTGGTTGTGTTGGGAACCAATCTGCTCAACAATCCTCAGTTTAGTAATGGGGATATTCTGGCATTGATTTCCAGTTTGTTCTATGCCATGTATTACCTCAATACGCAAAAGTCCCGGCAGGTATTAAATACCATCAGTTATGTCTTCGGTTCAACCCTGACTACCGCGCTAATTTTATGGACTTATTGCTTTCTGAATGGTTATCAGCTATTCGGATATGATCCCAACACGTATCTCGCTTTCTTGGGTGCCGCATTAATTTCACAGGTGATCGGCTACTTTTCAATCGGCTATGCCCTGGGCAATCTTCCCGCAGCGATTGTTTCCCCAACTATGATCACCCAACCCGTCATTACGGCCTTGTTGGCCATCCCCCTGGCCGGAGAACTTCTGCTTACCGGTCAATGGATCGGCGGCTTTGTTACATTACTGGGAATTTTCTTTATTAATCGTAGTTGGACGAAGAATCAACCACACTAGCTGATTACTTTCAGTTCAATCCACCATCCAACGTTGTTCAAAATAATCAACAACATGGTCTTCCAGATCATCCATGTCAATATCCTGCTCAAACTCAATCTTACCTCGGACAGATACACCCACTTGATGCACGGTATTCGCATCTCCGGAGACCAGATGGTGCCACCAGGGCAAATCTTTTCCCTCCGCTAATAACCGGTATGCGCAGGTAACCGGCATCCAGTTTAACTCGTGGATCAGTTTTGCGTCCAAAACCAGGCATGTAGGGACCAATTCGCTGCGCGATTCATAGTTTGAGCAACGGCAGGTTCCTTCATCAAATAATTTACAAATTACATTGGTGGTATATAACTCACCGCTGTCGTCATCCTGAATCCGGAACAAACAGCATTTTCCGCAGCCATCACAAAGCGATTCCCATTCCTCAAGTGATAGAGCCTCTAAGCTTTTTGCTTTCCAGAAAGGCAATTCCTGCATTTATACCTCCAATCCTAACCGTCCGCAGAGTCTAACACGTCCCATAAATCATAGCAAGCACAACCTGTTCTTCCAATTTGCAAATCCACCCATCTACAGGTAAGATTAAGCTATCAACCAATCGAAAAATCAGTTAACATTGGATCAATAGTATATCCATATCGGCAAACAAAAATTGTCCGAACCAAAAGGTAACCAGGAGATCTTGGATGAATTCACACACAGTAGGGTTGATTGGAACATCCTTTATGGAAAATGAACGTCGCGTACCCATCCACCCGGAACAATTGGAATGGATTGATTTAGGGGTCCGTAAGAAACTATTGTTTGAAAAAGGATATGGGCTTCCGTTTCAAATTTCTGATGAATGGATAGCGGATCGCTGCGGTGGAGTCCTCACCCGTCAGGAGATTTTTGAACAGGCCAATATCATCGCCCTCCCCAAACCTGATAGTAAAGATGTGCCCTTTTTTCGTCCCGGTAAGGTTATCTGGGGTTGGTTGCATTGTATCGAAGATCAATGGATCACCCAGGCCGCCATTGATCTGAAAATGACCATGATCGCCTGGGAATCGATGCATAAATGGAACAGAAAAGGTGAGTTCCAGTATCATATATTCCATAAAAACAATGAAATTGCCGGGTACGCTGGTGTTTTAGATGCATTACGTATGCGTGGTATCGATGGCCATTATGGCGTAACCCATCGTGTCATGATTATCGGATCGGGTTCTGTCAGCCGGGGTGCTTTAATGGCTTTTAAAGGGTTGGGATTTAAGGATCTGCATGTCTATACCCGCCCATCCTCTACGTTTATTGCTCCCCAATCCTATGAGGCGACTTACCACCAGCTTGGGTTTAATGCTGATGGAGAATTAATCGCTATCCACACTGACCGCAGCCGCGATTTATTTATTAACGAAATTGAAAAGACTGACATTATCCTCAACGGCATCCGCCAGGATTTTACCCATCCGGTCATGTTTATGCGCATGGAAGATATTAGCCGTTTAAAACGTAATGCACTCATTATTGATATTGCCCGTGATGAAGGTATGGGGTTTCCATTCTCCCGCCCAACCACATTTGAAGACCCGATGTTCAGGGTTGGCGAAGCCTGGTATTATGCCGTAGACCATACTTCTTCTTATCTTTGGAATACAACTTCATGGGAAATATCCTTAAGCGTTTTGCCATATTTACCCATTATAGTGCGCGGACCACAGGCATGGGAACGCGAAGAAACTCTCAAACGCGCCATCCATATCGATCAGGGAAAAATCATTAATCCTCGCATTTTGGCGTTTCAGAACCGCTCCGAACTCTATCCGCATGATATTCTGAAACAGACCACCCTCTAACAAATTCCGCTTAAGTTCGAATGCCCTTCCGCAAAACCTTATTCTTTGAGAAAATACAGCATTCAAAAATAAGAGGAATTTATGAAATCACCTAAATCATTGTCGCGCATCCAGGCGGATTTAATTCTGCTTTTCACAGCCGCCGTATGGGGCAGCGGTTTTATTGCTCAACGTGTGGCCGCACCATCACTGAGTATATTTTTCTATAATGGCGGGCGTTTTCTTCTCGGGGCGCTCCTCTTATTACCCCTGATCCGCTTCCGATTACAAATCCCACGCGCCAGTTGGCTGGGTGTGACCATCGCCGGTGTCTTATTGTTTGCTGCCGGTGCTTTGCAGCAAGCCGGTATGATCACCACCACAGCCGGTAATGCTGGTTTTATCACCGGTTTATATGTTGTCTTCGTCCCGTTTCTCTTATGGCTCATCTGGCGCGAAAAACAAACCTGGACAATCTGGGTGGCTGCCATTGTCGCCGTCATTGGTATGCTCCTGCTCAGCACCGGCGGCCAATTGCGCCTCGCCCGAGGGGATGCATTGGAACTGGCCGGAGCTGTCTTGTGGGCTTTTCATGTGATTGTAGTAAGCCGCAGTGTTAAAGGTCTCAACCCATTGCATTTTGCCATCGGTCAATTTTTCGTTTGCAGTTTCCTGAATTTCTTAACCGGGTTCATCTTCGAACCGCAGGCTATTTTCCAAATCCCTACATTGTGGTGGACAATCATCTATAATGGAATAGCCTCTGTCGCCATCGGCTTTACCCTTCAGGCGATCGGTCAAAAACATGCGCCTCCCACCGATGCGGCCCTAATCCTCAGTATGGAATCCGTTTTTGCTGCTCTCTTGGGCTTTATCTTCCTCAAAGAACGGTTTTTACCTGTCCAATGGATTGGGAGCTTCCTTGTAATTCTGGCAATTGTCATAGCTCAAATCCAGGTAGATAGCCTTTCAAAATGGCTTAAAACCAAATTCCCTGAAACTTTTTTCAAAAAAATCCGTAAATCAGGATAAGGGAAAAAATCACATTCTACATTTCCCAATTAAATTCTTTTCTTTTTATAACCGTTTAAATATAATGAGGTACCATGCAAAATAAAACAACGTTATTTCTGGGCACTGGCCTGATCCTGATCGGCGTCCTGGCGGTCATTAAAGTACTGACTGGGTTCGATTTTTGGGTATTTTTATTTCCCATTTTGATCATTTTGTTTGGTGTTTTTCTGATCATGCGCCCTAATATGACAGGTAACAACGCTGAATTCATTTTTCGCTTTCTGGGAGAATTTGAAGAAACCGGAAATTGGCAGGTGCGCAACCAGGAAATCTGGGTACTGGTTGGCGACGTGGAATTGGATTTCCGCACTGCCGAAATTCCAACAGGTGTTACGGAAATCTCCATTTACGGTTTTGTTCAGGATATCCGCATCCGTGAACCACAAGGTGTCGGGGTAATTGTCGAATCCAATGCTTTTGTAATGGATCGTAAAATCCATGGCAATAAGCAGGATCATATTTTCTCTTCAGCTGCCTACAAAAACGAAAATTATACGGCGTCAGACCGAAAGATTCATATCAAAACCTGGGGATTTGTAGGCGAAATTAAGCTGGATTAAGCAGGAGTAGGATGGCAACCACTCAGCGTAAACGTAGATCAAAACCGATTTTATCCCTGGATTTCGATGGTGTACTGCATTGGTACCGCAATGGCTGGAAAGGTGCAGCCGTCATCGATGATATCCCCACTCCCGGTGCAGTTGAGTTTGTGAAAAATGCTCAGGAATATTTCAAAGTGGTAGTATACAGCTCACGTAGCCACCAGGCTGGCGGTATTGAAGCCATGCAAGCCTGGATGGAGGCAAACGGCTTTCCTCAGGTTGAATTCGCCACCCACAAACCTCAGGCATTCTTGTCTATCGACGACCGCGCCATTCAATTTGAAGGTGAATGGATGGACCCGGAAGCCTTGCTCAACTTCAAACCATGGATGAAACGCTAAACCTGCCAAAAATTTATCTGGCCATTAAATACTACCCCGATCATCAAAATCGCAGTTTGATAGAGGCTATTACTGCCGCCAACCGCCAGGCTGGTTATAAAACGATTTGTGTTGCCCGCGATCTGGAAAATTGGGGGCTTATCCATTTCACCGCGGCTGATCTTATGCAAAAATCATTTGAGTTAATTCGCCAATCGCGTTATCTGATGGTCGAATACACCAACAAAGGTACCGGTCTGGGCATAGAAGCCGGTTTTGCATTTGCTAATGCTATTCCCATTCTCACAGTTTTATCACCCAAAGCGGACTTTTCTGAAACACTCGCCGGGATCACTGCGGCCACATTACGCTACCAACAACCGCAAGAAATAACAGCTTTCTTAACCAACCTGGCTCCATAAGCGCTGGAAGCCGGTTGCGTTGGGGTGAACTACCAGTATTTCAGTGAAAAGCGGATTGTAGCGTCTGCTAGTCGAGTACGTTGGGGTGAACTGCGTTCAACCATTTCTACATCTTTAAACCATGGGTAGAAAAACGTATTCATCCATATCCCCAACCGGGTAATACCCTATTTTTTGATAAATCGAATTGGAAGTTGGGTTAGCCAGGTCGGTGAATAAAGCACAGAAAGAATGTCCGCTGGCTAACATCAATTGCGATAATTCACCAACTAACTGGGTGGCATAGCCCTTTCCCCGATTTTCCGGAGGGGTATACACCAGGCTGACGACTACGCCGTGAACCGTCTCTCTGGTTTTTGCCGCCATGGCGAATGCCTTTCCATCCACACACCATAAGAACAATTCTCCGTCTCCAATTTTCTTTTGGATAATTTTTCGCATACCTTCGTCATCTGCTTTTCCCAATCCCTCACGGTGAAAAGCACAACCCCACTGGATTAACAATTCAGATTCCTCTACGCCTGCTAACCGCATAGTGCCTTGCACACCAGGTAATGGCAGCACCTTGTCCAACCGGTAAACCCGTTCGTTCATCTGCAATTTTGGCAGAAAAGAAGCGCGGTGGGACCATAAGTGAGCAAACTGGTTAGCAAGCCTTTTCTCTGCGTTCACGCCGCTTACACTTACACCCATCTGCCACAGTGTATCCGTCAGAAAACTCAAAGCCGGCGCTGATTCTTGTATAAAAGCGGTTAATATCATGCTGCGCGGTGGTGTCATCAAAGCTGCCAGAATACATTTTTGATCTTCTTTTACGACAGCAAAGAAAGGAGGAATTTCCCACTTACCCGGATTTTTATAGATCTGCATTGCAAGGCCTAATATCAAATTATTTTCAGCCTCGTGTTCCAGTAACAAATCCAGTGTCTCTTTTAAAAAATCTCCTGCCTTGTCAAAAACAATCACTTCGGGCATTTTAAAACCTCATTCTTGTTTATTATTGAGTGGTTCACGGATTTTGATCGTAAATATTTGATAAATATTGCCCAAAATACCAATTAATTGTAGCGTTTCTGTGATAAATCATCATATAATCAATATACAATCAGTTTCCTGAGAATTCCGAGAGATACGCTTATGTCAATAAACGCTAAAGGGCACGCTTCTATAATTCTACAATATATTTTCTTCGGTTTCTTATTTGGCGCATTACTGCCTTTAATGGGAATTGTTACAGCATTATCATATATCCAGCTGCCGCTCACCTTCGAAAATATAGTCCTGCTGCATCAAAAATCGCCCACTACATATTTACTCGATTTAGCGCCATTCATTTTAGCTATTTTGGGGTACTTCACCGGTAAAAGACACCAGAACCTGAACATGTATCGTGACTCTCTGGAAGAGATTATTCAACATCGAACCAATGAATTGGCTGCCAAAAATGAAGACCTCAGCCGCGAAATAAAAGAACGCGCCGAAATTGAAGCGATCATTGGCAAAGCCAAACGTACCTGGGAAGCCACCTTCGACGCAGTCACTGATATGGTCGTTATAACCGATACACTGGGAAAGATTATACGCTGTAATTATGCAGTGATAAAAACCCTGGAAACCTCTTATAAAAAAATTATTGGCCGGTCCTTTGTTAAAGTGTTTTTTGGGGAATACCAAATCGACTTAGATCTATATTCACCGGAAGGTGTGGAAGTTCAGCTGCCCGCCATTCCGGGCTGGCACCTCGTCTCAAAATATCCCGTCCCCTTGGAAAATGAAACCGCCGGCAATATTTTTGTAATGCGCAATATTGATATGCAAAAAATCGCCGATGCCGAAACCCGCAAACAAAAACAATTTTTCGAAACCCTATTTAAAAATAGCCCGGTAGCCATTGTTACATTGGATGCAAACGAATCCATCCTGATGTGTAATCCGGCATTTGAAGAACTTTACGGTTACCAGGTTAATGAAATCATCGGTCAAAATCTGGATGACCTGGTGGCGCCCCCGGACATCATAAGCGAAGGCAAGGCGTTGACCGAACAAACTATTAAGGGGAAAACCGTCAATCTCTTTGGACAGCGCAAACGTAAAGACGGCAGTCTGGTAGATGTGGAAATTGCCGGAGTACCGCTGATTGAAGATCAAAAAATTATCGGGGTACTGGCTATTTACCATGATATTACCGAGTTGGTAACAGCCCGAATGCAAGCCGAAGCAGCCGACAGAGCCAAAAGCGAATTTCTTGCCAATATGAGCCATGAAATCCGCACACCGATGAACGGAATCATGGGCATGGTGGAATTAGCCCTGGGCACCCCATTAAATCCGGAACAGGCCGATTATTTGAACATGACTCGCGAAAGTGCCGACACCCTGCTCACCCTGATTAATGATATTCTGGATTTCTCCAAAATTGAGGCCGGGCACCTGGACTTGGAAGAAATCGACTTTGATCTGCGGGCTACGGTAGAATCGGTTACCTCCACGATGGCGGAGCGTGCCGAGAAGAAAGGCCTTGAAATGGCCTGCCTGATCTATCACGACACACCTTCCTACCTGAATGGTGACCCCGGACGTTTGCGTCAGATCATGGTCAATCTGATGGGTAATGCGATCAAATTCACGGAGCGCGGTGAAGTGGTGGTGCGTGTCCATAAAGAAGAAGAAAATGCAAGTGAAGTTATTATCCGCTTTGAAATATCTGATACCGGTATAGGCATTCCGGAAAGCCGCCAGGAAGTTATTTTTAATCAATTCACCCAGGTGGATAGTTCCACAACCCGCAAATATGGTGGAACAGGGCTGGGGCTTTCCATCTCTAAACAATTATCCGAATTAATGGGTGGAAATATTGGCGTCCGTTCTATAGCGGGCGAAGGGTCCACTTTCTGGTTTACGGCTCGCTTCCGTAAACAAACCAGCAAAAAAGAAGAAACTGAATATAAAGTCCCGGTGGACTTGAAGAATATGCACGTTCTGGTCATTGATGACAACGCCACCAACCGAATGATTTTGGATAAGACCCTGGAAAACTTTGGGCTGCGGGTTTCATTGGCAACCGGTGGGCAAATGGGGATTGATATGCTGAAATCCGCTGCCAATGTCGGCCAGCCATACGAGCTGGTTTTGTTGGATATGCAAATGCCGGAAATGGATGGTGAACAAACCCTGAAAGCCATCAAAGCCGACAAGACCATTAAAGATGTGATTACTGTAATTCTCACGTCGATGGGCACCCGTGGTGATGCCAGTCGGCTGGAAGCGATGGGATGTGCCGGATATCTGCTGAAACCCATCAAACAACAACAATTATATGATGCCATTCTTTCCATTTTCGTTAAAAAACTGCGCAAAACTGGTAAATACAAAACCAGTATCGTTACAAGGCATACATTGAGTGAAGAGAAACGCCATCTCGCCCGGATTCTGCTGGCGGAAGATAACCCCATCAATCAAAAACTGGCAGTCGTTTTACTGCAAAAAGCCGGATATTCCATTGATGTTGTCAATAATGGCTACGAAGCTCTTGAAGCTTTGAAGGATTATCCCTATAGCATTATTTTAATGGATGTACAGATGCCTGAATTTGATGGCCTGGAAGCGACCCATACGATCCGTCAAAACGAAACGGAAGGCGAACACATCCCCATTATCGCCATGACCGCCCACGCCATGAAAGGTGACCGCGAGCGCTGTCTGGATGCCGGCATGGATGATTACCTTTCCAAACCATTAAAAATTGAGGAAGTCCTTGAAACCATTGATAAATGGGTCGGTGTCAGTTTCACAAGACCTCCGCGCCCTCAAATGCAAGCGAAAAACGCTATCCACACCCAACCACTGCATGCTCCTCTGAATATCGATATCGCTCTCGAACGCTTTGGAGATGATAAAGCGTTTTTCATTGAAATGCTTTCCGATTATATTCTTCAGGCCCGCGAACTCCACCAGCAATTAAAAGAAGCCTATGAAAACAATGATCCAGGCCTGGTGCAGAAAACTGCCCATAATCTCAAAGGGGTTTCGGCTACCTTTGAGGCTGAAAAAATGTTTGACCTCTCCAAGAAAATTGATGAGGAAGCCAGAGAAGACAATCTGACCAACACGCCAGCTTACTTGGCTGAGATGGTTAAAGAAATTCCCCGATTACAGGCGTTTTTAGAACAAATAACCAAAGATTCGCAGTAAAATAGAAGGTGTGAAATTTTCACAACGGTTTGCAGCGGCATGCTGAAACCGTTATACTGACTTGGAAAGCAGGATAACCCATGACAGACTTGTTTCAACATGCCATGCAGGAGCGCATGCAGCAGGAAGCCCCACTCGCCGCCCGCATGCGTCCGCGCACCTTTGATGAATACATTGGACAAGAACATATCATCGGAGAAGGCAAAATCCTTCGCCGTGCCATCCAGGCTGATCGTCTCTTCTCATCCATCCTCTTTACCGGTCCGCCCGGTACCGGGAAAACGACCCTGGCGCAGTTGATTGCCCTGCATACCAAAGCCCAATTCGAAACAATATCCGCCGTCCTGGCCGGCGTGGCCGAATTACGCCGGGTAATTGCGCTGGCCGAAGAACGCCGCAAACTTTACCAGCAGCGTACCATCCTCTTTATCGACGAAGTTCATCGCTGGAATAAAGCCCAGCAGGATGCCCTTTTACCGCATGTGGAAAGTGGCATGGTGACTTTAATTGGTGCGACCACCGAAAACCCCTACTTTGATGTAATCCCTGCCCTGGTCTCGCGCTCCCGTGTCTTCCAATTGGAACCACTCACAGAAGAGCACCTGAAAAAGATCATCGAACGCGCCTTAACCGATCCTACCCATGGCTATGGCAATCGAAAAATCCTCCTCGATGAAGAGGCGCGCGATCATTTCATGCGCATGAGCGGTGGTGATGCCCGCAACTTATTGAACGCGCTGGAACTGGCAGTAGAAACCACCACCCCGGATGCTAATCAAACCATCCACATTACTTTGAAAGATGCGCAGGATTCCATTCAGAAACGCGCCGTATTGTATGATAAAGATGGTGATGCGCATTACGATACCATATCAGCATTTATTAAATCAGTCCGCGGCAGTGATCCGGATGCAGCCTTGTATTGGCTGGCAAAAATGCTGGCCGCCGGCGAGGACCCGCGCTTCATCTTGCGCCGCCTGATTGTTCTCTCCGGCGAAGACATTGGCCTGGCAGACCCGCAGGCACTGGTCGTTGCCAATGCCGCCGCCGCAGCCTATGAATTCATTGGCATGCCCGAAGGCATTTTCCCCATCGTAGAAGCCACCCTCTATCTGGCAACTGCACCCAAATCCAATTCCGCTATGGCTTATTTTAAAGTCCGAAAATTGATGGAAGAAGAAGGAATGGGGCAGGTTCCTATCCATTTGATGGATAGCAGCCGCGACGCCAAAGGCTTCGGACATGGCGAAGGCTATCTCTATCCGCATGAATTTCCCGATCATTTTGTCGCCCAACAATACCTCCCCAATCAACTGGTCGGCAAGCATTTCTATAAACCCTCAGACCAGGGCTATGAAGCGCAGATAGCTGCCCGGGTAGCTGCCTGGCGCAAAGACCAAACTGAGGGCTTAAAAAAAGGAAAAACTCCATAACATGGCAACTATTCTGCTAATCCGTCACGGAGAAAACGATTGGGTGGGCAAAAAACTGGCCGGCCGTTTGCCGGGTATTCATCTCAACCAGCGCGGCCTTCAACAGGCCGAAACCATTGCCGGCATCCTGAAAAATCTGCCAATCAAAGCCATCTGGTCCAGCCCATTGGATCGCACAATGGAAACCGCCGCGCCCCTCGCCCAACAATTACAATTGTCTGTCCAAACCAACCTCGAATTGCTGGAAATCGATTTTGGTGATTGGCAGGGTAAATCCATAAAACAATTAGGCCGTACAAAATTATGGAAAACCGTTCAACACAATCCACAGGAAATGCGTTTTCCTGGAGGAGAAAGTTTTCCTGAAGCGCAGAAACGCCTCATAGATGGTGTAGAGGCTATCAACCAGCAATATGAACAACAAGACCTGATCGCTTGTTTCAGCCACTCCGATTCAATCCGCTTATTGGTGGCGCATTACCTGAATATGCCCATCAATGCATTCCAGCGTCTGGCAATCAACCCCACCTCTTTAACAGTCATAATGCGTCAGGAAGAAAATATCCATGTTCCTTTTATTAATCAGATAGTCTGCCAGCAGCTTCTCGATAGCCTCAAACCGCCTCCACCAAAAAACAAACCCCAAAAAAAATAATCCCCATTTTGCTCAGCATTCCGTACGGGCGAGGTCAGAAGAATTTTCACTGCCCGTCCAATACCCCATGCCTCGCCCTTCACTGCGCAATTGATCAACCGATACTCCCCTATCATCATCGGATTATTGGTACAATTAGATTGTATGTACTGATCATTTCAGTGCATTACTCCCTTCGTTGGAAGATGCCCGGGAAGCAACCGCCCAGGCATCTTCCACATTTACTACAGACCTGAGGTAATAACTAAAAGACCATGACAACCTTTTTATTTATCCGACACGGTGATACTGATGATGTAGACGAAGCACTCGCCGGGCAGATCGACAGCCCCCTGAATGCCGAGGGTTTTACCCAGGCCGGCCAGCTCGCCATCGCTTTAAGCCATTTACCCATAGATTTTATCTTTTCCAGTCCGCTGTTACGCGCCCGCCAGACAGCCGCCCCTCTTGCAAAAGCTCTCAATCTGCCAGTTGCCATCGAACCGGGTTTTAACCAGGTAAACTTCGGCAAATGGCAGGGCGTGGACTTCAGGACCCTGGAACAAGACCCACAGTGGCAGGCTTTTCAACGCAACCCAGTTGAGATGCATAGCCCGGGAGGGGATAGCGCCGTATCCGTCCTTCAACGCGTTGAAAAAACCATTTACTCCCTGGCTGAGCAGCATCCCTCCCCTGCGCTGATTGCTGTCTTCACCCACGGCAGTATTGTGCGCCATAGTGTCGGGGCAATGATCAGCTTACCTCTGAAAAATTTCAATTACCTGCGTATTGCGCCGGCTTCGGTTACAACACTGTCCGTAAAAAACAAAACCGGCAAATTACTGCATCTCAACCAACAGGTCCCGGTCAACTGGCGATAAAAAACACCCGGATCTACCAATACAGGATCCGGGTGTTTACAATAACCTGAATCTTGCTTTATTGCTTTTTACGCACCAACCAGGCGCCGGCCAGTAGACCAATGAAACCAAACGCCATCGGCAGAACCAGGTTCGTTGTTGCCGAACCGGGAGATTGAGTTTCTAACATTTTAACCCTGGTTTCTAACGCTTCAATCTGTTCATCTTTTTCAATTAATTGACGGTTCAATTCCTGAATAGCCGCCAGATTGACCCCGTTCACATCCAGGGCACCCAGGTGTTTGTCGTCCATTCCCAAACCAAAAGCCGCATAAAAATCCTGCGCCATCGGGCCAATATGTAGGCTTTTTGCCGCATCATCAATATAATTCCAGCTGGTTATCGGAATCTCGGCCAGCTTCGCCAAAATATCCTGCGCATCAACCACCGAAAAATTCTCCTTTGAGGCTTCATCCGAACGTTCCACGATATAACCTTCAAAGATAGCATTGCCAATCACATGTAGCTTAGCTTCTGGTGACCATGTTCCAATCCCTACATACCCAGTCTCTATCAAGGTCAGAGTATTTGTTGGAGTTCCCGGTCGAATGCGGAACGGCAATCTCGAACCACCGGTCACATCCCGGATAAAGAAATTAGCCTCATTCCCAGCCACATCCCAAATTTGTGCTGTGAACCCTCCGGAGCTATCCTGATCCATGCGAATTGCTGGCGTATCGCTATCCAAAAGATGAAGTTCTAAAATAGGATTACTGGTACCTAATCCCACATTACCTCTATCATCCACATAAAGGGAATTGGTCGGTGCATTTGCCTCCAGGGTAAAAATATTCTTACTGTTGGTTATATCCTCAATCGAAAATCTATTCAATCCACCGCTGGCCGAATCATTAGCCGTAAGTTGCCAGTCGGTAGCAGGGAATCCGGCTGTTGCGCTGGTATCATCGAATTTAATCCGTGTATTATTTTCCTTTAGCCGGATTGTATCAAAGCCAAAACTTTCGTTATTGACACAATCAAAACCCACACACAAACTGCCCGTTACAATATGATCATCAGCAGTAACCAGATCCATGGGTTGAATACCCATTTCACTTATCCCTGAATCGCTGGGAATCACCACTCTCCCGTTCTCAATCCGGAATATGCCTTCCCAAACCAATCCTTCTTTTGTTTCCAAAAACTGGTCTTCATTTCTTATCGGTGGCGTACCGGTTGCTATTCCCACCAAACGAAACCCATACAAACCATTTGCAATTGATTCACTTTTGCCATTCATCAGAGAAAAAACGGGGATTTGATCATCCGCGAAACTCTCCTCCAAGATATTATTATCCGGCAAAATAATTCTTAATTGATATCCGGAAACCGTCCATTCTGTGTACCATTCCAATTGATCCCCATTAACAACCATTTCCAAACCGGTGATTTCGGTTTGAGCTTTTACATACCCCGATAATGCCCCAAACAAAACACTCACCACCAAAAAACTGACCAGAACAAGATTTAAAATACATTTTTTCATCATCATCTCTCTACTTTCATTTCATAATCAAGGGTAGAAATATAGCCAATTCTTCACCAATGTTATATACAACCACTTCATAAGCAATTTTTAGGTCAACCATTGCGCCGCTATTGGTTTTAACTACAAAAGCCAGTTGATCACTGGGCATTAAAGGTTCAATCAGGTCCAAGTTGATAGCTTGCCAGGCAGGTGCAGCGCCAGAATCAAACAGGATTTCACTATGCGAAATTATTTTTTGTATGTTTCCATCGCGATCAATCACAACCAGATCCAGAAAAACCTGCTCAGTAGGGTCGGTATTATTTTCCGGAACCAGAAAATAAGCTTCTCCTATCTGAAATAACGATCCCTGCATCGGGAATATATCATATTGATTATCCTTGGTATGATATTGTGCCCAGTGCAGTCCCCGTCCAACTTCTGAAACTTGCGTTGGCAATCCTTCCATCTGAAAGGTCGCCCGCCATACCCGCGGAGAGGTTAATAGCACCTTGGCAAAAACGTACCCCGCCGGGAGCACCGTCAGTAAAATTAACGCCAGCAGAATACTGAGGTATATTCTGCGTTTATGAGAAAATGTTTTCAACTTCACCTCTGTTTAGCGCAGCTCAATATCAAAAATAGGATAGACTGAAAAGGTTGTGTCTCCACCTGTATAATGGACAGCCAGAAATTGTCCGGGAAGAAGAAGTATACCGGAAGTACTTTCAACCAGTTGAAAATCAAGCCACGCATCTGTTTCAGCGGTTGCCAGGTCAACTGTGGTACTGATCATCTGGACCAAAGAACCATCCAATTTGTATATGCCCAATTGCATTTGTGGAAAACCTGAAACGGTTTCTGAGCGCTCAATAATTTGAAACTTTGCAGATTCCAGCGTTCGCTGCACGGCTGGTGCCGGAAAAACAAAGTATTTATCTGGAACTGCTGGGTCAGCCCGAAACGCGGCTGCATTGGTTACCATGCGGCCGGCAATTGCGGCATATTCCAGCGGCCCATCCACCATTACTCCCGATGACCAGCGTTCTGCTGTGCCGCTTAAGCTGGCTTCTTGCCTTGCCTGAACCTGCGTGGGTATCTGTCTGGCAAACACCGTTAGCACCAATACAAGTAAAACTATGCCTGTAAATCTTATGCTTCGATTCATTTTTTCTCCGGAGATATAATAATATTTCGTCTGGTTCATTGGTCACTTATCACTTTTATAAAGAATCCAATAGAAAATTCTTATTCACATATGGTATGGAAAAGAGGTATTAAAGAACCTGTCCAATCAAAAAATCCTGGCAAAAACGTTAATTTTCCAAATTTGAGATCCCCATGCCCATATTTGGAACACCTGATAATTATTATACAGAATTTTTTATAGATTCCTAACTGAATTCAAACCAAAAAGGTAAAATAGCAACTTTTTCATTCTTTTGTGATCTAATCATTAAAAAGATAGAATTAGGGCAGACCTTAATTCTAAATGGAATAATCAATTTTTTTGGGTTATTAATTTGCAAACATCCCATCGTTATCTCAATTGAGAAAACCATCAGCAAACACAAAATAATTCAAGAGGTAACAACCAAAATGAAAACATCTGCCACCGCATTGAAAAATGCCAAAAAAAATCGTAACTGGAAAATAGCCGCCGCTATTGTCGCTCTATTTCTAGTAGTGACTCTTTTATCTTTCACAAACCACTCGCATGAAACAACAGTAAACCAGGCAGTCAAAGGGCAGCCCATCGGTGATTTTAGTTTATCGGACATTCTCGGCAACACCCATACGCTGAGTGAATATCAGGGAAAATTCGTATTGATCAATACCTGGGCTACCTGGTGCCCACCCTGTCGTGATGAAATGCCGGATTTGGAAGCCTATTACCGTACCTATCAGGATGAAAATTTCACCATCCTGGCAATTAATGCGGGTGAGACGGGGTCAGTTGCATCCGCCTTTGCGCAATTAAACAACCTTACCTTCCCTGTTTTACTCGACCTGGAAGGTGAAACGATTACCGCAATGGGAATTAATGGGTTTCCCACCTCCATTCTGGTTGACCCTCAAGGCATGGTGGTTCATATCCATATTGGTATGTTCCTCCCCCAGGATTTGGAAAAAGAAATAACGCCTTGGCTGCAAAATTATTAGGTATTCAAATGTGTATTTTTTAATGGAACAATGCTATAAAAACTCTCTAAAACTCACCACGCGGTAAATAGGCTTGTTTATCAAATTTCATCTGGTACATCCGCTGGTCCGCTTTTTTTATGGCCTCTTCAACCGAATTTTCTACACAGGCCACGCCAAAGGAAAAATCTAATTTCTTGTCGTTTACTTTGCGTTGGAATTCATATTGAATTCTTATCATCACCTTATAGGCATCTTCCATCGGTATCTTTCCCAATACGATCATAAACTCATCCCAACCATAACGAATCACCATATCCCCTCCTCGCAATGATTCTCGCATCGAATGCACAAAATCAATCAACAGGCTGTCGCCCACCTGCTGTCCATAATGATCATTATAGGTTTTAAAATTATCCAGATCTAAAATAACCAGTGTATCCTGTGGTTGAATAATCCCTGCATCAATGATGGAACGGTTATAGGCGCCCGTCAATGGATCAATATTGGTTTTTTTGCGCAGTTCGCGGTTTTCCTGAAAGACCTGGTTAAATTCAAAAATTTGATTTACGCCAAACGAAATCGCGCTGATTATTACCACATATTGCATCACAAACAGCCAGGGCCTATCAAAATTCATCGCCAACACCAATTGAGCCATGGATAGGGTTAACCAGACCACCGGCACCATCATCCATAACCTCTTTTCCATTTTGATGATGATTAAAATAACAGCGGCTATAAACAAACCCAGCAGTACACCATTCAAATAGGGTATTGTCAGTAATAAACTGGAGATATTCACCTGTACAGCCAGAATGATGATACATATCAGAATCGGCACACTGAAACCGAGTGCGAGCTTGATCCGTTTTTGAAAATACACTTCCAATCCGCCAAAAAAGGTCAAAGCAGCTAGATAAGCAGCGATCATCGAAAGTTTTTTAACTAGTAACGCAGTCCCAATACTTCCCCAGGTGGGTACATAAACATAATCTATACAATAAACAACGCTCAAAATGGAAGCCAGACCAAAAAGCAGCTCTCCCGAAAATCCATGATGATCTGAAAAGGATAGAATCACAAGAATAAGACCCGAAATCAATGCCGCACCCATTGAGATTAACAATAGATATTGCATGAAAAAATTCATCCGGGTCACGGCTTCCAGGCCATTGCTAAAGCTGGTCAGGTAAGGAGGGGAAGAAAAACCAATATTTTCCCGGCTGAATAATTCAATTTCAAGAAGATTTTCTCCCGTCTCGGTTAAAGGCAGCTTAATCACATGCGCATAATTTTTGATATTGCCGCTTACTTCCACAGGATCCCCAACACTATAGATCAACATCTGATTAAGATATACGCTGAAGGCTTGCGCCGAAAGATGCGGGATCACCAATGCGTCTTCCCCGGTTGCTTTCAGTTGGTAAGAAAACAGCAGGGCGGTTTTTTGATCAGCAAAACGCTGGTAAGGTAAATCAACCTCGATTATCTGGTTATTGAACTGAACTTTCCAGCCATGGACCAATTCCGGTCCACCCGGTGTTTGTATCAATAGCATCATTTTGAAGAATAGGAAAAACAAAACCCCCGCTAACACTGCCATTCCCAATTTTTTAAGACCCATTTTTATCATCACCAGCCGGCTCCACCAGACAGATGAAAACAGGCGTCAAATACGCCTGTTTTCTTTTTACCAGTATGCAGGATGGCTTAATCGAATCCTATGAAATTCCTGTAAAAATTTCTTTACAATAAGCTTTCAAAGCGGTCGACCAGCTCACCCATAGTTTGGAAAGCCTTTTCCACCGGTACCCGGCTGGTCAGGTCCACCCCGGCGGTATTCAAAGCATCAATCGGGTAGAGTGATCCGCCGGCACTCAGAAATTGCAGGTAATGATGGACCGCGTCAGTCCCCTTGTCCAAAACCCTTTCCACCAGGGCATGTGCGCCGGAAATCCCGGTGGCATATTGGTATACATAAAAATTCATATACATGTGTAAAAACTGTGCCCAGGTGATGCCCATTCGTTCGGCATCATACACCACGTCATCCCCAAAACCTTCGTGGAATAAATCCGCGCAGCGTTTGTTCATGATCGCGGCGTTCATCGGCTGCCCGCTTTCGATGCGTTCATGCATTTCAAGCTCCCAACGTGCCAGGGTCGGCATGATAAAAAAGTAGCGGTGAAAATTAGACATGGCTTCTTCGATCAGCGCCAGTTGAAAAGCTGCATCCGTTTGCGTGCGCAGTAAATAATCACGCACCATTGCCTGATTAAAATTGGATGCAACTTCAGCAACGAATAAAGAATAGCGCCCATAAACGTAGGGCTGATGTTTCCTCGAGTAATACGAATGGAGTGAGTGGCCTAATTCATGTGCCAGTGTACTCATGCTGAAGACATTGTCGTTATAGCTCATCATGATGAACGGAGTCGTGTCATACACCCCGCTAGAAAATGCACCCTGGCGTTTCCCTTTATTCACCGCCCAATCCACCCAGCGCTCATCGGTTGCCCCACGCCGTAAAATTGAAACATATTCTTCTCCCAGCGGTCGCATTCCCTCGCAGATCCAATCCACAGCCTGGCGGTAAGGAATAACCGGAGGCTTCAGATGTAGAGGTGCCTTGGCGTCGTAAATATGAAAGGTGTCGTAGCCCAGGTAGCGCCTTCTCAATTCCCAATAGCGATGCCAGGTGGGTAGATTGGTGCGGAAAGTATCGATCAGGTTATGAAATACCGTAACAGGCAGGTTGTTGGGGAAAAGCGAAGATTCCAGAGAGGATTGAAAACCACGCGCGCGCATCAAAAAGACATCTTTTTGGAAACCGCCGGTCTGAATCGCTGCAAACGTGTTCTTTAACTTCAAATAGCCGTCCGCGTAGTTTTCCCAAGCTGTGCGGCGCACTTCCCGGTCAGGGTGCGTGATCAGTGCATCAAAATTCCCCTGTCCAATTTCAATAGCTATTCCATCTGAATCAATCGCCCGTGCAAATGTTAAATCGGCATTGTTCAATGCACTGTGCGTTTGGGAGGATGCATTCAGCGGTTCGTTTGCCAATGCCAGCACTGCTTCCACTTCTTGGGAACCAACGTGTGTCTGTTTGCGTTCCAGTTGTTCAAAATAAAATTGATACGAAGACAATCCGGATTCTTCCCGGCACCATTGATACAATTTCTCAAAACCGATTGCAATCAACTCCGGTTCCATAAAGGCCAGAGCCGCATCCAAACGAACAGCCAGGCTGCGCGCCTGGCCCATCCGTCCTAAAGCCTCCTGATCTCCGGCATCCACAGAACTGGCCAGCATGGCATATACCTGAATCTTCCCGGCTAGTCGTTCAGCGGCTTCACTCTCCTGGAAACAGCGTAGCAATTCTTTAGGGCTCCTGTCCATTTTTCCCTGCCAGGCAGCCAATATGGGCAATTGTTTCTCCACATCTCGAATCGCTGTTTGCCAATCCGCAACCCCTGGAAAAATACTTTCAAGATTCCATGTTTGTTCCTTGGGTACCTGTGCACGTGCGATCAATTGATTTACACTCATCGGTTCTCCTTTTAAAGATGAATATTATTCCTGCCCTTATTCATCACCCTGTCATCTCAACTCTGTTTGTATCAGAAAAACGGAAATCTTTCAATGGCCTTTTTTTCGGAAAATCAATCCACCCCTCAGGGACCTCGCTATCAAAGCAATTTCATCCAGACGCATCATGAATAATCCGCTGTCTCGCCCTTCTCTGCTTATTGTTTGGCCGGCCCACCCTGATTTTTTTATCTAATTGGGGCTTGATTTATTAGAACTTTTATTCTATAATAAAAATGTCATAAACTATTGTGATATAAAAACTACGGAGCAAAAAGCAATTTACCCCTGGTATCAAGATACCACCTTGCCCACAAGAACATATAAGGCAGTATCTGATCCCAACATAATCTTAATCTGTACATTAACAACCACATAGTCATCACCTTTACCTGGTCCCTACTTTAGCATTCCTATTCCCTGCTTCCATTTCTTCCGCATTACTAATTTCTCATTACGCATTACTCATTACTGCTCTTCCATTTCCTGCTTCAGCATTCGTTCCCTATTCGTTCCAAAACGAATACCGGCAAAAAAACAGCAACTCTGGCTCTCCCTTCGCAGCCACCCCCACCTATACCGGTCATTTCCCGGAAACACATTCGTTCCGATTGGATTTTTTCTCAACGAAAACGCAACGCGCTCCGAGCGCAGCAAAGGAGTCGTAACGAAGTTGTCCCGACGCGCAGCGCTCCGAATGAATGTGAGGAGATCGTCTTTTTGTAAGCGAAGGAGACGAATGAACGAATACCGCGAAACGCCCCGACGTGAAACTTACATTGTCCCGACGTGTAACGCTCCAAACGAATGTGAGGAGATCGTCTTTATGTGAGGGAAGGAGACAAGCGCAGGAACCCCGTATCTACCCGACGCCCAACACACCTAGGACAAGGGTGGGTCTGAACCGGCAGTAAATCAATCTATCAACTACCCGACCCACCCGATGCGAACGCGCCCTCCCAGACCATCCTGGGATTTACTCTTTACCTCAGTGCGAGCTCACCCAACCCCCACAGCCCGTGCCAGGTCACTCACAAACTCCTCCACCGCCCTCTCAGGATCTCCCGGATGTGCATCAATCACCTGTATGATCGCCGAACCAACAATCACCCCATCCGCCAATTTTCCCACCACTGCGGCTTGCTGCGGCGTGGCGATCCCAAAACCAACTGCCAGCGGTTTCGCGGTCAACCTCCTAACCCTGGCGGCAAACTCTCCCAAATTATCAGCCAGTGATTGCCGTGCGCCGGTCACCCCGGTCACCGACACCATATATAGAAAACCACCGGTCTCTTGTGCTAAACATTTCAGGCGTTCCTCCGGTGTGTTTGGCGAAACCAGATATACCAAAGCACGCTCATACAGGCGGCAATAAACGGCCAATTCTGCAGCCTCCTCCAATGGTAAATCCGGGATAATGAACCCATCCACGCCTGCCCGGCTGGCATCCTTTACAAAGCGCTCCAGCCCATAATTCAGCAGCGGATTGCAATAACCCATCAGGAAAACAGGCAGAGTCACCCCACGGCTGCGCAATTCGGCTACATCTGCAATGCAGCCGGCAATTGTCATCCCATTCTGCAAAGCCGCCTGCGTGGAACGTTGAATAGTTGGTCCGTCCGCTAAAGGATCCGAAAAGGGCATGCCCAGTTCAAGCATGTCCGCACCGCCGCGCACCGCTGCTTCAATCACCTCCAACGAGCGCTGCGGGTATCCCAACGTCAGGTAAGGCATCAGAGCCGCCCTGCCATCCGCCCGCGTCGCCTGAAACACAGACTCAATGTGTGCTAATCCAAACATACTGCTTCCTTCCCTCGGTTGATTGCTTCCATGTTCCATTAATGCCTCCCCTGTTCTGCCAACACCTGCGTGACAGTATCCAGATCTTTATCACCACGCCCGGAGAGATTGACCAGTAAAACCTCATCCTGTCCTCTCAAAGGCGCCTGGCGAATCGCTTCCGCAACGGCGTGTGCGGATTCCAGGGCAGGTAAAATACCTTCCTCCCTCGCCAGCCGTAAAAACGCAGCCATTGCTTCTTCGTCGGTCGCCGAAGTATAGGTTGCCCTTCCGATCTCTCGCAGATAACTGTGTTCCGGCCCCACCGCAGCGTAATCCAGACCAGCCGAAATGGAATGCGTATCGGCGATCTGGCCATCTTCATTCTGCAAAACATAGGTATAGGTGCCGTGTAAAACGCCCAAACGCCCGCGCTGTGGGTCGCCAAAACGCGCGGCATGTCTTCCACTGGGAATCCCCAGCCCGCCAGCTTCAACACCAATCAGCTCTACCTTCAGGTCATTCTTGAAAGCGTCAAACAAGCCGATTGCATTCGAGCCGCCGCCGACACAGGCGATACACGCATCCGGTAAGCGTCCAATGGTTTCCAGCATCTGTCGGCGTGCTTCCTGCCCTATAACTGCCTGAAAATCACGCACCATCGTCGGATAAGGATGTGGGCCTAATGCCGAGCCTAACAGGTAATAGGTATCATCCACATTTGTCACCCAATCACGAATAGCCTCATTCACAGCATCTTTGAGGGTGCGCGTGCCGCTGTCTACCGCGCGCACTTCAGCACCCAACAGGCGCATCCGCAACACATTTGGTTGCTGGCGCGCCATATCCACCGAACCCATATACACCACGCACTCCAACCCCAACAGCGCGCATACCGTGGCCGTCGCCACCCCATGCTGCCCCGCGCCGGTCTCAGCGATGATCCTCTGCTTACCCATAAACCGCGCTACCATTGCCTGGCCAAGCGCATTGTTGATCTTATGCGCCCCGGAATGCGCCAGGTCTTCACGTTTTAGATAAATTTGCGCTCCACCCAGGCTGGTTGTCAATCGGCTGGCTTTGCTCAATGCCGTCGGCCGTCCCACATACGTGGAGAGCAGCCCGTTCAATTCAGTCTGAAAAACAGCATCATCTCGCAGGGTCAGGTAAGCAGCTTCCAGTTCAGCTACTGCCGGTGCCAACGTCTCCGGGATAAACTGCCCGCCATATCTTCCAAATTTTTTGGATAAACTTGTCTGTATCATTTATCTTAATCCTCCATTCTCACAGCATTTACAAATGCGCGGATTTTCCTTAAGTCTTTCACACCAGGCGCACTTTCTACCCCTGAAGCGGTATCCACCCCCCACGGCCGTACATGCTGGATTGCCTCCCGTACATTCAGAGAGGTCAACCCGCCAGCCAGAAAGATCGGGTACCGTAAAGCCAATTCACTTGCCATCCGCCAATCTGCAGTCTCACCAGTGCCGCCATACAAACCCTTACGATAACCGTCCACCAGAAATGCCGGGGGACCTTTCCGTAATGGGATTGCTTGTAAATAACCCACATCCGTTTCATCCACCGGGCGAACCGCTTTGAACGCCTGATTACCCAGCCTCAGCAAATCTTCTGTTGCCTCATTCCCGCTTAATTGCGCCAGGTCCAATCCACAGGTCTTCAGTATTTTCTGAATATTGTCCACTGTCTCATCCACAAAGACACCTACCAGTTTTATATTTATGCTGGTTATTTTCAGAACTGTACAAATATTAAGACATTGTTCCGGGGAAATATACCTCGGGCTGGCAGGGTAAAAATTGAAGCCAAGATAATCTACCCCGGTCTCAGCGCAGAACAGTGCATCTTCCAGACGAGTGATTCCGCAGACTTTTATGTGCATGCTAATAAATCCCGTATCTTCAACCCTGGGTTTACCGCCGTTACCAACGCTTCACCTACCAGCATGGCATCCATTCCAGCTGTTTCCAGGCGCACCACATCCGCCCGAGTATGAATCCCGCTCTCCGCAACCACACACACTCCCTCAGGGATCAGCACTTTCAATTGCAAACAGGTTTCCAGACTCACATTGAAAGTATGCAAATCACGGTTATTGATCCCCACCAACGCTGGTGCGACCCGTAGCGTCCGCTCCAGCTCCTCAGCATTATGCACCTCGATCAAAGCTGTCATGCCCAGCTCTTCTGTCAGAGTCTTCAATTCCTGCAATTGCACCATATCCAGAGATGCTGCAATCAGCAAAATCGCATCCGCACCGGCCGCCCTCCCCTCCAACACCTGATACGGATGGTAGATAAAATCCTTGCGCAGCAGCGGCAATCGCGGGGTTAATCCACCAATTTGTCGCAAATAGTCAAGCGATCCTTTGAAGTATTTCTCATCGGTCAATACGCTGATGGTTGCCGCCCCGTTTTGTGTATATATGGATGCCAATCTCAAAGGATCAAAATTTGGCGCCAGTAGCCCTTTAGAAGGCGAAGCACATTTGACTTCAGCAATCAGCTGTAGTGTGTCAGCTGCTGATTTGCGTTTCAATGCGCCGGTAAAATCCAATACAGGCGTCTGCAGTTCAGCTTCCCGGCGCATTTCTGCCAGAGAACACGCCTTCATACGTTCCTGCACTTCAACCCGTTTAGTCGCAAAAATCTCATCCAGGATCGTCATGCAGCCACCCTTTGCGAAAAATCAATCAATGCATTCAAACGCTCCAGCGCCGCGCCGCTGTTTAAAGATCGCTCTGCCTCACGAATCCCGGCGGCCAGGTTGCCATCCTCAGATGCCAACGCAGCCGCGCTGTTGAGCAGCACCACATCTCGGCGTGGGCTTTCATCCTTACCGGAAAGAATATCCATCAACATCTGTGCATTTAACTGCGGATCGCCGCCCAGCAAATCGTCGTCTGCCGATGCACGTAAACCTAGAGAATGTGCATCAAATTCAAAACTGGTTACCTTTCCATCCTTCAAGTGACTGACCCGGTTGCATCCTGTGGTAGTCAATTCATCCATACCATGATCACCATGTACCACAAAAGCCGCCTGGGTTCCCAGCGAACCCAATACCTTTGCCAGCGTTTCGGTTAAGGTTGGGTCATACACCCCCACCAGTTGGTGGGTGGCACCTGCCGGGTTGGTCAATGGCCCCAGGATGTTAAAAATGGTTCGTTGACCAATTTCCTTCCGCGGACCTATTGCATATTTCATTGCCGGGTGAAACATTGGAGCAAACATAAAACCTATTCCAATTTCTTCAATACAGGTCGCTACCTGTTGAGAGGTCAACTCCAGCTTTACCCCCAGGGCTGCCAATACATCCGCACTGCCGCAGCGCGAGGAAGCCGCCCGGTTGCCATGTTTGGCCACCCGCTTACCCGCCCCTGCAATCACAAACGCCGCTGTAGTGGAGATATTGAATGAATTGGAGCCATCTCCACCGGTTCCCACGATATCTACCAGGTGCTGATCTCCCATCTCAACCATTACTCGGTTAGCCTGCAGGCGCATAGCACGCGCAGAACCGATAATTTCATCCACTGTTTCACCTTTCATTCGCAGCGCCACAAGGTAAGCGCCAATCTGGGCTGTCGTTGCCTGGCCTGTCATAATGATTGTCATGGCTTCCTGAGCTTCGTTGTCGCTCAGGTTTTGAAAAGAAATCACTTTTTGCAAATAGGGTTTTAACATACTTCACCTCGTTATTTAAAGAGCTTCAACCCGGGTCTAATGAACAAGGTTGAGAAAATTGGATAAGATCTGTTTGCCACCCTCTGTCAGAATCGACTCGGGGTGAAACTGTACACCGTAGATGGGCAAACTGGCATGCTGTAAACCCATAATTTCACCTTCCTGTGTTGTGGCTGTAACCCTTAATACCTCAGGAATTGCCTGGTCAACAATCAGGGAATGGTAGCGCGTCGCCGCAAACGGGCTGGGTAAACCGCAAAACAGACCCTCGCCTTGGTGGTAAACCGGAGAAATCTTGCCGTGCATCAAACGCGCTGCTCGGATCACCTTTCCGCCAAAGACCTCTCCGATACACTGATGCCCCAGACACACACCCAGAATAGGAATGCTTGAACCCAGGCTGCGTATCACGTCCTTGGATATCCCGGCATCATCCGGTTCACCCGGTCCAGGAGAGATGAGAATCTGGCTGGGATTCAGCTCCGCCAGTTGCGTTGGAGTCAGCGCGTCGTTACGATACACCTGCACCTCACAGCCTAATTCGCCCAGATATTGCACCAGGTTGTAAGTAAAGGAGTCGTAGTTATCAATAACAGCAATCATGCTGCACCTCCATTTTCACCTTGTAGTGGGCGCGAGAAGACTGCATTGGTCTCTGCCATTTCAACGGCTACTGCCAGTGCCCGCGCTTTGTTCAGCGATTCTTGATATTCTTTTTCCGGGTCAGAATCGGCCACAATTCCCGCGCCGGCTTGCACGCTAATCTGCTTACCGCGCATCACCATAGTGCGAATGGCAATGCAGGTA
This sequence comes from Chloroflexi bacterium HGW-Chloroflexi-10, assembly GCA_002840755.1. GTDB lineage: Bacteria > Chloroflexota > Anaerolineae > Anaerolineales > Anaerolineaceae > UBA6170. The sequence goes on along the minus strand of PHBZ01000003.1, from coordinate 125,101 downwards.
TCCATCGAACCATCCATCGCAAAATATCCAACTGCACCGGCATATACTCCGCGTGGGTCTTTCTCCAACTGATCAATGATCTGCATCGCACGAATTTTTGGCGCTCCGCTTACAGTACCCGCCGGAAAAGTTGCCTGCATCAGATCAAACGCATCCAGCTCGGATTTCAGCTTTCCAGTCACTTCTGAGACAATATGCATTACATGCGAGTAGCGCTCCACCACCATCTGCTCCGGGACGTCGACACTACCGTATTCACATACCCGGCCCAGGTCATTGCGTGCCAGATCTACCAGCATCACATGCTCTGCTCTTTCCTTGGGGTCAGCCAGCAATTCCTGCTCCAGTGCCAGGTCTTCCAACAGATGAGCACTGCGTGGTCTGGTTCCAGCAATCGGGCGTACAGCAGCCTGGCCTTTCTCCAGACGCACATGCAATTCAGGCGATGCGCCAATTAACTGCAACCCAGGTTCGCCCGCCAGTTTGCCAAAGTTGAAGAAAAACATATAGGGAGAGGGGTTCAAGCTGCGTAAGGCGCGGTAAATGCTAAATGCTTCGGCTTCGGTTTCACGGCTCAATCGCTGCGAAAGCACAATCTGAAACGCATCCCCAGCAGCGATATGTTCTTTGGCCTGTTCCACAGCGGAGTGATACTGTGTCCTTGTCATATTGGAGCTCAATTCCCGTTGTTGCTTCACCAAAGGCATGTATCGTTGCACAGGGATCGGACCATCCAGGCGTTTTCGCAAATGCTTTAACCGCTCCAATGCCTCCTGGTGAGCGGTCTCCACATCCTCAGCCGGGCGGTAACGCACAATTAACAATAATTTTCCAAATGCATGATCAAACGCTACAAGTGTATCCGCCAATAAAAAAATGGCGTCCGGCAGGTCGGCATACGCTTCCAGAGGAATATTCTTCTCAAAAAAACGCATCATCTCATAACCCAGGTAACCCACCAGACCGCCATGAAAACGCGGCAGTCCAGCAGGTTGGAGCACATTTTCGGGATTAGCCAGATGTTGCCGTAAGCAGTCCAGCGGCTTGGAAGTGTCAATTGCCTGAAACCGGGTTTGCCCATCCATACAGATTTCCATCTTTCCGTTACGCAAAATAAAAGCGCCGCGTGGTTGCACACCGATAAAGGAGTATCGCGCTAAATTTTCTCCCCCGCTGATGCTTTCCAACAGAAAAGATGGTTCTGTTCCGGCCAATTTCAAATAAACGGATACTGGTGTTTCCAGGTCCGCCGGTAGTTCCTGAATCACCGCTGGGTATTGATCAAAAGTTTTAATAGCTTGCATGTTTATTTCGGGTGGCATGCCCATTCTCCATTACAATAAAATTTCTCCTTGTAATGGGACGGGAGAGATTTCCCGCGGTGCCACCCAATTTAGACTGATCCATTTTTTAACCAAAAACCCCGTCGGTGAAACGACGGGGAATGAAGCCAGCCTCACTTATTCAGGTACGCCAGTGGATTCTGGTTATACCTATAGCCCTGATAACGGTGGCACTCCGGCACAGGCTACTCTGCAATGCCTCGCACTGTATTTCGCCTTGCAGCTCTGAGAACCATTCAACACAGACATTTATGCAGGCTTCTCATCATACCCTGCTCTCTGTAACATTGTTTCTGTGTCTACTTTTTCTCTTCGCAGCTTTTCCTTATGATCTTAGAAGAGTTTATATCAAAAACCGAAGCATAAGTCAAGCAGCAAAATTATTCTTGTCGGCACAAATTAGTCTTTATTAAATTTTGCAACCAACCAACCCAGAAACTGAATCAGGTAAAAGGGTAACAACAGTAACAACGCCCCCCCCAGCAGCACAGGCAGAGCCAAAATCAACGCATTCGGGCCGAAAACCAACCAGATCACTCCACTGCCTACCAGGACCAGAAACCCAATCACAATTAACAAATAATGCTTGTCATTTTTTTCGTTTGGTCGCGAGATTTTTCGGCTCCCCGGTGTTTTGGCTGCCATAATTTATTCCTCTCATTAATTCATCTTAGCAAAAAAGGTTTAAGGATTCAAATACTCCCCAAACCTTTTAGTAAAAATTCAATTAAAGAATGTAACTGTTCAGCCAGATTAAGCAACGTGGCGTAATTTACAATTTTGTTGATTTTGTCTGTATTTTCTAATTAATAGCTTTCAGACTATTTGATTTTTACAGTCACAATATAATTACTTACAGTAAATGAACCTGTTCAAGCAGATCAGCAACTACATTTTCTGGAGTATCCGGCAAATCCTGATCACGCCAATGCAGCACACTGACCAAAGGCATATCCACCAGAGAACCCAGCAAATCAATTCCAGTCGAGAACTCCGTATCTGTTCCTTCTTGGATTATGTTCATATGTTTTTTTATTTCGGCCATCCAGGGTCTGATTACCGCTTGCCCGCGTGGATCATCCAACCAGGCACGGATGGTTGATTCCATACTAAGGATGCAGACTTTTTCAACTGTGGATTGCAGCATCACAGGCAATACAAAGCGCATATCAGCAGCCGAAGCGGCGATCAAAATATTGAAATCCCCATCTTCGGTAATCCATTGCCGGTAACTCGGATGGTAATAAGCAAATGCGCGGAAATCGAGGGGAATGGAAACAGTTTTTGTCTCACCAGGTTGGATTTCCACTTTGGTGAAACCTTTTAATTCTTTCAGTGGACGCACAAGGTCTGACTGCGGATCACTGACATAAACCTGCACAACTTCTTTTCCAGCCACCTGTCCCGTATTGGTCACATCCACAGAAACGGTTATACCTTCAATATCTTTAAAAACTGAATTGGAGACTCGGGCATTACTGTAAGCAAAGGTGGTGTAACTCAAGCCATAACCAAAGGGAAATTGGACCGGCATTTCTTTTTTATCATAATAACGATACCCGATAAAAATTCCTTCGCCATAACGAACTTCACCATTGCCCCCCGGCCAATTCAGATACGCCGGAGTATCCACAATTTTTTTCGGAAATGTCTCAGCTACTTTACCACTGGGATTAACTTTTCCAAACAACACATCTGCAACGGCACCACCACCGGCCTGCCCCATCATCCAGGCTTCCAATACTGCGGCCACGTCATCAATCCAGTCTCCCATCACCACCGGTGCGCCGTTATTTATGATAACCACCGTATTGGGCTGCACCGCGGCTACCGCTTTGATCAGCGTTATCTGCTGAGTGGTAAGATCCAGATCAGCGCGATCATAGCCTTCGGATTCCTTTGAATCCGGTAAAGCAATGTACAACAAGGCCACGTCGGACTGGCGTGCAAGAATGGCTGCCTGGTCGATCAAACCCGGATCAATTTCCTCAGTTTCTCCGTATCCAAGCGCATAAGTAAATTCGCAACCCTCGGCGGCTGTCTGCAATTCCTGGAAGGGCATATCTACGCGCGTGGGATTGATATGCGAACTGCCGCCACCCTGGAAATGCGCTTTCTGAGCAGCATGTCCAATAACAGCAACCTGCTGTGAATCACGCAATGGCAAAACACCATTGTTCTTCAATAAAACGATACCCTCTCCGGCAATCTTACGCGCTAGAGCATGGTGAATATCCAAATCAAAAGGCTCCCCCTTTTCTGTCTGGGCGGCCATATCCACAATTCTTAATATCCGGCGGACGGCTTCATCTACAACGCCCATATGCAATTCGCCGCATTGTACCGCTTCAATTACTTGCTGCACCCGCGGGTCTTTCGGCCCCGGCATTTCCAGGTCCAGCCCGCCTTTGAGCGAAGCGACTCGATCATGCACTGCACCCCAATCTGATACTACCAACCCTTCGAATCCCCATTCCTGCTTGAGAATCTTGGTCAGTAATTGAGTATGTTCGGAACAATAGATACCATTCACCTTATTGTATGCACACATCACTGACCAGGGTTTGGCATTCACCACAGCCTTTTCAAAAGCCGGCAGGTAAATTTCCCGCAAGGTGCGTTCATCCACCTCGGCACTGATGCAAAAGCGTTCATACTCCTGACTGTTGACAGCAAAATGTTTTAAGGAAGTCCCCACCCCCATAGATTGAACACCATTGATCCAGTTGGTAGCCATCTCCCCAGCGAGATAAGGATCTTCGGAGAAGTATTCAAAATTACGTCCGCCCAAAGGAGAACGTTTCATATTTGCTCCAGGTCCCAACAAGACATCTACATTCTGTGAGATACATTCACGTGCCAACGCCTGACCCATCTCATAAATCAGTGAAGTATTCCAGGTGGAAGCCAGGCAGGATGCCGTTGGAAAACAGGTAGCCGGGAAACTTTCATGCTCCATCATACGCGCTTCTTTTGGACGGCGCACGCCATGCGGTCCATCGGCCACCCGCATTGAAGGAACACCCAGGCGGTCTACCGCAGTCGTCGTCCACGCGTCTGCTCCAGTGCATAAAGCTGCTTTTTCTTCCAATGTCATTTGTTGGATAATTGACTCAATATTCATGCTATTCCTCACCTTTTGGGATTAATTTTTAAACCAGATCGAATCAAATTCCACCCGGTGTCCATACATCAGAAAATCCGCATAATTGTAACATGCGATGCTTGAAGAGGTTCTGAAAATATTTCAAAACAATCCTCAATCAATGAGTACTTGAAGTTCAAATTTGGCTTCTCCCTTTTCAAATATGTCAGTCAATAAATCCACCTGCACGAGGATTTTCGGCATTTTTCCGTTTTGTTCAAAATATTGATTCAGTTTTGCCTGCTGCTCATGAATCGTTCTCTCGGAGTAATTGACACATACAAATTGGCCGCCTGCAATCATTTGCACATTAACGTTCTGAGCGTCATCTGCCATCCGCACTGCAATAAAATACCTGTCCGGCAAAAAGCTATCAGCTTCTGTACGGAACAATATCCCGGTCTGGTATGTATTGATCCAGCCGCCCTCTTGAACCATGTCTATTACCGTGTCATACATACGCGCAGCCGCATCTTCGCTTACAGAAATATCAAATGGTAGTGAGACAATTTTGCGTTCTGCAATTTTCTTCAGATATACGTTTCCATTTTTCAGGCTATCAATAGAAGCCATATAGGTTGATTGCACTGCCTCAATCTGTAAACAAATAGTTTCAAGTTCTCGGATTTTTTCTTTCACTTCCTCTTTTTGTGGTTCCAGGGAAGCGACCAGCCTGGCAGCCTATATGCTAATAAGAGCGACCGGAAAAACGTATGAAACCCTGCTGAATGAAGTGCTGGTGGAAGAATTGGGGCTTTCTTATCATATCGGTTGGCCCAATACCTTTGCTGAAAACCAACCCTGGGGTCACGCCGACTTTACTGGTAAGGGTCTGGAAGCGTTCGGTCCGGACTATCCGTATGCACTGAATCCATTGATCATGCCGGCCGGTGATCTCAGCATGCGCCCAACCGATTGGACCGCTCTTACACAGATGATGCTGCGTGGCTTGCGTGGTGAAGATAATTTTTTGTCAGCGCAAACTTATCAAACTATCAGCTTCAGTCATAAATCCTTTTCGTATGGCGTTTACAGCGATCAAATGCTCGGGCACTCCTATGCCGCTATGGATGGCTCCGCCGGAACCTTTTACTGCCGCTCCGTCATCATCCCCGATTCCGACCTGGCAATTGTAATCATGATCAACTCAGGCTCCGAGACCGCCGTGGAATGGATCACCATGCAAATTGTTAAAGCCTATTACCAATGGTGGTGGATGGTCTGGTAACTCGATTCCACCCTTATCCAAACTCATTTAGTCCCAATTATCCCAATAAAAAATCTCCGGAAAACCGGAGATTTTGACGGAGTGAGCGCGAAGGGGCTCGAACCCTTAACCAATGGCTTAAAAGGCCACTGCTCTACCATTGAGCTACGCGCCCTCAGAACGACCGTTATTCTAACACGGTCAATCAGGTGCGTCAACCATTTGATAGAGATTTCACGTAGAAAATTTGCAAATTCTTCTTTTTTGTCATACACTTATTCCATTATCATTCCAAATCCAGGAGCTGTATTTCTATGGAATTGCATCCGAATACCCTGTTACGTGACAGATATCGTATCGAGAAACAATTGGGCAAAGGTGGAATGGGTGCAGTTTATCTTGCGCATGATACCGTACTGGACACAAAAGTAGCAGTAAAGATAAATCAGAACCCGCGCCCCGAAGGACGCGACCAATTTATCCAGGAGGCCCGCCTGCTGGCTGCATTGCGCCATCCCAATTTACCTCGCGTAATTGATTATTTTGTCATCGAAGAAAACCAGTTTTTGGTGATGGATTTTGTGCCCGGTGATGACCTGGGCAGCATCGTCAGCAGCGACGGCATGCAATCCATAGATCAGGTGCTTTCCTGGGCACACCAATTGGGCAACGCCTTGATTTACCTGCACTCCCAGGAACCACCCGTTATTCACCGTGATATTAAACCGGCAAATATTAAGATCACCCCGCGCGGTCAGGCCATGCTGGTGGATTTTGGTATTGCCAAATCCACCGATCTCACCCAGGAAACATCCACCGGTGCACGCGGCCTCACCCCGGGTTATTCGCCTCCGGAGCAATACGGTACTGCCCGTACTGGTCATTTTTCGGACCAGTTTGGTTTTGCGGCTACCTTATATAATCTGCTCACTAACCAGAAACCGGTGGATGCCGTTGAAAGGCTGCTTGGCCAGGCAGTATTAACCCCTATCCATTTGCTTAACCCTACTGTCCCTGTACCGGTACAGCGGGCTATTGAACGCGCCATGTCCATCAAACCAGAAGATCGATATTCCAGCGTGGCCGAATTCATGGATGCACTTGGCACACCTACCGTAGCTAAGGAAAGACTATCCCCGGTTCAGCCTGCCAAAACCGTATTGCCAACTATTCAACCGTTTGTCTCTCAGGACGCGACCCGGGTTGGCAACACCAACCCACCGCCTATAATGTCTTCATTACCTGTCCCTGTTCAACCCAAAAAACGAGTATTGTGGTTAATTCCTGTTATTTTAATAGCCCTTGTTGTGTTGGCTGGCGGAAGTTGGTTCTTATTCAGTCGATTGCTTACACCTCAAACGCCTATCCAATCCCCAACCGCCGATGTTGCCCTGAGCGTTACCCTCACACTAGGTGCCCTACCCACTCAAACCGCTCAGCCTTCTCTCACCTCTACCCAGGCCCCCACCGAAACGGATACCCCAGAGCCTACAGCAACCGTAACATTTACTCCCGAAATAACCAGTACCGCCACCCCGGTTCTGGAAAGTATTGGACGCGGTGGTCTGGCAGCTTTTGCGAGCAATGAAGCCGATGGCAGCACTTTCCAGATTTGGAGCATGCGCGTTTATAAAAGTGCAGCCGGTGAACTAATCGCGGCAGATAAATCTCAACTGACCAACAACCCCGGCAATAAATATTACCCGACCTGGTCACCGGATGGCAGCCAAATTGTTTTTTCAGCCGATAGCGGCGATACAGAAAACAAGCTGGATCTTTGGGTCATGGACGCTGACGGTCAAAACCAACGAAACATTCTTACCATTCCGGGTGATGAAACCGAGGCTGCCTGGTCACCTGATGGAAAGTGGATAGCTTTCACCACCAATAGCCGTGCCGACGGTATCCTGCAAATCATGCTAGTTCATCCGGACGGCAGCGGCTTACGCCGGTTAAGTACCGACCGCCAGGAATACGCACCGGAATGGTCCCCCCGTATGGACAAACTCGTCTATGTGTTACCATCGAATGATTTGCGCTATCTATGGGTACGCGACCCACAGAATGATTTTGTGGACGCCAACCAGGACCTGATGTTCGGTCGTTTAAAATACTTTACCGATCCATCCTGGTCTCCCAACGGAGAATGGTTGGCTTATACGCGTGTGGAAGGTCGTACGCAGGATGTTTTCCTTACCCGTATCGCTTCTTACGGGTTGGAAATCAAACGTCTGACCAACTCTACCTTCGACTCTTATCCAGCCTGGTCATCCGATTCAGCCTGGCTTCTCTTTCAATCCAATCGCGACGGCAACCAGGAAATCTACGTTATGGACATACAAGGCCAGCAGCTTACCAACCTTACAAACAGTGAAACTATAGCCGAAATTCAACCTGCCTGGCAGGTAAAGTAAAACCACATTCCTGAATTAACCAAAAAACATCGGTTCCCCTGGTGGCAAATCGTTAAAGAAGCGCACCAGGCCAACCGGGTTATTCACAGCTACAGCAGCGCAATACCCTCTGGGTGCGTCCGGTACAATCAATTTCCAGCCAGCACCTTCACCCCTATGCACGTCCAGAATTTCCGTTTGAGAATCTGGTAAAAAAGTCACACTAAAACGTGTCATATTCACCCGTAGACCTTCTCCGTGCGCTTTCATATAAGCTTCTTTTCTTGTCCAGACCGAATAAAAAACATCCAGGCGTCTTTCATTTGGGACTATTTGCCAATCCTGCTTCTCTTTTTCCGAAAAAAAGCGCTCCACAATCAATTCCATCTCAGGAAAGGTACGGATTTTTTCTAAATCGGCTCCAATAAACCGATCTCTGGAAATTGCAAGTAAAACATAATGCTGGCTGTGTGAAATATTAAAATTAATCCCTTCACCATCGTTTTGCCCGGCAATCCTCGGTTTCCCATTTGGTCCAACGACAAAATCAATTTTTTGTGGCGGTTGGTTTAAATAATTTCCCAGAAGGATACGAATAGAAAAATGCGCAGCCGCATAACACTTCCGTTCATTTTCGAAATTTAATGACTTAATCCATTCTCTTTCTTGACTGGAAAGAATATGCTCCTGCACCCTGATTTGTTTAACATCAATAAACCAGATATGCACATCTCCACCCTGTAGATTCACAAATGACTCAACATTCAGACTTGAATCCATTCAACCCCTTTTTTGAAAAACATCTTATTTCGATTTTCTATCGTAATATTTCATCCTTAAACTATATTGTATTATACATTATGATATTCAGAAATACTTTTCTTCCGAATCCCTTTAACATATAATACCAACCATGAACTATCCCTATCTGGCTACTGGATATTCCCAGGCATTGCAAAACCTGATCGATTCAGGCTCCCCGCCAACGATTCAGGCCGTGGAGTATGGCCCATACCACACACCCAGTCAGGTTCTAGCGGCCATGCGCAAACTGAACCAATATTCCCCTTATTTCCATCCTGGATCCATGATCCGCACCATACCCTGGCATCCGGGTAAAACACGGCAGTTTGAGACCTACCTCAGCATTACCCAAACTCCCTGGATATCACTCCATATTTCTTTAAAACCGGTCTGGATGGTCTGGTTGGAACGGCGGTTAGGCATTCATTTTCCTACGCGTCCCAACCCGCAAAGGATCACAACATTCATCCGCAAAATCAAACGGCTTCAATCCATGTATGCTCTCCCCTTTTTGCTTGAATTTATGCCGGCCTCATCGCCTAAGGATCTTCTGGTAAGCGATTCTGTCACTGTCTGTCGAATCCTTGAAGAGACTGGTTGCAGCCTGTTGTTAGATATCCCGCATGCCAGGATCAATGCTTTCGCCAGAAAAATCAGTTTTGAAGCGTATTGTCAGTCGCTCTTATTGGAGCGCACCCGCGAAATCCACATCAGTGGGTTACGACCACGTGATGGTTTTTTGTACGATGCTCACCAATCCATCCAATCCGAGGATTTGGATTGCTTAAATTGGGTTCTGCAATACACCAATCCGGAATTGATCACCCTGGAGTATTACTATAATGCAGAGTCTCTACAAACCCAACTTCAGCAACTTTCTGCAGCAATCAAACACTGATTTTTCTCCTGATTCCCCGTATTACCCATTACTTTTTTTCCCTAAATCATAGGCTTCATCGCCCAAGAAATATCTTAATTCTTCTTCAAACGTCTCCCACAAAGGGATCATATCTTCTGTCGAACGCAGGCAACTACCTTCCTCAGATAACAACACTTCCGTCTCATCCAGGGTGATGTGCCCTTCTTCGTCCAGGTCCAATGGGTGTAAAATGCAATAAAATGGCTTCAGAAACCAGGGATGTTCCCCTAAAGCAACGCTGGCTACCTGCAAAGCACATTTATGATCCCTCCGCAGGAAAACACAGGCTGTGCCCCCATAATGGCGTTTGGCTTTTACAACCAGGCTGTGAATAACCTGCCCGCTTTCAGTAAAAGGGTCATCCTCCCAGGATTCTTCAAACCAGGTTTCTGCCCCGCCGGCTAGCGCAGGCATATATTGCTGCACAATTTCTCTATGATTGAGAATATTTTCCCATTCTAACCGATCAATCCATACTCCATACAAGCAGCAGGCTGCGCGGCATTGATTCAGGCGGCAGCGCTGCATAGGGGCGCTTTCCAGAATACGTGGATTGACTTGGATTTTCTTCATCCTGCCCATTTTAACATAACCTGTCCAAGGTATACCCTAAAAATCCTGTTTTCCCGATGGGGCATAAGGTACAATCAATTCTGACAGTAACTAAATTGGAATGAATACCCATGAGAGGAATCGATGGAAGAAAAATTAACCCAACTGAAACGTATCCTCGGTCAGGTAAATGACCTAAACCACACGAATGCCCTTTTAGAATGGGACCAACAGGTTTACATGCCAGAAGCCGGTGAAGATGAACGCGGCGAACAGATTGCCACAATCTCCGAACTGGCCCACACACTCTTTGTGAGCGACGAAACCGGGCAACTGCTGGAAGATCTGAAAGGGTTAACCGCCGTGTTGGAGCCTTACAGTGATGAAGCCAGCCTGGTGCGGGTTACCGCCCGTGAATATGAACGCGAAAAACGAGTCCCTGCCGAAAAAGTAGCCGAATTTGCCAGGGTGACATCCACAGCCCACGGTGCCTGGGCCAAAGCCCGCCAGAACAATGATTTCAAACATTTCCAGCCACATCTCGAGAAAATAGTAGAACTGGTTAAAGAATATGCCGGTTACTTTGCACCGTATGAGCATGTCTATGATCCGCTCCTGGATCGCTTTGAACCCGGGATGAAAACTGTGGATGTGAAGGCGATTTTCGCAGACCTGCGTCCCCGGCAGGTTGAATTGATCAAAGCCATTACAAGCCGTCCACAGGTGGATGACAGTTTCTTGCAGCAACCCTTTGCTGACCAAAAACAATGGGATTTTGGCATCATGGTCGCAGAAAAATTCGGCATCACCTGGGACCGCAGCCGTCAGGATCGCACTGCACACCCATTTACGACAACTTTTGGCCAGAATGATGTACGCATTACCACCCGAGTCCACGAAGACCTGCCGACCTCGGCTCTATTCAGCACCATGCACGAAGCCGGGCACGCACTCTATGAATTGGGATTTGATCCCAAACACAGACGCACCCCCCTAAGCGATGCTGCTTCTCTGGCCATCCACGAATCACAGTCACGTATGTGGGAAAATCTGGTAGGCCGTTCTCGCTCATTCTGGACTCACTTCTATCCGATGATGAAAGAAGCGTTCCCAAGCCAACTCGGCAATATAGATATGGAAACCTTCTACCGCGCCATTAATAAAGTTGAACCCTCTCTAATACGCGTGGAAGCCGATGAAGCCACTTACAACCTGCATGTGATGCTGCGCCTAGAAATCGAAATCGCTTTAATGGAAGGCTCCATCCAGGTAAAAGATCTTCCTGAAGTTTGGAACACTAAAATGCAGGATTATCTCGGCCTGACTCCACCCAATGACTCCAATGGTGTCTTGCAGGACGTACACTGGTCCGGCGGAATGATAGGTTATTTCCCAACCTACGCTCTCGGCAACCTGGTTTCTGCCCAATTATGGGAAAAAATGCACCAGGATATGCCAACTCTGGAGGATGAAATTCGCCAGGGTATTTTTAATACTATGTTAGAATGGTTAAGGATAAATATTCACCGGCATGGTGCTAAATATGAAACCCAGGAACTGGTGCAAAAGGTAACCGGTGCCAAAATTGATCCACAGCCTTACTTAAGGTACTTAACAGCAAAATATTCTGATATTTACGCGTTTTGAATTCACAAACAGGGGACAGACCGGTAAAATGAGTGAGTAGTGTGCTGAATACAATTTGTACACTACTCATTACCGGATTGCTTATTATGGCCAAATTACTTTTTGTTGATGATGATACACATACGTTAGCATTAATGGAGCAGATCGCTCAGATCCTTGGGCATCGCGCTTATTTGTGTTCCGCAGCACGAGATGCATTGCAATATGCTGCAGCTTTTTGCCCCGACCTGATTCTGATCGATGTAAATATGCAGGAAATCAGCGGGTTTGAGGTAATACGTCAGATTCGGGAATTTCATGGTACAGCCCAAATGCCGGCCTTGATTCTTTCTGCCGGTGATCCGGATATTGAAGGGAAAAAGGCAATGGATGTTGGCGCTAACGGGTTCCTGCCCAAACCTTTAACCATCAAAAACCTTGAAGATGCAATTTATGAGTTTACCAACCACAAGGTCGCATGAAATTTGGTTTTATCCTGCCCAATTACGGCACGCAGGCGAGCCGTCTGGCCTTAATAGACAGCGCCCTAGCAGCAGAAAGCCTGGGTTTTGAATCGATCTGGCTTACGGATCATCTGGCTTTGCCAGAAGCCGATGCCGAACAGTTTGGGCATATCTACGAAGCCGTTACCACCATGGCTTACCTGGCTGCCTCTACGCGAACCATCCGTCTGGGGATATCCACCCTAGTGCTGCCCCAGCGCAACCCGGTGGAAGTAGCCAAATCCATAGCCACCCTGGATGTGCTATCCAGCGGCCGGATTAACCTGACTACCGGACTGGGATGGTCCCAAGGTGAGTACCACAATCTGGGTTACAATTTTGCCAACCGCGCCAAACGCATGAATGAAGCTGTCCAGGTGCTGCGCACTTTGTGGCGCGGGCAACGCAAGAGCAGTTATACAGGAAAATATTACCAGTTTGAAAACCTGGTTTTCTCCCCTACTCCGGTGCAGTTAGGCGGCCCACCACTGTGGATCGCCGGCGACTCCATCCATGCATTGAAACGGGCTGTTTTCCTAGCGGATGGCTGGCACCCAAACGCTACCACCCCGCAAGATTTGCAGGAAAAGCTGAGCCAGGTGCGCCCATTGATTCTCAACCGCCCATTCACCATTGCTGTACGCATGAGTATTAATTTTTCCCTGGCAGAATCCCAGGGCCGCATCCTTGGGGGAACACCCGTACAAATCATTGAACAGTTATCCAGCTATCAGGCCTCCGGCATGCAAATTGCTATTGTAAATCTCCTCAGCGAAAGCCAGGCTGCACGAGAACGCGCCATGAAGTTGTTTATGAAAGAGATTGCCCCCGCATTCCGATAAAATGCTTTGGTTGTGGTCTTTCTCACAGTTTTAAGCGTCATTCGGGAGGCTGAAAGCGCAGCAGAACGAGGTCCGGGTGGGCCTGGACAGTAACGGATTGTGTTTCACCTTTAATTAGCAGCCGCCCTTGTCCAGGCGCGTCGAGGCGCATTGCGTATTCGTTTTTTCGTTTTTAATCGTTGGAAAAAAATAATTCCAATCGGAACGAATGTATTTTCCAGAAAAACCAGATTAGGTGGGGGGATTTCGGTGGAAACGGCAGATATGGTTGTATTTGGCAGGTATTCGTTTTGGAACGAATGGGGAACGAATGCTGAAGCAGGGAATTGGGAAAAGGTGATTATGTGGTTGTTAAAGTACAGATTATGTGGGCAAATTGGTATCTTAATATCAGGGGTAAGTTGCTTTTTGCCCCGTTTTTTTTATGCCACAATGGTTTATGACATTTTTATTATAGAATAATTGTTCTAATAAGTCAAGACCCAATTTGATAAAAAATCGCTGAAATCAAGCTTATGGTATACTTTCCAAAAAGCGGAAAACAACCTGCGAATGGTACCAACCCCAAAATTCATAAGGAAACCCGCATGCAGCCTGCCGTCCCAAAAAATATCACTCACATCATTTTTTTCATTACCATTATCCTTGGTTTGCTGCTCTTAAGTGCCTGCCAGGATCAAACAATTGATCCGCGCTCCTGGCTGGCCAGCCCCACTCTTACCGCTACCGCATCGGCTACATCCACTGAGACGTTAATCCCCAGTGAAACACCCTCGCCTACGTACCTACCAAGCGAAACACCCACTGAGAGTCTCACACCACCACCCACCTCCACAGCCTCTAACACTCCTGAACCCAGCCTCACTGCCACGCTGGACGGATCTGTAACGGTCACCCGCACCCCTACCATTACACGTACAGCTACCGTTACACGCACTGCTACCCGGACACGAATGCCAACGCGAACACGCTTCCCCACCTTTACGCCGAGTCCTACCAGAACTCCCACCGTTACCCTGACCCCCACACCACCACTGGCCTATTTTCGGATCAATAATATCGGTCCCTATTCGATGGTCGTTTCTCCGCTCAAACCCGAAGCCATTGTCAGCCCGGGTGAAGACGGCTTGATTTATGTCGAAATTATGGGTGAGGATGGCCGCTCCATCACCCGCCAGGGCCTTGACTTCAGTAATTTCCTAGGCCGCCATGTTGGTATCGCCCCGGAAATATTTTTTGAACTGCCTGTTCAATCCGAAACCGGACGGCTTACCATCAGCAGCCTGGACCGCTACAGCCGCAGCATGTGGCTGACCTCAGTCGATCTCGTTTTATTGAGCATTGGCCGCAACGTCATCACCGCACCTCAAAACCTGAATGAACCCTACATTGTTCGCCAGCCGTACGAAGGCAACACCATCCAGGGTGGTTTACTGCGCGTGGAGGGATTGGCTCGTATTCGCAATGAAAATCCGCTAATCATCGAATGTATTGACCCCAACCGGCAGGTAATCTGCTCCACCCAGGTCGCCTTAACTGCTCACAGCGATGAACTCAGCCATATCCCCTTTGAAGTATATTTATCTTACCAGGTAAGTGAACCCACCAATGTGCGTCTTACCTTACGTCAGGAAAGCGTCACCTCCCTGCCTGGTACTATATCACTCTACTCTTTCGAGATTACCCTGCAACCCTAATTCACATTGATTTTGTCATCGGGGTAGATAAATCGTAAAGCGAGTACCTCCTTCAATCCGGTTTTCAACGGTTATCCGTCCGTTGTGCAGTTCAATCACCGCGTCTACAATAGCCAGACCAAGGCCGCTGCCCTGAATAGCAGTACTGTTACTACCGCGATGAAAACGGTTGAAGATTTGCGGTAAATCCTGCTCAGGGATAGCAATACCGGTATCTTCCACTACCAGTTTCAACTGCTGATCCTCAACAAACAAAGCAACCCGCACACTACCGCCGGAAGGAGTAAACTTGATTGCATTATCCAAAAGATTGGCTGTCGCCAATTCCAGCTTTGCGCCATATCCCGGCAGCGTAAGTTCTGCTTCAGGCATTTCAATAGTAAAGCCGATATTCTTTTGTTCGGCGCGTCCGGCATACACTTCACTGACCTTGCGTATTAAATCCGGTAAATTCACCAATTCCCTTTTCTCGGTTAATGTATCGCTTTCAAGACGGGACAAATCCAGCAGGTTCTCCACCAATTCATCCAGATAAATTACCTGTTCCACTGCGCGTTTCACGTATTTTTCCCGCCGCTGCAAATCTGTTTCCGGCTGCAGCAATTCCAGATTGGTGCGAATCACGGTCAGAGGTGTCTTTAACTCATGCGCCGCATCGGCAACAAAGCGGCGCAGCACAAAAATGGTTTCCTGAATATGATCGGCCATGTGGTTGAAAGCACTGCTGAGCTGGTTCAACTCCAGGGTGGGGGCTGCTTGTGCGCGAGCCTTCAAGTTTCCCTGTGCCATTTCATGCGCCGTCAACGCCAATGCACCTACTGGCCGGCTGATGCGCAAAGAAACGACATACCCCACCAGTCCGGAAAGTAAAACTGCCAGGACCCCCGCAGCCAACCAGGCCTGCGCCACACTATTTACAATCTGACGGCTATACGCTGGTCCATCACTCAAAACCAGTTCTCCCACTTCGCCCTCATTCATATCATACAACGGCAGTTCAACTCGCTGATTGGATCTCGATGCAGAGTCCATTTCCTGATTAAATGGTTCAACAATCTCAAAGGCGCTGACGAATTGTGTCGTCACCACACCTGAATTAGTGGATCCGGTCACAAACCATTCTCCTGGGGAGGCTTCTGCCGGCAGCATTTCAACCTGCACTGCTTCCTGCATGGATTCATTTTCCGGGTCTACTGTATAGGTAAAAGTCACCGCGTCCCTTGTGGCATAAATCATATCACTGCCATCAGCGCGGGTTGCAACTGCCGGAGCGGAAAACAACATGACCTGATTATTTCTCACGTCCGCTAAACCTGAATCTGCCAGGGTACGGCCATCCGGACTAACGATTTGAATTCGGCTCTGGCTAAAAATCGAAAAGCTGTTTACCTGGGCGGATAGCTGATCCGGAGGGATCCTATCCAAAGCGATAACCGAAAGCGCCCCCTGGATGGATTGTCCATAACGCAGCATAAATTCCATTTCTTTGTGGTTGTAATAGCGGTTAAGCGTTGTCAATAAAACCAGGCCTAAAGCCAATGTTGCCAGCAGCGCAATACCCGCGTAACTGACCGCCAACTGCCATCGTATGGATTCTCGTTTCATGCTGTTTTTCCTTTCCAATCTCTCTATTATATCCGCCAGTCAGCTCTCTAAAAAAACCGGATTCAAACCTCTCCTGGTTTTTTTGCTCCTGTGAGGAACCATTTTCCCCACAGGAGCAAGGGGTCGGAACATGCTTGCCCGCATCCCAAAATTACTTTTAATTTACACTCAAGGTAAAAACCTATTTCGCTTTCGCTATTTTACTTCGACCGACGACACCATACCCATTACTGTATACAGGACTACATCCGCCACATAACGGTCACCCGATTTACGCCCCCACACCATTACCGAAGTGTTCTCGGTAATCTCTTCAAGCGTTCCGTCCTCAATCGTGTGCTTGATTGTTTCACCATTTTCAGGAAACCCATTTTCCAGGTCGTCAAAGGTGGTATCCCTGTAGATCTGCGTTTCCGGTGTAATCAAAACATCTGCCTCAGGCCCATCAAATTCTATGTCCATCGATACACTGCCATCTTCCGCACCCATAGCCATTGTCATTAAATTCCCCGTGCCGAGCTTTAGCAAATTATCCTTTCTTTCTACAAAAACTCCACTAACGTCGGCCTTGACAGCCGGAATCTCCTCCGGCCATTCTTCGTTGATTTCATATTCGATAAACGTCCTGGACAAGCCACCGCCGCCTTCGTTATATACTATCGGTCCGTTTTGCTTATTGAATCCTGACCCGTTCATTAATTTTCCGGTCAGATAAGCTGCGACACCTAAAACCAGGAAGGCGGCAACCACAATCAAAATGACCTTGCCATTATTTTTTTTCTTTGGAACCGTAACCTCTTCAACAGTGTTCTCAATACTCTCATTGGTGTTCATTTGTAAGTCTTCCATTTTTATAATCTCCTTTTATTATTTTTTATTCGTAACGCAGGCACTCAATTGGGTCCAGATGCGCTGCGCGAACTGCCGGGTACAATCCGAACAATATCCCTGTCAGAACCGCTACGCCAAAAGAAAGTGGAATACTGCCAGGGTCCAATAAAGCATTGCCGCTATTTAAAGCGGCTGCGCCCGGAATACTGAGAATGCCTGCCACAATACCCAGAACGCCGCCAACGGCGCTGATCAAAGCTGACTCAACCAGAAACTGGGCAATAATATCCCTTTGGCGCGCACCCATTGCCAGACGCACCCCAATCTCACGAGTTCGCTCGGTCACACTCACCATCATCACGTTCATAATGCCAATTCCGCCCACAATCAGCGAAACGACCGCCATCGCTACCAGCAGCAAGGCGAAGGTACCCGCGGCTTCCTGCTGCGCACCTAAAATATCCTTACGTGTCGTCAGATCAAAATCATCGGCATATTCACCATTCTCATCGGCAACCACCCCGTGGCGGTTGCGCAGATAATCGATGATGTGTTTCTTAGCTTCATCAATCCGGTTCACATCCTTAACAATCGCCGTCATAAATACACGTGGTTCTTCCTCAAACAAAAGGTTGATCACCGTACTGACTGGCATAAAAAAAGTCAGATTATGCTCTTCCCGGTAGCGTTTGCTCACGTCCACGCTTTCGAGTTCTACAACAACACCAATCACTTCACAGGATTCGCGCCCTACATGGATCGTCTGCCCTATGGCATCATCACCGCCAAACAGGTCATACGCAGTTTTTGAACCCAAGATACATACCTCTGCTCCTTCCAATACTTCAGCCTCGGTGAAAAAACGGCCGGATTGAAGAAAAGCCTCTGCGTTCAGCGGTTCACCATCCGGCCAGCCCACTGGTTGTACTTCACCGCTGCCGGCGATTTGATTCAATGCACCGGCAGTCACCCCCTGAATACTCTGTTCGAATGAACTGCGCCCAAACCGAATTTTCGCCGACGTATTCACCGACATTTCTACCCGTTCTACCAGGGGTACTTCCTGCGGCATCAGCAGCCCATCCTGAAAGGTTAACGGTTTTTCCGGATCTTTCAGTTCACCGTCATCAATGAGCATGCGTGAAGAAAGCTGAATGGAATCAGCCCCCAGAAAGCGGAACTGTCCTTCCACGGCAGCCCGCGCGCCATTCCCCAATGCCTGCATACTGATCACAGAAGCGACGCCGATAATAATGCCCAGGGTGGTTAACACTGCCCGTAGTTTATTGGAGGAGACCCCCACCCAGGAGGTCCGTAACAAGTTAATCAACGTCATTGTTATTCTCCTCAATGATTTTTCCATCGCGCATCATCAACCAACGTCCGGCATGTGCGGCGATCCCGGCATCGTGTGTAACCATCAAAATCGTGCGGCCCTGGCGCGAAAGATCGCCCAATAACGCCATAATCTCTACCCCGGTCACTGAGTCCAGGTTACCGGTCGGCTCATCCGCCAGCAAAATCGCCGGGTTGGTAATCAGGGCGCGCGCAATAGCTACCCGCTGGCGTTCCCCGCCCGAAAGTTGTACCGGGTTGTGCAGCATCCGTTTTTTCAGCCCCACCTGCTCCAGCATTCCACAGGCCAGAGCGCGGTAATCAATAACCTGTTTGCGGTACATTAATGGCAGGGCAACATTTTCCCAGGCATTCAAACGCGGCAGCAAGTTAAAGTTCTGAAAAATAAATCCGATATGTTCATTGCGGATGCGCGCCAACTGGTCGGAAGACAGGCGATTAACGGCTTCGCCTTCCAGCCAGTACTCGCCGCTGTTGAGATGGTCCAGGCAGCCGATCACGTTCAACAGTGTCGATTTCCCGCTGCCGGAGGCACCCATCAGGGCGACGAACTCACCTTCACGAATGGTCAAATTGACCCCGGCCAGCGCATTCACGCGTTGATCGCCCATCTCAAAACTGCGTTTGGCATCCTGGATGGTAATCACTACCCGCTTTTGGTCAAGTGAATTCAAAGCATTCAACGCGTTCATTTGGTGACCACCAGATCGCCTTCCTGCAATCCGCTCAAAATTTCGACCTGCGAATCACCGCGCAGTCCAACACTAATCTCCCGTTTTTCAGTTGTAAACCCATTCCATACTTCCACCTGGGTTTTTGTAGAGGAACCGGCGCGCACAGCTGCACGGGGCAGGCATAGAACGCCTTCCTTGCGCTGCAAGAAAATAGTGGCGTTGGCACTCATACCTTCCACCAATTTATCGGGAACTGTATCCAGCACAAGCTGAATCTGATAGGTTGGGCTGCTGCCATTAATCCGCTTTGGCACAATCCCGGCTATCATGCCATTTACCGGTGCTTCAGGCAGGGCATCAAACCACAATTCCACCGGCATTCCAACTTCAATTAAAGGATATTCCTCTTCCACAACGCTGCTTTGCACTTCCAGTGCTTGAGGATCGGTGAGGATAAACAGGGTTGTCCCAGCGTTAAAAAGCTGGCCAACACCAACGTTTACCTCACTCACCACCCCATCAATCGACGCTGTTAATTCAATCGCATCAAAGGTATCCTGCGCTATTTTCAGTTTCGCTTCCGCCTGGTCCAGGCGCGCCTCGGCCTGATCCAACGCCAGGCTGTCTACACCATGCTTAACCCGTTCCCAATTGGCTTCGGCAATCGCCAGCTGCCCGGCTGCCATTTCGATCTCGGCTTCCGATTTGGCTATTTCCAATTCGGTCGGACCGGTCAGCAGAAAATCATAATTTGCCTTGGCTTTGGTGTAATTCGCACGAGTCTCGGCCATGTGGCTCAATGCAGCCGCTCGTACCGGATCGGTTTCATCCCGATTTTTGTTGGCTTCATAAATCTCCTCGGCTCTATCCACCTCACCCTTGGCCAGCAGCATGTTCGCGCGGGCAATATCCAGCGTGTTATCCGATGCGCGTTCATAAGCCGCACTCTTGCGCCGGTTCTGGGCTGTATCCAAAGCCGCCTGGGCATCCAGCAGCGCTTTATGTGCTTCCGCTGTTTTTAAAGGCGCACCTTCCATAACTTCATCCAGCGCGCGCTGTGCCGCCAGATATTCAATACGCGCTTCGGCCAGGGCTGCCGCGTATGCATCCGCATCATCCAGGCGAGCTAACAATTGCCCGGCCTTTACTGTTTCTCCCGGACGCACAAAAATTTCCGCCAACCGCCCATCGGCTGCTATCTGAATACTTTCTTCGTGTACATTCACCACACTTCCCGGTGAATCGATCGTCTGTTCCACATCACAACGCGTCACTTCAGTGGTCGGCGGCGCCTGGGGTGTTTCCAGCTCTTTCGGTAATCCGGATTGGTATCCCCAATACCCCAAACCACCAACCAAACCCAACGCTACAACTGTCAGCGCGCCTATTATCCAACGTTTCATATTTCCTCCTGAACCAAAATTTAGTGCCTGCCATAGGGAACCTTCCCATCGCAAAACCAAGTTCAAGTTTATC
The DNA here is from genome assembly GCA_002840755.1 of Chloroflexi bacterium HGW-Chloroflexi-10. Classification (GTDB taxonomy): domain Bacteria; phylum Chloroflexota; class Anaerolineae; order Anaerolineales; family Anaerolineaceae; genus UBA6170. The sequence continues at coordinate 104,128 of PHBZ01000003.1, read as the reverse complement.
CGCGAGGGATTTCAATCCTGTTTCAGCAAGGTTACAGTTTCGTAACCTGGTGAGCAAAAATTCCGATTTCCCCTGTTATTTCAAATTCACCCCTTCAAAAAAACTTATCCTGCCAGCCGGTACCCGATCCCTGGCACGGTTAGAATCAAAACCGGTGAAGAAGGGTCTATTTCCACCTTTTCACGCAGCCGGCGGATATGCACATTCACCGCCCGTTCACTCTCCAGGTCTGGCGCATAACCCCAGACTGCCTCAATGATCTGTGTGCGAGTCACCACCCGGCCGCGCTGCTGCGCCAGGAAAATAAACAGGCGAAATTCAGTTGGGCTAAGGCTCAATACCTGCTCACCCCGTAAAACCTGGCCGCGATTCTGGTCCACTACCAGGTCGCGCACTACGATCACCTGCTGCTCATTTCCGTTTGCAAATTCCCCGTAAGCACGGCGTAACTGCGCACGAATGCGCGAGAGCAGCTCCCGCAGGCTGAACGGTTTGGTGACGTAATCATCCGCCCCCATCTCTAACCCCAACACCTTATCCATCTCATCCTTCTGCACGGTTAACATGATTACCGGCTGGTGCAACCCCAAACGGCGCAGTTCGCGGCAGACATCAAACCCGGAACCGTCCGGCAGACGTACATCCAACAGCACCAGGTGCACCAGCCCGTTGTTTGCCGCCTGGGTTCCCTCAGCACCGTTCGCCTTCCAGATAACCTCAAACCCGTCACGCTCCAGGCCATCCACCAGGCTGGCCGCCACACCCGGGTCATCTTCAATCAACAGAATGCGATAGGAAGTTGTATTCATCGACTTATTATAGGCCTAATCTCAACATCCAGCAGTTGGCAGTACAAAAGAACCGCCAGCCCGGGTAAATAAGACCTGTAACTGGGCCAACCCATCACGTGCCTGCTGGCGTGTTTCTTCATCCAACTCCAATTCTGTAAACTCATCCTCGTCCAGCACCAACTGGCGCCCATCCGGGTAGACCAGCAAATCCAGCGCCAGGTCCCTGTAAGCAATCTCCCCCTCCGAAAATAGCGCCGGCCTGGTCACATTGCAATACCAGCCCTTAATTGAATCCGTATCACGGTCGTGAATTTCCATAATATTGTACCAATACCGGGTGTAATATGTCTCCACAAAGCGGTCCTGATTACGCATCACAATCCCATGAAAAGGCACATCCTCGCGATTGAAGCGCGCCTCAACCGTCACCTCCTCCGCCGTTTCGCACAGGACAGTTCCGCTATAACGCCAGACCTCCTCACCGTGCATATTCTGCTTAATCACAACCACTTCATGCATATTATTCACTCCTACCGGAAAGACCTGTGACCATTTTAAAACACGTTATGGAGAAGATATTATCACACAATCCCAACGACAGACCTGTACAAAATATATGTCCTCTTTCATAAAAAAATATTAACCCCGGCAACCATTTAAGTGTCGCTGGTATGGGGTGAGACTCACCCCATACCAGCGACACACGAAAATTCTAGGCAACAGAATCTGAATATTGCGCGGCGAATTCTTCCGAAGGGGCAATAATTTTTATTATATCGATGAGTACGCCGTTCGGATCGGCCGTAATGAAGTGACGCTGCCCCCATTCTTCACTGCGGATATCCCGCAACAGCGGCAAATGCGCGCCGATGATCAGCCGTTCATATTCCTTATCCACATCATCTACTTCAAAATTCAGCAGCAAACCGGCAATGGGCTGCTGGCCCAATTCCGGTACGCTGGCATGTTGATAATCAATGACCGCCAACTCGTAATGAGCAGCATTGCTATGGTGCAAACTCACATACCAATCCGACTCAAATGAGACGGAAAATCCGAAATGCTGCACATAGAATGCCGCAGTTTCCGTAATTTTTTTGGTACCAATTACCGGGTAAAAACTTTTTGGTTGCATTATGTCTCCTTTTATACTATAATCTAACCACTAAGATACATACAGTATGTATGTTTTCTTATAATACATACATACTGTATGTTTGTCAAGCAGCAAAGGAGACTTATGGAAGATTCCCGTTCACATACCAAAGCTGAGCAGCGTACGGAAACTATGCAAAAACTTATTAGCATCGCCCGGAAGCAGTTCGCCGAAAATGGCTATACCCAGACCTCGGCGGAAGTAATTGTCTCCCAGGCCGGCGTAACGCGTGGAGCGCTGTACCACCACTTTGGTAACAAGGAAGGATTGTTCAAAGCCGTAGTAGAAGAGGTACAGCGCGATGTAGCCCAACGAGTAGATCAGGGCAGCCTGGCATACGAAGATCCCTGGGATCAACTCATTTTCGGCTGCCGTGCCTTTTTGCACGCGTGTCTGGCTTCGGATGTGCAGCGGATATTACTGATTGATGGACCGTCCATTATTGGCTGGGACGCGTGGCGCAAAATGGATGCCGAAAATGCGATGCGCTTGCTTGAAGAAGGAATCAGTGAACTGGCAAAAATGCAACTTATTGAGGTCGCCTCTATACCCGCAGCCACCCACCTGCTCTCAGGCGCCATGAATGAAGCTGTACTTTGGATCGTGCATTCCGATCAACCACAGCAGGCCATTGATGAAACAATGGCTGTACTGGAAAAGCTTCTAACCGGTCTACGCACCGGTTAACCGGCAGCGGTATTCCTGTATCAGGAAGCAGGCAAATGTTTTCCAGTATAATAGTATAGAAGGATTCTTATGAACTTCGAACAGATCCGAAAATTCACCCCGCAACTGCTACGCATCGCCCAAAAACATGGTATTGCCAAAGTCTATGTATTTGGGTCCATCGCGCGCGGTGAATCCACTCCTCAAAGTGATGTGGATTTCCTCGTAGAAATGCAGGAAGGCGCATCCTTGTTTGGTGTAGCCGGTTTTAGTTACGAAGCCGAAAAACTGCTGGGTATAGCAGTAGATGTTGTACCTGTTTCCGCTCTGCCCCAAGTTAAAGATCGGGATTTTGTGCTTAATATCCAGAGAGAAGCAATTCCTTTATGAAGGCCGCAAAAAAACTTCTCCAGGATATGCTGCAAGCGATTGAATCTATTGAATCCTATATGGTTATATCTTATGCTGAATTCCTTGATAACGAGAAAACTCAGGACGCAATTATGTTTAATCTCATCATTATCGGTGAAGCAGCCAACCAGATACCCCGCGAATTTCAGGAAAGCCACTCCGAAATCCCATGGTCATCGATAATTGGAACAAGAAACTTGATCGTACACGGCTATGATCAGGTCAAACTCCAAATCGTCTGGGATATTATCCAAAAAGATCTTCAATCTTTGAAATCTAGCCTGGTGAAACTTATTTGATCATCTCAGGCACGCCGGTAGGTACACAAAATTATCGTATTCCTCCCCTGGCACAATATCCAGAAAGTTGATATGTCCGGCTTCAGCGTACATTCCCATCACCAGGGTCAGTTTTTTATCCTTCACCGTTACCCTTACGGTGCGGATAATGGCGCTGTTGCTGGTCGTTTCGTTGGTAATGGCCGGCACTCCCTCGATGCGGATGGTGTGCGGACGTGTTCCGCCGCGGTAGCCTACTCCCACTGTCACGTTGTATATCCCATTGGGCAGTTCAAACTCAAACACGTGATCGCGCCCCCAGTCATCGATGATGCTGCTCTGAAGTAAAGCTATTGGCTGCGCTTCGAACCATTGGTCATAATGCTGGTAAAAATTTTCCACCGGAACGTCTGCCGAGCGCTGCCAACCGTAGCCGTTAGCGGCAGAGTATATGCTATTGCCAATCTTCATATAGGTGTGTCCGTTATCCGTAACCGTGCCGATTGGATTCCCGCCCGGGTCTTGAAAATTGATGTAGTAGCTGCCCGGCACGCCATCAGAGCGGCTGTGGGTGCTATTGGGGGTGATATCCGCAATACTGTTGATCTCCCCACCAATCTTCAGCCCAATCAGGCGGCGCAGGTTGTAGAGCATGTCGCTGTCACGATTATAGGCCTGCACTCCGCCGATAATCTGGTTGACAAACGAATCGGCCGGGTTGGATTGATAGGGCTGCGGCTGCTGCCCGCCGTTCAGCATGTAAAAATATTCGTAATCCTCCAGCCCATCGCGCAGCAGTTCCAGGCGGATGGACGGCACAAAGCGGTGCCCGTTGGAGCCGTAGGCGATAGCCGTGTTGTTCTCCGAGGGCGGGTACATCATCCCGGATTCGCCGTTCTGACCGTTCTGGTAAGGCGATGTCCACGGGTTGACGCCCCAGTCATTGAAGCGGTAATAAGCCAGCCCGCGCAGACGATATTTCCATAAAAACCAACCGGAGAATTTGGCTTCCACGCCAGCGTGATCGATGGTAAAGGGGTTGAAACGCGGGTAATAGGTGCTTTTGAGGAAATAGATCCAGGTCTCCTCATTGTGATTCTTCAAGCGCTCCAGCGCCACCTCCGGCTTAAAATGGATACCCAGAAAAGCCAGCCAGATATCGATCTTTGCACCGGGATACGTTGGGTTAGCATAGATTTCCGGTTTGGGCTCTTCAGAGAGCATCAGCTTTAGATTCGGAGCAACCTTCTTAATCTCCTGCGAATACCAGGCAACCGCATTGTAATCCGTTTGGTCCTGCGGTTCGTTGGCTAAATAATAGTAACCTTCATCCAGATACCCAAGGTTGTTCAGATAGTTCTGCATGGACACCATATACTGGAACCATTTCTGGTTATAAGGCGTATTGGGATTATTGGCCGTGTACCAGTCCGCACTTGTTCGCGTTTGTCCGCAAAAACTGTCGGGGCGCTGATCGGCGGAGGCATCATTATTCCTGAATGTGGCTGCCATGAAGGATGAGAAACCCGTCCCATTATTGAACGCGGTGGAGAATGTTCCGTTCATCAAGCCGCTGCCGGCGATATAGCGCTCGGCCGGGTCTTCAAACCCCCAAATGCCATCATTATCGGTAAAGGTGCCATTGCAATTGTAATCAATGTAGGGACTTGCACCGTTGGTCGTCAGCCCACCCGACCAGAGCACCGAGCTGGGGGTCAGGCGATGATCGATCATATACTGCTTGATTTTATCCACATAGGTCCAGTAATCCGCACCCGTCCCGCTGACGCCATATTTGCTCAGAATAGCCTGCTGCGAGAAATTCATCTGCGAGGCCACATGCAGTTCCTGCGGAATGGCAAAGTTGAAAACATGCAGCCGTACCGGGATAGACACCCCGCCGATGCTGACGTTAGCCGTATAATCCCCCGCCGCCACACTTTCGGCTACGTGCAGGCTGAACCAGAAAGCCGTGTTTTCGTTGGCAGCAACATTTACCGCAGCCCCGCTGCTGAGCGGCCAAAGCGGGTCCGGGTTATAACCGCTGCGCCCACTATAATCGGTGGTTGTGGTGATATTAACATATTTCACCTGGTAGATTTCGGCCGTGATTCCACTACCAAAACTGCCGATGCTGACGGTAACATTGCCACTGGTAGTTGGCTTAACAGCCACTACAAATGGTTCAAATTCATTTTTCGCCGCAAAGACCTTCACCTCCGCGCCGGCATCCGCGGGCAGCGCCGTATCCTTGAAGATTTTCTCGCTGGGCAATGTGGTCCACAACTGGTAAACACCGGTCGATTGGGTGAGCCTGTAGGTGTAGGACTCGTGATCCAACTGTGCATCAAAAGCGGCAGACACGGACCTGGACGGTTGAACCATCGAAAACAGCACAGATAGCATCATCGAAACCGAAAAAATGAATCTTTGCAACATCGCTTCCTCCCAAAAAATACTAAACCCAGCCCAAATCGCGGCTTCCCAACAACCACGCCACTTAATGAGATTATATATGAACCAACCCCTTAGCGAGATTATTCGACCCTACAGTTGGTTTGCACACCGGCCGGGTTGGTCTACTGGTACTGAGACTGCTGTGCCCGCAGGGATACTATCCGACATTCTTTCCATTTTACCCCTGGTTGTTTCGCATTGTAGTAATTTTTTGTTGAATATTTTACTAATTACGATTATAATAATTACGATTAGTATTTTACTCTATTATAGACCTGATCCACTCAAGCGGAGGCCAACATGTTTATTAATCGAAAAACTGAAATTGAGCAGTTGAACAACCTGTACAATTCAAATCGCGCCGAACTATTCGTACTGTATGGCCGCCGCCGGGTTGGCAAGACCGAACTGTTACGCGCATTTTGCACCGAGAAACCCCATCTTTTTTTTATTGCCACACTCAGCAGCGATAGTGAACAACTGGCTATTTTTTCCCGGCAAATCTACGGTTTTGAACACAGGGAAGTTGCGCCAGGGTTTACGTTCCCCTCCTGGGAAGCCGCTTTTATGGCACTGGCAGATCTCCCCATGCTGCCGCGACCTATTGTCGTGCTGGATGAATTCACCTACCTGATTAGCGGCAATAAAGCCATTCCATCCATCCTGCAAAAGGTCTGGGATGAAAAACTCAAAGACAGCGGGCTACTGTTGATCTTATGCGGCTCCTATATTGGCATGATGGAAATCGAAGTTCTCGGGTATCAGGCACCCCTTTATGGACGGCGCACTGCCAGTACGCTCCTCCGTCCATTGGATTTACCGTCCTCCGCTTTGTTTTTTCCGGAATATTCTATGGATGAAAAATTCCTGGCCTGGGCGATCCTTGGGGGGATGCCGTATTACCTGTGTACGTTCAATACCACACAGAATTTGTTTACCAACATTCACCACCACATTCTCAATCCACAAACCGGCACGCTCTACAGCGAACCCCGATTGTTATTGATGGAGGAATTACGTGAACCGCGTAATTATTTCTCAATTTTACGTGCCATTGCCCAGGGACGGACGCGCCTGAACGAGATCACTCAGGCTTCCGGCGTTGGGGAAGTCAACACCGTATCGCGTTATCTGGATATCCTGCAGCAGATGCACCTGATTACCAGGCGTGTACCGGTAACCGAAAGTCAGCCAGAAAAGAGCAAAAAGGGCCTGTATCAGATTGATGATCATTTCCTGCGATTCTGGTTCCGCTACGTGCATCCCAACCAATCGGGATTGGATCTTGGATTATCCGAGGCTATTCTTGAACAACGTATTCGCCCGGATCTGGATCACTTTGCGTCCACAGCTTTTGAAGAAGCCGCCCGCATGTATGCGGCAAAACTGGCACAGATGGGGAAACTATCCTTCATTCCTGAGCGCATTGGCGGTTGGTGGAACCGGGAGACCGAGATCGATGTTCTGGCCATCAGCCAGACGGAAAAGGCTGCCCTGGCTGCCGAATGTAAATGGTCGGTCAACCCAATCGGGATCGATGTTTTAGAAAACCTGAAACAAAAAACAAATTTGCTGATGCGGGACAGCGAAATAAAAGAGATCCAGTATGCCTTATTCTCACGATCCGGATTTACGCCAGCATTGATGGCCGAAGCTGATAACACCGGCACCGGATTGTATACAATCCGAGATCTTGTCAGGGGCGAATAAGGTTATTCCTTCTACTGCCCCTCCTCAAAACAATCCAGCCCATCCACCCCCAAATGCAACACCAACACCTCACCCACCTGCACCACATCCTCCAGCATCAGGTCCAGCTCCACCCCGCCGCAAACAGCGCGTACGCGATACTGCTGCCCCAAAAAGACCACATCGCGCACCTCTACACGCACGGTATTTCCCGACTCACCATTCAACTGCGCCGCATCCGGGCGCACCAGCAGCGTCACCGGCTGGCCGATTGCCAACGCTGCTCCCGGCGGCGTCTTTACCTGCAAGTCACCCAGGGCACTTTTCACGCTTAAGGGATTGAGAGCACTCACTTTCCCCGGAACCAGGTTGTTCAACCCCAGAAAACGCGCCACCCACGGGTTGCGCGGCGTGGCGTAAATTTCCTGCGGTGTGCCGCTCTGTTCAATCTGCCCATCATGCAGCAGGATCAGCCTATCGCCTAAAGTAAAGGCTTCTTCCTGGTCGTGCGTCACGTATATCGCCGGGATGCCGCTGGCGTGCAGTACATCACGCAGTTCCTGCATGAGCTGCTCGCGCAGGCTGCGATCGAGTGCGCCTAACGGTTCATCCAACATCAACAGACGCGGTTCGGGCGCCAATGCGCGCGCCAGTGCCACGCGCTGCTGCTCCCCGCCGGAGAGCTCGGTCACGCTGCGTTTGGCAAAGGACGTCATATTTACTTTTTCCAGCACAGCGGATGTGCGCCGTACAATCTCTGCTTTACTCAGATTCTGCATGCGCAGCCCAAAAGCCACATTCTCAAACACATTGCGGTGCGGGAAAAGCGCGTAATCCTGAAACATGAAACCAAAGGCACGCTGGTGCACCGGCACATCCGTCAGGTCGCGTCCCTGCCACAATATCTTTCCCTGCTCAGCGGTTTCAATCCCGGCGATAATGCGCAAAATCGTGCTCTTACCGCTTCCGGAGCGCCCCAACAAGCACACTGTCTCTCCCGCCGCGGCTTCAAAGGAAACTCCCTTGAGCAAAGGCTGGCCTTCATAGTTTTTATACAGATCAACCACTGCGAGCATCAGCAACACCTCATCTCTAAAAATCACTCATCGCCGGCAGCCGCAATTTTTCCACCAGGCCAATGGATAAAGCACAAATAACCATCAAAATGGTCGACATTGCCAGCGCCTGTCCGTAATTTAACGCCCCCGGTTGGGAGAGGTAGCGGTATATCGCCACCGGGATGGTTGGCAGTTCCGGGCGGCTCAGGAAGGTTGTTGCGCCAAATTCTCCCAGTGAAACAGTAAAGGCAAAGATCGCTGCCGAAACAAACGCACGCAGCAGAATGGGAAAATCCACCCGCCACCATACCCGCCAGGGTGAAGCGCCCAGCACACCAGCCGCCTGGCGATACACCGGCGGAATGGAGCTGATCGCCGGCTGCAATATGCGCACCACAAAAGGCAGCGCTACCAGGGAATGCGCAATCGGGATTAGCAGCGGAAAGGAGCGCACATCCACCGGCGGTTTGTTGAACACCAGAATAAAGCCCAAACCCAATGTCACCGCGGAAGTTCCCAGCGGCAGCATCAAGATTGGATCCAGCAGGCGCGTCCAACGGCTCTGGCGCGCCAGCACCTGCGCCGCCAAAAACCCCAGCGTCAACGCAATCAACACCGTTAGAAAGCCAAACCACAATGAGTTAAACAGCGCATTCACCGGCGGCACATAAAACAGCGTCTGCCGCCGGTTAATAAACAATTCCTGATAATACGCCAGGGTAAAACCGCTTTGCACCACACCGCGCTCGCCGCGCACAGCATCCAACTGCAAGAAAGAGCGCAGCACCAGCGAAGCAAGCGGCGTGACAAACAGAGCCATCATAAAAATCAGCATACCGTTCACCAATGTCTTTTCGCCCACCCCACGCGGCGGTTTTTCAACCTCGGATGGGTCGCGCGGCGTCAGCGCCAGCACCCGGCGGCGGTTAAACCAGGCGTACACCACCGTTAGCAGCAAGGTACAGGCCAATTGTATAGCCGATAGCAGTCCGGCCAGCGGCAGATTGAGCATGTGCAACGCCTGGGTATAGATTTCCACTTCCAGGGTGGCAAAACGCGGACCACCCATGAGCAGCACCACGGCAAAACTGGTGAAGTCGAATAAAAAGACCAGCAGCAATGCTGAAATCAATGCCGGACGTAATAGCGGCAGGGTCAGTGAACGCCATACCTGCCAGGGACTGGCACCCAGAGTGCGCGCTGCCTGTTCCATGCGCGGATCCATCTGACTCCAGGCACCACCCACCACGCGAATCACCACCGTGGTGTTGTAAAAGACATGCGCCAGCAGGATCGCACCCAGGGTGTTGAGAATGCGAATAGGCGCCTGTTCCAGGTCGAAGACGTTTATCAGCAGCAGATTCAACCAGCCTTTGGGACCCAGCAGGGCATTAAACCCGGCTGCCACCACCACCGTGGGCATGATAAACGGAATGGTCGTTAGCAGGCGCATCAGCGTTTTGCCGCGAAAGCGGAAACGGGCAAAGACATACGCCGCCGGGATGCCCACCACAAAGGTCAGCAGGGTGGATAGCCCCGCCTGCCAGAAGGTAAATCCCAGCGGCTGCGCCACCCGACGCCACAGATCTGCACTCAAACCGTTTTCCATGCCACTCTGCCAGGCCATCCGAAACGTAGCCAGCAGCGGTTGGAAATAAAAATAAGCCAGAAATGCCAGCGGCAATGCAATCAGCAGCAGGTCGGGTGACCATTTTCTGTGGGTCAATTTACCAAATTTCAAAAAATTTAACACGCGTAGTTTGCCTATCGCAACACTGTATCCGTCCAGGCATCCACCCAGGCTTCACGTTTCTCGGCGATCAAGGCGGAGTCCAACGTGGCCGGCTGCTCGGGGATTTGCGCAAAAAGCTCAAACGCCTCAGGAAGCTGGGCCTGGCTGTTCACCGGAAAGACAAACATCTGCATCGGTAAATCTTCCTGGAAAGTTTTACTTAACATGTAATCGACAAATTTTTCGGCCATTGCCCGCTGCTGAGTTCCTTTGAGAATGCCCACAAATTCAATCTGGCGAAAACAAGTGTTGGCTGCCACAATCGATGCAGTAGGCGCATCGTCCGGGGTTACTTCGGCAAAGATCACTTCCGCCGGCGGGCTGGAACCGTACGAGACCACCATGGGCTGGTCGCCCTTGCCGGACGATGCGCTAAAATTGGCATAGTAAGCGGTTTCCCAGTCGTTCACCACCACCACATCATTTTCGCGCAGTCCCTGCCAGAATTCGAGGTAACCATCCTCGCCAAATTCGGCAATGCTCGCCATCAGGAAAGCCAGCCCGGGTGAGGAGGTAGCCGGATTTTCTACAGCCAGCAATCCCTTATATTCGGGTTTGAGCAAATCCGCCAACCCTCCCGGAACTGCCAACCCTTTATCCGCAAAATAGGCTTTATCGTAATTGATACACACATCCCCAAAATCCACCGGCAGGGCAAAATTTCCACTGTCCAGTCTAAACGAATCCGGAACATCCTTCAACGATGGGCTGGCGTATGCCTCAAAAATCTCTTCGGAAAGCGCCCTTGAGAGGAAGGTGTTATCCACTCCATAGAATATATCCGCCTGGGGCGAGCCCTTGGTCAGGATGGCGCGGTTCAAAGCCGCACCGGTATCTCCGGAGGGCAGGAACGTGATTTTTACATTGTTTTCCGCTTCAAAAGCGGCGATCACTTCTTCGCTGATCGCAAAGGAATCGTGAGTCATCACATTTAAAACCACCGGTTCTTGTACGGATGACTGGGTTGGTGCAGCAGCTTGCGGAGCACATGCCGTCAGCAAAATAACGCTGAGCAAGCCGGCTATCATTAGATTACGCAAATGTTTCATGCTTTCTTCTCCTTCATTCAGATGGTTTAGTGTTCAGGCTGTGGATACAGAGTAATGTTCCTGTATCTGTCCACACTTCAGCCTGTTGGAGCAATAGTTCATTGCTGATCCCACGCGTAGACCAGCGGTAGAGTGTTTCTGATTTCAATGGATATTTCATGCCGGCTGTGCGCACGCCGCTTACTTCATCGCTGAATGGGATTAAAGAAACCTGCTCCCCGGCTTCACCATCAATCAGCGTATGCCGCCCCACCAGCCAGACCACTTCCTGCCCATCACAGAGACGCACATCCACCCCGGCTAATTCCGGGCGGTTCAGTAAAAACAGGTTGCCCAATGTATGGTCGAGACGCCCTCCCAATGCACCAACCAGTGAAATTCGCCGGCAGCCACGCTGCAGCGCCAGATCCAGGGCCAATTCCAGATCGGTTTCGTCTTTTTCTTTCGGATATTGCAAAATTTCCACTCCCAGACGGCGCTGCTCAGCTACCTGTTCGGTCGTCACCGAATCCAGATCACCAATCAATACATGCGGAACTATTCCCAACCTGTGTGTATGCCGCAGACCACCATCCGCCGCAATCCAAAGATCATAATCGGGCAGCAAGGCTTTTACCGCCTGCAAAGCGCGCAGCTCCCCATTCACAAAGATCATTGCACTGTGGCCTTCCATCTTTTCTCCTTTGGAAATGAAACACCCGCCGGGTGCGGCGGGTGCAGGGTACACAGACTATCGTGCAGATTCCTCCGCCGGCATTATCCGGATCAGGTTTGCGGGTCGAAGACCATCTGTCTTCCTCTCAGCCTATACACAAGGCTCCCCGTTGCTATGTATTTGTTTCGTGGTTAGTATAGAAGATAGCCGAAGCTTTGTCAAGTGAGTGTGGAATTTTTGAGCGTGAATCAGGCAGAAGGGATTTGGAATTTAGATTCGTGGATTAGGAAGAACCGTATCCCGAACTCAGTACTTCGCCTTCTGCACCGGGCACACCCCCGGTAAAGGAATTAACAATCTGCGCGCTGCAATCCAATCATATAAGCGTTGACCCCACCCCAAGCGAATAACCAACCAGATAAGCGGTACCCCCAGCCAAAGCAGCGGCACCTGCCGTGCAATTGCCAACACTCCGTCAATTCCCTCGGTGACCCGGCCATCCGCACTGCGCACCTGGATGCGGGTCATGGCTGCTTCAAAACCAATACCGGCCGCCTCCAAAACCCCCGGTGTGAGCAAATTCACACACTCCAACCTGCGCAGCCAATCCATGCGCTCCAAAGCTGCGGCACTGGCCGTACAAAAAGGGCAAGACCCATCATAAAACAGCGTCACATGCATACCCCCATTGTAAGCCATTCATCACTTAATTCAATTTACCGTTCAACCCCGTATTCCCTAAAGAGATCTTCCCTGATTCCAATTTTTGCTACCCAGTGCCTGCTTTTCTCACCTCATCCGCCGCTTCCATTCCTCTTTCAGTTGCAATTCGCGCGGCGAATCACTCGAATCGAGGGCCAAAAAATCTACCAGCAGGCGGTTGAACTTACTGCTCTCATCCAGCATTGGAAAATGCCCGGATTGCTCAAATGTAACTGCGTGAATCCGCATCGGCAGTTCTGCGAACTGCTCCTGTGTGGGCTGCGTAATCGCCGGATCGTTGACCCCGTGAACCAAAACGCAATTTGTCTGTAATTCGTGCCAGGCAGTTTTTAAATCAAAGGTAGCCAATTCCATGAGGCTGGTACGCACGGCCAGACTGTCATTCTTCGGCGCATCTGTCCGCACCGGTTCAGTCTCCGGCCCCTTGCCGAGCAGCCAGTCCACCAGATCCACAGCGCTACTGGTTCTTAAACGCTGTGATGTACTCTGGGCGACCAGCGGATATGAGACTGCCAGGACCCGATCTACCATACCCGGATTCTTGAGTGCAAACTGCATCGCCACCACAGCACCTAAACCGTGGCCAACCAGGGCTACCTTCATCATCCCCATTTGTTCCATAAATTGATCCAGCAGCATCGCCTGATCCTGGATACTGTAATTTTGATTCTTAGCCGTATCACCAAAACCCCAGAAATCAAGTGCGTACGTACGGAAGCTGATCGAAGCAGCCTGCATTGTCGGAATCCAATAACGCCAGGAACCTACCCACCCGTGCAGCAGAATAATCGGCCGTCCGCGGCCTAACACTTCATAATGTACCAGGTTATTGCCAAGCAGTATCGCACTCATCGATTAACCGGCATTGTTTGAAATAATTTCTTTTACGCGCCGTGTTAACTCATCCGGCGCAAATGGCTTAAGCAAATATTCACTTGCTCCCGCATTCAATCCGGTCTGAATCTCCGATTCCTGCCCTTTAGCAGATAAAAACACCACTGGAATGTGCGCTGTAACCGGGTCTGACTTAATCCGTTCACAAGCTTCGTATCCGGTCATAATCGGCATACGCACATCCATCATAATCAAATCCGGCATAACCGCGCTGGCGTTCTTCCAGGCTTCTTCACCATTGGGGAATGCAACCACTTCATGACCAGCAAAACGCAAGGTGAATGCAATCAAATCCCGTATATCCCGCTCATCTTCTGCTATCAATATTTTTGCCATACACTAATCCTCAAGCTTGTAAACTGGTAATGTAAAGGAGAAAACGGAGCCTTCTCCTGGAATTCCTGAACTGGTGAACCAAATGCGTCCACTGTGCATTTCCACCAAAGTCTTAGCTACAGCCAGACCCAAACCGGTACCGGATGAAGCTAACACGAGCGGGTCTTCCCCTCGGAAAAAGCGTTCAAAAACGCGCTGCTGATCATCCTTGCTAATCCCTATGCCGTTATCAATCACATCCACCTGGATTTCAGGTCCAATCCGGCGAAGTTGCACCAGTAACCGTCCATTTTCCGGTGTGTAGTTATAGCCGTTGGTGATCAGGTTACTCAATATCTGAAGCACACGTTCCGGGTCACCGCGCGCCGGCAAAAGATCTCCGGTGATCTCCATCTCGAAATGCATCGGTTTTTTTTCTTCCATCGAACGCGTATGCATCTGGACAAAAATACCTTCGATTAATTTGGGTAGTTCTACCGGCTGCATATTCAAGCTCACCCGGCCGGTTTCTATGCGGGAGATATCCAATAAATCATTCACCAGAATATTGAGGCGCACTGTATTGGTACGAATTACTTCCAGGAAATGTTTTTGTTGTTCGCTGATCATTCCGGCCGCACCCATTAACATAATATCAGCATAACCCTTGATGGCCGTTAAAGGTGTGCGCAGTTCATGGCTGACATTGGCAACAAATTCAGATTTCAAGCGGTCTACCTGTACTTCAACGGTGATATCGCGGAAAACGGAAACAGTACCCAGGAAATCCGTGCGCCAGACAACCGGCGCCAGATGGACCGAGATAACCCGTTGGTTATCCAGGATGAGCTGCTCGGCATACGTCTCTCCCATTCCAAAAGCCGTCGGATCGGCAGACCAATATTGAATCGTTTCCAACCAGGTACTGGCGGCTGCGCCAAAGAACCCGGAGAATTTCTGTAAAGAATTACCTACAACGTTTTGTGCTTCCAGTTCCAGAATGGTTGCTGCCGATTGGTTGAAGAGGGAAATCTTGTTATTCGCATCAGTAACCAGAACACCATCGGCAACGGCTTCCAGAATCGCGCGTGAGCGGCTGGATTCAATCTGTTGTTCGCGCAGCATCTTACCCAGGTTCTCGGCCTGATCGCGGATCAGCTTGAACAATTCGGCATTATTCAATGCGACACTGATCTGCCGTGCTGCTGCCTCCACCAGATCAATTTGTTCCATCATATAAAAGGATGGTTGTTGATGTGTCACTAATAAAGCGCCAAGAATTTCTTCACCCAATTTTAAGGGCACCACCAAGGCGCTGCGGAACGGTAAATTTTCTTTGTCGGGAAATTCCCACCGCAAGTCGGTGGCAAGATCATCCACCAGGGTAGCGCCACGTTCCCGCATCACCCAGCGCCCAACCTGCTTTTCAGGACTCTCCAACGGCAAAACACCATTGGCATCCAGGGTAAAGGTACGCTGCCCGGCATGGTAAAGTTTTTCACTCATTGCCAGCAAAATCAAACTGCTATAACTTTCCATCGAATCGGTTATAACACCCAGCGTACGGCTTAAGACCTGGTCAATATCCAGGCTGGCGGATAGCTCGGTGGTAATACTCAGCAAAGTCTGGGCATTATGATGCTCACGCATCATTTGGGCTGTACGTTCCTCCACACGCTTTTCCAGATCTTCGGTTAAACTGCGTGTTTCAGCCAATAAACGGGCATTCTGGATAGCTATGGACGCCTGGTTGGCAATTGTGCGCGCCAGTTCCACTTCGCCTGGCAAAAAGCGGCGTTCTTCCCGCGATTCCAAAAGCACCCAACCTAAAATCATTGTCCCGCTTACCATTGGGACAAACAAGACAGACTGGGTGCTCCGCGGTTGAAAATAAGGCGTTACCCATTCAGTCAAATCCACCTCGTGATATACATCGAAAGCGGCGTATACCCCCATACTCTCTTTCAAACGCGAAATCAGCGCCATATTATCCAATGCAATCGGCGTTACTGTTTGCAGCGGCGGAATGAGGGTATAAAAACCGGCCTTTTCATTCTCTAACAGAATGACCGCCGCCTGATCACATGAAAAGGCCACCAGCATACGCTCGACTGTTAGCTGGAGAATATGACCAGCATCCAATGTAGCGGTGACATCGGTGGAAAAACGGTTCAACAAAGCCAGACGCTGCGAACGTTCATCCAACTCCAGTGTGCGCCGCATTGATTCTTCAAACAGGCGGGCATTCTCCAGCGCTACGGCAGCTTGTGAAGCAAAAGTAGTCGCGACCTGCACCAGGTCGTGGCTATAATAACCGGCTTCTTTCTTTTCCAGCGCAATCAACCCAATCAAACGTCCCTTGGCTACCAGAGGAATCCCCAACCAGGCCAGATTCTCCGGTTCCATCAAAGACGGGAAAAGATCATCCTGACGAATATCAGCCACAGCAATTGCCTGATGGGTTGCGTCCATTTGATGGAAAAGCTGTGAATCCTGCACGGCGGCACTCAAGCCAACCCGACTTTCCTGGTCACTGAATCCGTTGGCTGCAACAACACTCAGAAAATCACCCTCGCGCAACCACAAAGTTGCGTTCTCGTAATTTACTACAGAGCGTAATTGGTCCAGCAGGGAAGCAATCAACTCGTCGCTTTGCAGGCTGGAAGTAATTGTACCGCCCACTTCGGTAAGCGCCTGCAATTGGGCTGTACGTTGTTCGGTGGCGTGGAATAAACGCGCATTTTCCAGGGCCAGGGCAGCCTGTTGAGCCAGCGAGGAAACCAAAGTTTCATCCGCAGCTTCAAAAGCAGCTTCCTGGTCATAATTTTCCAAAACAATCACACCCAGGCTGCTTTCTGCCAGAGTGAGCGGCACTACCAGACTGGAAACCGGCAGTTTTCCACCGCTGGCCTGGCGGTAGCGCACCAGATCATCAGCAGCCAAGGGATAAGCGCTGGCAAAATTCACTTCATCCACCCGCCGGGCAACCCGTTCTTCCAAAACAAGCACAGGCAACGAAGGATTTTTCACCGAGGTGGGGAATTGAACAGCCAATAAGGCTTCTTTATCCCCATATCCGTGTACGGCCTGTGGAATCAGGCGTTCGGTTTTTGCATTCCACAGAGCTACCCAGCCGGCATGCGCCGGTTGAACAACATCCAAAGAATTTTCCAATAAGATATCCAGGATCTCCTGCGGGTTCAAACTGGCCAGCTTGCGGCTAAACTGTAAAAGCTGACCCATCTCACCCAGATGCCGGCGAGTCTCTTCCAATGTAATCTGATTGGATAACAGACGAGTTATTTGCTGGTTCAGCTGGTTAAATACCAACCGGTTCTCTTCGGTCAACTGATTCATCGGATGATCCCCCATAACCAGAATACCATAAGCCCGGTGATCCGAAATTATCAGGGGAATTGCAAAAAATCCGGTTGCCGAAAAAGTGCGCAGTAATGCCGAAGCCTGCCACTCATCTGATGCAGCCAGATCTGTTACCCAAATCCATTCACGTGTCTGAAAAATAGCCCGCAGTGGATTTTTCTGGCCTAACAGGGCTTCCACTTGCGCGCCTTCGGGAATCTCACCCAGCGCACTCACCAATCGAATATGATTAGTGCCCAGATACTCAACCACCAAACCCGTTTGCAAGCCTAAACGTGTCATCAAAACGCCGGTCATTGCAGAAACTGCATCCTGTGAACTACTGTGACGGGCGCCTTCACACAACAAATCAAAACCGGTACGAAAACTATCCAACTCCCCGGAAAGCCGGGCTACTTTCTCATCCTGCTGCACCTGGCGGTTAACCAATTGGGGTAAGGTTGACTGTGCTGTAGAAGCTGCCATGCGGAGGCGTTCGTGTTCTTCCTGTAAGTTATTAACCTTCTCACGCAAATCATAAATATACTGGTGGTTCTCCATCAATAAACCTGTCTGCGTGGCAAATAACTCCAATGCTTCCAGGGTCAGGCGATCCGGGCGCAGTCCATCTTGCGGCGCATCCACACTGATCATTCCCAATGGCATTCCCTGTGAATCAAACAAGGGGATCAGACACAAATCTTCTGCGTGCCATTGGCTGGATTGTAACTGGGCATCAGACTGTGTCAGCGTGACCATGTGCACATCAACCGGAATGACCGGAAATTGTTCTTGGGGAATAAAATACACCATGCCGTGCTTAAACTCAGGCTTAAGTAACGCCTGTAATGCATCCCAGGATTGAGTCCGGCTCTGCAGCTCCTGCCACAGTTCAGGGGTAATCCCCTTGCCAACAATCCTTCGGAAACCCCGCAGTGCAGAGTCATACAGGCTAACCAAAACCGCGTCAAACGGTGTTACTTCCATAATCGCCATGGCTATTGCATCGAGCGCTACTTCAAAAGGCTGACCGGGACGCAAAACGCCGGATACCTGGAAGAATTTTTCCTGTGTCTCCAATTCTCGTTTGAGAATCTCACCACGGCTGGTCTCTTTTTCGAACTGCAGCGCATTTCCCAAAGCCACCGCTGCTTGTGCAGCCAGTGATTGGGCGATTTCCACTGCCGAATCATCAAAATGATTAAGTTTGCGGCTGTAGAGGTACAACATGCCTGCCGCTTGTTGGTGGTATAAAATCGGTACAATAATGGCCGAGCACATTTGAGCAGGAAATACGATATCCTGTACCCCGGTACAATCAGCATAAACCTGTGTATTGCCGTCCTCGAATAACGCCAATTCCTGCGCCGAGAACTGTGCCGGGCGATTTTCGCCGCTGCTAGAGCGCACTACTAATTCGTCACCGGATTTATTCATATCGAGCAATAAAATACTGCCGCTATCTGCGCCAGTGGTATTAACCGCCTCATCATAAACAATCTGCATCAGATAATTCAGATCCAGAGTGGTGCTTAACTCCCGGCTGATACGTGTCAATGCGGTCAGTTGATCCACTCGTTTGCGCAGACTTTCATCCGTCTGACTGAACAGATTGGATTGTTCCACCACACCGGCCAATTGACTCGCAGCCGGTATCACCACCTGAATATCGCCTTGATCATAAAAGCTGCTCTGCCGGCTGCCAAACCACAACTCGCCAATTCCCTCATTACGCACAACCAACGGCACCACTACGGCTGAAGACATATCCCAAAGATCCAATAATTGTTGGTAAAACGGAACGATAGGCACAGTTTCATCGAAGCGGCCAATCACCAGAGAATGCTGCGACCCGGCCATGGTGAAAGGAAACTGAGCATCTTCAGTCAGCAATCTCCCAGCCTGACCAGCCAATGGTTTACTGCCAAAAACAGATTCTTCGTGCAAAACCAATTGGGTATGATCGCGATTCAAGAGGAAGACTGCACCAACATCAGCACGCAACAATTGAGCTAATTCGTTAACAGAGAAAGACAATATTTCGTCGAGTGTTGCGGTAGAACTGGCCAAAGCGGCAATTCGCCGGAGAGCTTCAGCGCGCTGCGCCCGTTGGCGGGATTGCAAAACAAGGGTAGTATTTTCTATCACTGGCGCTGACTGATTGGCCATAATCA
This sequence comes from Chloroflexi bacterium HGW-Chloroflexi-10, assembly GCA_002840755.1. GTDB lineage: Bacteria > Chloroflexota > Anaerolineae > Anaerolineales > Anaerolineaceae > UBA6170. The sequence continues at coordinate 84,660 of PHBZ01000003.1, read as the reverse complement.
TTAACAAATGCATTTCGTCCTGCGAGAAATTGTTGCTTCCATCTTTATGGTTACTGGCCATCAAAAATCCTAAAGAATGCCCACCAGAAGTCAACGGAATCAATACCGTATCCCGCATACTGGCAGCCCGTGCCAAATGGTCCAATCCCAGGCCGCGCCAGTGCTCATCTTCTACAGCGTTTTCTGTTAACAGCACATCCTGCGCCAACAATAATCCTTCGGCGGTCCCGCCCGAATTAATTTCTGCCTTAAATATCTCTACAAAAGGATTGGGCAATCCCATAAAAGGTTTTTGCGCTTCCAACATACGCGTGTTCTCGTTATACAGTAAGAAACCCAATATCTCCACCGGGATTAATGGACCAATACTGGATAACATACGTTCATAGATTTTCCCTGAATCGCGTGTTGAACTGAAGGATTGAGCTAATTTGGCCAGGCCGGAGAGCTCTGATGAGCGTAGTTGTACAGTCTGAAACAACAAAGAGTTGTAAATGGCAATAGCAGCCTGTCCGCACACCAGCCGAACCACTTCCTGATCTTCTTTTTGAAAAGCCTCACGTGTAAAACTGCCCAAACTTAACGTGCCAATCACTCGGGAACCGACCATTAATGGAAAACCCATATACGCTCGCAGGGGGAACTTTGTCCGATCCATGCCCAAACGAACCTGAGTGAACGCATCTACATCTACCACCCATAAAGGCTGGTGTGTTTTAATCATGGTGCCGGCATAACCCTCACCGATTCGGTAGCGTTCTTCGGCTTTCACCATTTGGATTAAACCGCCAACATTGGAAAGACGGTACGGCACAAGCAGCATGGCTTGCTCATCCCAAAGCGCCACTTCCACCATGTCCGCCGGAACCAGTTTGGATGTATTCTCCAGAACAGCTTCAATAGTCTGATTGAGATCCACGGTGGCTGCCATGGCCTGGTTTAATTCGGTGAATACTGTTAAAGTTTTTGACGATACCCCGGGTGTATCACCGGTTGTCTCAGCAAAGGATTGACGCAGTACCACCAGAACTCCGTCCGGGGTCTGGTAACTGTTGGCTTCCACCCATTGGCCGCTAACAGAAAACTGCATTTCACTTGGGCGGGTACAAAGTGGCAAGAATGCTTCCGTTGGCCGCACCTTGCGTGCTAATCCCTCCAGATCGGGGGATTCTTCACTGCCAAGCCCAAACAAAATCCGCGCAGTCTGGTTGATTGTGGTAACCAGCCCGCCGCGCCCTACCACCAACACGGCTTGATCCTGTGGAGCACTTACCGCTGGATCATGTGCTGAAGATTCACTATGCGTATTCAATCCAATTTTGGACTGGCGCAGGGCCAGACGAACGGAAGTCCATAGGATTCCGCCGAATCCGAGGAACATCAACCCCAGCAGGAGATCGGAGCCCAGGTCCATGCTTTTGGTAATCCTTTCGGATTAACCTTGTAAATCCTGGCGGCGAGCATCTGCCGCCAATTCGGTTATTTCACGTATGTCGGCAAAACTGTGGGTCCGCGGAGAAACCGCCCCTACCGATAAAGTCATTAAAGGAAATTTTGTTGGGGCTCCATTTTCATCTGGTGCCATCAGAAAACCCTGCTGACGGTCCATGAAGTTATAATGCGATTGAACCGCTTCACCAAACCGTTCTTTGAGACGATCTCGCACCTCTTTGGATTTTTCAAAACCGGTTATCACAATAAAATTATCACCCCCGGCATGGCCAATAAAATCATTATCACTGCCCAGTGTGTCCAACACTTCGCCCAATAACATACCGCAGAATCGCAGTACATCATTGGCTGCGATGAAGCCGTACACGTCTTTGAAGGGATCATAATGATTAATCCGGATATCCATCAATACCCAATCTTTTTCGCGGATCAAGCGGCGCAATTGGTCTTCAATCAGGCGTCCGGAAGGTAAACCGGATTGAGCATCTGTCAGGCTCTCGCGTTCGGCCCGGGCAATCGCGTTCTGCACACGCAGACGTAGTTCTTCAATATCAAATGGCTTAGTGATGTAATCATCTGCACCCAATTCCAATCCCTGAAGACGATCGCTGCGTTCATCTTTCTGGGTTAAAAAGATCACCGGAATATGGCTGGTACGCGTATTGGTACGCAGTCGTTTACAGACTTCATAGCCATCGATATCCGGCAGCATGATATCCAGCACAATTAAATGCGGCATCACTTGCCGGGTTTTCTCTAAAGCCACTTCACCGCGGGGGGCCGTATCCACATCATACCCCTGACTGATGAAATAAATTTTCAACATATTCGAAATATCAAAATCATCTTCAACGACCAATAGGCGGGCCTTACCCATAGATGCCTCCCTGAAAGGAATTGTGCTCAAAGGCAGCGGATTGAAATGAAAAAATTCCTCGGCTGTTTAATCTTAATCGGATTTTGGAAATCAAACAACCACCTTACGAGATTGAAAGGGTGCGCTGCATACACAGCTTCTTAATTATACCTGTATTTTTTTGATAAGCTTTAAATGAGGGCAACAATAATACGAGGAAAAAACAGCTTATAGATAATGCGGAGGAGGCGCTAAGCGCCTCCTCCAGTTTCTCCTCCTACCAGCTTTCTGCGGATTCCTCGCCCTGGCGAGGGTATAATCTTTGGTGCAATTTGGATTTGCTCAGCTTATGGTGGTCACTATCCTCATAAAAAATATCCCGGTCCAATACCCGTCGTTCTTTGGATGTAAATAAGACCACATCTGATTCAATCATCCTAGCCGGAAAGACCACCATGCCAGCGCCAATGCGGCAATTATGTCCCACACACCCACCCAATACCGGGCGATTTGCCGGCTGCAAAGTACCATTGGCATGCCGGGCGCGCAGTTCAATCGGAATCAGGTTAAAATCGGTAAAAGTAGAACCGGCACCAATAAAGGAATTTCGCCCAACCACGCTCATCTGTAAACAGGTGTTCTGCGCCACCATGCTGTTATCCATAATTGTCGTCATAAACATTGCCGCGCGGAAAGGCAAAAATGTACCATCCCCGATCACGGAAAGCATCAGGTTACAACCTTGTGAAACATTGACATTATTTCCAATAATACAATTTTCGATAATGACGCCGGCTCCAATGGTCACATTATCCCCAATCGTTGTCGGACCATGGATAATGGCAGATGGATCAATCGTGCAATTCCGTCCAATCTGTACCAGGCCGGAACTTTCTAACAATTGACACCCCTCAAACATGGCGGTACCCAACACCTTCAGCATAAAAAATGAATCCTGTTTGAGCCGGTTTTCAAACCGGGCACCCCTGCCAAACAACCCAAACACCGTATCGGCAATAAAAATATGCACCCAGGAATCAATCGCAATCAGGGTGCGTAATGGCACCTGGTAAACCAGATCACCCTGATCATATGCCATATAAGTTGGCACATGGTAATACCCAATCTCGCGTGATTGCAAACTGATTACCAGGGGTTCCGCGCCAGCTTCAGGTCCGCGCGGGTAATACCATAGGTCCGCCAGGTACAGGTTACCAGCCTGCGTATACGAATTCGACAAAGGCAGGCAATGTTCCCGAAATGCAGGGTCATCTGCCGCAAAAGCAGCCCGCACGGCCTTACCACCCTTCTCGGCTGCCTGTAGAAAGGCCTGCATATAATACTCATCAAAATAAAGATTATCGCGGTAAACAATACTGACTTCCTGCGTCTGCGGCAATGGAGCGCCCACCGGCAATTCGGTCTCATGCCGGGTATACGGCGCCAGGACATCCCGCTGGGCCAGCCATAAAGGTTTATTCAAAACACGCAAATCCCGGGCGGCCTCATTAAACGGTAAAATATGCCGGCGCGACTGTAGAATAATCTTAAATGCCTTCAATTCAATTACCCAATGGTTGTTTCAGAATAGATAACTGAAAAATTACGCCATTTTCGGGGTTGACGGGCATACGATCAAAAACAAAGAAACGTCCACCACTGGCCCAACCTAGATATTCTCGCAACAAACCCTGTGTATAAGCACTTCGCAGCTCATTCCACTGTGTCACAGACGGGGTAGAGTGCACCTGCCACAACCAATGAGTGTCTGTATCCACAAGGTCAATTTTTACCCCGCAGTTTTTAGCGGCAAATACAGTCAGTTGCTGCAACCCAAAAGGCAGGCGTTGGCGCGAATTCATCAACCGGAATGACAAACTGGTCAACCCATAATCGGCGCCCTGTTTGCGAATGAAACAGCGGAAACTGGCTTCCCCACACCGAAAAGCAACGCCTTGTGCGCCACGCTCACCATACTGTGCTGCCGCCCACTGCTCCGAAAGGCAAACATCAAATCCACTGGCCGGTATATAGACAGATTCCACAGACCCACCCTCGGCCGTATCCGTCTTCGGTAACACGTCCCTGCCGATAATTTCTTCCACCCCCTCCAACACGATATTGGTCATCAAACCGGTACACTGTGGGGCTGATTGTAGGTTCATCAGGGTTTTAGTTCTTTCTCCATATCCAAAAATTCTTTTAAGGCTTGCATACAAGCCTGCGGTTCATCCATCATAATAAAGTGTCCGGCTTTGGGATATCGTTCGATGCGGGCATGGGTTACGCCCCCTTTCAAAGCCTTCCACTGCTGAGGAGATACAATATTATCGCGATGGCCAAACATGCCCATCACTGGAATTTTAATTTTATGTAACTCAGGTCGCAAATCGGTTTCACGCAGAGAAGCAATACTGTTTAAAAATGATTCCAGGTTGGTCTTGGAAAGATCCCGATCCATCATCTCCGGGAAACGTGGATCACTACAAATCATCGGCGAAACCAGCTTCATCATACTGCGAAATACGCCAAAAAAACGAAAGAGAAGAGAAGCAATAAAGCGCTGCCCGGCAAATTTGAGCGGCATAGCCAGGGATGAGCCAACAATGGGTGAACCAATGATCGTCACTTTGGAAATCCGATCCGGGTAGGTTATCGCAGTTAACAAACTGACTGTCCCACCCATGCTGTGACCAATCAACGGCGCTTCCAAAACCCCCATCTGATCCATAAACTGGTTCACCAGAAGCACGAAATCGTCCACTTCGTAGGTATCCAACCTGCCGCCGGATTCGCCAAAACCCCAGAAATCCAACGCATAGGTGCGATAATATTGTCCAAGATACGTCATTGTCTCCTGCCACAACCCCCACGAACCAAGCCAGCCATGCAACAAAATAACCGGGCGGCCACGCCCGTAGACTTCATAATGCAGGATGCCCTTATCTGTGGTGATGGATGACATCTTGAATCAGTTGTTGGACTCCATTTCGGTAAGGATTGTATACAACAGCTCCAACAGCACTTTCTTTACACTTTCCTTATCCCGCGCAACACAGGGCAGGAACTTCACCTTGGGATCCAGGCGCAGGGCCACGCGCATATCCTCCAGGTCCCAGGCATCATCCACATCCTGCTTATTGGCCGCAACCACATATGGTGTAGGCGCATACGCGCGGAAAGTCTCTAAAATACTGCGCGCTTCACGGAAAGTCTCTGGCCGGGCACTATCCACCATAACAATAAAACCCAACATACCTTCCGAGAGAATTTCCCACATAAAATCAAACCGGCGCTGACCGGGTGTTCCAAACAAGTATAAAACCAGATCATCATCCACGGTGATGCGCCCAAAATCCATTGCGACGGTTGTGGAGGATTTGATTTTTTCAGCTTCTGCAGTAATTTTACGTTCAGTGGAAACAACGTCAATCTCGCTCACAGAGCGGATAAATTCCGTCTTACCAGCGCTGAATGGACCTGTGACTACGATTTTGACCGTTTGCATACCATATCCTTCATTGAGGGTTAGATCGAACGGATTCGATCAATTAACCGGTTGACCAGTGACTTCTGCTCTACACGGTCTTGGGTAGGGAAGGCGCGCGGCTGTACAGCCACCGGAGCCCCACCTGGTCGCACAATTTCTACCAATCCTGCCTGTAAAAGCGCATACACTGTCCGACGTATTTCCAGATCATTTAATTTGGTTGCCTGAGCAACCTGTCGTATGGTGTTCTTGGGATTGACATACGAAACCACTCGCCACTCTTCCACACTCAAATTGACATTACGGATATTCGTGCCCGGTCTTTCGGTAAAGCGCAGAGCCATATCCAGGCTGGGAATCTCTTGCTGGAGCTGTTCCCACTCGCGCAACTGACGCGAACCTTCAATAATCAGGTTTTCCAGGTCCATGCGAACCGGGATTTTATCGTACGGCGGCGGTGTTTCGGCATCAAAACGAAAAAAACCCTCAACCCAGGTAAACAACTGACGAATAATGGTAATAAAATATTGCTGCAAGCTTTCAATAATATCGCTTTGGGTAAGGTATCCCGCATTGACCAACAACAAACCTAATTCTTTATCATTCATTTGCAAAGCGCGTTCCACCAGAATAGCATATTGACGCGCACTGATCTTCTTGTTGCGCCGTAATATCCCAGCCAGAGTGCTGTCCTGCTGACCTAACTGTGCGTAAGCCAGTTTGCCTTCACGGAAAGCAATATGGGCCACTTCACCGGGACCCTCAATAACAAGTGTACCGGTTTTGCAGGCCAAATTGACCAAGTTTAATAATTGTGTGATGGTGAAATCGCGCAGATTACCTTTGAGTGCCATGAATGGTCCTTAACCAGATGATTGGACTGTTGGAATTATACAGTCAAGCCTATTGAGAGTCAATTTATTTATAGATTACGATTTTGCAAACATTCATACCCGCAGCCTCACTCACAAACGATCATCTTGTTTTCCCTCTGTCTCCACGCCCAAGGAAATTACTTTTTCCCGTTCCACCAACATTCTCAGCTTAATCACTATTTCCTCTTAAAAACCGTACCAACAGAATCACTATAAACCGGAGCCCATACAGTTTGGTTAATTGGCTCATCTCTTCTTTCTTCATTAAGAACAATCAGATAGTCAGCACTTTGGCTGCGCGTTACAGAATTCGTAAAAAGATCATCGTATGCATAATAGGTTTGCCCACCTTCAACCCAAACTACGGAATGGCTGATATTCTCATTTGCATAGTCAAACACGCTTTGATATGGATAATCTGCTACTTCATAAGAACGAACAAGAATAGATGAATTTTCCGGGACAAATCTTAATAGATCTCTCAGCCAATTAAAAAACAATACGGAGCCCAGCAACAATCCGATCATACTGAGGGCGACAAAAGGTTTGAATTTAGTTACCCACGCATATACACGGTTTAAAATCGGATCAAAAAAAGCAATTAATAAAACAAATTGATAGATTAAAACAATAATCCCAAAGCGCCAGGCAACCATGGATGGATTTGCCGGGTCTGTTGACGCCGGGGTAATCACAAAACTCAGAATAGCAGTGGCGAACAATAAAGATTTCTGCCAATGTTGGCTGCGAAATTGAAACAAAGCGAAAACAACGCTGAGCGCCAGAACAATTAACGAAAATTTTAGTGTGTTTGGAATGACGTGGTAAAAATTGGAGAATGTAATATTACTGGCAATACTCCATTCCGTAATCCGATAACTTTCGGGGTTAAATAATTGTCCTAATCCAATAAAATTTCTCACAATCCACAATGCGCCGGAACTACCGAGAAGCATGGGTAGAGCGATACGCTTCAGAAATTGTGCTGGTTGTTTAAAGCGTGAGTATTCCCCTGCAAATGCCAAGATCCACAAACATAAGAGCACCAAACCACTATTGGGTTTGATGCTGATACTTAATGCAGTAGTAATACCCAGCCCAAACCAATTTATATTTTTTTCTTCTTTTCTACCGATTGAAGAAAAGAAGATAGCAGCAATTGTTGCAGCAGCCAGAAACAAATCATTTTTGCCTATCGTATAGATAACGTATCGCAGAAAAAACCAGGGGTTAAATCTTTCGATAAATCCGGAAAGCATTAAAAAGATAACCAATAAAAACAATAAGCCTTTCGGTAACCTGGAGTAACGCATTGCTAAAAACCAGACGGATAGAATAAAGAAAATTGCAATCAGAGCATGTGTTAATGAAAAAAGCGATTCATTATTGGTCAGCAATAAATCAAAACTCAATAAAGATTCATATCCAAATGGGTAATCCCCATAGGAAATTGAAAAGTCCCACACTGATCCTGTGGTATAAAGTTCCACCGCCTTTGGAAAATGATATTCTCCAGCATCCCACTCAAGTCCATCCACCAGGGTGTTATTTGGCCAATTAACTATTGGAACAATAATCAATGTTAATAAGAGCAGTCCAGCCAGATAACTACCCATCTTGAAGTAACCGGGAAATATAGATTCATCCTTGTGTAAAGCGGATTCCCAAAATGATTGTGTATGAAATTTTCTCCAAAGAAAAAAAATGATGACAGTGATTATGGGAACAAATATCAGGACCAATGGTTTCTTATAAACATTCAAAATCCCCAGAATTTGGCCTGTAAAAACCTGAGAAAATAAAAAACTGATTAGCAACTGATAAAAAGGGGAAATGAACCTGGTTAGCAAGGTATTTTCTGAGAATCTTTGCATAAAAATGACCTTTATGGAAATCAATTTTGTTTAGAAATTAAATAGTAGTTTAACATTGTTTTGGAAATATTCCATAGCTTTCCAATTTCAACCCCCCATTCATTCCCACCTGAACATTTTTATACTAATTTTATCAATTTTTTACATCTAAACCCGACATCACAGATTATTATTCTGTTAATGCATTTCATCATTTCATAAATCCATTTTCAGCAAAAAAATTATTATTTTTAAAACATTATAGGTATATCAATATAAATAACCGGAGATTACAATGAAAAAATCGTTAAGTATCCGCCTTCGATTAATCCTTATCGGGGTTGTTTCCATTCTCGTCACCGCCATCATCCTGGTTGGTGTCGGTATCTGGCAAGGCGAAGCCTATGATCAGGAAGCCATGCGGCAATTGGACGATGCTGTTACCAAACAAATGAATTACAGTCTGACCGGGGTGGTCAATATGGTCCAATCCCAGGAAGATTCATTGATCAAACAATTAAGCCAGGATTTAAAAATTATGGATAGTTTGATCCAATCCAACGGTGGGCTTAACGAAGTAGAAACTCCCGTAACCTGGGATGCCGTCAATCAGGTTACGAATCAAAAAACATCGGTGACCCTACCCCGCTTATACCTTGGCAAAACCTGGCTGGGGAAAAATACAAATACCAGTATTTCCACTCCGGTGGTGGATGAAATGCTCTCCTTAGTTGATGCTCGGGCTACCATCTTCCAGATCATGAATGAACAAGGCGACCTGTTACGCGTGGCCACCAATGTACAGGACAGCGAAGGCAGCCGCGCTATCGCTACTTATATTCCAGCCTTTCAAGAAGATGGAAGCGCCAACCCCATTGTATCCGCTGTTAAACAGGGAAAAACCTATTATGGAAATGCCAATGTTGTCGGAGAATGGTATGTTTCTGTTTACCAACCCATTTATGATGATTCCAACAAAATGATCGCCGTATTATTTATTGGTATTAAACAGCAATCGGTTCAATCACTGCGCGATGCCGTCATTGGTCTCAAAATCGGACAGGATGGTTTTGTCTATGTCGTGCGAGGATCCGGCAGGCAACAAGGCGAATACGTTTTTTCAAAGAATGGCAAAGCAGATGGTCAAAATGTCTTGCAACAAAAAGACAATGATGGGCAACCTGTACTGCAGGAAATTATTACCAATGCCAAACAACTGAAAACAGGCGAAACCGGGGAAACAACCTATGATTGGGCTGCACTACCCGGTGAAAAACCGCAACCTTACCTGGCCCGGTACGCCTATTTTTCATCCTGGGATTGGGTTATCGTCGCCAATGCCCCGCTTGATGAAATTCAGGTCGCTTACGATAAGCTTGATCAGCAATTAATGCGCATGATTTGGATTATGGTCATCGCCGGTTTGATCGTCGCCGTTATTGGCGGAATAATCAATGGGATCTTTGCCAACGCCATTGCCAATCCATTAAAAGAGATTGCACATGCCGCTGCCAAAATTTCACAAGGCAAAATCAATACTCAAATTAATTACCAACGCGAGGATGAAATTGGCATCCTGGCAAAAGCCTTCCGCAGCATGATCAATTACCTGCAAGAACTGGCCAATGCTTCCACAGAAATGGCTAAAGGTAACCTCAGTGTTGATGTGAAACCGCTATCCGGCGAAGATGTGCTAGGCACCGCGTTCGCAGAAATGTCCCTTTCCTTAAGAAGCGTCGTCAGTCAGGTTACCCGCCAGGCCAGCGAACTAGATCAATCTGCACGCCAGTTGGCATTGGCTGCCACGCAAGCTAGTCTGGCTACAGAGCAGATTGCCGTCACCATTCAGGAAGTTGCCCGCAGCACATCTTCCCAGGCAGAATCCCTCACCCGAGCAACTGCTTCCATCGACCAGACAACCAGGGCCATTGAAGGAGTGGCTGGCGGTGCACAGGAACAGGCCTCAGCGGTTGGTAAAGCCTCCACCATCACTGCCGATATCACCCAAACCATTCAACAAGTCACCAAAAACACAGACTCGGTGACCGAGAATGCCGATAATGCCGCCAAAGCCGCCCAGAATGGTGCCAAAACTGTTCAGGAAACCATTACTTCCATCGAATCGATCCGTGAAAAAGTTGGCATTTCCGCTGCCAAAGTTCAGGATCTGGGACAGCGCTCAGAGGAAATCGGAATAATTGTGAGCACGATAGAAGACATCGCCTCACAAACCAACTTGCTTGCCCTCAACGCCGCCATTGAAGCCGCCCGAGCCGGCGAACAGGGTAAAGGCTTTGCCGTTGTAGCGGATGAAGTACGCAAACTGGCGGAACGTTCCGCGTCCGCCACGCGAGAAATTGCAGGCATCATCCACACTGTCCAATCCACCGTAGAAGAAACTGCTCTGGCCATGAAAACAAGCGCGGAAGAAATTCAGCGTGGCGTCAACTCTGCCGCCAGCGCCGGACTGGCACTTGAAGAAATTTTACGAGCCGCCCAAACCGTCCAGGTCCAGGCCGACCAGGCAGCCAGGGCTGCCGCACGCATGAATCAAGCCTCCGGAGAGCTGGTAGACTCGATGGACCGGGTCTCCGCCGTAGTTGAAGAAAACACTGCCTCAACAGAAGAGATGGCCGCCAGTTCGGGAGAAGTGACCGAGATTGTCGAACTGATCGCCTCCATCAGCCAGGAAAACTCCGCTGCTGTGGAAGAAGTCAGTGCTTCTACTGAAGAAATGTCTGCCCAGGTCAACGAAGTCGGCCAATCCGCCCGGCGTCTTGAAGAAAACGCCCGAGTCTTACGCGCCGTCGTCGAAAAGTTCCATTTGTAAATTTCTTGGATTTCCGGAAAATCAAGGTTGACTTCGTGGTTACTCCCGCTGTGCGGTAAAATAAACTCACCTATGCCAACCCTCTTAAACACCCTGCAAGGACAGGACCTTGGTTTCCTTAAGATCGTCGCAACTGCCTGGGGCGTGGACCTCGACGCGCCAGATGCGCGCGCTGCCCGACCTATCCTCCTCACAAAACTCAGCGACTCAACCCTACTGCGTGAAATCATCGAAACCCTGCCCGCTGAATCCCGCGCTGCTATCGAAGCACTCTACGACCATGATGGCCACATTCCCTGGGGAAAATTCGCCCGTGATTTCGGAGAGGTACGCGTCATCGGCGCCGCACGGCGTGACCGGGAAAGACCGGATCTCAACCCGGCCTCCCCCGCCGAAACGCTCTGGTATCGCGCGCTGATCGGACGGGCTTTTCTAAACCTGGGCGGCGAGCCGCAGGAATATGCCTATATTCCAGATGAATTCCTGCAGGTTATCCAACCTAAAAATGAAAACTCACGGCGCAAACCCGGGCGGCCGGCTTCTCCCGGAGAAACGCGCTTTCCCTCGCCGGTAAATGATTATATATTGGATGATGCCTGCACGTTGCTGGCTGCACTACGCATCAACAAAACGCCTGAGCAGTTTCCGGCTGGTTATTTCCATGTGCCTTTGCCATTCCTGTACAGCCTGCTCACCAGCGCCGCCATCCTACGCCCCGAAAGCCAGCCCGACCCGGAACAAACGCGCCTCTTTTTGGAGGCTCCGAGGGCTAATGCCCTGGCCCAATTGGCTTATGCCTGGCAGGAAAGCTCCATCATCGATGAACTAACCTGGGTGCCCGAACTGGTCTTTGATGGTTCTGTAGAACACAATCCATTGAAAACCCGCCAGTTTCTGTTGGGACAGTTATCCCGTATCCCCGCCGGCCAATGGTGGAGCCTGGAAAGCTTTGTCACCCACTTGCAGCAGCATTATCCCGATTTCCAACGCCCAGCCGGGGATTATGATTCATGGTTTATCCGCAGTGCAATCAGTGGTGAATTCCTGCGTGGTTTCGGTCACTGGGATGCCATCGACGGCGCCCTGGTGCGCTATATTCTGCGCGGACCACTGCATTGGCTGGGCTTTTGCGACCTGGCGGCCAGCGCCGTCAACCAGTCTGCCAGTGCCTTGCGGATTTCTGCCTGGGGAACGGATCTGTGGGTCCAACAACCACCGGCTACTCTTACCACTGCAGAAGAAAAAATACGCATTGATTCCAGCGGCAAAGTCTTTGTCCCACGCAAAACCGCGCGCACGGTACGCTACCAAATTGCCCGTTTCTGCGAATGGGACCACCTGGCAGGCGACGAATACCAGTATCACCTTTCTCCGCGCTCGGTCAAACACGCCATTGGTCAGGGCCTAAAAACAGCCCACTTTCTCACCCTGGTACAACGCAGCCTGGCCCACCCGCTCCCGCCGTCCATCAAAACCGCACTGGAGAACTGGGAAAAGCAGGGCAGCGAAGTACGCATCCAGCAAGCCACTCTGCTGCGTGTGACCAACCCCCAGATCCTCAACAACCTCCAATCCGGCCGCTCTGCGCGCTACATCCTCGAAGTGCTCTCTCCCACCAGCGCTATCATCCAACCAGGCGGCGTCGAACCCATCCGCAAAGCCCTGCTGGAAAGCGGCTATTTAACGGAATGCGAAATCGGAGAAGAATAAAGGGAAGGGATTAGAAATCACTTTTCCGGACGGGTCACTCAATAATCATTACTCATTACTGCTCTTCCTCACTGCTTTTCCCAATTTCGTTCAGTTATAATATTCTAGTAGTACCCATATTCCAATTCATAAGAGGTAAATATGTCTAAACGGCTAGACTGGATTCAAGATGAGCTCAACGCCCTCAAAGAAGGCGGTCTGTATAACAATATTCGCACCCTCAGCTCACCTCAAGGTGCCTGGTTAGAAGTCGATGGCAAAAAGGTATTAAATTTTTGTTCCAACAATTACCTCGGGCTGGCCAACCA
>PHBZ01000003.1:0-71242 GCA_002840755.1 Chloroflexi bacterium HGW-Chloroflexi-10 | reverse complement strand
CCGCCGCTAAAGAAATGCTTGACCGCTACGGTGTAGGACCTGGCGCGGTGCGCACCATTGCCGGCACCATGGATATCCATCTCGAGCTGGAAAAACGCCTGGCGCAATTCAAAGGCGTGGATGCCTGTATCACCTTCCAATCCGGCTTCAGCGCCAACCTGGCTGTGATTCCATGCATGGTCACCAAAGAAGACGGCATCCTCTCTGATGAACTCAACCATGCTTCGATCATCGACGGCTGCCGGTTATCTGGTGCCAAAATCATCCGTTACAATCACTGCGATCCCGCCGACCTGGAAAAGCAGATTATTGAAAACAAACCCAACTTTCGCCGATTGCTGTGTATCACGGATGGGGTTTTTAGCATGGACGGCGACCTGGCCCCGCTTGATAAGATTTACGAAGTCACCAGCCGCCATGACGTCATGCTAATGGTCGATGACGCTCACGGCGAAGGCGTGGTTGGCAGCGGCGGACGCGGCATTGTCGATCACTTCCACCTACATGGTAAGGTCGACGTTGAAGTTGGTACCATGTCTAAAGCGTTTGGCGTAATGGGCGGCATCGTCGCCGGAAACGCCAAGCTAATCGAGTGGATCCGCCAGCGTGGACGTCCCTTCCTGTTCTCTTCGGCAGCCACACCACCGGATGTAGCCGCCTGCCTGGCTGCTGTCGATATCCTCGAGAACTCCACGGAACTGGTTGACCGTTTATGGGCTAATGGCAATTACTTTAAGACTGAGATGCAAAAAATGGGTTTCGATACCGGTCTTTCGCAAACCCCCATCACCCCGGTCATGCTGGGCGATGCCAAATTAGCACGCGAGTTCAGCCGCGAATTGTTCGATACCGGTGTCTTTGCCATGGCCCTGGGATTCCCCACTGTTCCTATTGGCAAAGCGCGTATCCGCGTGATGATCTCAGCTGCCCACTCGCAGAGTGATCTGGATCAATGCCTGCAAGCATTCGCAAAAGTCGGTAAAAAATTGGGTGTCATCCAATAATAGCCAGAATATAGAATCACAATCCATGCAATCAAAAACGCGCCTGAATGGCGCGTTTTGTATGCTAGCGGATAAAATTTTTATTCCGGATCGGTGAATGGATCGTAGCCCGGATTGGTACCAGCCCAGGTGCAGCTTGGTTGGGTAAACATACTACATTGCATACCCTGTGAACAGCGATGCCCCACCACACGTGCAGGTTGTTCGGGTAAGTATTCTGGCGGTAAAACCACCTGGAATTCAAGATCCACTTCACAACCAGCGTGTTCGCAGCGCTGCCTTTTTACCGAATGCCATCGTTTCTCTGCCATGATCATCCTCCTCAAAGATATCTACCAGTATTTTACTCACAAACAAGGTATAAGACTTTAACCTGTCCAACCTCATCAGTAGTTTACAACATATAAACTCAAAAAACAACTATACCCGATTGGATCCACCCATTTTCAACGTGGTTCCAGGCGTAAAACACTGCCGGTATGTGCAATGATATACAATTCGCCTTGAGCATCTTCACCAAATGAACTGATATTAACACCGCTTTCAAACAACACCCGTGACTGCCAAGCGCCAGCACCATCCGGAATCAGTCCCCAAACTCTGCCGGTACAGTAGTCACCAAACACGTACACACCGCGCCATTCTGGCAGTGCTCCTCCACGGTAAACCATTCCACCAGTGACGGAACAACCCTGATCATGGCCATACTCAAAAACTGGGTCAATCAAAACTGCATCCTGCGCAGGCTGCTTTTCGAACGGATGACTACCTTCGCGGAAATCCCAGCCAAAATTTGCTCCAGGGCTGCTGGAAGCAGGCAGGAAATCGATCTCTTCCCATTCTCCCTGGCCTACATCGGCAATCCACAGATCACCGGTCTGCCGGTCAAAAGAGAAACGCCAGGGGTTGCGCAAACCCAACGCCCAAACCTCCATGCGCCCGCCTCCCTGGGCAAACGGATTATCAGCAGGGATGGCGTAACCGTCTTGTTCACCGACTGAAATGCGCAGCAATTTTCCCAACAACGTATCAGAATTTTGAGCGCGCTGTTCCGGGTCTCCCCCCGAGCCACCATCACCCAACCCCAGATACAGAAAACCATCCGGTCCAAAGGCCAAACTGCCACCATTATGATTGGCATACGGTTGGTTCACTTGCAGCAGAATTTGCTCACTTGCCACATCGGCACTTTGCAAATCTTCATTTGCCTGAAAACGCGAAATAACTGTATTCCCGGAAAGATCAGAGTAATTTAGATAAAAAAAACGGTTATTGATATAGTTCGGGTCAAGCGCTATTCCCAACAATCCCTGTTCATTTGCATTCGTACCCACCTGATTTTGCAAATTCAAGAAGGGCTGTTCCATCAGTTGACCATCCTGCAGAATACGGATCACCCCATCCTGTTCCAGAATATAGATACGACCGGAATCATCTGCCGGTGCCGCCATGCCTACAGGGCGGTTTAATCCGTTGACCACAACCTGCCAGGCATACCCAACCGGATCAGGGAAGGATGGCGGCTGCACGGTTGGTGTCGCGGGCACCGCCGTAGACGGCTGATCGGTGGGCAACTGCTCAGTGAGCGGCTGGCCAGTTTCATTGATTCCTACCGTTGGCGTCATAGTTTCGAGCAATATTATTTGTGGTGTAGATTGTTCACCAATTGTTGACTGACAGGCAGTTAATAAAAGGATGAACAACACGATTAACAATCCCCCATATTGGTTATTTCTGTGCTTCATTTTCTCCTCGCAGATTATTTTTCATCCACATCATGAAATTCAGCATCTATGATATCACCCGTGGGAGGCACTGAATTTTGGTTTCCAGTTTCATCACCGCGCAGTAAACGCAAATGTTCATCAACAATTACCCGCGGACAAAATTCAACAAACAGGTAAGAGCCTGTCAGAATAATGGCTGCATCATCCACCGGTCCCGGCAATAGATCCGGAAACACAAGATAGACTACCCCAATAAACGGCAAAAATTTAAGAAAAAAATTTATGCGCTTATCCCGCATCAGCCGGTAAACCAGTTTTGTTTGAAGAATGATTTCTCCCAGAAACCCTTTACGAATTGGCTGTAAATTTCTATTCGACATAACTACCTCCAGGTTGATTATACAAGTGCTCAAATCAAAAACAGGATTTTTGTTGAAGGTCTACCCGCTAATCAAGCGCCGGCGTTTCCAACGCAGGTAAGGGCCGGCAATTTTGCGCAGTCCAAATTTCCACACCAATGGCTGCCACCACTTTCCACCATCGCGGTAGTGAATGCGCAGCATATCCGGCCAGCAACGGTCATCTTCCGAAATAGTCTTGGCATCTCCATGCAAACGGAAATTCGCCCACAAACGCGGAATATACCTCAACGTGCTTATCTTTGCCAAACGCAACCACAGGTCATAATCCATGGCAAAGTAAATTGTATCATCCAATGGCCCCACCTGCCGCCACAAATCCGCACGCCAAAAAGCTGCCTGTTGGGGAATGTGTACAAATCCCCTGCGCAAGCGCGCATAATCGGTTTGCCGCGCATTAAAACGACCAATAACCCGGTCTGCTGCATCAATGAAATTACAATCTCCATATACCATTCCCACTTCAGGATGCTGCTCAAAGTAGGCAACCACTTCTGTTATCGCACCCGGGAGGTAGGTGTCATCCGAGTTGATCCAGGCCAGGATCTCTCCGCTGGCTTGAGCAAACCCTTTGTTAATAGCATCTGTCTGTCCTTTATCTTTTACCGATTCCCAGGCTGCCAGGCGCGGACCATAGCGTTCCAGAATATTTCGGCTACCATCGGTGGAACCGCCATCCATCACAATATATTCGATATTGGGATAATCCTGTTCCAGCACCGAACACAGGGTACGTTCCAGGTATTTAGCCTGGTTAAAAGAAGGGGTTACAATCGATACCAGGGGCTGCATCTTCATTCCGCTTGCTTCTCTACCGGCTGGCGTAAATCATAAATGAGGTAATTATCTGTCTCTTCCAAAACCGGGAAGTTATCCGTCAACAATTGTTTTACCTTGGGCTGGTGCGCCAATTCATCAGGCTGCGTCACCAGAAAAAAATCCTGTCCTTCAATGGCATTATAAAACTCTTTTTCCATATCAAATTCCTGGCCGTCCAGTTCCCGCAGCGCGAAATCCGCGGATGATTTCCAATTTTCTACATAATGCCATCCCCAATAAATCATGCGGTAACCATAATCCTGGGTAATTCCAATCACGCGGTCACCTGGTTCAAAAGTCGTACTCAGGCTGGTCCAAAAAGCCACTTCATTTTTATAATGGGCACGTTTCAAAGCAACGCGCACATCCCAGGCATTGATCGCCAACATGTACAACAAGACGAAGCTCAACAGCAGCGCACCTAACTGTTTTTCCTGGACGCTACGCACCACCCAGGCAAAAACAGCAGCAACACCCAGCGCGACTACCGGAACAAGCGGTAACTGGTAATAATCGTGTGATGAGATATGGTAGGAAAGCGCCAAACCATACACAAAATAACCGCCAAACAAGGCCGCCAGGAAGGCGCGTTCTAACCTGGTCCGCAAGAGAGCAATCCCAACCAAAGCAGCCAGGAAGAATTCAAAACCAACAACCTGGCTAATCATCCCATTCCAGCGCAGCCAGAAACCGGGGTCACTCCACAACTGCGGAAAAAAACGCAAACTGAACTGCGACTGCAACTGATGAACAATATACATGCCATAAATATGGTAAAGTGCATACGGCAGTATAGCCAACACACCCATCATCCAGACTTGATGGTTGCGCCAAACGTTGCGTAATCCCAACTGGCCCAGTGTCACCACGACAAACGCTGCCACGATTGGAAAAACCACAACCAGCTTGATAAAGATAGCGAAGCCGCCAAATAAGCCAGCCAATACGGCAAATCGCATCCGTTGTGTATGCATCCAGCGCACCAGGCTCCAAAGTGCAATAATCATCAGCGACACCATCAAGGGATCCGGCTGAAAAGCCCGGCTAGCCGCAGCCGTATAAGGCATCACCATAAAATACAACAAAGCAAACACTGCCGCATTCTCATCCAATAATTCTTTAGCTGTCCACAACAGGAACAAACCACCGATTGTCCAGAAGAAAATCGCAAACAGACGGGGAATCCATAATAATTCCTGCCCAACCAGGCGATAAGTAAAAGCTGCCAACTGTTCCATGATGGGCGGTTCAATCAGACCCTGTACCTGCCATTGCTGAACGGCAAAATCACGCTGCCATTGGGGGGCGGTCTCAAGCTGTTCATAATACATGCCGCGCGCTTTTATCGCGGAATATAATTGACGTGTAGGATGAAAATCCAACGGTGCATCGGTCAGGTCATATAATCGGATACCCAGGCCCACGGCAAAAATCAGCACAACCGCTGCCAGGTATAACCAACGGTAGCGGGCGAATAATCGCGGATCGTTATGCAATTCAGGCTGATCCATCTTGGCGTCCCGATGAATTCTGGCTAAACCGATCCGGTCGCTTAAGCCAAAAGCGTATTTTTAAATATAAATTCTTCAAAAAAGACAACCCCAATGGGCTGAATAGGGCATATAACATCCGGTGCCACTCTGGCAGAACCGTGGCCGGATTCAATTTCAAACCACGCATATAGGCGCGCAAAGCGGCTGAGCTCTTACCACTATCCAGCAGGTAACGCGCATCCATACGGCAGGCACCCGCCTGCACCTTGCGCCAAAGACGCGCATACAGGTCAGTAAAGCGCGGCTCACCGGCAATCCATTCCGCCAGGCGATAAGCCTCGCTACCAAACGCATCAGCCTGCGCTACATTCTTGGCCGAAGCATGGAAACGCGCCGCTGCCCATTGAGCGCCGCTGTAGCGCATCCCGGCTTCCAACCCCAGGCGCAGCCAGAGTTGATGATCCAATAAGTAATGAAAAGATAAATCCAGTTTTCCGGCCCGATCGAGAGTCTCTTTACGGATGAATACACCTGGTTGACCAATGATATGAAAGCCCATTAAATCTTCCAGGTCCCAATCGGCATAGTGCATAATATTGGTCACTGCGCCGTGCTCGTCAATCGCCTGCACGTCACCATATACAAATCCCATGTGCGGATTAGCCTCCAACAAATCCACTGCCTGGCGCACCGCACCGGGCAGATACAGATCGTCCGAGTTCAACCAGCCAATGTATTTGCCTGTTGCCCGTGCCAATCCCTTATTAACCGCATCTGCCTGCCCGCGGTCTGGTTCAGAAACAGACCAGGCTAACCGTCCAGCATACCTATGGATAATTTCCTGGCTACCATCATCTGAATTGCCATCCACCACGATATATTCGATATTCGGGTAGTCCTGCTCCAGAACAGAACGCAGTGTTTTTTC
Organism: Chloroflexi bacterium HGW-Chloroflexi-10; assembly: GCA_002840755.1. Lineage (GTDB taxonomy): Bacteria > Chloroflexota > Anaerolineae > Anaerolineales > Anaerolineaceae > UBA6170. The sequence goes on along the minus strand of PHBZ01000003.1, from coordinate 64,852 downwards.
TAGATATTGCGCCTGGTTATACGAAGGGGTGATGATGCTGATTAAAGGGAATTCATTCAAAAGAAAATTTCTCACTTAGAACAGACTGTTATAATCCACTTTATCAAAAATGGTTAATTTACCACCCACAGTGGCATCCAGCACTCGCCGGCCATCAGCAGCATACACTTTACGCGCCATACGATAGCCAACCTCATTCATTTCCAGGTCCGGTAATTGCCAGCGAAAACCTTTGCCAAAATAACCGGGATGAAAATGATTGGGGTCATCTCCCTGGGAAACAATTGTGGTATTGGGTTTACCTTTGGTCTCAAAGTTGTGATCCACACCTATCAGAATCGCTTCCTGAAAGCCCATGTAATAGGCCAGTTGTAGGGCCACATAGGTTACCGTGGCACTCTCCCAAACTCGATTGCATACATTTTTACTGAAAATTGGTCCTGTATAAGTGGTATACAGGAAATGCAAATCCTGATCCGGTTGCAGCCACTGCCGGCCAACCCGCCAGGAGACAAAGCGCGGTATTTTTAAATTCTGGATATCCGCTGCACTTTGTTCAATTACCAGGTCATTCACCGAAACATAATAAGTCGTTGGGAAGCCCATATCGGCAAATCCCAGAAAAATGCGGTTCATTCCAAAAGTGAACTCATTCTTTAATTTGCTCAAATCAGTATTTTTCAGACTGGGACCATTGCCCATAATAAAGCAACGCTGTCCTTTATGTTTATCCTTATAATGCGCCAATTGTTTGCGAGTTTCCTGACGCCAGGGGTGAAAGTAAGCACCCGGCAATTCCTTAATACGTTTGGCTGAATCCAGCGTATCTCGCAAAAAGACCAGCGCCGGTTCGGGTAAGTTATTTTTAATCCACGTTTTCATCGGTTATTCTGTGCTCAATTTGGCGGTAGCCCCGCCATCCACCAACATGGATTGACCGGTCATAAAAGAAGATTGTTCTTCATCCGCCAGAAAGTAGATAGCATGTGCCAGTTCGATGGGCTTACCTATACGTCCATTGACTGTTTTGCGCGCCAGATTCTCCAAACGCGCCTGATCCAGATGCGCGGAAAGCATGGGCGTATCCACAGCACCCGGTAATATAGCGTTCACTCGAATATTATCTCCGGCAAACTCAATAGCCATCGAGCGGGTAAGCGCTAACATTCCACCTTTGCTGGCAGCATAACTGCTTACGTTCGGTGAAGTAGCTACAGCATGAACGGATGAAACATTCACTATCGCCCCACCGCCACCGGCTTTCAACAGGGGGTGAGCCAATTTAGCACCCAAAAACACACTGCGCAAATTGGAGGCCATCACCGCGTCCCATTCTTCCACCGTAGTCTCCAGCAATGGTTTGACCACCTGCAAAGCAGCGTTATTAATCACCGCATCCAATGTATCAGTAAAATGGCTGACCTGGGCGTAAATAGCCTCCAGTCTAGCTGGATCGGCAATATCTGCCTGAATAAATAGACCATTGGCAGGAAACTCCGGACCAAAAGCAGAGCGATCCACACCGATTACCCGCCAGCCCTTTTCATAGAACAACTTTACGGTTGCCCGCCCAACCCCTCCGGCCGCTCCGGTAATAAGCATTACACGTTCGTTCATCGTTTTCCCTCCGGCATTCTTATGATTCAGCTCGAATTTTTTCAAAATCCGTATGCTCAATCCCCAAACCTATTAAAAGGTTGCGGATGGTATTCCAGTGTACCCGTTCCCAGGCCTGCGGGCTGGAATTGGAATTATGCGGTGCCAGCATAACGTTATTCATGTGCAACAGCGGAGAATCCTGGGGTAATGGTTCCACCTCAAAGACATCCAGGGCTGCACCGCCAATCTTACCAGCTTGCAGAGCAGCCACCAGGGCTGGCTCTTCCACAATTGGACCGCGTGCCGTATTAATCAACACAGCATGCGCTTGCATATACGCCAGTGTACCGGCATTAATCAGGTGATAACTGGTCGGATTCAGATCACAATTTACGCTGACAAAATCTGCCTGACGTAATAATTCCGGCAGGTTCAGCATTTCCACACCTTGCTCCAGGCGAAAATCCGGTTCAATCTCGCGGATATCATTGCCCAAAATGCGCATGCCAAAGGGCCGCGCCCGACGAATGACCGCCTTACCTACATTCCCCAATCCAATTACACCCAGGGTACATTCGCTCAACGAACGTCCGGGGATTTTCTGCCACTCAGCATTGCGCATGGCACGGTCCATCCATGGTAAACGGCGGGCAAATGCCAGCATATATCCCATAACGCTATCCGATACTGCCAGGGTGAATGCGTTAGGCGTATTCCCCACACGTACACCCACTGTTTCAGCGTATACTTTATCAATTGAATCGATGCCCGTCCCCCACTTGGAGATAATTTTTAAACGCGGCAGGCAGGCATCAATCACCCGCGGTGTAAATCGATCATCTCCACAAACGGCGCCGTCGAATTGCCCGGCATAAGTCAATATTTCTTCTTCCGATAAACGTTCATGCACATCTGGCACAATTACACTCAAGCCATAATGCTCCAATACCGGAATGAAGCGGTCCAAAAAAGGGATCAGGTAAGGGGCAGACAATAAAACTGTCGGTTTCATATCACTCCCAGGATATTTCAATGTGTAGTGTGAAACGATTATACCAAACCCGACTTCAGACGATGGGTCAGAACCAGGTCTGCAATCAGGAAATCAAGTTCTTCATCAATATCAAACGCCTCAGAGCGTTCTATTTCAAACATTAAAGGACGTTCTCCCAGGCGATTTCGGCGGGTTACCAGAGTCTCGCGTTGAAAAAGATAAATGCAGGAATTTTCCTCAAATATTGGTGGTAAATCTTGGGTACGCAGCAAAATCGCCGGGTTATGGTTCACCGGACGGGTCAGCGCATCCCATAGGCGGGTTTGTAAGCGGGTCACACCGAACAGAGAATCAAAAGCCGGCATCTGGCTGGTAAGGGTTTGTATGGCACTAGAAATGGTTTCACTGCACAGCAACGGATTGGTACTGTGAGTCTGCAAATACAGATCGGCTTCCACCAGACCGGTATCGTGCATCAGAATTTCATTCATGGGAATGGTATCGGCACGTAAATGATCAGGGCGTTCAATAACACGCACGGAAGGGAAAAACTCCTGCACACCCCGAATCACATCCGGGCTGTCGGTATCCACAACCACCTGGCTGATTTCTGAGCAGGCAAGCAAGTTATTCAAAACATGGTGAAACAAGGGCTTACCAGCCAGTGGACGGTAATTTTTCCCCGGCACCCGTACGGAATGATGCCGCATCGGCACCAATGCTACAATTTGTAATGGAGTATTCATGGTTTATTTACCCTTCCCTGAAAGGTTCTGATATTGGATCGGTTCTACTTTGCGCTGCACAGGCTGCTCTTCCCTGGTCATCCGCGGGTAATAAAAAGCCTGTTTAAGCTGCCAGGTTAACGGCCCAGATTGGTGATACCCCTGGTATGTTCCCCAAAACTGGTTCCAGCGGAATCCGAGAATACTTTTCCAGACAAACTTCAAAACAGCCTGTTTCCTGGCGGCGACAATATCAGTGCGCACATTGGTTAAAAAGGCTCTGATCAGATCCCGTTTCCCAAAGCGTTCCTGGGGATAGATGGTTTTAAAGGCCATTCCCTCACGCCGGTAACGCGTGGCAATCCCACGCCAGGATTCATTATGAACATGAATGATCTCAGCTTCCGCCACATACGCAATCCGCTGTCCTTGTTCCTGAGCCCAGCGCGCCCAGGCCAGGTCTTCCAGCCCAGGTAACGTTTCGTTATAGGCATTCTGCTCCCACAATCGGCGGCGAATGGCTGCATTAGCGTTATTGCTGAAGGGATGCTGCTGGTTAAAATTTGAAACTTCCGGGAACCAATGAGCAAAAATCATCTGCTCAGAAAATTGAGTTGTTTCCATCCCGCGCTGTTTCCCGTAACTGACGGCTACACGCTCATCCTGAAAAGGTTCCAATAATTTTTCCAACCAGTCCGGGTAAACCGGATACACATGCGCGCTGGCGAAAACTACCAGATCGGCTTTGGCATGCATAATTCCCAAATTAAGCGAACGCCCAAAGGTAAATTCTTTAGGTGCAATATGCACAATTTCCACGGGGTATCGCTCTGCAATAGCCACCGTGCAGTCTTGTGAACCGGAATCAACCAGAATGATCTGCACATCCTTGAGGGTCTGCTGCTGGATACCATCCAAGAGCCGCTGAATATGCTGCTCTTCGTTATATGCACGAATCACAATCGAGCAAACCGGTTTCATACATCCATTTGCAGGGGTTGGCCTTTTAGGAGACCATCCGTTAATATGCGTAATACCTCAGAATTTTCAGGCAAAAGTGCCTGCCATTCAAAAGGTTTCAGCTGAACATAGCCATTCCAAACGCGATCTTCTTCTAAGAAAGCATCGAATGGCAACGATACCCGAAATAATTGGGTATACAAAAAACGCCGCGTGTTTTCAACGAATTCGTCGGGCAGTGCCACCTTTTCAGCCTGCAAAAATTCTTCAGCCTGCTCCATAAAGACCTGTTCTGTCTTCGGAAAATACACCGTGGGAAGCTGAGTAAAGCGCGACTTAGCGGCACATAAAACCGGTGTACCCAAGAGGGTCGCTTCCATGCCAATGGTGGAGTTATAAATCATGACAAACTTGGAACGCTGAATCAATTCGTAGGAACTGAAATACTCGGTCGCGTCTACAAAAACAATATTCGGGATGGCATCCAGACGTTGTTGTTTAGCCCAGGCAGCCACACTCTCCCGGCTGGATTTACCGGGCCTGGCTTCATCCGGATGCGCGCGAATGACAAACAGCGCCTCCGGGTGTTTTTTCGCCAACGTCAGAACTGCGTCCAGCCAGGCAAACATATGCTCAAACACCACATTGGCATGTGATTGGCTGGTATCAAAGATTACATTGGTAAATACCGGTACGATTTGTTTGTAACGGGCTGCCATGGTTAGAAAAGATTCACTCAACGCTTTCATTGTAGGCCAAAAACGCACCCCCGCCATGCTGAAATTGCCCTGAAAACGCTGCTCCAGGTAGGCATCCAGGCGCTCGTTTTGGCGCTGGTTGAGTCTGAAATCTTCAGCAATCTCAATCGGGTATGCAGTGGCATGACCTTCCGTGAAATAAGCGGTGAATGGCTGCAAACCAACCTCATGGGTAATCACAGGAATACCTAGTTGGAGCGCCACCCACCGGGCAGTTGCTTCCGGAAAAGACATTCCGTTAAAAACCACCACCCGCCGCGGTTTACGTTCTGCTAATAAGGCAACAAACTGACGGGCAATTCCTTCGGCTGCGAGCAGATAGCTGCGATATAAAAAGCGTGTTTCCTCCGTATCCGACAAATGGTAGCAGCGTAAAACCCACCGAATAGCCGGTAAAACCAGCTCTCCCAGAGGAATACCGTTATATTGATAGGTATACATTGTCTCCAGCGTAAGACTTTCCACCTGTTTTAGCAAATCTTCTGGGGGATCATAGCGGAACCAGTGTACTTCACCATGCTGATACAGGCTTTTGGATTGCGCCCGGCATACTGAACAGGGAGGCTCATCCGTGGGTGCATTCAACACACTGCCCAACATACAACGCGGCATGCCCGCATCACACACAAATTGGATCACCGGCACCCCTTGCAGTTGTAATGACCAACTGGCAATTAGTGAGAATCCGGCATTTAAGCTCATTCCTTGCAAACGAGTAGAAGCATTAAAGAACACCACCGGTGCGTTTGAAACCGGTCTGACATTCTTTTTTACCTGGAGAGCCATCCTGGCAATTCTGAAATTGTTGCGCCGGTGGATGAACCGCTGCCGTAATCCGTTTGGAATGCGCTTGATCTTCGTAAGATTCAAAATGACTGCACTCTGCGTAGTTTCTTTAATGATGACAATTCGCTATCGTACACCTGTTTAACGCCATCTCCCAGCGCCATTTCCGTTACACGGATATATTTCACCAGTTTTTCCATACCTTGTGGTTCCACAGAAGCAGCCTGATCCGAACCCCACATAGCGCGATCCAGGGTAATATGCCGCTCCACCAGGCAGGCGCCTAACGCCACGGCCACTGCCGAAGGAACCAGACCAACCTCATGCCCGGAATAGCCCACCGGCACATCGAATTCATCTTTCAGCGTCCGGATCATCCGCAAATTCAATTCATCCGGATCGCATGGATACGCACTGGTGGTATGGGTAATCACCAGATTCTCATTGCCAATTTCGGCAATCGCCCGGCGGATTTGATCCATCGTAGACATACCAGTCGAAACAATCATCGGGCGCCCGGTAGCCCGCATTTTTTTCAGTAAAGGCAAATCGGTGAGCGCAGCTGAGGGCACTTTGTAACATACCGGTGAGAACTGTTCAATAAAGTCTATTGCAGGTTCATCCCAAGGCGAAACAAACCAATCAATTCCTAATTGTTTACACAAGGCATCAATCTCGGCATACTCATTCACGCCGAATTCCACCTTGTAACGATAATCCAGATAGCTGATATAACCCCAGGGTGTTTCGCGCATCTGCCCCTGTTGTTCTTTGGGAACACAAACTTCCGGCGTCCGTTTTTGAAATTTCACGGCATTCATCCCGGCATGGTGAGCTGCGCGCACCAAATTTTTGGCCACTTCCACGTCACCATTGTGATTAATCCCCACCTCACCAATAATATAGGTCGGAAATTCATTTCCTACCCAGCGTTCACCGATTTTTACTGCTTTTGCCATTCGAACCGCTCCTTTTTTTAATGGGTTGTGCGGACATTCTGCAACAACCAATCGCATACTTCACGTACCGCGCCATTTCCACCGTTATGCTGCAACACCAGATCAGCCAGGTTTTTCGCCTGCGGATGAGCATCCGCTACCACCAGGGCACAACCAACCAGTGGAAAACAAGGGATATCATTAACATCATTACCCACAAAGATCACATTTTCCGGGTTGATCTGATTTTCCTGCAAATAACTGCGTAACACGATGGCTTTATGTTCCACGCCCTGAATAACCGGCAGTTCCAGTTTTCTGCAGCGTGCTGAAACAACCGGGTTTTTCTCCGTAGAAAGTACCATTGCCGGGATACCCGCCTTGCGCAGCAAGGTCAACCCCATACCATCCCCCCTGTTGGCGGCTATCATCTCACACCCATTCTCGTCCACATAGACACGGTCGTCGGTCATTACACCATCAAAATCAAAAACTACCAGGTCAATTTTTTCCGGCATAGGGCGGCGCCTTTTCCCCGGTGTAACCAACTCCAAACCACCGTACCACACCAACCATTCCGCTCGAACCCAATCGGATGGTTTATCGATATCCACAGTAAAATCCGGGTCAATCATCACCGGTAAAATATTCTTTCCGGACATTGAATTCTGTTCCAGAATAACGTAGGGTCGAATTACATCGATATGCCCGGTTTGCCAGTAGGTATCCGGTAATTGTTGACGTGGCGCATTGTAGGGTTCCTCAATGCCTTCCACAGGAATTAAACCCTGCATCCAACCGCTCTGTGGATCGATTTTCCACATTTTATGCGGATTCTGCCCCGAAGGCACCACACCGCGTACCGAATCCGCTTCAGGATGATCCAGCATTAACTGAATGGCATCATCCACCAGGGTTACCGGACGAATCGGAGAAGTTGGCCGCAATTGCACCACCAGATCCGGTTGATAACCTTCTTTTTCTTTTAAAGCCTGCAAAGCATGTATAAACACCGGCAAGTCCAGGCTCTTATCCTGAGCAAATTCCGAAGGGCGCAAAAAAGGCACTTCGGCGCCATGGTTGCGGGCCACTTCAGCAATCTCCTCATCATCTGTGGAAATAATCGTGCGTGTAACATATTTCGAATCAAGACCCGCTTGAATACTGTAGGCAATCAGCGGATATCCGGCAAAATTACGAATATTCTTCCGTGGAATACCTTTAGATCCGCCACGCGCCGGGATAACCACCATAACTTCCGGCTTTCTATTTACCATGCTGTCCAACCGCCATCTACCACAAGATTAGCGCCGGTCATATAGGTGGAGGCATCCGAAGCCAGGAAAAGAACAGCACCGTTCATCTCATCCTGGTCAGCCATACGTCCTAATACCGTTCTCGCTGAATAGCGTTGGGTGAAAATTTCATCATGGCTATTGTAAACCCCACCGGGAGTTAATGCATTGGTGCGGATCTGTGTACCGGCATAATAAGTTGCCAGGTAACGCGTCAGCCCCAATACACCAGCCTTGGTAACCGAATAAAACACCGGTTTAAACTGAGGCGGCTGCCCTTCACGTTCATACAGGCGTTGATCCGGCCCAACCAGGCCGTAAGTGGAGCAAATGTTGATGATCGAGCCTTTTTGTTGTTTGATCATAGGCTGTACGGCGGCCTGAGCACACAAGAACATACCCGTTAAATTCACGTCCAATGCGGAACGGAAAGCATCTACCGGATAATCTTCAAAATTATTGCGGTGCTGCCCGGCATGTTCGCTGTCGAACTTGGGATCCATCGCTGCACTGTTAACAATCGCATCCAAGCGGCCATATTCCTTTTCGGCGACAGCCACCATGGCCTTCACTGATTGAGCATCGGTCACATCCACCTGGACGCCAATCGCCTGATATCCATCCAGACGTAAACTGGCAGCCACAGCTTCGGCTTTTTCCCCTAACAGATCGGCTACTACTACACCAGCGCCAGCTTCAGCCAGCGTGCGTGAAAACTGCCTGCCCAACAATCCTGCCCCACCAGTTACAATGGCTGCCTGATCTTTCATACTGAATTTATCAAAAATAGTTCCCATTTTTTTCCTAATCCTGATTTAGAGTCTTGATTCTAAAACAAAGTAAATTATTTTGCTTAAGCAAAATGTATTATTCTTTTTTCCTGATTGGATTGGTGAACAGCTTCAACGATTTTCTGGGCCTGAATACCATCTTCCAAAGTGCAAATCGCCGGCTCTCTTCCATTAATAAAACCAATAAAATTACGCATTTCCGCCAGAAAGAGATCATTTCTCTCGAATCCCTGGGGAAGGTCAAACTGCTGCCAGTTGTCCCTTTCCGCGGTGAAAAGGCGCACAGATCCATCTGCATTATCCCATGTAATTGTGCCCTGGTCTCCAACAATCTCCAGCGTATGCCTGGGAGGGCGCTGAATATAATTCAGATGAACATTGGCAATCGCGCCGCTCTGAAAGCGTAATCCAATCTGAGCAGCCGCTTCAGTCTCTATTTCCAGACTGGGAACGCTGCGGTAGAGACTCCATAGTTCCTGTACATCACCCAACAACCAGCGCAAATAATCCAACGGGTGAGATAAGGTAAGCACTACCCCGCCACCGAGGTCTTTCCGTGCGCTGTAACTTTGGCGATGATCTTCCCAGGGATGCCAGCCAGGCAAATATTCACCCCAATGCGATTGAGCTGAAATAACTTCACCGATAGTCTTATTCTCGAGCAGCACTTTGATTTTCTGCAAACCGGGATGAAAGCGAAATTGAAAACCAGTGAACGCTTTGCCGCCACCGGATTGCAAAGTAGCTTTTAATTGCGGAATGCGTTCCAGTGATTCTGCCACCGGTTTTTCAAAAAAAAGGCTGCAGCCAGCCCTGGCTGCCGGAATGGCAACATCCAGGTGCAGCGCTGTCGGATTCGCCAACAAAACAGCATCCGGTTTATGCGCTAACGCAGCTTCCAGGTTTGTTTCCACAAGGAAACCGGCCAATTCATCCGTTTCCAAAGTGCTTTTATTGGAGCGCAATAAAACAATATCTTTCTCGCCCAATGTCAATAAATTACGAAAATGGCGGCGACCGATGGAACCAAAACCAGCAATTAAAAATTTCATTTAGCATTTCCTTTCCGATAGGATTTACCAATACATGAAAAGAGATATTCACCCACCTGTTCGCCGGATTTCCCATTAGTAAAAGTTACTTCTTCTTTCACGAATTGTGCGCGATGGGCAGCTTCTTCGGGGATTTCTTTTAAAGCTCGATTGAGTGCTATTTTTAATTGGTTTGCATCGTACGCCACCTGGCCAGCCTGCGCCTTGCGAAAGCGATCATGCGTCGGCCATTCACCTATCTCGGTCAAAGCCAGTGAGAATTTATCCGGACGATTCCATCCTCCTGGGGCATCTATACAAACACTGACGATCGGGCGTTCATGAATAGCCGATTCCACCACCATGGTGGAATACACGGTGGTGAAAACGTCCGCATATGCCATCATCGAGGATTTTTCCGGCATATCTTCCCCGGAATAATACCCTAACTCCCCACCCAGTGGCACTGGTTCCACCAGCTTCACATGCTTGCAGGTTTGCACCAACTGGCGCACTTTTTCCCGTTCGCCGGCATACAATGGATCGTTCATAAAATGGTTGGGGTGCAGCCGGATCAATAACTGGGTTGGTTCGTCCAGTGCATCCGCTTCCACCAGTTGAGCCAGTGCTTTGATATTGTCGAAATTCGGCGCGTATGTAATAAAACTGCTGGCATAGGCGATTAATTTCCGATCGGGTTCCAAATGGTGCAATTGATAATACGGTTCTTTGCCCATCAGCCACTGCTTCTTGAAATAACCGTCATACGACGGAATACCGCCCACAAACACCTGTTCTGCATCCCAATCGGATCCAAGTACCAGTTCTTCCTTTTGTATTTCGGACCAGCAATTTGCCCAATCCATAGGAGCACCTGAAATACTGTAACTGCTTGGATTATCCCAACCTACAATCACTGTCGCGGTAGGGATATTACGTTGGGCCGCTTCACGTAGTATATACCGGTCAAAACGCCAACCGGGTGTACTGGCTACCACCAATTGGGGATTATATTTCTCAAACAAGTCGGTATACAAACCCGGAATATAGCGCATCTGTTCACGACGCACCCACTCCCTGGCCCACCGAAAATGACGCATGGCCCAAATACCAACGCGCATGATCGGCGCCAGTAATTTGCGTTTTCCTCGCGCTTCAAATTCCACCTGAGGAATCTGGCTGTCAAGTGCTTCGGTATTGATTTTGCTGGAGGCACCAAACCGGCGCAGGAAATGCAGCCAATACTGTGCAGAAGGAGACACCGTTTCGCTATATTTGCGTGCTTCTTTCAGACGTAAACTTTCAAAGATCAGGCCAGGCTGCCCGAATTTAGCCGTAATCTGGCTGAGTAAACCCTCATCGGTTAATACAATAACTTCTACACCTTTTTTTAAAAGACTGGGAACAACCTCGGTTTGTAAAAAATAAACAATGGCCAATCCATGATCTGCACAAATAAAAATTCGCTTGGGTTCCATTAATCTTGCTCCATAAAATTGAGATTGTTCGTCATCCAAATGCTTTTCGCCCGTTATGAACGGTCATAATATAACAGGAATATCCGGTGATGAATGGCCAATAAAAAATTCTTTACGAAGGGTATATCAAAAAAGGTATACTTCCTTTGTTTATTTCTGGCTGCTTCTCCGGCAGCAGCCTCCGCTGTGTTCACAGTTAAAGTGTTGCTCATGTTATCCGCCAGAGGAGTAGCGGTCATCAATCGCAGATAACCGGCAGCATTCATGCGCTGGTCTAATTGTTTCACCTGGCCCATCGGACGATCCATATCAAATGGCAGGAAGTGTGAAATCACATCCTTGCGCGTCAGAAATTGCCAGTGGGACCCACCAGCGATGGCAGAAACACCCTGATAAGTGATACGCTCAATCTCTGCTGCATTGTATTCAGCTTCAATCGCGCTCATATCCTGCCCCAGGCTGAGGTTAAAGGCTGAGAAAACTTCCCATGGGATCAGTTTTCCACGCTCAACAGAAGCATCTGCCGTATCTTGAGCCCATTGAAGTGTATTGGTAATATATTCTTTTTTGGTAAAGAATGGACGTGCAGTTACCATACCCACATTCGGAAAAGTCTGCATAATCTTCATGCTTTCGCTCAACCAGTTCTCATGGAACAGTACATCACTATCTGCATAGGCGATAAACTCACCCGGCACGCTATTCAGGATAATGTTCCAAGCCCCGCCTTTACCGAGGTTCTTTTCAGAAAGAAGCAGGTATTGAATAGAATTTGCCCGGAATTCTTTTAATAAAAACTCCTGCGCTTCTTCACAGCTGCCGTTATCGAACACCATCAGATCAAACTCGGTCTCCTGCTCACTGCGAACACTATCGAGGCAAACCTTTAATACATCCAATGCCTCAGCATAAAAGCCACTGAGATAAGGGATATAGGTTAAAACCGCCACGGTTACATTAGCCGGCTTCACCACTTTATTCACAAATTTGGCAGGGTTTTGTCCTTTTCGCATCATTTTTCCAATCTATTTTCGGCTGAGAGAAAGCACGGCATATAATTTGTTATACAGCCGAAACATTATTTTTTGAGCAAAAGCATTTTTACTGAGTTTCAACAAAAACCTGTTCAACAAACCGCCGGAAACCACCTGTGCTTCCGCTTTCGGTTTGATCTGCCCCAATTTTGCAACCTCTTCTTGAATCTCAGGCTCGATGGTATTGCCCATGTGGTACAGATAGGGTCTGGTTGTCGTCAGATGCAAATAACCCAACTGGTCAATTTTAACATCCTGGTAAGTATCTTCCTCCCGGCTTAACTGAAACAAATCCGGCAGCGGTAAAATTTTCTTGAGGACTTCTTTTTTCGCCAGGTACTGCTGGTGAGAATTACCACCCAGAAGTGCTTCCGTACCGCTCGCACTATCCAATACCCGGTCAAAAGGCGCATTCATCAGGTTTTCCCAGCGTTCTTCCGGTATTCCCCGGGCACGGCAATACTCTGTTACCATCCATTTTTCAGGAAAGTATTGTGAAAACTCATAGCGACTGTCCTGCGTCTTGCGGAATTTTGTATTACCTTTATCTTCAACTCTGTCCGGGTAAATAAACTGGGCCCCTATCATACCGCAATTGGGAAAATTCTTATTGATCTGCCAACTGGCTTCCAACCAACCCGGGCGAAAAAGCATATCGGAATCGGCAAAACAAATCCATTCATTTGGCATGGATGCAAATATCCAATTGAGCGCACCAGTCTTACCCAGGTTCTCTGTAGAAGAAATCAGCCAGTCGATCTTACCTGCTTGTTGTAACTCAAGCAGTTTGGCTTTGATTTCAGGGCAGGAACCATTATCAAATACAAGGTAGTTGAATTTCTCCTGTGTGTAAGCATGCACACTATTGATGTGTGCCAAAAACACATCCCAGCAGTTCTGGTAAAAACCTCCCAAAAAAGGGATGTACGTGATCGTGGCGATACCTAAACGTTCTGGCTGATATGCCAGTGCTCCATATTTTGCCGGATTGTTTCCCTGCCTCATTTTGACCTCTTTATCAATTGTTTAACCCAGGCGCGCAACTCCCAGTAAGCTTTTCCAGGATGAAATATGCCGAAGAATAGCTGTCCCAGAAACATCGCATGCAAACTAACCAACGGAAATATTTCTATTTCCCGCCAGAATTTTTTCCAATTAAGCGGAAAAGGGTGTACCCTACCCGCATGATATTCATAATTTACATCCTGAAGGGTGAAAATGGTTCTGCGACCGCCAGCCAAACGCACATTCTCGGTTGTTTCCGGCAAGCGATAATGTGATTGTCCGCCCGGCAGATGTGCATAATCATGATCCTGGTGAATAATCTGAATGGCATTAGTAGCATCCACGCAGGCCCAACCTTGTTTACGGGCTTCATAAAACATCCAGTTATCCCAACCTGCCCGACCCACTGCAAAATCCGGTACTTGTTGAAAACACTCACGCGGATAAATGAAGTAGTCACTGCCTCCCCGTGTATGCAGCCGACCATCTGCCAGACATCTCGCCCTGATGAGGCTCTGCCAATCACTGGAAAATTCTAAAGGTTCCCGAATATCCATATCATAACGCTGGCCCACCACCAGAAACCGCTCACATTGCTGCATAATTTGTCGGGCAGAATCAACGAAATCATCCATGAGGATAATATCCGCGTTTACATAAGCCAGCAGAGCACTTTGATTTTGTTTGCGTCCAATTTCAAAAATGGAAGAGATCAGGGGAGTTCCCTGTGCGTTGCGGCGTACCGCTGGCTGATATACCAATTGGAATTTGCTGGCCACTTCCGCTACACCTTCTTCTTCGCCAACCAGAACAACCTCCACCTGCGGTTTCAGAGAAAGCCAGGAAAGGATCGCATTGGTTTGAATCGTAGCAATATGCGCATCCCGGAATGGTTTTGGTGCCGTAAACAGTGTAATCAATGGCTGCATTGCTTACACTGCCATCTTTCCGGTAAAGCGCTCATCCACATCACTAACCTTTTTATGGATTACACCGGCATTCAATTGTTCTACATCCGGATGTTCCGCCACCCAGGATAAGACGTCTTTCCAGGTAAAATTCGGAACCTCACGAAAATAATTAAAAATTGCTTGTAAGAGGTCCAGATCCTGCGGGGTATCCACTGTCCAGCGTTTTTCGCCGTAATCCGGCTCATGATGCAGCAAAAGGGTCTTAAACCGGCCCGGTTGATCATACAGATAAGGCATGACATGTTCACGTTCGAATGGCTGCTGTGCTTCCTGCCAGGTACGTTCCAAAGCAGAAAACGACACCACTTCAATGTCCAACCCGATCGGATATGAGCGTTTCCAGGGCGGCGGCAGACGATTAGCCGCAAAATCTACCTTCAAATCAAAAAAAGCTGCCAGAATCTCGTCCACCAGGCTGGCATCCATCAATGGACAATCAGCCGTAATCCGCACAACCACATCTGCCCGATAATACCTGGCAGCCTGGTAATAGCGATCCAGTACATCAAACACATCCCCCCGGAAACAGTCTATCCCTTCACTGCTACAAAATTGACCAATTTCATCATCACTGGGGTCAATCGTTGTGGCAACAACAATTCTATTCACCAAATTGGATGGACGTAAACGGTGGACAACCTGCCCCAGCATGGGTCTTTCGCCTAATGGCTTAAGTACCTTACCCGGTAAGCGGCTGGACCCCATGCGTGCCTGAATGATCGCGACTACGTTAATTTTTTTTTGCATATCCATAAATAATTTAATTTCTCTTTAACAACACTTCGTTAAAAATCGAGCCTGACAATAGCCATCCAATAACTTCTGAAAGTTCTTTCGCCAATCTGCGCGTTTTTCAGCCAATGCGCGGGCGTTTATACCCATTTGTGCTAATTGATCGCGCTGCTCCACTGCTTTACAAATGGTTGCAGAAAGCGCTTTGGCATCCCCGGTGGGAAATAACCAGCCGTGTTTATCCGGCTCAACCCACTCCAGATTACCTGGAATATCAGAGACCAATGCCGGCAACCCACTTGCCAATGCTTCCATCAACGAAACGGACGAACCATCACTATAGGATGCGCTGATATAAAGGTCGGCTGCCTGGTAAAAAACCGGTAAATCTTGTTGAGCGACCTGTCCGCCAAAAAAGACGCGCTCCTGCATGCCAGCCTGGTCAATTAATTGATGGATCTCAGGTGCTTTGGATCCATTTCCCAGCAGCACCAGGCGCAATTCGGGGATCTGTCGCGCAGCTTGAATAAAACCTTTGACTACCACATCAACCCCATAAATGGACTCCCAGGAACGCAATGAGAGCAAAACAAAAGCATCTTCCCAACCATGTCGTTCCCGAAGATCATGATTTTTTTCAGGAGAAAAACGCTTCAGGTCAATTCCCCAGGGAAAAAGCACACTGTTTTCCGCCAAAAAACCAAACGAAACCGCTTTCTCACGCACAGCTCGACAATCACCAATGAGCAGCGTTGTTTTTCTCAGCGTGTACCGCGTTACCAAACGCATCAGTAAACTTCTCTCGCTGTCTTTGAGTAAATCAGAACCCCATGACATGGTCACCAACGGCATAAAGCCGGTCAACGCCACCAGAAAAGCGCAAGTTTGTACCGGACCGGCGTGAATCAATTCAGGGTTTACTTCCCGAATTACCCGTTTTAAGTCACCCAGCAATTGCAGGCCATCCTGCCAGCGAGCTTCTTGTTTTCCACCGGCCCAGTCCACCTGAATAATATTTGTTGGAATTGGCCGATCTTCTAACTGCCGTGCGCCACGTTCCAATCTTAAATAAAACACCTCATATTCGCTTTCTGCTAGAGAAGACAGAAAGCGATGGTCATGCGTGGTGTAATCACGGCTGAAATATAGAATACGCACAGCAACCTCTGAAACTTAAACCAGATCCGTCCAGCGGATTTCTTTGCCGGCTGGGATATCTGACACAGCCTTTGTCCCAATTGTTTGTTCAATCTCAAATGGTTTTACTGCACCTATTGTTGCCGGACGTAAAACATCCAACATTTCACGGGTAATTTCTTCGCCGGCTTTAATATCGCGCGCAGCTCGAACGCAGCGCCTTTGAATCACTACCGTTTCCATTTCATTCTCGGCCACTACTTTATCCGTACTGCCTAAAGCGGCTTCCAATTCACGAGTGCGTCTCACCATTTCAGACCAGGTATCCGGGTCCATTGAGAAAGCATGGTCGGGGCCTTCACGTGTAGTTTCATCGGTAAAATGTTTTTCTATCACCCTGGCACCTAATGCAACAGCGCCCAATACAGTTGTATGGCCGGGGGTATGGTCCGACAAACCCAAAACAACCTGTGGAAACATAAGGGCATAGGTCTTAAGCACATTCAAGTTAACAAACTTCAGATTTTCCAGGCTGCCCGTGTAATTTGTATTGCATTGCAATAACACCAACTGTGGATTTATTTTGAGAATAGCATGCACGGCACGCTGCACTTCCCCAATATTTGCTGCGCCCGTAGCCAGGATCACTGGTTTCCCCTTGGCGGCCATGCGTTCCAGGGCTTCAATCCAATCTATTTCTCCTGAACCAATTTTATAAGCTGGCATGTATTGATCCAAAAAATCCACAGCTTCAAAATCATAGGGCGAGGAAAAATAATCGATCCCCACTTCATCACAGGTTGCTTTTAATTCTTCTGTCCACTCAAAGGGAATGGATGCGCTCTGATAAACTTCAGACACCGATTTCTTCCACTTGGATTGGTGTGATTGCTGGGAGCCCAGATTCCGAAAACCGTAATCCGAAACTATTTTAGGGGCCTGAAAATTCTGGAACTTGGCAGCGTCAGCGCCGGCTTTTTTCGCCAGTAGAACCAGATATTTCGCACGCTCCAAGCTGCCATCGTGGTTGGCGGCTATATCAGCAATAAAATACGTCGGGTGATAATCACCGATCAGACGAGAGGCAATTTTCAGTTCCATAGTTTTATCCTTTCCAGAATTATTCAATCAACCTTCAGGCTCTCTATCCGGCAGCCGGATCAAAAGCATGAATTTTTTCTACATAACCCTGTTGGTACAGAGCAAATAAACGCTCCAGGCCGCGCTGCTGATCTGGCAAAATATGTCCTAATGCCTGCGCCAATTTTTGAGTAGAAAGTGTCAGGTTCGGAGAACGTGCCGCCAACAAGCCACTATCAAATACCGAGACTGGTTCGACCAGGTGTTCATCATAGCCAAAGCGTTTTGCAATGGCACACCCGAACTGGTATTTTGTCAAACTCTCACTGCTGAGCGTATGGTAAATCCCCTTCAGGTCCGCGGCTACCATCTCCACCAAAATTTCCACCAGATCATTCACCATCAAAGGGCAAAAACAGACATCGGTAAAGCCCATCATAGGTTTTCCGGAAGACAAATGATTGAAGAAAAACTCACTTAAACTGCGTTTTCCTTTCAAGCTCCACCCATAAAAATTAACACGGGCAATAATCGCATCGGGATTGGTCGCGGCAACAATTTCTTCACCGGCTAATTTTGATTTAGCATATACGGAAAGCGGGTTGGGCGTGTCGGATTCTATATAATTTCCCACCAAACCATCAAAGACGGCATCTGTAGAAATATGAACCAATTTAATATCCATTTGGCGGGTTATCTTTGCAAATTCACCTGGCACATCAGCGTTCACTTGCATAGCCAGTTCCGGGTTATTTTCACAAGCGTCAATATTTGCCATCGCAGCGCAGTGGATAACCACGTCCGGTCGAGTAGATTCCAAAACAGCACGTACAACGCCCGGTTGTGAAAGATCTTGTTGAAGGACTTGAAAAGGGGTACCGGTAAGCGCATTTTGATTAACTACGCCAACGACATCATGCTGGGCTGCCATCTGCATTCCAAAATTCAAACCCAATAATCCGCTGGCACCTGTAACCAAAAACCGTGTCATTATTGCAATTTTCCTTGCAAATAAGCCTCTTCGATGGGATCAATAATTTCTTTAATCTGCAGTAGAGTCAACCAATCCGTGTTTGTATTGCTGGCATACCGGAATTCATCGGTAATCAATTTGCCTTGTTTTTCCCAATCCCGCCCAAACCATAATGCCTCGGCTGGTTGAACCACGTACATATCATCCAGTTCAACGGTCGTACGAGCTTCATCATCGGAGATGAGCACTTCATGCAATTTTTCACCAGGACGAATACCAATTACGTTGATATGCGCTTCCGGTGCAATTGCTTTTGCCAGGTCGATGATAGACATGCTGGGAATTTTGGGAACAAAAACTTCACCACCATGCATATTTTCGGCACAGCGAATGACGAAACGGACACCTTGTTCTAAAGAAATCCAGAACCGTGTCATCCGTTCATCTGTAATTGTTATCTGTCCATTTTCCCGCTGTTTTAAAAATACCGGAACAACACTACCGCGGCTGCCCACCACATTCCCGTAACGCACACAAGCAAAACGCGTTTTACGTCCACCAGCATACGCATTACTCTGCACAAACAATTTTTCAGCGGCTAATTTGGTGGCCCCATATAAATTTACAGGATTGACCGCTTTATCAGTAGATAAAGCTACAACTCGTTCTACACCAACATCCAAAGCTGCATCTATCACATTACTACTGCCCAGAATATTGGTTTTAATAGCTTCCATTGGGTTGTATTCACAAGCTGGTACTTGTTTCAAAGCTGCAGCATGAATCACTATATCCACACCTTCAAATGCCCGGTGCAAACGCTCCAAATCACGCACATCTCCAATGAAATAACGCAAATTAGGGGCTTCATAACCTGCCACACGCATTTCATGTTGCTTCAACTCATCCCGACTGAAGACAATCACCTTGGCTGGGTGGTATTCGTCCAACAATATACGCACGAGTTTCTTACCAAACGAGCCGGTGCCACCGGTAATCAGGACTACTTTTTTTGACCAATCCATTGTTTTACTCCGTAACTTTCTTCAATCAAATCCCGTTTTTCTTACGAAAAACAATTAATGGATACTGCCCCAATTCCCCATAATATGTGGGATTGCTTTCTTCCAGGGCAAATAATAACTTCAACCATAACTTTCCGGCCAAAGGTGTATGAATTACTGCTCGCAAAAAGCGGACACTTACACTACGCCAAACCAGAATTTGCAAATCTTTTCCTGCCAGTTCCCTGCGCAGCCAATTGGCATCCAATTTTTCCACAAATGTTCCTGTGGGTTTCGTGACAGAATTCTGACCCTTCTCTTTTTTCTCCACAAGGGTCACTTCGGCTGGTTTTTTGCCGCGCAAACGGGCAACCCAACCACCGACACCCTCCATTAACCTTTCCAACCAGTGCCAACGTTTCATCAATTTTGATTCGGTCCAGCCATTCACCAACACCGCTGCAGATCCCACATCAAGCACTCTGTACAGGTCCTGATATGCTTTTTTCTGTTCTGCAATCGGCAAATGATGTAAGGTATGCAATGAAACGACACCCTGAAATGCATCCGCTTTAAAAGGCAGGTTGGCAACGTCGGCAACTACAAAAAGTCCGCGATCCCCAATTCGTTTACGTGCCTCCTGCAAAGCAACAATCGAAATGTCTGCACAGAGACGGTATTGATATCCATCCATATAAGTCAGATAAACTGGATATTGGATAGGGCCTGAACCCGCGTCCAGAAGATATTTGCCCGGCTTAACCAAATGACGGTTAACCCGCTGATGGCAGCGTTCAATATATTCTCGGGAAACCGGTCTTAAATCTTCATAGCGCGCATTCTGGTAAAAACCATCAGAGACCACCTGCCAACCAACCTGGTCATAGAACTTGCGCACTTGTTGTTTTACTTCAACATCACTCATTGATTACACCTTAATCGATATATTTGGCAGTAGTCCAATCCAATTTGTCTCCTAATAAATAACGGAAGGAATCGCCATACTCAGCCATTCCCTGCTCACTAAAAACCTTTCGGAAATCATTTTCCTTGACATCATCCCACATACGGATTAAATGCCATGGGAATGGACGTGGAAAATCAAAGAAAAAGTGATAGGCATACTTCCATGCTAAATCAATTCTGTCCCGCAAAAGGCGGTATTTGGCCGGATTCTCCAGCATGGAACCCAGTAATTTGTAATAATTTACATACGAATCCGGATCATGGGTAAAGCCGCGTTCCCGATAATGAGTATTACCAACTACAATGGTTGGAATTCCACTCATAGCCATCTCCATACCAACGGTGGTGGTATATACCAGGCCAATATCGGTAATCTCAACCAGATCATAGGTATTCACTTTATCTTCTGGCCTGATCAGATGGATATGAGCTGGTAATTCAGGCAATAGCCGGTGAATGATCTCCACCATCGATACACCCCGAGTCTTGATTTCTCCGGGATGTACCCGGATAACTAATTGTGCATCTTCCCTTGCCACAAAATATTGTACAGTTCTTTCAATCCACTCCGCCATGCTCTTGGTAAAAACCTGACGGCCTAATGTTAGGCTGTCGCCCAATACATTAGTTGGCAATAAAATGATCGGTCGTTCATCCAGACCTAAATTTTTGCGAGTCTTTTCAGCACCCTGTGTTGGAACCCCCTGCCATAGACGCGAGAAATTTTCCCATAAGCTAGCTTTCTGGCGAGCCATCATTAAAGAACGCACTTTTTCCATTTGTTTTTCAGTTAAAAGAGTTTCTTTACGAGTCTCCCATAACGCATTAGTATCCTGGCGCATCACCTCAGAATTCTGAGCCATCCAAAAGCGGTTTCGTTGATCACTGAATTCATACGTTTCAGTTGGGATTTTTAAAGAACGTGCCACCCGATAACAAACACCTAATTCCATAATAGTGCCATTCGGCACAATAACAACATCTGGTCTTTGAGAGCGAAGCCACGCCAAAATGGTTTGGGCTGCATCCCGGTTTCGCCGATAACGCAATTTGTAGATATCGCTGGCAGGATCAATATCTTCAATTTGGTCCGTATACTGTGTATCATAAACACTGACTTGCTTAACAGCTTCTTCCAGTTCACTGCTCAAAGGTACATAAGGAGCTCTTTTACTGATGAAAGAAACAGCATTCACCAGCGGCGCAATTTTTCCCAGAACATTACGCGCATAAATATTCTGGCGGCGCAGGTCAAAGCGATTAATAGGCGTGCGCCATTCTGAAAATGGTAAATATCCCAGGGTCACATCATGTCCCTGTGACGCCAAAGCTAAGCCCAATAATGCTGTATGCTCAATCCAATAATGCAATGTGGCAAACAAAAATACTTTTTTACCTGGCTGTGCCTGTTCGCGCAAAGCCTGTGCCTGCTCAACCAGCATGGGTATATTTGCATCCAGGTGCTGTAAGGAAAACCGATTAATCGGTTTTCCTTGCTGGCGGAACAACCAGTACAACTCCGCGGTATACGGAACATTACCAAAAAACTTCTTGATTGCTTCTTTGCCAACGATGGTCATTTTAGCTCTTCTCTATTTGCCAATTCAAACGTGGGCGAATCGGACCCAATCGCGGTTCAGCCCATTGCATACCTGGAGCCCCAGCGGGGTCCACATTAAATGTTATTGCCCGTTCATCCTGAAAGTATCTACGAATCCGGTAGGTACTGGCGTTCACACCCACGACAAACCGGCCTTCATTAAATACATCTGCCGGAATATTACAACGGCTGAAATAATGGCCGGCATCACGCACTGTGTATGCGTCAAATTTTTCTGCTTCATCGATATCAAATGTAGTGAAAATAAATTCACCCCGTGTACTCATCAAATACAAACCGACACGTAATCCAGTTACGGGGGCGCGTAATTGGTATTCAAATTCAATTTGCATCATTTCTACTGAGCGGATGGTATTAACCACCAGACCGGCAGCGTTCTTAATTCGTAAGGCAATCGGCTGGAAGGGTTCAGCAGTGGCAGGTATTTCGTCCACATCCCAAAGACGCTCTCCGCTTTCAGCAAAGCCGCTGGAAAGGTAGTAATCCACAGCTTCTGCGGTTGGGGCTCGCATTGAAATTCGCCCCTTCTCCAGAACAATCGCTTCGGTAGTCAGACGCAAAACAGCGGACATATTGTGCGAGACAAAAAGTACAGTGCGACCTTGGTTAGCCACATCACTCATTTTGCCCAGGCATTTACGTTGAAATTCTGCATCTCCCACAGCCAGCACTTCGTCTACAACCAGAATCTCAGGTTCCAGATGAGCAGCCACGGCGAAGGCTAAACGAAGATACATACCACTCGAATAACGTTTAACCGGTGTATCAATAAATTTAGACACTTCAGAAAATTCTACAATCTCGTCAAATTTCGCATCTATTTCCTGGCGGTGCATTCCCAGAATGGCACCGTTCAAAAAAATGTTTTCCCGGCCGGTCAATTCAGGGTGAAACCCGGTGCCAACTTCCAACAAAGACCCTACCCTGCCATGAATTTCACCGAAACCACTGGTTGGGTCGGTAACCCGGGAAAGAACTTTAAGCAGGGTACTTTTTCCGGCACCATTCCGCCCCACAATTCCTAACACAGACCCGCGTTCCACATCGAAACTGATATCACGCAAAGCCCATAAAGTTGAATTTTCGGCACGCAGTTTATTCTTTTTAAATGGGTTGGAAAATGTGTCCACCATCAGGTCACGAAGCGTATCGTGCCTTTCCTGGGCAGCACCAATCCGGTATTTTTTAGAAAGATTTTTGATGTGAATAACTGTATCGCTCATCAGATCACATCCGCAAATGTTCTTTCCGTATTCCGGAAGAAAAAGATACCCGTAACCAGGATAATCAGTGTAATCACGATGGATATAATAAATAGCGGCCCCGGATGGTAAGCTGTAGAAAGCTGCCCTCCCAAAATCGCCCAACGGAAACCTTCCACAACACCGGTCATAGGGTTAAGACCTAATATAAAGCGAAATTGTTCCGGGATCAGGCTGGAACCGTAAATAACCGGAGTCACAAACATCCAGATTTGCACCAAAAACGGCACCAGATAATTAATATCGCGAAAACGCACGTTGAGCGCAGAAAGCCAGAGCCCCACACCCAAAGCGGTAATCATGGCCAATAATAAAAACAAAGGAAGAAATAACAGATTAAATGTTGGTACTATTTTATAAATCACCATTAAGACAATCAATACAATGAAGGAAACCGCAAAATCCACCAAACGGGATAAAACACTGGAGATTGGAATAACCATACGCGGAAAATAGATTTTGCTGATTAAATTAGCACTGCCAACCAGACTACTGGAAGAACGCGTCAATGAACCAGAAAAATATTCCCAGGGCAAATAAGCAGATACAAAGAAAATCGGGTATGGAATGTTATCAGTTGGTACATTCAGCAAATTTCCGAACAGAATGTTAAACACCACCAGGTTAATCACCGGCTGCAAAATTACCCAGGAAAAGCCCAGCAGAGTTTGCTTATAGCGCACTTTTAAATCACGCCACGTCAAAAACAGGGTTAACTCACGATATTCCCAAAGGTCGCGTAAATTTAATGCAGCCAAACCTTTGGCAGGGCGTAAGTAAGTGACAGGTGATTGCGTATGATTTACTGCCATGATTTTTCACCCAAAAAACAGGGTTCCTTCCAACTATTCTTTAATCCCGGTTTGATTCTCACGAAACCAGGTAATTGTTTCACGCAGACCGTTATCAAAATCTACTTTGGCTCGGAAACCAAATTTTTCCTCAGCACGCTGGGTATCCAGACCGCGGCGTGGTTGTCCATTGGGCTTATCTGCATTCCATACCAAACGGCCAGTATATCCGGTCAATGCAGCTATCTTCTCAACCAAGTCTTTGATACTGATCTCATACCCTGAACCCAGATTAACCGGTAGAGATTCGTTATATTTTTCAGTTGCCAGGACAATTCCTTCCGCAGCATCTTCCACATACAAAAATTCGCGGGTTGGCGAACCGTCTCCCCATACCTCAATCTCTTTAATCCCGGCGCTTTCAGCTTCTACGCATTTACGAATTAATGCCGGAATGACATGTGAAGACAGCGGATTAAAATTATCACCGGGACCGTAAAGATTCACCGGTAATAAAAAAATGGAGTTAAAGTTATACTGGTCACGGTATGCTTGGGATTGCACCAATAACATCTTTTTGGCCAATCCATAAGGCGCATTGGTTTCTTCCGGGTAACCGTTCCAGATATTATCCTCTTTAAAAGGAACGGGGGTAAACTTCGGATAAGCGCAAACTGTACCAATGGCAACAAATTTTTCCACTTTACGCTGCCAGGCTTTATGGATTAACTGCACACCCATCATCAAATTATCATAAAAGAATTCCGCAGGATGTTCCCGATTGGCGCCAATTCCACCTACATGGGCTGCCAGATGAATAATGACATCCGGTTTGGCATCTTCCAAAAGCTGGTCTATGGCTACAGGATCCACTAAATCATATTTTTCAATCGTGGGAATGAAAATATCCTTAGCTCCGCGTTCCTGTAATTTACGGGTAACTACTTTGCCTAAAAAACCAGATCCACCGGTTACACAAAACCGGCGATTTTCCCAAAATGTGCTCATCGATTTGTATCCTCCTGAAATTCTACCGTTACTTTCATTTCATTAATTTTTAATATGGGTAGTGCATGCCTACCATCCAATATCTCAATATTTTGTTCCAGGCAGGTCAGGCGACAAATTTCAGCTACCTCACCCTGACCTACCAATTTAACCTGAGAAAAACCTGCCTTACGTACATCCTGAATTGCATTTAAGGATCGCTCCCGAATTAATCGATACAAACTCATTGAGCTTTGAATATAATCCAGGGTTAAACGCGCACGCAATGCAATCCCCTCTGTTGTAATAATATATTTTAATTTTCTTCGTTCTGCGCGCTGGATTTTGACATATCCTTTTTCAATCAGCCGTTTTAAATGCCAGTTGATTGTCCCAACCGCCACACCCAATTGCCCCGCCAGTGATGCTTGCGTTGCATTTGGGTCAGCCGATATCTGGTTCAATAATTCCAGTTCTCGATGTTCGTTGTCGGAAGTTGTCGTTGTCATAGGCTAAAATTCAGTTGCTGAATTATAAACCAGCCAGCTTATCCGGTCAAGTACTTAAAAATTTCAGCTGCCCTATCAGTTCCTATTTTGTAATAACAGGAACAAAAACCTGAAATTCCGTAATCCCCTGAGTAAAATTTATGATCGCCAGATTTTGTTCGCATGTACCCGGCATAACATATGAATAGACACCTGTTATCGGATTGCCAGATTGGTCAAAAACCTGAATCCAGAAAATCCCCCCGATACTTTCATTTGCTATTTGAATTTCAAAACCTCCCGGGCCATAAGCCGGAGATAAACCGGTGAAACCTAAACCTTCAACCTTTTGATCATTGATCAATCCTTCAACAACCACTACCAGTCCTTCCACCGGAGAACCATCCTTCCCAAAAACCTGTCCGGCCACGCCCATCCATGCACATCCCAACTCAGGATAAACAAAATTTGGTAATAAAATGGGCAATATCGTCTGCGTACCGAAAAGAACCGTATCCTCGTCAGCTTCTGCTTCCAAATTCAGGATATCTCCCACAGGAGATGCCTCAATCGCCGGTATTTCTGCTGGTATCTCTGTCTGAGTGGGGAGCATTGTAGGTTGTATTTCCGGTGTATTTATCTCTACAGGGGAATTTTCTAATATAGGATTCGAAATAGTAGGAAATCCTGTTTCTAGTATCTGATCCGCGGAAGCATTGGGTAATACCGCACATGCTAAAGACAAAAAAAGAATTAGTGCAACCAGAAGAGCCCTTTGCATATCACACTCCTTTCCTTATTATAAACAAATAAACCGTTTTTTTTTCAAACCACAGGTAGAATGGTATAAACGCCTGCCTATGTTATACTATCGGTAATTAATCAATCATGCTGGGCAAACTATTCTATGAAATTAATCATCCAGATTCCCTGTTATAACGAAGCCACTACACTTCCAGAAACGCTTAAGTCCCTTCCCCGTCACATAGACGGAATCGACCAGGTAGAGATATTGATCATTGATGACGGCAGTCAGGATAACACATCTGAAATCGCTCATCTCAATGGGGCTGACCACATTGTCCGCCTGCGAAAAAATCAGGGATTAGCCAATGCTTTCCGCGCTGGTCTGGATGCATGTATCCGCTTGGGCGCTGACATCATTGTAAACACGGATGCAGACAACCAATACGAAGCGCAGGATATTCCCAAACTTATCCAACCCATTTTACAGGGAAATGCCGAGTTGGTCATCGGTGACCGCGGCGTAGCCACAGAAGAAGCCTTTACCCCCTTAAAACGAAAATTACAGACCCTGGGCAGTTACGTAGTTTCGAAAGCTTCCGGGCTGGATATACCGGACGCCACCAGCGGTTTCCGTGCCATGACCCGTGAAACCGCACTCCACACCAACATTTTATCAAATTACTCATACACCCTGGAGACACTGATTCAAGCTGGCAATCACAATATCAGCGTAGCCTCCGTTCCCATCCGCACCAACCCACCCCGGCGTCCATCTCGACTCATGCACGGCATGTGGGACTACTTGATCCGTTCCAGTATTACTATCATCCGCGCCTACGCTATGTACCGCGCCATCCGTGTGTTTTTCACCATAGGGTTGATCATGCTAACTGCCGGCTTTGCGCTGGGTGTGCGTTATATGGTCTTCTTCTTCCAGGGACAAGGCGGCGGCCATGTCCAATCCGTTATCATTTCAGCCGTGTTAATCATCGTCGGCTTTCAAACCATGTTGAATGGGTTGATCGCCGATTTGATCGCCAGTAATAGGAAGATGTTGGAAGAGATAGCATATAAAGCTAAATATCCTATTCTTTAATTTAAGGTGCTTGTAAATCAATTTATGAAACTTCAGCGAAACGAAATTTGGGTAATTACTTTAAATTGGAATAACTCAATTGATACAATTGATTGTGTAAACTCTCTTCAAAATCAGACCTTTAAGAATTTTTCCATATTAATTGTTGATAATGGTTCCACAGATAATTCTCCTGCTATCTTAAAAAACAAGTTTCCTGATATCCCCATTATCGAAAATAAAAAAAATTTTGGTTTTGCAAAAGGATTTAATATTGGAATTAATTATGCGGATTCAAATAATGCAAAACTTTTCTTAATTCTAAATAATGATACCGTATTAGATCCATTATTTTTTGAAAAAATACTTAAAGGCTATGAAGATTATCCCGATGCTGGTGTTTTTGCTCCAATAATTTATTTTCAAAAATATCCCGAGAAAATATGGTCTCATGGTGGATATATCAATCCTATTTTATTAGAGAAAAGAACCACAACCAATTTTTCAATAGACTCTTCAGGATCAAATGAGAGAACATTTTTTACTGGATGCTGCTTACTGGTAAAAAAAGAAACTTTTGAAACTGTTGGAAAATTTGATGAAAAGTTTTTTTTATATTATGAAGATATGGATTTTTCATTACGGGTTTATCAAAAAAAAATAAAAATGCTTTTACTGCCGGAAGCAAAGATATGGCATAAAGTGTCAAAAAGTAGTGGGGGGGAAAACAACCCAATAGAAAAATATTATATGGCACTCAATAGTGCTAAATATTTCAAAAAACATATGCGTCCCATACAGGCCACGGTAATAATCATATATAGACTGGGAAGTGCTATTCTTTGGACGTTTCGTTTATTATTTCGATTTCAATTTACTTCTCTCTTTTCCTATTGGAAAGGCTTAATTCATGGTTGGGTTTTAGAGTAAATCATGAGCAAAAAGAAGATTTTAATGCTTACGTACAATGTTATTAACAAGGGGACATACCATAGAGCTTTTCATTTAGCTAAAATACTAGAAAATAATGGTTACGCTATAGATATTATTACCACATCAAAAGAGAATAAATTTAAAATTAAGCAATATTATTCTGATCAAGTTAGAATAATTGAAATGCCTGATCTGCTTAATGGATCGTTAAGATCGGGATGGGATATTTGGAATACTTGTCGACGCCTGCTTTGGTTATTGAATAAAAAATACGACCTAATCCACACATTTGATTCAAGACCAACAGTTTTAGTCCCCAGTATATTCCTACATAAAATCAAGAATATTCCATTAATAATGGATTGGGCGGATTGGTTTGGAAAAGGCGGGTCTATAGAACAAAGGACGAATAAATATATTAAATTTTTTCTTAGACCAATAGAGACATTTTTTGAAGAAATTTATCGAACATCTGTGGATTTTAATACGATTATTTGTAATCCATTAATTGACAGAGCCCTAAAATTGGGTGTAGAAAAACATAAAATAATTTTGCTTCCTAACGGCTGTGATACAAAATTTATTAAAAAAATTGATAAACGCATGGCAAAAAAGGCATTTGGATTTAGCGATCAACACATGATAATTGGACATGTAGGGACAATTTTCAACGATGATGCCAGGTTTGCTGTTAAAGCCTTTGACAAATTACACAAATTGAACTCTAATATCGTTTTATTGCTAATTGGTTATTGCCCTTTTGATTTGCGTTCTTTATCCGAATTTCCTGATGCTATCTATGTTGAAAATAACATTATAGATGATGATATTGGATCTCTTTTATCCTGTTGTGATGTGGGTTGGCTACCATTAAATAATTCGATTGCAAATATTGGTAGGTTGCCTTTAAAATTATTTGACTTTATAAGTGCAGGATTGCCAATAGTTTCAACAAATGTTGGTGATGTGTCATTTTATATTGAAAACTACCAAATTGGGATTGCAACAGATGTAGATGAACTCAAATTTGTTAGCAACACCTACAACTTGCTTTTAAACCCACAATTACAAAATCTGTTTTCAAATAATGAGCTTCGCATTGCAGAAAATGAATTAAACTGGAGAGAAGTTGGAAAAAAACTAATTCCAATTTATAACTCTCAAATTCTGAAGGCAAACGAGTAAATCGCAAATATGACAACACCTGCCTGTGATTTGTGTAAATCAACTGAACACATAGTATTATTTAAGGATAATGGATCAAACTTTTCATATGTTGAATGCGTAAATTGCCATCTTATTTACTTAAACCCAATGCCAGACAGAAATCAATTAGATGAGATTTATCCTGAAGATTATCAACCCTATCAGAAAGCTATTGAAGAAGAAACGTTTTTCTTGTTAAAGATTATTAGATCTGCAAATATAGCTAATCGCCGAAAATGGATTGAAAGAATTACAAAAATTAAATCAGGCAAAATCATGGATGTAGGTTCAGCCACAGGTATTTTCTTAAATGAAATGAAAAAACATGATTGGGAATGTACTGGTATTGAGCCGAGTCACTATGCTGCTTCTTATGCAAAAGAGAAGTTTCAGCTCAATGTATTGAATGGTACATTGGAGGAATTTGAATTAGACGACAATCAATATGATGTTATTACCTATTGGGATGTATTTGAGCATACGTTTTCGCCATCGCAACAGCTTGAAATAGTGTATAAGATTTTGAAGAAAAATGGAAAACTAGTGATTAATATACCAAATGTAAAAAGTTTCGATCATAAATTATTTAAGAATTCATGGGTTGGCTATGATATTCCTCGTCATTTGTTTGTTTTTAATGAAATCGCATTAAAAAATTATTTGACCAAACATGGATTTAGAATAGTCGCAAAAAAATGTATAATACCATCTTATTATGGATCGATATTAAGTTTACGAAACTGGCTAAAAGTAAAGAATTTTTCCAAAGAAAAACTTCTGTTTAAATTCCTGTATTTTCCAGGCATACGTTTTATTTTTGAACCAATTTTAGCAATAATAAATTCATTAGGTTATGGGACCGTGATAACCTTTTTTGCGGAGAAGATATAAATGAAAAATAGTTATTTTATTGAAATTAGATTAGATGAATCAGAATCAATACGTAATGGGTATGATTTTATATATTCAGAAGAAAATCTTTCTCAGCTAGATTCATTTTATATATGGTTCTATAACAAAATTGGTAAACCTAAAATGGGAAAGATTCTTGATATCGCTTGTGGCCATGCAGAATTTTTAAACATATGTACTGAAAATTCCAAAGAAGTTAATTGCTATGGATGTGACATTTCTCAAAAAGCTTTAGAAAACGCAAAGAATAACCATACAAAAGTAACTTTTATTACTTCAACAGCCGAAGCACTTCCTTATAAGAATAATTATTTCGATATCGTTACAAATATTGGGTCCTTAGAACATTTTGGATCGCTGGATATAGCTATTAATGAAATGAAGAGAGTAACTAAGGACAATGGAAAAATCTATATACTAGTTCCCAATACTTTCAGTTTGCTAACAAATATTTGGAATGTGGTTCGTTTTGGTCAAATAGCTATAGATATCCAGCCGCTACAAAGATACGGAACATATAGAGATTGGGAAAACTTGATCACCAGAAATGGATTATCCATTTCGAAATCATATAAATATGAGCGTCCATTTCCAAAAACCGGATCTGATTTTCTCTATTTCTTACAAAGACCTAAGGAAATTATTAGATTACTGTTAGGATTGCTTATACCAAAGAACTTATCATGGTGTTTTTTATTTGAATGTCAAAAATGAAATTTTATATATTTGACTTTAAATTTTTCAGATGCTAAAATCCACAAAATAAATCTTATTTGGAGACATAAATGAATATCTTAGGAATTACACACCCTATCTCATGGAATAATGCAGCTTGTTTATTAATTGATGGCGAACTTGTTTCCATGGTAGAAGAAGAACGACTTAATAGAATTAAACACTCACCAAGAATGCCTGCAAAGTTGGCTATGGAATATTGTTTAAACAACTCTAACCTTTCATTAAATGATATTGATTACATTGCTATCGGGTTTGACAAAGCTTCAAATGTTGCTTTTAAGAACCTTGGAGTTGATAATATTTTAAGTGACCTTAATCAAGCTGCAAATTGGTTAATAGAGGGAAAGAAATATGAGAAAATTCTTCCTTTTGAAAATTATCCTGCGGATAGAGTTTTCTTTATTAACCATCATTTAGCGCATGCTGCAAGTTCATTTTTTGTTTCGGGATTCCAAGAAGCAAATATCATTTCTTTAGACGGAAGCGGTGGAAGTGAATCTGGTATTCTTGCAACTGGAAAAGATTCACAAATTGATATACTACATCGTTTTCCGAACAAAGAAAGTTGGGGACTTATATACGAATTAATTACTGAAAAATTAGGTTTCAGACGCCATAGTGGAGAAGGAAAAGTAATGGGATTAGCACCTTATGGTAAACCAGATCCAAATGGTTTGCCATTTGTCAAATGGGATAAACCCATTCCATATATTGATTCTAAGCTTAGAAAAGAATATATGGACAGCCTTCCCACTCGGTTAAAAAATGAGCCTTTATTAGATTTTCATAAGAACTTAGCGGCCACATTACAAGACACTCTTGAGCGTGCAGCAATCAGAATGGCAGAGTACCTTTATTCCGTCAATGCCTCAAACAATCTGTGTTTAGCCGGTGGCTCAGCATTAAATTGTTCAATGAATGGAAAACTTGCAAATTTACCTTTTGTCAAGAACATTTTTATTCAACCAGCATCACACGATTCTGGAACAGCTTTAGGTGCCGCCCTAATGGTTTATGCAAAAAAAACTAATAAAAATTTGAATTTTGTTATGAAGCATGCCTATTGGGGGCCAGAATCAAACGATGACCAAATAGAAGTAGCTTTAGAAAAGTATTCTGCCAAACTTAATTATTACAAATCCCAAAATATTACTTTAGATACAGCTGTTGAACTTTCAAATGGAAAAATTATTGGTTGGTTTCAAGGACGGTCAGAAATTGGTCCAAGAGCATTGGGTAACCGAAGTATTCTAGCAAACCCTTCAATCGCTTCTATGAAAGATAAGGTAAATAACCAAGTCAAACACCGCGAACCCTGGCGTCCTTTTGCACCTTCTATCCTGGAAGAGGAAAAAGGTAGATATTTCAAAGAACAAAAGAATAGCCCATTTATGATCTTAGCATTTGATACATTACCAGAAACTAGAGATGAGATCATAGCTGCTGTACATATAGATGGAACGGCACGTCCGCAAACGGTAAACAAATTAACTAATCCAATCTATTGGAACCTAATTCGGGAATTTCAAAAAATCAGTGGGATACCAGCAGTACTAAACACAAGTTTTAATGTAGATTCACAACCCATTGTCAACACACCAGAAGAAGCTATTGAAACATTTCTAAATTGTGGAATTGAAGTTCTCTCAATAGGGAATTTTATTGCCAAAAAATTGGATGAATGATTAATTCAATAAAAAAATTCCAGCATTTGATCATGCTTGTTCTAAAAACAGTGGTTAAGTTCTGGAATTTAATTTTCTTTTTACTAGCTTTATTATTTTTATTAGCATTTGGATTAAGCAATTCAGATGTTCTTTATGAGTTTTCTAAAAATTTAAATCCAATATACTTACTATTATCTTTCTTATCGATTTTTTCTGGACAAATCATCGCATCTATCATTTGGCACATGATTTTGCAAAAAATGAATATCAAATCTGACCTTTTATTTGATATTAAATCTTATATATATAGTTTGTTAGGTTCACTGATACCAGGGAACGTTTGGAGTATTGCTAGCAAAATTTCCAATTATTCAAACGCTAAAATTAACGAAAATTTAATCGTTACTAGCTCTATTATAGAAGCGATATTAATCTCATGTGGTTCATTTATTGTATTTTTATTCGCTAATATTTTAGGAAAAATAAAAATCATTTCATTTTCTATTACTTCATATTTTTTATTACTAATATTAATTATATTATTAATTAACCCTATAACAATCAATTTTATAATTCGTAAAACGATCTTAAGAAAAAAACTTAATCAATTAACATTACTGCCTAAATTAAAAATTTTTGAGATCGCTTATTTAACTTTGCTAGAAAGTGTTGTTACATTTTTGGGTTGTTTAGGCATAATACTATTAATAAAATCGTACTATAGCTTGCCTGAAAATTTAATGCTAAGTATTATTGCGGCTGTTGCCATTTCTAACGTGTTCGGCAACCTACTCTTTTGGTTGCCAGGAACATTAGTACTTAGAGATGGTTTTTATTTGGCAATATTGACAATGTTTTTAACCAACTACGAATCACTTACTTTTACAATTTTACAAAGAGTTTGGCTGAGTTTAATTATTATTTTAAGTGCTTTTATTAACTGGATTGTTTTTGAAAAAATTTTTCATTATCAACAACAATCAATTCTTCCAAAATAATACTTTTGGGCTAACTAATATTTCAAATTAATTCATACCATTTGTTTTTATAAACAGATTAACCCAAATTGACTATATCAAAATTATATAATTTCCATAAAATATAGATAGTAAACTAATTTTTATAGAGGAGATCAAATTATGAAGAAAATAAGTATGGTAATTTTAATTGCGTTTGTACTAGCGATAGTACTTCCATCTTCTGCATATGCATCACCAAGTGGTTATGTAGCCGGTTTTCAGGTTCAGAATCTTGACACAGCCACTGATGCAGAAATTTCTATTGTTTTTTACAACCAAGATGGAAGTATTGCTGCATCACCGACTGACACAATCCCAGCAGGAGAAGGAAAAACATATTTCCCATTAACTGCAGTTACTGATGGATTTGATGGTTCTGTCGTAATAAGTTCTAATGTCGAAATCAAAGCGATTGCAAATGTTTTAACATCCGATTATGCTGGTGGAGCTTCATATGGTGGTTTCTCTTCAGGAGCAACAGCAATAAATTTACCGTTGGTTATGAAGAACTCTTACACAATCAGTACATGGTTTAATATTCAAAATACTGAATCAACAACCGCCAATGTTGCTGTTACCTATTCAGGATCATCATGTACTGAAGATATAGATGTTCCCGCATACTCCTCAGTAACTCTTGATCAGCGCACGAATTCGTGTTTAGCAAATGGTTATGTTGGGGCTGCCAGTTTGACTGCGGATAAGGAAATTGTCGCTACTGTAATGCAAGTCAAAGATAATTCAAAGCAATTACTTGCATACAATGGCTTTTCATCTGCAGCAACTAATCCAGTTATGCCTTTGGTATCCAGCAATGTTTATAACTCCGGAACAGGTATTCAGGTTCAAAATACTGGTGGTTCATCAACACAAGTCACCATAACCTATACTCCCAGTGCTGGTTATCCCGGAGCTGCCTGTACAGAAACCAAAACGATCGCTGCTGGACAATCTCAAACATTTGGGTTCCCCCAATTACCTGCAACATGTGGAACCACTGGTGTTGGTGTTACTGATGCTACAAATCGCGGTTTTGTTGGGTCGGCCAAAGTCACAACAAATTCAACAAGCCAACCGTTAGTTGCTATAGTAAACCAAATCAATCGATTGACTGCACAAGGTGCTGCTTACAGCGCGTTTAACGATAGTGAAGCCAGTTCTTCTGTTAGCCTACCATTAATCATGGATAGAAACTATGACATTTTCACTGGTTTCTCCGTTGTAAACATGGGCACTTCTACTACTGATGTAAGCTGCACATTCACAGGAACCTCATATACAGTTGATGCAACATTGGATCCTGGTGAAGCTCTTACCGATGTACAATTAAACAAAATTTCCAATGGTTATGTTGGTGGAGCAACCTGTGTTGCAACCGGTGGCGATGCCCTTATTGCAGGAATGGTTAATGAAGTTACTTCTGGTGTTCCTTCAACAAGTGATCCTTTGTTAGTTTACGAAGGTTTCAACTACTAAACAGATAACAATGAATGGTAAAATTAGTAGGATGATGAACATCATCCTACTAATTTTTTAAGGACTTAAAATGAAAAAGTTTATTTTTTTATGTTTTCTGCTTCTATGTTCGTGTGCGCCTGATGTAAACCAAACTGCTACAAACATTGACATAACAACCGGTTACCCAAGTCCAACTCAACAAGAAATGACCATTACAGACCTAGGGTATCCATCTTCATCTTCTAATCCAATATCAGTTCCTACCATAGGAGTTATACCCAATCCTTCCTCAAGCGAGTTTGCCAACCTAACCGGCTATCTAAAAATATCTCCTTCAAACCCCGAACCAGAAGTCGGTGCATTATTGTATCTTGTCCCGATTATTCACAATGAAAGTGGAGAGCCTCTTTTAGCTGGTTTTAGCCGTACTACAGATATTAAGACTATGACTGATCCAAACGGCCGTTTTTATTTTGCAGATGTCCCTATCGATAAAGTTTATACTATCATTCTTGATAGGGTGAGCACCGCTTATTTATTGAAAGATCCCAAAACAAATGAAGATATCCTTATTGTTTTAGAACCAAATACCGTTTATGATCTGGGTGAACTAATATATCAGGAATTGCCTTAAAAATGGAATCTGATTTGTGTAAGGGCATAGAACACGTTGCTTGTAATTTGTGTTCATCACCAGATTCAACCTTGTTATTTCAAGCAGAAGTTCAACCTTATCAAGTAAATATTTTTGCTGCTAATTCATGGAACTACTTGAAGTGTTCTAACTGCGGTTTAGTTTATGAAAACCCTAGACCAGATAAAATTGCTTTAGCAGAGTATTATTCTTTTAATTCCAAAGAAGATCAACAGTATGTTGAAGACTGGTTTGTAGAAAATTCAGATTTGCATAAAAAAACCTGGAATAGATATTTACGCATAGTTAAAAAATATGTAAAAAATGGTTTTTTATTGGACATTGGTTGTGGAGCTGGAACGTTTCTTGAGGAAGCAATACAAAATGGATTCGAGTGTGTGGGACAAGAAGTCTCAAAATATTATAAATACATTCATTCCCAAAAAAAATTAAGCGTTCATTACAAAGAAATATATGATTTACCTTATAAAGAGAATTCCTTTAAAGTGATTTCTATCTTTGATGTTATTGAACATTACCCCGACCCTAATCTATTAATAAAATATATTCATA
This sequence comes from Chloroflexi bacterium HGW-Chloroflexi-10, assembly GCA_002840755.1. Classification (GTDB taxonomy): domain Bacteria; phylum Chloroflexota; class Anaerolineae; order Anaerolineales; family Anaerolineaceae; genus UBA6170. The sequence continues at coordinate 28,484 of PHBZ01000003.1, read as the reverse complement.
AGTCTTTAGAACCGTCAGGATTTCTTGTTTTAACAACTCATGATATAGGTAATATTTTTGCAAAATTTTATAAAGCCAAATGGCGTCATATATACCCAATTGGACATTTGACTTTTTTTACAAAAGAAACCATTACACGAATTATAAAAGATAACGGGTTTCAATTAGTATACTTTTCAGGGGTTCATACAGCAGATACAAATTGGTTATTAGAATTAAAAAACTATTTTGTTCAGTTTGTAAAATTAATTTTTCTAAGAGCAATTATCATATTCATATATTCACCATTGTCTACCAAATTTAAATTTCTACAAAAATGGGAATTCTCATTTAAAGGTAAAAAAATAAGTCATAAAAAATTAATAATGAGAGCTTCCAATCAGATCATTATGAATGATAGTTTTATTTGTATCGCAAAAAAACTAGCTTAAACAGATAATCGCTAAATGTTCCCAACTAGGGAGGATAACGGTATTCTTTTCCTTGTTTTCATTTTTTATTAATTTAATAATTATCTGCCCAAGCTCATCGGCATTACCTTTTTCAAACTTATATATATTTGAAAAATCAGACAAACCTTCATCATAAATGCTAGAGCTAACAATACAATTTAAACCCCAGGCTAAAGCGATATTTAATGCGCCACTTTGGGTACCCTCAGTGTAAGGTGCAATAAACAAATCTGCTGCAGAAAAAAAATCAGAAATTTCTTCATTTGGTATATACCGATCATGGAAAATAACATATTCGCTAATTCCCAATTCATTAATTTGGGTAACATATTTCTCTTTCGGTTCCCAAAACTCTCCTGCAACTACCAGTTTAATATTTTCAGCGCTAATCTTGTTTTTTGAAATAAAATCGATCGCATTTAATAAAATTTCTAATCCTTTGTATTTCCTGATAATCCCAAACATTAAAAGTACATTTGTATTGTGATTTATACCCAATTTTTGTTTCGCACAGGTAATGTCAATTTTATGTTTAGGCAATGTATCATACACAGGATGTAGATATTTTGAGATTTTTTTTGAATGGAAAATTTTTTTTAGTTTCATGAATTCTTTTTCAGAATGTACAACAAAATGGTCAAATGCAGTTAAAACGATAGGTACAAGCCATTTATCATATATGCTATTCTCATGTGGATAAACATTATGAATAATTCCTACTAAATTAATATTTTTATTCTTCAGGTATGGCAAAATGAATAAGTAAAAAGGAAGCCAAAAGGAAGTCCACCAGTGAAATATTACGCGATCAGGGGTATACTTTAGAATGCTATAGGCGCATTTTATCCATGTAATTGGATTTATTGAATCTATTATCATTTCGCTATCTATGACTAATGTTTCTAAACTTGGATCTTTATCACTTTTTCCTGGATAGAAAATCTTAGGGTATTGCCTTGAATAAGATATAGATTTAACGTCATGTCCTAATTGCCTTAAAGCCAATATTAATGAGCTGTTATAATGAGCGATACCCCCACGATACGGAAAAACAGGGCCAACAACAATAATTTTCATGAAATTCCAAATTCCTTATCTAAATAAAATTAGAACTTAAAATACTATTCTTGATCATATAATTTATATATGGATATGTAATCGTTTTTATAAATCAATGTAAACAAACCTGATCTTATAATTTCTTCATCATTTAATTTATATTCATTTGGACTATTAAGAGAGCCTCTGGTTTGACCAACATAAAGATAATCGAACCCATTTCTTCTCAATAATTCAACACCTTCTTCAGAAAAAACACCTTTATTCCAAAAAACAATAGCATCCTCAATAATTTTTTGTTTCCCCTTTACATCCACTTCAAAGCCATAATTTATTGGCAATACACTAACTTGTCTACCTGATAAATAAGGCAGCCACCAACCTCCGTCCGAACCGACTACAACGGTACCATCATAGGCCGGAAAATTATTTATATATATCTTAGCATCTTCAGGCATATTTTTTTTAATCCATTCTGCTGCTTGCAAATCGGGAAAAGCCGCTAGCGCAGCTGACTTGGGATCAACATCTGAAATTCTTAACTTAGCAAACCATATAATTGGAATTATTAATAAGATAGTGGCGATTTTTTGAGCACAAATAGGGTAATTAGGGTTCTTAAAAATATTCGAAATAAAAACACCTATTAAAACGCTAACAGGAATATACAATGCAATTAAAACTGCAAATCCTGAAATGATATCTTTTCCTGGTAAGTGAAATAATTGTGGAAAACCAACAACAAAAACTAAAAACCACCAATATAGAAAAATGATTTCTTTATAATCTCTTCTAAAAATTGAGTAAATACTCGCTAAAATCAATATTGCCCATTCATATTTAGTTACATAATTAAACAAACCTAATGATTCAAGCGTTAGTTTGATAATTGGAAATGTTGTATTTTCCATAGCGATTTGTTTTTGTGAAACTTGAAAGAATCCAAAAAACAGATCTACCATATTTCCACTGAAAGAATGAACAAACCAGGGTAAAAATAAAACACAAGCAATTCCCCCAACAATAGAAAGGTTTAAAATTCTTTTTTCCCTCCAAATACTTTTTACGTGAAACAAAATATAGGCTGGCAAAAAAATTATAAAAATGATCAATACACGATAATGAGAAAATGCCAGGCCTGCAAGCATAATACCTGCTAAAGCTGCTTTATTGAGAGATAACCCCTTATCTTCCATCATTTTCCAAATAAACAGAACCAGGGGGATAAGAATAACTTGACCTAACAACTGTGTATATCTGCCCCAATTTACATAAAAACTGGGCATGTTCATTAAAAAGCCACCAATGAATACAGCAATTACGCCTGCCCATTTGTTTCTTTTTGGTGATAAAAAGACAGCTAAAGGATATAACACAATAACTGCAAATATATTCAAAATTTGACCTAAAACCATTACCGATTGAGCAGAAGTTTCATTGGTAATCCATTTAAAAATTACCGCATTGGCGTGAAAACCAAAATGGTATGTAAAACTTTCTATGGCAGCATATGGTTCCCATGAATTAAACAAACCATTATTTTCATACATCAATTGGGTGATTAAAGTATGCTGATAAGAATCACCCCATAAAGGCAATGGCAATACACGAATCACCCAAAAACGTGTGAATATTAATAAAAGTACTAGGATCACAAAAACAAAATCAGCCTTATCAAATCTAATCGATCGGAAAAAATTAACTGACTCACGTACAATCTTTTTATTGCGGAGCAATTTAATAAATAAGAATACTATTATGAAAACAATTGGGATTAATGCATAAATTATCCCAAGGTTTAATCCAATAATATTAGTCCAAAGAAATAGGATAGGGGTAATTGACAGGCTGATTGCGATTGAAAAAAACAATTTTTCATAAGAATTTATGTTCTCAAACCGGATATCTAGAAGATTCAATAAAATAGTTCCAGGTAAAACAAACAATAACATCGCAAAAAAGATCCATTTTAACCAATCAAAGATGAACACCTTGATTAAAGCCTTAATCATAGGATATACAGCATAGGAGAGACTAAAAGCGAACTGCCGTGGTATCGTTTCACCCCCACTATAGCCTGCGCCATCCAAATAGCTATTTTGATCGGCAGTGCCTAAAATCAAAGAACCAGATCCTTCATAATCAATTAAAACAAAAAAACCAGCAAAATATGAGGATTGAGGTTTAGAGAATTCAAATGAGTAATATCCAGGTTGAGTAATTTTTGATCTATTTATAGAGACTTTATCTAAATTTTCTGTAGAATCGGGGTTCTTTCGTAGATAAACTTGGATGTTCCCTTCGCCCATTTCACTGGGTTCAAGATATAAATTAAAAGATTGCAAACCATCATGCTTTGCATAAAAACTTTGACCGAATGTTATTCCATCATATAGGGTAATATCATTATAATTTATTACAGATTGCCCAGTACCATCAATCAATGAACAAGCAGATAGAAGAATTGATATGATAATAAAGTATGAATATCGTTTTAGCTTATTGATGGTATTCATATAATTTTCCATTCCGTTAAATTTATTTCTACTGTTCCGTAATTTTACTCTCTATTTAGAAATATTTTCGTGACAAACTTTATTCTTTGGCATTGATCTTGTACCCTTTCTTGTTATTATGATTCTAAAGGACTTACTATGAAACCTCGACTATACATTCCCCCCTTCTGGATTAAAGTTGGGCTGGTTGTAATTGCGCTAATTTTGTTTACCCTATTATTAAAACCCAAGGATGAAGTAAAACTGGAAACCCTGGACAGCCTCGGTATGGGCACATCCGCCCATTTGCGCGTGGGGGTAGATGGTTTGCCCGGTGCCTACCAGCAGCTGGAAGACATGCATATCCATTGGGTGCGTGAGGAAATCCCCTGGTCTGAGGTAGAACAGGGCCCAGGTCAATATCAATGGTATTACGGGTATGGTGAAACCTACCGTGATTTCAATTCTATGCTGGCTGAAGCCAAAAAGCACGATCTCACCATTCTGGCTGTGCTAAATACTGGTCCAGTCTACTTGCCCCACCAATACCCCGACCAGAGTGTCGACCCCGATCAATTAATCCAACGCTGGCAAGCCTATGTTCAGGCCGTGGTAGACCGGTATGGTTCGCAAATTAACCACTGGGAAATCGGCTCCGAAATGAACAATCCCATCCAATGGGGAAAAATGATGTTCCCAACCCAACCTGGTGCCACAAGCAGCCCAGCGCCCTTTCTGTATTCCCGCATGTTAAGCACAGCTCACGATATTATCAAGAAGCACAATCCCAATGACCAGATCCTGATCAGCGGTCTTTATGGCTCTTCAACCAACGATTGTAAAACCAGTCCATACTGGTTCTTAAATGAAATAAAAAAAGCGGGGGCGTGGGATGACTTCGATGTGATTGCATTACACCCCTATTGGCAAAATAATCCTCCTGAAGCCTGGATGCCGCGAGGGCCTGCTTTGGATGTTGAAACCGGTGATTGCCTGCCCGACTCAGCGGTCCAATCGAATTTATTAGGTGAAGTGCGAAAAATACAAGCATTAGCCCGCGAGACCAGTAATAAACCTGTTTGGATCACTGAATTGGGTTGGCGAGAAGATTGGCTCAGTTTGCTTTCCACCAACCAGGATTTCAATACGGATCAGGTAGAAGCAAATTATTTGGTACGCAGTATTGTGCCACTTATTTCTGAAGAGGGTATTCGTAAGGTGTTCTGGGCAAGCCAATACGAGGACCCAACCAACCCCGGCTTCGTGCTTGGCCCAAATGGTCAACAAGCGCTCTCTAATCTGGGTCGTCTATTAGGCGGCGCCCGACCTTTAGGACAAATGCAACTCTATAGCGATACCGGCACCCCTCAGGACATTGGTCTTTATGAATATCGATTTCGTAAAGAAGGACGAATCATCCTGTTCGCCTGGGCTGCCAGTGGTGGCAGTACACCATATCCCATTACATTCGAAGATTTGCCAGGTAGAAAATATCGGGCGTACGCGTCCAATGCCGTTGACCTCAGCTTAAAATCTGGGATGGAATTAACTGTCAAGCCAGACAACAGCCTGACAATTTATATAAATGAGCAACCAGTGATATTGATTCAGGAAAACCCCAGCATTTTCGCCAGTTTAAAATTCCGTATCGCTGATGGATTTTCCAACTGGTGGAGCAATCAACAGGATGAACTAAATCTGTATTTGGGTAACCAAATGGAAAAATTAGGCGATCAAGCTCTGAATTGGTCAGAACGCGCATTTTTCAAGTTAATAAATTGGGTTGCAGACCGTGCTGCTTCCAAATTATAATCATTACGGGAACACAAATGAAACATTTTCCGTCTTATAACTAATGGTTTTAACATTTAATAGAAAGACTCTTCAATGACCTTAAAAAAATATATATTCGGAGGGCTGCTGATAATTCTATTAGCGTCCTGTTCAGCATCCGTACCGCCGTTTCCAACAGAGATGTCCACCACTTCTGCCACCCAAAAAGCGCCACGGGCACCTACATTGGTGGAACCGACCAGCGTAATTTTATCCCAGCCAATCGCAACCTCTACTCCCGCCCCAACCGAAATTATGATTACTCCGGTTAAACAACCAGATTCCCGTATTTCTTCCCAGGTAATCAACTCGGACAACAGTTTACAATTACAACGTTGGACTGAACTTGCTTTGGATGAACCAGCCCGCATCGTGTGGAGTAAAGATCAAAGCAGTTTCTGGTTGGTACAGTACACTGGTTTTCAGATATTAGCTTTCCCTGATCTTTCCCAACTCTTTTCACTGAACATGCAGCCGGATGAAATTCTGGTGGATGTTTCACCTGATGGATCAACATACGCTATCACATACAATAATCAAGGTTTGATTTTAGTAAACTGGCGGGATCAGCATATTCGGAGCGCTCACACCGAACATGCCTTTATGGGGGGGACATTTTCACCTGATGGTACAAAAATCATGTTACCCCAAATAGATGCATGGACCGGTATGGTAGTGGAAGCTACCAGTGGAGAAGAACTCACTACAATTACTGGTTTTGAAACCGCTGCTCCCATCTACAATGTACGTATTGGGGAAGACAATCGTCATGCCATCTGGAACGCCAGGGCAACCATTCAACTCTCCGATATTACTAATAATACTATCGGACCCGCGCTTTATCACAGCGATTTTATTATGTCCAACACACTTAGTCCCGATGGTCGTTTTCTGGCTGTTTCTGTATATGATATGATCAATGAGGTTATGACACCGGTTGTTATATTCTACGATGTAGATACCGGAGAAACACTTCAAAAAATTCCACTTGACCAGGGTGCCTACGATTTAGAATTTTCTCCGAATAGTTCAATGTTGGCAGCAGCTTTGAATGATCAGCTTGTATTTATTGATAGCGAAAACAAGCAAATTATTGGAAATTTTCTTTTAAACCAAAGCGATATCAATCAGATTAGTTTTTCTCCACAGGGTAATATTCTTACTACGCTGAGCACCAATGGTTCTGTTGTATTCTGGCATATCCAATAAATAACAAGAAAAAGACCGGCCTTAAAAAACCGGTCTTTTTCTTGTTTAGAGGGTATCAAGTTCTATTTATTCGCAGTATAAAAATCATTCACTACATTCCAATTGATCACAGACCAAAATGCCTTTACATAATCCGGTCTACGATTCTGGTAGCGCAGGTAATAGGCATGTTCCCAAACATCCAATCCCAAAACAGGTGTATGACCCTGCATCAATGGACTATCTTGATTGGCAGTAGAGTAAACCTGTAATTTTTTGCTTTCGTCCAATACCAACCAGGCCCAGCCAGAACCAAAGCGGGTAGCTGCTGCTTTCGAAAATATATCTGTAAAATTGTCAAGTGATCCAAAAACCGAAAGCAGATCTTTTTCCAGGTTACCAAAAGGAGCTTGTTTCCCACCCGGTTTTAGCAACTGCCAGAATAAACTATGGTTTGCATGTCCACCCCCATTATTACGCACTGCAGTCCGGATTCCTTCCGGCACATCATTGATATTTCGCATTATTTCTTCCACAGAATGATTAAAGAAAGTCGGTGCGCTCTCCAGTGCCGTATTTAAATTATTTACATAAGCGGCATGATGTTTTCCATGATGGATTTCCATTGTTTGTGCATCTATTGCGGCTTCCAAAGCATCGAAAGCAAATCCTAATTGGGGTAAAACAAATTTTTCTGACATTATTTTTTCCTTTTCTTTTTCTTTCAACCCGTCCCTGGATAATGGTCGGAGTGAATTAATTAGACAAATACTATATATAATGTAATATTAACCAAATCTATTGCACTTGTCAATTAACGTTGTATAAGCGTTTTATAAGAATCGAGTATTTTTCTCAGTTTCTAATCTCGTTCTTATACAAAGCTTATAAGCTTTCCTTGAAAAGCGATCAGGTAACGATATTCTTAATAGAGAAGTAAAGGTTCTGTCTCAAAAAGATGAGACTTTAAAATAGGAGATTACATTATGAAATGGTCTTGGAAAATTGCCCGAATTGCCGGGATTGACGTATACATTCACAGTACATTTTTTTTGTTACTGATTTGGATTGGGTTTTCATTCTGGTTAACTGAACGATCTATCTCTGCTGTAATAAATGGCCTTGTTTTTATTCTGTTGCTCTTTCTGTTCGTGCTGTTGCATGAGTTTGGGCATGCTCTTGTCGCTCGAAAATATGGCATTCCCACACGCGATATCACTTTGTTACCCATAGGTGGTGTTGCACGCCTGGAACGTATGCCAACTGACCCCAAACAAGAACTATGGGTGGCTTTGGCCGGCCCAATGGTAAACCTGGGACTGGCCGTAATATTGTTTGGTTGGCTGCTGATCACTAATACATTAAACCCGTTTCAACCGTTTACTTTAACCTCAGGCTCTTTGGTTTTCAGACTAGCCACTGTCAACCTATCTCTGTTACTTTTCAATCTGATACCTGCCTTCCCAATGGATGGTGGCCGCGTGTTGCGCGCGTTTCTGGCTACAAAAATGGAATATACCCGTGCCACACAAATAGCGGCTACTATTGGCCAGGGCATAGCTTTAATTTTCGGTTTAATTGGTTTGTTCAGTAACCCCTTCCTGGTTTTCATCGCTCTGTTCGTTTGGATCGGCGCAAGTCAGGAAGCCAGTATGGTTCAAGTTCGCAATATTATTGGAGGGGTCCCCGTACGACGGGCTATGTTAACTCAATTCAGAGCACTTCACCCTACCCAAAGACTACAGGATGCCATTGAAGCAATTTTAAATGGTTACCAACAGGACTTTCCCATATTGGACAATGATCGCCTGGTTGGTATCCTCACCCGTCCAAAGTTAATGCAAGCCCTATCACAAGACGGAAATATGATAAATATTGCCAGCGTAATGGATCAGGATTTTCAGTCCGCAGACGCTAATGAAATGCTTGAAATGGTTTCAGAGCGCTTACAAACCTGTGGTTGCCGCACCCTGCCAGTAATTGACAATGGTGTTCTGGTCGGTATGATCACCATGGAAAATATTGGTGAATTCATGATGATCGAAACAGCCTTAAAACGCTCCAGATAAATACGTTCTTAAAAAACACCCCCTGCAGCAAATATACAGGGGGTAACTGACGCTAATCAATCATCACAAGGCCTTTGTACAAGTTGGTAATAAAAATCTCCAGAACACTGAAAAATGCGGCCTGGACGCCTTGTGTCATTCATATGCAAATATTAAGAGCTAATCTTGCATCACATTCTGAATTTTGAATGATTAATTTTTAAGAATCTCTTTAAGTTTAGTTATCCTAAATTCAGAAAATATCGACCATCAAGTACAGCTATACGGCTTTTCAATGCTTTCCAATCCAGTTTGCGGTATTCCGGCCATTCGGTGACAAGAACAACGGCGTCACAATCACTGACAGCTTCGTTAGCGTCCTGGAAATATTCAATCTCAAGCTCAGGATACTGGCGTTTCATGTTTTCTATAGCAACCGGATCGTGAGCACGCACTTTGGCGCCGCGTTGAATAAGCTTTTTGGCGATATCGATTGAGGGAGCATCACGCAGATCGTCGGTGTTGGGCTTGAATGCCAGCCCAAGCAAGGTAACGGTACGGCCTTTGAGAATTTTGAGTTCGGCTTGAAGGTTTTCGACGACTGTATCTCGCAGGCGATAATTGACATCGCGGGCGGCGGCGACGATGGGCATTTCGAGGTTATATTCTTTGGCTGTAGCAACCAGGGCTGCGGTATCTTTGCCAAAACAGGAACCACCCCAACCAATACCTGGGTTAAGAAAGCGTGGGCCAATACGAGAATCGAGGCCAATACCACGCGCTACCTGGTTAATATCGGCGCCAACCTTATCAGACAACGCGGCAATTTCATTGATGTAAGAAATTTTAAGCGCCAGAAATGAGTTGGCTGCATATTTGATCAGTTCAGCCGAAGCCAGGTCGCAGGTGACCACAGGAACGGCGCCCATACCTTCAGGTCGTGGAAGACAATCCGGGGCAGCAAAATCTTGGTTGAGAAGCGGACGGTAAAGATTGGTGAGTACATCAATAGCGCGCGCATCAGATGCACCAACAACAATGCGGTCGGGGTAGAACGTGTCCGCAAGCGCTGAACCCTGGCGTAAGAATTCCGGATTGGAGGCAATGGCGTAATTGCCATCGGGTTTGTGACCATGAGATTCTATATAGGCGTCACGGACAATAGCAGAGACCCAGTGTCCGGAACCAATGGGCACAGTGGATTTGTTTACAACGACGGTAAAATGGTCATTAAGGCGGGATCCGACGGAATGCGCAGCCTGGCGCACATATTCGAGATTGGCACTGCCATCCATCAGGGAGGGTGTGCCTACACTGATGAAAACGACATCCGTAATGGCAATATCAGCTTCATCGTAATTTGTAGTATATTGAATATTTGGGCAAGCCAGTTCGAGCATTGTGTCCAGATGCGGTTCATAGATGGGAGCCTTGCAGTCCTGAAGCATTTTGATTTTGCGCTCATCAACATCCAAACAGGTGACTTTATGCCCCAGATAAGCAAGGGCTACCCCCGTATTCAATCCAACATAACCCGTACCAATGACCAGAACTTTCATTTCTCTCTCCCATTTATTTTTTTGTTACGTTTTTATTTTACTGTAAAAAAGAATTTTGCCACCAAATTGATGGTACCGTTTCGTGGTGATTTATTTCTGTCTGTCAAACCCGATCAACTGAGTATGATCGGTTAATCCATTCATCTCTATACCTGAAAGATAATTCCCTGCTGCTGGAGGAGACGCTTGACTTTGACAGCAGCCTGTTCTATCTGATCACCGTTTTCCAGGCGGATATCGTAGATCAGATCAGTACAGCAATCGTCACCCAGCCAGATGGTGGCTATTTTGTCTTCGTCAATGACGGTCTTGAACACATTGAGGTCGGCCTGTGTCAGGTCAACAGCGGTAACAATCAGAATCATACCAGCATCGAGAAAAAGATTGGCAACTTCCCCAAAACGGCGGACGTGTTCACGCCAACCTCCCGGTGCTTCGTGGCTTTTAAGATCGGCATTAACACCATATAGCACGGAGCCAATCCCCAGATAATAGGCTAATTTGCCGCTCTCAAAGAGTTGGCGTTCGAGCATACCAGCCAGCCGCTTACGTCCTACACCTTTAGATCCAGTGATAACCACCAGCGCCGATTTCTGGTTATACATTTCAGCACGTTGTTCCATGGAAATGCTACTGCGCACCCATTTTTCATTGCGAAGGAAAACATCTTCACGAATCTGAGCTTCTTCATCCGGCAAGGCCTCAAGGACAATGCCGCCGCCACGAATCTCGTATTCATCCACAAGAACAAAACGACTTGTATCCGGCAATTTATCGGATGTATCGAAAGCTAACGGATGGGCCAATTTAAAGGTAACTTCAGCGACATCATGATGATGGATTTCGCTCCAATTGTTTTGGCTTGCATAATCCGAAGCATCAATGACACGATGAATGGTTTCTACTTGAACACGTTCCCTGGCGGTGCCTAATTTTAGGTAATAGGTCTTTTGTGGAGATAATGGTTGTTTACCCAGCCAGAATAAGCTGGCTCGCATGCGTGTACTGACCGCCGGTGGAGCTTCATCGGCACGGCCAACTACCTGACCCCGGCGCAAATAAACCTGCTCGCTCATGGTAAAACCTGCCGCCTGTCCACCTGTTACGGCTGTTTGCACATCAGTATTGAAGCCTTCCAGGCTTTTGACAGTGGTTCGTTTACCTGATGGATAAATAACGACTTCATCACCAACATGCAGGCTACCACTGGCTATAGAACCGGCAACAATGCGGCGACTATCTCCAAAGGTTGAAAATTTATATACATCCTGAACCGGCAAACGCAGCGGCAGATTGGCCAGGGGTTGGGTTTTCTCAAAAGAATCCAATGCTTCAAGTAAGGTAGGACCGTTGTACCAGGGCATGGAGGTTCCACAATCGACGATACTATCCCCTTCCCGACCGGAAGCCGGGATAAAAAACAGTGGTTTCACGCCAATACCATCCAAGTAGGCGCTGTATTCGGTTTGGATACGGTCGAAGGTAGCCTGGTCGTAACCGACGATATCCATCTTATTAACTAAAACGACAATCTTCTTTATGCCAAGCATCCAAAGCAAGTAACCATGCCGACGCGAGTTTTCCTGTACTCCTTCTTCGGCGTCAATCACCAGAATGGCCGCCTCAGCATGTGAGGCGCCGGTAACCATGTTCTTGATAAACTCAATATGTCCGGGAGCATCGATGATGATATAGGAGCGACTGGGAGACTGAAAAAAGACACGGGCTGAATCGATGGTTATGGATTGAGCCTGCTCATCTTTGAGAGCATCAATTAGAAAGGCATATTCAAAGGGTTTACCGTTCTTAAAACAGCGCTCGCGAATAGCTTCCAGCTTGCCCTTAGGCAGAGAGTTTGTGTCTGCCAGCAGACGCCCGATAACCGTACTTTTACCATGGTCCACATGTCCAACGAAAACGACATTCATCTGATCTTTTGTGAAATCGACGAGGTTTTCCATAATTTACATGTACCCTTCCCGGCGCAGCGATTCCAACCCGCCGCCGTCTTCCTTGTCCTGGGCACGGCCAGAACGCTCGGCGATATTAGCAAATTTGCCAACTCTCAATTCGGCGATGATCTCATCCACATTGCGAGCTTCTGATTCGACCGCGGCGGTACAGGGAAAACAACCGAGGGAGCGGTAACGCTTACCGTTGCCCTGATTGTAATAAAGCGAAACAGTAGGAATATTTTCCTTTTTAATATATTCCCAGATATTCAACTCAGTCCAATCCAACAGTGGGTGGATGCGTACATTGGTGCCGGGGGCAAAATCGGTTTTGTATTGGTTCCAGAACTCCGGTGGCTGGTCCGCAATATTCCACTCGTTCTGCTTATCACGCGCCGAGAAGTACCGCTCCTTGGAACGTGAACCTTCCTCATCTGCACGGGCACCAACAATGACCCCTGTAAATGGTTCGGGGTTAAATTCCTCATCATATTGGTGAGTGTCATGATTATAGCGAAAACGACGGCCTTTCCCATTCAAGGTTTGGGTAAGTGCTTCAGTCTTAAGCAGACCACAGCAAGTCAATCTGTCTACAGCGCCATCCGGAAAGGTGTTTTTACTGGCAAGAGCCTCAAGATTGGAACCCACCACCATAGTAAGCTTCATTTCCCGCACCAAACGATCTCGGTAGGTAATCATTTCAGGTATCTTGAAGTGAGTATCGATATGCACTAATGGGAAGGGCACATGGCCAAAGAAAGCTTTACGCGCCAACCAGAGTAACACTGTACTATCTTTACCCATCGACCAAAGCATACCTAGGGATTTAAAATTAGCATATGCTTCTCGTAAAATATAAACGCTTTTTGATTCGAGTTCGTCTAAGTAACCCATAATGAAAGCTGGCATGCGGCAGAAATAGGGGAACAGTTATTAGGGATCATTTATCAGGTATTCGCTGTAGTAATTAAAAATAATTAATAATTGATGAGTAATAAGGAGCCTGATATTCTGCCTTGCCCAAAATCTCCTCTCGTGTAGTTATGTTGTTCATTCTAATTTTTCCATTGGTCCGAATCAAATTTGTGTATCAGGAAGTGGAGGAATGATACCCTTCTGCAGCATATAGTTGATAAGTTGATCGACACATTGTTCAACGGTATATTCATGGCTTGCCAATGTGATTGCCGGGGCAAGCGGAGCTTCATAGGGTGAGGTGATGCCAGTGAATTCGCCTATTTGCCCGGCACGCGCTTTGAGATACAGTCCCTTTGGGTCGCGTTGTTCACAAATTTCCAGCGGGCAATCTATAAGTATTTCCATGAATGCACCTGCTGGAAGCAGTTCCTCTACCCGCTGGCGGTCGCGTCGAAATGGACTGATAAAAGCAGTGATGACGATGAGACCAGCATCGTAGAATAGTTTGGTCACTTCGCCAATACGACGGATATTTTCCTGGCGGTCTTCTTCGGCGAATCCCAAACCGGCATTAAGCCCGGTGCGGATGTTGTCGCCATCGAGCAGGTAGGTGTGGGTATGATGAACGCGATTGAGACGCTCTTCAAGGGCATTGGCGATGGTGCTCTTGCCGCTGCCAGAAAGCCCTGTAAACCAGATTACCACCGGGTGGTGATTTTTGATCGCCGTACGGTCTGCACGGGTGAGTTTATGTTCGTGAGGGACTATATTAGACATTTTTACCATGCAAGCTTTTGTGGTATAGATGAACATTCCATATTATATCCTTGTGGTATGAATGAATATAGAAATTTTTATTAAGCACTCTCGAGACGCCGGATGTACATATAATTTCTCAGACATTAGAACCAGATCTGATAAAGCGTGCGAATTTGTAAGAGAATAATCAGAAACCCAACGATCATCATAATCACTTTAGGGGATACTTTTTTGGTCAACAATGCACCTAAAGGTGCTGCAAGTATACCACCCAGTATCAATCCTAAAACCACCTTCCAATGGGTGATACCGATGGTGATCAGAAAAGTGACAGCTGTAGTTAAGGTAACAAAGAATTCAGAGAAATTTACCGATCCAATGGTTTTGCGCGGGGTATGCCCGGCAGAGATCAGGGTGGAGGTAACAATCGGACCCCAACCGCCGCCGCCAATGGCATCAAAGGTTCCACCAGCCAGGCCAAGAGGAATCAGCAAAGCCGGTTTGGCTTCTTTTTCATGGAACTGCGGTAAATTGAAAGCCTTAAAAAGAATGCGTATGCCCATAATGAGCAGGTAGATGGCGATATAAGGCTTGACGACATTGCCATCAAGATTGGTGAGGATATATGCTCCCAGCGCCCCACCTATCACCCCCGGGATCAAAAGACCCCAAACCATGCGCTTGTCGATATTACCCAAGCGCCAATGTGAAATACCTGAAATGGCTGTGGTAAATACTTCGGCTGTATGAACGCTGGCACTAGCAGCCGCCGGCGGCACACCAACACCCAACAAGAAGCTATTAGAACTGACTCCGTAAGCCATTCCCAGGCTGCCATCAATCAGTTGCGCAAAAAAACCAACCAGAACCAAAACCCAAAAATTCGTTTCCATTGCCCTACCCGTTCGGATTTTTCTGATTTTGCGCAAAGAAGTTCAAGGCAGTGGTATGGATTAACCCATTGCTGGCGATGACACCCTGATTGCGGGATAGTTTTTTCCCGGCTGTAAAATCCAGCTCGCGGCCGTACATGTCCGTCATACTACCACCGGCCTCAAGGAGAACACGATAAGCCGGAGCCTGATCCCAGATACTTTCACGATAATCCGGGTTATCGGAAGAAAGCAGACGCAGCAGCAATTCAGCCTGACCACCAGCCAACAAAACATACTTAACCTGGCTATCCATACGCACCGGTTCAGCGGTAATCCCCAGGTCTGCGGCGAGTGCATCAATTTGACTGCTATTAGTATGACTGTCCTCAAACGAGCGCAAAATGCGGATTTTGGGAAGATCCTCCTGTGCTGAAACATGCAATGCCTGCGGAGTTTGGTTGCCATCCAGAGCTTGCCACCAGGCACCCTGACCCAAAGCGGCATACGCCATTCCACCATGCAGTCCGCCAAAATCCAATTCAGGGCAACCCAGAACACCTAAAACCACTTCTCCATCTTCCACCAGGGCTAAAGCAGTGGCATACTGCATTCGTCGCAGAAAGCCTTTGGTGCCGTCTACCGGATCTAAAACCCAAAAACGGAGGCTAGGTTCACCTTTGCCATGGTCGATCCAAGCGCAAACTTCGCCTGGGGTAGCTTGCGGCAGCAAAGCCTGCACCTGTTGGGTAACACCTTGCAAGATTACTTCACTCTCCTGCAAGCCACCGCTGCTTTCTTCACCAATCAGAACGTCCTGAGGAAATTCCGCTTTCAAAGCCTGAGCCACATACGCCTGCACCGCATAATCGGCAATTGTAACCGGAGAACGATCAGCTTTCTCCTGGTTTACAATATGCGTTTCCTGCACAGAACGGGTAATCCTGGCACACGCTGCAACGATTCTCAAAGAGAATTCTAATTCTTTTTTATATTGATGGTCAGATGACAACACGCGATGATCCTTTATAGTAAGATTATAGAAAAAGACTTGAAAAAAATAAATCCAAATCAGATTATAGCGTGTTTCCAAACCAAAAAGCCGCCGTTATCCAAGGTTAACGGCGGCCTTTTGGATATTCATATTTAAACGATTAATATTTTATAAATACTGGCGCAAAATGAACATTCACAGTAGTTGAGGGACTGATATTTTCAGCTTGACCAGTATCAGAAATTCTTTGAATTGATTTCGGCATACCCGGTAAGGAAATAGGATGCAAATTTCCATCATTGGCCCATAACACCCATTGCTTAGACCCAGATGAATTTACAAATTCATAAGCCAGCATCCCGGTACCTAAAGAAAGCTTCTGGGAGAATTTATATCCTTGCAAAGATTTGCTGGTAACACCAAATGCATAATATGCCTGGTAAGGTTGATTGCTGTTATTTAACAACCCACTTTCTCTAACACCATAGACGGAATACCAAATATTTGAAACATATTCATCTGCCAAAGCAACCGTCATTTCCTGAGCTATATAATATGCTTTTGTAACTTGGAAACCATAAGCTGGATCATTACAGCTATCCCCGAAACAAAAGATCCCAGATTCAGTATTCAGTAAGTATTTCTGGCTGGCATTATATTGGCTTAAGACATTCCGCAGATATTTAGCTTTTTGACTGGTTACAGGTCCGGTTGTATTCCAACTTCCTGCAAAATTCGGGTTTGAATATTGTCCTAAAATGCCAGCATAATAATCATAAGCATGAAATGCAATACCATCAAAAGAGTTGCTTGCCCCAGCCTCTAAAATTCCTTTCAAGAAATTAGCCGAAAGACAACTTTTTGGACTATTATCATCATTTTTCAGCTCCAATGCAGGATCACAATCCAACAACAATCCACCTACCAAAACCTGGGCATTCGGGTCAGCACGTTTCATTGAGCCATATACAGTTTTTAACATCTCTCCATAATATGAACCACCATAATATAAATTATCAGATGAATCACCCCAACAACCCAATCCGCCCACTACATCTGGTTCATTCCACATTTCATAGTGTGTGACATTAAAAGGTGGCTTACTATATCTTGAAACTAAATCATACATAAAATTAGCAAAGGCTTGAAATTTTTCTTGTTTTATTTTTCCATTGCAAGATATATTGGGGAATACTGCCCAATCGGGTGTAAGACCTATAATTAAGATGGTTTTTACTCCCTTCGCATCGCCATTCGCTATTTGTTGATCTAAACTACTGACATTTCCCCAATTTCGCGAACCTTCCGTTGGTTCAACTGATGCCCAAGAATAGTCCAATCGGGTCCAGCCACTATTCGCCTCTTTCATCATACTCAATCCATGAGCATCATCAATTACTGCCAATTGTGCACCAAAAATATTTCCAGCAGGATATTCTTTCATTAATAAAGGTAAATAAACACCCGTACTTGTGGAATTAGCCGTCACTGATTTTCCAAGGGTGTTTGGCGAAACCGACATACAACCTACAAATATAATCACCAAGCATAACAACAATATAAGGGGTTTGTTTTTAATCATAGTAAACATTAATCAACTCCTATCGATAGTTCAAAGGTTATAATATAACAGATTTGTATAGATCGCCATAATATCAATAAACATAAAAAAAAGTATATAAATAATTAGAAGAATTTTCTTTTTATTTGTTGCCAAAGAAGCAATCCAAGAACTCCATCCAAAAACCAAAAAACTAATTATAACAAAAATGGAAGGGTATATGAATCTGGCAACTGGGGCATAAGATTTACCGAAATACGCTCTCATCGAGATTCCTGTAAACCAGGCAAAAAAGAGAGAAGCAAACACAAATAATAATAACCAAAACGACATTAGTATTCTTTCTTTTTTCAGATTCTTTTTTGTAAAAATCATAAAAAGAAACAAACTCAAAAAAGAAAAAACAAGAAGAATACGATAAGGCTTGTGACCGATCAAATTTACATTACCCCAACCAAATTGCCCCCAGAAGGTTCTAAATAATCTCTCCAAAGTCGATTGAATATACCATCCGGTTCCTTCAATATCCAATGAATAAATCAACCAATTGGCCGCCTCACTAATGCGGGGATCAATTATCGCAAAAATATTAACGATCTCCGGACGAAACTTAGGCCACTCCTTTTTTAAACTGCTATTTCGCACCATATTTTCAAAAGAAGTACCATACCATGTTCCTTGAAGAGAATCTGAGTCAAGTGCAGGAATACTACTGATTGGAAACTCCCCATCAGCCATCACTGGATTTTGGTAATAAACTGTACCCTGGTCTTCAGAAGCAACAAAAGGCTGTAAAACTACAAATAATCGTTGAAAATCATCCGGTAATTGAAAATGAGTTGCATAAAACACTGGTTCTAGCGTCAATTCAATCTTCTTTGAATCAAGGAAAATTCTCTCATTATCATTAGTTAATATCATTAAAAATGGAAGGGAAGCTTCCTTATCCGGCGTTCCCCATATCCATGCCCCCAAGGTAACCACTTTGTTTTTTAAACTATCATTTTCTTTTAACGGTATGGTCTGATATAAAGAATTTGTTTGGAAATTTCGCTGATTAACATCAATTTGAATGGCTGAACCATATGTAGTATTAACTTTTGTGTTTTCTGTTTGACGCGTATTACGAAACCAAAATGCCACATCACCCATTTCAAATAAAATAAACAAATTGGCTATAAAGAATAAAACAATAACTGTTATTCCAATCCATTGTCGTTTGTAATCGAAAAATGAGAGAAAGATTGCAATCAGGGCAATAATAATTGACAACCAAATTGAAGATTTGGTATAGAAGGCAAGTATCGAAAAAAGAACCAGAAGCAAAATTCTGCTCCAATTTTTTCCATATTTTAACAACCTGATACCAGAAAGCATCACCAAAGAATTAATCAAAACCGCCATTCCGTCATTGTTCAATGCAGTCAAATGATCTACAAAACCGGGAATTAACACAAGAGTTAAAGGTAAAAGATAACGAAATGGATGTTGCGGCGGACTAATTTCTTTTGCAAATTGCCATGCAACCCAAACTATCAATAGAAAGATGATTAATGACAGGAATCTCGTTACATAGAGTTGTGTTTCGAGACTTGCATTTTTCAATATCCTTAGAGGGATCGAAGCAATTGTATAATATAGAGGCGGATCACCGACCTGAGTAATACCAATCCAAATCGGGTCTATTGTATCTACAACTTCTTCTAAATATTCAATATTCTGATACGAAAAAAAATGATTCATTTTTAGGGAATCTAAAATGTCTTGTCGAATTTCATTATCATATTCTCCCTTTTCAGGGAAAGTATCATGGTTGGCAATCATCCACACATACTCAAAATGCCCCGGCTCATCATAATGCTGCCAGGGTGGGATAAGGAAGACATATACCAAGCCATGTAGTAAACCAATAATGAGAACAACAAAAAAGATTTTCCGTTGAATAATTTGCTTAGCAAATAAGTCCATTTATTCTACTTTCAATGCTTATATTAACGAACCTTGGTTATTCGGGTAAAATTATAACCCAGATAAGAAGTCGGATGGATATTGTTCAGAATAAAATCCCTAAAAAGATAGCTATCATTCATGATGCCTTTATTGTAAAAGGTGGAGCCGAACGATTGGCTTTGCATTTAAGTAATCTGTTTCCGGAAGCACCGATTTATACCTCAGTATATCAACCGAAAACAACTTTTTCTGAATTAAAAACAAAACAAATCATCACCCACCCATTCAGCCGGTGGGTGAAATCAGAAAAATTATTTAAACAATTGTATCCGTTGTGGTTTTTATATTACTTCAATGTAAAACTGACAGAATATGAATTAATTCTTTCATCTTCAACCTATCTGGCAAAATATATTCAAACTCCTAAAAATGGTCAGCATATCTGCTACATGCACAGCCCATTCCGCTTTCTTTGGAAACGCAATTCGTATACCAATAACAGCCTACCCTTCAACTCTCCCATAATTCAAATCATTGATCGTATCATCCCATCTCTTCAAAAAATCGATTTTAAGTTAACGCAACCCATCGATCAAGTAATCACCAACAGCCAGAATATGGCCAATTTCATTCAAACGGTTTATCACAAAAATGCTGTAATCATTTATCCACCGGTGGATATTCAACAGTACAACATCCAAAACCCACAAAATTTTTATCTATGTGTCGGAAGATTAATATCTTACAAAAATATTGACCTGGCTATACAAGCATGCAACCAGTTAAAACGAAAATTGGTTATCATCGGAGATGGGTTTGAACGAAATAAACTTGAGGCAATCGCCGGAAATACCATTACCTTTTTGGGTAAAGTCGATGAAGAGACATTGAAAAGCATGTATGCCACCTGTAAAGCTCTGATCTTCCCTGGTGTTGAAGATTTTGGCATGGTACCAATTGAAGTACAGGCATCTGGCAGACCAGTGATCGCTTATCGATCCGGTGGTGTTTTGGAAACTGTTACTGAAAACGAAACCGGAATTTTTTTTGACGATCAGAACATAGATTCGTTGATTCAAGCTATAATATCTTTCGAGAATAGACGATTTGATCCCAGCTTTATCCGTAATTCTGTCCAGCGCTTTGATCTCTCAATATTCGAAGAAAGTATCAAAACCTCACTTCAAAAGTATTTTTAATCGGGGGATACTCTAAATGGTAACTGATCAAAAGCCTTATAACAAAATCAATTTCATTAAAGACAAATTAGCCATAGAAATCATCATTCTCTTGATATCAGACATGTTTTTATTGAGTGTCTCATATGAAATTTCGGTACAGACACGTCGCCTCCTTATTCCAATCATAGGTGGCGTAATGATCCCAAATTTATCAAATTCCTTATTAGGCATGCTATTAATATCAAATTTCATTTTAATCACCATTAAAGGAAATTACCCCGGGCGAGGAACAGTCGCTGTTATTGAATTGAGAAATTTAGTTGAAGCGATCTCTACTGCTTATTTCTTAATCGGTGGAGTAATTTTTCTGACAACCCCAGTGAGCAATTACTCGCGCTCTATTTTTCTCTTAAGTTGGCTGTTGAGTTGTATATTTGTCCCTATTGGACGATTTTTCATTCGAAAAATCGTATCGCTGCAAAAATGGTGGGGAGAACCGGTAGCCATCATCGGAACAAATAAAGAAATTGTTCATTTATATCAAGACGTTAAAAAATGCCGCCGGCTGGGATTTCGCCCGATAGTTGGTTTATATCTGCCTACTGATGAAAAACAACCAAAGTTTTCAAAGTTACCTTTTTATCCAATCTCGCTGGATATCCTGAATCATCTACACGTACTGGGCATAAAAACCATTTTAGTAACACTACCGCCAAAAGAATTTCGGCAAGAGAATCCAGGGATTTTTAGAGCAATCGAACAGAATTTCATCCGCAGCATTTTCATAATGGACGACCTGTCATTTGGTTTCTTATGGGGTAAACCGGTAGATATTGAAGGCCGGCCGGCTTTTCAGATGCAGCATAACTTACTCAACCCTGTAACAAACTGGGTTAAAAGACTGCTGGATTTTTGTTTAACCGTTTTATTATTTTTACCTATCATGAGCTTGATTGTTTTAATTTCCATACTGCTTTGGATAGATTCCCCGGGAAATATATTTTATACACAAGAGAGATTTGGCCTGGACAAAAAAGTATTCCGGATCATCAAATTTCGTACAATGGTGCCAGACGCCGATGAAATACTACCTGAACTTTTACAACAAAATCCAAACCTTAAAAAACAATATGAGAAATACCACAAGTTAGAGAATGATCCTCGGATAACCTCAGTTGGCAAGTGGCTGCGCCGTTTCAGCCTCGATGAACTTCCTCAGATATACAACATACTGAAGGGCGAAATGAGTTTCATTGGTCCACGTGCATATATGCGTGAGGAAACGTACAAAATAGGTGTCGATGGAGATTTAATATTTCATGTACGCCCGGCACTTACTGGTTGGTGGCAGGTAATGGGCCGAAATGATACCAGCTTTAATCAGCGGGTACGGATGGATATTTACTATATAAACAATTGGTCACTCTGGATGGATCTATTTATCTTTATAAAGACTTTTTGGGTTATGATTACTGGCAAAGGTATATAAAGTTCCAATTGTAAACAGATAATCATTTTCCAAAGAAATGAAATAACTTTGGAAATTATTTTAAAAATCAACTTTATACAATGATCAGTGGATTATCATTTGTCAATTTAAAATTTTTGTATTGTCAAATTTCCATAAAAATAATCATAGGTTAACATAGATGGCATTAATTTCATATCACGAAACAGATGAGGCTTGGCGCAAATTTAAGAACACTATCATTCAATACATACAAAATGAATCTGCAACAAAAATTTGTGAGATCGGAGGGGGAGCCAACCCTG
Source organism: Chloroflexi bacterium HGW-Chloroflexi-10 (assembly GCA_002840755.1). GTDB lineage: Bacteria > Chloroflexota > Anaerolineae > Anaerolineales > Anaerolineaceae > UBA6170. The sequence continues at coordinate 5,890 of PHBZ01000003.1, read as the reverse complement.
TTCTAACACCGCAGAACCTTCTTGAATTCCAACTGGAATACACCATTATTGATGTTTCTAAGGAAGAATTAGATAAAGCTCCAGCCAGTTACAAAAAAATTGTCGGCGATATTAACTCGCCAGAGATCGCGACCAATAATGAAAAATATGATTTAGTTTTTAGCAAAATGTTAGCCGAACATATTAAAAATGGAAAACAATTTCACGAAAACATCCTGGAACTGCTGGCTGATAATGGGATAGCCATTCATTTCTTTCCAACACTGTATACATTTCCATTTTTCATTAACCGTCTCACACCAGAAGCGTTCACCCAAAAATTATTAAGTTATTTCGATCCTCGGAATAACTATAAATATGCGAAATTTCCTGCTTATTACAGTTGGTGTCGCGGTCCGGTCCCAAGCCAAATCAAAAAATTTGAAGATTTAGGATATACAATCATCGAATACAGGGGTTTTTTTGGCCATAGCGGATATTACAAACGCTTACCGTTTTTTAGGAAAATACACGAAACTAAAACCAAATACCTGCTAAAAAATCCTAACCCATTCTTTACCAGCTACGCGTATCTTATTATGAAAAAAGGTGTAAAAAATGATGGTAGTGAATAAGATTAGCGCTTAATTATCCGGAATTTTATATTAATCCAATCGCAATCCAACAGACTTAACAAGCTCGTCTGAACTAATGTTTTTTTATTCTATTTTTATCAAATTCATTAAATCCTGATAGCGATTTGACCAATCATGAATTGCAGCAAATTTCTGAAAAGAATCGCGGTCCAAACTATCTTCAACAGATCTGCGGATCGCATCTCTAAAATCTTCATAAGTGGAACATAATTGGGCAGGAGAGTTAATTTTTTCCAATTCATTCCACTTCGTACAAACTACAGGTAAGCTGCAAGAAAAATACTCTAAAAGTTTTATCGGATTAATTGCGTTCACTAGCAAAGGATTTCGTCGAACGTCAAAAGGGATAATACCCACTGAAGAATTGCAAAGGTAAGCCGGTAGAGTTTCATACCTTTTTTGACCCAAGAGAAATAGGTTGTTTCGCCTGATAAATCTTTCTTGATATTGTTCGTTAGGACCAATAACCACAAATGAGATATCGGGCATGGATTCGACCAGCCAATTCAACAATTTAAAATCGAACCATTCATCGATAGATCCAACATATATAGCGATCGGCTTTTGAATTTTCCGGAAATCTTCAGGAATCGAATGATCAGATTTACTAAAATGTGAATGATCGACTCCATTTGGAAAGTAGCGGTATTGGCGGGGTTTTAGGGAACGAACATACGGTTCAAGTTCACTCGCAGTATATAAAACCAGATCTACGGATTGCGCAACTTCTTTCTCTAAGAACTCGTAATTAGCATTGTATGAAGAAAAACCATGATCATTATCTGCTATCCTAAAAACTGAATAATCATGAGGAATAGCATCCATTAGATAATACTGAAGTGGATCACGGAGATAAATCAGATCCACGTTTAGGAATCCTTTTTGTGCTAATACTCTATCTATTTTTGGAAACAGATATCGATGCCAATTTTTATATACAAATGAGTTATTAATGAATAGATTGTTTTTTGGAACAATAAATGAACCAGGCACATAAGACCAGATCCGTCCTTTTTCAATTTTATAGTCTATACCTCCGTTTCGATAATTGGTTATTCGACGCTTAGTTGACACATTGTTCTTGGAGAAGAAGTGAAAAGGTGTGATAGGAAATGAGATAAAAGCGACTTCCCATCCATGAAATGCGAATTGCCTCGCAAGATGGTGATCACCTATTTGGATTGGAGATTCATAATCAATGCCGGAAACAAAAACTGCTTTCATATTCAATAATTCTACTCGGTATGAACAGCATTTCCATTTAATATTCTATGGTAAATATTAATCAATCCATCGGTATACTTACCTATGATTGGAGTATCTTGCCAGAATTTCTCATAAGCCTTTTCACTCAAATAGCGGGTTAATTGATCATCTTTCATTATTGTGGTCATTTTCTGTTTTAAATCTTCGATACTATTAGACTTGAAAAGCAATCCTGTTTGGTTTTCAATTATTGATTCTTTCCCAGCAGTAATATCCGAAACAATGCTGGGAATTCCCAGGCTGGCAACTTCTGAAATAACCAGGCCCTGTGTTTCATAAGATTTAGAACAAAAAACTAATGCGCGCGCAGATGATAATTCGCGATTGAGTGTATTTCTGGGTAACCAACCTAAAAATTGTGCATCAGGATTTATTTGGAATAATTCCTTTTGCATTGGTCCATCACCAATAAATACAATCTTAATTCCTAATTCTTTTCCTGCCTTGCTAAACAAATCAAATCCTTTTTCCGGACTTAACCTGCCTATCGCGTAAAATTTTTCATTTTGTTCAACAGGCACCCTATCCAATTTAGTAGATTCAATTGGATTAGGTAATAAATATACATTTGCATTTTCTGAAAGATAGGGAAATAATATCTTTGTTGAAGTATCAGAAATCACAATATATTGATTAATAGAAGGATGATTAATAATTTTTTTCTGAACATACCCTCTAACAACACGCCACAATTTGTGAGCATAATTTCGGGAATCACAATTTGTAACGATACATCTTAGGGACAATGCCTGTAATGGACATAAGGCATCCTTCTGAAAATCAAAAAAACCACCGTTTGGACAAGCTATAAAATAATCATGCAATGTAATAACCAAACGAAATCCAGCCCTGTTAGCTTCGCTAATCACACTATGGCTCAGAGCTTTCGTCCATCCATGGATGTGGACAATAGTTTCATTTGGTTCTAAAGCAGATAGTACGGCTCGAATTATTTTAGCGCTATTAAAATTCCATACCCCTTGTAATGCTGCGGTTATTCGCCTGGGATTTGTAAGAATGTCATTTTGATTAGTGCATACAACATGGATATTTTTTTGAGCTTGTAACCGTACATCAATAGGTGATACTGCACAAAGAAAGAAGATTTCAAAACCTCTGTTTGCTAATTCAATAGCAGAAGTTATAGCTACTTGTGCTGTACCGCCGTTAATATGTCCGAAGTCATTAACAATAACAATATTCATGCATTTTTGGTTTTTTAAAGCTCAGATACTTTTTAATGTGTTATCAGATTTTCAAAAACTGATATTGTACATTCTCAAGTGTTTGGTTTAGCATTTGTCTTAAAAGAATCCATAAATTCTAAATAAGCATCTAAAGTTTGATCAGTATCGCCATATTCAACGATCTGCCCTTTTTCCAACCACAACGCCTTATCACATTGTTCTCTGATTAATTTTTCGTCGTGGGATACAATTAAAACCGTTTTTGTTTCGTCTGTAATAATACTATGAATTTTTTCAAAACTTTTTTTCTTAAAGCCCACATCGCCTACGCTAAGTACTTCATCAATAAGCAATATATCAGTATCCAAAATCGAACTTATTGAGAAGGCCAGTTTTGAAGTCATACCGCTAGAATAAGTTCCAACAGGTTTATAAATAAAATCTTCTAATTCAGAAAATACGATAATTTCATCGACTTTTTTTTTGATTTCATCTTTCTTTATCCCAAGCAACATACCTGAAAGAAAAATATTATCATACCCAGATAAGGAAGCCTGAAACCCTACGCCAATAGAGAGAAGTGACACTCTGTTATCATGCAGGTCAATAAACCCTGAATCTGGGCAAAAAATTCCTGCGATTGCCTTTAATAATGTGCTCTTACCACTGCCATTTTTTCCTATAACCCCAAGGATCTTACCTTCTTCTAATTCCAAAGAAACATCATTGACTGCATAAAATCGTCCAAAGGATTGGTTTTTCAGATCAATATGAGCATTACGAATTTTAAATGTATTTACAATATGGTAGGAAACGAAAATTTTTTCCAAAGTTAAGGCGATCTTACCCATTTTGAACCACCTTTACATATGTATTTTCATAATCGTACATTACCTTAATGAACAAAACACTGGTTACCAAACCAATAATGAACCAATACATCAAAAAATATAAGTTAGGAAATTTCTGATACATAATAACATCACGATAAGCCTGAATGATATAAGCAATAGGATCCACAATCAAGACAATTGTTTTATAAGGATCAGGTATTTTGTCCCCTATAGAAAAAAGTATACCTGAAATATAAAATAGAAATCTCAAAATCACATTCATAATATTTGTAAAATCAGAAACAAAAACACCAATATGGGCAACAATTACTGAAAGTGCAAATGTGGTAATGACGTGAACAATGATTACGGGGATTATATAAATCAATTTCCAGGAATATTCGACGTTGAAAAAAAACATCAACACAAATACCAGTAAAAATGCGATACCCATTTTAATCAGGTTTTTGTACATTCTAACCAATATGAGTACATATTTCGGCAAATAAACTTTTGAGATGATACCCCGAAAAGATTTGATAATAGTTACTGCGCTCAAGACTGTACTATTCATAAAGTTCCAGGCGGTGAGTCCGACAAATACAAAAATTGGAAAATCCTTGCCGCCGCTATCAAAGACAAACCGCACGACAAAAGTGTAAACCAACATAAAAAACAAGGGATCCAATACCCACCAAACCCAACCTAAGTAAGATCCGGCAACTTCACCCTTTAATTCTGCTTTAGCAGCAAAATTGATATATTCCCCATATTTTTTTGTGTCATCAATAAATCGATTAATTATTTTCATATAAAAAGTGAATCTAACATAATTAGTCAGTCACAGCCCTTCTTGAAAAAAATCAATATTTTCGTAAACAAGAGATAATTCTTTAAATACTTTATTTTTTCTATGATATTTATTTATATCATGTTTGATACTATCTTTTTCCATTACACTTAGATAGCTATTAGAAATTAATTCGATTTTTTGGACTTCAGGTGTTGCAACACCAAGGAATTTAAAAATATAGTCTAGAACTTCTTGCGGATCTTTAACAAGATCTTCATATCGAATAATGATGAAATTCTGTTTTTCTTTAGAAAAATTATAAATGGCAGAGATCCTTTCGAGAATTCTATTAGCATATTTTTCAATGATCGCTTTTTGGCTTTTCCTCGAAAAAAAAACTGAAGGCCATTTATCTTTTTCCCTAGCAGCAATCATACTTGCTAATGTATCCAAAGGATTCCTGACCAAAAAAATAAACTGTACATCAGGAAACAAATCACTAATGAAATTATATTCTTTTTCTAAATATCTAATCTCTTTGAACCCCCACCTTTGTTGATCGTCAACATCTTTACTAAAAAGGTTTATTAAGAAATCTCTAATACCATTTAGAAAAACATCACTGGTAAAATTATTTGTCCATTCTATTCCCCGATTCGTGATTGGCTGAGATCTCATAATCAGGTCAACATTTCTCAACCCCGAAATGATGTTTCTTTGGGCCGCAGCATCTTCAATAAAATCAGAATACATTTGAGCTAACCCACTAATAAATCCAGCATGTTCTCCCCAAATAATCAACTTGTCTGATAAATTTAGATATCTCTGTAATAAAGTGCTTCCAGATCTTCCGGGTGAAATTATGATTATTGGATTTAATTGATTAATTTTCATTTCTTTTAATTAATTAGGATGTTATCAGAATTAAACCGTATGAAAACATTATCTAAAGGATTCCTCTTTTAATCTTTGTTTTCTAAGAATAGAATAGTAAAACTTGATTTTACCTTTAAAAAATAATATTATAAAGGGTTTGGTAGTCTTATGACAGGGCAAACGCATCTAAATTCAAATAGACAGGAATAGTGAAATAAATCATCCTCTTAAAAAACACAAAAAGAGGAAGAAATGAAAGAACGAATAACTGCTGAGATCGAAAGACATTTTGGGGAAATA
>PHBZ01000030.1 GCA_002840755.1 Chloroflexi bacterium HGW-Chloroflexi-10 | reverse complement strand
CGTCTGAGGACATTTTAATGCTGTTTCTGGGGACTTTTTAAGTTCCTGTTTTAGGTACTTTTACCACGCTTGCTGACAACGGGGAGAAAGCCAAGCTGATTACCTGTGATTCGGTCACCAACCGGCGGATTCTTTGAAGAGTTTTCGCATCAAAAAGTGTTACCCCGGTGTTTCCCCGGAAAGCCAACTTGGATCCATCCGGCGAGAGAATTGCATGAGAAATAACGCCCTCGCCCCAGGTCATTAACGGTTCGATTTGTTGAATATTATCGATCGTAATAGGGATTCCCATCTTAGGATATGGCGTTCCTTCAGACACTGGAAGACGTAATGTCGGAGTGATAGTTGGAATGAGGGTCGTAGTTGATGTAGGGGTAAATGTAGGGACGGTAGTTCTTGTACTTGTGGGAAGATTTGTCACTGTTGCTGGAACTGAAGTAGCGTCGGCAATCTTATCCAGATAGAAACCTTGACTGTTACAGGACACAATAAAAATTATTAGTATGTTGAATAGAAAAAATTGGATTGCAAATCTTTTTAAGTTCATTAAAACCTCTCAAATGAAATACCACGTACATTAAACTGTCTATATTCGATGAAGAAAATAACAGTCAAGTTGAATATTTATAGGACAACACGGTAGTTTTTCCCTAAAGCACCCATTATACAAGGAATAAGAGAATCGACTCTTATAATTATTTATCTTACAACCGGAACCAGTATTGTATAAACCGCCTGATAAGATTGCGATGTGGTTTGAAAACCAGTCATTTCCCACCCACCTATGATATATAACCGAGTTTCAAATGGCAATACTGCCGGTAAAAAACCTACTGCATTTGCAGGCTGATCGATTTCGAGCCAGCTATCTTTTTGTGGAATATACTGTATTAATGGCAAAGTAGTTTTATCGGTATTGAAACCACCAGCCAAATAAACCATATCTGCCAATACTGCTACACCCATCCCGTTTCTCTTATCAGGTAAAGTTGCAGCTTCTTCCCAGGCATCTTCTCCATCCATGTGTCTTTGAGGAAAAAACACATCCACTGCATCCAGTAAACCACTTTCATTCTTCCCACCAAATAAATAAACACGTCCACCTACCACAGCGGCACCGGCATTGGCTCGCGCTTGAGGTAAATTAGCAAATAATTTCCACTGATCCAAACCGGGGTCATAAAGAAATACATCAGCAGAATATTCTAAGCCATCCCAACCCCCAAAAAGGTAAAGATTTCCTTCCAATGCAACCAAAGCATATTGGCACAGTGGTCTAGGCAATTTACTTTTCTCTTCCCATTGACTAGAACGAGGATCATAAACCATCAAGCGATCTGTAACCTCTCCATCTTCTCCGATGCCGCCAGGTACATAAAATTTTTCACCCAACACCGTTGATTGAACCTCTTTTACACCGTTCGGAAGTGGTTCACCGGAAGACCATTGATCTGTTTCAATCGTATATATCCACACCTGATCAGAAATCCCGGTTTCCGTTTCTCCACCAATCAGGAAAAAAGCCTGTTCATAAGTTACAGCAGCCATTCCGGATAACCCAGCAGGTACCGGTTGTAAATTTAACCATCGTTGAGTTGAGATATTATCGCCAGTAATACTCGGCTGTATGGTCTCAACCGGATCAGGTTGAATCAATAACGGGCGCAATAAAAACCCCAATGCAACAAAAAGTAATAATAGAACAGGCAGCAGCCACCTGAGTGTTTTGAAAAATTTTCTACTCTGACGCACTTCCGGTAGTGTGATTTCTTCCACCAGTATTGTGTCTATGGATGTCAATTCCCTGTCAGAATTAAGAGCTGGTGCAGTAACCCACCCCAAGCGGATTGCCATCATGGTAGCTTCTGTCCTTGAAACCACACCCATCTTTGTAAAAATATTCCGCAAATGCACTTTAACTGTATTAGGGCTAATCACCAGTGAATGAGCAATTTCTTTATTGCTTGCCCCTGTGGCTACCAACCGGATAATTTCTATTTCGCGTTCGCTAAGTTCGTTCTCCTCGATCATTTGATTAATTATAATCGAGAACCACTATCCTTCAGGTCTTTTTGGATATCTATCCAACAATAAAACCATAGTACCCCTAATTTCAAAGTGGGTACTATGGTTTTTGAATGATCCTTTTATACTTGCGATTCACTCTATGTTTGTGCACCAATTTTTTTCTGGCTGCGTTTATTTACTTTTCGTACTAACCAGACCACTAACAAAATCGGGATACCAAGAACCAGAAGCACTGGCAGGACTAATAGTGCCAACCAAATCAACGCATCGGCTAAAGACTGCATTGTATCGACCAGATTTTGCATTGCCTTGCTGGCAGTAATACCAGGACTCCATTTCTGAATCATGACAGGTTCGGCAACTTCTTTCCAACGCACCTGAACACTGATAGATGAAAGAGCGGCAGCTTCTTCATAATACTGAATTTGTCCCTTGGTGATTTCAATCTGCTCCCGATACGCATTTAATTGATTGAACACATTTAATACATCCTCGGCCTTCTTTGCCTCGTCCATGATAGTGCGAAGCTGAAATTCAGCATCTTCCAAATTGGTCAGACGGGAATTAAGATCGGTATACTCTTTGGTAACATCCTGGCCGGAAATATTTTCATTGAGCACATCCCCTTCACTTCCGTTTGTCAGACCCTTGATTTCATCCAATGCTTGATTAAGTTTCTCTGCCGGCACCCGCACAGTAACGCTCCCCTCGGGGTGTTCCTGTCCATTATAGTTGCTTTGCCAAATATTTGAATTGACCACATAACCACCCAATCTTTCTGCTATCCTTCCAATTGCCTGCGTAGCAGAAGCTGGGTTCGAAACAATGATCATCAGATCCGCATTGCGGATAACTAACCGGAGTGGCTCGGAGGCAATTTCTCCATTACTCAGGGCAGCATCATATATTGGCGCTTCAGCAGGCATTTCCATGGCTGTTTGTTGAGGGGCATTCGTGTAATTTTCATTTCCTTTAGATGATTCAAACGCGGAGGCGGGTGTAGCTACAGGCGCAGTTTGACATCCGGTAAAAACAATTAGCATTCCGAAAAGTGTGACTAAAAGCGCTACCTTTTTCATTTTATCCTCTACTCTGTATAAAATTTCACTTTGCTCTTGTGGTAAAGTAATCAGGTTTTACCAGCGATCGTTCATCAGATATTCTGCCTGATCCACCAATTCGGCAAATTCCCTAACATCTACATCTTCGGACAAATCCTGAGCAAGTTGACGGCTACGTATCCGCAAATCATCCATATCCACATCCCATGCCCAAGGACTTTCACGTAACACTTCGGCGTATTGCATTACTAAAACAGCCAGTTGATAACGATGATTAGTATCTTCAAAATTGCTAAACAGGTCCCAGGTGTTGTAATTGCCATTTATTTCCTGAACTTCATAGGTATCCGGGTTTTCCCATCGGAGTTGAACAGTGGCGATCCTGCCTTCCACTTCGCGATTTAATACAACTTCATATAAAGCAACCGCATGGTGTCCTGCACCCAATTCGCCGGCGTCCACGCTGTCATCCCGAAAATCCTCGTCAGCCACGTCTCTATTTTCATAACCCACTAAACGGTATTCATTGACCACTTCCGGATTGAAATCGACCTGAATTTTTGCATCTCTGGCTATGGTTTGCAGTGTTGATGTAATTTTATCCACGAATAAATTTTGCGCTTCGTCAAGAGTATCCACATAAGCATAAAAACCATCACCATTATCAGCCAGCTGTTCCATCAATGTGTCGTTGAAATTGCCCATTCCAAATCCAATCGTCACCAGGCTGATACCCTCCTTGACATAACCACTTACCTGTTCCAAAATCCCGTCTGGACCGGTTTCACCCACATTAGCAACACCATCCGAGCAAAGGATGACCCGGTTAATCATTTCGGGATCATACATTGCCAATGCATTCCGATATCCTAATTTCAACCCGGCTTCGGCGTTAGTAGCTCCTTCTGTATTCAATCCACGAATTTCAGATAGAATCGCGTTCTGTTTGGACGCAAAAGTTGGTTCAAGTGCAACACGCGCCTTTGACCCAAAAACAACAATGGAAACTTGATCGTCCTCATGTAATTGCTGTACAAGCATATTCAACGAGCGTTTCACTAAACCTAAACGGTTTTCCATATCCATTGAGCCAGATATATCAATGACAAAGGTCAAATTAGCTGGTTTTCGATCTTCATCAGATACCTCATACCCCTGGATGCCAAAGCGTAAAAGATAAGTTCGATTTGGCGAAAAAGGGTTTGGCGCTCCATCAGCATAAATAGCAAGGCCACCATTTTGAGGTGCGGCATATCCCGGATCAAAGTAATTAAGGTATTCTTCCACACGTACTGATTCATATGGTGGTAAATTGCCATCCTGTATATATCTGCGCATTACTGAATAAGAAGCAGTATCGACATCCAATGCAAAAGTTGAATAGTGGTCAATTTCTGCACGGACAAATGGATTGACGCCATAATCATCAAAACGATTATCATATGGGGTTATTGGCTGCTCTTCATAATATTCCTCAGGATTCTCCAATGAAAATGTTGGAGCTGAAGTCGGGAATGGTGCTATGCTTTCGGCAGAGCCCGAATTGTCTATTCGAGCTGGCTCACCTTCCACTACACTATCTCCTGCTTTTGGTTCCTGACTGCGAGGAGCTTCCACTACAGGTAGTTCATACACCTCATCGCCTTTCGATGTAGCGATAGGGTTTTGGGTTGGGGCTGCCGGCGAGCAGGACGTAACCAACACTCCTAAAATCATTAAACAAAATACTATTTTCTTTGCGTTCATCTCACGTACCTCCTTTTTTCTGGTACTTAGATCATCGCAAATAACCCAACATATTCCTTGATAAAGTTTTAACAATAAGATGACAATCTTCTGACATTGAATAAGAATCGCATTTCTTCTCTTAATGTCTAAGAATTGTCGTTTCAATCAATGAAATTTGAATGATTACCATACTTGTAATTTGGCAAGGAGAATATAGTCGTAATCACCCTATCTCAATAGTTCAACATGAAACACTAAGAACTTATAAGGCTAGTAAACTCAAGAAGTTATTTTTACCTAATTTTTTCCGCTTGCACAGCGGCAGTAATATAAAGGGCCCGCCGTGCATTTTTACTTAGATTACTATATTTAAGTGCACCCAAGCTAGCAGCTAACAAACCAAGATGGTATTCTCTGAGTTGAGTACCCGGCTTGGTACATCGCTCTGCAATCATGGACAAACACAGCAACAATGGGTCGGCATTATTGCGAATTACATCGGCCACTTGTATATCATTCAAATTACCGGTAGAAAGAATGTGAGCAATGATCTCAACGGTCAGATGTGCAATATCCTGTACCGGTGGACCCTCTCTGGTTTCAGAAAAGTCAATCAACCAGATAAAACCACCAGGACCCACCAACACATTTTCCAGGTTCAAATCCCCATGGATTATTGACTTACTCCCATCAACTGTCTCGTACCAATTACGCGCCAGAACGTGAAATGGATCTGGTAATGATAACGCCGTAAGATCAACGTTAATTTCTTTAATCCAATCAGCATAATTGGATTGCCTGGTCGCCACGACCCTTACAGGTCCCGACCTGGGCCGCTCTTCAGACAACCAACGAATTCGTAAAGGAGGTAAATCGGGAAGATCTACGCCTCTTAAAGAATAATTTATGCCATCAGCTCGTTTCTCTAAAGCAGAAAACTTGCCCAAATAAATTGTTTCACCGACCTTTATGTTTAAAGATTCCGGAATTGTTGTTTCATGAATCCGCTGACTGGCAATTTCATTTTCACGAACCGGTACTACTGAGATATGACTTGGAAAATTCCGATCAAACTCAGTAGACAACCGATAAACATATGGTTTTCTTTGATACCACCAATTAGGACCAAATGTGTCAAACAATTTTTCCAAAAACTGTGACGATGGGTTTTCCAGTAATACTCTTCGCAAACTTTCTGGTGGTTTACCCGGTTCTGCAATAAAGGTATATTGCAATGCCGCGTAATCGGTTTTGGGTACGGCCACGGGCTGACGTTGAATCCTGGCTGTGATTGGGGGCAAGGTATGTTTTACATAAGTATTGTAATTCAGATATTCGCGTTCAATAGAATCCTTTGCTCCAATTTTAAGGATTGCCTCAGCATCATGTCGTCCATCAGCTTGAATGGGCAACACCAAAAGCGTCCGTGCCCCGGAATAACCGGATAAGAACTCGCGCAAAACCAATAGACGACGATATCCTATAAACATTGAACGAATCACAGCCCGGTCTCTGGCCTCTAACAAAATATCAGGGCGTGTTTCAATAATCAAACCATCATCCGGTATCCGGGCCTCAATAAATGATTTGTATGGTTTATTCCGCCAGAACAATGCCACTAGCCCCATCGCGCTGGAAATAATCAGCCCGCCAACACCACCAACAAAAGATTGTTTCCGATTTAAACCAAATAAAGTACGCACTTGAATCTCGAATGCACGCGAGAACACTTCACTCTCTTCTGCTTGTATCGTTATGGTTTCTTTCAGCTCACTTGGTTCCCAATGAATTTTTAAAGAAATTGATAACCGATGGTTTCCGGGGTTCTTAGGATTAATTGACCAGCGCCAATGCGTTTCCGTATTGGAAATAATCAATTTCTCTTGTTTATAGGCGGGTGAAATATCAAATCCAGTACCGTCTAAACTAGCAACACCCATTAATTCATAACCATCAGGGCGATCAATCTGAATAGGTGTTGATAGCGTGGTGTGATCTGGAAATTCACTTTTTACCAAATACCCATGTGAATCCGGGATGATAGATAACCGAACAACATCACTATCGCCGAAAATTAGTTTTTCCGGATATTCAAATTCAATCTGACGTTGTTCCACCCAAATTTCATCGGCAACATCGTCTGAAGAACCTTGATTACCTGGTTGCGTGGGCACAAATGCTGGAGATGGAGCGATCGAAGGCAAAGGAGATGGTATTTCTATGGCTGGTTCTTCCATATGCGGAATTTCGGATGGTTCCCTTGTTGCTACCCCAGCCTGTGGTGATTCTTCACCTTTTTCTGCGTTAGCCAGAGTTTCTATGGGCTGAACTCCCTCACTGGCAGGAGCATCCGTTGGTGCAGCCGCAGGTTGACAGGCACTGACAAAAATCACGATAGTAATTAGAACCAAACTTAATAGTGTTACTGAACGTTTCATTCTACCTCAGGGGTGACCCATAAAGTGGTAGAAATAGTAGCCTGAATTTGATTCATTTCGATTGGTTCAATGGAAGACATCAGCACAGCGAACGAAAAACAACCCAGGATCAGGGCTACGATCCCCAACACAATTCTAGTGCGTTTACTCATCCACTCTCCTGACGATAATTCAACGATTCTGGTTCCAAAAAATGGTTTTTTCAGCAGACTTAACTATAATTATAATAATCTATTTTCAGGAGCACACCATTGAGTATTTGGGATAATTATCCTGATAACTACCGAAAGTCCGAAATTGAGCAAATTTCTGCCTCAACAAACGCCGGTGAATCAATAGCCATTTATGGTCTCTCAGGCTCAGGCAAAAGCAATCTTCTAGGTTATTTCTGCAACCGGATTCTTAAACCAAACCAGAGACTCTGGATTGATGGAAACCGATTACGGGAAAAAAGTTCGATTGGATTTATTCAACTATTTTTAAAACAAATCCTAAAAGATAATTCCTCACTGGATTTCCACGATCCTTACCTTGCGTTAGAAGAGATTATCAGTCAAAAATTCATAAATGAAACCAATAATTTGGTAATAGTCATCGACCGGTTGGATCTATTATCCGGAAATGAATTTTATCAATTCTGCGGTAATTTGCGAGCTCTAAGAGACCAATATAAGTATAAGGTATGTTATGTCATCGGCACCCGGAAAGAATTCTTGTTAGATAATGAATTAGCAGAATTAATGATAGGTAATGCATTTTGGCTCGGACCATTAAGCAAAGAAGATGCCTATTGGTCCATTCAAACATATGCTCAAAGAAAAAAAAGAGCCTGGTCAGAAGTGGAAATCGAGTTAATTTACCAACAAAGCTGCGGATATCCGTCGTTTTTAAGAGCTGTATGTGAGGCTTATTTCTCGGGTTGCCCTTTAACTCAGGAAGAATTGTTAAAGCATCCTGCCATCAAACTTCGCCTTTTAGAATTTAACCAGGAAATGCCGACCCTGGAGATGCTAAAACAATCCAAATTATTAGAACACCCCTGGTTAAAAAAAGCTGATGATTTACAGGAACAATTAACCGACAAGGAAAATAAACTGTTGCAGTATTTCCAGGCTAATCCTATGGTTGTTTTAGAGAAAGAATTATTAATTCAAACAGTCTGGTCTGAGGATCGTATTTATCAAAATGGTGTTCGCGATGACAGCCTCGCTCAATTAATCAGACGGTTACGCAAAAAAATAGAGAGAAACCCTAACCAGCCACAACATATACACACAATACCTGGAAGAGGATATAAATTCACACCTTAAAATTGTCTGACAATTACAAAAATTAGGACAATATTAACTTGATTTTTACAAAAAAAGTACTTACACTTATAGAGGTTTATTTCAAAACCGGGCACACTGTGCAAATTTCTATTAAAACTATTCCCAAAATTCTTAATGTTAAATTGTACATACGAAAATTTCCATAAATGTGCAATACTCACCCATTATTAGTAGATGGTAAGGAGGTGGTATTAAAGCAATATAGAAGCTGAATTTTTGGTAGAACGTTTCCCAAAAACCATTAACACTTTAATTGACCCTGAGGAGAAGAAAATGAAAAAATTTAGTTTGTTATTAACTGTTGTGTTGTTGATAACTGTTTTATTAAGTGCTTGTAAACCAGCTGAAACAACTCCTGTTGAACCAGCTGCTGATGCTTTACCTTTATTCTATGGAGCCTTTGCTACTCCCATTGAAGAACCCTGGGATGGTGTAATTCACGCCGCATTACAAAAAGCTTCCGATGACGGAAAAATTTTATACGAATACACAGATGACATCGGTTATGCTGGTGACATGGAACGAATATTACGTGAGATATCTGAAAGCAAAAAACCTGCAGCCATTTTCGGTGACGCTTTTGGTAATGAAGAAGCAGTCCGCCGTGTCGCCGCGGATTATCCTGAAATTGCATTTGTCTTTGGTTCAGGTCTTGGCCCCGCTGAACCAAATGTAGCCGTATTTGATAACTGGATTCATGAACCGGCTTACCTTTGTGGTTTATTAGCTGGCGGAATGACCGAAACCAACACGATTGGTGTTGTTGGTGGACATCCTGTTCCCGAAGTGAACCGAATTGTAAATGCCTTCATCGAAGGTGTTAAAGAAGTCAATCCGGATGCGCAAGTTTTGGTATCATTCATCAATAGCTGGTTCGACCCGGCTGCAGCAAAAGAAGCTGCTTTAGCCCAGGTTGATGCAGGTGCAGATATTCTCTTTGCCGAACGTTTTGGTGTTATTGAAGCTGCTGTTGAAAATGGTATTTACTCATTTGGCAGCATGAGCGATCAGAATGAACTTGGTCCTCAATCCGTTGTTAGCGGTCCAGTTTGGAATATGACTCCAACTGTAGAATATGTGATTAAACAAGTAAATGCCGGCGCATTTACTGCTCAGGATCTCAAAGACTTCAGCATGGTTGCCAAAGGCGGCGCTACATTGGCACCGTTCCATAGTTTAGAATCAAGCATTCCCGCAGAAGTATTGGCTCTCGTGAAACAACGTGAACAAGAAATACGAGATGGACTGTTCCGAGTAAATATCGCCGAAGAAACACCTGCTGGCGCACAATAAATCGAGTTATTGAGATTGCCTAAGATTATCGGTAGAAATCAAACATTTCAATATCCCCGCTGGTTTGAAAACCAGCGGGGAATTATCCATCGGAGATAACATGAACATTGTAGAAATGCAAAATATCACCAAGCAATTTGGTGACCTGGTTGCCAATGACCATGTTGACTTCCATTTGCGAGAAGGCGAAATTCATGCTCTTTTAGGTGAAAATGGTGCAGGTAAAACCACGTTAATGCGGATTCTCTACGGGTTATACCAGCAAACTTCGGGCAATATTTGTATTGCTGGAGAAAAAGTAAGTATCCACTCTCCAAAAGACGCAATTGCACATGGCATTGGTATGGTAACACAGCATTTTGCGTTGGTTCACCCTATGACAGTAGCTGAAAATGTTATTTTGGGTTACACAGATCAATTCATTCTGGACCGGGCAGTTATAGAGAAAAAGGTAAATGGAGCGGCAGAACAATTTGGTTTGGAAATAAACGCCAAAGCGATCGTTCGTCATCTATCTGTTGGTCAACGCCAACGTGTTGAAATCTTAAAAGCCCTTTATCGCAATGCACGAGTACTCATTCTGGACGAACCAACAGCAGTTCTCGTACCGCAAGAAGTTGACAGTCTTTTTGAAACCTTGAACCGTCTAAAAAAAGATGGATTAGCAGTTATCTTTATTAGTCACAAGCTGGATGAAGTTACAAAAATAACGGATCGAGTGACGGTACTACGTGATGGAAAATCCATTGGGACCGTTGATACCGTAAATGTTACCCAAAATCAATTGGCTGCCATGATGGTTGGCCGCGAAACATTTGGCGTTAAGCGTAAAGAAAATAGTAGCGCGGATGCGAAGAAAGTTTTTGAAATCATCAATTTAAGCGCTTCAAATGACCAAAATCATCCTGTTTTAAAAAATATTAATTTACAGATTGCCGCAGGAGAAGTGCTTGGAATTGCAGGAGTAAGCGGAAATGGGCAAAAAGAATTGGCAGAAACACTAAGCGGAGTACGCCGTTCTTCAGAAGGAAAAATCATCGTTAATGGTACCAATTTAGTAGGTAAAAATCCCGCAGAATTCTCCCGTTTCGGTATGGGGCGAATTCCAGAAGATCGACATGAAGGTGTTGTAGGTGATTTAACCGTTTATGAAAATTTGGCATTGGAACACCTTGATGAATTTTCAAAAAATGGATTCTTAAATCGTAAGTCTATCCAAACTAATGCTGAAGAATTAATCAAACAATTTCAGATTAAAGCTAAAGCAACGGATAAAATCCGCACTCTTTCCGGCGGTAACATGCAAAAAGTCTTGTTAGCCCGGGTTCTTTCCAGGAAACCAGATGTGATCATCGTTCCACAACCAACTCGTGGATTAGATGTTGGAGCGACAGATTATGTTCGCAGTCAATTGTTGGAACAACGTGATCGCGGGGCTGCGGTTTTATTAATTTCTGAAGACCTAGATGAAATTTTATCATTATCAGATCGAATCGCTGTCATGTACGAAGGCGAAATTGTTGGTATTTTACCGGCAAACGAAGCCACACCGGAGCGGTTAGGCCTATTAATGTCTGGCGCTTTAAAGGAGGCTGTCTGATGGAAAACACCACAAAACCCCGCCTTCGGTTTGTAAAAACCAATAACCCACCATTTTGGGTTAAACCTTTAATACCCCTATTAGCATTACTGGTTACCTTCATAATAACATCTGGTTTAATCCTATGGAGTAAAGCCAACCCGTTTGAGGCCTATTACTATTTTCTATTAGCTCCTCTCGGTAATAATGTTTCAATATTAGAAATACTGGTAAAGTCCACTCCGTTGATCCTCACTGGTGTCGCAGTCAGCTTCGCATTTGCTACAGGTTACTACAATATTGGCGCTGAAGGCCAGTTATATGCAGGTGCTATAGCTGCAGCCGGTTTGGGCATTGCGTTACACGGGGTACCAGCAATTATTGCGATCCCGGTTATGCTGATCGGAGGTTTCCTTGCCGGCATGGCCTGGGCATTAATCCCAGCCTTATTAAAAGTAAAAATGGCAGTGGATGAAGTAGTCACAACATTGCTAATGAATTCGATTATGGCCTATATTGTCAGTGCTTTGTTAAATGGACCCTGGCGTGACCCAAATTCTGGCTGGCCTCAATCCCCGGAAATCTCTCCAACCGCTATGTTCTTCAAAATTATACCCAGATCAAGATTAAACCTGGGTTTTATAATTGCGATCATAACACTCATAGTTTTATGGATTATCTTGACACGCACATCTTTTGGTTTGAAAATGCGTGCGGTCGGCATGGGAAAACCCGCCGCTCAATTTGCTGGAATCAGTGTTTCGAGGACAACCATGATCGCGGCTTTAATCAGCGGTGGTATTGCGGGTATAGCAGGCGTAGCCGAGGTAGCTGGAATTCAATTTCACTTGATTGGTGAACTTTCTCCTGGTTACGGTTATACCGGTGTCATTATTGCTACCCTGGGTTCTTTGAATGCCATTGGTGTAGGTATTGCGGCGATCTTTTTTGGTTTACTGGACACAGGAGCCCAAACAGTCAGTAGAGCTTTGGGAGTACCCGTCTACCTGGGAGAAGTGACTCAAGCTATTCTATTACTGGTTACCTTGGGCATGTTGCTGCTTCAACGTTATCGGATCCGGAGGATGTAATGGAAGTCTTTCTCGTCAATTTAATTGCAGCAACCTTACGAGTGTCAACACCTATTTTATTAGCCGCAATTGGTGAAACCTATACTGAACGTGCCGGTATTCTTAACCTGGGCATTGAAGGTATCATGTTTTTTGGTGCATTCGTTGGTTTTATCATGGCAGATCAAACCGGATCTTTATGGATAGGTTTTTTGATGGCTATATTGGCTGGCATACTATGTGGTTTGCTTATGGGAGTGCTATCCGTTTCATTAGGTGTCAACCAACATGTTTCCGGGCTAGGTATAACATTATTGCTAACAGGTCTTTCACTATTCGGTTTTAGGTTGCAATATGGTGGTCGTTCCACTCCGCCATCCATCGATCCTTTTACCCAACTTACACCATTTAAGGATGTACCTGTTCTCGGGACCATTTCTCAACAATATTTATTGACTTACATCACTTTCCTGGTAATCATACCACTGGCATGGTGGCTTTTATATCGTACGCGATTCGGATTGCATATCCGCGCTGCCGGTGAGAACCCGGAATCACTCGATGCTGCTGGCGTTAATGTTTATTTAATCCGTTATCTCGTTTTATGTATTGGTGGCGGATTGATGGCTGCTGGTGGTGCTTTCCTTTCCCTTGCAACATTGGGATCCTTTACACATGGAATCATTGCCGGTAGAGGTTGGGTAGCAATCGCTATCGTTATCTTTGGTAATTGGTCGCCCTTCAAAGTGATGGGTGGCGCACTAATTTTCGGAGGTGCTTACGCCTTACAATTACGTTTGCAAGCAATGGGCTTACAGTTACCTATCCCTTACGAAACATTCCTGGCTCTACCCTATGTAGTTACAATCATCGCTTTGGTTTTGGCTGGAAGAAATGCATCTTATCCAGCAGCACTTTTAAAGCCTTACCGGCGTGAATAATTTATCCGTACCTCCGGACTATTTACAAGGAGAAAATGAATGGAATACAAATATATTGGTAAAAGTTATATTCGACCAGATGCAATTTCAAAAGTAACCGGAAAAGCCATTTATCTGGATGATATCCGCTTACCGGGCATGCTACACGCAGCCATTTTGAGACCAAAATATGCTCATGCAAGAATTATTGAAATCGATGTCACTGAAGCAGAAAAAATGCCTGGTGTTGTAAAAGTAGTAACTGGAAAAGGCAGCAATCTACATTATGGGGACAATATCAAAGACCTCGTGCCAATGGCTGTTGAGAAAGTGCGGTATATTGGCGAACCGGTTGCAGCTGTTGTAGCCGATACACCGTTCAATGCACAAAATGCGGTTGAGAAGATCAAAGTAATTTACGATCCCTTGCCAGTCTACGTGGATGCTCGTGATGCAATCAAAGAAGATGCTATCTTAATCCACGAAGGTCACGAAGAGTATTGGCGTCTGCCGACCTTGAAATCAATTCCAGGGACAAATATTGCCAACACTTATCACCTGCATAAAGGAAAAGGAAATGACGGTTTTGCAGAAGCAGATGTGATTGTGGAAGGAGATTTCCTTTACCCGCTCGGTTCATGTGCTGCAATTGAACCACATGGCTCGATTGTTTGGTTCAAAGAGGACCGAACGATCGAAGCCTGGTCATCATCAATCTGCCCATTCATCATCCGCCAGGATTTAGCCCATTCCTACGGTCTTCCCGAGTCCAGCGTACGTGTCCACATACCGGATATCGGCGGCTGCTTTGGCTATAAATCAGATATCACGGTGGAACAGACTGTTGCTTATATAGCCAGTTTCGTACCGGGCTATCCAGTAAAATGGGTAGCTTCCCGGATGGAAGATTTTACCAGCACCCTACTTGGTCATGGTATCCGCACCATCATGAAAATCGGTGCCAAGAAAAATGGCAAACTTGTTGCTATTCAAAGCAAGATATTGCATTCCGGAGGTGCTTACGCCGACACTGCCGTCAATGTTACCATTGCCGCTACCCACAACTGTACCGGTCCGTATGAATTTGATCATTGTGACCTGACTGGACACACTGTCTATACGAATACCCCTGCTGTAGGAGCATTTCGTGGCTATGGTCATCAGGAATCTCAGTTCGCCACAGAACGATTGATGGAAATCCTTGCGCGCAAACTCAATATGAATGCCTTTGCTCTTCGTGAAATGAATTACCTGAATGAAGGCAAAGTCAATGCTTTAGGTGAGAGAATGTGGAAATCCAATGGAGATGTCAAAGCCTGTGCAGACGAAATTCGGGAAGTCGTATTTAAACACGAAAAACCTGAAGAAGATGATCAATATTTTTACGGACGCGGTTTTGCTGCTGTTATGAAATCTCCTAAAGGAGCCCCATTCTCAACCAAAGGCTGCTATATGAAAATGAACATAGATGGCAGCGTTTCAGTAAATATGGGTGGTGCGGAAGTAGGACAAGGCTTACGCACAGTCGTCCAGCAAATCACTGCTGAGGCCCTAAAAATTCCACCGGAAAGAATTCGAGTCTACACCGAAATTGATACACAATTTTCTCCGTATGAATGGCAAACGATTGGTTCAATGTTCACCACTCAAGGTGGTCGAGCCATTATCCGTGCAGCTGACAAATTGGTTAAAATTTTATTACAGACCGCCGCGCAGGTTCTTAAAACTGATGTGGATTACTTGGATTATGACGGTGATTTTGTCTTCCTAAGAAATGATCCCAGCATCAAAGTAGCGGTTTCCGATCTAAGTCGAGGTTACATCACCAGCGATGGCATTACTATAGGCGAAGTTGCACAATCCGTATCCGATGCTCGCTTACCACGTTATTCCAATCCGGATCAAAACGGTCAGGGTAGTTTGGGTGTAGACTACACATTTGGCGCCCAGGCTGCAGAAATCCGGATCGAAAAGAAAACAGGAAAGATTTTTGTAGATCACTTTGCGTCAACATTTGATGTAGGCCAGGTTATCAATCCGTTACAAATTCGTGGTTCTGTGATGGGCGGTGTGTTGATATCCGTTGGAGCGACACTTTATGAAAAAGTTGAATTTAATGCTGATGGTCAGATTTTAAACCCGCATTTCTTCAAATACCATCTTCCAACCTACAAAGAAGCACCAAAACAAACCGTAAGCTTTATTGAAACTCCGGGTACTGTTGGACCTTTTGGGGCTCGCGGTATCGGTGAACACCCTGTAATCGGACCAGCACCGGCAATTCTGAACGCCATCTATGATGCGATTGGTGTGGATTATTTTGAAATCCCTATTACTCCAGAAATTATTAAAAAGGCTTTAGCCGAAAAACTACAAGAGGAGTTGGTTTAATGGCCGAGAAAATCAAATTCACCATCAATGGACAGCTTCGTGTTATTGAAGTCGATCCCGAAATGATGCTTATAGATGTTATCCGTGATGTACTAAATTTAACAGGAACAAAACGTGGTTGTGATAATGCCACATGCGGTACATGTGTGGTGGTTATGAATGGTAAAGCCATCAAATCCTGTAATACACCAGTAAAAAAGGCTGAGAATTCTCAAATTATTACTGTGGAAGGCCTAGCTCAAGGCATGGAATTACACCCCATCCAAAAATCGATTGCGGAATCCGGCGCCGTTCAATGCGGTTTCTGTACTCCGGGTATTATCATGGAAATGTACGGCCTTTTGGAAAACAATCCAGAAGCCAATGAACAAGAAATATCCAACGCATTAAATAAACATCTTTGTCGCTGCACGGGTTATGAACCCATCCGTGACGGTGCATTAATGGCTCAGAAACTGATTCAAGACAGAAAAACAGTATAACAACAATACTCATCCAGGAGGAACTACATAATGGCTTTTGATTTAATCATTAAGAATGCAAAAACAAGATTTTCTCAGGGAGAATTGCTCCAAATCGCTATTCATTCAGGCAAAATCGTAAAAATAGCACCTACGATTGATGAGAATGCTGTACAGGTTATCGATGCAAAAGGTAAACTTGTTACTGAATCATTTGTGAATGGACATCTTCATCTTTGCAAAGTATATACACTGGCAATGATGGATGAAGAAGCCATGGGCGCCTATACGGATGGTTCAATGGGCGGAGCAATGACTGCGATCGAATTAGCAGCCCGAATAAAAGAAAAATATGATGAAACATGGATCATTGAGAATGTTCGCAAAGCCGTCAAATTAGCCGTAAAATTTGGCAATACCCATATACGCGCTTTTGCAGATGTTGATACAAAGGCACGTTTGGAAGGCGTAAAAGCGCTTTTGCGTGCCCGAGAAGAGTTTAAAGACCAGGTAGAAATTCAAGTTGTTGCCTTCCCCCAGGACGGCGTCGTGCGTGACCCTGGCGCCGAAGGATATATTGAGGAAGCCCTGAAATTAGGTGCAGACGTAGTTGGTGGTATTCCATGGATTGAATATACAGACACCGATGCTCAAACTCATATCGACACAATGTTCGCTCTGGCTAAAAAATATAATAAGCCAGTATCCATGTTAATTGATGACGCAGGGGATCCAACCCTAAAAACACTGGAGATGCTGGCTGTAACAACTATTAAGAATGGCTGGGAAGGAAGAGTTACTGCCCAACACAGCCGCGCAATGGCTTTATACCCGGAACCCTATTATCGGAAAATTGAACATTTATTGAAACGAGCACAGATAGGTGTAGTTTCTGATCCACAAACAGGTCCATTATATGCACGCGTAAAAGATTTGTATAAAGCAGGTGTTCGCATTGCATTAGGGCAGGATGATATAGCAGATGCATATTACCCGTTTGGACGGAATAACATGCTGGAAGTAGCTTTTCTGGCAGCCCACCTGATGTGGATGAACAGCCGTCAGGATATGGAAATTTTGTATGATTTAATCACAACCAATGCGGCACAAGCCTTAAATATTCAGGGCCATACGCTTTCTGAAGGTGGAAATGCCGATATTGTGGTTCTTAATGCAGAAAGTGTCTGGGAATCCATTTGGAGCCATGAGGCACCATTGCATGTTATCAAAAATGGCAAAGAAATAACCGCAAAATAAACACTTGTAACGGGCAAACGCTACCCCGTATAAAAAAATGACTGGCCAAAATTGGCTGGTCATTTTTTATTTTTTTATTCCCTCAGGACAACCTTTATGATATAATTTCAACCCAGCGGGCTCGTAGCTCAGCGGCAGAGCGCGCGGCTCATAACCGCTTGGTCGATGGTTCAAATCCATCCGGGCCCACTCTAAAATCCCTGGTTCAGGGATTTTTTGTTAGTTGGTTAACGTCTTCACTAAATCAGTTAGCAGAACAAGACATTATTTTCTGCTGCTTTGTAACATAGTTTCGCCATTGGGTTTTTAACCAATGACCAATAATTCAAATCTACCTGAGGTTATTCTAAAACACCCCTGCTAAGAATGCTTTTGTTCGTTCCTGCTTTGGGTTTGAAAACATTTCTCTAGCAGGACCCTGTTCCACTACTTCGCCCAGATACATAAATATCACATAATCCGCCAATCTTTTTGCCTGTCGTAATGTATGTGTGACAATAATAGTTGTATATTTTTGTTTTAACTCAATCAGAAGCTGCTCAACTAAAGCGGCTGAAATCGGATCTAACGCTGATGTAGGCTCATCGCCAAGAATAATTTCTGGCTCTACTGCCAAGCCGCGTGCGAGGCAAAGCCGTTGCTGTTGGCCAATAGAAAGTTCACTCGCCGGATCATTAAGTCGATCTTTAACCTCTTCCCATAAGCTGGCAATTTCTAAATATTTTTTTACCGATTCGTAGGTTTCTTTTCTGCTTTTTACCATCCCATGGATTCGCAATCCATAAGCCACATTATTAAAAATGGACATTGGTAAAGGAAAGGGTCGCTGAGCTAATAAACCTATCTTCTTTCGAATATCAATCACATTAACACCTGGATGGTATAGATTCACATTATCCAGATATATATCACCTTCTATTCTTGTGCTTTCATTTAATTCCAGAAATCGGTTAAAGGACTTTAACAAGGTAGTTTTTCCGCAACCTGAAGGCCCCATTATTACAGTCAACTGTTGACGAGGAATTTTTATATTTACATTCGATAATGCTATAGATTTCCCATAAAAGACATTCAAGTCTTTTGTTTGAATATGAGCTTCCATTACTACCCCAATTTCTTACCGGATTACGTACTTACCCAAACGCCAGATAACAAGACGGCTAAGCAAGCTGATGGTTAAAACAATCAATGTCAGAATCAGTGCTGATGCATAAGCCCGATTTTGGACTTCCGGAAATGGTGTGCCCAACTGAAAAAAAACAGCCAATGGCAAAGATGCAACCGGACGCATCAAGGATGATGGGATACGGTCTGTATATCCCGCTGTAAACAAAACTGAAGCTGCATCACCTATTCCTCTTCCAAATGCCAACATTACACCAGTTACAATGCCCGGCAACATTTGAGGAATAATAATTTTTATTCCCAGTTCTGACTTTGTTGATCCCAAGGCCAACGCAGATAAAGTTAATTCTTTTGGCATCCTTCGAAAAACTTCATCCATAGCTCGCGCCAAAATTGGAATTTCCAACAAAGCCAAAGTAACAATACCTGCCAGCAGTGAGGCTCGCATACCAACGTAGATCATCAGAATAAATGCAAACGCTCCATATACGATCGAAGGGACACCCCATAGAATATCCAGGACCAATCTTACTCTATCTCCCCACACGGAATTCTTTAAATAGGTTTCCAGATATAGCGCTAAAGGTAAACTTATTATAAAAGCTATTACCGTTCCACCAATTGCAAGGTACAACGAACCCAGAATCGCATTAAGAACTCCACCTTCCTTGCCCAAATAAAATCCACCACCCGGCACCTTGGACACCATATCCCATGTCATTGAAGGTGCTCCTTTTTGAATAATAACAAACATGATCAGGGCTAACACAACCATAATAGAAACAGAAGAGAAAACCATAATCCTTTTTATAAGTTTCTCAATAAAAATTCTTTTCCTTACATGCTTTTTCATTGGCGGTTCCTGTTTTTCTTATACCTGGATAATACTAAGGCAGCAATAATGTTAAAAAACAAAACGATAACAAGCAGGATTAATGCCGCACCCATTAATGCCGCATCATATAAAGGGATCGACATCATCTCGCCATAATTGTTTGCAATAAGTGCTGGTAGTGGGTAAGCCGCATCAAATATTGAGGATGGGATTTGCGGAACATTACCTACCACCATCAGAACTGCCATTGTTTCTCCAAATGCTCGGGAGGCACCCAATGTTATTGCCGCGATAATTCCTGGAAAAATCAGTGGAAAGATTACAGTATGGATCATTTCCCACTGTGTGGTACCCAGAGAAAGAGAGGCTTCCCGTAAACCACGAGGAATTGTTTCAATGATTTCCCATAACACAGCAATTAAAAAAGGAATGATCATTACCGCAACAACCATACTCCCTGAAAGAATGCCGTACCCAGTGGGATTTTGGGTGGTTACACCTAAATATTTCACTGCAAAGGGAGCTATCCATTTCTCAACTACTGGAACAATTACAAGAATCCCCCAAACACCATAAACCACGGACGGGATAGCGGCGAGAATATCCAAAACCGGTTTAAAGATAATCCGAACACGAGATCCAGCATATTCTGCCAAATAGATCGCGGTGAGTAAACTTGGAGGAACAGCCAACCCCAACCCAAGGAAGGTGACCCAAAACGTTCCCACAATAAATGGTAAATAACCAAATTTACCCTGGAGTGGTTTCCAATCGACACCTAAAAACAATTCTCTTATCGAATATACTTCCAGAATTGGCATCGAGCGCAGAATTAACATGATCAGGATGCCTGCCAGGAAAAACCCCGGTAATAGTGTCAGGAAGAAAAAGAGATTTCTGAATCCTTTTTCAGATTGTTTTCGGAAGATTGTACTCATTCTCACCAGATCCCGCAGGTTAATCAAGTTTTTTAAGTGCCTGATCTAATTGATCCTGTGGAAGTGAAACATAACCCGCCTCACCGACAAAGGCCTGCCCATCAGTCAAAATCCAACGCATAAATATGTTTACCACGTCAGATGGCTTACCTTTTGTTACAAGATTCAGATCGCGAGCTGGTGGAGAGGGATAAAAGCCCGAAGCGACCGAATCAACCGCTTCTTCTTTTGTTAATATCTTTTCTGCGTCGTCCGCTGATCCATTCATGTCTATATCAATTGGGATCACTACTGATCCCAATACGGCTTGACCAGTTCCATTATCAAAAGCATAGCCCAGATTATTGAAGCCAATTCCCAAAGGATCCTTGATGACTGCTTCGAGTAAACCTGGATCGCCAGACACACCAATACCTAATAAATCCTCTTGAAGACCACCCAGGTATTTTGCCCACACTTCAGGAGCTCCAGCAGCATCTGAACGAGTATACACATGAATCTTATCGGTAATTTCAGGTTTTCCAACAACCTCGCCCCAAGTGGTTATTTCCCCGGTAATATAGATTTTTGTAAATACCTCTTGAGAAATACCTTGCTGGGTGATATCTTCCAGAACCGGATTTTGATTGCTGATCATGGGAAAGACCGCATCTTTGGTAACAGATACCCAGTAAGCACCCTGTGATTCTTCTTCCGGTTTAATTTCCCTTGAAACCATACCAATATCAACCGCGCCAGATAGGGCATCCGTCATACCTTTTCCAGCACCACCGGCTGATACGTCAAATTGTACATCCGGATAAATTTTTGTAAACTCCTCTGCCCAACGCGTCATCAATGGATATAAAGCAAATGCGCCGGAAATAGAAATTGTCCCAGATATTCCAATTTCTTTACGTGCGGAATTTCCAACAGGGGAACAGGCGGAAATCGCAAAAACAACAATTAATACTACTAAAAGTGACTTTCTAATATTTTTTGTGAACATGGCATACTCCTATTCTATATAGTCTATTGATTTGATATACTTTTGAAGCAAAAAAATTATTTCGCTTCGGCTGCTTGCCTTACACCTTCTTGCCGGCGATAAACATCTGCCAGACTGGTATGATCCAGAATTCCAGCAATTGCGTTTCGTACATCACCCATTACCATTCTGAGACCACATATATTCTCGTCTGGACAATCACATGGTTCATAAGCCATCTGTGACACACAGCGAATGGGAGCTAACGGACCATCCAGAATACGCACAATTTGCCCAAAAGTAATTTCTTCGGCAGGTCTGGCCAGGTAATAACCGCCTCCCACCCCCATTTTACTATTTAGTAACCCTGAATTTTTTAAGGTTAATAATATTTGCTCAAGATATTTTATTGGGATTCGCTCTTGCTCCGCAATATCTTTGATTTGAACCATAGCAACATGATCACCCAACATGCTGCCTGCCAGGAAGATCATTGCTCTTATACCATATTCACCGCGTTTAGATAATCTCATAATATAAGTATACTAAATCCATAGAATTTTAGACAAATATACAAGAAGATAACTAACCTGTCAAGTAATTTGCAGACAGTGCAGTGCGTTTCTATCCTTAAACAAATATTTTCTGCTTAAAATACTTCCGGAATAAATGTCTGATCGGCAAATGGCGGACGGATATAACCATCATCTTTCTGGCGGGGAGGTAATTTAATGGCTTCTGGTGTCAGATCTTCATAAGGAACCATACTCAATAAATGATGAATGCAGTTTAATCGCGCCTTTCTCTTATTATCAGCATTAACAACATACCAGGGGGCCTGCTTAATATCCGTGTGAGCAAACATCTCATCTTTCGCTTTGGAATATTCCACCCATTTTGTACGGGATTGCAAATCCATGGGACTTAATTTCCATCGACGGGTGGGATCCTCAATCCTTGCCTGGAATCGTTTTTCTTGTTCTTCATCAGATACAGAAAACCAATATTTGATAAGAATGATCCCGGAACGAACCAACATTCTTTCAAACTCAGGTACAGAACGTAAAAACTCCAAATATTCTGCTTCTGTGCAAAAACCCATAACACGTTCCACCCCTGCTCGGTTATACCAGCTCCGGTCCATTAAAACCATTTCACCACCAGCCGGTAAGTTAGCCACATAGCGTTGAAAATACCATTGACTCTTTTCTCTTTCTGTTGGTGCAGGCAATGCAACAACCCGACAGATGCGTGGGTTCAAACTCTCGGTAATACGTTTAATAACGCCACCCTTTCCTGCAGCATCACGCCCTTCAAAAATTACAATAACTTTAAGGCCCTTGAACTTAATCCATTCCTGCATTTTAACCAATTCAACCTGCAATGTTCTAAGTTCACTTTCATAGCGATTTTTGTCCAACTCAGGTTTTTCTTTTTTGGGGAGCTTTTTCTGAGATGAAGATTCAACAGCGTTATTTTTATCTACCTTCTTTTTTACTTTCTTATCACCCATTCCACACCTCTCATCTTGCCTTTGATTCACTAAATAAAATAATTATACAGACAATTGATTCAACGTGCCAAAAAATGAAACTTTTTACATTAACTTTCGTATAAAATAACAAAGAAATGAGAGGTGAGTAAATGAGTCGTGTTGATGAATTATTAGCAAATAAATTTCATTGCCCGCGTTGTGACAAACAAGGAGCATCTGTCGAAAAACTTGCAATGTCCGGCACAGGATTATCCAGGCTTCTGGAAATACAGGCACATCGGTATGCATTTGTTTCCTGCAAAAATTGCGGATACACCGAAGTATTTAACCTTAGAATTCTGGAAGGTCAGGATAATTTAGGAACATTTCTGGATGTATTATTCATGGACTAACAAACAAAAAAAATTATTACTAGTCTCTAATGCGTTATAATTCCTTAACATGGAATCAATTCGGGAATTATTTCGAATAGGACATGGTCCATCCAGCAGTCATACAATCGGTCCCGGGAATGCCGCTATAGAATATAAGTTGGCCTTTCCCGAGGTGCATTCTTTTCGGGTTACCCTTTTTGGCAGTTTAGCAGCTACCGGTAGAGGCCATTTAACAGATAAGGCCATACAGGATTCTCTATCTCCAGCCAAAGTCGAATTTATTTGGAAACCGGAGATAAATCTACCATTCCATCCTAACGGATTTCTTTTTGAAGCCCTTTCCGAAACAATGGAAGTGGTTGGATCAAACACAGGTTATAGTATAGGTGGTGGTACAGTCGTTTCCGAAGGATCAATAAACAAGAAGACTTGTATTTACCCGCACGGAAAATTGAGTATTATTTTAAAACATTGCACAAAAAACGGCCTATCCTTTTGGGAATATGTTGAATTGTGCGAAGGAAAAGATATATGGGACTTTCTCAGTTCGACTAGAAATACCATGCATTCGGCAATTGAGAGAGGTTTAGAAGCAGAAGGCGTATTACCGGGTGGGTTAGGTATAGCTCGGAAAGCCTCACTTCTTTTCAGAAAAATGAATCTAATCGGTGAAAACTTTTCACAAACCGGATTATTGCCTGCCTATGCCCTGGCTGTTGCCGAGGAAAATGCCAGTGGTGGCATAACAGTTACTGCGCCGACCTGCGGATCCAGCGGGGTTCTGCCGGCAGTGATACGTTATATCCAAGACCAAATTTCCTGCTCTGAACCTCAAATTTTAAAGGCGCTGGCAACTGCAGGATTAATTGGTAATTTAATCAAACATAATGCCTCTATCTCGGGTGCTGAAGTTGGTTGTCAGGGAGAGATAGGTTCAGCCTGCGCCATGGCAGCAGCGGCGGCAGTTCAACTACTAGGGGGTACCATCCGTCAAATTGAATACGCGGCAGAAATGGGTTTGGAACACCACCTTGGCCTTACCTGCGACCCAGTCGGAGGTTTAGTCCAAATACCTTGTATAGAAAGAAATGCATTTGCTGCTACTCGAGCCATGGACTGTGCCAGATATGCACTTTTTTCCGATGGCAGTCATCGGGTATCATTTGATGAAGTAGTCAATGTAATGAAACAAACCGGTCACGATTTACCCTCCCTATATCGAGAAACTGCAAGAGGTGGATTAGCAACGGCCTACCGTTACCAGCAACCTGTTGGAGAGTAATTTATAATAGCCTCAATTGATACGCCGGTCTAGAACCATCCAGTAATATAAACCGATTCACCTTTTCTACTGGGATTCCAAGAGAAATTAGTTGATCAGCATCTCGGATTGTTTTTATCCGGCGGTATTTTAATATCATTTTCACACGCTTTGGGCCAATTCCAGGAATTCTCAGCAAAGTCTCTCGATCTGCTGTATTTAATTCTACAGGATAATCCAGAAAATGAGTCTCTGCCCAGGCAGTTTTTGGATCTTCCGTTAAGGACAAACGTCCTGTGTTCAAAAAAGCAAGATCTTCCAAGGAAAAGCCATAATCCCGAATTAAAAATGATGCCTGATACAAACGATGACCACGTATTGGATTTTCTGATTCGGTGTTTTCGAAAGGTGTATCCTTTACCGGGTTAAAAGTCATGAAATAAACTCTTGCTAAATTTAGCCGTTTAAACAAATATTCAGACGTTTTTAATATTTCTAAATCACTTTCTCCAGAAGGACCAACAACAAATTGAGTTGAAACAGAAGGCCAGCGATTTTTCCACACATTCACAGGCTCTTCACGCCGTCTGATTTCATCTACCCATTTCAAGCGAGTAAAAAGTTCATCCAAGAAATTTTTTTTGGGCGCTAAATCTTTTAATCGATCAGGATTAGGCGCTTCCAAATTAATAGAAACACGATCAGCATACATCATCAAGGCCTTTATTTGATCGTATTCAGCTCCCGGCATAATTTTTAAATGCATATAGCCCTGAAATTTATTTTTTATCCGCAAAATTTCAGCTGTCTGAATAATCTTATCCTGTATATGAATTCCGCCACCTGCAATCCCTGAGCTGAGAAATAAACCTTTTGCGATATTTTTTTGATAAAATTCCTGAAAAGTATCAGCCATTTCTTCTGGCTTGAAAGAAGCACGTCGAAAATCTCGTCCAGAACGGAACGCACAATAATTACAATTTCTTTCACAAACAGAGGTAATCATTGTTTTCAGTAATGGAATATTTCCACCACCAGGTAAACGTGCATAAGTCACTAATGGGTTCATGGTTTGCTTTTTTGTTTCAAGCAATTCGCAAGTTTGGGGTGATTCCCCTTCTTCTGCATCCATGTTTTCAGATAATAATGCGATTTTTTGATACCGATCCATACAATTATTATAGAACTAGTATTCTAATAAAGCAAGTGATTGCTTGTGATCTTTCACGATTTGAGGTAATATGAACCGAAACCCGAACAATAAAGGAGTCGTAAATGATTTATAGGGTTTTATCAATCATTGTTATCTGGATTTCTCTATTACCAGGTTTCCAACCCAATACACAAAATAATTTACAGACTCAAGACGAACCTCAACCTTATACTGGTTCTTTTGTTGTGTATTCCGATGAGACTTATTTTGGCTCAAATATTGACACGCTGACCGGTGAACTCCGTTTCAGATTCAAGCAAGCCAACAATCATCGAGCTGTTTTTTTTGATTTATTAGTTGGCACAGAATACTTTACAATTGGTGCAATTAACGATCGCGGTGTTTTTATTTCCTTTATTATTACAGAGGATTTTCTTGCCGGGTTAACTCCATCGCAATTTGAAAACGATTTTTTCTCTACGATTTACGAAACACTTACCATACCTTCAGAAAATAGAATTCGAGAAATTGTTTCATATTGGGATTTACAAAATGTTAAGATGATATTTGCCGGACCAAATCGAAATGCTTATCACCTGGAAATCCAAGGTGATTTGGTAGAAATCAGGAAAATTGATGGAAATTATTTATCAGTGGCATATCAATATTCCACGGATAGCGGAATTAACATGCCTTCCCAATATTCTTTTGACACTCAATTACAAGCTGAACTAGCTGGTTTCAACCGCTCTAAAGGATTGAATTTACTGAATCAATTTTCAGGAGCCAGACAGAGCATCGTCTCTTTATTTTTTGAACCAGCGGAAAACAAACTTTACATCACCCTGGATAATAATATCACCCAGATTTGGATGATTAATGTGGATGGCGGTACGATTGAAACATTCAGAGGATTTGATCAATACCATATCGGCAATGTCCCAGAAATCGGGATCACCAGTAATGATTTACGTATACTAAATTTTAGTAATGAGAAGCTAATGGATAGAGTTATCCTGGGAGCTATTGGGATACTACTAATTATCCTCGTATCGAATTTTATTCTCATCAAAAAGACAGCCTAAGTTCTTACTTCAGACACCCACCAACCATTTTCTTCCGGATTTTCACGCGTTTGCAGAATTGAAATTTTGTCTTTTTCGACCCAGATTACTGCTGGTCGCGGCGCCAAATTGTAATTGGAAGACATACTTAATTGATATGCTCCTGCGACAGGAATAACCATCAATTCACCAGGAAACATTTCAGGTAGTTGGGTGTCGTGAATAAGTAAATCTCCACTTTCACAAAACTTCCCAACAACACTAGCATTATGAAGAAGCCCTACTGATTCCCTTTCACCTAAAACAGCTTCGTACTTTGCCTCGTATAACGCTGGTCTGGGATTATCGGATAAACCGCCATCCACTGTGACAAAATAATGACCAGCAGCCGAAAATTTACAAAAACCCACTTTATAGACTGCCAAACCAGCTCGTGCTACCAGCCATCTTCCTGGCTCAATAACTAATTTTGGTAAATCGATATGCAATTTTTCGGCAAAATCATAAGCGGCCTGGCTGACTGCCTTGATCCACTCATCACATTCATGGTTATTTTCATCTGATGTATAGGCGACCCCCCATCCGCCTCCTGCACTGATTGCTTTCGGAAAAAAACCAGTTGCAGAACAAATATCGGCAAACACATCAAATGCTTGCCGATAGACCATGGAATCAAATAATTGAGAGCCCAAATGGGCGTGCAAACCTTCCAATTCCAACCACTCACTGTCTATTGCTAATTGAATCGCCTGCTTAATTTGACCGTCTTCTACTGGCACTCCAAATTTACTGGATTTGTGACCTGTTTGTATATGTTTATGCGTGTTTGTTTCTATAGCGGGAGTCACTCTTATCCATACAGAAACTTTCTTTTGGTATTCGAGTGCTAATCCCGCTAAATACTCCATTTCAGCCACACTGTCCACAACAATATCACTTACACCCCATTCAACCGCGTATCTCAGCTCCTGCTCAGATTTATTATTTCCGTGTAAATGAACCCGTTCAGCCAAAAAACCAGCTAAATGTGCGATTTTCAACTCTCCCAGGCTTACCACATCTACTCCCAATCCCAAGTGATTGATAACCCTAGCAAAACCCAGGGAAAAATAGGCTTTTGCAGCATAGGTAACTTCATATTCGCCGGGATAATATTTAGAGAAAGACTGATGCATTTGTTTTGCGTTCTCGATCACCGTATCAGCATCGTACATATAACAAGGGGTTTGAAATTTATCTGCCAGCTCTCTGATTGAATAGTCATGTAGATATAATCTGCCTGAAGAATCTCGGTTGGCAGAAATCGGTAATATATTTTGCATAATTCACCTTTTCTCAAATAGAAATTTCGGAGAAGATTTATAATAGCATTCTGACAAGAAGTATATTATAGCTCGCTTCAACTAAACGGAGAAAAAATGGAAGACCAAAACAAAACTAATGAAACCTGGCAAAATGTGGGAAAACAATTTGAACAATTGGGCAAAAGTCTTGAAGAGGCATTTGATACAGCCTGGAATGATGAAAATAATCGTAAAAAATTAAAAGAACTGGAAATTGGCATGATCGATGTTCTTGATAAAATTACCACATCCATAAAGGAAGAAGTGGAATCACCCAAGGGACAGGAAACAATCCAAGATATTAAAAAGGGATTGGAAAAGGCAGCAGCAAGTGGAGAAAAATTAGTAGAAAATACCCGTCCACTTTTAGAGGAAGCGTTAGTCAAAGTAAATCAAAACATTCAGGATTGGATTAATCGGATGAACAATAAAGCATCATAATCATCCATGTAAATTGCCCAGATCGGACTTTGAAAAAAGTTTCTTTTGTTTGGCAACTTTAGCAACAGCTGAACTGATATGCGCTCCAAATAAAATTACAAAGGATGAAAAATAAATCCAAAGGAGCATCGCTATTATTCTACCCAATGATCCATACACTAATTCATAACGCACCCACTGACTGGATAAGTACCAACTCATCGCCTGAGTAATCAATTCTGTTAAAATTGTTGTAACGGCAGCGCCCCAAAAAGCCTCATGCATTTTGACATTTGCTTTAGGCAGCCACTGGTACATAATCCAATACATCAAAAACCGGAATAAGCGCGGGGAGATAAAAACAATTAAATCCCATAAAGTAGTATTAAAAATAGGTACCTGGAAATAAATTAATAATTGTGAGATAAAATCAACTTGAAGTAAAGCCCGTAAAAACCATAAAACTATAATAATGACACCCAAACCAATCAGAATCGCAAATCCCATTAAACGGCGTTCAAAATAATTATGCGATGCATTTTCAGGCCATGCTCGATCAATATTGAGAGACAAAGTAGTAAATACACTGGAAGCTGACCACACCAGACCAATAATTGCTATAAAACCAACGGTGCCACGACGAGATAAAACATTGACAATATTGTTTTCTACAATTTCAGGGCTAATGGGAAATAAATCTATGATATACCCAAATATTTGATCCTGAACCATTTGTGATTTTAAGACAAAACTAGCAAAAGATATTAAAACAAGAATGATTGGAAATAATGAAAAAAAAGTAAAATACGCCAGAGATGCTGCGGCTTCCGGCGCTCGTTCCCGGGCAAAATTTTGAGCGGCAAATCGTAAAACATCCAATGCACCATGTAGGTGGTGGTTAAGCAAATTATAAACTGGACGAATTTTTTCTTTTATACCAAGAATGTCGATACTGGGAATTTTCATTACCTGATCACCAATATTCGTAAAGATAATATTTCAGGTTAAATCCTAGACTACGTTATCAAATAAAAATCAGGAACTAAGGCACTTAATTATTATCCCAACTAAGATTTATTCAACCCAATCCCCAATATCTGTCCATGCGTATTCTAAATGAGAATGTATATCTTTACCCAACTTCTTTCTTACTTGTTTCGCCACATATAACATCAGTGGTAAACCACCAACCTCATGAAACCTTTGTCCTATTTGTCGTGCACGAACATGCCTGCATTGCATATTAAAAGGTGAACCTGGTCGCTCGGAAAGAAAATCATCAGTTTTCCCAATCCTTAATAATTCAGTCAGTAAACGCTCAACCTCATCGCTTGCGTGCCTCGGATACGGTTTTTGTCCAAATAAATCTGCAAAAATACCCATTCTTTTCTCCTTGAAAAAATTTAGAAAATCCAAGAGAATCATCTGGTAATTACTCTTTATTGGATCTGTTATTATAAAAAGAAGATTGATTTTGAGTCCAACAAAGAAAGTAGACATACTCTTACGTTTATTTTAACATGGATTAGAATGAGGAACTATGAAATATGTATTTCTATCACCACATTTGGACGACGCAGTCCTTTCATGCGGAGCAATCATTCATTACCTGATCAATCAAGGCAATTCAGTGAAAATCCTGACTATTTTTTCCGGAGACCCTCTAAATTCTGATTTTACTCCCTTTGCCCAGGAATTGCACACCCGCTGGCAATTACCTAATAATCCCATCAGCAAACGACGAGATGAAGATCTCAATGCAGCAAATATTCTGGGTGCAAAAAGCATTTACCTGCAGATTCCTGACTGTATCTATCGAACAGATATTGAAGGCAATCCCGTGATCATGCGTGAAGAGGATTTATTTCAAGATATTCCACCATCCCAGAATTATTTGGTAAATGAAATCAAGGAGTTAATCTCAGATTTCTATTCTATAGATACTTCCATCGTTTCTCCGTTGGGAATTGGCGGCCATCTGGATCATCGTATTACTGTAGCTGCTGTCAACCTCTTACCTTCTAATAATTTGTTGTTTTATCAGGACTTCCCGTACATTAATCAAGAAACTAACCAAACATTCCAAATAAATTCACTAGATGATATGTTTACCGAATTTCCATTGTCCACGCAGGATATCAACGCCTGGTATAAAGCTATTGCAGCATATCAATCACAAATCAGCACGTTCTGGAAAAATAATGAATCTATGATCCAGGAAGTTTTGGATTTTGTCAATCGTGGGGGAGGAAAGAAATTGATAAAAATGAAAGGTATAAAGAAAAGAAGTACAAATTGAAGTATGCTATACTTTTGATATGAATACTTTTCACGAATCAGATTGGAATAAGTTGGCTCAATTCTTACAACAGAATCACTTGTTAACCCCAATCTTATTCTTGTTAGAAACAGCCTTACCATTAAAGTTAGTACTTTCTCAATCTATCTATTTATCTGAACCATATATTAGAAATAATGCCTGGTCCGAATTTGCCCGAATATTAGAAGACCCCAATAAATCAACTGAGTTTGTTAATTTTTTACGGTCAGAGGAATGGCATGAATAATTTTCAAAATACACTTGCCTTAATATTAATTTTTATCGCTGGATCAGGGTACCTTGTGTTTGTATTTTTTAATCCGGAGAAATGGATTAAAATTCGGGCAATCTCCGCATTTGATAAAATGCGACAGGCAATCGGTCTTTCCATTGAACAAGGAAAAAGATTACATCTCTCATTGGGGCGTTCCAACATAACAGAACAAAGTGGAGCAGCATCTCTGGTTGCTCTATCAACACTTGAAAAAGTATCACAACAAAGCACCTTGAGTGATAAACCTCCTGTGACCACCAGCGGTAGTGGAGATCTAGCAATCCTGTCACAAGATATTATTCAGGCATCGTATCGTTCGCTGGGACAATTGGAACGATACACCTCAGACCGCTGCTACCTTACAGGCGCGACAAATTTCAGTTATGTGGCAGGCACAATGCAAGTTATCGCCCAGGAAGATGCGGCCACACAATTATTAATTGGGAATTTTGGTCCTGAAATCGCCTTAATGACCGATGCCGCTGATCGGAAAAACGGTTTTAGCTTTGTTGCGACAGATAACCTGCAAGGGCAAGCTACCGCCTATGCTTGTGCTGATGAACTGCTTCTCGGAGAGGAAATGTTTGCCATCCCATCTTTTATCAGTAATGAAAGAAAACAAAGATCCTATCTTCATATACAAGACATTCTCCGCTGGATAACAATTTCTGTTTTAATTATTGGGTCGATTTTAAAATTAGTTGGGGTGTTATGAAATCACCAGTTTCTACTTCTATCGCTATCGCAACAGCGCTTATTGTTATCATTGGAATCTTGTTCCCACAAAGCCCCGTATCGATGATCAAAATGGTTATTGTCGATTGGGCAATTCTGATTGGTGCAGCAGCGCTTCTGGTTGCGATATTAAATTTATTGGGGGTTCACTGGCAGAAGATTTTTGTAGCACCCAAGAAAGATTTTTACAGTATATTTTTTCTACTTAGCTTTTTATTTACCGTGATCCTTGGTTTTGTATTTGGCGAAAACAATTCACTATTCATGAACTGGACAGGAACAATTATTCTCGCAAGTGAATCTAGTCTCATGGCTATTCTTTCGATCAGTCTGTTTTATGCATGTTTTAAATTATTTCACCGCAGACAATCCGCTACTGGGTTGGTATTCATATTCAGTACAATGGTATTTCTGATCACATTAAGTGGTTTTTTCTCAATCGGAAACGAGATTCCGGTATTATCAGATTTGATATATATTATCGATCAACTTCCTATCGCAGGTGCACGCGGTATACTCCTGGGGATTTCCTTTGGAGCAATCATGGTAGGTTTACGAGTTCTTTTTGGTCTCGAAAGACCATTTAGTGGGTGAAAATCATGGCTGACACTATTCAATGTCCTTTATGTGGAAATGAAAATCAAGCTAATTCAATACACTGTACTCGCTGTGGATTTCAAATCCCTAAAGTAAATTCTGAAAAAGCTGAACAAACGCCAGACTGGCTCAATAATTTGAGGACTTTTTCCGATGATAAAAGTTCAACAAATGTTCCGCCGCTTGAAGATACTCAGGATACACCTGATAATGAAGAAATTCCGGATTGGCTTTCAAAAATTCGTGATCGAAAAACAGCTGAGGAAGAGTTCTCAAAATTATCTGGTCAGTCCGATAAAAATAATGATTCTGCTATTGATAATTTAGTTTCGTCGTTCCGATCTGAGCCCGAAAGTGAGCCTAAAGCCTCTTCCAATCAGGAAACTAACTGGTTAAACCAATTCCGTTCAGATGAAACGCAATCCACATCCCAATCCCAACAAAATATTGAACCAGAAAATGTAACGCCAAGCCAGGAGGAAATTCCTGATTGGTTTTCCCGTTTTTCGTCCAAAAATCCTGAAACAAAACCAGATATCGAACAGACAACATTAAGTGAGTCTGAACCTAAATTTAAGACTGATGCTGGAAATTCAAGTTTTTCTCCTGTAACAAATGATGAAGAGCTAAAAGAATTTCCAAACAGGATAGATACTTTAGGAGCAAATAGTAAAGAGACTCAGGAAGAGTCTACTTCACAGGAATTACCTGAGTGGCTCTCAAACTCAAAAACAGAAGATAAAAGAACAACTACACCTGCTACCTCTCCAAAAACAAGAGCGGAGGAACAAGAAACCAAAGAAAAATTACCAGACTGGGTTAAAAATTCTACAGAATCAGATTTTCTTTCGGAAATTAATGAAAAACAACAAAAAGGTACTCCTGAATGGCTTACAAAATTTAGCAACAAGGTCCAAGGATATGAGTCAGAACAGGAACCCAATCATGAAGATATTCCGGACTGGCTCTCCCAATCCAGTTATCAAGCAAATGATGCCCCATTAGACCTTCCGACCGAGGAGATTCCTGAGTGGTTAAGTGGT
Organism: Chloroflexi bacterium HGW-Chloroflexi-10; assembly: GCA_002840755.1. Lineage (GTDB taxonomy): Bacteria > Chloroflexota > Anaerolineae > Anaerolineales > Anaerolineaceae > UBA6170. The sequence goes on along the minus strand of PHBZ01000030.1, from coordinate 34,331 downwards.
TCAACACAGCCAATACCACAATCTGTTTCGAATCAAAATGAGGTATCCTGGCTAGAAGAAATGGAACAAGCTACGACATCAGAAAAGACTGAGGAATCGCCTGCTAAACCGAAGCAATCTTTAAGTGATTCACCAAAATCATCACCTCCTGCTGATTCCCCCTTTTTCTTGGAAGATTTTTCAGAATTTGATAATGATAACAACAATCTCTTAAATGATCTCGGATTAGAAAAATCACAAAATACTGACCAAGAATTCTATAAAATAGATACTACACAATCTCAAGATTTAACTTCCACAGAAAGCGAAGAATCGCACGAATCACCCTTTACACATTTTGAAGAGCTTCCAAGCTGGTTAGCCGATCAGGAACTTTCTTCTCATGAAGAAAACTTGCACGAACCGCCATTAATTACCCCAAAATCATCTTCTGTCCTGGATCGTGAAATCGAAACACTAGATGATCAAACTCCTGCTTCAGCACCATTTATGATGGATAATATGCCAGATTGGCTTGGTGAATTAGATGCGGCTGAAGAAGGAGCAAAACAAGCCGCCCAGGCAATGGATGAAAAATCAAACTCATTTTCCGATCCCTCTTTGATCGAACCAGCGCAATTGCCAGGTTGGCTTAGGGCCATGCGCCCGGTTGAGGCGGTTTCTCCACAGGAAATTCGAGTTGAAAACAAAAGAAAAGTGGAAAAGTCAGGCCCATTAGCGGGGTTACAAGGTGTACTTTCATCAGAAGATGCTGCCGGGCGCTATTCTCCGCCTCCAATCTATAATGTCCGCCTCAACATAACCGAGAAACAAAAAATCCATGCGGGGCTATTAGAAAATATTTTTACGGAAGATAAAAAGACAATTTCCACGACAAAATCGTTGCCACAGTATTTCCAAAAAGTTCTTCGGTTTTTGATCCCGGCAATTTTGCTTTTTGTACTTGTTACATCACTGTTTCTGGACACAACTTCTGTAAAACTCCCGCATGTGTTTAAACAAGAAAGCAATCGATTCACTTCCATCCTTAATAACCTGATGCTCAACCCGGAGACACCCGCCAAAATATTAATAATCATCGATGCTGATGCATCTTCTGTGGCCGAGATCAGCACAATGATGAAATCGATCTTTGAAAATCTTTTTCTACTAAATAGCAAAATGGATTTCATGTCCACGAACCTGAATGGTGTATTAATCGCAAATAATTTGATGGAAAACCTGATTTATTCCTATCCTTCTATCAATAACAGTGGCAATATGGCAAATCATGGATATATTCCCGGAGATAGTCTCGCAGCGCAAAACATACTCAACAACCCCAAACAATATATGGACCAGGCTGCAGCCGAACAACTACCTCAATCGATCAATTCATTCAGTGCCATTCTTCTTATCACAGATAATGCTGAAAATGGAAAACTATGGATTGAACAAATGGAGATAACCCAAGTAAAAATCCCTAAATTGGTAGCCGTGACCAATCAGGCAGCCCCGTTATTACAACCATATGCGGATTCTAATCAAATCGACGGTATGATCAGCGGTCTGTATGGCGGAATATCCTACCAACAATTATCCCAAAATAACGCAGGATTCAATTTAAAATATTGGAACTCTTACCAATATGGAATTATCCTGTTTATCGTCATTATTTTGGCTGGCGGGGCCTGGCAATTATTTGTTTTTGCAAAAAAACTACAAAATACAGAGAAGCGGGCATAAATTATGAATCAATTCATTTGGGCTTTTGTCAGCTTTGTGATAACACTCATGATATTTAGTTATCTGCTGGGAGATAATCCCCTATTTAAAATCGCCACATATATTTTTGTTGGTGTGACATCCGCTTATGTTATGGTGCAATTGGTTAATCAAATCATTATTCCGAGACTAGTTACTCCATTTTTGTCCGGAGATACTTCTATATTGTTTTATACACTCGCTCCTACATTATTATCCCTATTAATCTTTTTTAAACTCTCGCCCCGTATGAGCAAACTGGGAAATATCTCAATGGCGTTTCTTGTAGGTGCAGGGACAGGCACAATCATTACAGGCGCAGTCCTAGGCACTCTCTTTCCTCAAATCAGTGCAACCACATCCGCATTTTCCACTCCCGAAAATGGCGGTGTTCCAATAATTATTGCTCTCATCATGTTGATCGGAACTGTTTCTACATTGCTTTATTTTCAGTTCACTGTTCGAACAAATAATCAACCAAATTCAAATACCACCAAAATTCTTTCATATTTCAAGACCACAGGCGGATTTTTTCTCTCCGTAACATTTGGTTCTATCTTTGCTGGCGTAATTTTATCCAGTTTAATTGCTCTGATAGAACGGCTGGATTTTATCATTTCCTTTATTTATCGACTCTTCATAGGATAAAAAATTTCTGATGAGTGAACTAGTAGATACCGCAACAGTTTTATCAATAAAAATAGACCGTCACGTTTGTAAACTTTTTTTATTTGATGTAGTCGATGAAAAATATCATTTAATTGCAACTAGCGAAGTACAGTCGACAGCATTTGAACCTTTCAATGATATAAGAGAAGGTATTGTCCGGGCGATTGATAAAATCCAGACCATTTCAGGAAAAACGATTATTGGCTCAGATTCCAATATCATTATTCCGAGCCAACCGGATGGCAGCGGAGTAGATCATCTGACTATCACATATGGCTTTATGGGATTTTTGAAAATCGTTCCGATGGGCCTATTAGATGATGTATCTATTCAAAGCATCGTCCGCCTGGTTTCACTGACACAAATACAAGTTGTTGACCAAATCAGCATGAACGATACTAGAAAAATCGATGAAATCATGTCCATGTTTGTAAATAAAAAACCTGATATTGTCTTCTTGGCTGGCGGAACAGAACATGGAGCTACCCGGTCAATATTAAAATTGGTTGATGTATTCAACTATGGCACTCGTTTGTTGGCGAAAGAACAACGTCCCGATCTGATTTATGCAGGGAATTCCCAAATGGCTACAAAAGTGAAAGAAAGTGTCGGGGATCAAACAAATATTTCAATTTCTGCTAATATTCGCCCGCAAATTGAATTCGAGAATTTTGGCCCCGCGCAAAACAAATTAGCAAAAGTATCCGCTGAAGTTATCTCAAGGAAAATTGGCGGTTTCCATAGTATTGCCTCCATTTGTAAAAATATTCCAATGCCCTATAGTATGACAATAAGTATTATGACCCGCTTTCTAAGTCAATTATCGAATGAACCCGAGAGCAGTGTTCTAGTCATTGATATGAATAAAGAAGGTTCCATTCTAGCAGCGGGGAATCAAGGCACTATTGGAATGGAAACATCACAATCCACACCAACTTCTGACCCAACCGCGTTTTTAAAACCCAATCTCATCAACGAAATCATCTCATGGTCATATATACACCATGCCAATGATGAAATAAAAACCTTTCTAAATAATAAGGCTATTCATCCCTCTCAAATACCGGAAACTGAATCCAGTTTATCGATAGAACAGGCATTAATCAGGATTTACTTACAGAAGCAAATTCGAAAACTCGTTATGAATTGGCCCAATATTCCCACCGTATTCAATCAGGTAATCGTCAGTGGGGACGTTTTCGCAAACCAATTATCACGTAATGACGTCTTACTGACATTATTAGATAGCATCCAACCATTTGGGATCACGAACTTTTATCTCGATATTCACGGAATTTTACCGGCGTTGGGAAGCATAGCACCTGAAAATCGTTTTCTGCCTGTGCAAATCATGGAGAGCTCTGCCATTACGCTTTTGTCAAAAGTTATCTCTGCCCAATCCAATGCAAGGTTCGGCTCACCTTTATTAAAAATCAGGGTGGAACAGGATGACAGCCACCAAGAAACATTCACTGTCCATAAGGGGTCAATCTTTCAATTACCAATTTTGGCTGGACAAATGGCTAGAATTTTCATTGAACCTCTCCGAAAAGTTGAAATTGATCCTTTAGGCCGGAATTTTACAAAGGGATTAATCGTACAGGGAGGACTTTGTGGCGTCATTATTGATGCGCGTGGCAGACCATTACCATTACCCAAAGATGAAGCACGCCGCAGAGATTTATTAAAGAAATGGCGCAATAGTCTCGCATAAAATTTATTGGCATATTTTTTGCAACTAAAGGATTTAACTATGTTTGCCCCGATTTACCACACACTGGCTGTTACAAAAATTCGCCGCACCCGATGCTTTACCGGTAAAGGAGATTTATTGGTGCGTGTTGGACAAAAACTTAATGCAGGCGACGTCATTGCTACTTATTACCCTGAAGAAATTTATACTCAATATAATCTAAAGCGGTTGTTGAATCTCGATACCCTGGAAGAAGCCCGCAGGTCAATAAATTTAAGTGGAGGTAACCTTCTAAAAAAGGGAGATGTAATCGCAGAGACTAAAGGTTTGTTTGCAAAATCCATTAAAGCTCAGGAAGATTGCGTAGTGGTATCTATTTCAGGGAGTCAGGTCCTTTGCAGGGTTTTAAAAAATCCAAAGAGCTTACTGGCTGGTTTTGATTCTACTGTTATAGAAATTTTACCAGAACGTGGCGCTATCTTAGAAAATGATGGGGCATTAATACAGGGATCATGGGGAAATCAAAAGGTCGGTTCGGGAATGTTTTATTGTTTAGTTTCTCAAGCTGATGAAGAATTAACCATGAATCTTATCGATGTCAGTATGCGGGGAGCCATCATCATGGCTGGGACATGTAATAACCCTGAAGTTTTAAAAATTGCAGATGAACTTCCGCTAAAAGGAATAATTTTAGCAAGCATGCATCCAGATCTGATCCCATTAGCTATGCAAGTCGAAGTTCCAATCATGCTAATAGAAGGATTCGGCCAAATTCCTATGAATGTACGCTCCTTTGATTTATTAAAATCAAACCAAAAGAGAACTGTATCCATCAATACGATTTACAATCATAGATCTTTGGAAAAACCGGAAATAGTAATCCCGTTACCAGTGGATGGACATCTTGCTACGGAAATTATCGAATTTAAAAAAGGAAAAGTAGTTCGGGTAAATACAGGACCCCATATAGGCAAAGCAGCTACTATTGTAAAAATGAATCAAAACTTAACAACTTTAGCTAATGGCGTACGCGCTATTTGTGCCCAAGTAGAGTTTCAGGAAGAAGATCAGGCAATGATTCCGCTTGCGAATTTGGATATCCTGGAGTAAAGTAAACAATAATTAGAGAAGGAGATGCGCTCATGGATTTAAATGAATTTGACGACAACGAAGGGTTTGAGGAAGAAGCAAACTCTCAGGATCCCTCAGAGGAAGGTTCAAGTAACCGTGGTTTTATCATCGGTGTTGGCATATTAGGCGCTGTTGTCGTCCTGGCCATCATAGGATTCATTATCTATATCTTATTGAGTGGCCCAAAAACATCAACAGATCTACAGAACCAAGCCGCAGTAATTAATGCCCAAAATACCGCAATCTCATTGTATGCCACACAAACTGTTGCGGTCGAGCAGAATATGGCAACACAAAAAGCATTACCTACTTTTACTTCTGCCGCTCCGACCAATACCGCTGTTGTTGCCGTGGCCTCTCCGACACCTACAGATAGTGTAGTGTCAACACCAGGAGCAGGTGGCGGAACCGATCCGGCTGCGCGAACTGCAACAGTGGCTGCCTTCCAAACTCAGGCTGCTGCAGCTGTTTTAGGTACAGGGACACCAGCAGCGACCCAGTTAGCACAATTAACCCCAACACAACTACCAACTACCGGATTTGCCGATGAAGTAGGACTACCTATGTTGTTTGGGGCAGCATTGATCCTGATTCTCGTCATCGTTATGGCACGCAGATTACGCTATTCCGCTAAATAAGATCGCCAAATATACGCATTATTCCTGTAAAAAAAGAACCCTTGTCGGGTTCTTTTTTTATTGATTAATGTACTGTCTCTGCCACACTTTCACCATATGCCAACATTGCTTTTACCATTTCTTTGGAGCGACCTTCGGCATACACTCTTAATACTGGTTCCGTTCCGGATGGTCTGATCAATAGCCAGGAGTCATCAGCAAAAAGGTATTTTACGCCATCCCTTGTGGTAATTGCTGCTAATTTTTCACCTGCAATGCTTTGAGGAGCTTCCTGAGTTAGGTGAGCAACCATCTTCTCCTTTGATACAGGTAGTCTCAAACGAATGTCTTTTCGTTCATATTCTGCTGGGCCAACTTCTTGCAATAAGTTTTCGACTAATTCATATAATGTAATGCCTGATTCTGCAACAATTTCCAATAATAACAATCCCATAATCACGCCATCCCCCTCCGGTATATGTCCTTTAAATGATATACCGCCGGATTCTTCGCCGCCGATTAAAACGTCTTCTTTCATCATATAATCTGCAATATGATTAAAACCCACCGGTGTCTCATGCACGGTGAGGCCGTATTTTGCGGCCAGACGGTCAATCATTCGTGTGGTTGATACAGTACGTACAACTGAGCCACTCATCCCTCGTTTTTCTACCAGGTACTTCAAAGCCAATGACATAATTTTATGTGGGTCAACAAAATTCCCGCGCTCATCCATAGCACCTATACGATCAGCATCCCCATCGGTTGCCAACCCAAAATTGCCCATTCCCATACTGATTGCTCCAGCCAAAGCACCCAGATAGCGAGCAATTGGTTCCGGATGTACGCCTCCAAATCCTGGATTCATTTCACCGCGAATCTCGGTTACTTCACACCCCGTCCCCTGTAAAATGGTACGTATCACACCACGACCAGATCCATACATAGAATCAACCACAATCCTTTGAGGATTATCGGCGATCTTATCCAGGTCAATTAAACCACGGATGAATTCATGATATGCCGGGATAGGGTTAAAACGGCGAATCAATTTCAGTTCTTTTGCCTGATTAAAATCCATTAAATTTGGACCACGACCTTGTGATTCATTATCATTTAAATAAACTTCAACTTTACGGCATTGCTCTGGAGATGCTGAGGCAGCATATGCAGACTTTAATTTCACCCCATTATAACGAGGTGCATTATGGGAAGCGGTAATCATAATTCCGGCAATTGCATTTAGATGGCGCACGGCGTATGAAATTACCGGAGTAGGAGCATCTGCCTGAGCCAAATAAACTTTAAAACCATTCGCTGCCATTACCCGAGCCACATCTACTGCATATCGATCGCTTAAAAAACGGGTATCAAAGCCTACAACTACCGATTTTGTAACCGGGGTTTCATTCACTGTTGAACCATTTAACCAGGCTTCAGAAGCGATGGCATCCGAGATTGCTTGTGTCACCTGTCGCAAATTGCTAAAGGTAAATGTATCGGACATTACTGCCCTCCAACCATCCGTACCAAAATGAATTGTCATAAAATAATTACCTCCAAAAGAAAATTTAAACTACCATTCAGGTGCCGGTGTCGCTGAGACGATCAACGAACGTACGATCCAGCCTTCTGTTTGGTCCGGTAAACGAATTTTTATCCAGGTAACACCATCTGCCACCATGACATCCGGCAACACCTCAACTACTGTCCCATTTAATACTGTGCTCAATAACCTCCCGGAATATCCCGGTTCGGCACGAACATTTGCTCCATTACCGTCTTCGACCCGAATTTCTGCCCATACAGGCGTTGGAAGCGGTGTTAGCGTAATAGTTGGGGTTATTGTAGGGGGCAGCGTAGGAGTGGCTGTATTTACCTCGCTTATTTCGGGCTTGATCGTCGCAGTTTTTTCAATAAGCAGCGTGGGTAGAATTATTGGAAGAGTGGTTTCGGTGATAGTTTGTGTAACCTGGGCTGGGGTTTCCTCAACTATCGGTGTAGCCTGAACAGGATCCTTCAACTGCTGCTGAAGCCCAGGGCCAGCTATTAAATATATAGATATTGCGATTAAAACTAAGATCGATCCAAAGAATCCCCAGGAACGGATAATTTTATCTGGACGCATCCCTAAAACAATCAAAGAGCCGGCGGCCAAAAATATGGCTACACCAAATTGAATTCCAAACGTGCTTAAGCCTGTGAATGCACCGAAGTGGTCACCAATACCCAACCCAAACGCAGCGGATGCTAAGGGTAAATAAAAACCATAAGCCAGAGCAACATTTGCAACCAATCCGGTTTGTTTTGGGTTTCGGACGAAGGTGGCAATAATAAGAATGACACCACAAAATATCAAAATAATATTAGCCCACGAGAAGCCAGCAAAGTAATGCCACAAAATAAAATTTCGACCTGTTAATTGCCTCCCTATAAACCCAGAAAAAAGACCGGCCAAAATCGCTGAGAGCGCACTGATCAGAGTGGATATTATTCCCAACCGGTAAAATTTCCATGTTCCAAAAATTGCGGCATAAGCCAAACCAATTATTGGAGAAAGAAGCGGGGAAATTAATAAAGCTAATATAAATAATGCAAACTGATCCAACAAAAAAGCCGCAACAAAAATTACTGCCAAAATACTGTTGAATAAAATAAACTCCATTGAAGGCTCAACGCGAGCAGCAATGATGGCTAAATAATTTTCCATTCCATCGACACCATCAAGATTCCATCGAGCATAACGGCGGCGGCGGTCAGGGGAAATTTTTGAAAATCGTGAAGAGGGATCTGTATTGGAGAATTTCATTTCCGCAAAGTAGCTACCAATCGTAAAGGATTTTCTATAAGAGAGAATGCGGCTTGAATATCCGGAACAACTACGTCAGCTTTGAGCAAAGTTTTAACATCTACACCTTCACTAGACATCACACAGATGCCAATAGCAGATGCCTCCAACATGCCGGCATCATTCGCGCCCTGCCCAATCGCAATCACGCGATTGGCATCCAGATTTTCCACAAAGGATCGTTTTTGGTCAATTTCCTGTCCCCTTTGGATAATCTTTGATGGGAATCCCAATTCCAAATCAATTTTCTCTTGTTTGCCATGTGTATTAGCGGTTAATGTATAAATCTTTACTCTGTCTGATAATCTTTGAATAGCTCCAATTACACCAGGCAACAATTTACCATCTACTGCTAAAGTTCCATTCACATCACAAACAATAAAATCAATTTGGAAAATTCCTTTCCCGGGAATATTCAATTCAATCATAAGCCAATTATAATACACTACAATAATTCACAATGATTGGAAACCTCATGAAGATATTTAAAAGTCTCTTCCATACTTCAACTCTTTTACTATTGTTGGTTTTGGTGTCTGCCTGTTCAAACAATGTGCCGTTACAAACCCCAACGGAACCAACAATGGATGTAAATATCGCTATTGTTGAAGAAACTGAATCTGTTATAAAACCAACCCAAACAAGCACGCCATTAAAGTTTGTTGTATTTACACAAAATCTGGAGAACTATGACCCTGCAGGACAAATTTCTGCAGAGATAGAAACATATGCAATTATTAATAATCTAATTTTTGAAAAAATGGAGTTTTCGCCTGATTTGGATTTTTCACAAATTTCTAGGGCTTTAATCTTTCACCCATCCGATGATGTTTTGCAGAACATACAAAATAAAGCAGAAACAACCTTTATTATTATTACGGAAAAAGACATACAACCCAGCGATCATTTAATTGTTTTAAAAGAAGAGCCAGCTAATATTGTATTTATGGCTGGCTATATAGGAGAGGTAGTTGCAGAAGATTGGCGACTTGGGGGATTATTACCTCAAATCAATTTCCAAAACACACCAGCAAACACTGTTTTTTATAACGGCGGAAAGTATTTTTGCGGACTTTGTGCTCCCATCTATGCACCAGTCGTTTTCTTTCCCGTCACTGCAAATTTATCAAACAGTGGTGATCCAAATACAGCAGAAAATGCTTTCACCGAAATTTCTAACAATTACTTAAACGCCTTATTTGTTCCTTCTGCTTATCTTAATGATATTTTTGCTACCAATCTTAAACAAAATGGAATTTTGATTTTGTCGGATTTATCAGAGAGCCACCCGCTATATGACTTCGTTGACATTTCAATTTTCTTTGATTATCGGGCGTCTATTCAATCTGTTTTAGATAATCATACTGGAAGTACAGCAGGAGTTCATCCAGTGAACATTCAAATTTCATCACCTACAGGCAAACTGACATCAGGAAAAGCTGAAGTCGTCCAAGATGTTTTACAAGATTTAATAGATGGCTATATCTCGCCCTACACGGTGTCCGAATAAGTATCCGGGTTTTTGCCACGGAATTCTTCCATAGTTACTTCTCCGGGATGAGCAATTCCTTCCCGGAGAAATACTTTTTTCACTGTTAAGAACAATATTTTCAAATCCAGCAAAAATGTCCAGTTATCAACATACCAGACATCTAATTTGAATTTCTCTTCCCAGGTAATGGCATTTCTGCCATTCACCTGCGCCCAACCGGTAATCCCGGGTAATACATCATGCCGTCTGTGTTGTTCTGATGAATATCGGTTCAAATAACTGACCAAAAGCGGCCTTGGCCCGACAAGACTCATATCTCCGCGAAGTACATTAACTAATTCAGGTAGTTCGTCCAGGCTGAAACTACGTAAAAAAATACCAAATGAAGTTAACCGCTTCTCATCGGGCAACACATTTCCATTCACATCATAAACATTCCGCATGGAGCGAAATTTATACAACGTAAAAATTTTCTCATCTATTCCGGGTCTTTCTTGTTTGAAAATTACAGGGTATCCCAGTTTTACACGGACCACCAAAGCGAGCAACCCCAATATAGGGGAAAGAAGAATCAAACCAAAAAATGATATAAGTAGGTCAAAACATCTTTTTTGAACAGGAACTCTGGATGAGAATGGTATCATACCCCCATTCTACCAAACTCTACAATAATCGGAACTTGACAAGTTTATGAAACGACTTAAAATCCTATTTATTGAGAAATTCACTAAAACAGACCAGCGTTCCTACCAGTAAACGCTGGTTTATTATTTTTTTAGATGGAGAATTTTAAATGCATATTACAATAGAGTATTGCTCAGTTTGACATTACACAGAGCGTGCTGTCAGTTTGGCAGCGGAATTATTACGAATTTTTGAATCTGATATAAAATCTATTGAACTCATCCCTGCAAAAGGGGGTTGTTTTGAAGTAATTATTAATCAACAAATGATATACTCGAAATTAGAAAATCACCGCCATGCTCAACCTGGCGAAATTGCAGAAAGAATAAAAAACCAGCGCAAGGAAGGAATTTTATGAATCCCAAAAAAGGTAGAGTTTTCTCAGGAGCACGTCCAACTGGCCGCCAGCATTTAGGCAATTATCTTGGCGCAATGAAAAATTACGTTGCTTTACAACAAGATTATGAAGCTGTTTACTGTGTGGTTGATCTCCATGCACTAACCACTTTGGACACTACACAAAATCTCAAATCCAATACTTTGGATATGGTATTGGATTGGCTTGCAGCAGGAATGGACCCACAAAAGGCAATTATCTTTATCCAATCTCACGTTCCCCAAGTAACTGAATTACACACCATTCTTTCTATGGTAACCCAATTGGGAAAATTAACTGATTTGCCTACATTCAAGGAAAAGGTTCGTCAGCAACCTCACAATGTCAACTATGGTTTGGTAGGCTATCCGGTATTAATGGCTTCTGATATCGTTTTATATAAAGCCGATACCGTCCCAGTGGGGGTTGATCAGGCGCCGCATATCGAATTCACTCGTGAAATAGTCCGATCATTTAATTTTCGCTACAATACCACCGTCCTAATAGAACCACAAATGAAAGTAACCGAATTTCCTAAAGTTTTAGGGATTGACGGTCAACAAAAAATGGGGAAAAGCCTGGATAATCACATTGAAATGGCAGCCACGCAGGAAGAAACCCAGAAACGTGTGATGATGATGGTGACTGATCCGCAGCGTCAACGAAAATCTGATCCTGGTAACCCGGATGTTTGTAATGTATTTACTATGCATAAAATTTTCTCCCATCCCGAAGAAGTTGCGTCCATTAATAAAGAATGCCGCAATGCCGGAATTGGTTGTGTGGACTGCAAGAAAATATTTGCAAAAAACCTAAATGAAAAATTGATGCCATTCCGTGATAAGCGAGCTGAATTTGAAAAAAACAGCGATCAGGTATGGGATATTTTGTCAGATGGCAGCCGACGCGCTAGAGTAATCGCTGAAGAAACGATGATCGAAGTACGCGCCGCTATTGGACTTCCCTAAACAATCAGCAGGGATGGCAAATACCATCCCTGTTTTTTTTCGGGAGAAAATATGCGGGCTCTTATCCAAAGAATCAGTAACGGCTCTGTCAGTGTAGATGGAAGTATCATTGCCGGAGAAATTCAAACCGGATTAATAGTATTTCTAGGTATAGGACAGGAAGACAATCAAGAAAAAGCAAAATTTCTAGCCAGAAAAATAGGAAATATGCGCATTTTTCCAGATGATCAGGAAAAAATGAATCTTTCTGTACTGGATGTTAAAGGCGAGATTATCGTAGTCTCTCAATTCACCCTTTATGCTGATACACGCAAAGGCAACCGGCCATCTTTTACTAATGCAGCGTCACCACTTATAGCTGAACCACTTGTGGATTATTTTTGTGACCAGTTAGGCAAACTGGGAATAAACACACAACAAGGCAAATTTGGAGCTCACATGCAGGTAGCTTTGGTGAATGATGGACCAGTAACCATTTGGATGGAAATTTAGCTTCATTCTAACATCCAGGCAAGTTCATGGATCTGAAATCCATACGCACCCATTTCAAAAAGCTGTTGAACCGTTTCACGCTGAACGATACCTACGCCGGCAAACACCGGTAAACCAGACTGCTTAAGTTTATTGACAGCTTGAAATGTTATCGGAAGCTGACCGCCCCCATACAGCCGACCTTTTATCCATTTTTCATTTCGGTATATTCTTCCATGTAAGGGTTGCAGACTGATAGCGCTTATTCCTGATTGAAAAAGTTCTGACACCCAATCTTCATAAATTCTTTCGATAGGTAAGGAAAGAATCACTGGCAACTCCCCTAATGCAGCTTGTATTTGGGTATGAATCCTTTCACAACTGGTATCCAGGTCAATGCCAATTTCAACTGCATATATATTCTCAATGTTTTCAAATGTAGTAACCATTTTTTGAATATGGTCAGGGTCCTCTCCAAGAATATGCGGACAAATTGGGCATACGGCATTCTCCCATACGCTGGTATATTTTTGAATAACCTTATAAAAACCAGGATTCGGCCAACCTGTATGAACCAAAAAACCACCAGAATAATCAATTAATGCACAATAGTCAGCGGGAAGCCGCGGAAGATAACTAATCGGATTGGTAATAAACATACTTAATTCATGAAACTGCTGCAATAAATTTTTCCCAGGATTAAAACCACCCGTTCCAGCGGCGTTGACCCATTGTCCAGGTTTAATCCAATCCAAATCCATGTCAGTTTCCTGGATTAACTATGCTTATCTCAATTCCTGCTTCTATCAGGATTGATTTTATTGGATCGTAGTTTTTAGAAGCCACGGAACGATAGCTTTCTTCAGTAACTATCACCTCACGTAATGTTACCGGTCTACCCAATTCAATGGTTTTACGGCGAAGAAACAAATCAAGCTGGGTCGAATGTGCGCTTGCCGCATTCACTTTTTTTTCAAAAACAGAACGGATATCTACGATCCAATCTGCAGGGTCATCTTTATTAAGTAAGTGAGGTTTAGCTGAATTCGGATAATAAGCCTGAACTGTATACCAGGGCAATATGTTATCTGTGTGCTGATTATATGAAACCACACTATCATAGACCATCCGATGTGCCGGATGACCATATTCACCATTTGATCCATGTGAAATAATAATGTCAATTGAATTTTCCTGTATATAGTCCCTCAGATAAGGAACCACATCATCCGCTGAAACTACAAATGGGTATAAAACATTATCAAAACCTACCAATGGATCGATAAAATTCAGAAGCTTCCATTTGTACCCTCCCAAAGCTTTCACTGCCGCAATAAACTCTTCTTCCCGCACCTTACCTAATTGGTCACGGGTACACAAAGCTGGTTCTCCCATTTCGCCACCCTCACCACGCGTACAGCATAAATAATGAATCCGATAACCACACTCACTCAAATATGCAAGCAATCCGCCAGCCAGGATCGTTTCATCATCCGGATGTGCAAAAAAAGCTAAAATATCCATTACCAATCCAATTCATATAGATTGAATATGGGCCCATCTTTACAACTACGCTTGAAACCTTTTTGGGTTTTCACAGCACAGACAAAACACTCCGCATCACCCATACACAAAATAGGATTAACGATCATCACCTCAGCCAATTTCTTTGTCTTTATAATTTTCTCAACATATGGCCAAGCCAGATTAAACTCTTCTCCAACTATTTCAAGCATAAAACAGTCTGCCCAATCAAGATTGTTCAACAATTCATTATCCTGGATAACCTCCACCTGAGGCGGAAACACGAAATTCCCTTTTCCAAGATAACTAAAATTTTTTCCACTTACCAATCCATCACGAATAATGGCTGTCAGGCAAGGCGAATATAAACTGGTCCCAATCAACATAACATTTTGAAACCGATCTAATTTGGAAAAACCATTGCCAACAGGCCCTCGCACATGAAACTTTCTACCTATTTGCCAAGATGAGGGCAAATGACCACCAAACCAATTTTCCCCATTTATAGTATCTACAAACATTAATGGTGTAACGCGAATATCCAGCTCAGTCTGCCAGGCATAGATCATTTGACCAGGTTTGGCTTGGGTTACTTCAGGAAAAAATCTTACGGCATCCAAACCTCCAAACCTGCGAATTTCAAATAGTGTTAATTCTTTCCATACCATTGCCTTATTTTACATGATGATAAGGTTCTCAACACAATAATCCATATACCATCTTTTCATACTGATCATTAAATCTTTAAAACTGAAGCTGAATTAAATATGGTGGAATAAATCTCGTAATTGGGTTAAAAATTTGCAGAAATTTTTCATTGAATCTTAATAAAACTATTAATATCATATAGTGTTTTGAAAACTTCTTGCCAAAACAGAACACTTATTCGTATAATACAACGAATGAATACTAATTCAACAAGTGGTAAAGAGATAAGGCTGACAACACTATCCAGTTGTGCTGGCTGAGCATCGAAATTTAGCGCAGACGCGCTGGCGCACGTGATGCAGCCCCTCAAAAACATTTTTTTTGCGCAGAATTATCCGGATTTATTGATAGGGATAGATCCTCCCGATGATGCTGCTGTGTGGCGTTTAAATGATACTCAATCTCTCGTATTTACAACAGATTTTTTTACACCAGTGGTCGATGAGGCTTACGACTATGGTGCTATTGCTGCAGCTAACAGCCTATCGGATATATACGCGATGGGAGCAAAACCAATCCTTGCATTGAATATAGCTGCCTTTCCACCGCAGTTATCACACGAATTATTAAGCGAAATAATTCGTGGCGGCGGCGAAAAAACACTTGAAGCCGGCGCGGTAATTGCCGGGGGGCATACCATTCAGGATAAAGAACCAAAATATGGCCTGGCAGTGATAGGGTTAGTCGAAACAAAAGCACTTCTTACCAAATCCGGAGTAATGCCCGGTGATAGTTTGATTCTTACCAAACCCTTGGGAATTGGTGTAACAACAACGGCAATTAAACGCGAAAAAGCAACAAAAGAAGATATCACCGAAGCCAAACGATGGATGAAAACCTTAAATAAAACTGCCTCTGAAATTGCCGTTAGCCTCAATTTAAAAGCTGCTACAGATATAACGGGGTTTTCTTTTTTGGGACATGCAAATGAAATGAGTCAAAGTTCCCATATAAAGATGATCATTGAATCTAGAAATGTACCCTTCATAACCAATGCCAGAAACTATGGATTACAAGGTTTTTTCGCCGGTGGTGCATTTGATAATCGTATGTATTTCCGTCGTTTCATAGAATTTTCTCCTGTAATTGATGAAGCAACCGAAATGCTTCTCTTTGACCCCCAAACCTCCGGGGGGTTGTTAATTGCCTGTCCTGAAGAAAAATTGGGCGAGTTTAAGCAAAAAGCTAACGCCTTGAATCAACCGTTCTGGGTGGTTGGCAAAGCCGTCGACGGAGAAGGAATATATGTGGTCTAAATCCGAAAACGATCTCTACACGAAATATCACGAGGAATTGAGAACCAGCCGTGGAATTTGAGTTCAATTCTCGTCGTTCTCCAGTTTTTTCAAAGCACGGGATAGTGGCATCCTCACAACCCCTGGCAACTGTCGCGGGTGTCGAAATACTTAGAAAGGGAGGAAATGCCGCTTCTGCAGCGATCTCCGTTGCTGCAACTTTAAATGTAACCGAACCAACCTCTACCGGAATCGGGGGAGATGTTTTTGTTTTATACTATCAGGCTAAAACACGAGAGGTATTTGCCCTGAATGGTTCCGGTCGATCTCCACAAGGATTATCCCTTAAAAAAATCAATCAAGCCGGAATGGTTACTTTGCCTCCGTTTCACCCATATACTGTAACTGTGCCTGGTGCTTGTGCCGCCTGGTTTGATCTTAATGAGCGCTTTGGCAACCGAACCATGGAAATCCTTCTGGAACCAGCTATCGCACTGGCTATAGAAGGATTTCCTGTAACACCTATCACTGCTTATTACTGGCAAAGGGCTGCAGTTAACCAATTGGAACAGGCATTGAATGGAAAAGAATTACTGATCAATGGTAACGCTCCCCTAGCTGGCCAAATATTTTGTAATAATGGATTAGCCCGAACTTTTCAGCTAATTTCTAAAGGTGGTAAAGATACTTTCTATCAAGGTGAAATTGCCCAGGCGATTGTTCGCACCATCCAGGAAGCCGGTGGTGTCATGCAGCTTTCCGATCTTGCAGCGCACACCAGCGACTGGGTCGAACCAATTCGTCTTGCTTACCAACAGGCTCACATTTGGGAATGTCCACCCAATGGTCAGGGTCTGGCAGCATTGATTGCCTTAAATATCCTTAACCAGTTTGACCTTACGAAGTTCCCGCCTCTTTCCTCTCAACGATTACATCTACAAATCGAAGCTATGCGCCTTGCTTTTGCTGATGCATGGCACTATATTGCCGACCCGAAAACCAATCCGGCTCCCGTAGATTGGCTTTTATCATCCGAATATGCAAAAACACGATCCGCACTCATATCACCCATCAAATCAAATCCCAATATTCAACATGGAGTACCACCAGCCACATCTGATACTGTTTATTTTTGCGTAGTGGATGCAGAAGGAAATGCATGCTCGTTTATCAATAGTAATTATATGGGCTTTGGAACCGGCATCGTGCCCTCAGGATTTGGATTCTCTTTACAAAATCGAGGTCATAACTTTAGTTTACAACCCGGGCATGCCAATCAGTTAGAACCAGGCAAGCGGCCCTACCACACTATAATCCCTGCGTTGGCTACCCATAGGGATACCCAGGCATTGATTGCGCCTTTTGGAGTCATGGGTGGTTTTATGCAACCTCAAGGACACATGCAGGTGGCTATTTCCTTATTTCTGGATCAATTGAACCCTCAAACAGCCCTAGATTTACCCAGATTTTGTATTGAGCCTGATCCCTTTAGTCCATCAATCCTGATTGAGGAAGGTATACCATTTAAAACAATAGCAGAACTTGCGGCATTAGGTCATCCGGTGAAACCTATCACTGGAATAAATCGTTCATATTTTGGACGTGGACAAATTATCACGAAAGACCCGATTAACGGTGTTTTGTGTGCCGGAAGTGATCCACGCGCCGATGGTTGTGCAATGACATATTAAAATGACAAATATAGACGAACACATTCAGGGAATATTAAATACATTGCCGTCAAAACCGGGTTGTTATTTAATGAAGAATAGCAACGGCGATATTATTTATATTGGTAAAGCAATTAGTCTTCGCAGCCGCGTGCGATCATATTTTCATGAAAGCGGTGATCTACACCCAAGAACGCGTCAAATGGTGCAAAAGATTGCACATATTGATTGGATTTTGGTAGGATCAGAGTTAGAAGCTCTCATTCTGGAAATGAACCTGATCAAAAAACATCGGCCTTTTTATAACATCAGGTTAAAAGATGACAAACGCTACCCTTATATCAAAATTCATTGGCACGAAGCCTTTCCAAAAGTTACTGTCACCCGTCGAATGATCGAAGATGGCAGTCGTTACTTTGGTCCATACACCAGTGTGTGGGCAGTGCATCAAACACTGGATGTTATCCGTAAAATTTTTCCTTATCTTACCTGCGACCGGGAAATCACAGGTTTGGATAAACGTGCCTGCCTGTATTACGACATAAAACTATGTACCGGACCATGTATTGGCGCAATCTCTAAAGAAAATTACCGGCAAATGATTGATGACCTCTGTCGTTTTTTGGAAGGTCGTACAGATTCAATCGTAAAGAGGCTGCAATTAGAAATGGAAGAATCTGCTGAGGCACTTCAATTTGAGAAAGCGGCTTCAATTCGGGATCAGATTCGAGCCATCGATCAAATCGTTGAAAAGCAAAAAGTCATTTCCAGCGATCAAACTGATTCGGATGTTATTGCCATAGCTAGAGATGACGGTGAAGCATGCGTTCAAATTTTCTTCATACGAAATGGAAAACTAATTGGAAGAGAATACTTCATACTAGAAGGAACCGAAGAAGCTCAAGATCATGAAGTAATTGAAGAATTTCTCAAACAATTCTATGCTGAAGCCGCAAATATCCCAGCTGAAGTCTTATTGCCATCAGAAATTGAAGAAGTTAGTATTATCCGCCAATGGTTAAATACCCGACGTGGTGGCAAAAAAGTGGAATTAAAAGTCCCTCACGAAGGTACTCCACAGGATTTGATGCATATGGCTAAAGAAAACGCAATTGAAACACTAAAAGCATTAAGAACCCAATGGGTAGCGGATACCAATCGGCAATCTGAAGCACTTGCAGAATTACAGACAGCATTCTCTTTAGTTTCACCGCCTAATCGAATTGAGTGCTACGATATTTCCAACACCCAGGGAACTGCCTCAGTCGGCAGTATGGTTGTGTTTACTCAGGGTGTGCCCAATAAAAAATTATATAGAAAATTTAATATTAAGACCGTAGAAGGTCCAGATGATTTTGCCAGCATGGAAGAGGTGCTAAAGCGTCGTTTTAATCGTTGGAAAAATGCACAGGAAGCCCAGAAAATTGGTCAAAAAACTGACGAATCCTTTGCAATGTTGCCTGATATTTTATTGGTAGATGGTGGGAAAGGACAATTAAGTCGAGCTATTCAGGTTATTGCAGATTTTGGATTAATGGGAAAATTTGGTTTGGCGGGGTTGGCCAAGCAAGAGGAGGAACTTTTTTTTCCAGGAAACCCGGTTTCATTACGCTTGCAAAAATATTCACAGGGACTATACTTAATCCAACGTATTCGTGATGAAGCACACCGCTTTGCTATTACTGCGCACCGCAAACGCCGTTCCAAGATAGGTCTAGCATCTCAACTTGATCAAATTCCTGGGATTGGTCCGGCTCGGAGAAAAATACTTTTAACCCACTTCGGATCAATTGAAGGCATTATAAATGCAACTGACGAAGAATTACTGGCTATAAAAGGAATTACAATTCAGGTATTGGATACGATCCGAAATCATCTGGAGTAATAAAAAAATATGGCAAACGTATGGATCATTGATGACGACACGAATATTCGGAACGCACTGGAATCCATGTGCCGGATGATGGGGTATCAGGTCACGCCTTTCTCCAGTGCCACCCAGGCTGGAATGCAACTCATTAGTGGCGCCATGATGCCTGATATAGTCTTTTTGGATATCAATATGCCCGGGGTCAACGGCATAGATTTTCTTAAATTCATCCGTCAAAAAGAACGTTGGAATGATATCATCGTCATCATCGTGTCTTCAGAAAGTCAAGAGACCCAGGTGGAAGAAGTAATTCGCAGCGGCGCGGATGGTTATGTTTTTAAACCAGTCAATTTTGATGAACTAGAAATGGCTATCCGCATTTCAACAAAAAGACATGAAGCAAAAAAGAATTAATAAATCCTGTCAATAAATCTCCTTTACTCTGCGCAAGGTTCATGTTATAATCCGCACTCGCCCATAAAACAATTAAGGGCGATTTTGTTTGTTTATAGAAATCAAACCATTTGGTAAGGAAATTAACGATGGATCAAATCTTAAAATCACTCGAGGCCCCTGTCAATCCCAATATTCCCGAATTACGTGCCGGGGATGTGGTCAGCGTTCATGTCAAAATTAGTGAAGGCAATCGCGAACGTATCCAAGTTTTCAAAGGAACAGTCCTTTACAAACACAATAATGGTGCCAGTTCATCTTTCACCGTTCGTCGAGTCGCCACCAATGGTATTGGTGTTGAGCGTACTTTTCTCCTTCGTTCACCCCGCATCGACAAAGTTGAAGTCGAACGCCACAGCAAAGTAAAACGCGCACGATTGTTCTTTTTACGTAATCGTACCGGTAAAAGCGCCCGTCTCAAACAAAAATTCAACTAATTCATCATTTCATTTGGTGGTTCAAAGGTGCAGTCCAGGCGACTGCACCATTTTATGTTAACTCCAATTAAGAAAAAATTCATTGATTCCATTTAGTGTTGAATTTTTGAATCTGGGAGTAAAATAATTCTCTATCATTAATGATCTCTTTTTGGAGTAATGACATGACACCCATTATCGGTATTTCTGCCGGGAAAATTTTAAGCAGTAATCAACTCGTTCGTATTAGTCTGATCGATAAATACATTCATGCTGTCCAAAATGCGGGGGGAATTCCCATTATTTTACCCACTGGTTTAAATCAGGCTCAAATCAGAGAATTGGTTGAACGACTGGATGGCGTGCTCTTGACCGGTGGTGGAGATATTCAACCCGAACGGTTTGATGGTGCGTACAATTCACGCATTTCTGATGTTGATCCACTAAGGGATGATCTTGAAATCGAGCTAACTCTTGAAGCTTACCGGACACAGAAACCTTTATTTGCAATTTGTCGCGGGCATCAGGTTGTCAATGTTGCTTTTGGAGGTACTCTGATCACGGACATCGAAGCCCAACTACCAAACGCCCAGCGCCACGATTGGTACCCGGATATTGCCAGAGATTATGAAGCACATCAGATCCAAATCCTAGCCAATTCAAAGTTGGCAAAAATTATAGGAAGTGATCAGGTAACAGTCAACTCTCTTCATCACCAGGCTGTTAAAGAAGTTGCTTCCGGATTAATTGTAAGTGCTTATGCTCCGGATATGGTCATTGAGGCACTCGAAAAACCTGATCACCCATTTTTAATCAGTGTTCAATGGCACCCGGAATGGATGCAGGCAAAGCCCGCAATGCAAAATTTATTCAAAGCCTTAATACAAGCGACTATGAAATGAACACATTTTTTCCTTTGAAAAAGGCTATAGGCATATTTGATTCTGGTGTTGGTGGTTTATCTGTTTTACGAGAAATCCGCAATACAATACCACACGCACCAATTATTTTCTTTGGAGACCAATATCATGTCCCTTATGGTCCACGCTCCCTCAATGAAGTATTAAGTTTTTCTCGGATAATCACACATTTTCTGATTAACTTGGGAGCTGAAATGATCGTGGTTGCCTGTAACGCGGCCAGCGCTGCAGCTTTAATAGAACTGCGAAAAGAATTTCCGGACATCCCCTTTATAGGAATGGAACCTGCTGTCAAACCGGCAGCCGAAAAAACGATTACCGGTACCGTCGGTGTTTTAGCTACACCCGCTACCTTTCAGGGAAAACTTTATGCCTCGGTTATAGAACGGTTTGCCAATGGTGTAAAGATAGTTCAGGATACCTGCCCCGGATTGGTTCAACAAATTGAAAAAGCTGATTTTGAATCCGAAGCAACTGTTAATATTTTAAAAAAGGCTCTTGAACCGATGATAAACGCCGGTATAGATAAAGTCGTTTTGGGTTGCACCCATTATCCATTCGTTATTCCTGCAATTCAACAAATAGTTGGACCAAAAGTTCAAGTTATTGATCCTGCGCCAGCTATCGCTCGTCAAACGGCTAAAATTTATCAGCAGATCCAGCAAAAGCCGGCTATTGATCATAAATTGAAAACTCCCACATTCATCATTACCAGCGGCGATACAAGTATATTAGCAGAGAAAATTGCATACTTTATCCCTTTTTCGGTTAAGCTTATTGAGGCTGAATGGGATAAAAATAATTCTTATTTGAACCTTACACACTCCAACCAAACCTGATTTTTATTTTTGTTATACTAAAGTAGCAATCAAATGAAAAAAAGGACATCATGGAAAACAATTTAAATCCGTGTCAACATCTGACAGCAGACGCTATAGGGAAGCCCGGTCAAAGGGTTTTTTATTTACAGGGTTGGACAAACACTCAAACGATTACCTTGATCATCGAAAAAGTACAACTCCAGACTTTGGCAATTGGTATCTTTAGTTTTCTGGATGAGTTACAAACAAGGCACCCCGAATTAGAAATACCTGGTGGAAAATATTCCGAATCGACCATGCGGATTATTCCGCCGGTTGATCCCCTCTTTCGCGTTGGCGAAATTGGATTGGCTTATGATCGTGAAAATGAACAAGCATGCCTTATAGCCCGGGAAATCGTGATGGAAGCCAATGCTCTCGCAGAAGAAACCGATCAAGAAGTTGAGACCAATGTAATTCGTTTTTGGTGCAGCCGGGAACAATTAAAATCTTTGGCCAACTGGAGTCTGGAACTCGTTCAACGGGGCCGACCAATTTGCCCATTATGCAATGAACCAATCGAACCAAGTGGACATTTCTGTCCTAAAAAGAATGGTCACGAAAAACATTAACCCCCTTTCTGTAGAGAATCTCACTGAAACGGTAAAAATTCTCCAGACTGGCCAAGTTTCAATGCAAGGCCAGGTAATCCATGGATCAAATTACACTTTTTTGGTTAGTGTCATAAGGGAGAATAAAACCCTTCAAGCCATTTACAAACCCATCATGGGAGAACAACCCTTATGGGATTTCCCGATTCACACCTTGGCACAAAGGGAAATTGCTGCATTTATTGTTTCAACACTTCTCAAATGGCATTTCGTTCCACCCACGGTCATGAACCAAAGCGGACCTTATGGTCGCGGATCACTTCAATTGTTCATCCACCACAATCCTCAAATCCACTATATGAATAATAATGAGATTTCACCGGAAATAATTCAAAAGATTGCCCTGTTCGATTTTATAATAAATAACGCCGATCGAAAAGCAGGCCACGTATTGATGGATCAAAACAAAAAAATTTGGTTAATTGACCATGGAGTCTGTTTTCATGCAGAAAAGAAATTGCGCACTGTGATTTGGGAATACGCTGATCAACAAATTCCTGCGAATCTATTAAAAGATATACAAATTTTTGTTCACACAGTAAAATCAAACCAGCATAAACTGACACAAAAATTTAATCATTTACTTAACCAGAATGAAAAGCGCGCCATGCTAAGGCGAGCACAGTTTCTTCTATTGAAACCATTCTTTCCAGCACCAGAACAAAACCGGCGATCTTACCCCTGGCCGCCAATCTAGATAGGAGGCTCTATGCGTCAAATATCAATTGCATTGATGGGATTTGGTAATGTAGGTAAAGCATTCGCAAAGCTTTTGTTAAGAAAACAAGCTATTTTAAAAAGTGATTTTGATCTTGAGATTATTGTTACCGGAATTGCTACCGGGTCACATGGATCAGCCATCAATAGTGCCGGTGTAAACTTAAACCGCGCATTAGAATTGATAGAAAGTGGATATCCATTAACTACGTTGTGTGAAAACGGTCAGAATTTTAATGGTGAAGCATTCATCAATGCCTGCTCAGCCGAATTTTTGGTAGAAAGTACGCCTTTAAACCCATTTGATGGGCAACCAGCACTCTCTTACTTAAAAAGCGCCTTAAATCGCGGAAAACATATTGTCAGTGCTAATAAAGGTCCGGTTGTTTTTGGATACAACGAACTATCTGTTTTAGCAGAAAAAAGAAATAAAGCATACTTTTTTGAATCAGCTGTTATGGATGGTGCTCCGATATTCTCCTTATTTCGTGAGGCTTTACCCGCTGTTGAAATCCGTGCTTTCAGTGGTATTCTGAATTCCTGCACCAATTATCTTTTGGATTTAATGGCTAATGGATACAGCTTTGACGATGCGGTTTTAAAAGGACAGCAAATTGGAATCACCGAAACTGATCCGAGTGCTGACATCGATGGTTGGGATGCTTCCATAAAAGTAGCTGCACTTTCCACAGTGTTATTTGGCATACCGATTACCCCACAGCAGGTGGACCGTACCGGAATCCGCGATATTACTGCAGAAATGATCAAAGATGCAACTGAAAATGGGGAAAAATGGAAATTAGCTTGCAGTGCTCAACGCCAGGGAAATCATTTATTATCTGCCGTAGTAAAGCCACAACGGGTTAATGCTCAATCTGCTTTGTATAATATTAATGGAACCAGTTCTTATGTCGTCTTTGAAACCGATGTTTTACCCGGTTTGGGGATTGTGGAAACAGATCCTGGTCCTGAAACTACAGCCTACGGCATGTTTGCAGACATTTTGAATATTATAAAAAAATTTTCTTATGTTTAGCCCTGTTTTTATCTATTCTTTTGGTGCTTTTCCATTGGAGACTCTGGTAAATTGGAAAGAAATTCAAAAGAAAATTCGATTTCCAATCCAATCTTTAGACGAAATCCATTGGCTCGAACCAGACCAACAAAACTGGATAATTGATTTTCCGGATGGTTTGGGAATTGTTCAAGAAATTTGGTGTTTATCAAATATTCACCAACAACTTTTATTATTAAATTTATTGATTAACCGGGTTTCTGCGGATCAGGCAAACGCGATTATGCTGGCAGAGTATCGGACAAACTCATTTCACTACATAATCATCGGGGCGCCTGCTTTTGTGGGAAAATATAATTTGCTTCCAGATTATGAAATCCAGTTTACAGGGTTAAAAAAAGTAGATAATTTCTCAGATTGGTTAACCACCATACCGATTGAGTCCGAAGCTATAAACCATGAATCCACTTCTGATACAAATGAAATTCTTTTTATAAATCAATTTAATGGTATTCTCAAACGGATTAATTCTTCTCCTTTTTTGATATATAACTGGATTCCAGGCTCGCTGGTCAATTGTTTCATTGAGAAGATATAACCCATGGCAAAAAAAGTATGGATAGCCCTGGGAACCAACCTGGGTAATAAAGAAAAAAATCTCGAAAATGCTATTAAGGCTTTATCGGTAACCGTAACAGTCCAATCAATATCAAGTAATTATGTTACTCCTCCCTGGGGCTATATAGACCAACCGGAATTCCTAAACATGGTTTTATCCGGAGAAACCGAACTTCAGCCACACGAATTACTTTTTTTTCTGAAAGAAACCGAGAAACAATTGGGGCGATTGGAAAATTTCCAATATGGGCCGCGGTTGATTGATATGGATATTCTCTATTTTCACAAAACAATTATGGAGAGCAAAGAGTTAACTATTCCACACCCACAGATCCAAAACAGAATTTTCGTATTAGCCCCTTTATGTGAAATCGCCCCATACCATTTTCATCCAATATTACAAAAATGTAATAGGGAATTGCTAGCTGCCTTACCAGATAGCCCTTTCAACTGGTTGCATCAACCAGAAACACCAGCTGATTTGCTAAAAAAACTATTGATGGAACCAATTGCACTCGAAAAATGGAAAAATTTATCCTATTCTCACCGTATGGAATACATCAATTGGATTAATGAAGTGAAAAAACCAAGCACTCGTGCCAATCGGATCAGTAAGACAACCCAATTCATCTCACCAGAATAATTCCAATTAAAAACACTGGTTCATAAGGAATAAAACGAATGGACTTTTCATCAAATAAAACCTGGGTTATGGGTATTCTTAATGTAACTCCCGATAGCTTCTCCGGTGATGGAATCTGGACAACTAATGACCCGATTGATGCAGCCATCATTCAGGCAAAACAATTCATCCGACAGGGTGTAGATATTCTTGACATTGGAGCCGAGTCCACCCGACCCGGTGCAGATATTGTAGATGAACAAGAAGAGATAAAGCGTGCAATCCCTATAATAAAGGCAGTCCGACAAGAGTTTCCCACGGTAATAATCTCAATAGATACCTATAAAGCGCATGTAGCCGAAAAAGCTATTGAAAATGGGGCAAATTGGATTAATGATGTTTGGGGGTTTAAAGCCGATCCTGAAATGGCAGCAATTGCTGCTAAATACAATGTACCTTGCATACTCATGCATAACCGTTCAAAAACAAACAACGCCCAAATACTGAAAAACCTGGGGGGACGCTATGTTGGAATGCATTATCAAGATTTTATCGAAGACATCAAACAGGAATTGATCGAAAGTGTAAAAATAGGCTTACAGGCTGGTGTAAGATCGGAGAATATTATTCTGGACCCAGGAATTGGTTTCGGAAAAACCGTAGAACAAAACTTATACCTGTTAAACCATCTTGATGCGATAAAATCTCTTGGATTTCCAATATTGCTAGGACCATCCCGGAAATCTTTTATTGGCTATACGCTGAATCTTCCCCCACAAGATCGTCTGGAAGGCACATTAGCAGCCATTGTAGTCGGCATTCTTCGCGGGGCTGACATTATCCGCGTTCATGATGTTCAAGCTGGAGTCAGGGTGGCTACTATGGTCAACGCGATAAGAAATTCACAAATCGGGTAGGAAAAATTCCTACCCGATTTGTGAATTTCTTTATTTTTCACTATCTTGCAAAACTTCAACATCCTGCCTTAAGTTTTTCCAACGCACAACAAGACTAATAATATATCCTGCTATGCTGCCAAATATGACGACAAAACCGGCAATAAAATAATTTATGGTATTAAGAGGCTCATCCATTTATAAACCCTGTACTTTCTCTTTTTAATCCTGGATCTGTAATTTTAATTCTTCAACTTTGCTGGCAAACCACCCCAACCGAATTCGGTGCCACATGAGATCGACAAATAAAATGGAAAAAACCAGAATGCTAAATAATAAAGTTTGTAACATTTTTGGTGTCATATCAAAAGCACCGACGGCTGAAGGATCACTCCCACCAATCACCACTGGATGAATAGTTCGAAAAATACGAATAGAGAAAAAAGTTAACGGAACACTAATAAAACCAATTATGGCATAAACAGCGCCAAATCGATTTCTCCGATCAGGGTCATCCACACCCTGGCGTAGCATTATATAAGCAATATATAATAGTTCCATAATAGTTGCAGTCGTTAATCGTGGGTCCCAAGTCCACCAGGCATTCCAAATTGGACGCGCCCAAATGGCGCCGGTAACAATGTTTATCAGGGTAAAGATAATACCAATTTCAACCGCAGAATATCCCACTATATCCCATTTTGAATCTTTTTTAATCAGGTAGAGAATTCCTGCAACAGCCGCGATAAAAAACGAAACCATTCCTACCCACCCAGCAGCGACATGAAAATAAAATACTTTTTGTACTGCCCCCATTACGCGTTCAATAGGAGCATAAAAAAACACCATTGCCGTAGCGACTGCAAACAAAATCAGGGTAACAGTATCTAAAGTAGTAAGTAAACGGGGTTTCTTATCCATGAATTCTTCTCCTTATTCCTCCACAACAGAATCAAAGACCATATAAGCTACTGATGTAAATATTACATCGTATGCCAACAAAAGATAAATCCAACTCGAAATATCTTGAAATGGTAATCCGGCAAGGATACCGCCTGACGCTTTTACAGCAGCGATAAGTACCGGAATAATTACCGGGAAAAGTAGAATCGGCAATAAAATATCTCTGGTTCGTGCCTGAACCGCCATACTCGCCAGAAGCGTGCCGACAGCCACATACCCTTCAGAACCCAGAACAATTACCAAGATCAAGCTAAGCGAGATAATATTTGTATTATAAAGAATGCTGTAAACCGGAAGAATAATCGCAGCCACTATCAGCATAAAAACCCAATTAGCAATACTTTTACCAAAATATATTGCTGTGCGATCTACTGGTGCCAATAGTAAACCATCTAAACAGCCACGGTCTTTTTCTACGGACATGGATCTGTTTAATCCCAACGTTCCGGCAAAAACGATCGTAACCCAGATGACACCAGGAGCAACCGAGTTTCTGGTTTTTGCATTTAATTCCAGAGAAAAATTAAATATAAATATCACTAGCAAAGCAAAAACCAGCATCGCGCTGACCAATTCCCTGCTTCGCAATTCAGCTACCAAATCCTTCCAAACTACTGCTGATAAAGCACGCATGAAGCTTGTTTTCTTTTTCACGCTACTTTACCTCTTGTTTCTTGTGAATTTTCCAGGAGAGTATTTTGATAAAACGACAATAGACCATGTTCTGGTAAATCATTTGCTTTAACCGTTGCGCAAATTTTACCTTTAGATAGGACATCAAAACGAGATGCCAGATAAGCTGTTCTGGCCAGATCATGAGAAGTCATCACTACAGTGCGCCCCCGAACTGCCACTTGTTGTAATACGTCATCCAACATATTGGAAGCATCCTGATCCAATCCTGTATGCGGTTCATCCAAAAGCAGCACTTCCGGGTCATGTAAAATTGCACGGCCAATCGCTAATCGCTGCTGCATACCCCGCGAAAAGGTTCTTACCAGGTCCTTCCGTCGCTTTTCAAGCCCTACCAAGTTCAAAACCTCATTGATTCGTCCCTGTGGAGCCAAGATTCCATACAACCTGGCATAAAACATCAGGTTTTCTTCAGCATTTAAATCGCCATATAACAGTGGTAAATGTGAAACAACACCTAATTTCTGCCGTACAATGGCAGCCTGACCTGACAAATCATAACCACAAATTCGTACTATACCAAAATTGGGTTTGGATAAAGATGAAAGAATTCGTAATAATGTAGTCTTACCAGCACCATTTGGGCCAAGCAAGGCAACAAATTCACCTTCTGCTACACGAAAATCCAGGTTTTTTAAAACCTGTTTATGACCAAATCGTTTTACCAAACGGTTTACTTCAATTACATCCGCCACATTTTTACACTGCCCCCTGATTCTTTTTAAGTTTGGATACCAACTCTGTCCTTCTTGCCAGGTAAGCTTCCTCTGGTATATCACCTGATTTAAAGGCATCATCCAAAACAATAATCGAATCCAAAATGGTATCCTGGTCTTCCTCTTCCAACATTTCTGTTTCAGTCTGTGAACGCTTATATTTCCTAAAATACCAAACACCACCTGCGATAATCACAATCAATAAAAATCCTACACCAATCACTAAACCGGGAGTATTACTGGTAGTGGCAACTACATTAGAACTCTGAGTTCGACCATTCAGGTTTAATTTAATCTCAGTTCCATTTTCGAGTCGGTTAGCGCTATAAGTTTGAATTTGCATACCCTGAACAGTTCGATCGCCTGCAAAAATAACCTGGTCGCTTTTCAGTTTTACACTATTCGCCGGAAGCATAAATATTGATGCTTCGACTGCCATCGGGAGTGTAAGGGTAAGGTCTAGATTCCTTTGGTATGGCAGTTCGTAAGCAAAGATGACCTGAACAGTCGTGTTAGCTTCTATCGGAGAAAGATCTCCAAAGCCGGTACTTGTTTGAATATACCGTTCACCCAAAACGCCATCTTCGAACTGCAAATTCAAGAAACCATTAGGTAAAGTATAGTTCATCACTGGTTGATCACTGGATGTTGGAACAATAATTTTGTCAGTTGGATTGTTGACCACAAACAATTGCACAATTTGCACGACACCATCTACTGAAAAATCAAAGAAAACATGCATTCTTTCAGAAAATAAAACCGAACTATCGGAACTGACGCTACGAATTTCAATGGGTAGTTCAACTTCACCAACATCATTTATAACAGGATCGTGTAAAACATCTGAGACATGTCTTAGTCCATCTATTATCACTGAAAGTTGAATAACACGGCCTGCTACATTTTCAATTTGTTCAAATTGAAAATAACCGTCACTTTGAACTTCGGTCTCTTGCTCGAAACTAAGTTCCATACCATCATAGGCACTCAAAACCACTACTAAATTATCCGGGATTTTTTCCAAATTAAGAAGGTTTCCCTTGATGGTGTATTCAACCGGTGATTCTTCTGGCATTTCAACTGTTACTGTGGTTACTGGTGTTTCTTCAACATCGGGCACTTGTGTACTGGCAACTTTCAACAAAAGATCTGTTTGAAACCCTAACAATCGAATGTAATGAACCAGGGTCTGAATTTCATTCTGGTTTAAGGTGTCACTAAAACCAGGCATCACTTCTCCCACCCCTTGCGAAATCATCTCTTCAAGATAAACCTGCGAATATGGTACTAAAAGCGCCGCATCTTTGAAATCACTCGCGCCTTTTTCGTTACCGCTGCTGTGGCATGTAACACAGTTCTCTTCAAATAAAATACTTCCTTCAACTTCAACATTTTTTGGCATTGATAGCGAGAACAAATATGCAGTAACGTCCCATCGTTCTCGATCATTAAGACTGGCGAATCCAGGCATAAATTTTTCAATATTACCGTTAGTGATTATATTGAACCATTTGACCGGGTTAGATTGTTGAGCCAGATCTATTGAACCGATTGGAGCAACAGCGTTAGGCAATTGACCAGCCTGTGGGCCGTTACCCATTCCGTTATCGCCATGACAATCAGTACATTTGTCTGTATATATAGCTTTTCCATTTGCCAGGTCTGGTGGAAACATTGGCATAACCGTTTTTTGAATAACAGGTGTTTGTTCAACGGCCGGTGGTTGATAATTTGGGGGAGGAGTTACGTCAGCAGCTAATGAAAAACTGCACGCTGTCAATATAATTCCCAACAGGAATGAAAATCCAATGACCTTAAGTTTTATCATCTCTACAACCATTCTAATCAGAGTGTTGAACCACACCGGCCACAGAACTTGTCTGTAGCAGTAACTGCTTTGCCACACTTTGGACAAAATGAGGCCGGCTTTTCTTCCTTTTCACGGCGACGGTTGGCTACTAGACTCTCAATATCCGGATCTTTTTGTAAAACTTGCTCTTTTTTTCCATCTATGCGATTTTGGTGAACTGCTGCCTCTATCTTCTCTTCAACAGAATCTACAATTACATTACCAATCAGTTCATCCAGTTGTTTGATCGTGTCAGCCGCCTTTAATTTTAAGAAATTTCGTTGCTCGGGGTAATCTTCTGCAGGAATTTTTCCCAATGCAAAATCAAACTCCAATTCTTGTAAAGCACGCAATACTCGTTCACGTTCTGCCATCAAAACAGAGCGGCGTTGATCACCCTTACCACCTGGAAAGGTTCGAGTAATTAATTTTTTGTTCGATATCTCAAAGAAAGGTCGAATGACAATAAAAGCTACGAGGATTGATAATCCAAGAATAAGAAAAATAGAGCCCAAATCCATGTAAAGTACTCCTTATTGATTTAAGACCGAGTCTATCATTGTTTGAATTTCAGTTAAAGAAGAATATGGCCCGATTTGTATCGCTGCAAGATTTCCCTGACGATCAATAACATATGTCTCTGGAACTCCCCGGATACGGAATAATTGAGAAATTGCAGTGCGCATGTCTGGCCCATTCGGATAAGTTATATCAAATTTATTCAGATATTCTCTGGCTTCGGTCTCTGTATCAACATAATCAATACCGAGAAATATTACCTGGTCCGTATCTTTATAATAACGCCAGGCTTCTTCAATTTCCGCTGCTTCTTGTTCGCATGGTTTACACCACGAGGCCCAAAAGTTTAATACAACAACTTTCCCCTTCAAATCCTGTGTGTTGTATGTTTTACCATCAAAGGTTGTCATGCTAAAATCTGGCACGCGCTGTCCAACGGTTATTGGACCCTGTTGTGCATTTTTTAATCCCCAACCCAGTAATGCCAGAAATGCAAGCATCACTGCAAAAATCAGAATAATAACCCAACGACGTGGCATAGATGGTGAATCGTTTTTTACTTCTTGTTCAGAACTTTCCATTATATCTCCTAACCATTCCGATCCGATTCTTCCAGGGCTTTTAGAGCTGATTCAACTTTCTGTAAATATGGGTCATCTTCCGGCGCAGGTTTCAAATCTGTCAAATCGGTTACTTTTCGAACTTTGCGTAAATTTATATAAACCAAATAAATTCCCACAGAAAAAAGAACGGGAGGTAAAATATAAACTATCCAGTTCAAACCTGTTCGGGGGGGTTCAGCCAAAACACGATCACCATATTGATCAACAAAATATTGCTTGATTTCTTCCTTATTCCATCCTGCAATCAACTTTTCTTTGATCAGTGTCCGCCATTGGGCGCAAGCCTGTGTCGGACAAACATCCAACGAAGTGTTTTCACATACTGGGCAATACAATTCTTTTGCCACTGCATTCACTTCATCATCTGTGGGCGGGTTTCCTGTCTGGGCAAATACAACTGAGTTCAAAAGGCCAAAACTCAGTAGAAAAAACACAAAATAGATTGTGAATTTTTTTGCGAATACAGCGCATAAACCTTTATGCTTCATTTGTTCCTCTTTTCAATATTAATCTGCGCTGCTTTGATCAACCAATTGAGAACGAGACCGCGTCGTCTGCAGATCCAACGCAATCCCTTTATCAGCATCCGGCCAGGCGGCGACAAATGAACCAATAATTAATAAGATACCACCAATCCACAACCAGTTAATTAAGGGGTTATGAAACACTTTAAAAGTAGCACCATTTGTTGATATTTGTTCCCAATTAACCAGAATAATGAACAAATCATCTTCCAATGTACTGCGCACTCCAGGAATGGTCATTTGTTGTTGACTATCATAATAATAATCGCGGCGGGGATAAAGTTCGCCCAGATCCTTACCATTTTTGGTAACTCCAACAACGCCTCGGGCAACATTGCGTCCGTCTGCTACATCAAACTCAGAAAATGACTTATAAGTAACTGTATACCCGGCAAGCTCTAAGCTCTCTCCAGGCACCAGTCGTGCTTGTGTCTCTGTTTGAAATATCTCAATCCCTATGATCCCGATCGCCATTAAAACGACACTCAAGTGAATTAAGTAGCCCCCATAACGCCGGCGATTTCGTCCCATAAGTTTCCATAAAGCGACCGGATAGTTTTCTCCACTACGTTTATGCCTTGCTCGCATGGCGCGCCAGAATTCATATAGCGTTACTGCGCCAACAAATGTTACCAAAAACAATCCAAATAAAGCACCAATGCTACGCATTCCATTTGCCAATAAAAGTACCAACACAACTGTGGCAAAAACAGCAGGCTTCCACATCGCTTTACCCAAAGTTTTCCAGGTGGAATGTCCCCACGCAGATAGCGGTGCTATCCCCATTAATAATAGCAAACCTAAAAATATTGGCGCAGTCGTTTTTTCATACCAGGGTGGCCCAAAGGTCACTTTTTGTCCTGAAATCAATTCCGAAATCAGTGGATACACAGTCCCCCAAAGAACCACGATGAATAATCCCATGAACAGGAGGTTATTAATCAGGAACAGGGATTCCCTAGACAGCAAAGAGGTCATCTGTCCTTCGTTATAGAGATCTTTCCAACGAACCACTAAATAATACAGGGAAATCAGGAAAGTCACACCAATAAACACGAAGAACATAGGGCCAATAGCGCTTTGTGCAAATGCGTGAACAGAACTAAGCACTCCTGATCTGGTTAAAAAAGTACCAAAGATAACAAGGGAATAGGTCAAAATGATTAATATCATGTTCCAACGCTTAAATAACCCACGTTTTTCTTGAATCATCACCGAATGCAAAAATGCAGTTCCTGTAATCCAGGGCATAAATGCTGCATTTTCCACCGGATCCCAAGCCCAATAACCGCCCCAACCCAATACATCGTAAGCCCAACGGCTTCCCAGTATTAAACCGATTGATAAAAACATCCAGGCAATCAGAGTCCACCGACGGGTTAATCGAATCCAACGATCGTCTTTACGCCCTGTAATCAGTGCTGCCATAGCAAAAGCGTACGGAATCACAAATGAAACAAAACCCAAATATAGCATTGGCGGATGAATCACCATACCTGGATGCCGCAACAGCGGATTCAAGCCTCGCCCATCCATTGGTACCAGCGGTTGAGAATTGGCTGGTTGGAACATCGCAATTACCTGGCTGCCTGCACCAGTAGACCAAAAACGCTCAAA
>PHBZ01000029.1 GCA_002840755.1 Chloroflexi bacterium HGW-Chloroflexi-10 | reverse complement strand
ATTCCTAGTATGTTTAAAGCGGTATTAGTATGTTTAAATCGGTATTGTTGCCAGGAAAATAATCTTAGATAATATGGTAAGGGGATCCGGCAGACCGACTATTCCTAGGTACAAGATACCGTGAATTAGCACGGTCGCCGGATCCAAAAACATATATGCCCGAACAGTTGCTTGGACCTTGAGTCCGAATCTTGCTAGTGTGGGCAATTTGATTGTAGCACGTGGAGAGTTGAAAATGAATAAGGATACGGAAATAATCGTCGGAATTGATATCTCAAAAAATGAGCTGGATACTCAAATTCAAGAGGATGGTCCATATTTTACCTATAAAAATGATGTGATTGGTATCAGTAAATTGGTAGAAAAGATGTGCGGTATCCATCCCACGCTGATTGTTCTGGAGGCAACCGGTGGCTATGAAAAAGGTGTGGTATCGGCGTTCGTCGAGGCAAAATTACCAGTAGCAATGGTTACCCCTGTGTGGGTGCGTTATTTTGCCAGGTCGTCCGGCACTTTAGCAAAAACCGACAAAATTGATGCTAAGATGCTGGTGCGCTATGGCCGAGCCAACCACCCTCCAGTTGTGATTGTTCGCTCGGAACAACAAGAACGCCTGTCGGTGCTCATGGCAAGGCGCAGTCAGGTTTCCTTGGCGCTGATCAGTGAAAAGAACCACTTATCCACCATTACTTATCCGGATGTGAAAGCGCTAATTGAAGCTAGTATTGAAAATCTAGAGCAACAAATCAAACAATTGGAAGAGATGATTGCTCAGATAATCGACCAAAGCCCTGAACTCAAGAATAATGAAAAAATTATTTGTAGTGTCCCTGGCGCTGGAAAAATTACTGCTGCTATTCTCTTGGCTGATTTACCTGAGATGGGCACTCTCGACTGCAAGAAAATTGCTGCCCTGGTGGGTGTTGCTCCGTTCAATCGTGATAGTGGGTATTATCGTGGAAAACGACGCATAAAAGGAGGGCGTCAATCCATCCGCAAAGTGCTGTATATGGCCGCCATGACTGCAATGAAATGGAATCCTGTCATCAAGGAATTCTATGAGCGACTTTTAGCTCGTGGTAAAGCAAAGAACGTGGCTTTATAAATGCTATGGTGCGAGCTCAAACTTTGTGGAAACCTGTAATTGCCTCTTGACATTTATCACAGTTGCTAATTCCCAATTCCGATTTCCACTCCCATCTCTTCCGCATTACTCAGTACTCATTACTTCTCTTCCCCATTTCCTGACTCATTCGTTCCGCATTCGAACCCCATTCGTTCCAAAACGAATACCTGCCAGAAATCACCGCATCTGTTCTTCCCGCCGCTGGCACCCCCTCCCATGCCGGTCAATTCCCGGAAAAGCATTCGTTCCGATTGGATTTTTTTACTACGATGAACGAAAAACGAATACGCCACAACGCCCCGCCGCGAAGTTCATCTTTTGCGCAGGCGGCTTATAACCCGGCCGGTATAATCTTGTCTATATGCAAAACGCTGCAAACAATGAAATTTTCTAAATCCCCGAATAAATTTAAGGCAAAATACGTTATATTTAAACCATCAATACTGGAGAATGGGACATGAAAATAAAATCAAAGAAAAAATGGTTTGTTTGGCTGTTGCCAGGTCTGCTGTTGCTGTGCCTGGCATTGACAGGTATTTCAGCCCTGGTCAATCTGGGCGTGCCGCGCCAATCTGCCCAGGTGGAGAATCTGTCCACACTGGACATGGCCAGATTGGCTGAATACCAGCATTTGCGTGCAGCCTTGGGAGAGGCCATCTTCCCCGGGTTTGGAACTGCCGCTATCCCGGCGCTGCTCTACAACGAACAATATGCCTTTCTGGTCGGGTTGGTCGCTCCGCAGGATGGCTGGTATAAAGTGCCGCAGGAGGAACTGCGCGGTGGCACCTGGCAGTCGCTGCAACCTGAACAGGAAACCTCACTGGGTGAAGTTTACCGTACTGCCTATGATCCCCAAAAAGAACCGGATGCTTTTACGGTGCGCGTCGGAGAAACCTATGTCAGCAGTATGCCGACATTGGAATGGTTCCGCATCAGCCTGATGCAGCAGTTTCGTACCGATCTGCCTGGTTTTATTAAACCGGTGTTTCCCTATCAATTGGTAGCCTCCATTTTTGTGCCCAACAGCGACCGTTATATTTCGCTGGTGGCGCATGAGAGTTTCCATGCCTACCAGGCCACCTGGGCGCGTGAGCGTTTTGATACTGCCGAGCAGGCCAATTTGCAATTTGTAGATCAGTATCCCTGGTTTGAACAGACAACGATCGATACCTGGCAGCAGGAACTGGACGTGTTGCAGCGGGCGCTTAAAGAAACGGACATCAGCCTGCAGCGCAGCATGGCCAAACAATTTTTGGATCTGCGCCAGGCACGCCGATTATCCATGGGGCTTTCTGAGCAGTTGATAGGCTATGAATCCCAGCGTGAATGGGTGGAAGGAATGGCGCGCTATGTGGAGCTGCGCAGCTTACAACTGGCGCAGCCGGGTGGTATCTACCAGCCTGTGGCATTGATGCAGTCCGACCGCGATTTTAAGCAGTATG
This sequence comes from Chloroflexi bacterium HGW-Chloroflexi-10, assembly GCA_002840755.1. Taxonomy (GTDB): domain Bacteria; phylum Chloroflexota; class Anaerolineae; order Anaerolineales; family Anaerolineaceae; genus UBA6170. The sequence goes on along the minus strand of PHBZ01000029.1, from coordinate 67,480 downwards.
GTGGTTTTGAAAACCGCTGGCTGCAGGAGTTGGATCAGATGACGCGCATGGCCGGAGATGAAGGGGATGGGCGTTTTTATTACAGCGGTATGGCGCAGGCTTATCTGTTGGATACGCTGCTGCCGGATTGGAAGGAGAAACTGTATGCTGATCCGCTGCTGAACCTGGAAGATTTACTGGCAGAAGCAGTCAACAACTTTTAACCACGCAGTGAAGTCCCAGAAAAACACAAAAACTGAAATGGAAAGGGCCTTTCTTCTTAAGAATTTACTATCTTTCATTATTTACCCATCCGTTATTTGAAGGTATAGTAAAGGACGCGTATATGATTTATGACAGTTCCTGATAAAAAAGTACACTTTATTAGTAAAGAGGATGAGATGACAGAACCTTCCCAAAAAACAAAGGACCGGAAACCACTGACGGAAGACTGGCTGGCGGTGATTATTGCATTTATTCTGATTATTTTAACGGTACTGGGTGCCCTGGGAACCAACGGCATACAGGTCACATTTTAGGGGGATGGTATGGAAAAGAAGATTTCTCAAAAAGTAGCGCCGCCTATACAACACTCCCTGGGGCATATCCTCGCCGGTTTCATGGTTACCCTCCTGCTGGCATTAGCGGCCTGGTGGATTACCAGGCAAATCAATCCATTGACACTGCCATTTGGTATACCCGGCAAGGCGCTTGAATATCCGCTGTGGGCAGCACTCTTGGGCCTGGCTGGTAATCTGGTTTTGCGCGCGCTCAAACTACGAGTGGCCATTCAACCCGGTCTGCGTACGGAATTGTTTCTTAAAATTGGATTGGTGCTGCTGGGTGCCGGGGTTAATCTTGCCCTGATTGCCACCGCCGCGCCAGGCGCCATTTTACAATCTCTGGTAATGATTACCAGTGTGTTCTTCTTTACCTGGTGGCTATCCGGTGTAATGGGGCTGGACGCCAAACTGCGGGCGGTCATGTCCTCGGCGGTTTCGATTTGTGGTGTATCGGCCGCCATTGCGGCTGCCGGGTCGGTGCAGGCAAAAAAGGAACAGGTTACCTATATCGCCACCCTGGTTATTCTGGTCGCGCTGCCGATGATGGTGATTTCGCCTATCGTGGCAAATGCACTGGGGCTCTCAGAGACAGTAGCCGGCGCATGGTTTGGTGGAAACATCGACACTACAGCCGCCGTGGTTGGCGCCGGAACCCTCTACGGAGAACAGGCACAGAAAATTGCGACGATCGTCAAATCCACGCAAAATACCTTGATTGGCGTGGTAGCTTTCCTGCTGGCGCTTTATTTTGCCGGACGCGATTCGGGTAGCGCAGCTCGCCCCAGTTTGCGGATTATTTGGGACCGCTTTCCAAAATTTGTGCTGGGCTTTGTAGCTGCCTCCATCCTCTATTCAATCGGGCTGATTGATGGCGGCAAAGGAACGGCGATTGATGCTCTGAAAAACTGGGCCTTTACCCTGGCTTTTGTCTCAATGGGACTGGAATTGTCGATTGCCGAGTTTCGCAAAATGGGCTGGCGTCCGGTCGTGGTGTTTTTGATTGTCACAGTTTTCAATACCCTGTTGGCGCTGGGTGTGGCCTGGGTGATTTTCACCTACCTGCTGCCGGTAAAGTAAGCTCAATGAGTATGTTAACCAACAAAGAACCCGTCTTCGTCACCGGCGGCACAGGATTCATTGGTCGGCACCTGGTACGCGAGCTGGTGCGCCAGGGTTACGCGGTACGCTGCCTGGTGCGCAAAAGCAGCCATACCCAACCCCTGGAGGAACTGGGCGTCACCCTGATTTATGGCGACGTCACTGATGCCAATGCGCTGACCATGGGTATGCGGGGCTGCCATACCCTTTACCACCTGGCCAACCTGTACGCCATGTGGCACCCACATCCGCAGGACTTTGAACGAGTCAACGTGGAAGGCACCCGCACCGTAATGCAGGCCGCCCTCGACTGCGATGTCCAAAAGGTGGTTTATCTCAGCACGGTGGCTGTTTTCGGCAAACCGGCCCGCAGCCCCTTCACCGAGGAGGACCCGCCCGGTAGGCAGTTCTTCAGTCGTTATGCTGCCAGCAAAGCCCGCGCTGAAGAGATTGCCTGGCAGTTCCACCATCAAAACAGTCTGCCGCTGGTGGTGCTCTATCCCGGCATCGTCCTGGGACCCGGCGACGACAAACCCTCCGGCCAATACATCCAGGATATTCTGCTTTGGCGCGTTCCCACCCCGATCTATCGCAAATCAGTCAACACCTACGTAGCGGTGCAGGATGTAGTTACCGCAGCTATACTGGCTGCTCAAAACGCGCACACCAATGGCAAACGCTACCTGATCGGCAATCAGCGCATTAACGGTCTGGAATACGCGCGCCTGATTTGCGCCGTATCCGGCGCACCCATGCCGCCCCTGCGCCTTCCGGATTGGATGGTTAACCTGGTCGGCGCGGTTTTAGGTTGGCTGTGTGACCGTATCAAGCTGCCCCCACCCTGGGGTCTCTCCCCGGATGCCTGCCGCACCTTGCAAAACGGATTCAGCTTTGATGGCAGCCGCGCCGCCAGCGAACTGGGTTTTACCTACTCCCCCGTGCGTGTAGCACTGCAAGCCGCCTGCCGGGGTTATAAAAAACCATTCTGGGTACGCAAAACCGGGTAGAATAGAGAAAAGGAATTAAGAAATAGGCGGACGAGTAATGAGTATTTACCGGATTCCTAATAACGCATTCCTAATTCCAGATAACTAATATTCCAATTCCTGATAACTGTTCACCCTAAGGACCACTTATGCTCACTCACGAACAAGTAATGGCTGCCCTTTCCCATGTACAGGACCCTGAACTGGGACGTGACCTGGTAGCGTTAAATATGATCCGCGATTTAAAAATTAAGGAAGACAGTATTGCCTTCACCCTGGTGCTGACCATTGCAGCCTGTCCTTTGCGCCACCATATGGCCGAAGATGCCCGCAAACAGCTGCTCAAGCTGCCTGGGATCCAACATGTCCACATTGAATTCGGCGCCATGACCTCTGAAGAGCGCAAAACCACATTAGGTAGCGTCAAACCGCAGTTACCCAAACTGAACGCCATGAATCGTATCGGCCGTGTCCTCTCGGTGATGAGCGGTAAGGGCGGCGTGGGCAAATCTTCGGTCACCGCCATGCTAGCCGTGGAATTAGCGCGCCGCGGTGAAAAAGTGGGTATTCTGGATGCCGATATCACCGGAGCCAGCATGCCCAAGATATTTGGCTTGCCGGGCGGCGGCTTGCGTGGTGGGGAGCAAGGTATGCTGCCAGCGATTACCTCCCTGGGTATTCGGGTCGTTTCCAGCAATCTGATGTTAATGGAAGAGGATGCCGCAGTCGCCTGGCGTGGACCGATGATCGCCGGCATGATCCAGAAATTCTGGGATGATGTGCTCTGGGGCAAACTGGATACCTTGTTAATCGACCTGCCACCCGGCACATCCGACGCCACAATCACCGTCATGCAAAGCCTGCCTGTAAAAGGCGTCTTTTTGGTAACTACCCCGCAGCAGTTGTCCGGGTTAGTAGTACGTAAAGCTGCCAACCTCCTGCAGCGTCTGGATATCCCCATCCTGGGCGTCATCGAGAATATGAGCTATTTCCGCTGCCCGGATACCGACAAAAACCACGCCATCTTCGGCCCCAGCCATGCACACGAGATTGCAGAGCACTGCAACACTTCTGTAGTTACCCGCCTGCCAATCGATCCGCAAGTCACCGAACTGTGCGACCAGGGCCGTGTGGAAGAAGTTCATTTGCCAGAAATGGAAGCACTGGCATCCCACTTGCAGGTTGAGCGCGAATCACCAGGTAAATAAGCTAAAAAATCCTTAAATAAATATCAGCACCGGTATTACCTCCCTGAGAAATGGGGTCAAACAAATTATGGATTTTTTGTACATTTTTGATTAATTTTCAAAGAATACTGCCGAATAAATAGTGTTTTTTTTTGTATATCAATGATTAATTCTACAAATTATAAGTATTTTCTCTTATTTGCTACTTGATTTTAACTAAGTGTTTATTTATAATATTATCATTCTGAATTAGTGAAATAATTCTCAAACAAAAGTGGGCTTCGAAAAGGCAAACTCATCGGGGGATGGGGACGCAAAGCCAAGGATTTCTTTCAGAAATAGCCGGGTTGCCGAAAAGCCTTACCTTAAAACGGACAATGTTTTAAGGTAAGGCTTTATTTTTCCCAATTATTTTTTTCACAATCTATATTTTTTTCAAAACCAAGGAGGTTTCAAGTGGTTTCTATTCAATGTTGCTTAAACTCTCGATCCTTACAGATGAAGTTTATTGCATTTTTTCTTATTATCACCACAGCCTTTTCGCTGCTGGGGATGAATATCCAACCGGTTGCAGCGCAGTCGGATAGTATTGGGATGAGGGATACTATCACCCACGCTTGGGCTGCTTATAATGATTGTGTCTATGTGAGCAGTGACCAATACATTGGTAACAATGTCACCACATTTGGAATTGGCGACGATTTCACCGGTGATTCCTCGGGGGAATTGCTAAACCGGACCACCGGGGTCACTACCGGTGTAACGGCTACCTTAACTACCGGCGGCAGCGGGGTTAATTGGCAAACGGATACCAGTTATGACGGTGATGAACCCGCTTCAGGCACCGACGCCTATGCTACATTCCACGACATCGCCGATATGAACGGACTTTTACAATACGGCAGCAGCAGTTCTGACTGGAACGTGGACCTGGAATTTTCCGGATTGGACCCAAGCAAGACGTATTCCTTTGCTACCTCTGCATCCAGAAATGGCTCAAGCAGCTATACCAATCGTGTAACTCGGTTTAGCATCAGCGGCGCACTGAGCGCAACAAATGCCAGCACCGAAGGTGTAACCGTTGTCGATAACGAAAATGTGGCTTTTGACACAGGTACAAACAACACTCAGGGCTATGTGGCACGCTGGACAGGGATTCAACCAGCAGCAGATGGTACATTTACCGTCACCGCACAACCTCACACTACAACGCGGAGCGCTTATGCCTTTAGTGTCTTTATGCTGGCCGAAGAATCGGGTATACCTCAAACCACATTGACATTCCAACAAGGGATTAGCAGTTATACAGGAACGCATGACACCTATTTGGAATCCGCATCCCCTTCAACAAACCGCGCAACAACCACACCCTTAGTGGTAGATGGCAGCCCCGAACAGCATGTTTTACTGTTTTTTGATGAAATTTTCGGTATCGATACCGGTACCGATGCCGGTAAAATTCCCACTGGTGCATCCATCCAATCCGCTTCACTTCAAATCTACGTAACAAACGCCAGCCCTGATGGTGCTTCATTGCACCGTATGCTGCAAGCCTGGAGTGATACAGATACCTGGAATACCTGGGGTAATGGTATTGACGCTGATGGCATCGAAGCTGAAGCGACCGCAGACAGCAGCGGTTTTCTAAATTCAACCAATGCTTTATACTCAATCGATGTGACCACGGATCTGCAAATCTGGGCGAATGATCCGGACTCAAATTTCGGCTGGGCATGGCTGCCAAATGGTGATGACTCCTGGCAATTTACTTCCAGCGAAGGTACTACCTCAGCCAACCGCCCCAAATTAACCGTATCCTATACGATTCCAATCACCGACCCAACGATTACGACTACCGGCACACTTATGTCCTTTAGCAGCACACCGGGTGTGGCTTCGACAGAGCAATCTTACACAGTGACTGGGATTAACCTGACCGATAATATTGCCATCACCGCGCCAAGCGGTTTCCAACTCTCGACTAATGGCACGAATTATAGTTCCAGCCTGACGTTGAATCAATCCAGTGGATCGGTTTCGACCACCACCATTTATGTCCGCCTGCACAGTGACCTGGAAGGTGCCTTTAGCGGCAATATCACCCACACCAGCTATGGCGCCACCACGGTAGATGTGGCAGTCAGTGGCACAGTGTCGAATACCGTTTGCTCTACGGCTAATTTAACCGCAACAGAAGACACGTATCTGAGTGCTAACGATGTAGCCTTTAACAACGGAGGCCGCACCGAGCTCCATGTGGACGCAACAACAGGGACCAGCCGCCGGACCACATTAATGAAATGGGACCTAAGCAGCATTCCTGCCAATGCGACCGTTTCCGCGGCTACTCTCTCATTGTACGTCTCAGACGCAAGTCCCCTCACGTTCAATCTATATAACATGAGGCGGAGTTGGGTGGAAGGCACGAGCAACCGAACAGATTCGACGAACAGCGCAAACTGGAACACTTACGATGGAAGCAACTCCTGGGGCGCAGTGGGCGTAGCAGACATCAGTACCGATCGTTACGACACGAATCTGTGGAACGCAAGTACGATCAGTTTTTCCAGTACTGGCGGTAAAACAGTAGCACTGAACAACGCCGGTGTGGCAGTGGTTCAGGGATGGATTAACGAATCCGCGAGCAATTATGGCTTAACAATGCTAAACCACTCTGGGACGACAAGCAACGCCTTGTTTTTCTCCTCCAGCGAAGCAACAACAGCCGCGAATCGGCCCACACTAAATGTCACCTACTGTGTCATCTCTGGTCCAACCATCATTACGACGGGCACACTGACGACCTTCAACAGTACACCCGGCGTAGTTTCGGCGGAGCAATCCTACACGGTTGGCGGCAGCAACCTGACCAATGACATTACAATCATTACTCCGGCAAATTTTGAAATTTCAAACACCTCCGGAAGCGGGTTTGGTCCAACGATTACTTTGCCCCAAAACAGCGGCACCGTTGCAACCACCCCCATCTACGTGCGTTTTTTGCGCTCTACGGTAGGTACTTCCAGTGGAAATATCACCCATACCAGCAGTGGTGCAACCCAGGTGAATATTCCGATCAGTGGTATGGCAAGCAACGGCGCACCGGCGGTATCCCTGGTTCAACCAACGGATAATGCCACCGGTGTGGCTACCCCCGTGACCCTTTCGGTGACAGTCACCGACCCAGAAGCTGATCCAATGGATGTCTCTTTTTACGGGCGGCCGGTTGGCTCTGGCAGCGGTGAGGATTTCATGATCGTCCTTACCCCCGATGCTCAGAATGCAAGCCAAAATGCTCCAAACATGTTCACATCCCAAACAAATTGGATCGTGAATAACAAATCCACCAATAACATCGTATTCGTCACCAGTCTAGGTGATATGGTAAATAATTCCACCAGTGCTACCGAGTATACGAACGCCGATGCGGCAGTAGATATTCTGGATGCCGGGAATGTCTGGTACACAATGGCCACCGGAAACCACGATATTGCCTATGGTCCTACCTTATATACCGATTATTTTGGTGTCTCGCGCTATGCCGGCTATCAATATTCCGATGGCTACTGGTTCGGTGGAGCTTATGACGATTACAACACTTATTCACTCTTCAGTGCGGGCGGGATGGACTTCATCCTGATTAACCTACAATACTCACCCAACACGGCTGTGCTCGATTGGGCGGATGCACTGCTGACAACCTACAGCAGCCGCCGGGCGATCGTGGAACAACACGACATTCTGAATATCAACGACTCCTGGTACAACCAGGCGTCCTACACCGCCCTGAGGGATCACGATAACCTCTTCCTGATGGTGTGCGGACACATGCATTCCGCTTCGGATGGCGCTGCATATGTGGCAGGAACTGGCACCGGCGGCGCCGGCCAAACCATTCATGTTGTCCTGGCAGATTACCAGGATATGAACAACGGCAATGGCTACCTGCGTCTGCTGCGCTTCTCACCGACGAACGACATGATTTACATGACCACCTACTCACCTTACACCAGCGGCTACATCACTACAGATCCGGACCAGAAGAATCTGGTTTATGATATGGAATCTTCTGAAGCATTCACGCTCATCGATACTGTCAGTGGTGTGACTTCCGGTTCAAACGCCAACCTCAGTTGGAGCGGGTTATCGGATAACACCGAATACGAGTGGTATGCAGTAGCCAACGATGGCGCAACCAGCACTACCAGTGATACCTGGAACTTCACCACGGGAGAAGCAGCGCCTGCCTGCAATGCCCTTACTCTCAGTCATACCGGCTCGGGTAGTGATCCAATCGCATCCCCGGCCAATTCTTCCGGCTGCCCTAGCGGTCAATATGTGGCTGGTGAATCCATCAGCCTCTCCGGCGCTGCTCCCAGTAGCGGCTGGCAAATCTCCAGCTGGACCGGTACAACCAATAACGCCAGCACAGCCGCCACCAACACGGTCAGCATGCCTGCCGGGGCTCACAGTATCAGTGTCAATTACACAGCAATTCTCAACCATGCACCTGTGTTTACCGCAATCGGAAACAAAACAGTCAATGAACTGGCTACATTGGCCTTCACCGCTACAGCTATTGATGAAGATCTGGATACTCTAACCTTCAGCCTGATGAGTGCCCCAACAGGTGCCACCATGACTGCTGCCGGTGCATTCACCTGGACGCCCACGGAGGCGCAGGGTCCAGGATCGTATTCATTCACCGTCAAAGTTTGTGACGCTGCACCACTATGCGACGAGGAAGAAATCACTATCTCAGTCAATGATGTCAACACGGCTCCCATTCTGACTGCTATTGGAAACAAAACAGTCAATGAACAGGCGACCCTGACCTTCACAGCCACCGCCACCGATGGCGACTTGCCAGCCAATATTCTAACCTTCAACCTGATGAGTGCTCCAACCGGTGCAGTCATTACCATGGCAGGCGCCTTCACCTGGACGCCTACGGAGGCGCAGGGTCCCGGATCGTACCAATTCACCGTCAGAATTTGTGATAATGGTACTCCTATATTATGTGATGAAGAACTCATCACCGTCACGGTCAATGAAGTCAATTTGAATCCTCTGGCATCCGACGACACGTACGAAACTGTTGAAGACACGCAGCTTGTAGTTGCAGCTCCTGGTGTTCTGGTAAATGATACTGACCCAGAAAACGACGCACTTACGGTCAGCAGGCTCAACGGGCCTTCCCACGGCACATTGACTCTTAATAGTAATGGATCATTCACCTATTCACCAGCTCAAAACTTCACTGGAATAGATAGCTTTACTTACACTGTTTCAGATGGAAAAGGCGGCAGCGACACGGCTACAGTCACTATAACGGTACTGCCGGGTATTCCAGTGACAGGTGACATCTTTATATTCTTGCCACTGATTATTCGGTAATCGATTAACATGCCCTGGTGCAAATCAAAAACACCAGGGCTTTGAAAACTGGAATTTATATTTTTTACAGTGTTTTTTCAGAACCGGGAGGCAAAAAATGGTCACAAATCGAGGTTACATTAACTCACGAACAGTACAGCTAAAGCTCATTACACTATTCCTTGTATTCACCACAGCTTTTTCGCTGCTGGGAATGAATGTTCAAACGGTTGCAGCACAGCCGAATAGTATTGGGTTGATGGATACCGTCTGTACGGATGTTTCTCTGATTGCGTCGGAAGACACCTACCTCAGCGCAGGTAACGTCACGTATAACAACGGAGGCAGTTCAACGTTTAATGTTGATGCAACAACAGGCACCAGCCGCCGGGCGGCATTATTAAAGTGGGACTTAAGCGGTATCCCCGCCAATGCGACTGTTTCTTCGGCAAGCCTCTCACTAAATGTCACAGCCGTGAGTGATCTCACATTCAATCTATATAACATGAAACAGAGTTGGGTAGAGGGCACAAGCGACCGCCAAGCCTCATCCGATAGTGCAAATTGGAACACTTATAACGGTGTCACCGGTTGGGGAACCGTTGGCGCAGCAAGCACAACTACTGACCGTTACGACACAAACCTCTGGGGAGCAGGCACAAGCAGCTTTAACAGCACTGGCAGTAAAACAGTGACATTAAACAGCGACGGTGTGTCTGTGGTTGAAGGATGGATCAACGGATCCACTAACAACTACGGTCTGGTTATGCAGAACTACTCAGGAACAACTAGCGACGCAGTGACCTTCTCCTCCAGCGAAGCGACGACTGCCGCAAACCGACCCAAGCTAAATATTTCCTACTGCGTCACCTCTGGCCCGACGATCACGACCACGGGCACACTAGCAGCCTTCAGTACTCAGCCGGGTGTAGCTTCAGCCACACAAACTTACACGGTGGCCGGTACCGGCCTGACTAATAATATCACCATCACTGCACCGGCCGGTTTCCAGCTCTCGACCAATGGCACAGATTTTAGTTCCAGCCTGACGCTGCCCCAATCTGGCGGCACAGTGGCAACCACCACCATTTATGCCCGCCTGTACAACGCCACAGAAGGCACCTTCAATGGAAATATTACTCATAACAGCAGCGACGCTACCACAGTGAATGTGGCTGTCAGCGGCGAAGTGTCTAACACCATCTGCACGGATGTTTCCATGATTGCATCAGAAGACACATATTTGAGTGGCGGGAACACTTCCAATAACTACGGTTCTCAAACGTATTTGAGAACAACACTTTCTAACTCTTCACCACGCGGCACATTGCTCAAATGGAATCTGAGCAGCATTCCCACGGATTCTACAGTTTCCAACGCCAGTCTGACTGTTAATGTCAGTACGGCTGCTTCGGCGACTTACTATCTGTATAACATGCGTCAAAATTGGGTAGAAGGTACAGGAACCGGATCCACTACAGGGGATGGTGCCACCTGGCTTACCTATGACGGCAGCAATGCGTGGGGAACGTCCGGTGCGGCGAGTACCACTGTGGACCGTTACAACACTAACCTGTGGGGAGCGGACTCGTCCTCTTTCTCCTCAACTGGCAGTAAGACGGTAAATCTCAATACCGATGGCAAAGCTGTGGTTCAGGGATGGATCGCGGGTACTACCAACAATCACGGCCTGACGATACAGAACTATGCAAGTTCGTCCACGTCTTACGATATGCAGATTTCTTCTAATAATAACGCTACTGCAGCAAATCGTCCCAAACTAAACATTACATATTGTTATGTTCCTGGTCCAACCATCAACATCACCGGCGCGTTGACGGCATTCAGCACTCAGCCGGGTGTGGCTTCAAGCACACAAAGCTACACTGTCTCCGGAAGCAGCCTCAGCGAAGGAATTGTTATTACTGCACCATCTGACTTTCAGGTTTCAACCTTCAGCGACAGTGGATTTTCTTCCACCCTGACACTGGCTCCTACCGGTGGGGTGGTATCCGCCGCTCCTATCTATGTGCGATTTAATCGCCCCACTGCCGGCAGTTCCAGTGGGAATATAACCCACACCAGCAGCGGCGCAACCGAGAAGAATGTAGCTGTCAGCGGAACAGCCAGTAACGGCTGGATTGCTTATAATGACATGAACCCGGTTAGTGCTGGGGATGAAAATGCTGTCAATGTTACCGAACATACCTATACCACTAGTGCCGGTGTACTGAAGAACTTCATTACCGGTGATGCATTACCTATCACAATTACCGGTTCCTGCATAAACGGTTCCGGATCTCCTATCAGTTGTGAATCCGACTTTGAAGATTATGGCGGGCAAACTAACAGCGGCACCGATGCAGCCAATGTGTTTGGACCGGATGGCGCTATCGTTGTTGATCTGCAAAATATGGTGCAGATAAGTAACAGTGCTTATGATGATATCATCACCTTCAACAACCTGGATCCAACCAGGGAATATGCGATCACCTTGTCCACCAATCGGGATGATACGGATTACGCTAATATCCGCTTTACCAGGGTTACCATTGAGGGGGCAGAAACTTTTACCAACGCCAGTAGTACCGGCGTGGTGACCAATTCGGAATCATCCGTCTCTTTCAGTTCCGGATACAACACGGTAAATGGCTATGTTGCCAAATGGACCGGTATTACCAGCGGTACAGATGGCAGTTTTTCCATCAAATCCGAATGGGATAATACACAAGGAGCAAGTGGAGGCAGCAACACCAAAGGCTATGCCATGACAGCCTTTAAACTGGAGGAAATCAGCAGTGATCCGGTCAATCAGCCACCGCAAGCTCCTGTTCTTGTTCAGCCTTCCGATGGTGCTGTGGATGTGAGCATACCACCCACACTGGAAGTGACCGTTTCTGACCCGGATGATGATGAAATGGATGTCACCTTCTATGGACGCGAGACAGGTGAAAGCTCCGGTGAAAACTTCACCCTGATCGCCCTGCCGGACACCCAAAATTATTCAACCAGTTATCCGGCTACCTTTACTGCGCAGACCCAATGGATTGCCGACAACCAGGATGATCTTAATATTGAGTTTGTCACCCATTTAGGTGATCTGGTAAATACAGCTTCCAGTACTACGGAATACGACAGGGCCGATACATCTATGGATATCCTCGACACTGCCAATGTTCCATACAGTGTTGGGCCAGGTAATCATGACACGCCTACGACACTATACAATACTTATTTTGGCACCTCGCGCTTTTCCGGGAAAAGTTATTACGGCGGTTATTACGGCAGTAATAATGACAACAATTACTCCTTTTTCAGCGCTTCCGGCATGGATTTTATTCTGATCAACCTTCAATTCGAGCCGGGTCCAACTATCTTAGATTGGGCGGATGCATTATTGAAAACGTACAGCAGCCGCCGCGCCATTGTGGTTAGCCACTCCATGTTGAATACAAACGCTACCTGGAGTTTCCAGGGTATCTATGACGCGCTCAAGGATAATCCGAATCTATTCTTAATGCTCTGCGGTCACATGCATGGCGAGAGCCGCCGCTCCGACACCTATGAAGGTAACACCATTAACACCTTGTTATCCGATTACCAGTCTTATACCAATGGCGGTAATGGTTATCTGCGCATCATGGAATTTTCACCAGTTGATAACAAAATCAGCGTAAAGACTTATTCACCCACGGTTCCCGGATATTTAACCGACGCAGACAGCCAGTTCGAACTGGATTATGCAATGTCTTCTACAGCGAATTTTGAGGTGATTGGCACGGTTGATAACGTCTCCAGTGGCAGTAACGCCAGCATCAGTTGGGGCGGGCTTTCGGATAATACCGAATACGAGTGGTACGCAGTAGCCAACGATGGCGCTACCAGCACTACCAGCGATACCTGGAGCTTCACCACGGAAGAAGCAGCGCCTACCTGCTATGCCCTTACCCTCAGCCATTCCGGCTCGGGCAGCAACCCAAGCGCATCCCCGGCCAATTCTACCGTCTGTTCGGCTGGTGAATATGTGGCTGGTGCAAGCATCAGCCTGAGCGGCGCTGTACCCAGTACCGGCTGGCATATCTCCGGCTGGACCGGCACTACCAATAACGGCAGCACGGCCGCTACCAACACGGTTACTATGCCTGTTGGCGCGCACGCTGCCTCTGTAACCTATACTCAGGATGAATACACTCTCTCTATTACCACCAGCGGCAGCGGTTCGGTTACCAAGGATCCTGCGCAATCCACCTACCACTACAACGATGCGGTCACACTGACCGCCGTCCCGGAGAACGGCTGGCAGTTCTCCGCGTGGAGTGACGGCCTTTCCGGTTCCACCAATCCCGCTGTCATCACCATGAATGGGAACAAGTCTGTCACGGCTACCTTTACCGCAATACCGCCTACCTGTTATGCCCTCACTCTCAGCCACACCGGCTCGGGCAGTAACCCAAGCGCATCCCCGGCCAATTCCACCGGCTGTTCGGCTGGTCAATATGTGGCTGGCGCGACCATCAGCCTTTCTGGTGCTGTTCCCAGTGCCGGCTGGCAAATCTCCGGCTGGACCGGCACTACCAATAATGACAGCACGGCCGCTGCCAATACGGTTACTATGCCTGCCAATGCACACAGCGTTGGTGTCAATTACACAGCCATTCCGAACCATGCACCTGCATTAACCGCAATTGGAAACAAGGTAGTCAATGAATTGGTTGAATTGACCTTTACTGCAACAGCTACTGATGAGGATCTGGATGATCTGAACTTCAGCCTGGTGAGTGCTCCAGCCGGTGCGGCTATTACCGCTGATGGTGCGTTCACTTGGACGCCTACCGAAGCACAGGGTCCCGGTTCGCACCCATTCACTGTCAAAGTTTGTGACGCTGCACCACTATGCGACGAGGAAGAAATCACCGTCACAGTCAACGAAGTCAACACCGCGCCGGTTCTGACTGCTATCGGCAACAAATCGGTCAACAAACTGGCGACCCTGACCTTTACGGCTACCGCCACCGACGGCGACCTGCCTGCCAACACGCTAACCTTCAGCCTGGTGGGTGCTCCGGCTGGCGCGACCATTACCACGGCAGGTGCGTTCTCCTGGACACCCACCGAAGCGCAGGGAGGGGGAGATCACACATTTATTGTGAAAGTTTGTGATGATGGTAGCCCTTCCTTGTGTGATCAAGAAGAAATAACCATTACTGTTCTTGCCGACAATAACAACCACGCACCCGTTCTAACCACAATAGGGAACAAAACTGTCAACGAACAAGCTACATTGACCTTCACCGCTGAAGCTACGGATGAAGATTTGGATATTCTAACCTTCAGTCTTACCAATCCCCCAACCGGTGCCACCATGACTGCCGCCGGTGCGTTCGCCTGGACACCAACCGAAGCACAGGGACCGGCAGATTACCCATTCACCGTCAGAGTTTGCGATGATGACACTACGCCATTATGCGATGAAGAACTTGTCACGGTTACCGTCAACGAAGCCAACACGGCTCCGGTTCTGGCTGGTATTGGCAATAAAACAGTCAACGAACTGGCTACATTGACCTTTACAGCCACCGCCAGCGACAGCGACTTGCCTGCTAATAATCTAACCTTCAGCCTGGTGAATGCTCCAACCGGTGCAGTCATTACCACGGCAGGTGCCTTCACCTGGACGCCTTTGGAGGTTCAAGGGCCAGGAAATTATACATTCACCGTCAGAGTTTGCGATAACGCCACGGTTCCCTTGTGCGATGAGGAAGAAATCACCGTCCTGGTCAACGAAGTCAACATGGCTCCGGTTCTAGGTGCCATTGGAAACAAAACAGTCAATGAACTGGCAACACTGACCTTTACTGCCACCGCCAGTGACAGCGACTTGCCTGCTAATAATCTAACCTTTAGCCTGGTGAATGCTCCAACCGGTGCAGCCATTACCACGACGGGTATGTTCACCTGGACGCCTGCGGAGGCGCAGGGACCGGGTGGTTACACATTCATTGTCAAAGTTTGTGATAATGCTGCAACCCCGCTGTGTGACGAAGAACACATCACCGTCACGGTCAACGAAATTAATTTAAATCCCGTGGCATCCGACGATGCATACGAAACTGTTGAAAACACGCAGCTTGTGGTTACTGCCCCCGGTGTTCTGGAAAATGATGTTGACCAGGATAACGACTCACTCACGGTCAACAAGCTCAGTGGACCTACTCACGGTGCTTTAACCCTCCAGAGTAATGGTTCATTGACCTATACACCGGAACAAGGTTTCACCGGAACGGACAGTTTCACTTATACAGTTTCAGATGGAAAAGGCGGCAGTGACACCGCTACAGCCACGATTAACGTATTGCCGGGTATCCCAGTGACAGGTGATATCTTTATATTCTTGCCACTGATTATTCGGTAATAAATTATCGAGCCCTGGTGCTGGCTAACCACCAGGGCTTCGAAAATTAGAATTCAGGTTGCGCCCCTCAATCTGAATGTGCTTTACGCCGCGCGCTCCCCCCAGCGCGCGGCACCCTTTACCATATTGGATTTACTTGGTCACCACCGGCACATAAATATACATCTTCGAGTCTTTCGAAGCC
Source organism: Chloroflexi bacterium HGW-Chloroflexi-10 (assembly GCA_002840755.1). Taxonomy (GTDB): domain Bacteria; phylum Chloroflexota; class Anaerolineae; order Anaerolineales; family Anaerolineaceae; genus UBA6170. Next base: position 51,695 of record PHBZ01000029.1, on the reverse strand, counting down.
GGGTTGAACTCACCTTCATGGTACAACTCAAAATCGTTTCCACCAGGACGGAAGAGGTAAGCGCTGTTTGGCAGCCACTGCTGATAGATGTACTCGTATGTTTGGCCTAAGGTATCCAGCCCGCCGACATGCACAAAGACGGCATAGTCCTGCTGTGGAACCAAGCGCGCTACCATTCCTTCGGGCAGACTATCCACGCACGTTACCGGCAAACCGGCCACATACTCAAAGTTACCCTCTGCATCGGGTTGGTTGCAGATGCCAAAAGAATCACAACTTTCATCGGTTTGCTGGATCTCACCCAGATGCGGCAGAAACGCATCCCATAATCGCGGAATCTCACCCGCCTGGTTCTTGCCAAAATAACGCATTCCCACCACCATAAACGCCGGTTTCGTCACAAATTTGGGTTCCATTTTCTTCTTCCTTTCGTTATACGCAGATTGATTTGGTTTGTTTACTCGAGTGACACCAGTTTACAACCTGCCCTAGGGGGAGAGTCAAGCGGAAGAATCCATACGCCCCCGGCGACTCAATCCGGGGGCGTTTCAAGAGAGGAACTCAACTTCGAAATCCTGCAGTTGCTCAGGATCAGACAGTGGCAAATTTTTGTTTGAGCAGTTTGACGCCGTCGATCACCAACAGGACGATTAAGCTGGCACCCAGGCTGATCCCCAATTCAAGCATAGACAATCCAGTTGTTTCGAAAATATTCTGGAAAAATGGCATATAAATAACGGCCAGTTGTAACGCAAAGGTTAACAAGACAGCACCTAGTAACGACTTGTTGGTGAAGATGCCTGCCTGCCATAAAGTCTGGCTCTCGGAACGGGTCGCCAGAGCATTACCCATCTGAGACATCGTCAGGGTGGTGAAGATCATCGTTTGCCAGGCAAATTCATGATTGAAGTTGAAAGCCCACAAACCTACCAGAAGGGAGACAACACCCATCAGCGCACCCACCCAGAGTACATCAATCCCCAAACCGCGTCCAAAAATTTGCTCCTTGGGATCGCGCGGCGGGCGTTTCATTGTATCCGGTTCAGACGGTTCCTGTGTCAGTGCAAGGCCGGGCAAACCATCGGTTACCAGGTTGACCCATAAGATCTGCAGCGGCAGCAGGGGCAACCCCAACCCAACGAAGGGGCCAGCCAACATCACCACAATTTCACCGAAGTTAGAAGTCATGGTGTATTTGATAAACTTGCGGATATTCTCATAGATCCGCCGGCCTTCGCGTACTGCCGAAACAATTGTGGCGAAGTTGTCATCCAGCAGCACCATGTCGGATGCTTCCTTAGAAACATCGGTACCGGTGATGCCCATCGCCACACCAATATCCGCTTTCTTGAGCGCCGGCGCATCATTCACGCCATCTCCGGTCATTGCAACGATATGTCCCTGCTCTTGTAAAGCATGAACGATCTTTAATTTATGTTCGGGGGAAACCCTTGCAAACACTGAAACCGTCTTTAGCCGTTCTTTCAAAGCAACCATATCCATTTTGGCCAGTTCCACACCGGTAATCACCTCGTCATTATCGGCAATTCCCAACTCTTTGCCAATATGCAATGCCGTCAATGGGTGATCACCGGTTATCATGATCGGGCGAATGCCAGCGCCTTTTGCTTCTGCTACAGCATCTTTCACTTCCGAACGGGCAGGGTCAATCATAGCGAACATGCCTACAAACACAAGGTCCTGTTCCAACGGGTCACAAGCCTGCTTGCTTTCCTGCTCGGAACAATTACGAAAGGCCACGCCTAACACGCGCATCCCTTTAAGTGCAAGATCGTTGTTGGCATCCAGAATTCGCTGCTTCCAGGCTGAGTCCATTTCGACAATATGCTGATCGTTCCAAACACGATTAGAAATATCCAATAGCCCATCTACGGCACCTTTGGTAATCACTAGATAGGGTTCATCCGATTTAAAGTTCGGTGAGGTAATCAAATCCCGCAAAGCAACAGGCAGTTGATCCACCGCTTCAATTTTATGCACAGTGGTCATGCGTTTACGGTCGGAGTCGAAAGGCAGTTCAGCAATACGTGGTAAAGCACTTTCCAGTTTTTCTTTCCACAAACCAGCACGTACCGCCGCCACCACCAACGCACCTTCGGTAGGATCACCCACTGCAGAAAAACCTTCGTTGGTTTCTTCCAGAATAGCATCATTACATAGAGCACCGCCGGTAAGCATAATTGCTACCCCACTACTCTGATCGATCACCGGGGCAGTCGATTCAGCAGTACTGACCGAAGGGCTATAATCGCGTAAATTTTCCAACAAATCCAAGCGGTTACCCGCCACATCCACCAGCGTCACCGTCATACGATTTTCCGTAAGCGTCCCAGTCTTATCCGAACAAATCATAGTAACTGAACCCAGTGTTTCCACCGCAGGCAGCTTGCGGATCAGGGCATTGCGTTTCAACATACGCTGTGCGCCCATCGCCAACGCAATCGTTACCACTGCCGGCAAACCTTCCGGTACCGCCGCTACCGCCATACTGATGGCTGTCAGGAACATTGTACGCATATCTTCACCGCGCAATATACCCAAACCAAACACCACTACCACAATGACAATTGCTGCAATCGCCAGCGTTCTACCCAACTGTGCCAGCCGTTTTTGCAGCGGCGTGGATTCCTGCCCAACCGATTGGATCATTTCCGCGATCTTGCCCAGTTCTGTATTCATCCCGGTTTCTGTGACTATGAAAGTGCCACGTCCATAGGTTACCACCGTTCCGGTGAAGACGCGGTTATGTTGATCACCCAATGCAGGGTTTTCTTTATTAATCACATTCAGGCTTTTTTCTACAGCTTCCGATTCCCCCGTCAATACCGCTTCCTGCACGCGTAAATTGACATTCTCCACCAAGTTACCATCGGCAGGCACAGCATTCCCGGCTTCCAGAAAAACAACATCTCCAGGGACCAGTTGCTGCGCTGGGACTTCGGTTATATGTCCATCACGCCGCACCCGCACCTTGGGAACAGCCATCTTTTTCAGGGCCGCCATGGCCTGTTCTGCTTTGTATTCCTGGGTAAAGCCCAGAATAGAATTTAAGATGACAATCACCAGAATGACGATCGCATCCTTGTATTCGTGCAGGAATAATGTAATCACAGCCGAAATGATAAGAATTACAACCATTGTTTCGGTTAATTGTTCCCACAAAATTTTCCATGGGCTCTTCGTACCGCGATCAATCAATTCATTAAGTCCAAACTGCTCCCGACGTTTGGTGATTTCGGCGGTGGAAAGACCCTGATGCAAGTCACTTCCACTTTCCTTTATTACTTCCTCAACACTTTTTGCAAACCAACGACTCATCTTAATACCCTTCTCTCTAAATAAGGTTTTTTTAATGCAGGTCTTTTCGTATTTAACAAAAAAACCAGCACACCGGAGTGTGTTGGTCTCGCAAACGCTTTTGGCGTATAGGCTACCGGGAGTACATCTCCGTCTTGACGATAACCCATTCCCTGGTGGGAATGCTACTCCCCAATTACTAGATCAGTATAAGGTTAGCCAAAAGCGCTGTCAAGGGTTTGTAGGAGGCAATATTTATAAGAGTTGTATAAGAATCGTCGTTACGGAAACAAATACTCAAACTTGCCCGTTGGAATTGGCTCACGCTTTTCTTCGATAATCCTGAAAGATTTTTCCAGTTGAATATCTTCCAGCAACACGTTTTTTAAACCACCCTCTCTCTCCACCCGCAACGTGCCCATCAGTTCAAAAATCATGCCGCCCTTGGGATCGAACGGCACGCAGGTCATCCCGCAGGTATTACCCACGCAGCGTAAATCAGACTCAGCAATGAGGATATTATTTAAGGGCTCCTCAGAATAATGTGGATCTTCTGCATCCTCGTCATATAGCGCCGCAATGCCAACCAGTGCATTCCCTCCACCCTGCACACAGCCAGTCAATCCCTGGTATGGGCTGGTAAACAAACGCATCCGCCCGCGCGCAAGAATCGTTGTACCTTCCAACGCATCTGCCTGCTCCCAAACCTCCGAAACCGTCAGTACTTTATCGGTAGTGCAACCAGCCAGAAGCAGCAAGACCCACAACAGGATGATTATTTTGAAATATCGGAAATATATTTGTGATTCTACCATTACTCAAACCACATTCTCTCCATTATTGCTCAACTCCCGAAATAACTGTAACGCGCCAATGCTTCAGTAAATTATATATGTGATCTTTTTTCTGATTTCATTATAGAGCTTTTAATTTTATCGTCAATTAATTAGTCTCAGCCAGCAACTATGACAGTTAACCCACAGAGAACATGGTTGTTCTGGTTAAGGCAGAGAAAAGATAATCTCCAATACAGACCAACCCTGTCTACTTTCCTCTTTACTACCGTATTTGAATGAGAAACGGGTAAAATCCATACAATTGTGATAAAACAAACCGGTCTATTGAATAAACCGTTTAATGGAGAATATAGTTATGAAACGAGTGGATGTCGTTTATGCCCTGATTTTTGATGAAACAAAAGAAAAGATCCTGATGGTCAACAACGTTGAGCAATCCAACTGGACTTTGCCTGGCGGCGCTGTGGAACCTGGAGAAACATTGCAGCAGGCGCTGATGCGTGAGGCAGAAGAAGAAATCGGTTGTAAAATTAGTGTTGGCAATATTCTGGCAGTAAACGAAGCATATACGCTCAATGACCATCATCATGCCATATTTTTCACGTTTCAGGCTAAAATATTGACCGGCAACCCCTCGATCCGGGATGAGACTGAAATCTCAGCCATCCAATGGGTAGATATGCAAACAGCCGACGCCAACATGCCTTATCTGAGAGGCGTTGAAAATCTACTGAACGCCTCAGCTCCTTACTACTTTCAAGGCTAATGTCGGGGATTATCAGAATACTGTATCAATATTTCTCTGTTGTTTTGAGAGTATAATCAACAAAAATATTGAGAATGAAAGAAATGTTATCCTTCCAAAGGAGGACCAATGATCAGCGAAACAGATATCATCGTGCGGCTCCTTGTTGCGGCAGTTCTGGGTGGTTTGGTAGGTTATGAACGGGAGCGTAACAACCAGCCCGCCGGGTTGCGCACGCATATTATTTTGGTAGTTGGCGCCACGCTGGCCATGACCCTTTCGATTAATATTGCTATGGAATATCGCCCACTGGTTCCTAACGGGGATCCAGCGCGAATGGCGGCGCAGGTAATTTCGGGAATCGGCTTTCTGGGTGTAGGTGCGATTATTCGCTATGGCCCAAACATTAAGGGCCTGACTACAGCGACATCCATGTGGAGCATGGCCGTGGTGGGATTGGCTGTCGGTTCAGGTTATCTATTGGTAGCAATTTTCACAACCTGTTTGTTATTGGTTACCCTGATCCTGATCAACTTTTTTGAAAAGCGCTTTATCAAGCCAAGGGTTGTTTCGCAGTTGGCCATCACAACTGTAGACCGGCGCGAAATGCTAAATAACCTTCGGGTAGTAGTTGAAAGACACGCCAGTATCAACCCTGGCTTTAGCGTTCATAAAGATTTGCAGCATAAGCGCTCCAAATTCATAATGACTTTCAAGCTAAAAGAAGGGAGAACGATCGACAATCTATTGACCGACCTCACAGACATTGATGGGATCCGATCAATCAAATTTGAGTAAATCCCTTACAGGTTCTCCAATTCAGTCTCAGGAAGATTCACAGTAGCAACTGGCTGACGACCATGGCAACCAGCAGACTTAACGTAATACCGACATAGTAAAACAGGCCAACTTTCTTCTCTTTTTGCCCATTTCGCCTCACCAACACCGCAAAGTCCCGCCAGTTTTGCTGGAAGCCCTTCGTCTTAGTGCGATAGTGTAAATGCACCAGCAGGCTGAGCACCACAAAGATCAACAAAGCAGCCACTGTCTTTGCCAGGCCAAACCAATACCAATAATCCAAAATACAAAACAGTACCAGAGTAACCTTCAGAGCAGGTATCCATTTGGGCTGTAGGGGCAGTGGTTTGGCAAAAGGGAAGTCGTATTGCATGTCTGCAATAAACTCCTTAATTTCTGTTTTGGAAATCCGTTTATCTTTCTCCCGCATAAATCCCTTTATTCTTTCATGCCAAAATATTTCTCAAACAACTACCTGGGAAACTTCTCCCCTACTTTCACTACCATCACCGAGTTAGTCATACTCTTAGGGTTGTCAATAAGACCTACTTCCATAAACGATCCAGCATGTTCCAATCCACGCCCTTCCACGCCTGGCTGCTGAATTCATCCTATCCTTCCGTAGTCCATATTTCTCCTTTTTACCATAACGAAACAAATCCTTACTATAATTTAACTATGTACAATCAAAATTACAGAATCCCCGTCTTTGTGTTGGATGTATCCAACGCCGCTTACGCGCAGCGCATCTGCGCCGCAGCACTGCAAGGTCTACTCAACCGGGAAAGCCCTGTTTTATTTCTGGATTATGGCATTTATGACGACCCGCTTGCACGCCGTACCAATGAGGTCTTTCTGGATGATGAAATCTGGTTTGGTAAATATCGCGCCATGCTCGGTGCCCAGGATCAACGCAACCTGGAGTATTACCATGCAGCCCATGGCATGTCACTGGAGTATGCCAAGGATCTGGATGAAATCATCCACAAGTACGCCCAGTGCATTCAAGGCTATATTATCTGGGATGCCGGTTTTGCGGACAGTGTCAATGTGGCATTGATGCTGGCTGCCCAAGAGGACCTGCTGCTTGTGGAAGCCGGTATGGTGGATTGGGCAGCCTCCCTGGGCTTGCCGGTGGTACATGATCTGCGCGGACGGTGGCAAAACCGGCTAGACCTGGTACTTTGGTCATTTAAAAACCTCTTCCCCAAGTGCAAAAGCGGAGAAATTGCCTGCATTGAACCCGATTGGCAACGCCCTGAATTTGTAGATTACCTGGTGCAGAACAAGATTTTCACCTATAACCTGGGCAGCAGCCAACCTGGCCTGGGACAAATGCTCTTGCTGCTGCTAGCTTTCGGCCCGGCCTGGCTGCGCGAAATCCTTTTTGGGCTGCATCTGGATGGACCACTGCGTAAACTGGGTCTGGCCTGGATGGGCTTTAAATCTGCGGAAGTGCGCCTGCATAACCGTATTCAACAAGCGGTTAAAACCCCGAATTACCCGACTATTTTCGGATGGCATACGCGCCGTGACGATGAACTGACTTTCATGACACTGCTTTCAGCCAACGGGCTGCGCCTGGTTCCGGCGCACCTCGCCGCAAATTTCTCCTTCCATGCCCGCGTACAACCCCTCGGAGCGCTTATTCCACCTCCTGCGCCTCAGCAAGACAGCCCACTTGATGAACAGGGCACCTACCTGACCTTTACCCTCTCAGATGGCGACCAGCTAATGATGATGAGTACCGGAGAAATGGGTAACTGGTACAGTGCGAGCCGTGGAGAAGTGTGTTTCAACTGGGAAATCCAACCCCTGCTGGTTGAAATTGCCCCAGCGCTGCTCGAAAAATTTCAATTATCCGCCACAGCCAGCGACTGCCTGATTGCTGGTCCTTCCGGGGCTGGTTATCTTATCCCGCCACTGGCACCTAATTTGCCGGCATACCTGCGTGAAACCGCCCGTATTTGCCGCGCTGCCGGGGTACAGATTGCCACCACCTACATTTCCGATCCACCGCGTCGAGTGCTGCGACAGCTGGCCACGCACAACCCCTGCCTACTCGGCTACCTGGCCGGTTATGCCAACCTGGGACGCTCTCCACAGACCCTACTGGACGAGACCATCATCATAGCCAACCAGATTCCACGTGTAGCGCACATCTGGGATTCCGCGGAACAGTTACTGGAAAGCGTTCACCAACTAGCTGCGACAGCCCCATGCCCAGCTTTTATCGGCGTACACCTGTTCGCCTACCGCACCAACCTGGAAGATATTGCCCATTTTGCACATCAGATTACTAATCCGCATATTCATATTGTTCGCGGCGACACATTCCTACACCTGGTCCGCCAGCACCTACACCAAAAAGACTAAACCATTCCGCGTTGACATCCCACCGTTCTCCGCTAGAATCAGCATATCTGTAATATTCCACAAAAGAAAAATCCCCTAACCCCAATATTACCAAACCCGAAAGGACTTTTCATGGAGTCCAAACTTACCCAAAAGACAAAAATCTTCTATGGCATTGCGGATCTCGGTATTTCGCTGCTCACCGCTTCCATCCAGTTTTTTCTGCTCTTCTATTACACCGATATTGCCGGCATAGACCCTGCATTGGCCGGCTCTGCCATGCTGGTTGGCAAACTGACCTGGGATGCCATCAACGACCCGTTGTTTGGTTATTTTTCTGACCGTACCCGCAGCCGTTGGGGCCGTCGCAAGCCCTATATGTTATTGGGCGCAATTCCATTTGGCCTTTCGGTGTGGTTGTTATTCTCGCTGCCACCCGGTTTAGTAGGTGTACAGGCCTTTCTGGCTGTATTAGGCACTTTCCTGCTGGCCGATACCTTTCAGACAGTTGTCAGTGTGCCTTATTATGCGCTCTCGGCCGAACTGACCTATGACTACGATGAACGCACCTCGCTCATTTCAATCCGCATGATCTTCACTGTCCTGGGCTATATCCTCGGTGCTGCGCTGACAACCGCGGTTGCCGGTTTCTTTCTCAACCTGGGCTGGACCAAACAAGCTGCCTACAGCGGCATGGGAGCCGTGTTTGGAGGTGTTGCGATCATCACCCTGCTGATCACTACATTTGGCATCAAAGAAACACCTAACTCCGACTTAAAGCCTGCGAGTATGCGGGTGCTCGCGCAGTTAAAATTCGTCTTTCGCAACCGTCCCTTTGTACAATACATGATCATGAGCACCATTATCAGCATCAGTTTTACCCTGCTCACCAGCCTGCTGCCATTTTTCCTGACCTACCAACTAAAAATGGCCGATGAAATATCACTGGTCATGTTTGTCATGCTGGCAACCATCGCGATCTTCTTGCTGCCCTGGCGGTACGCCTCTCGAAAGCTGAGCAAAGGTCCGGCCTACGCTTTGGGTTTGGGAATCGCCAGCCTGGCTATTCTGGTAGCCTTCTTCCTACCCGCCCAACCAACGCCGATTATTTACGGCGTAGCATTTGTGGCAGGATTAGGCTTCTCTGCACAATACGTCTTCCCTTGGAGTATGCTGCCGGATGTGGTAGAAGTGGACCAGGCGCTGACGGGTGAACGCCACGAGGGCATCTATTTTGGGGTGAATGCCTTCCTGGGAAAGCTGACCGGCGCTTTGGGTATTGCTGCCAGCGGCTGGGCGCTCAAACTGTACGGCTATGTACCTAACGCCATCCAAACTGACCAAGCCCTTTTCGGCATCCGTTTCTTTTTTGCCATTGTACCGGTGATTGCCTTTTTCGTTGCGCTGCCGCTGCTGATCTGGTTCCCAATCAACCGAAAAACACACGCTGCTTTCACCGGAAAATCCGGGACTTCGTCCGATTAAGCACTGCAAACCAGACAAAAAAAACAATCAAATGGAGATCCCTTGTGAATCTGTTTCTTATCACGAGGCATTGAAATTAAGAATACTTGCTCAGCCCGAACAAGTAACGCATTAAGGGAGAACGCTATGCAACTGGTTAGTTTCATGTCCAACAATGAACCGACAGCCCGCGTGGGTGCGCTAATCCGTCAGCCTCATCAAAGCTATATTGTGGATCTTAACCACGCCGCGGCTGATATACCGGCGCAGATGATTTCTTTTTTAGACGCCGGTGAAGCCGCCCGGGAAATGGCGCGCCGGGTTATAGACTTTCCGCCAGGAAGAGCGCTCATCCCTATTGAAGCAGTCACACTGGTCGCGCCGATGCAACGTCCCGGAAAGATCATCTGCCTGGGGCATAATTATTCTGATCATATTGGCATCGGGCGCACTATTCCGGCTGAATATCCAAACTTTTTTAACAAAACCACCAATACCGTCACCGGCCCGAATATGCCTATTATCATCCCGCCCGTCACACGGCAGGTGGATTACGAGGCGGAACTGGCGGTGGTGATAGGCAAACGCGCTTACCGCGTGGAGGAGGAAAATGCCTATGATTATGTAGCCGGTTACACTATTTTCAACGATGTCAGCGCGCGGGATTACCAGAAGCGTACCAGCCAGTGGATGCTAGGCAAATGTTTTGACACCTTCGGTCCGATGGGCCCCGTACTGGTTACCACTGATGAAATTCCCGACCCGCACAACCTGGATCTGAGCCTGACCCTCAACGGGCAGGAACTCCAACGCGCCCACACCGGCAACATGATCTTCACCATCCCTTACCTGATCGCCTACCTGACAACGGTAATGACCCTGGAGCCGGGCGACCTTCTCTCCACCGGTACACCAGCCAAAACCGCGCTGGCACAAACGCTGCCACCCTTCATGCGCCCAGGCGACGAAGTCCGCATCCAAATTTCGAAAATCGGTGAGTTGGTCAACCCAATCACTGCCGGTTGAACGGCTGGTTGGAAAGCGTTTTAGCAGCAACTATCCGTTAAAAGAGCGATTCTTTTATCTTTTAAAAACGGTTTTCTTCCAACCATTTTTTTATTCTTTCCGCCTTCTCAGTTCTCCCCATCTTCAGGTAAGCCTGGCATTCATATTCCAATGACAGCACCGGAACCTGCATTCCTTCATACTGTATCCAATGTTTGTATTGTTCGATGGGAACCGGTTCTTCCCAGATCTGGTCGCTTAACAATTTCTGAATATCGCCCATGATTTCAACCTTGACCCCATCTATTTCCAAAGCGCCAAGGTGAGAACGGATCCGTTCGGACTCTGCGTAATGCACAGCGCTAACAACATACTCCGAGAAAACACTTTCAATCTTGTAGGCTCCGCGCTGATCTGTCTGTATATCGATATCGTGGACTTCAAGTTCCATCCCCTGCAAAGCCATCCCTAAACTACCGGTGACCACCCAATTGATCTGATGATCATGTAACCTGGCATAAATTTTACGAAGCGTATTGCGGTAGTGCTGTTCAATCATAGGATACTCCTAAAGCAAAGGCTCTTTCATGAAGAGTGTACACTTCCAAATTGAGAAAAATCAAGAATACAATCATTAAATCACTTCAACCTTTTTGTTCATATTCAATAACAATCTTCCCGAAACACACTTTTGAATGCCATGATCATACGTTAATTTTAGAGGTACAATGTTGATATGCACCGTTTCGGGTTAACAAAAATCACAAAGGGAAGCTTTTTGAAAGGGTTTGACCATGATAGAACCGAGCATCCATTCCATTGTAGTTGAAACAAGCGTCGATAATTCGTTAATGAAAGAATGGAAGGCTATTTATGATGACTTTATTCCCCATCTGAAGCCCAATAAAAAAAGTGCAGTGGAAGTACTTGCCTATATAGAAAACAGCTATCCAACCGAAGCGGAGACCTCCCCAACTGCTCAAAAAGTAGTTGCATTGAATGCACAGAGCTACCGGGAATACTTGCCCGAAGACAGCTTCACCCAGGATACTGTCCCGGAAATTATCATTCTTAAAGTGAAGAATGAAGGCGCAGGCAAACGTCTGTATGACCGACAACAGCAGGATTACACAGATTTTTTCGCAGAGCACAAGGGATTCGTCGAAGAGCTTGAGAAACCGCCATCAGAGCAGTTTCCCATTCCTGTTCTGGTTGGCGTCGAAAAACACAGCGGCTTTGTCTACGTGGAGGGCAGCCCGACCCTCACCGATGAAATCAGCCTGTTTCAGGGACTTAACGAGCGCGAACTGACCAACATCTATCTCGTTGCGCAATATATTCAGATACTAAAAAAGTACAACCGGCTGGATTCCGTGCTGAATCATGAAATTCCCTGAACTTTAAGGGACGACATTTGCCTGCCTAAGTATCTGCTTTTTAATTTTTGATGATTTGTCCGCGAAATGTTTTTGGCGAAATACCATAACGGTGTTTGAAAGAGCGGCTGAAGTGCGCAGAATCGGTGAACCCCCAGCAAAAAGCAATTTCCGTGATGCTTTTATTTTGGTTTACTTTGGATAATTCCCGGCGGCAGCGTTCAAGCCGGCGTTCCATAATCCAGCGCGAAACCGAAAAACACTCCTCTTCGAACAACAGATGCAGATAGCGTACCGAAATCCCGAAGCGGCACGCCAGAGCGGGCGGATCCAGATCCGCATCTTCCAGATTGATCTCAATATAATCTTTAATCCTTGCCAATAAATCCATCCCTGGTTTGTCATTCAGTTGAGAGTGTTTATCCCACAGGCAAGAAGAAATCAGATCAATGGTATTTTCTGCCAGGATATATCCCTGGCGCGCGTTCATATATCCAATATGCGAACTTAAATTTGAAAGCAGCGACCCCGTTACTGCACCCAAACCATTTTGCCAATCAATCGCTACTCCGACCAGGTTGTCCACATTGGGCAATGCGCTACGCAACCGGTCTTGCGGCACGAACAAAGTTACTTTGTGAATATTGGAATGCAAATAAAAGCTAGTGCGTTCCGTGGAATCCCAAATATAAAAACTACCGGGTCCCAGAATGGCGCTCTTCCCCCGGGAAACAACGTCTTCGTGCCCTGAAATGATGAGTAATAGGCCATAAAAAGCAGCATTATCATTACCGATTTCAATTGGCCTACGATCACCACTGCATGGTTCACAAATACAACGCACAACTTTGAGATTCCCCAGCGGTGTCACTTCTAGTTTTCCAAAAAAACCTTGCGGCTGTCGTTTTTCCAGACTCCAGCTCAAATGGGATTCATTGAGCATTGCCTGCCAGGCATCAAAACGCTCATTCACCCGATATTGCTGGGTTGACCATTTTCCCATCCCCGATTCATACACTAAATCCATGGTTTTTGTCCTTCTTGCAGTCTTCAACACCTGGAAAATACTGTGCACGCAAATACAAGTGTTCGTGCACAGCAAGACAAGAAATCACAAGCCGATTGTTGTAAAAACATTATATGAGAAATCCTCTGACAATGTCAACAATGGAATAGTGAAAGGAGAACTACTTTGGGAAATCAGTTGAAAGAATCTGTTTATATTATGGGTGTTGGGTGTACCCGCTTCGGGAATCTCCTGGAAACGCCTGAAATTAAAGGGTTGACCCTGCATGAGTTAGCTGCGCAGGCCGTAACGGAAGCATTATCCGATGCAAAAGTGGATCCACGGGAACTGGATGCTGTGTTTGTGGGAAACGTTACCATGCATACATCGCAAATGCCGGCTACCTACAGCCAGATCGCCAATTGGCTAGGCACCCAGTTTAAGGCTGGCGTACATTTCGACGCGGCCTGCTCAACCACCAATGTTGGAGCTGCCATGGCCGCCATGGGTATCGCCTCCGGTGTGTATAACAAGGTGCTGGTGGTTGGCCTGGAATCGACTTTAAGCCAGCCAAAATATTTGAGTCCTTATGATCGCATTACCATTCCCACCGAAGAGATGTGGCTATGGACTGATTATTGTGTAGGGCAAGCATACAGCGTTCCTCAAGGTTACGATATCTTCCCTTCCTACAACGCCTTCAATGCCCTGGGGTATTGCAGAAAATACGGCTTGAGTCTGGATGAATTGGAGCGAGGTCTTTTTGAATTGTGCCGCACCCGCCGATTACATGGCTCCATGAACCCCAAAGCCATCCGTCAGGAAACACTGGAAGATGAAGCCAAACGCATGGGCTTTGATGACCCCTGGGAATTCTGGTGCTCGCGCTTCAATCCACACGTGGCCTGGCCTTCACGACTGAACAGTGTCGTAACGCCCGCTGACGGCGCATCCGCCATGGTGCTGGGACGCCAGGATGGTTTTGTAGCCGGCGCCTCCGACCCCGTAGAGCTAAAAGGTTTCGGTATGAGTGTTATGGATTTGCCCTGGTATGGTGATGACCCCACCGTAATGCCGATCGATACGGATGCCTTCGCCAAAGCATATGACATGGCTGGAATCACTGCCAAAGATATCGACTATCTCCACGTACACGACTGCTCACACATCATGAGCATCTGCGTTGCCGAAGAAGCAGGTTACCTGCCAAAAGGCGAAGGCCTGAAATATGCTCAAGAAGGCCGCTTACGCTTTGATGGCGACAGACCAATGAGCACTCACGGCGGGCGCCACGCCTTCGGGCACGCCTGGGCAGCCAGCGCCGGATCGGATACCTATGAAGCCGTGAAACAAATTCGTGGACAGGCCGACAGCCGGCAAATCAAACCCTGGCCAAAAACCGCTGTGGTTCATACTCACGGTTATGCAATGATCAGCACTGTTCTGGTGCTCAAAGGAGGTAACTAAATGGCAGAATCAATCGTCAAACAATATTACGATGCCCTGGGAAAAGAAAAATTACTTGGCAAGAAATGTAACAAGTGCTCCGCAATCACCTTCCCGCCAACAACCGCTTGCCTGGAATGCGGCAGCCCTGACCAGGACTGGTATGAGTTATCCGGTAAAGGACAGCTTCTCTTTATCTCACATGGCATGGCACCGCCGCCTAATCCCCGCTTTGCCGAAATTGCGCCATATGCCTATGGACACATCCAACTGGAAGAGGGCGTCTTTGTACAGGCCATTATTACCGGCGTAAGCATCGACCCGGATACCTTGCGTGGTTACTACGAACGCGGACCGGTTGCGGTTAGCCCAGACATTCTGGAAGTCGCCGGACTGAATGTTCTGGCCTTCAAGGTGGCATAAAGCATGAGCACCACTGAAATTGAAAGCGCTGTGTTCGAAATTGTGGCAAAAGTTGCAAAGCGGGAACAACGAGAATTGTCACTCGAGACAAAAATAGCTGAGGATTTAGGGCTGAAATCAATGAGTCGCATTGAACTAGCCGCTCTTTTGGAAGACAGATTTCCAATACAAATCGATAATTTTGAAATCCGGCTCCCGAAAACAATCGTCGATGTGGTTGATCTGGTCAAGAAAAAAATGATCTAGCAACTCAACAAAATAGTAAAGGGGTGTTTTTGGGTGAGCATAGCCCACTCAAAAACACTCCATGGTGGAATGAGAATATATGACGTTACTGGAAACATTCAAAAACAAAATCAAGGCAAACCCCCGGGTTATCGTATATCCCGAAGGAAACAATCCCGTCATTATAAAAGCGGCTGCCAAATTACAGGCTGAACATCTGGTAAAAGCTGTGCTTTTGGGTTACATCGATGAGATCAATGCATCTGCGACACAAATGGGTATTGACCTGACCGGGACAAAAATCATTCAACCCGATTCGGCGCCACAGTTAGCCGCGTTTGTTGAAGCGTA
Source organism: Chloroflexi bacterium HGW-Chloroflexi-10 (assembly GCA_002840755.1). Taxonomy (GTDB): domain Bacteria; phylum Chloroflexota; class Anaerolineae; order Anaerolineales; family Anaerolineaceae; genus UBA6170. The sequence continues at coordinate 36,386 of PHBZ01000029.1, read as the reverse complement.
TTGCACGGCCAGAGACATGCCCACCCGCATCGGCCAGCGCCTGATTAGCCTGCCGCTGTATTTTGGAGCGATGATGGTGAACCAGGCCGAAGCGGATGGCGTAGTTGCCGGGATCGACCATTCCACCGAAGAGGTGATCATGGCCAGTGAATTGATTATCGGCCTTCAGGCAGGGATCCAAATGGTTTCCAGTTTCTTCCTCATGGAAATTCCGGATTACAGCGGCGGAGAAAACGGCCTGCTAATTTTTGCCGACCCTGCGGTTAATCCCGACCCTAACGCCGAACAATTGGCTGATATCGCCATCTCCACTGCCAACAGCGCCAAAACTTTATTGGGATGGCAGCCCAGGGTGGCAATGTTATCATTTTCAACCAGGGGCAGCGCCAGTCATCCGCTGGTGGATAAGGTGAGTCAAGCTGTATCGATTGCGCGAGAGAAAGCGCCTGATCTGCTGGTAGATGGGGAGATGCAGGCTGATGCCGCCTTAGTGGAGGCGGTCGCCGTCAAAAAGATGGGCCAGGGAAGCCCTGTTGCCGGTAAAGCCAATATCCTCATCTTTCCCGATCTGAACGCGGCCAATATCTCGTGCAAATTGGTGCAACGCCTGGCAAAGGCCAGTGCTTACGGGCCGATCCTGCAGGGGTTTCGCCTGCCAGTTAGCGACCTCTCACGCGGCGCCACAGTGGATGATGTTGTGGGCGCTTCCATTATTTTATCGGCACAAGTGTAACATGATAGTATTTGTGATTAATTGTGGAAGCTCTTCGGTGAAATACAGCTTGTTTTCCAGCGAAGAAAATGGCAATTTGAATATGCTGGCACGCGGGCTGGTTTCGGATTTGGAAACAGAAAATGCGGAGATCAGGTACGAGACGGAATCATGTGTAATTACGATTAAATTGGACAAACCGGATTACCGCGAAGCTCTCGAAGCGGCTATCGCCACCCTGACTCATCCGGAATACGGAAAACTGAGTGATATCTCGGAAATTGATGCGGTGGGTCATCGCACCGTACACGGCGGGGACAAATTCATCGGTTCGGTACTGATCGACGAAGTAGTGATTGCCAAAATGGAACAATGCATCGACCTGGCGCCGATTCACAACCCGGCCAACCTGGAAGGCATTTGCCAGGCGATGTTCCTTCTACCGGCCACACCCCAGGTGGCAGTGTTTGACACGGCTTTCCACCAAAGTATCCCAATCCGTGCCAGAGTGTACGCGCTGCCATACGAATATTATGAGCGCCACGGCATCCGTAAATATGGCTTCCACGGCACATCCTGCCAATATGCCAGCCAACAAGTTTGCCAGCTGCTGAAGTGCAGCCTGGAACAAAGCCGGATTGTAATCTGCCATCTGGGTAATGGTGTTTCGGTGACGGCCGTGGACTGCGGTCGTTCGGTGGATACCAGCCTGGGTTACACCTCGGTGGGCGGAGTAATGATGGGGACGCGCTGCGGCGATCTGGATCCCGGAGCGTTACTGGCGATTATGAAAGAGCAAGACTTGAATGTAAAAGAGACCGACCTGATTCTGCATCGCCAATCCGGCCTATTGGGTGTTTCCGGTGTAAGCAATGACATGCAAACAATTTGCAAGCTGGCAGAAGAAGGCCACCAACGCTGCCAACTGGCAATCGAGATGTTTACCTACCAGTTGAAAAAATATATCGGGGCTTATGCGGCGGTGATGAGCGGCATTGATATCCTGGTGTTCACCGGCGGGATTGGTGAAAACTCATCCCTCATCCGGTCGATGGCAGCCGCAAATCTGGGTTTTTTGGGGATAGTAATTGATCCCGAACGTAATCAGGAGAAAATGAGCAGGGATACTGTTATCAGCGTGGATGGCGCTGCAGCAACCGTGGTGGTGATCAAGGCTAACGAAGAAAAGATGATAGCCCAAGAGGCTCTCACCATCGTAAAAGGGCTGAAAACCGAGCAGGCCGTTTTGTTGAAGTAGAAATCTACTTAGATAGAAAGCATTTGAGTAAGCAGATATGTTGGAAATTGGGATTGATATTGTTAATCTGGCTGATATGACTGAAACCTTGAAGCGCTCCGGGGATATTTTTCTGAAGCGGGTATATTCCCCAGCGGAGATAAAACAAGGAAAGGGGTGCGAAAACCCAATGGCTTTTTTCGCCAGCGCATTTGCCGCCAAAGAAGCTGTTTTCAAGGCCCTGAAATTGACCTGGCAACCAGGCATCGATTTGCGGCATATTGAAGTCAGCCGCGGCCCACTTGGTGAACCTTTGATCACACTGTCCGGACGGATCGGGGAATTGGCTGCTGCTAAAGGGGAACACGAAATGGCTATCAGTTTATCCTATGAAACTACTATCGCCATTGCGATGGTAGTTTTTCTGTTTCGGAAACAAGAAGCTGATTTCAGGTGATCATTCTTTTATGAGCCACCAGATACCGGTGCATTCCGGCAAAATAACCCCGCGCTCATCTTCCCGGATCTTTGCGATCATTTCCTCACCAAAAAAGAAGCGTGCTGAGCCTTCTGCCTCGGCGCGGTTCTGAAAGCAGTAATCCGTGCGGATCCAGGTGCGCTGGAAACCTCGCGCTTCCAGGTATGCGAAATACGTGAGCAAATCTACCGGCGGGTTAGGTTCTTCAAAACCAGTGCCAAGAGTCTCCAGCAGGATGATGTACCCACCGGGAAGCAAGACACGCTGCATCTCAGACAGGACGGTTTCCAATTCTGCCTGCCAGGCAGCCGGGTTCTCCACTGCCACATAACAAATGCTCCAGCCGGAGATGAGCACATCCACCGATCCGTCCAACACATTCACATGCTGATGCTCACCAACTTCCAGGAACCAGTTATTCAAGCCACTTTGCAGCAGTTTCTGCCGGGCCAGATTGAGCATATGCGCCGAACGGTCAAATGCCGTGATTGACTTCACCAGCGGCACCAGTATACAGGTCAGCCGCCCGGTGCCGGCACCCAGTTCCACCACCGCGGCACCCTCCAGCGGGACCATCTGCTGCAATGCGCGCAGAATATTGTGCTGGTAATCTTCACGTGACACGAGGAGTTCATATTGTTGTGCCTGTTTGTTGTAAATCTCAGTGTAATCGGTCATATTGTACGTCCTTCATTTCATCGGGATCACATATGATTTAATCTCTTTTACACGCTCGGCCTTCGCATTGCTGAATTCATACACATTACAGAACGCCTCCGCTTTGCCGCTCTTAAACTTCCGGGTGCCGTTGACCGCACCCGCCTTGCCGTGAGAAACCACATGTAAGACGGTGATCTCGGCCACATCACTGGCATCCATCTGCGCTATCATGGCGACAAAATCCGCTTTTCCGGTTACGTGCGCCGCCCCCACAATTTCCCAGCGGACGTCGTGTGTTATTCGGTCCAGAATATATGCGTTATCGCTCCTGGCAAAGGCAATGGTCAAATCCTGCAGGAACGTGTTTTTCGGCGAATTACCGCAATCTTCACTGGTAATGATTGTCATGGGTTTGGCTCCTTTGGTTGGGGAGTGTTTTTGTTTGCAAATAGACTATAGAGCATATCTAACCGAGCTGCAAAAAGAAGTATAGCGCGGGCGTGGATAGGGTCCGGAGAATTATGGATTGTGTTTCACCTTTCATTAGCAGCCCACCCTTGTCTGAGGGCGACGCATGCGTCGCCCATACGGATTCGTTTTTTTTCGTTTATCGTGCAAAATATTCCAATCGGAACGAATGCTTTTCCGGGAAATTACCAGTATGGGTGGGGGTGGCTTCGATGGGGGCAGTGGATATGCTGTTTATTGACAGTTATTCGTTTTGGAACGAATGTGGAACGAATGCTAAAACAGGAATTTGGAATCAGGTAAAGGGCGGTTGATGATTATAAGGTTATTTTTATTTACCACGAAAAACGCGAAACACGCGAAAAAAAGATAGGTACTGAACGGAAAAGCAAGGATACTGCGCTGATCCTATAGGGTTTAAGGTAAAGGGTGGGTGATTACTATGCGGTTGTTAAAGTGCGATCGTTGTTTGTTTTTTCGTCACACACCAACAGTGTGATGGTTTGCAACAGGATTATTATAGAATAATTGTTCTAAAAAGTCAATCCCCCAATTTGAAAAAAAATCGACCAAAACATGCCCTGCTTAATGAAACAACACTTTTTTTCTGAAGGTGATAAGTGTATGGATAGTAATGAAGAGACGAGCGATTTACTGGTGAATGATGTACAATATTCAGGACAAGGTTCTCACGAGTGCTCATTTATCGTGACCGGTCATGTTCGATCTTGCAGCTATCCAAAATCCCCAAATATGATCATGGTAAAAGGAATATAAGACGATGCCATCTAACCCCAACCGTTCTCCGCAGAAACCAGCAGCATCGCAAAATAAGAAAGGCTGCCTGATTGCTTCCGTAGTGGGCGGCTGCGCAGCTTTCCTGGGTGTTTGCGCGATCCTCGTTGTTGCTTATTTTGTTTTCGATCCGTTTGGTGAAGAAATTGTTGGCTGGCCAACAGACCCGGTTGAAACAGAATTTGAAATTTATGCAGGCAACGACGATGTTCAACCTGAAAGCATGGAAGAAAATTATGCACTGCAACGCATCCGCAGCGCTGATACGACCCCGGAAATGGTTGAGGGAGTCACCGGCGGCGCACCAACGAGCCTTTCCCTGAGCGACAACACCCGGCTGGATTTGCCGGCCACTACAAACCCGGTTGGCGTCCGGTTGGCACGCGAGAGCAGCGACACCCAGTTGGATCAGCCGGGCCTTGAAACCAGCGGCAGTACGCGTGTAGTGGCGTTTGACCTGAACCAGGTGGGCGAGGACTTTATTCCGACGCTGACAATACCGGCATGGGAATTGGGAGAGCTACATCCAGCGACTGTCAACATTGCGCGGGTGGGGCCGTTGTGGGTGGATGGTGAAATTTACACCGACCAGATTACATTTTTGCCGCTCACCCTGGACAGCAGCGGCGATATATTGATCGTCGATACCGAAATCGCCGGCATGATCGCAGCCGTAGCAGCCTCTACTGAATCCGGGGCCGCCAAAATGGCCGCACAGTTACCGCAGTATGGAGATGGGCGTTTCCTGATAGTGAAATATGTGCCGATGACCTTTCAGACGGACCTGGATTGGTATGCTTACCCGCGCCTGGTGCGCATGATCCCGGACGCGGATTTCCCCGGATATCGCCGCCCGGCGGATATGGATGTGGACATAGAGACTCTGCAAAAGCCGATCAGCAACATGATTGTGCTGGTGCACGGCCACAATGAACAGGAGAAAGACGGCAGCACGCCGGCCACTACCGATGAGCCGTGGAACTATGCCTATAAACAAGAGGCCTGGAATGAATATTACAAGACCTTCCTGGAAACACAGGCTGACCAGGTAGACTGCACCGCTTTTTATGAATTCATTTATCCGACCTTTCGGTCCGCGTACAGCCCAATTGAAGGCAATCCGGTGGAACCATTGGGCGACACTTTTGCCAAAGCCTTGCGGGTTGGCGCGAAAAACGACGGCTACCAAATTAAGCGGATGCGGGAAGCCAACATGCCGGTGAATGTTTTCATCACCGCGCATTCGATGGGCGGCCTGGTGGCGCGCGCCGGCATTCGCCAGTTTGACGAATACATGCAGGATTCCTTCCAACAGCTGGTAACCTGGGGCACACCGCACCACGGCAGCCCGCTGGTCACGCTCGGGTATATTTTCCGCGGGGCTTATATGGTTAATCCCGGCCAACTGCGGGCCGCCCATTGGTTTCCCAGTTCCCTTCCGGAAGGCGATGTCAACACCATCCTGGGGAGCGGAATGCTGGAATGGATACTGGATCTTAAGGTGCAACTGGATACTCCTGGCACGCGCGACCTGCGCTGGGATAACGTGCGTCCCTTACGACTGGATGAAATCTTCATGGATGACACCCGGGCACTGATCCTTATGGACCCAGGCAACACAAGCTATAACCTGGTGGATGGATCGTGGCTATACAACGACAATTTGAAAAAGTTCAACGACAGCGACCCGTATTACAATACCGACAAGTATGTGTTCTTATACGGAACAACCAGCAAGCGGCTGCCGGATCAGTCCGGTGAGACGGCGATTGGCGCTACCATTCTGCCGACCCTGTTAAAGGACACGCTGAAAACGATCAGCGATTCGGGCGGCGAGCACATGGAAGGTGAAAGCGATGGCGCGGTACCTGTGGTGAGCATGGCCGGGATGGGGATTGCCCAAACCCGTTATCGTATTGGGGATGTGGACCACGAGGAATATTATAGCAGCGCGGGCGATATGGGGCGTTTGACGGCACTGACGACGTTTAATTCCTTTGGATTGGACGCTCCGCGCTGCACCTGCGCCAGGGTGGTGATTGAAAACGCGGAAGATCTGAACGTGGATCGTTCGGACGGCCGGCGGGAAATTTATGCCAGGCTGATCCTGGATGCCGAATTGGCGCCCTCCCCGGGCGAACGCATTGAGAGGGCTGAGGCGATTCTCTACCAGGCCGGAAATAGCGACTCATTTGAAACTTTGGGTGAATTAACGGTGACAAAAAGCGGAGAGATGCAGGGAACATTCAGCGTAGCGGACGAGACGGAAGAAGAGATTCACCTGATTGTGAGGGTGGTTCTGCAGGATGGAACCCAACTTGACTCTGAGCCAGTATTGATTAATGAGGCGCCCTGCCTGCCGCACCCAGGATCGATTATTAATATTTGCACGTGCAATGACGGCACGAGATGCTGGTGGAATGGAATCGAGGCGATGTGCAGCGACACCGAACCGCCGGCTGAGTGGTATTGTGCTCCGTCACCGTAAATGGGAGCGTATTCCACCGATCCGAGCAATATGGTGGTTAAGTCTGACTTGGCCGGAGAGGGCGAGGCTTCGGGTATTGAACGGGCAGTGGTAATTCTTTCAGCCTCGCCCGTACAGAATGGGTGCACAGATTGAGGTAGTTATGCGAGGGTGCGCAGAGAAGGGCGAGGCATGGGTGTTAAACGGGCAGGGATAATTTTTCCGGCCTCGCCCGTACAGAACGACAAGCAAAAAAAGGGGAGGGGGTTTACGCTGCCTGAAACCAATTAATGATATACTGGATTTATCCCAGAAATTGATCCCTGTGTGGTACCCTCCGATGAGCATATAAGAAACCAAATATCCCCATTGACGTAAAACAGCAGGCTGCGGAACATCGCAGCAAGTTTGAGCCAGGCTTTTGCCTGCCTTCTGTTTGTTTCATCCATCTCAAGCCGGGATATTGAGCTGTATTTCTCACAGCAGCGGCACGCTTGCATGTGTGCTGTTGTAAATGGTGAGTTTATTTTTGAGGTTAACATGAGCAATATTTTTTAACCAATGGAATTTGATGTTTATCAACCGCGATAAAGCGAAATACAAACCACAATTACAGGTAAGATGCCTGTAAAACATAACAGGAGAGAAAAATGACCACAAAAATTCCTTTGAATGAGATGATTCTGGACGCGGCACTATCTTTGCGGGCTGTCCGTTGGACTGATTTAAACACGATTACACAGGCGATTTATGATATTTGTGAAGCGGAGGGCGACACCAGTGTGGCGGTGACAGCAGAGGACCTGGAAAACGAATGGAAGTACGCCGGCTTCAATCCGGAGCAGGATGCCTTTGTGGTTGAAACCAGCGATGGCCGGGTGGCCGGTTATGCGGCACTCTTTGATATTAATGAACACTGCGAATTGAACGGCGATATTTACATTCATCCGCAATTCAAGGGGGCAGGCGTTGGGATTGCGATGCTGCAGGCGCTGGAAGAGCGCGCCCAGGCGCATGTACAATTGGCAGACCCTGATAAACGCGTGTTTATCCGCATTGCATTGGACAACAAGGATGAAACAGGCAAGGCTATCTGCGCGCATGCCGGCTTTAGCGCGGTACGCTATCACTGGCGTATGGGGATTGAACTAACGGCTACACCGCCCACTCCGGTTCTGCCAGGCAAGTTTGAAGTGCGGCCTTTTGTAAAAGAGCAAGATGCTATGGCCGTATGGGAGGCGCGAAATGAGGCTTTTGCCGGAAATTGGGGCAGCCATAAACTGACCTTTGAAGAATTTTCTTATTACAGTTTCGATAATCCCGAATATGACCCGACGCTGTGGCAGGTGGTCTGGGACGGTACAGAGGTGGCCGGCTTTTCCATCAATCATTACCGGATGGGGATTGGCTGGATTCAAACATTGGGAGTACGCCCGGCCTGGCGCAAATATGGGCTGGGGTTAGCACTGCTACAGCTTTCTTTTGGGACATTCTACCAACGCGGGACGAAGGAGATTGGCCTGGGTGTGGATGCCGCCAATGCAACCGGAGCAACGCGGTTGTATCTGAAAGCCGGTATGCAAACCGTGAGTGAGTTTGTTACGTTAGAGAAGGAACTGCGAGCAGGGTAGAAGGGTTTGCTGCGTGCGCCAGTAAGGGTGAGGCCGGCTTCATCGGGATCAGACGATTCCTTTTTAATCTGCTTCGCCCTTACATATTGGCGCACGCAGCCGTTTTGCGCAGAGAAGGCGATCTTGTTTTCCCGCCCAGATGGCCGTTGTATTTGCGGCCACTTTCCACTAACCTGTAATTATCGCTCCCGCCGAAAGAACTCCAATGACTAACCCTTTTCCTTCCATTGAAACCATCCTCGACCCGCAAGCGTTCATCCGCGATATTCTGCCCGGTTTTGGGCTGGATGCCGTAGTGGAATGCCAATTTTTCAGCGGCGGCTTTAACCATACTTACCGGATTAAAACTGTGGATGGCACCGTTTACTATCTGCGTGCTTACCGCATGCGTTGGCGGACACTGGCGGATATCCGCTATGAACTGGACGTTCTCAACCACCTAAAAAGCAAAAGATTTCCGGCGGCCAAACCCGTGGCGTACCAGGATGGGTTACCTTTTTGCTCGATCCTTGCCCCGGAAGGGACGCGTTATGTGGCGCTCTTCACTGAGGCACCTGGCCCTGAGATTTCATATGATACCGAACCTGAACTGGTGGCACGGCGATACGGAGAAGCTGTCGCCCGGATGCACAACGCGCTGGATGATTTCTCCAGCCCGCACCCGCGGTTCCGCATGGATCCGGATTATTTCACGGTACGCCCGCTGGAATTTATTGAGCCTTTTCTGGCTCACCGCCTGGGGGATTGGCAATTTGTGCTGGATTTTGCGCATACCTTGCGGCAGCGCATTCAGGCTTTGCCGGTTGAGGACTTAGAACAGGGTTTCTGCCATGGCGACCTGCAGGGCTACCATGCCCACGTTGCTCCAGATGGTACGCTGACTTTCTTTGACTTCGATTGCGGTGGGCACTGTTTCCGCGCCTATGATCTGGGCGTATTTCTTTGGTGCTGCCGCCTGCAGGATGCGGTTGCCGCGCGCTGGGAACCGTTCTTAACTGCTTACCGTGCAACCCGCCCTATCCGGGAGTTGGATGTGCAGGCTGTTCCTCTTTTCGCCTGTGCGCGTTATCTGTGGCACATGGGGGTACATTCCGAAAACGCTGCTGAATGGGGGGTTGGTTTTCTGAACGATGAGTATTTTGAGAGGCATCTTAAGAATTTGAAGGAAGCGGCTACGGATTACCTGAGATAATAATTATCTGGTTGGTTATTGGGTGGCAGAGATTCTTCAGTCGCTTCGCTCCTTCAGAATGACAAGAATATACTAATCTCCCTTAGACTGACAAGGAAATATGCTACGCTCACTTAGAACGACAAGTAAAATTCCAAACTCCTTCAGGATGACAAGAGGATGATAGTATCATTTCGTTGTGTCTTCGTGTTTATACCCGGTCGGCGAGGGTGCGGAAGTGATAGCCGTAAATGGCAAGGGTGATGGCCTGGGGAAAAATACTGGGTTTGCGGAACAAAGCCCAGAAGAACAGTTTCCAATATTCGAGGCGGCCAACGCCCTTCATCCCGAGCAGGTACATCGAGCGGAAGAGGGCGCGCGCGTAGGTGAAATCGATTTTTTGGGCAATCTGGGGCGCTTCTATTGTTTTTAAGAGCGTCAGGCAGCGCTGGTAGTATACCTGAGGGGAGTAGAGGCGTTTCACCAGCCAGCGGTAGCCATCCTGCAAGACTTTCAGATCCAGGCGCGGAATGATATTGGTTGAGCCATCGCCGTTATCGCCGGTCATCTCACCCAGGAGACGGCCTTCTTTTTTCAAGCGCGCATACAGCTTCGTCCCGGCCGGCGCCTGTAAGAGCCCGATCATGGCAGTGGTAATCCCGGCTTTCTGAATAAACTCGGCCTGGCGTTCAAAGATAGACTCCGTATCGGCATCAAAGCCAACAATAAAGCCGCCCTGTACCTGCATACCGGAACGTTGAATCTGGCGGACACTTTCCACCAGGTCGCGGTTACGGTTTTGGGATTTACTGCATTCGACAAGGCTGTCGTCATTGGGGGTTTCAATGCCGATAAAGACTTCATTAAACCCGGCGGCGGCCATGAGGCGCATCAGCTCGGCATCATCCGCCAGGTTGATTGAGACTTCGGTATTAAAGGGTACGCCGGATTTTCCTTTGCGCCATTCGATGAGCGCCGGCAGTACTTCTTCTTTAAGAATGCGTTTATTGCCGATGAAATTATCATCCACAACAAAGACCGCGTCGCGCCAGCCCAGCGCATAGAGATTATCCAGTTCCTGAATTAATTGGGCGGCGCTCTTGGTGCGCGGCTTGTGGCCCAACAACGCGGTCACATTGCAGAAATCGCAATTAAACGGGCAGCCGCGTGAAAATTGCACACTCATTGTGGCATATTGTGACAGATCGGCCAACTCCCACGCTGGCGGCGGGGTCTGACGGATATCCGGGAAATCCTCAGTCTGGTAAACGCGCTGCGCCTTGCCCTGACTGTAATCCAACAAAAACTGTGGCAGGGTGATCTCACCCTCATTGAGGACAAAATAATCCACCTGTGGAAAATTCTCGTATTCGCTGGTAAACAAGGGGCCGCCGGCGATTATGGTTTTCCCGGCTGCGTTACAGCGCGCAATCAATTCGAACGCCGAATCGCGCTGTACCACCATGCCGGAGATCATCACCCAATCCGCCCAGGCCAGGTCTTCGTCACGCAGCGCGCGGATATTGACATCCACCAGCCGTTTTTCCCAGCCGTGCGGCAGCATAGCCGCCACGGTTAACAACCCCAGGGGCGGGTTACCAGCCTTTTTATCAATAAACTTTAAGGCATGTTTAAAACTCCAAAAGGTGTCGGGGAATTCAGGGTACAACAAGAGAACCTTCATCGTCTTGCTCCTTTCCAGCATAGCAGACAACTAAAAGCGATGTGAACTACCCGTTTGATTAACGGGTTATCCAGGATGGTTTAAGAATGGATCAGGATAAAAACTGGAAGTTGTTAGCTTCCGGGAATTTCCGGAAAAAGATTCAGCGGGGCATAAATCAACCCGACCAGACCAAGCCCGGTATGGGCACCCAGCGCCGGCGCCACTGTGGAATAGGGCAACCAGTGGCAATCAAAGCGTTTGTCCATCGCGCCACGTAAAATATCTGCACCTTCGGGGTTAGCCGTATGGGCAATCTGCACACGCAGGCTGCTGCCTTCAGGGATCTCGCGCGCGACTGTGGCCGCAATCGCTTCCAGGGCGCGTTTAAATGTGGGGGTCTTGCCGCGTTCAGTATATTTGCCGTCTGTTTTGCTCACACCAATTAATGGTTTGAGATGCAGAAGGGAGGCCAGCATGCCTTTCAAATGACTAATGCGTCCGCCGTGGATCAGGTATTTCAGATCTGGCAGGGTATAAATGGTTTCGGTTACCTGGCGCACCTTTTCCACCAATTCGGTCACTTTATCCAACGACCAGCCAGCAGCAAAGGCGCGGGCAGCGGCTTCAACCTGCCAGCCCTGTGCACCGGAAAGGGTGAGCGTGTCGAAGAAGTGAATTACGGCGTCCGGCACCATCTGCGCGGCAGCACGCGCGGAGTCCATGGTGTTGCTCAAGCCGGATGAGATGTGTATTGAGAAAATCTCACCAGTCTTGGCCAGGCGTTGGTATAACTCGGCAAATTCGCCGGGTGAGGGTAATGAAGTAACCGGCATATCATCGGTGGTTTTTAGTAACTCATAAAACTCTTCCGGTTGAATATCCACGCCGCTGCGGTACGTCTTGCCGTCCAGGGTTAACTTAAGCGGCACCTGGTGAATCTCCAACCCCTGTTTCTGCTGAGCAGATAAATCCATCCCACTATCGGTCACAATATGCATCACATCATCCCTCAAAAAATTGGTTTAGTACAGTTCCGGCAATGGCAACGGGGTACGCCCCTGCTGCATGCGCTGCCGGCTTTGGTAAGTCATTTCTTTAATGTGGCTCATAATTGATTTGGAAACCTTGTGCACGCTCTCATGATCCTCCACGTTCCCACGGAAGGAAATTGGGCGGCCAATGGTCATGTTATAGGGGCCACGCAAATACCAGCGGCCCTCTTCGGCTTTTCCATCCACCATACTGATGATCGAACGCGTGCGTTCCATCTGTAAATGGATCCCTACCGGAATCACGGGTGCACCGCTGGCCAATGCCAGGCGAGCAGCACCGGTACGCGGTTCGCAGAAACCGCCTTCCCGTGGGCTGAGCATGCCTTCAGGGAAAATCACAATCGTATCGCCATTGGCCAAACGTTCCAACGCTTCATCGATGGCCGCTTTGCCGCCGCCAGGCGCTACCGGAATATGCCCGGACCGGCGCAGATATTTGCCAAAAACCGGTACTTTAAACAAAACATGATTGATCAAAATATAAACCTGGTGAGACGCTAACCCGGCTACAAAGAAGGGGTCGCTGGTGCTGGGATGGTTGGCAACAATAATTTTAGGCCCTGAGGGCATCTGTTCGTGCCAATGAACATCCAGATCCAACATAGTCCCTGAATAGGTTTTCACAACGGGTATTGAGAATTTATATAAGATTTGTTCGAGCATGTCTTCCTTTTAGTTCCAACCAGCGCGCTGGTTGCAGAATTTTTCATTTTATTTTGATACGATATAGATCATACCTTGCATGATCCAAATTTCCATGGCACCCAAGGGCTATCCCTGTGGTGTTTTCTGGCATATCTTTTGTGCCAAAAAACTATGCTGGTCACAGTGACCTATGTGACCCTCCATGGAGACGACATCAATAATAACCCCTTGTTGAAAAGTGGTTACGAAAAAAATCGTTAATTACACATAAAAAAGACAAGAGTGGAGAGTGGGGTGGGGACGGGGTGGGTCTGGGTTGCGAGGAATTGATGCAGCGTGACGGCAACAGACTCACCCTTGTCCAGAAAGTTGGGGTAAGTCCAGTGGGGGATGCTTTGAGCGGGAATTGTTACCCAATGATGGGGTAGGTCATCCCGGCGTGGGGTGCCAGTATGACATCGGCTGCACCCGGAAAACGCTGTTCTGCAATGCGCATGGCTTCTTCCAGGCTGTCGACGAATTCCACAAAGGGGAGCCGTTCGTGAATTTCCTGCGGGATAGTGGGCGCGTACAGATATACTTTGCCGCGCAGCATGGTTTGCAAGGCAAAATACAGGAAAAACTTATCCTCTTCCCCCATCCCGCTCAGCTTTAATTTTGGCACCAATGGCAGCAGCAGCGGCGCCAGAATCTTGAGGAGCTTCTTGCCCACCGGCAGCTTTTTGTTTGCGAGACCAAAGACGCCCACGCCCTCTTCCGCGCGGATGGTGACGATCATCATCCCACCCGGTTTCATGGCACGGATCATATTGGCGAGCGCCTTAACCCCCTGGCGCAGATCCTGGTCCATCGGATGCGACGCGGCAATTACCAAGTCGGCCATGCGCGGCGCTTTGGCGCCATAAATCCGGGCACTGATCTGGCAGCCGGCGCGATGGGCCTGCAGGGGATCACCACAGACTACCTTGACAACCTCGAGTTTGCTGTTCAGAACCGCATTGATGATGAAGACCGGCATTGGCAGCATGGCAGCACCTTCTTCCAGATCCAGACGCATGGGGTTGTTCTCAATCGGCTGCCCGACCATGTTAAAGGTATTTGGCTTGCAGTTGATGGCATGGTTATGGGCAATCGTCTCACGCCCGGCCACGCCAGGAATAATATTTTTATACCCGCCGCCAAAGCTGGCGATGATATGCGGTTCAATACAGCCGATCGATACAACGAGGTCGGCCTCGGCTACGGTTTTGTTAATCCATACAGGTGTACCACGGCTGGTGGTTCCCAGGTTGTGCATACGTTGGTGATCATCGCAATCGTGACTTTCCCAATGCAATTTTTCAAACCACTGCTGGCCGATGCGTGCAGCTACTTCCTCGTCCTGCATGGGACGGTGCACACCGTAAGCCGGCACCACGGTGATCTGCTCCAAGGCCACACCACCAGCTTGCAATTCGGCTATCACGGCCGGGAAAAGTCTGGCTACCGGGGTCGGGCGGCTGCCGTCATCGATCACCAGCGCGATTTTACGCCTGCCCTGGGCTACCTGTGACAGCCGCGCAGAACCGGCAGGGCTTTGTAAGGCTGTCTGCGCTTCGGCGATTGGGTCGGCTGTGCCGGGTAAAGCCGCCGGTTCCAGACTGGCTAAAACCTGCCAACGCTCCGGTATCTCCAATGTATTCTCCGATTCACCCCAGGGTAAACTTATTTTCGCCATCGTTTCTTCCGCAGCCGTATTGAATAGTCCAAATTTCTCTTAACTATAGCGTATCTTGCGGAAAGGACGGTATAAAATCTACCAGGAAGTTGCTGTAGATGCCGGCGGGTGAGCACGGGTGGGTCCGGGTTATAAGGAATTAATGCAGCCTGACGGCAACAGACCTACCCTTGCCCGGAATGGTTGGTGATAATTCTCTCAGCCCTACAGGCGCCAAACTTCTGCCGGCAGATCCAAGCCCAGCACCCAGGCACGGATGACCATGGCACAGAGTTCCGGGGCGTTCAACGGCCAGTTATGCGACTGGGCCAACGACGCACTACCGGGTAAGCGAACCAGCCCGGCCTGCCCCGCAGGAACCGCAGCGGCCAGATCTCGCGCCGAAACATGCATCACCCCATACTCCTGCTCACCAGCCAATGCCAATACCCGCGCCTGTACTTTGTCCAGGCCGCCTGGCAGGCGGAAGGCCTGATTCGCCAGCATCAGGTTAGTCCAACCCTCGGCAGTGATCAACTGAAAATCGGCTTTGAATTGTTCAAAATACTCAGCCGGGATGCCTACCGAAGCGCGCATATTCCAGCGGATATACCAATCGGTGTTACGGAAGGGTTTCACAAACCAGTTATAGCTCCAACGCAACAGAGCGGGGGTCATCATGCGCGAGCCAGCAAGCGGGCGCAGCAAGGCGCCGCTCAATACAGCGTGAGTAACCAAGTGCGGGTGCCTGGCCAGCAGCGCCACACCCACCTGGGCGCCTTCGGAAAGCCCGACTACCACAGCCTGCCCGCCATGCGCCTGCGCTTCAATCAACGCTGCCACTTCGTCCGCCGCCAGATCCATAGAAAAGGGTGTAATAGACTTACTGCGCCCATGTTCCGGTAAGTCTACGGCGATACAATGAAAACTATTCTGCAATAAATGTATCACCGGCTGCCAGCTCCAGCTACTGCCGCCACCACCGTGCAAAAAGAGGATGGATTGGGCATTGTTTATACCTGATTGATCAAAACCAAGCCGGGTTGTTTTCATTTTTACTCCTGTTATTTTTTCCATTAACCCCGCGCATGCCGGGGTAGTTATTGAACCATGCTAGTATAACCCATTTCAGTAGTTTCAGTATTGACTGAAAGTATAGGATTTGAGTACAATCAAAGAATGATGGAAAACAAACCACTCAAAAAACTGCAATTTGTGGAAGAATTTGGGATTTACTTTGAAGCCCAGCAGATGCCACGGATGGCCGGGCGCATTCTGGGCTGGCTGCTGGTATGCACCCCGCCGCAGCAATCTGCCGATGAATTGATGGATACCCTGCAAGCCAGCCGAGGAACTATCTCGACTATGACGCGCATGCTCTTGCAGCTCGGCTTTATTGAAAAAATCAGCCAGCCGGGTGAGCGGCGTGATTATTTCCGCCTACGCCCGCACGTATGGCAGGTATTGATGGCCGCCCGCATGGTGGAGATTACCCGTCTGCGCCAGATGGCCGAACGCGGGTTGGGCCTGATGGACGAAGGCGCCACCGTTCAGGAACGTGAACGCCTGGAAGAGATGCGCATCCTCTACCAGTTCTTTGAAACCGAGATGCCGCACCTGTTACAGCGTTATGAAGAAGAAATTAAAAATGCCGGTCAAACACCCCGGATGAAAGAAGATATCCCATGAAACTGATCATGCTGGGCAGCGGCGGGTTTATCCCCACAGAAGAAGCGCAAACCGCGTGTTATATGATTCCAGAGCACGGGATTCTGCTGGATGCCGGCAGCGGTCTGTTCCGCTTTTCCGAATACCTGCAAACCGAAAGCCTGGATGTGTACATCACCCACAGTCACGCGGACCATACCAGCGGGCTGTTTTATCTCTTTGGCGGCTTCTTTAAACACCTGATGGGCGGCGCCGTCCCACCGATTGAACTGGAGCGCTTTCAGGAAACGATGCGCGCTGCCAACCAATCCCTCTCCGCTGTGCGCATCCATGCGGACGAAAGCATCCTGCCGAAGCTAAAAGACAGTTACTACCCGGGGATGGTATGGTGCGCCCTGCAAGCGCGGGAAGAACTGCCCGGCGGCGGCAGGCTGACCCACTTTCTCTGCCATCCGGCACATCCGGAAATCGGTTTTCGGTTGGAATGGCCGGGGCACTCGCTGGCCTACATCACCGATACTGTCGCAATGCCAGCCGCGGCTTACATCGAACACATCCGCGGGGTTGATCTGCTGCTGCATGATTGCAATGGACCCGACAGCAGCGCGGACATCATGGCCATGGTCAACCACAGCCACCCCACCAGCGTGGCGCAAGTTGCAGCAGACGCCGACGTCAAACGCCTGATGCTGATTCACAAAAACCCGTTGAACTGGGAAATCACGGAAGATCTGCCCGCTGCGCGGCAGATCTTCCCCTACCTGGAAATTGGATACGATGGAATGGAAGTAGAATTCTGAGTTTCGGCATAACGCACACGAAGCCGCGAATAACGCTAAAGAGAACAAGAGAAAAATAACCGGCAGTAAACCAAGGCTAACGGGTGGCGCGGGTGGGTCTGGTTAAGGGCGAAAGACGGTGATCTCCACCACAGCAGACCCACCCTTATCTGTTCTGCACCAATTCTCCCGATATGTGTTCTAATCCTTTTATATTCCGGCGATTTGTTTGATAATCTCGAGGGGCATGGAAGTACGCTGGGCAATTTCTTCCACAGTCTGACCCTGCGCCAGAAAACGGATGATGACCACGTGCATGGGTTCGCCCAGTTCGACAATATGCCCATCGGGATCGTAAAAACGCAGCACGCGCTGGCCCCAGGGCTGCTCCACCAACGGGTGAATCAAGCGCACCTGAGCGGTCTCCAGACGGGAAAAAGCTTCATCCAGCTTTTCGGTCTCGAAATACAACTCCGCGTTATGGATATCCGCGGCAGGCTGCTCTACCGGCAGCTTGCCAAAGATAATCTGATTGGCATGGTCGCGCTGCCATAAGGCGAAACCACCTTCAAAACCGATATTCGGGCCGTGATCCATGAGCACTTTTTGCCCGAGAATTTCTTCATAAAAGCGGCGGGAGACCTGCATATCTTTGACAAAGATAACGGATGAGATTAATTTGATTTCCATGATTATTTACTCCTGATGATTTTTTTTGATAGGCTTATTATGCCGGTTAACCGATTGGCCGGATATTCAAATCTTGTTTTACTTTTGATCAATCTTGCGATGGAAATTAAAACAAGCTGATGGGTACACACAGATCAAACTCGTATTTGCTTCCCGGGTTTATATCCGGCGCATCATAGTAAACCTCGTATGGCGGAAAATCGGCCATAATGAAACCGCTATCGGGCAGCCAGTTGCGGTAAAATGCGCGATAGGCTGCCGGGAACTCCGCGACATCACAGCGCAAACGACATACGGCACAGAGATGTTCGGGATAATCAAAAAAGCCGGCGCCGGAATTTAATGGGAGGTCGGCGGGTACAGGAATGCAGGCATAGTAGCGGCATTTGTTGCGCGGGGTTATTTCGGGGTCATCAAAAGAGATGGCCACCAGCTGGGTGGCGGGAGTGAGCAATTGGCGGGCCTGCGCCCATTGAAAAAGCTTCTGCCAAACGGCTTTCGTACTGGCTTCGGAGTAGCCCTTGCGGGCAGAAAAATAGGCCAGATGCAGGGGGGCGGCCCGTATGATCCTGATTTCGGGTAAAACAAAATTGTCTTGCCGCGGCAAATGCGGATTAACTGCTTTTCTTTCGCCGGACAGCTCCGCCGGCGCCGTACGGGCATAGCGGCTGGCGGGCACCCCAAAGGTCTTCTTAAATGAACGGGAAAACACGGAGGAAGAAGAATAACCGCAGGCGAAGGCAATTTCGGTGATGGATAAGGCTGGAGATTTGACCAGCATATTGGCGGCGCGTTCCACGCGCAAGCGGCTGATATAGTCTTGCGGCGTTTCACCAGTGAGGGCGCTGAAGATACGGTGAAAGTGGTAGGGTGAAAAATTGGCAGCCTGGGCCACACTGGCCAGGTCCAGGTCGGAGGTTAAATTGTGGTCAATAAAGGTCATGGCCATCTCAATGCGATTGAGATACTGCTGGCGATACTGAATAGGAATATTGAAAGGCGGCATGCAAAAAATTTCCTGACTCCTGAC
This sequence comes from Chloroflexi bacterium HGW-Chloroflexi-10, assembly GCA_002840755.1. Taxonomy (GTDB): domain Bacteria; phylum Chloroflexota; class Anaerolineae; order Anaerolineales; family Anaerolineaceae; genus UBA6170. Next base: position 17,541 of record PHBZ01000029.1, on the reverse strand, counting down.
GGATAAATAAGGGGTTTTATTTATTATAACGGCTCAAGCTCTGGCTGTACCCTGTCCCGCGGCATAGGCTTATCCCCCTTAAGACATAGATGCAAATCTATCTTTTTTCGCGCGCCTTTCTATCTTGCGGCACTACGCCAAGATGCGCATTTCCCGTATCATTACGGATGTAATCAAACAAAAACATTCCGTAACAACGGACAACAAAAGGAGATAGAAATGAATACCAATTTACAAAACAAAAGTAATGTGCAGAAAATCGTTTTAGGGGTTATGTTAATGCTGTTCGGCCTGGTGCTGATTGCCGCGCGTTGGATTGACCTGGGTGCATTGGTGCTGCTGGTGCCTGGTGCAGCGATGCTGGTTTGGGGCTGTATCAGCCGTGAAGCTGGCTGGATTATCCCCGGTAGTATCGTCTCGAGCATCGGGATCGGCGCCACCGTTTTAGAGAAGACCGCTGTTAGCAACGCTTCTGAAACCGCACAGGGTGCCACCTTCCTGCTCATCTTTGGCCTGGGTTTTGCCCTGATCACCCTCCTGACCCGCGTATTCACCGGAACGGCACACTTCTGGGCACTGATCCCCGGTGGAATCATGGCTGCCATCGGCGCGATGTTGTTCTTTGGCGGCAGCGAATTCTTCCTGCTTGAGTTCAGCAACCTGATCTGGGCTGGAGCGCTGGTGATCGTCGGGATAGTCGTCCTGATTAGGGCCTTGCGCAAGTAATTCAATACACAATTCAGATCAACACCCCCGGCAGATTCTGCCGGGGGTGTTTTTTCACTCAAACGAAGCTGCTAAAAGCAAAAAAGCGATCTCGCGCAGAGCCGCAGGGGCTGCTGAGCAGACAATTATTAGAATAACCGTTATCCCAATGGCTGCGCATGAGATTCTTCTTTTCCCGTTATAATCAATTCAGGCAAAACAGAGAGCACGGCACGCTATCCTACCCACCAGGAGACTCCCCATGGACGCCACACAGACTATGCACGCCCACCGTTCGATCCGCAAATACAAACCCGATGCCATTTCCATTGAAATCCTCAACGAGATTCTTTCCGCCGGGATCCGAGCCTCGTCCTCCGGTAATATGCAGACCTATTCGATCATCGTAACGCGGGATACGGCGCTGCGCGAACAGCTGTATGAAGCGCATATGCAGCAAAATATGGTACTGGATGCGCCGGTTTTACTGACCTTCTGCGCCGACTTTCACCGCATGCGGGAATGGCTCAAGCTGAACAATGCCCCAGATAACTTCGACAATTTTATGAGTTTCATGATCGCGGCTATTGATGCGACCCTGGTAAGCCAGAACGTGGCCCTGGCGGCGGAAGAAAAAGGCCTAGGGATCTGTTATATGGGCAGCACCCTGGCCAATTGTGACCAGGTGGGTAAACTTCTAAAGCTACCCGCCAATGTCATTCCGGTAGTGGGTTATTCCCTGGGTTACCCGGCGGAAAACCCCGTCCCACGCGACCGGCTGCCACTGGATGGTCTGGTTCACCAGGAAACCTACCAGGATTACACCCCGGAACGCATCCGCGAAATCTACCGTGAGCGGGATGTGCAGGGTTGGGAGCGCTACATGAAATTCCCCTGGCTGCGGCAAATGGTGGAGGAACGCGGGGTACAGAATCTGGCGCAAATCTACACCATGATCAAATACACGCGTGAAACCCACCAGGAATTCTCGCAAACTGTGTTGAATTACCTGAAAAATCAGGATTTCATGAACCAATAAGAATCCAACCCGAATGGACGGCCTTATGCAAACAGACCCAACCGAAACCCTCAAACCCTGGCTTACCCTGTGGTTCCAACCGCGGCGCACATTCTTATACCTGAGCGGCCACTATAATGAAAAGTGGAACCTTGTATGGGCAGCTCTTTTCGGATTTGGACGCGCCTTGGACCAGGCGGCCAGTTCGTCCCAGGGGGATGTGCTGCCGGCAGAACTGATCTTTATGATCGCGCTCATTTCCGGCCCATTGGGGGGCATTGCCGTCCTGTATGTGGTCAGTGTGTATTTTCGTTGGATCAGCGGCTGGTTTGGGGGCAAAGCCAGCCACGAAGCCGTCCGCAGCGTGTTTGCCTGGTCGCTGCTGCCTTCTGCGGTGACGCTGGCGTGTACTGTGCCATTCCTGATTTATTTTGGCCAGAACTGGTTTATCAATCCGCAGCCGATCAGCACACCGTTGGCCTGGAGCTTGATTATGCTGCTGAGCGGGATCGGTGCAATCATGACCCTATTGACGCTAATCCTGATCGTCATCGGGTTGGCCGTGGTCAATCAATTCTCCATTTGGAAAAGCCTGCTCAGCCTGCTAAGCGGTACGGCCATCATTGCGGTGCCGATTATCAGCCTGCTATTGCTGACTGTTTACCGGGGAGTTTAATTCTTAAAGCACGGGCTGCCGTCCTCGGAACCCTGGGAAAATGACACACCCCAACCCAAAACCTGTGAGTTGCTGGCCGGGCCGTCGAATTTGATTCCTTCGCTTATTTACAAACCGGGTAATTTTGTTATAATCAGGAGAAGTAAAACATATTTTCTACTGAGGGTATTGATATGCTGCTGCCTCCCCGTTTACAAGCCGGTGATCTGATCGGTGTTGTCTCCCCTTCCAGCCCGCTAACCGCGGAGTTCCAATCCCAATATGATGCCGGAATCACCTGCCTGCATAAAATGGGATTCCGCACCCTGGCCGGCGACTTTGTTGGTGCAAGCACCTGGGGGTACTGCGCCGATCCGCAAGACAAAGCAGCCGATATCAACCGCATGTTTGCCAACCCGCAGGTTAAAGCGATCATATGCACTCAGGGCGGCATTACCGCCAACGGCTGCCTGCCGCACCTGAATTGGGAAATTATCCGCGCCAACCCCAAGGTGTTCATTGGGATCAGCGACATCACCACGCTGCTGAATGCCATCTGGCAGCGGACCGGCCTGATCACCTTTCACGGGAATGACGTGATGTGGGGTTTTGGCAACAACCCGCAACCTTATGACCTCTCCGAATTTCTGGCTGTCCTGGCGGAGGGACGTGTGGGCGCAGTGCCGGCGAATGGCGAACGCCACACCATCCGCAGCGGTGTGGCACAGGGACGCCTGATTGGCGGCAATATTCACTGCCTGTTAAAATTGTCCGGCACTCCGTATTTTCCGGATTGTCAGGATGCCATTCTCTTTCTGGAAGCCTTCCGCCCGAGCCCAGATAACCTGGATATGTGTTTTCAGCAGCTGCTGCAAATGGGTATTTTCGAGCAGATCCGCGGAGTAATCATCGGTTTTATCGATGGACTGCAAAACAACCCGCAAACCACAATCCAGATGGAAGATATTCTGCTGCGCATCACCCCGCAGTTCAATTTCCCGATCCTTAAAATGGATGATTTTGGACACAACTGCCCGAACACAACGCTACCGGTGGGCATTCGCGTACAAATGGATGCCGATGACCAGACACTTGAGTTCCTGGAGCCGGCAGTTTTATAAAAAAAGGAAAGGCGCATGAAAATTATCGCACTGGAAGAAGAACTCCCCGGGAAGCGTGGCACCGATTTTACGCCACATCTGCAAGCCGAAGCCGCCGCCGTCTGGCAATTGCAGCAGGCCGGCAGCTTACGAGAAATCTATTTTGATTCAAGACAGCATACGGCCGTTTTGATCCTGGAAGTTGAGAACCTGGAACAGGCGCAAACGCTATTGGATAGTTTGCCATTGGTGCAGGCAGGCCTGATTCGTTTTAAGCTTATCCCTTTGCAGCCTTACGACGGTTTTCAACGGTTGTTCGCCAAACCTTAAAGACCTATTCTGCAGCAGGCGGTAAAAATCCATATTTTGCCAGAATAACCTGACTCTCCGCCGATAATACAAAATCGACAAAGGACTGGGCGGTTTGGGCATGGGTACTATCTTTTATCACCGCAATCGGGTAAACAGCCACCACATTTAAATTCGTTGGAATCACAATTTGTTCTAATTGTGGTGAGGCGCTTCCAGCCGTGTCACTGGTATAAACAATGCCCGCATCAGCTTCACCCAAAGCTACTTTGGATACTACCGATTTTACATTATTTTCATAGGAAGCCACATTGCTTAGCAGCAGATCCTTAAAATCCACTGTATACGCAGCATCTGCGCTCAGCTTATCCAGAACTTCCAACGTATATTTTCCAACCGGTACTTCGGCCGCAGCCAGCACAATTTTCAAGCCAGGGGTTGTCAGATCTTTCAGGTCAGTAATCCCAGCCGGATTATTTTTCGGAAGAATTACTGTAAGCTGATTCGTTACAAAATTCTGCGCCGCTGCAGTGGCCACACGATCCGCATCCACAGCGCTCTGCATATATTTCTGGTTCGCGCTGGCAAAGACATCCGCCGGAGCGCCCTGTTCCAACTGTTGGGCCAGTTCCTGTGATCCGGCAAAGCTGAAGATCAATTTCACATCCGCGTTTTGTGCCTCAAAAGCCGCAGCAATTTCCTGAAATGGCTCGTTCAGCGAGGCAGCGGCCAGTATAATCAACTCCTGCTTGGTACTTTCTCCCGTTTGGCTTACAGTTTTTACAGGGCTACAAGCTGTTAAGAAACCAATCCAAGACAACACCAAAAGACCAATAACCCATTTTTTCATCAATCGCTCCTGTATAATTTTGATTCAGGCAAACATAACTACACCAATCGAATATTAAACGATCAGTGAATTCGTTTTTGCGGATCAATTTTTGAGATTAAAAACGTTTGTTAAAAACGCCTTTTACAACCAGCATGGAAAGAAATGAAATCACAATCAAAACAATCGATAAAGCCAACGCGATATCCAAGTTTGTCTCAAACCCCAGATAGATTGCCAGGGGCATGGTCTGGGTGCGCCCGGGGAAATTCCCGGCAAAAATGATCGTGGCGCCAAATTCTCCCAAAGCCCGGGCCCAGGTCATCACCGCTCCGCTGACAATCGCTGTCCACGCAATCGGGATGATAACCATATGAAAAATCTGCCAACGACTGGCGCCGTCCAGCGCAGCCGCCTGCTTTAATTCCGGGTCAATTGCCGCCAGACCAATTGAGGCGGCGCGCACAAACAACGGCGCCGCCACAAAAAACTGCGCCATGACCACGGCAGTCGTTGTGAATGGGATACTCCACCCTAAACTGGTAAAGAAAGGGCCAAACAAGCCATTTCGTCCAAAAGCTATCAACAAGGCAACCCCGGCGACTGCCGGCGGCAACACAGTTGGCAGATCAATCAACGCGTCCAACATTCGTTGAAATCGGGAGGTAGGCAGTGTCAGGAGGTAAGCTACCGGTAAGCCAAACACAATAGCCAACAGGGTGGTTATCAGAGCTGTAGAAAAACTAACCCGGATGGCTTGCAGCAACTGCGTGCTTCCCAACTGCAGTACCAATTCCTGCGGGGAAATACGCAAAAACAATGCTGCCAGCGGTATCAGAATAAAGAGCAAAAAAGGAAGCGTAGCCACCCGCCAGTAGCGATCCAGTTTTTGAATCCGCGGTCTGGCCGGCAGCTGCATATTGCCGAGTTGATCTTTTTCGAATGGGATAGATGTCATACCGTTTTTTTTTGTATTTTTAAACAGGTTACTATTCAATAAATTACTATTCATTTATTGAATAGTTGTATTATAACAAATAGAGGATATATGTCAATCTTTTATTAAAGAAATCAGGTTATGCCCATCCACCGAGACACATTTCCACAAGGGGATGAGTAAATAAAAAACGGTGCCCTTTTAGCATTCGGGCACCGTACCTTAATCAATTCAATTGCTTTATTTTTTCTTCTTTGCCTTTTTCTTTTTGTTCATTTCTGTACCGATATGAATACCCATGGCCGGTAATATTTTGCGGTGTAATAACAAGATCAGTACAACCAACGCGGCGGCAATAGCGAAAATGATCAACGCGCTGCTCAGATTATTCAACAGGCTGGGGCTGATGATCATCACTAATGCCAGGGTCAACATTAACACACCGCCAATTAATTTTAGAATGCGGCCGTGTTTCTCTTCCAGACGAGTAGCTTTGAGGGTGAATACAGCGGTAAAGAAAATGATCAATTCATCGATCTGGTAAATAAACATGTACAAAAGAAGGAGCAGAGCAAAATCCAACGCAGACACATTTTGGGCACTGACCATATTGGTCCACAATACCGGAAAACCGGCAGTACAGGAGAATTCGACCAAAGAAACACCGGCTGCCAGTACTACCGTGCCGCCGATCAATCCCCACAGGGACTGACTGTTATCCATCAGGTTGCGCATCTTTTTGAAAAGGCCAGGTTTCTTATCATCCGCAATGGTGAAGGAAAGCCCTTCTTTGTACCAGAAATAGTCCTTGATATTGACCAGGGCAAAGAAGAGGGCCACCAGCGCCACCACCACCTGGATCCAGGTCATGAAACTGACCAGAGTCAGAAAGGTGAACAAACCGCCGATAAACAAGGCGTAGATGCCTGCCGTAATGGTAATAAACACCAGACCAATAATGATGACGCGTTTACGCGACCCGGTATGCAAGGTGAGCGCCAGCAGCATGCTCAAAACCCAGATTGAACAGGGATTGACCCCATCCACCAGAGCGATCAAGATGGTTGCGATGGTCAGTGACTGGTTCTCCAGATTAACTTCACCAATCAATGGAACTTTTATCGTTTCTGAAGTGGAAGCCTGACCGTTGGGCTGAAGGGTTGGCAAATTGGTATTTGGGGTGGCTTCAACCACAGGTACAATAATACCGGCACCAGCATCAGGACAACCAATGGTAATACACATACGGATTTTTTCTTCCAGAAGCGTTTCCATGCCCTCATTAAAACCTTCCCAATGTTCGTCCCCAATAAAAATGGTAGGAACGCCATGCGGTTCAAACCCATAGGCAGCACTCATGGTGATAAATTTTTGCTGATTGGCATCATCATACCAAACTTCATAGAAACGCAATTCCACCTGAGGGTATTTTTCCGCCAGGCCTTCAAAAAATGGCTTGGCAACTGCGCAATGCGGGCAGCCTTCTCCCCAAAACATGTAAACTACCACTGGATAGCCTTCACCGTCTTGAGCAGCCACTGGCTGTTGGATCAAAGCGGCCAGCAGCACGACTGCCAGAACGAGCAAAGTCATCCAGCCGGCGAGTTTGAGTGTTTTGGATTGTTTTAACATAGTTTTTACCTTTGGTTAACCGGATTTATTTTGTGAAATTTTTCGTTATATTGTCTCACATTTAAGCATGGACGTCAAAATCTACGATTCAGGGCAATTAATATTTCCGTCAACACCTGATCTTTATCTTCCAATACCTGCTGATTGGTGAAGCGCAGCACAGTCAGACCCTGCGATTCCAGGTATTTCTGGCGGCGCTCATCGTAAACCTTTTGCCCTTTGTGAATCGGGCCATCCAATTCAATCACCATATCCGCGGCATGGCAATAAAAATCGACAATATAACCATCAATGATCTGCTGACGGCGAAAATGAAAACCGCCCAACCGGTTGGCGCGCAACGATTGCCAAAGGTGCTTCTCCGGCGGGGTCATCTCCCGGCGTAACTGCCGCGCCTGACGCTTTTTTTCCGGAACTACTATCTGGCCGGTAACAATTTTCTTGATCGACATCGTTCTATTTTAACCTAAACTCCCGCCGTTTACCCGCGGCAGGAGTTTTTAGGCTGAATCACCCAGCAAGGCAGCTTTCTCACTCAATGTGAGTTCGCCAACCTGCTTTTTAAACTTATTGATATTAATATTCTTCAGCAGGAATAGCGATACCACCAGAAGGATAATCTCTAAAATAAATACCACCAGGTAACCAGAAACCGGATTTTGCAGCACCTGAGTAGCCACATCACGCACCATACCGCCCATCAGCGTACCCAGGAAACGTGAAAGCGCATTAGCAACACCCCAGGCGCCCATAAACAAGCCCACTCGTTCGGTGGTCATATCCAACATCAAGGACAGATTGGAAACCGTACTACCGCCGGTACCCAAGCCCAATAGGACCACACCGCTATAAAACACCGTTTTATTGGCAATAAAACCGCTCACAGTAATCATGACAAAACCGGCAATCGCCAGCCAGGCCGAAATCTGCGCGACCTGCTTCTTCGATGTCCAGCGTTCGACCAAATTCCCAAAAATCAATGCCGCCAACATACAGGTACCCCAGATGGAAGTGATGCGCGTAGTGGCTTGAACCGAAAGCCCAAACGCCTCAGCACCAAACGGCTCCAGTAACACATCCTGACCTAAAATGGCAGCCAACAAAACTGTCAGATAAATAAAAAAACTGCGCGCCTGTGAACTGCCCATCACGCCACGGATCAAATCGTTCCACGGCGTTCTATCCTCGCTGGACAATGTTCTTACCGGGTCTTTCTGGCGTTTTTCCAGGCCAATCAAACCAATTAAACCCAACACCAATGCAATGAGCGCTACAATTAAGAACGCCTCCTTTAAAATCTGTGGCGAATAGGTTTCCAGCAAATGACTCAACCCAATCGAAGTGGCAATAATGCCGCTGATCATGAAGAAAAACATGACAGCAATTGTCTTTGAGCGTTCCTTCTCACCGGAAATCTCGGATGCGAGGGAAAGATAAGATACACTGGCAAAGTTATATCCCAGACCCCAAGCGCCAAACACCAGCATACTCAGGAAAAGCCCAAGCCAGAAGTTCTCTGGCATAATAAATACTACCAACGGCGCAATCGCCAGGCCGATTACTGTCAGCAGTAAGCCGAGCAAAATATAAGGAGTTCGCCGCCAGCCAAAAATTGGGTGCCGGTCGGCGTAGGAGCCAATCATCACCTGGATCGGGGAGAATAAATAGGGCAGCGCTGCCAGAATCGAAACCAGGGTAGCTGAAAGAGCCATTTCTTTAATCATCACCCGGTTAAGGGTGCTATTAATCGGTACCAATGTCATCGCCACAGCGACATGTATCAAAGCCAGTTGCAATCGTTTAATCCACATAGAATCATTCCCTATTAATGTTCAATAGATTAATTGTAAACCTGTACTTAAGGGGAAAATGAGAATTGTACAAGAATCCACAAAAGACTCATCTGATTCTTAAGTTGGAGAAAGAAAAATAACGGAACTTTTCTTGATTGGGAATAACGCCGCTAACGCAGCTTTCACTGCGGTAATTGACGCTATTCTGACTATCGTTATTCTGGCGGCTTTTCTACTCAGCAAAGGATACACCAGTTGGAAAAAGCAACAGGCTTAAACCCATAAATTCTGATTTATCCAACCGTTGGTCTGACCCTCCGGCTTAGTTAGCCCTTCATTGATATAGATCTTTCTCAGATCAGAAAAACCCACAGGTTTGCAACACGCACCACATTCTGCATTCAGATCACTAAAGATAGAACTATTTAGAATACAAAATCTACAGGTGTTCAGTGACTTGTAATCCTTACTGCTAAACGAATTTTCGTAAATCGATTAAATCAGCTGGCAATAGTGAATGGATTAAAGCGGACCTGTTTGCCACATTTTGGGCAAGAGCTGTCTTTGCCTAAAACAGTTTTTGGAACATCTGCCCATTTTGTACAAATTGGGCACTCAAAGAAAAATGATTCTTTTTTCCATAACAGGGATTTTTGAATAAGAGATCTTGCAGTGACTATTGGAGTTCCAACATTAAAATTTTCCATTCGAAATGTATAAATCCGACCACTTGCATCTCCAGCCGCCAAAGTCAATCCATCGGCAGCAAACGCACAACAGGTCATCCCCCCATAATCACCAGTAAAGCCAGTCAATATTTGCTTACTCTCGAGTTCCCAAATTTCCACGTTTGGAATTGATACCACTAAACGTCCATCAGGTGATACCGCATTCACGTTCTGACAATCAAGAGTAAGACATGCGCCATTATTAATATTCCACATTCTGCATTGTTTATCCCAACTGCTGGAAATAATATTTCTTCCGTCTGGCGTAATCACCAATTTATTCACTGCATCGGAATGGCCTGCAAATGTTTGCAGACAGGCACCACTTTCCAGATCCCATACTTTAATGGTGGTATCCCGTGACGAAGAAATTATTTTTCTTCCATCCGGCGTTAATATCACTTTGTACACATACCACTTGTGCCCTTCCAGAGTTTTGAGACATATACCACTTAACAAATCCCAGACTCGCAAGGTGCAATCGGACGAAGCGGAAACCACTTTTTTATCATCCGGGGTAATCGCAATTGAATTAACACCAACCTTATGACCCTGGAGAATCAGTTGACAAGCACCATTTATCATATTCCAAACCCTCAAGGTGTTATCATCCGACGCTGAAACTGCCCGCAGCCCATCACTGGTAATGGCAACCTGGTTGACTTTTTCCGTATGGCCCTGCAATATTAATTGATTTTTAAGACTTTTGGAATCCCAAATCTTGATCGTTTTATCCATGGAAGTTGTTAAGACGCGTTTGCCATCTGAAGTAAAAGCTATCGATGCAATAGCGGCAGCATGGCCTGGTTCTAATTTTATGGATGGAATATTTCGCAAATTCCATAATTTGACTGTGTTATCCCCACCGCCCGTGATGACCATCTGTCCATCAGATGATAGATCCAGGCTAAGTATGGGTTGTGAATGCCCGTCTAACACCTGTAATGGGGTACCTTGTTGAAGATCCCATTCAATAACCTGGTTACTGGAATCTCCAGTGACAAGACGCAGGCTATCCGAAGAGATGGCCAGGGTTTTAATTAGGCGATTTGTTTGAATGGAATTGAGTAAAGAACCACTTTCTACATCCCAACGAAAAATGATCCCAAGCTCACAGGCTGCAATAACTTGCTTGCCATCAGTTGAAAAAATTACATTGGTTATCCTGGAAGCTGGCTTTTTTAACATTCCAAGGCAATTACCATCCCGCAGGTCCCACAACTTTAAATTACCGCCTGCCCCCGTCACAGCCATCCAACTATTGGGTGCAATCGCAGCTGCCTCAACAAATTCATCGTGGGCACGAATGGAATGGAGAACAGTGCCATTTTGCAGATCAATGACCTCCATCGCTTTTGTTTTTGTATGAGAAAATGCGAATTTGCCATCAGGTGAAATTTTTAATATTACTCCCGCAAAATAAGGTCCGTCAAAAGTTCGAAGACAAATACCCGTTATAAGATCCCATACATGAAGGTGTTTTTTCATCACCACAGATATCGCGAATTGACAATCCTGTGTAATTGCGACAGCCCAAAAATCCATTGACAACGTACGCAAACATGCACCGCTAGCCAAATCCCATATTTTAATTGTTCTATCCATCGACCATGATACAGCCTGTCCACCCGGCATAAATTTCACCAAATTTACCAACATATTATGTCCCATAAAAGTCTGCAAAAGTGGTCCACCGGGTGGTTCCAGGCATGGATGTAGAGGATGCAGCCAGGGAGTGCGGGTCACCAACCTGGCTTGTTCTAAAACAGGGAAAATATGACGATTATTTAATCCCATTAAACGTGCATATAAATGAGCCGTCAACTGATCCGGTTTACTTTCTAAAATACTTGATGAAAGTAACAGTGTTTCTCGAATAAGCTTAAAGAATTGAATATGGTCAGATTGTTTTATATCCGTCTCCAACGCCTGTCCATATTCTTTCACCAAGTCTTGAATAGCATGACCTTTGACTTTTGCCATCAAGTAATTAAAATCCAGCATGGTTTGAATAAACCGTTCCATTTGGCCAGCATTGATTTGCTGGTAAACCATCTCTGATAATTTTCTCAGGTTTAATATTTGTTTTTTGTTATCCAGATAGATTGGTAATGAAAAGAAATAATCCGAAAGAACGGCATGACAACCTGGTCGAAGGTACAATGTTCTTGCAGCTTCACCAACCTGGCGATGATAAAACACAAGCACAGATGAGTCGTCTGCCTCACGTTGATTTAGAAACGGCTCCAAATCGAAAAATAATCTCGCCCAGATCACTATTGGTAATGATTGCACATCGGTTGGGGATTTTGGAGAGCGTCGAAAAAAAGCTAACCGAACCTGATAATCTTTCCATAGAATATCCAGTAATTCATCTTCGTTTAACCCATTTTTTGATGCAGCCAAAAATCCTAGGACAGCAGAAACCAATTCTTTACCATGGTAATTTTCTTGTTCCAATTGGTGAAAATAATCCACCAGCACTCCACCAACACTTTCACCCAACTGGTATGGTTCAGAAAACGAATGCCAATGCCGGGCTTGTTCAAAAGCCACTTTAAGGTATAGGGGTAATCCACCCGAGATTTGGAACTGTTTTAGTATTAGATCTTTTTGTTCTTTCGTTAATTGTCGTTGAATATTCTGAAGCCTGTTATCAAGTAGTTCTGCACCATCAACAAGATCCATGGGGGGGATATTCATCATAATAGCCTGCCGGGCTTGCAATGGCTGGACACAGTCATCTGGTAGTGTTGATACTATCAGATGAACATACCGCGGCAATTCAACCGGGATCCAGGATAAAACACGTGCATCATAAGCAATATTCAATTGATCAAGTGCATCCAGAAATATAAAAAGAGGGCGATTTGCAGTTGCCAATGTAAGAGATCTGGAAAATTTTATCACCAGCTCGTTAAAAGTTGTTGATGAAACAGTGTCTTCCCCGCCATATTCCCGAACTATTTGCCGGCGTAATCCCTCAAGCAAAGCTTTACCGTCAGTAGATTCTGGTGTTGCACCGATGAAACGTTGAATTATTACCGGTGATTTTGACCCTTTTTTAGAAACTATATTCCGGCTGGCCTGGCATGCTTTAGCAATAATTGCAGATTTACCCGACCCTGAATTTCCGATAAGCGCCAGAACATGCCGATCTTTTCCTTGAATGTATTCATCAATTTGTTGTAGTATTTTGCTGCGTCCTACGAACATTTCGGTCCGCTCACGTGCAAAAATTTCATGTGACTGTAATTCTTTCTCCAGAGAACTGACTATTTCCTTATTTCTAATTTCAGATAAAATCAGCTGAGAAAGGTGCAGCCAGACGGATTCACAAAGTGTGCGCGGTTTATCACTTTCACATATCTTAAGACAAATCTCCAAATTCTCCGGTAAGCTGCCTATGTAATCCGTATCAACCCCAGATCCATTCCAATGGGCAGCAAACTCATAAATATTGCCAGGGAGTTTATTACGCAACTTGGATTTAAGCTGTTCCTGGCGGAGACGAAGATCATGGTCGATTTCAACAAAACTTTGATCGGCCTCGTTGGCATTTATTATTCCTCGGAAGAAGGCAAACACATGCGATTGCGCATCTGGCGAGCTTAAAGCTCCCCGGACAATCTCCTGCCCTGTGGCAGAATAGGTATATTTCACCAATAGGCCTTTAGGTAGATCAGCTTTGTGAGCGGCTCTTTCCAATCCAATAACCAACGGACGTTCTACTTCATTTTCCCAAACTTCATATTCTTCCCAGCGGCTGCCTTTACGGCGGGGTTGCAAAACATATTCAGCCGGAATGGCATTATCATCCCGCCGGTACCAGCCAGAACCATCGCTCTGCCAGCAAGCCAATTTTTGTTCTGCTTCCGTCAGATGTGGCAGCAGACATTCAAATTCTTCTACTGGTATGGAGTAAGGTAATGGGCGCCACCCAAAGCGATCCCCAAGTAAAATGAGAAAATTAGGACGAGGAGAGATCTGTTGACAGCGTCCAATTTCACCCAGGCAAATTTTCATGGTTTGTTGGTCTAATGCTGCTTCTTCACTGACACCCCAGCGCAAATCGATTGCCTGGAACCGACAACCATGAGCCATTGCCAGCTCTCGTAGCCGTGGAAAAACGTACGTTTGTAACGCGCCACGTTCTTCTTTCAGATCACTGAAGGTTGAACTGATAAACACACGAAATGTCCGGGTTGTTTGAGGCATAATTTAATATCCTATATTCAGACTATAAATTATTTTTAAATCCTTCAAAACTGACTTCACCCTGGTTTTCACCTAAACTGACCGCATTACCGCAATGTACCCAGGCCAATGGCAATTCACGCTGACGCGCAATATTGACAATATCTCCGGTACCCCCGCGGCTTCGGGCTGTTTCACCATCCCACAATGCCAATACCAGGTTAGAGTGCGCCAGCATACTTATGCCGGCAAGATAGTAGGCTTCATTCCGTGTGGATGCCGGTGGAGGGGTGAGCACTTTATCTGCAAGCTGCAATAAACGACGAAAATCTTTCACAGAATCCGGATCAGGAAAATCCTGTTCATAGTCCTCCACCTCTAATGGCAAAGGAACAATCAACCTGGTATCCGGGCGGTGCTGCCAGATGCAATCCATAACCAATCGATCGGCACCTTCCGCCAGCGACGAAACCATTTGCCATTCTTCGCCTGGAAAAGCAGTATCGACCTGCTTTAAAGCGCTGAAAACGCCAGCTCTCAGCAGATCTGTTTCCAGAATAAAGCGGTGCCCGGTAATTCCAATGGTAATCACATTCTTCTACGATTTGTTATCATCCCGCGATTTAACAACAGCGTATCCGGCACGGGCAAGGATCTCAGGAATACCGCGAACCATATCATAATCCTTGTTGCGTTCATCTTCCGGTAAAAATCCCTCGCCAATCCGCTGCCATTCCTCTACGGTAAACAATTGCGCCTTTTCTTCAGGTGAATATTCCCGCCAGGGTAAAAGACATGGATGAATCCCTTGATCATCATCCCGCTGAGGTCCGTAATGCCAATGCGGGGTCCTTTCAGCCTGCAATTTTTCGCGCATCCAACGGATGTGTTCTTCTTCGGCTAAACGGTCCAACGTTTCACCCGGAAAATCAAGCGGAATCTGATTACTGCGCGCATGTACCGGTTCATATCCACAAAATTCCAATTTTCGTAAAATGTCCTTTGCGGATTTTCTGTTGGATTCTTTTAATTCTTCAGGAAGGTTTTCATAATTTACCATTGCTTTGGTTTGTTCTCCACGGAAACGCAATCCATCGCAATAGACGGTATGGGTGGCACGCGCCAGCGCCTCCAAACGGCCTTCCTCAAAGTCAGCACGTTGTAGAATAGAGAAGAAATTCTGGGCATCCACATGCAATTCAATTTGTGATTCAGAGGGAAGACTGGATCGTTCAAAACGGGTTTTATTGGCCAGTGTACTCATATTTAAGATAGATTCCATGGAGCGTGCGCCGTGCTTGTACTTACGCACTTTGAGCATGGCTTCCAATAAACCACGATCCATCCGTAATTTTCCGCTTCCATCGCCATTGGCAAAGAGTTGCGGAGCGGCCATTCCCAGAATGGAACGCAACAGAATAGCCCGGCGAATGATGTAGTACGGATCCGGCCGGCTGTCTTTTGAAGGCGGGTTTGCGCCCAGGATGTTGATATAGCCGCGCAAACGACTGACAAAATCAGGGCCTTTGGCATCTTTGAACTCTTCGGTTCCCTTACCCTCAAACTCTTCAATCGTGGCACAGGTTCCGCCTGCAAAAACGAATATTGCCCGCCCAATCGGATGGCGCAATTGTCCTTCCGTAAATTCACCGTCTTGCATGGGTGCCAAAAAGTATCGCAACCAACCCAATTTTTGGCCAGAAAGCTGGGAATCAAACTCATCCCAAAACACCAGGGGAATAATCCCTTTGAGCACTTTATCGCGGATCTGATGAAATGCGTCTGCCAACTCATCCGGCGATTTCATTTGCGATAAATTAAAAGTAATATCTTCGATTTTTACATCCGGCAGCTTCAACGATTTCGCTACCTGTTTCACACCAAAGGATTTTCCTGATCCCGGAGGGCCGAAAACAGCAATGGATACAGGGCGTTCCACACGGCTTGCAGCGCAATATTCTTTGATCAATGCGCGAATAGCCTGGAAGCTTTCAATTTCCCGCCGATCCACCGTTAGTAAATTATTAAATTGCCCTAAGGGCACATTTTTCAGCGCTGTCTCCGGGCCATTGATTACCACTTCGCGCGCAACCACATCCAAATTGGAAGTGTAGCAGCTTTCTAAAATGGTCCAGTAGCCTGGTGCAAATGGCGGATCCTTTTCAAGAGCTTTTTCATGCAACAATCGGGTGGGAAATTCGATCAGAATACGTGAAAAATTGCAGGTTTGTTTTTCCAGGTTATCCAATATCCGTTCCAATGGAAAATTCAGATCGGGCAACAGCTCATTTTCATTCTTTACTACAAACCCGGTTTGATGCAGCGTACGCATGGCAGACAAACCTGCCTGAATACCCGTATTAATGTCTGGTTCTCCGGTAAGAAAATGGTGGGATAATCCGGCCAAAAAACAACATTGATACCCGCTCATTTTTCCCGGAAAAGCCTGTTCCCAGGAACCTTCTGAATGTTTGGGGTCGAAGAATAAATGACATTCGGGAAATTGATCAGCGTGTTCGGAACGTGAAATCAAGATAGCGCCCACATTGGGGAAGGTTACAATCACATGAGAGCAGTCGAGAAGTGCATTCATTTTGGGATTATAGGTTAATTCCCAAACCACATCCTGTGCTGTTCGTTCCCAGGAAAGGTTACGGCTAATCTGAACCTCGGCTTGGCGCAGATCATCTACTGCTATCACAACAATCAGTTGTTCTGAAAAATTCTGTCGCAAATATTCCCAAAGGGGATTTGCTTCCATAATCGGCTTGGCCATCTTCAAAATAACCCAGGGCTTTTTATCAGAATTAAGTAACGCTTTTGGCCATAGTTCCTGATGGTTACGAAAACCGAGATTGGAATCATGCAACAAGATCAATGCGGCTTCGTCCGGATCGTCCTCTATCAATTGCCAGGGTTGTATTCCGTCTGCTGTAGCTTTTTGAATCCCCAACCTTTCGACGACACGCCATGCAGGGGTTGGCTTGCCTGCCTGACGGGTACAGCGTGCAAAGGAGTGATTAATCCGCAAATCAGAAGGGTGAAAAGACGCTTCAGGTGTATGCAAAGAATAAATTTGCCAGGGTTCTGCAGGATTTTTTTGATTAAATCGATTAACGGTCGCTCCAATCAAATCATTCAAAAGGTATACCCCACCCGGTTGACTGCTCAAACGGGAAATATTTCTCCTGGAACCGGATTCCTCCCCACGTGTTACACCGGAAATAACAAACCAATCAATAGCTGCATCACCATTGACTACAACTGAGCGTTCAAGAAATTGAGCCATGGCACTGTCCTCCAGGATATACATTTGAACAAAAATTTGAATAGGTATTACCATTATATAGTTTTATATAAAATCAAGTCCTTTTTCTGAACATCTTATAAAACCATGGTGGTTTTTTAGAACACTACGTACTCAAATTTAAAATATTCCCATTTAACAAGTTTATTCACATAACCTCACGATTGCCTGCACGGCTTTCACAAGAAAGATTGACAAAAAATAAAAAGGTCTTCTTCGGTAAAATAGGTTTGCGAAAACACCAAAAAACCAAGGAAGACATAAATGAATTATAACAATCTGCAAACAAATCAAAGCATGAATGAGTATGGATTAATCTATGATTTGGGTA
>PHBZ01000028.1 GCA_002840755.1 Chloroflexi bacterium HGW-Chloroflexi-10 | reverse complement strand
GTTTGAGTGTGCGACATGCTCCGGAATTACTGTGCGGCATTCTCCGGAACTACTGTGCGACATGCTCCGGTTTTTGCAGTTAAGTTCAGTTAACCAAAAAGCAACATGAGTCATTTCTGGCGACCATGAATAATAAGGCGAATAAATATTCAAAGGCACTGTTCCATTGAGATCAAATTCAGGGTTCAGGTTTGAGATTTTCCCTTTTGAACCATTTTTACCAACAACCCAAAAATCGCCATTTAAAAACACCAAGAAACTGGACCCATCATTTGCCCAGATGGGGGCTTCTATCCAATATGGTGTTGGAAGTTCCAGAATTTTTTTGTTCGTTAATAGATCATAAAGTATATAACCGTAGTTGTTTCCTTTCAGTTGTTCGGCCTCAACTGATCCGGGATAAATCACCCGAGTTAAGGATGAGTCTACTATAGTTGTTCCCCAGTTTTTCCAGGATACAGTATGGGACCCTAAATCAATACCTGGATAGTCAGACACCATTTTGATTTCTTCTTTGGTATATGGATTATAAATAAAAATATCCTGAGGATATTTTTCAAATATTGGGTTTTGAAGATCAGGCTCTGTTGCAATAATTACCAATCTTTGATAGTCCAACCAATCTGCAATTCTTCCCCAATCTTCTTTCCAGGGAATGGACAGCTCCCTTTCTCCAGTGTGAAAATAGATTTCCAGAGATTTGTCCGAATAATTCTCC
This sequence comes from Chloroflexi bacterium HGW-Chloroflexi-10, assembly GCA_002840755.1. Lineage (GTDB taxonomy): Bacteria > Chloroflexota > Anaerolineae > Anaerolineales > Anaerolineaceae > UBA6170. The sequence goes on along the minus strand of PHBZ01000028.1, from coordinate 69,361 downwards.
ACAGCTAGTCTGGTTTGATCCAAAGAAACTGAGGGACTGAAATTCATGTTTTGGTTCAGCGAAATTTCCTCTAGAATCTCAAAATCAAAAAAAGAAATGTTATATTCCAATAGGTGATTATTATTTTCTAGAACCAATCTTCCTGGGTAGACAAAAGAATCCGGCAGTTTGTCCTGAACATTTAGACAATGTTTTTCAATTTCCGGAGTAATTACCTGAGTCGGCAACTTTGTTGCTGTTGAATTAAGTTGAAGTGCCGGGGCAACTTGTGTTAGTGTTGATTTTAATGTTGTTGGTTTACTCAAGATAGGAGTTTGGATATCATCTTTGGATACGAATTGTGCCACACATCCTACGAAAAACACACTAAAAAGCAAAACAAAAAGCCTATTTTTTTTCATATTTTTACTCATTTACTCCCGTAAAGCCCCAATTTGCCCATTGATTGATTGTAATCATGAAAGAAAATTACTTGGGATTCTTCTTGCAATTTGTTCAGAACCGTCTGGAAAAAGCCAGGAGGAAACATGTCAGAAAGAAGGCAAAAGCGAATGGGTATATGAGAAATTATCCGGCAAATACGGGAAGAACTGAGAGGATCACCCGCCGCCTTCTCCTATTTCTGTGAGTTCGCCTTAGTTTATTATAATATTCGATTAGTAAGGTCCAAAGTTATTGGAACATTATTGCCGATCTAACGTTTTTGGCAATCTCTATTAATCGTCTAAGTACAATAATAAGTCGATTACCAATTCTTCTTTAGAGAAAACAACGATAAAATCGAACCCGTTTTCCGTGAATTTGCAGGTGTTTAGGAATATTATCTGCTTTATATCGCCACTCGAAAGTGGTATTTTTTCAAGTTCAATAATAGGAGCAAGTGACGACATAGACGACAGAATCTCAGAACGATTCGGATTGGGTCCTGTTTGGCTTTTTATACGATCCAAAATCGCACTTCCGATTTCCGCATAAGTTGGGCTGACTGAAAATTCCTTCGCTAATCTTGCATAGCAAATTTTGTAGTCTCGCCACATTGTAAACCTATAAATTAAAAATCCAAAGCAGCATAAACTACCAAAAACACCCACACCCAACAATAAAACCTTTATCCAACGGTTCGTGATTTTCATGATTTCTCCTGATCAGTGGATGTAGGGAACTGGATGTTCCCAATAATAAGATGAGTATGAACCCGGGGATAAAGAAGTGTTTATGAAATCGCCCACAGAATTAGGCTCAATAAAACCTGGTCGTAAGGCTTTTCCTAAAATTACACCCAGAACACCTAAAGCACAATTGTTCATTCATCATCGCCTAAATACTGAACAACCCTCCTAACCAGACCATTTTCGGAAAAATGGAAAATTATCGTAGTTTTGTCATCTCCTCTTAAGTCATACCAAACTCGGAAGTATTTCTCTTCGTTACCAAGTGTGATCATTTCGCTTTTCTGTTTTTGGTAATTTCCCAACTTTGCTTCTACTTCATCAAATGTTGAATAACCTACCGGAAATGCTCCTTCAATTATGGGGAAGAAATGAGGAGCAAAGATTGCTTTATCAGAGTTACAAAGACGAGAACTGGTTTCCCCTGTGAATTTTTGACATAAATCTGTCAATACCTCTTTGGGTAAGGGGGTTGTCTCATTGCGCCAGATTTCAGGATCAGGACGCAGTCCGTTTACCAGAAAAAGGGCTGTTATTGCAATAAAACCAACAACTGCCACGATACCTAAAAAGATAAAAATACAATTGACTGGATTAATTGTTTTTTTCATGGTTTTGGTAACCAGTACCACTCAGCGGTTGCACCAGATGATATGCCTTTTGTAGTAGGTCCATCAGGAGCATTTAGCCCAAGCGATTGACGCATTATAATTTCTAACTCAGTTTGATCCACGTCTGAAGCACTAATTTGCCAACCTGCATAGAAACCAGTTTCAGAGCGCTGGCCAGTGTAGGTTTTGTCGGTGTGAGGTCTGACTTCGGTGTAGCTAATTTTACCAAACGGAAGCCCTGCATACCCGGTCTCAGACACCTTATTGCCGCTCGCATCCACCACCACCGCGGTCGAAGACATACGACTCATGCCGGTGAAATTCTCAGCGAAAACCTTAATGGCGCAATCTTCTCCCACACTCATGGGTTAAGTATAGTCAATAAAAATATTTCATTCACAAAAACCACCTACTGATATTGATAATATCTCACGCCTTTTTTATGAAATCTAAAAACAAGATTCTTCCACTGCTTTATAAGACTGCAATAACTGCGTTATAAAAAGCATGGGCAAGCATACTGGGGAAAACCGACCTTGATTTCCAGGCCAATAAACCATAAATCACACCCCACACCGGAACGAAAAACCAAAAGGCGATTGGTTTATCCCAATAAAAAAGGTGACTTAGCATATACAAACAAGCCTGAACAACAAAAATCAACTTCTCATTCCAACCTATATCCTTAAAAAAGCCCCATAAAAAACCACGAAATATTGATTCTTCAAGGATTGCAGCAGTTCCAAATTGGTAAACAACTTGTTGGAAAAAAGTGGAAAGGTAAACAAGCAATGAAGTCTGGTTGATAAGATCAAAAATCTGTGTTGGTCTTAACAATTTTATCAAAACGGCACATGCTAAACCCGCGCCTATCCCAATGAAACTCCATTTATTCAATATTTTATATTCCGGAATGATCGGTTTGGCTTTAACAAATATGTAGACAAAAAGAATTGCTGCGCAAAAAAATAGGAATTCCAAAAAGAATGTTGATAAACTGTCAAAAACTCTTATACGCAATATTGTTGAAAATACCAATACTGCAAAGATGGAAATCCGATCAAAATGAAAGCTGCCAAGGTTATGACGATTCACCCATATCAGTAAAAATACGGTAGCGCATAAACAAATAAATAAACCAACATACATTGAATGTTCGATCAGGATCCCGGCTTAAGAAATAATTTATGGGAACGGCAAATACCAAATACACCAATAATAAAAACAAGTTTATTCCTTTGGTAGAGATATTTTTCACGGAAGCCCAACTTTTATTTTCATTATCATAAAAAAGAATCCTTTTTTATATTTTCTTAAATATTTTATTTATCTGGTTTCTATTGCCCATAAACGTTGTCAATTCCAGATTCATAGTCAGCACCTCTCCCACACTCATGGGTTAAGTATAGCCAATAAAAAAATTTTCATTCAATAAATCACCCTGCTTTCTCAAATCGGATTATGGAGAAAGGAAACCAATTCGGTAATAAGTTTACATAATGAAGCAGTTGATCTGCCCACCACACCTTCCTTGCGGCCTCAGCACCGCAGCAAAGAAATTTGAGTCAAACCACCCGTTCTTTATCAGGGTCCAAAGTACGCGGACTTTACCTTGAATTTGTTCTGAAAACCAGATTTATCTGGTGTTGTTCTTTAGCCCGGAGATTTATCTCCGGGTGCTCCAAATTTCAGAATAAACACAACCATCCAATCCAACAAATATTTGTCTTCTTCTTATTTATTCCGTTCCTCATCCTTTAATTTTCTTTGGTAATCACTTTTTTTCTTTACCCATATTCAACCCCCGGCTATCCTTTTCGCTGGCCATTAATTCATTAAATCGAAACTCAATCAGACCCGGGCAGTCCACATTCCGCACCCCAGAGATACGGATTTGTGGAATATTTATCAAACAAGCCCCACACCAGTCTCACTTGCTCGTTTTGCGTCGAATTCGGCTTGGGCCAAACCATTCGTCATATTCCGGACCATAATCATCGTAATGGCAAAAATGCAGCGATTCCCAGCTCTCCAACACCCGTCCGGTGTACCATTCATCGTCAGCCGATGACTGAATCTCCACAGCCGCGCCGCTCCAAAACCGCTCAAAAGTAACCCCCCGTACCTTTTTGCCTGGTACCCATTCGTCGCTCGAAGAGTCGGAATCCACATACCGGATTTTATATTTTTCGCCGCTGGTATCCAAAATTTCGGCGTTATACCACTCATTCTCCCACAGCACCTGAACATATTGGCCGATCTCCGCATTCTTGAGCGGTTCGCTGACGTCAGACAGGCGCATCTGTGGATTGAACCCGTTACTGGTCGCATAAATCGGTTTGCCGTCTGCCAGAAAAGCCATATGCCGCTCGGTGAACCGGCACAGATCGTCCCAATCGATATGTCCGTCTCGCCCAACGTCCATCCGCGCATCTCCGGTCAAGCTGCGAATCAGGCAGTCGACAAAACTCCATCCGTTCCAGGCGATATTGTGAGCGTGCGTGGAACTGAGCGCCGCGAAGGCGATTGATTTTTTTGGACGTTGAGCCAACATCTCAACCATCCCGCCGGAGTAACAGCAATCCGGGAAGAGCAGCACCTCACTGCCTTTGAACTCCTTCTCGATCGTTTCAAATGCCCAGGCAAACGGCAGCAAATCATCATAAGCGGAAAACCAGAATTCATCCCGGTTGGCCGTGTAATCGCCGTGAGATCCAAAATAAAAGATGAGCTGCTCACCAGGTTGGCTGCCCCGCACGCATTGGCTGAATTTCTCCCGCAGATTTTCTGCCGTCGCGTCCCCATCTTGCACATGCGTAATCTGTCCGGGCGGAACACCGAGCTTTTTCAGGGTCGAGACGAGTGCCGGGTCAAGCCGGTCTTCAATCGAAAAATCTGGTCTCTTTTTGCCTACAAATTTGGCGATAGAAACAACAAAAGCGCGCGTCCGTTTGGGATTCCAGTATAAAGTAGTCATTATGATGCCTCATCCAGGAGAGATGCACTTTACCGGCCCGCCCGTCCGCCCGATTCTTAGCCAACCCAACCTGCCCGAAAATCAAATTGTCAGGCGAGCAAGTGCGTTTCTCCTCTTTACAACAACCACAACCCAACAGGAGAGCTGCACTTTACCGGCCCGCCCGCCCGCCCGCTTCTTAGCCAACTCACATTGTACCCGAAAAACAAATCATCAGGCGAGCAAGTGCGTTTCTCCTCTTTACAACAACCACAACCTAACAGGAGAGATACACTTTTCATGTCTGCCGCCCGCCCGCTTCTTAGCCAACCCGGCTTGTCCGAAAAACAAATCATCAGGCGAGTAAGTGCGTTTCTCCTCTTTACAACAACCACAACCCAACAGAGAGATGCACTTTACCGGTCTGCCCTTTTGCCCACTTCTTAGTCAACCCGGCTTGTCCGAAAAACAAATCATCAGGCAAGCAAGTGCGTTTCTCCTGAATACTACGAAGCTCCAATATCAAAGACCCTGTCCCAAACCCCTGTATCTTTTGTAGGCGAAGTCCCGACGCAGCAAGGGAATGCCGTTGGCTGGCCGCTTCAAATCTTCCACTTCCCTCCCCCCCCCCATTTTTGGGGGGAACATAGGGGGGTACTTCCTCTTCCCTCCACCCACCCGGCCCACCACCGAATCTCGTACAAATACTCCCCATCCGTTACCAATTAACAAACTCCATTTCTTTCCAATCATCTGAAATGGCCCATCTGCCGGCGTTAGACACGGTTGAGCTGCCATTCCGGGCATCACCATATTTTGCCCTTAACCAGACCCACCCGGCTTCTGACCAACCATGCGATATATTTTCTTACCTTCCATAACCCCGTGTCGCCTTTAACCGCAAAAATCTTAAAAAATCAAAACACATATTCAAAAAAACCTATTTTTATTTAGATATTGGGGGATTGACTTAATAGAACAATTATTCTATAATAAAACAGTCGTAATCTGTTTATGTAAAATCTCTATCCATCGCACTTTAACAACTGCATACGCAACGACCCACCCATACCATCCCATTGCCTGATTCCCGTTTCTATCTGTAAACCTTTTTTCGGACGGGTTACTCATTACTCATTACTCCTCACTCCTCACTGTCCTTCCCCATTCGTCCCCCATTCGTTCCAAAACGAATAAACTCCCTCAAAACCCAACATCTGCTGTTCCAAAAAATGTTTCCCCCACAAATACCGGTTTTTTTCCGGAAAATCATTCGTTCCGATTGGATTTTTTAACATAGACGAATGCTGCATGCGAGAAGCTACCCCTTTTCCCCGTAATAAAAACTTCCACTTGCCTTACCGCGCGCCTAAACCTAAATGATCACCCATTCCAATCAGCCCGGGCTCGGATGGCTTTAAAGAAAAACGGGTGCGGAAAAGCCGCACCCGTCCAAAAGATCGCAATTTCTTATTGCGCCAGTTCCAGCAGGATTGTGTTCATGATCCCGCCATCCTTAAAATACTGAACCTCAAGGTATGTATTAATCCGCATCACAGCTTCAAACTCGGTCATACTCCCATCGGTTTTCAGTGCCTCAATCCGCACCAGTTTTCCCGGTTCAAGCGGCGACAGGTTATACAGCGAGTATGTCTCGGTTCCATCCAATCCCAGTGAGGTCGCATTTTCACCGGGCAGGAATTCCAGCGGTAACACGCCCATACCCACCAGATTGGAACGGTGAATGCGTTCAAAGGATTCTGCTAAAATAGCTTTTACGCCCAATAGTAGCGGGCCTTTCGCAGCCCAGTCGCGTGACGAACCGGTGCCGTATTCCTTACCGGCAATAACCAGCAATGGCGTACCTTCTGCCCGATAGCGTTCTGCGGCAGCATAAACACTCATTTGTTCACAGTCTGGTTGATGCAGGGTTACACCCCCCTCTACACCTGGTACCAGAAGGTTTTTGAGGCGGATATTCGCAAAAGTACCCCGGGACATGATCCGGTCATTCCCGCGCCGCGAACCAAATGAGTTGAAGTCCTGGGGTAATACCTGGCGCTCAACCAGATACTGGCCGGCTGGTGTGTTTTTAGGGATATTGCCGGCCGGTGAAATATGGTCGGTAGTGACCGAATCACCCAATAGGAGCAAAACCCGGGCATTGAGAATCGCATCCGTGGCAGCGGATTTACCAAAGCTATCAAAAAATGGCGGCGCCTGCAAGTAAGTGGAGTTGTCCTCCCAGTGATATAGCTTGCCTTTGCCGGGTAGAATGTCATTCCACGTACTGTTGCCGTTATACACATTGGCATAGTTTCTTGCAAAAATTTCCGGCTTGATCACGCTTTGAAGAACATCCTGAATTTCTTTTCCGGATGGCCAGATATCCCGCAAGAAAACAGGCTTACCGGCTGGAGTATATCCAAGCGCATCGCTGGTCAAATTAATATTGACCGTGCCCGCCAGCGCATAGGCTACTACCAATGGAGGAGACGCCAGATAATTCGCCTGGGTCTGTGGGCTCACTCGTCCTTCAAAATTGCGGTTGCCGGAAAGCACCGCTGCGGCGATCAATTTCTCTTTTTCAACCAGGTCAATGATCGGCTGTGCCAGGCTACCCGAGTTCCCGATACAGGTGGTGCAGCCGTAACCCACAACATAAAACCCGAGTTGTTCCAGTGCTGGTAACAGGTTGCTCTGAGCCAGATAATCACTCACCACCCGGCTTCCGGGTGCCAGGCTGGTTTTTACATAAGCCGGTACCTCTAATCCCAATTCAACAGCTTTCTTGGCCAGCAAACCGGCCGCCAGCATAACCGTAGGGTTAGACGTATTGGTGCAGGACGTGATCGCGGCGATGGCCAAAAAGCCGTGTTTAAGCATATAAGATTGGCCCTTGAGAGAAATAACTCCCTCACGCTTTAAATCGGCTTCCGCTAACCCAAAACCCCGGTCAGCGCGGTTCTTGGCCAGGCTCGCCCGAAAATTAGCCTGTACCTGGCTCAGCACAACCCGGTCCTGCGGGCGTTTGGGTCCGGCCAAACTCGGTTCGATAGTGTTTAAATTCAACTCCAGAACTTCACTGTAGGCCGGATCAGGAGAAGCAGACAGGCGGAACAGGTGCTGGGTTTTGTAATAATCCTCAACCAGTTTAATGTGATCTTCAGATTTCCCGGTGAGGCGTAAATACTCGAGGGTCTGCTCATCAACCGGGAAGTAAATCATGGTTGCGCCGCATTCTGGGGTCATATTGGCGATCATGGCGCGGTCCGCCAGAGAAAGCGTATCCAGGCCGGGTCCAAAGACTTCCACAAATTTGTCCACCACGCCGTAGCTTCGCAGCATCTCAATCACTGTCAGGGTTAGATCGGTCGGGGTGGTCCCTTCCGGCAGTCGTCCATCCAGACGCACGCCAACCACATCCGGGGCCAGCATTTCCAATGGTTGGCCCATCATCGCCGCCACAGCTTCTATGCCGCCAACGCCCCAGCCTACCACGCCCAACCCGTTAATCATCGTCGTGTGCGAATCGGTGCCGATCAATGTATCCGGGTACAGCAAGGTTTCGCCATTCACTTTACGGGTTAATAGAGATTGAGCCAGATATTCCAGATTGACCTGGTGAATGATGCCGGTCGCTGGCGGCACCACGTGAAAGTTCGCGAAGGCTTGTTCACACCAGCGTAGAAATTGGTAGCGTTCCTCGTTGCGGTTGAATTCGATCTCTGCATTTTGAGCGAGTGCATCCGCGCTGCCGTATTCATCCACCATGACGGAATGGTCGATAACCAGATCAACCGGGATCACCGGATTAACTTTTAAAGGATCTTCTCCCAGTGAAACCATAGCCTTTCGCATCGCCGCCAGATCGTTCATTACCGGGACACCGGTGAAATCCTGCAAAACTACCCGCCCCGGAAAAACAGGAATGGCTTTCCGTTCTTCTTCATTCGGCTTCCAGTTTGCCAGATATTGAGCGGTTTCCAGGGTGATCGTCTCATGATTGATATTCCGTAGCACACCTTCCAGTAAAATCCGAATAGAAAATGGGAGTTTTTCTAAAAATTGTGCTTTAGTCCCGGGAAGGAGATCCAATTGGAAGATCGTATAATCCTGGTTTGAGTCATTTATTTTACTTTTGACACTATCCAAGCCTGTGTTCATTTTTGCCTCGGTTTCATTTCTTCATGCGGCTGCATATTGCCAGACCGAATTCACGTGTGCCTAACTGGGTGGCATGTTCCACACCGCGCGCCAGATCGTAGGTTACTTCTCCGACTTTGATGCTGCCTGCCAGCGCGGCGATCAGAATATCTGCCGCCTCATTCCATCCCATATAGCGCAGCATCAGTTCAGCCGACAGGATTAAGGATGAAGGATTGGCTTTGTTCTTACCGGCGTGAATCGGAGCAGTGCCATGCGTCGCTTCAAAGATAGCGATCCCCGTGTCGTAATTGATGTTTGCCCCGGGGGAAATCCCAATTCCGCCAATCTGCGCGGCCAGCGCATCCGACATGTAATCTCCATTCAAATTGGTAGTGGCGATTACATCAAATGTTTCAGGCTTGATCAATGTCTTTTGGAAAGCGGCGTCGGTAATTACATCATTGACATAGATTTTTCCCGCAGCCTGAGCCGTTTTTTGTGCCTGGTTGGCCGCCGTTTCACCGCTGGCATCCCGAATGGTAGCCCACTGCCGGTCAGTAAAGACCAGATCGCCAAATTCACGTTCAACCAGGTCATACCCCCAGGCCAGGAAAGCCCCTTCGGTAAACTTCATAATATTGCCTTTATGCACCAGCGTGAGAGTATGTTTTTTGTTCTGAATCGTATAGTTCATCGCCGCCCGAACCAGCCGTTCGGTTCCGGCCTTGGAAACGGGTTTCAGCCCGATGCCCAGCTCTTCCGTGAAACGGAATTTTTCGGCCATTTTTGGAAACTCCTGGGTGAACATTTCCATGAATTTTTTGGCATCTTCGGACCCTGCAGCAAATTCGATACCGGTGTAAAGATCTTCAGTGTTTTCGCGGAAGATGGTGATATCCACTTTTTCCGGGTGGCATACCGGAGCGGGAATACCCTCAAAATAGCGTACTGGACGCAAGCATACATACAGGTCCAGATCTTTACGTAGGGCCACATTTAAGGAGCGGATACCACCACCGATCGGGGTGGTGAGCGGTCCTTTGATGCCCACTTTATAAGTTTCAAACGCTTTTAACGTGGCCGCGGGCAGCCACTCGCCGGTGAGTTGAAACGATTCTTCACCGGCATACACCTGCAGCCATTGGATGAGACGGGTCCCGCCATATGCGGTTTGCACGGCTGTATCGACAACCATTTGGGTAGCTGCCCAAATTTCCGGGCCGATCCCATCACCGGCTATGAAGGGGATGATGGTGGTATTGGGAACGGTTAGTTTTCCGTCCTGTACCTGAATAATATTGTTGGCTTGATCTGTATGATTCATATGTACCTCTTGTTTATTTATACAAAAATCCGATTTTGCTTACAAAAAATTGCTGAACCTGTATTGACCGAAAAAAATGTAAAAAAAATAGAAAGATTCTGTGTTTATTAACAAAAAGTTAACCCAGGCCCTATTGACAGCAGCTGGCAAAATCTCTATACTAAATCCATTATAATGAATTCAGGGACGCTGTCCCGAAGAGTGGCACAAATGAGCATCGAAAAAATCCAGACTTTGGAAAGAGCCATTAAAATACTCGATTGTTACACCATAGATCAATATGAATTGGGTGTACGTGAAGTCGCGCGCATGACAGGGCTTTCTTCCAGTGTGTGTGGGCGTTTGATGGGGGCTTTGAAAGGTTTGGGGATTCTGGTTCAGAATGCATCGACGAAGGGTTATTCCATTGGGCCAAAGCCGCTGCGCTGGGCGGAAATATATTCCGCGAATCTGGATATTCGCAATGTAGCTTTTTCGGTGATAAATGAATTGCTCTTGCAAACGCAGGAGACAATTTCGTTGTACATTTTGGATGATGATGAACGGTTATGCGTGGAACGCATGGAAAGCGCTCAGAATGTGCGTATAGTTGCCCGGATTGGCCGGCGGTTGCCGCTTTATGCAGGGTCAGCCGGAAAAGTTTTATTGGCTTATCTGCCAACACATCGCCAGGAAGAGATCATCCGCAAAACTGAGTTCAAACCCTACACCGAAAGTACCATCATTGAAGCGGACAAATTGCGTAAGGAGTTGAAACTAATCCGCGCTCAGGGTTATGCTTTCAGTAATGGCGAATGGGTGGCAGATGCTGCCGGGATTGCAGCACCGATTTTTGATCACAAAGGTGATATTATTGCGGCCTTAACCGTTTCCGGTCCATCCAACCGCTTTTCTCCTGAAACAATCCGCAAACATGTTGGCAGTATTATCCGCTCTGCCGAAAGAATTTCCCGCGACATGGGGTATATTGGCAACGCCTATGCCCAAATTCAAAAGTACCCGCGTTAGTCGGCCGGGTTGTGATACCTTTCTCAGGTTATCAACCCAATAACGCATCCGGGTCCCTCCCTTTTTACTTATCAACCAATCACCCCATCCAAAGAACCACAGGAGGTTTTATATGTTTTTAGCAGATCGAATTGAAGCTCAATTACCCGGCTGGCGGGATAGGGTACAACGCCTCCGGGGAAAGTCAGGCGATTTTAAGGTTTGTGACGTAACCGTTTCACAAATTTATAGTGGTATTCGTGGGGTCCAAATTCAGGTGAGCGATATTTCTTTTGTGGACCCGTACGAAGGGCTGCGGATCCGTGGTTATACAGTTCCTGAATTGATGAAAACATTACCAAAAGCAACAGGTTCAGAAATGCCTCTGGCAGGTGGTCTTTTTTATTTATTATTGTGTGACGAGATTCCGACCGCTGAGGAAGCAGAGATGGTGGAAGAGGAATGGCGGCAGCGCTGCCTGATCCCTACTTATGTTTACAATGCTATCCGTCGTATGCCTGCCGATACCCATCCGATGACGTTATTTTCGATGGGCCTTATGGCATTGCAGCGTGAATCGGTTTTTGCCAAAAATTTTGAGATTGGGGTGATCAAAGAAGATTACTGGCGCTATTATTTGGAAGATGCGTTAAATCTGACAGCCAAACTCCCGGGATTAGCAGCTTTTATTTATAATTTGCGCTATCAGGATGGCATCTATATTCCGCCGAAGCCAGATCACGATTGGAGTGCAAACTTTGCGCATATGATTGACCGCTCGGATGACCCGGATTATCATGATTTATGCCGGTTATTCTTTTTCTTGCATTCGGATCATGAAGGTGGCAATGTGAGTGCTCATGCTGCCCATCTGGTCAGTTCTGCACTCTCAGACGTGTATTTGTCCTGTGCAGCAGGGATGAATGGTTTGGCAGGCCCTTTGCATGGGTTGGCTAACCAGGAATGTCTTAAGTGGTTGTTGTCCGTTCAGGATCATTTTGGCCAATTACCCACCAAGGCGGATTTGCGTGTTTATCTTAAGCATCAGCTTGAAGGTGGAAAGTTGATTCCTGGTTATGGGCATGCGGTTTTGCGGACGACTGACCCACGTTTTACCGAGCAGTTGAATTTTGCCCGCAAGTATTTACCAACTGATGGGCTTTTACAGCTGGTTGAACTGGTTTATCATACGTTACCGGATGTGTTGAAAGAAAATAATAAAGTCAGTAATCCTTGGCCGAATGTGGATGCAATAAACGGCGCGTTACAATACCATTTTGGTGTTAAAGAATTTGATTTTTATACAGTATTATTTGGCGTTAGCCGTATCCTGGGATTATCCGCCCATATTGTCTGGTCGCGGGCACTCATGAAACCAATTGAACGGCCAAAGTCCTTAACAACAGAAATGCTCGAAGCAATGATCCAAACGAGTGGAAATTAACAGGAGGTAGAATATGGAAAATGGTTCTTATCATATTTATGGCGATAAACTTGTGCTTCGTATCCGTAACCGGGTTTGTGATACGGTTGAGGAACTGATTGAAAGTGACATGTTTCTGGAGATATTGGCAAAATATGTTCGCTATCTGTTCCGGCAACAATCCCGCTTATTACGAGTTTTTAAGAATGAAGAAAAGGTAACTCCCCAGGAATTAAAAACAATGCAGAAAACTCTGGTGTTGTTGAGTAAGTTACCCTTTGATCAGGCCAGAATGGTCATTCCCGATAGTGAAACATTTTTTGAGGATGTTGAACTTTTTAGTGACTTTGTGGAGCAATTTTATAACTTCTGGCGCGGTATGCATCGTTTACTGGTATGTGATTCGATAGGCGACCGGTTGGATAAACGACCTTATCGCACATTCACAGAAACTGTAGAGAAATTGATGCATGTTGTCCGTAGCGCACAAAGAGACATTCTCGAAAATGTGAACGGCTATCATCCACGAGTTTATCGACAGGTAAGCGCCGGTGCAGAAGTAGCTGCTATTACATTGCTTAAAAAGATAAATTATCCGGGACCAATATATGAAAAATTAAATAAAATCCTGGTTACCCGGCAGGTTTTGATATATCCACCGATGATTTTTAATTCTCCGACCAATAAACGCAGTGGTCAATTTGAACGGGTTTTTACAAATCCTCTGGATGATATTGAGATTAAACCCGAAGAATGGTTATGCTATCCGGCCAAAGTGGGTGATTTGGTCATTATGGTTTATTTCAGCATCCGATATTTTGAAATGGGTTATTCTTTGAGTAATTTATTTGAATTGGCTGATGATGAGGATTTAAAAAGAAAACCGGATGCCGTTTATATGTTCGGTACGCCTGTCGAGACAGAGCACGAGCCAAATGTTAACGAAACGATATTTTATGATGACTTGGAAAATGATATTTTGGTTGGAACAGTGCCATTCCGTAAAGAATATGGTTATTTTGGTTATCTGAAAAAGATGATTCTAACCTTGCATAATATCAAAATGATGAAAATGGGTAGATTGCCTTTCCATGGCGCCATGTTTCATATTGTTCTCAGAGAGACCGGCCCGGTGAATGTATTGTTAATTGGTGATAGCGGCGCTGGAAAATCTGAAACATTGGAGGCATTACGTGGCATTATTGAAGAACAGGTGAAAGATCTTGTGATTGTCGCCGATGACATGGGCTCTGTTGATATTTTGCCGGATGGCAGAGTGGTTGGTTATGGTACTGAGATCGGAGCATTTGTGCGCCTGGATGATTTACAGAAAGGGTACGCACTTGGTCAGATCGACCGCACCATTATGATGAATCCGGATCAGGTAAATGCGCGTGTTGTCATTCCTGTTACGAAGTTCCAGAATGTAATCCGTGGATATGAAGTCGATTTTGTCTTATATGCCAATAATTATCATGTGGTTGATGAGGAAAACCCGGTTATTGAACGTTTTAAAACCCCCGAAGATGCATTAGAAGTGTTTCGTTCTGGCGCGGTTATGAGTAAGGGGACAACAACTACAACCGGCTTAACCCATTCATATTTTGCGAATATTTTTGGACCACCTCAGTACCAGGAGTTACATGATGAAATCGCCAAACGCTTTTTTAATGCTTTTTTTGAGAAGGGTATTTTTGTTGGTGAAATGCGAACGCGTTTAGGTGTTCCCGGAATGGAAATGTGTGGTCCGGAAATGTCGGCACGAGCGTTGTTAGATATGTTAGTTAGCAAGCGAACCGGGCAAATGCACTAACAAAACCCGGAAATAAACAAAGGCCACAAGGGCAATTTATCTTGTGGCCTTTGTAAAATTAGCGGTAAACTACTTCTCCAAGTGTGATCTCAGTTTGCCGGACGTCATTACCGCGCACATATTCTATGCTAATTCGTTGGTTGGGTTGATGGTCGAAAAGGAGATTGATAAAAGAATGGGTTTCATCGATGCTGGTATCTCCAATTCGGGTGATAATATCACCTGCCCGTAAGCCTGCCTGGTCGGCTGAGCCGCCATTTTGAATTTCGGTGAGATATATTCCCCAGTTGACCGGCAAGTTATACCAGGAAGCCAGGCGTGGACTGATATTTTCATAATCAGCACCAATATTGGGTCGGGCAAAGTACCCATTTTCAATGATTTGAGAGCCTATCATTTGAACCGTGTTGGATGGTATGGCAAAACCAAGTGCTTCAGCGTTGGTACTGAAGGTCGAAGTTCCGCGTATAACCAGTGTGTTGATTCCAATAACTTCGCCGGCCAGATTTACCAGTGGGCCTCCCGAATTTCCCTGGTTGATGGCTGCGTCGGTTTGAATAAGATTTTCAATGGTATACCCGTTTCCGGAATCCAGGGAGCGTTCTGTTGCACTGATCACCCCAACTGTGACTGAATTGCGGAATGTACCCAATGGAGAGCCTATGGCAATTACACTTTCTCCTGGTTTTAAGTTGTCTGAATTACCTAATTGTGCAACTCCGGGCACTGACCCCTCAATTTTTAAAACGGCCAGATCTGCAAAGACATCCCGGTTAACCAATTCAGCAGGGTGTTCGGTGCCGTCGTTATATATCACAGATAGAGATGTGGCATCTTCGATGACATGGTTATTAGTGATGATATATCCGTCAGCGTTGATGATGACCCCGCTCCCACTGCTTTCCTGGTCAGGAGTAACCCCAAAGAATGTTGTTGTGCCGCTGATCTTGCCCACAACGGTTACCACAGAAGGCTCTACCTGGTCTACAACCTGTGTAATGGTTGTTTCGATAATGGTATTGTTGACTGAAATTTGTGTGGCTATATCTGGTGCGGATCCTTCTGTGGAAACAGGCAACAGGTCGTTTTGATTACGGATATAATTAATCGTCAGCAAGACACCTGCTCCGGCGCCAAATAGGGAACTACCCAACGCTACAACAATAATGATCAGGACATATAATATTTTACGAGGGTTCATGAGAGATTCCTTTTTGTGTGGTCGAAAAAAGTATATCCCCGTTTTCTAAAGATTTGGTTAAAAAATTATAGAGATTTTGTTAATAAAATAACTGGAAAAGGAGAGTAACAATGGAAATTAAGTTTGTAGAAAATGCGCCAAAAGCGATTGGGCCATATTGTCATGCTATTAAAACAGGTCATCTCGTGATTTGTTCCGGGCAGACCCCGTTGGATCCACAGACCAATCAACTGGTTGGTGTCGAAATCAGAGCACAAACGGAACGTGTTCTAGAAAACTTAAAGATAGTGCTGGGTGAATTTAATTTGTCACTTCAGAATGTTGTGAAAACAACGGTTTATCTGAAATCAATGGAAGATTTTCTGGGTATGAATGAAGTTTATGCGCGGATGTTTGACGGTCATACGCCGGCGAGGACGACCATTGCGGTAAAACAGAATCCTCTGGATGCCCTGGTGGAAATTGAGTGTATGGCAGAAATTTAAGCTCATCACGATAACTTGTGGATTCAAGGCATCTCATGAGGATATTATTCCAATTTCAAAAGAATCTGGTAATTCTGTTATTAATATTGACTTCGTGTACAACAACTATGCAGCAACCAACACTGATATCCACAATGCAGAAGCCACCTGTATTGGTGCATACGCCAACCGAGACAATAATTCCAACTTATACGCCAACTCCAATCCAGTTATCCACGAGTACGCCAACACCCGTGGTTTGGGTTTCGCCTTTGCAAGAGATTGCATTGCAGGATTTGCCCGCCACAATTTACAATCCTTTTCACTTACCGAAAGCTGGCAGTGATGACCCACACCAGGGGGTCGATTTCAGTGAAGTTGATCCGCAGTCTCGTATTACACTGGAAGGAATGGCTGTTCAATCGATTCTGGCAGGGAGAGTCGTTCAGGTGATGGAAGATCGCTTTCCATATGGGAATGCCGTTTTGGTGGTCAGCGGTCCGGCAGAAATTCCGCTTAACTGGCTGACAGCAATAAATAAAATGGAAACCCCGTCACCTTGGCGAGCCAATCCGGCATTATCCTGCCCACAAGGTTGGGAGGATGCACCTGAACAAAGTGAGCAAATTCATTTATTTGTCCTATATGCACACCTTAAAAATGCAACCGATGTGCAGGTGGAAGATGGAATTCTCGCCGGTCAAGTTTTAGGTGAGATTGGTATGAGTGGCAATGCGTTGGCGCCGCATCTGCACGTGGAAATACGTTATGCTTATTCCGAAGCAATTCCGGATAGTATGGCGCATTACGATGTTTCAGCTACTGCACCGGAAATGATGCAATACTGCCGTTGGCGAGTGAGTGGCTGGTATCGTCCGCTTGACCCAATGAGTTTGTTGCTCCTCACCGGAGATTAATTGTTTTCACGGCTGTGTGCTGATCGGTAATATATCATAACCCATCTCCATCATCCATTGACAGAGAACAGGGCCACCGTGCTCGTCTGGAAAAGGTGATTGCCACTCTTCTTGAGGTAAGCCATTATAACCACGGAAATAGCCAAATTTTCCGGTTAACTGATCAGAGGCAGCCTGGGACAAATCGCGATCCCCAATTGCTATGGCATGAATGTGAATGGGTGAACCCGGGTATAACTGGTCAAAATCCCGCAGCCATGCAGCGAAGCCAGCCACACGCAATGCGTGGACCAATG
Organism: Chloroflexi bacterium HGW-Chloroflexi-10; assembly: GCA_002840755.1. Classification (GTDB taxonomy): domain Bacteria; phylum Chloroflexota; class Anaerolineae; order Anaerolineales; family Anaerolineaceae; genus UBA6170. Next base: position 52,051 of record PHBZ01000028.1, on the reverse strand, counting down.
GGTCAATATCATCATACAGAACCTTGTAAGTTCCATATTGAATAACAGATAAATCAACGGCGCCACCGCCATCATGTGTTCCAAAACTAGCAGAGACCAGGTTGGTGTAACTGCCTTGGGTAAAATGATAGCCGGTCAATTCCAATTCACCTGAGTACAATTCTTGGGCATGCAGCAGCATGGAATAGGTTCTGGCATTTATCAGCATTCCATTAATGGTACGAATCTCATAATCATCTGGAGGTTTCTGGCAACCAGCCGGCTCACTATTGGTAGCAGTTGGACTGGGGAGCGGAGTGTATGTGCTTGTTGGTGTCCACGTACTGGTTACTGTAGGGATAGGTGTGAGTGTGGGGGTAATAGTGGATTTAGGGGGTAATTTGTCTACGTTGGGGGTTGCAGGATGTTGTGTATTTTGGCAAGCACTTATCAACAACACTGCGATATAGATTAAGAATGACAGGATACCAGATTTATGATTAGCCATTCTTTTTTGTTTTAATCCGAGTAAGTGCCAGCAAGGAAACCATGAATAAGATTGTATAGATGATCATTAATGGGGTATAGCCGATCTGGTCTGCTATCGGGCCACCAATATAAGCACCAACCGCGCCAGCTCCTGCGCCTGCCAGATTAGAAATTCCCAGAAAGCGGCCGGCTTGTTCCTTCGGGACAATTTCGGTGCCCAGCGCCCAATTGGATGCATAAAAGAAGCCAATTCCAGCTCCTAACAAGCTGCCTCCGACATTCATCAGACTTAGGGTTGGTGAAGTCAGGACGAGGATTGTGCCCGCTGTTGCCAATAACGCGCTGACCAGGATAAGCGGTTTTTTACCAAAGCGATCACTGAGCCAACCGCTGGGAAGAGCAGATAGTAAGATAAAAATACCCACGAACATGGTGATGGTAGCGGCTGGTCCGGCTGCTTTTTCACCCTGTAAGTTTGGAAAGCGTTCTTGTAGGAAAAAAACCATAAAAGAAGCCAGATTAGTGGACCCGGTCAGGAAGAATAAGCGGTTAACCACCCACCATGTATACGATTTGTGTTCTTTGATTTGCTTTCCGATGCTGATGGCAACGCTGACCCACACACCAATCCCAATCGCAATAACCATACCGAGAAAACCTACAACCATTACGGTTATTTTAACGTTTTGCCACTCGGCTGCTATACCAAAAAGCATGATTCCTTTAACCGCTGCCCCTAAAGCCAGAATGATAACTGTAAAAAAGGCAGTCATAGCTAACAGTCGTAATATGGGTTGCCAATCACGCTTTTCTTTTGGGGTGGTCTGAGCAGTTTCGGGTACCCAAAGGGTGATCACCATACAGGTAAACAAGACAATTATCAGGATGATCAATGCCCCCCAAATATTGCCGGCGCTAACCATTTTTCCAATGACAAAGGAAACAAAGATTAATGGTACTGGTAATTCTAGTAAGGCTTTAATACCGGAAAAAGTACCACGTTTTTCATCGGGGACCAGATCAGGTATCAGTGCTTGGGTGGCTGCATGGGCGGCATTGGAGGATAGCATTGAGAGGGTATAAAGCAAAAAGAGGAACCAATACCCGCTCATTCCTTCCATACCGGCAGTAAAACCAATTAGGAAAAAGATAATCAGTTCACCTACCGTACCCGCAACAATAAAAGGACGCCTGCGTCCAAATTTTGAATGGGATTGGTCGGATAACATCCCAAAAAGCGCCTGTGCCAGGACAGCCACCATTAAAGCCCAGAGACGGATATTACCAACGTAAGCTCCTTTGGCGGCTTCACCCACGAATCGCTGTACCAGCAGCGGAATAATTAAAGGGGATAATACCTGAGAACGGGTAGTCAGGCCAAACCAATATATATTGATCGTAATATAATCGAACCATTTCAATGCGCGATTCATATGACTCCTTTATCTTGATGGATAAAACAAACAGTGTATATGTCCACTTCTACAAATAGAGAAGAAGTGAAATCTATGGATTTGATATCCGCAAAACCTGATGTAATAATCCGAGCTGTTCCAGACCATGGCAAAATTACTTCAACGTGTTGGGGCTGTTGTGCATAGTTAACCAGGTGTAATTGGGTTAGATCATCTTGCTGCCATATTTCCAACAATATTGGTTCGTTGGAAATAGCACGAATAGAATTCATTTGTTGGAGAGCAGACAGTAAGTTCGTTTGTTTTTGTAGTGTTGGTAAATAGTAGAGATTAGTTTGGGTGACGAGTTTTGCCATTCCCAAATGGTCCATAACTGAACGACTGAAGGAGTTGGCATGATAAGTGCGGATTAATACTTCTGCGACATTAGATATGACATTTCGAAAGTAAGGGTGATGGGCTACCCAGGAATCCGGCTTGGGCTGCCATCCTGGAAGATTTGGAACCGTGATAATCCTAATATTTGGTTTGGCCGCCAGTTGTTTTTTCTGTTCTGGATTAAAAACAAGTAAGGTGTTAATGCCTTCAAGCGAATCTCCCGGTTTTATTACCTTCCAGGGTATACCAGCTTTTATCAGGGTTTGGGCAGCTCCGAAATAAATAGGAGCTAGTGTTAGCCATTTCTGCCAGAGAGAATCAGCAGGGTGCATTAAGGCTACCTTTGAGCTGTTCTCACGATTAGTATAGATTGTTTGATGGCTTTCCAGCCACCGGGAAAAATCCCCAATTGCTTGTTGTTGATCAGCATATTCCGCAGCATTGATTAGAGTCATCTTCTTGCCATCATGATATTCTGTACCTTTGGTGGTCATACTGCAGCCAAGAGCAGCCGCTTCAGCCATTCCCTGGAGTATACGGCGTGCAGGGTAAACCGGATCGAATCCAATACCAACGTCGTAAGAAATCACACTGAGGTGTTTGTCAGGTGGTAAAAATGGCCGGGCATTGCGGATTGTGAGTGCGTTATTGGCCAGGCGTTCCCTTTTATGTGGTGTCCACAAAGGCAAGGCGAAATTTTCAATCATAGTGACATCCTGGATTTTTGCCAGGGATGGAAAATCAATACCGTATATAAGGTAACTGGGTCGCATGACCAAATCGTAATCGTTAGCACTGATTTGAATGTCTTCTTTCACTTCCCGGGCATAACTAGCCAGGTCGGCAACGACTTCGGTCAGCCGAGCAGCGCGCCAATGCAAATATGTAATCACCTCTTCGTCGTTCAGATCGACATGGCGCGGGATTTCTTTGCCTTCTTCCCTGGTGTAACGATCTCGGCAGGTGGTACAAAAACAACCGGCCATTCCTAACCAGGCACCAAACAAGCTACTGGGTTGGCAACCGTACCATAAATTATCGAAGAAAATTCCGTCTGCTCCACGAATTATGGCATCTGCTACTCTTTCTTTCAGGTAATTTATCCAATCCCGGTTTTGAAAGCAGGTCATATAACGACCAGAGTAATAATAATGTTTTCGACCCTGAGGATCACGAACGTACCAATCTTTTTTTCGAAAACTACCATCGTAGACACAATTGGAGCTTTGAATATAGGCGAAGACATTCTTCCCATGTTGGTGATATGTTTTTGTAGCGGTCTCAAAAGAATCCCAATCTTCCTGTTCCTCTTCCGGAGGAAAGCCCCAGCTATAGGTCAAGTGTATCCAGTTTTGGTGCATGCGGTTGACAATCACTTCTGCACCGACTTCAGTATGAGCTGTATGATGAACAGCTTCATCCACCGGTACTTGCATGAATTTTAAGCGATTCATGCGAATGGTGCCGGGGCCGGCCCAAAAATAGACTGGACGATATTGGCCTATCTTATATTCTGGTTTTTTCTGCATGTGATCCTTTTTAGAGTCTGGAATTCGGGTTGGATTTTTATTGTATTCTAAGTCGTTTTTAGCACTGATCAACAGATAACTGAGACCCAGGAAAGGGTGATGGGTCTTGATAAATCAGATTGCTGATATCCATAAAGTAATTTCCTACGTATCATCGATGAACAATAATCCTCGAGATGGTTAACATCGGTAATAAGTAAGAAAATTTTACTTGAACAAGCAATAAAAATCATAAAATTAAAGGGTCGAATTCAATCATTTTGTGAGGAAAATTAATAGAAAAAGAAACGGAGTGTAGTAATCCGTTTCTTCATTCAGCTTTTTTCTTGAGAATGGAAATGAATATTGGAATTTGACTATTAAAAACCTTTGGCAAGGGAATAGTATAGATGGTTTAAGCGTAATTCCTTTTTAAACTCAGAGATAATGGTATGCTGGTCAATCACCATCATTTCGATACTAGCGATATCAGCAAAATCTTGCAGATGTTCGACAGTTAAAGCCTGACTAAAGCCGGTGTGGTGAGCACCACCTGCCAGTATCCAGGCTTCGGCTGAAACCTGCAAATTAGGCTGCGGCACCCAAAATGCCTGTGCTACTGGCAACTTTGGCAGCTTTGCATCTGTATCCACTACCTCAACCGTATTGACGATCATGCGGAAACGATTGCCCATATCGATGACGGTGGCATTAAGTGCCGGACCGGTTTGTGTGGTAAAAACTAGGCGAGCAGGGTCGGCTTTCCCACCAATCGATAGTGGATGGATTTGCAAGGATGGTTTACCAGCCGCAATAGATGGACAGACTTCCAGCATATGCGCACCCAAGACTTTAGCCATTCCGTTGGCTGGCATGTGGTAGGTGTAATCCTCCATAAAGGACGTTCCCCCTGATAATCCTTCTGACATAACTTTCATGGAACGCACTAAGGCGGCAGTTTTCCAATCACCTTCAGCACCAAACCCCAGGCCATCATTCATCAAACGCTGACAGGCCAGTCCAGGCAGTTGGGAGAGACCATGCAGATCTTCAAATGTGGTTGTGAACGCTTTGAACCCACCGGCGTCAAGGAACCAGCGTAATCCAATTTCAATCCGGGCTGCTTCACGCAAAGTGGAAAATGATTTTGTCTGGCGGATATCCGCAGTAATTGCGTAGGTATCCATATATTCTGTGACGAGTTGATCGATACTGTTATCAGTTACCTCATTGACAACCTTGACCAGGTCGCCGACACCAAAACCATGCACGGCATAACCGAATTGTATTTGCCCAGCAACCTTATCACCCTCGGTTACGGCTACATCGCGCATGTTATCACCAAAGCGGGCAACTTTTGCACCCTGTAGGTCTGCCCAGGCAGCAGCTGCGCGTGTCCAGATATTGAGTTTTGCAAGAACATCAGCATCCTGCCAATAACCGACGATCACTTTACGGTTGAGCCTCATGCGTGAACCAATAAAACCGAATTCGCGGTCTCCGTGAGCGGACTGATTAAGGTTCATGAAATTCATATCAATTTCTGACCAGGGAATTTCGCGACTGAATTGTGTATGTAAATGAATGAAGGGTTTATTGAGTGCATTCAGACCAGCAATCCACATTTTTGCTGGGGAAAATGTGTGCATCCAGCACACTAGCCCGATACAATTGGGTGTATTATTGGCGGCCATGCACACATTTAAAATTTCTTCAGAAGTGGTAACCACAGGTTTAAAAACAACCCGAACTGGAAGCCGATTACTATTTAGAAAACCAGCAATAATTTGCGAATTTTCAGCGACCAGTTTTAAGGTGTCAGGTCCGTAGAGATGTTGGCTGCCTGTTACAAACCAGATTTCATATTGTTCAAGGTTAATCATGGAATATCCTTTCAGATGTTATTTCCAACAAGAGACATCCTCCCCAGATTGCATTCAGGTTATTTTTTGTGGTTTTAATTTGTGTATGGAATTCGAGGATTGTTGGTTATAAATTTGCGTTATCGATAACGTTATCGATATCAAGCAAATAATACAGGATTAAAATTTGTTTGTCAATAACCAGTTCAGAGTTATTCCACCAGTATATTACTATACAGCAGAAGAGGGACAGCTCGATGTCCCTCTTTGCTCAAAACAACCCAAAACCCAATTGGAGAAAATCTAGTAAATGTTTTTATTGTCCATATTCATTTTTGTAACGGTCATGAAGGCTTTTGACCATTTCGGGATCAATTGATAGTGCGCCACCCAGCATGCTGGCAATGAAAGTGGTCTTCGCGGCGTTTTCCACCATGACAGCTGCTTTAACTGCAGCTTTTGCAGTTTCACCAATGGTAAACACACCATGATTTTGCATCAAGATGCCTTTGGAGTTACCGATGGAGCGTACAACCTCTTCGCCAATGGCTTCATTGCCAATCAGGCAGAATCCACCTACTGGGATGGGACCGCCAAATTCATCGCATATTTCTGTTAGGTTGGCCGGAATCGGTTTACCAGCTGCGGCAAAGGCAGTTGCATAATTAGAGTGGGTATGGACAATTCCATTTATATCGCTGCGGTGTTTGTATATAGTGAGATGTGTTTTAGTATCTGAAGAGTATTTTAGATTGCCTTCAATGATATTAGCTTCCATGTCCACCACTACCATGTTTTCTGGTGTCAGTTCTTCAAAGACCAGACCTGATGGTTTAATGACAACAAGATTGGTTTGTGGATCACGGGCAGAGACATTGCCCATGGTCCAAACAACCAGATTGTTTTTGGGTAGTGCCTGATTTAAATTGCATACTTCTTTTCGTAAAGGTTCCAATAACATATTAAATTCCTTTTGCTTTGGCACGAATTTGTTTAAGCTTTTTCATGACGTTATTTTCACCGCGTCCAAAATAATCGTGTAGTTTTGCATACTCCTGGTAAAGAAGTTCGTAAGTAGCCTGGTTTTCAGGATTGGGGAGGTAGGGGGTTTCGCGTAAATGTGCCATTTTTTCGGAAGCGTCAAAAATTGTTTCGTAACCTCCAGCTGCTTTTCCGGCCGCAACAGCGCCAAACATAGCCGAACCTAAGGCGGGAGTCTGGTTAGTAGCACTTACCCAAATTGTTTTGCCAATTACATCTGCATAGATCTGCATCAACATTGGGTTTTTTTCAGGTAAACCACCACAGGCAACTAGTTCGTTAATCGGTACGCCATTGTTTTCAAAAGTTTCTGTGATCATGCGTTGTCCGTACGCGGTGGCTTCGATTAGGGCACGGTAAATTTCCTCCGGTTTGGTGGAGAGTGTGGCACCAATCATTAGACCACTCAAATTGGTGTCAACCAATACGGAACGATTGCCATTCCACCAATCTAACACCAAAAGCCCGGATTCACCAATTTTTAAAAGCTCTGCCTTTTCTGTCATAAGTTGGTGGATGGAAATACCTTTTGCGCTGGCCTCATTATAGTATTCCAGTGGGGTACACGTTTCTACAAACCAGGCGAAATGGTCTCCGACACAGGATTGCCCTGCTTCATAACCGATATAACCGGGCAAAACGCCATCTTCAACATACCCACACATCCCGGGGACATTGTGCTCTTGAGTGCCGATGAGGATATTGCATGTGGATGTTCCCATAATTAGCAACATACGGCCTGGTTCAGTTACCTTTGCGGCTGGAGCAGAGACGTGTGCATCTACATTTGCAATGGCAACGGCTGTACCAGGATTGAGGTTAGTCCAGGCTGCAGCTTGAGCAGTTAATCCACCAGCTTTGTTACCAATTGGTAGGATCGGACCGCTCATTTTTTCTGTAATCAGGTTTTCAAACTGAGGGTGTAGGGCAGCGAAGAAAGATTTATCCGGATACCCTTCCCGTTTAGACCAAATGGCTTTGTAACCGGCTGTACAGGTATTGCGCGTCTTCTGGCCGGTCAATTGCCATATCACCCAATCTGCTGCTTCGATAAAGGTATCGGTGGCGGCATAAATCTCTGGTGCTTCGTTGAGGATTTGCAGCGTCTTCGCCATAAACCATTCCGAAGAAATTTTTCCACCATAGCGAGGTAACCAGGATTCTCCCATTTTTTCAGCAGTTTCGTTTATATAATCGGCTTCAGGCTGGGCAGCATGATGTTTCCATAATTTTACCCAGGCGTGTGGGTTGTGGCGGTATTCTGGGAGCATACACAAAGCAGTACCATCCTGTGCTACTGGTAGCATGGTGCATGCTGTAAAATCTATGCCAATTCCGATAACATCATCTGCGCTTACTTGAGCTTGTTTCAATACGGCTGGAATTGTCTTTTGAAAAACTAAAACATAATCCCATGGATCTTGTAGTGCCCATTCCGGTTCCAGATGAATTGGCTTACCTTCAATTGGTAGTTTTTCATCAATCACGCCATTGATATAATCGAAAACCGATTGCGCGACAATTTCGCCTGTATCGACTCGAACGAGGACGGCTCTTCCGGAAAGGGTGCCAAAATCAACACCGATTGAATATTTCATGCTCACTCCTTTAGATTATCAGGCAGTTATTTGAAATCAGGCTGTAATGGACTTGAAATTGGAGAAATTTGCAGTATCATAATATAGACACATTACTTTATCGATAACGTTATCGATAACGAATTAATCGTAGCACATTTTACTAGGTTTTTCAAGAGCATTTTGTGATTAATTTTGTTCTACATAATTACAAAGGAAAAATTCTTTCTTCAGGATTAATGTTTTATCGATCAAATTTTTAAATATAGCAATCTGCAGGAATGGTGAATTTCAAACAAGGGCTATAAAAAATTGAGCCGATTTTGCCAGAGGAATTCTTATGCAATCAACGATTAAATCGAAAGTAACTATTAAAGATGTTGCCAGAGCTTGTGGGGTTTCCACTCAAACTATCTCGCGGGTTTTAAACGATCGGGTGGATGTAAGTTCGGTAACCCGCGAGAAGGTGCTGGCAGTGATCGGGCAAATGGGTTACCAGCCAAGTGCATTAGCCAGAAGTATGCGCCAGCGTAATAACACAATGGGTGTCATTATTGCCGGTCTGCGGTATATTGGGATTTCTACAACATTGAACGGTATTACCCAAGCTGCTGAAGCATTCGGAATTAATATCATGCTAAAAGAATTACCGACATTTGATTCTTTGGAAATGCAACCGTTGATTCAATCTCTGGTGGCACACCAGGTGCAGGGGATTATTTATGCAGCACCTGAGGTTGGTGAGAACTGGAAGATTATTCAAAAAAGCCTAACCGATCAAACTCCACCGATTGTCTTTTTAAAGGGTAACCCAACTTCAGCAGATATTACCATCTCAATTGACAATTATTCCGGCGCATATCAAATCACCCAGCATTTAATAAAACAGGGTTACCGGCAGATTGCCCATATAGCCGGTCCTTGTGAATGGTGGGAAGCCAGGGAGCGGAAACGTGGCTGGATACAGGCATTACTGGACAATGGGTTGCCAGTTCTGGAAGAAGCGCAGATCCGAGGCAACTGGTCCTCATCCAGCGGTTTGGAGTGTTTTAATAAACTTCTAACTCAGTATCCACAAATGGATGCAGTTTTTGCCGCGAATGATCAGATGGCTTTGGCCGTATTGAATGGCGCTTGGCAGAAGGGCATCTCTGTTCCCAATCAGCTTGGTGTAGTTGGTTATGACAACATTCAGGAGGCTGCTTATTTATCGCCCCCATTGACCACGATGCGCCAGAATTTTCATGAGTTAGGCGCATTGGCTGTACGGAAACTGGTTTCAATAGGTGACCCGGATCAGGTTGACCCTGAAGTCAGCAGCAATACTTTGCTGCTGACACCTGAATTGATTGTCCGAAAATCGACGATGCGAGAATAAACATTGATGGAATGGCTAAAATGTGAATTGAATTTTCAGACGCACGGGCAGGCTTTGTATCCGATCACTGATGCAATCAATCAGCAAATCCGAACCTGGCAGATATGGGAAGGGATGTGTCATCTGTTTATTCAGCATACCAGTGCATCTCTTATGATAAATGAAAGTTTTGATCCAACTGCACGCATGGATATGGAACAATTCCTGTTAACCCTGGCACCTGCTAACCAGGTTTGGTACCGACACACAATAGAAGGTGATGATGATTCACCTTCGCATTTGAAGGCGATGATTATGCCGGTTGATCTATCCATTCCGATAGATGATGGGAGACTCAGCCTGGGTACCTGGCAAGGAATTTACTTATGTGAACATCGCAAACTTCGCCAGCAGCGAACGATTCTTGTACGTTGCATGAAGATCTCCTGAAAAACTGTTATCCGATTCAAACCTGATGGAATAGATTGTATTAAGTGTAAGATTCATCTACAATCTTGAACAATCAACATCGTAAATAAAATTAGCGGTTAACCATTATAATGGGTTCAAGTTTTACCATCTGGTAACTGACAGGTTACTTTTTGTATCTATACTGAAACAAAAATCTTTAACAGGAGAGATAGAAATGCCTCAAGATCGTACAAGAAAACTGGTGATTACCGGTGTGATGGGGGCAATTGCAGTATTGCTGGGTGTAACACATTGGGGATTTATTCCCTGGTTTGGTGGAATTTCCTTAACAATTATGCATGTGCCAGTCATAATTGGCGCTGTTTTGGAGGGTCCGATTGTGGGTTTGGGAATTGGTTTGATTTTTGGCGTGTTCAGCTTGATTCAAGCTGCGGTTGCGCCTAATAGCCCGGCTGATGTCTGGTTTACCAATCCATTGCTTTCTGTATTACCACGTTTGTTCATAGGACCAGCAGCATATCTGGCCTGGAAAGCGCTCGAAAAAATTCCAGTGGTAGGTTTGGTAGTCGCTGGAGTAACCGGTAGTTTGGTGAATACAGTCCTGGTGTTGGGCGTGATAGGATTGATGGGTTTATTGCCCTGGGCAGTGATTGGCGGAATCGTGATCAGTAACGGCTTGCTGGAAGCAGCACTCTCGGCAGTGATCACTGTCGCGGTTGTGGCCGCCTGGCGGCGCATACGTGTAGGTAAACGCCAGGGTTCAGATTTATAGGAATAAAATAATCAACGATAACAAGAGGGCGGCTGCCAATGCGCAGCCGTCTTTTAATTGAAAAATAAATTGTTGGTATGAACCACGTTGGATATGATTACCGTAACCGCGTGCATCCATAGCCAGAGCCATTGTTTCGGCGCGCTGCAAGCTGGTGAGAAACATAGGGATGATTACCGGTATGATCAATTTTATCCGACGCAAAGGATTTTTTTCTTTTACTCCCCAGGCGGCCCCCCGGGCTGCCTGAGCTTTCGTGATTTGCTCAGTGGCCTGACCAAGCATGGGTAAAAACCGAATAGTGATTTGAATAATCATCACTATATCCTCACTGGGGATATGCAACCAATTGAGAGGGCGCAGAAGGGATTGCATGCCATAAATTATGTCACTGGTGGAAAGGGTGAAACTGGCCAAACTAATCACCATAATTAAGGCTGAAAATCGAAGGATCAGCATAACGGCTGCAATTACCCCGGATATAGTTAATGAGAGCGAACTGATAGAGAAAAGCTGTTGGTTGTTAATGCCAGGTGCAAATCGAAAAAGCTGGAAGATCGCCAGAAAAAAAAGAAATGGCAATGGAGTTCGGATTGCTTTCCATGTATATTTTAATGGCACTTTTGCCAGACGGAAAAGGATTAACATCAAAATAAGTCCGGAAAGAACCATTATGGGACTTTGGGCAAATATGATGGCGATCATTAGCATGGTGAAGATCAAAATGCGTGCGCGAGCATCCAGGTTGTGGAGAGGTGAATTGGTTGGTAAGTATTGCCCAAAATTGAGGTTTTGTGAAAATTCAAAGTTAGACATGCCGATTGCCCCATGCCTTGAAATTTCCAATTAATTGCTGGCTGATTATAATTTCTGGCGGTAGGAGCCAGCCTTTTTTTCGCAGACTAGCTGCCATATGGGCGGCAACTGGTGCGCTCATCTGGTTGGCTTCCAATAAAAGATGGTCAGATAATAAAGCTCCAGAAGCCTGGTTACTGACCACCCGGCCTTCTGAAAGCAGGGTAATCTGGCTGGTTAACAACGCCAAATCTTCTAATTGGTGTGACGAAACTATAATAGTTTTGCCTTGCTGGTGAATGGACTTAATGCGCGCAAGAATGTCGCGACGGGCGACAGGGTCGAGCCCAGCGGTGGGTTCATCCAGAAGAAGAAGGGTTGGGTCCAACGCCAGGGTGGAGGCTAAAGCTACTTTCCTGCGTTCTCCTCCGCTTAATGCAAAGGTCATCCGATCTTTGAATACTTCAAAGTCCAAACCAACCCATTGCATGGCGTGGCGGACCCTTTCGCGCAATTCAGGTCCCGCAAAGCCGAGTAGGCGCAGTCCATAGGCAATTTCATCACCCACATATTGTTCAAACAGCTGATAATTGGGATTCTGAAATACTATTCCGGCAAAGCGGCGCAATTGAAGAAGATCTGTATTTTCATTCACCTGGAATGGACCCACCTTAAGTTGTCCATTTTGAGGCAGATAGAGCCCGTTGAGATGCTGCATCAGCGTTGATTTACCAGAGCCGGTAGCGCCGATCATGCCGTGAATAGTGTTTTCGGTGACGTTGAAGTCAATATCGTACAGTGCAGTATGAGCCAATGGGGTATTGCGTAAATAGGTAAAAGAAAGATCAAGTGCGTTGACCATGTCCGGTTGTTTGGTATACCCGGGTATATCCAAAGCTGGCATCGTAATGGTTTGTGGTAGTGGTTTCAACTGCTGGTCAAATTCTGCCAGGGTGAGGGGGTCGTTTAATTCCGGAATCCAGGTGGCTAGCTCTTGTGCAAAAGAAAGCACCCGGGGCTTGTCTATATTCATCTCTTCCAATAATGCTGGATTGGTAAAGAGTTGTCTTGGTGAGCCATCAAAAAGCAAATGCCCTTGAGACATACCGAAAACTCTTTCCGCCAGGGCAGCTTCCTCCATGAAATGTGTAATGGTAATCACGGTAATTCCGTCTTTGTGCAGATCTTTCAGGAAATGCAAAACATCTTCACGACCGGCTGGGTCTAACATAGCAGTGGCTTCATCGAAAATGATACAAGCCGGGCGCATAGCCAAAATTCCAGCCAGTGCAACACGCTGCATTTGACCGGCGGAGAGATGTTGAGGAGAACGACTGCGCTGATCCCACATTTCTACCTGGGTGAGGGCGGTTCTAACCCTTTCCTTAATTTCGGGTGTTGACAATCCCAGGTTTTCCGGTCCAAAGGCAACATCTTCTTCCAGGCTGGTAGCGATCATCTGTTCCTGTGGGTGTTGAAATACCATGCCAACCCGTTGGTGGATGGAAAGATGATTCTCTTTTTCACGAGTGTTTAAACCCTGCATACGCACTGTGCCCTGGTCAGGTACGAGCAAGGCGTTCAAATGGCGAGCCAGGGTAGTTTTACCAGAGCCATTAGCGCCTACAATGGCAATATATTCCCCCTGTTGAATTTGAAAACTGATATCCCGCAATGCGGGATGAGGTTCACCTCCCGGAATGGGATGTGCATAAGAAATGTGATTTACATCAAATAAGTTTGCCATATACTTGTCTGCGGTTATTCGATCAGCGGCGCAATTGTATCATAATCATGGTGCTTCCATAAATAATGATTTTGTTTATTGGCGAATGCATTTTTTTACCGAACACATCCAGTTATCAGGCTGTTTTGAAGTAAAAACCTCATGAAGTTGCGAAAAGGGGAGATGCTTAGCGTATTCGTAAAAATAATTCCAATCGGAACGAATGCTTTTCCGGAAAATGACCGGCATGGGTGGGGGTGGCTTCGGTGGAAAGGCCGATATGTTGGTTTTTGTCTGTAAAGATGCTGGTATTTGTTTTGAAACAAATGGGAACAGTCAGAAACGATTGGGAACGAATGAGTAAGTGAATTTGGAAGAGCAGTAATGAGTACTGAGTAGTGCGGAAGAGATGGAATAAGGTGTTGGAACGAAGGATAGTTCGCTTTTCTTTGAATATTTGGCATCGGATACTTGGGTTTCATTTCCGTGTGTAAAGTTGTTGCCATTAATATTCTTCTCCTTTTTTCGCTAAAAAACGTTTGGTGAGCGGTGGCATTTGGAGCGCTTTACGTCGTTGGAATTTATGTTCTGTATTTGATAATGATTATGCCGAATTTTAATCTGTTTGACAACCTGCCTATTTAGGCAGGTTGTCCAGACAGGAGCTTGTCAATTCAGGGATTTTGACAATGAAACGACTGCTTATTTTCGGCGTTGTTCCAGTTCTGCAGCGATTTGCTCCAAGGTTATTCCCTTAGAGACCATTAAAACCAGGGTGTGGTAGGTCAGATCGGCGATTTCGGAGATAATTCGTTCTTCACCCTGCCCTTTAACTGCCAGAATGACTTCTACGGCTTCTTCACCGATTTTTTTAACGATTTCATCTTCTCCAGCCTGGAATAACCTAGCCGTATAGGATGTTTCGGGTTCGAAATTTCTTCGTTGTTCCAAAGTTTGATAGAGGGTCACTAATGTATTCATCATTTCTCCATGTATTTATTCTAACGAGTAAGGTTCCAATCGGGTAACAGAAAAAATAGATGCTATTTACTCAGTTTTCGAGATATGGTTGAGTCGGGTTTGGATGATCCTGCGTCAAGTGTTGTAAAAAAACAACTTTGACTGCCAGTGTGGCAGGTTGGTCCTACGGGGTGAGCCAGGATTAATAGTGTGTCTTTGTCGCAATCCACCCACATGGTGGACAGGTGCAAGGTGTTACCGCTGGATTCGCCTTTCTGCCACAGTTGTTGACGGCTACGTGACCAAAAGGTTACCAAACCGGTTTCCAGGGTGGCTTCGTAAGACTGGCGATTCATCCAACCGACCATCAATACCTGCAGCGTTTCAGTATCCTGAATAACTGCCGGGATCAAACCAAGGGGATCAGTTTTTAGCTGGGAAAAATCCAAATTCATTTATTTCTCCTTATGGACAGGTTTTGGGCTGCGAGATAGTCTTTCAATTCCGGAATGGTGAGGATGCCATCATGAAAGAGAGAGGCAGCCAGTGCGGCATCCGCACCGGCATGAAGCACATCAGCAAAATGCTGCATGCTGCCCGCACCACCAGAAGCGATGAGAGGCACATTTACCAATTGGGCAACCTGCTGATTGAGCTCCAGATCATAACCGCTCAATGTACCGTCGCAATCCATGCTAGTGAGCAGGATTTCTCCAGCGCCCAATTCCACGCCGCGTTTCACCCATTCCAAGGCATCCATCCCGGTGGGGGTGCGCCCACCACTAACGAAGACTTCCCAGCGCGGATCAACTGCAGTCCCTGGAATACGGCGCGCATCCACTGCCAATACAATACATTGGCTGCCGAATTGTTGCGCTCCCTGGGTGATTAAAGATGGATTGTTTACAGCCGCAGAATTGATGCTGATTTTATCCGCACCAGCAAGCAGAAGTTTACGCATATCCGCACTGCTACGAATACCACCACCAACAGTGAGTGGCATGTGGATCTTTTCCGCTACATGGCGGACGACTTCTACAACGGTGGCATGTCCTTCCGCGGTTGCAGAAATATCCAGGAAGACCAGTTCATCGGCACCTGACTGATCATACAGAGCGGCCTGTTCAACCGGGTCGCCGGCATCGCGCAGGTTGATAAAATTAACGCCTTTCACCACACGGCCGTCTTTGATATCCAGGCAGGGAATGATTCGTTTGGCTAACATGTTTCAGATCCTTCTTGTAAGGCAAATGTTGTTTGAGGGTCGAGAGTACCTTCGTATAAAGCCCTTCCGATGACAACTCCCGGTAAGGCGGCATCTTTTACCGCCTGAACATCTTGTAATCGATGGATACCACCTGAAGCTATAACCTGTAATTGACTGGCTTGTGCCAGGCGTCTAGTCGATCCCAGGTTGACTCCACCACCAACTCCATCCCGCTGAATATCGGTGAAAATAATTGTTTCAACACCATTGGTTTTTAACGTTTTGGCAAAAGTTTCCACATCCAGCCCGGTTGCAGTTTGCCATCCACGGGTATGAACCAGGCCATTGCGTGCATCCACGCCGATCACAACCCTGGATGATCCGACCCTTGTAATTAATTCAGCGACAAATGTTGGTTTTTCTACAGCAATTGTCCCGAGGATGACGCGGCTGACTCCCATTTTTAGTGCTGCGTTAGCCGAAGTGAGGTCACGAATGCCGCCACCAAGCTGCACACAGACTCCGGCAGGTATCGCAATTTCCAGGATCGAACGAATAGCAGCCTGGTTAATTTTGTCCTGATCGGCGAAGGCACCATCCAGGTTGACAACATGCAGCCAGGATGCTCCGAGATCAATCCAGCGCTGAGCGGCGGCGGCTGGAGATGATGGATATGTAGTTTGTAAGGACGGGTCGCCGTACTTCAGGCGGACTACCTCTCCATTACGCAGGTCGATAGCCGGGTATATAGTAAAAGGCTTCATGAGTTACCATCCCAGGTTAAGAAGTTATTCAGAATTGACAATCCGACTTTCTGGCTTTTTTCCGGATGAAATTGAACAGCAAACAAATTTTCCCGGCAAACGGCAGATGTGAAACGGATACAATAATCAGTTTCTACTGTTTGTAGACCTGGTTCGTGCGTTGTACAGAAATAGGAATGGTTGAAATAAGCATATTCTCCGGGGATGATATGCTTCAGCATGGGGAGGTTTGGGTCGTACCAGAGCTGGTTCCAACCAGTGTGAGGGATCTTAAACCCCGGTGTTTTAGAGAAGCGTTTTACAGTTCCTTTTAATAAGCCCAATCCGGCACAATAACCCATCTCATCGCTGGATTCAAACAATGCTTGCATGCCCACACATATACCCAACATGGGTTTGCCACTTTTGATAAACTCCAGAATAGCCTGATCTAATGCTCGCTGGCGTAAACCATCCATGAAATGAGCGAAAGCACCCACGCCGGGTAATACCACGCGATCAGCGTGTATTAAATCATCCGGATTGTTTGAAATAGTTACTTCGGAATTGAGCTGCTGGAGGGTATGATATACCGAGTGAAGATTGCCAGTTCCGGCATCCACCAATAATAATGGGATAGATTGCATTGCGCCTCCTAAAAGAGCACTTCTTTTGTAGATGGAATCATGCCTGCTCGGCGTGGATCTAGACTGACAGCCTGGTTTAAGGCGCGGGCAAGCGCTTTGAAAACGGCTTCAGCCATGTGATGATTATCCTGGCCAGCTTGAACCTGGACAAACAGATTGCAGCGGGCCGCATTAGCAAAGGATTCCAGGAAGTGATCAACAAGAGAGACCGGGATATCGGCGACGAGTTCACCATTCCAGCGTGTTTGTAATACGCAATAAGGGCGGCCGGAGAAATCTACGGTGACAGTTGCCAAGCTTTCATCCATGGGTACAGAGGTAGAAGCCATGCGCTGGATGCCTTTGCGATCACCTAACGCAAGGCGAAAGGTTTCTCCAAGAGTGAGGGCACAATCTTCCATGGTGTGATGTGGATCGATTTCCAGGTCGCCAGAAGCCTTTAAGCGGATATCGAACAAACCGTGACGGGCAATCTGAGCCAGCATGTGATCCAGAAAGGGTATACCGGTGGAGATTGACTGGTTTCCACTGCCATCCAGTGTAATTTCTGCTTCAATTTTGGTTTCGGCGCTGCTGCGGGCGAAACGGGCACTACGCCCATTGCTGCGGGCAAACGCCGCATACCATGCGGGTCCCAGATTCTGATCTGTAGCTGTAATATCACATAATTCACTATTGATCTGGTTCACCAGCCAGAGTCCAGCTAAAAATGGATTGAGTGTAGGTTCAGATTGCGGCAGCGAAAGAATGTTTACTCCAAGTTGTTTCAGAAAAGCACCACCCTGGTTTATGCCTATCCAGCCCAGACTGGGAGAGGCGTTTCTGAGCCATGTTTTCCATTCTTCGTTTTTTAGTAGATCGGGCAAGTTTTTTCCACCGCAGAGCACGATCAAATCAAAACCGGTCAGGGGTAAACCGGTATAACCACTGGTAAGTGTCAGACCCGGTTTGCCATTGTGCATCGGCAGGTAACTGCAATATTCTATAGTAAACAGTGTTGTTTTACTGGCGGTATGAGCACTTTCCAGAACAGATAGAAACGCGGATGTTTCATTTAGTGAGACACCCGGATACAAAATCAGAGCTATTTTCATTGGTATTCCTCCAGGGCAGAAATCAATTGGACCGTTTGAGCGGGCCTACCTACACTGATACGGATTGTGTTACGCAAATTTGGAGTATCATAAGTACGGATGAAGATCCCTTTGCTGATCAGATAATGTTTCAGTTCAGTGCCAGACACATCTTCTAATGCGCATAGAATAAAATTGGCCTGCGATGGATAGGGATTAATAAAAGGAATATTTTGCAGCAATTGCCACAACCGTTCTCTTTCGCTGCGCAATTTGTTTACATTAGGGATTAATTCTTCCAAAGATTGCAGTGATGCGATAGCGGCCTGCGATGCAGCGACATTGACATTGTAAGGTTGTTTGGCAACCCATAAAACCGACATTAGCCAGAGCGGAAAAGCACCATATCCCACACGCAAACCGGCCAGCCCGGCCCATTTGCTAAAAGTGCGCAGAACAACAAGATTATTGAAATTTTGGACCCAACCCATACAGGAATTTTCCCGCCAAGCTGCCACACAGTCACCAGTAAATTCCAGGTAGGCTTCGTCCAATACTACCAGCAGCGGTAGTTTCAGAAGGTGCAGCAAATCTGCTTTTGAGAGCAGTGAGCCGTCCGGATTATTGGGACTGGTGACAAAAATTACTTTTGGCTGGTTGTTTTTGACTGTGATTTCGATTGCTTCAATATCGATTGAAAAATCGGCATTACGTGGAATATCTATGACCTGGCCGGCATTCAAACGGGTATCGAACGGATACATACCAAAGGTGGGTGGGCAATTTATTACTGTATCTCCTGGTTCAAGTAGTACGCGCAGGATTAAATCGATCAATTCATCAGCACCGGACCCGGCCATTAAATACTGTATGGGAACACCTGTAAATTTCTGCAATGCTGCCCTTAAGGCACGGCTTTCCGGGTCCGGATAAATGTGATACACACGGGTATCTGTCAATGCCTGAAGGGCTGCTGTGCAGGGGCCATAAGGGTTTTCATTGGCATCGAGTTTAATGATTTCCTCAGGACGTTTTCCAATACGCGCCGAGAGTACTTCAAATGGTTCGATAGGCGAGTAGGCCGGAAAATCTTTAAAACGTTGAGCGATTTTCATAGACGCATCTCCGCGGCTGAAGCATGAGCATCCAGGCCCTCGGCATTTGCGATGATGATGGCAGTGGGAGCAATCTGACTGACTGTTTTTTCATCCAGCCCGATTAAGCTGATCAGTTTGATAAAGTCCCAGACATTTAGCGGGGATGCAAAACGCGCAGAACCACTGGTTGGCATCACGTGGCTGGGACCAGCTACATAATCGCCAAGGACTTCAAACGAATGTTCTCCGATAAAGATACCGCCTGCACAAGTGATTTTTTCAACCCAAGTCCATGGGTCACGTACGGCCAGACATAAATGTTCTGCACCATAGTTGTTTGCCAGGGCGATTGCTTCATCCAGGTCGCGCGTGATTACTGCACCGCCACGATTTTGTAATGAGGTGCGGATAGTTTCAACCCGGCTACGTTGGTCCAATTGTTTTTGAATTTCAGCAGCTACGGCCATTGCCATTGATTGGGAGGGTGTCAGGAGAATGGCAGAGGCCAGTAGATCGTGTTCGGCCTGCGCAAGCAAATCAGATGCCACCCAGGCCGGGTTGGCAAATTCATCGGCGATAACCATTGTTTCGGTGGGACCGGCCAAGTTGTCGATACCCACACTGCCATAGACCTGTTTTTTTGCAAGGGTGACGAAGAGATTACCTGGCCCGAAAATTTTGTCAACAGGTGGGATCGATTCGGTGCCATAGGCCAATGCGCCAATTGCTTGTGCGCCGCCCACAGCATAAACCTCTTCCAATCCCAATAGGGCCGCAGCGGCCAGAATAAGTGAGGATATTTGTCCGGTTTTCCGATCAGGTGGCGCCACCAAGACAATCTGTGAAACGCCTGCCACTTGGGCTGGCACGGCTGACATGATCACACTGGAGGGCAGCGGCGCTGTGCCGGCGGGGATGTATAAGCCAACCCGACGGATAGGGCGAACCATTTGACCGAGAATTCCACCCAAGTCGTTGTTGATCCAGGAGGAAAGAGGTTGGTGTTGGTGAAAGGCACGTACCCGGCTAATACTGACTTCCAAAGCTGCTTTTTGTTCAGGAGTGATTTGATGCGGTGCGGATTGAATTGTTTCAATTGGTACACGGAAGGATGTTTGTGTACTGCCATCCAAAATCTGTGTCCATTTATGCAGGGCAACATCTCCCTGTGTACGGATTTCTTTGAGGATGCGTGCTACACCCTGCTCGGGCGTAAGTTCTTCACCAAAAAACCTGAGCATACTGGCACTCAGAGCTGACGGAATTTCGTAATCATCAATCGCGCGCCGGCGCAGAATGGTTTGTTTGGCTTCGTCTACGGAATTAATAGAAAACATGAAATACCTCTCTCTAAGGAATTGATTGCAGATTTTGGATCAAGCGAGTGTAGCGTGGTGGTTCTTCATCAAAGATGTAAGTTACCGGCAAGACAATCACACCACTGCCACCTATGGCACGCAGTTCATTAATGGACTGGTAAAGCTTGCTGCGCGGGACAATGATGTTCACAGCAAACCACTGCCTTTCGTCATTACGTACAATGACTGGAGATATGGTTGGGCCTTGCAGACCGACAATGGTGGTATTGTCAAATATGAGTTGAGCAATCGATTCCGGACTATCACCACGCATATTGGCGAAAACAGCTAATTTATCCCGTGCCTGGAGATGCGCTTCAAAATACTCAATTAATATTCGGGCAATCCGGAGTGCTTCTGGTTGTTTGCGCAATGTGGCTGCATTGGCAATGAGGACTGCCTGTGAATCGAGAATTTTACCGCCCTCGAGCATGCGCAGTCGATTGTCACGCAAGGTGACACCTGAGGAAACCACATCACAAATCATATCGGCATAACCGATGGCGGGAGCAATTTCGAGCGTACCTTCATTGGCGATCAACTGGGTGGTGATACCTTGTTTTTCAAAGAATTTGGATGCCAAGTTCGGGTATTTGGTGGCGACACGTAAGGGGCGATCCAGTTTACTGGCATACACTTTCAAATCATTTATTGCCCAGACATTATCCCAGGTTTCCGGTATAGCCAGGTTTAAAGAACAGCCGCCAAACCCGAGGGATTCGTGCAAGAGGATAATTTCTTGATCGTGTCCCTGTAGTTCGGCGACTACATCCAGTCCGGTAATGCCAAAATCCACACTGCCGTTCATGACGCTAGTAACGATATCCGTTGCGCGCTGAAAAAGTACTCGCAGGTCGGGCAGCGCCGGGATGACAGCCTCGTATTGGCGTGGGTTAGGTTTGTAGATGCGCAAACCACTGGCGGCGAGGAATTCAAGGCAGTCTTCTGCCAAGCGTCCCTTGGAAGGTAATGAGATTCGGTAAGTTTCGGTATTTGACTCAGATAACATTGTTTAAGGTCCTTTGGCTGGGAAAATAAAAAGCCCCCCGAAACCGGGGGGCTTTGTTTGTACGTGGTTTGCCTGAGTTAAACCAAATCAAGCAGTACCGGCCTCCGGTTGGATTGGGGGAGGAGGGTATGATGATGATGGAGAGAAACGGCAAAATTTGATTTCATTGGTCAACAGTTTATCTGACGACAGGTATTTTGTCAATGGAATAAGTCTATATTCACTCGCTCAAAAATTGCGCATTTTTTCTTGAAGGGCAAAACGCAATTTGCGACCACGGGCAATCTATCTTCATCAGCCCATCCAGATTTCAATTGTATGCGTACCCCTATCCAAGAAGTAAGGCACAACAGAACCGGTATGTTCTAAACCATCCACCTGACAGCGGCGAATACCTTTTTGGACATGGCTTGGGTTATGTACTGTGATCTGATATCTTGCATCACGGATTATGCGTTCCATGTTGAAACCTTCCCAGTTGGCCGGAATGCATGGATTTATCCGCAGACCATGGTAATCCGGTTGAATACCGAGGATATATTGTGTGGCTGCCTGGTAAGTCCAGGAGGCAGTACCGGAAAGCCAGGAATTGCGGGCTAAACCAAACTGAGGGTGTTCATCCCCGAGAATGTTTTGCGGATAAACATAGGGTTCGCATTCATAGATATCCAGCATATCGTTTTTGCTTGCAGGATTGATCTGGTTATAGTATTGGAAAGCGCGTTCTCCGTTTCCCGACAGTGCTTCGGCGATCATTGCCCAGGGATTGGCATGAAGAAATATGCCACCATTTTCTTTAGCACCGGGGGGATAGGTGGTAACGCCACCGATTTCGCGATCATAGCCATTGAAGCCTGGCGTGCTGAGTTTAATGCCATGGGCAGTATTGAGCCGCTGGTTTACTGCGTTGAGTGCCTGTTTGGCTCTACCCGGTGCGGCGAATCCAGAGATTACCGCCCAGGACTGGGCATTGGTAAAAATTTGCGAAAAAGTGTTTTGGTGGGACCCAAGCGGTATGCCATCAGCATCGAAATAACGCAGATACCAAGCACCATCCCATGCGTGGGTTTCAACACGGTTTTGCATCTCGGCAAACCAGGCACGGTATAATTCGACATGCTTTTCATCTTCCAAAAAATCATACAAAGCTGAAATCTCATTCAAAGCGCGACCGTACAGACATGCTGTGAAAACCGATTCCGCACCGGTTGGTAGGTTAATGGTATCATTCCAATCGGCAAATCCAAGCAACGGCAGCTGGTGAGCACCAACATGTTCCCGAGTAAAATTTAATCCACGCTGCAAATGTTCCAATACGGTGCCACATTCCACAGCCTTTCCCTGTTTGTTTTTATCGTAAAAGGGGATGTACTCCTCAAGAAAAGCAAAATCTCCGCTTTCCTTAAGATAAGCGCAGACAGCCAACACCATCCAGAGATGATCGTCACTATAAAAATGGGGACGGTCTTCATATTCTGCTGAATCGCCGACACTGGCTTCCATGCTTAGCGGATTAAACTGATGCATTGCGGATCCATCACGTTTTTGTGTGCTGATTAATCTGGCCAACAATTGGCGCGCAAAGATCGGGTCGTTGGTCATTACACCCATAATATCCTGGGCATTATCACGAAATCCAATCCCACGGGATGAACCATAGCCCAACTGGTAGAGGGACAAATAACGCGACCAATTGGCAGTCATGGCACATTGGTAAGGATTAAATGTATTGAGCATGTTGTTCATGTTCTCATCCGGCGTATTGACCTGCAAATGGCTGAGGAAGGCTTTCCAATATTCTTTTAGCTGTTGAAATGCGCTGTGAACTACCTGTGGGTTACGGTAGTGATTGATCTGGCTTTTAGCGCTATTGAGACTGCTGCTTTGCCCAAACAAGGTTATTACCTGGTGAGTTTCTTGAGGCCGGATATTTCCGAGCGGAATGAGTAAGGCGGCGATGTTGTCACCGCGGTTAGCCTGATGGTTGCCCAATTCGGGGTTTTGAAGCGAGGTTGGATTTTGGAAGGTGCCGTAGCCATTATCTCCCAGAAAATGACGCCGGTCGGTTTCAAAGGAGGAAGCGGACAGGTTGGCAGTGAAATAATTTACCTGGGTTTCCTTGTTCATGAAGGGGTACTGAACCAGGGTGGTCAGGCCATCTTCAATCAAAGCGGAACTTTGCATGGTTTGTGGAACCCAATCGGCGTTGGTAAGCTGCTTGAGTGCATCCGGATGGGTGTACTCTACGAGTGGGATAACGTCACAATGCACTGAATCCTTGCGCAAGTTGGTTACGCGGATATCACGGATTTCTATTTCGGCATTTTGCGGGACAAAAACCGTAATTTCACAACGAATACCAGCTATGATTGAGATGAAGCGGCTGTAACCCAGACCAACATGACACTCGTATTGTTCATAAGGTGTCAGAGTAGGCACAAAGAATGGCGAAAAAATCTGGATGCCTTTTGGCGTGTGGATGCGCAGATAAAGGGTTTCGCCTTTAAAATCTGCATCTGGCATCTGAGTAATGTATTTGGTCATGCGGTTCAGAGCAGGATCTTTTTTGCATAAAAGAGCGCCACCGGTGTGATCCACGATACCCCCAAATTTCAGTGTGCCAATGTAATTAACCCATTTCACCGGAGTTTTAGGGGTGGTGATTACATATTCGTGATTGGTGTGGTCAAAATAGCCGTATTTCATAGTTGCTCCTGATCAGGAATGATTGCTAAGAAAGTGGGATGAATACGTTAATATAGAAAATAATTTGTAATCAGACGGGAGGATTAGCACTTACAGTGGACCCCGTTGCCTCATAATCTGTGTAAAATTTTTATTTTTTAATTTGGGAGTGGAGTGAAAGTCCACAGGAGGAGCGAATGACCAGTTCGGTTGGGAGGCGAACATGACGGACAGGGCGTTCGGGGTGTTCAATGGCATCGATCAGAGTTTCGACTGCAACAGAACCCATATTTATAACTGGTTGGCGAACGGTGGTCAGTGGGGGGGTGAGATGAGCTGAGAACGGTAGATCATCGAAGCCTACAATGGCAATATCCTCCGGAATACGGATGCCAGATTCGGCCAATGCACGGTAAGTGCCCTGAGTCATCGGGTCTGACGCGACAAAAATGGCATCCGGTTTTATAGGCAAAAGGCGTTTTGCTCCTTGATAACCGCTTTCGGTGGAGAAATCTCCTTCATAGATCAATGCGGATTCTTCTTGCAGACCGGAAAGGTAGAGCGCTTGACGATAACCGGCCAGGCGAGCGAGACCGACTTCGGTATTAAGTGCACAGGTGATAGTGGCAATGCGTTTATAACCCAGTCTGGCTAAATGCATAACAGCACGCTGAGCGCCGGCGTCATTGTCTACATCGATAAAATTGATATGCTGGGCTGCGCGCGGTTCACCGACCATTACGAATGGAATGTTGCGCTCTTGCAGCGCATCTACCAACGGGTCATTGATGATGGCAGAACTGATGATAACGCCATCAATGATACCGTTATATAGAATCTGACGGATCATCCTACGTTCATATTCAGGTTCAGCCAACCAAAGCATCACCGAATGATCGCGACTGTTGCAGGCAGAACTGACACCCTGGATGAGTAAAGGAAAGAAGGGATCGGAAAACAAGCGTGAAATGGTTGCTGGAATGACCAATCCAATCACCTGGGTATGACCGGCAGCTAGCGAACGGGCAGCAATATTAGGTTGGAAATTGGTCTGAGTGAGCACGATCTGCACTCGATCACGTGCCTCATCGCTTACATTGGGCGAGTTGTTGATTACCCGGGAAACGGTGGAACGGGACACTCCGGCAAGTTTGGCAATTGTTTCAAGATTCATGATATTTTTTTGGGAGCGCTCCCACGGTCTTTGCTAAAAAAAGGCATTCGAGATGTCTTTTTTAGATTCCTGAACAGATTCCATTCAGGAGCGATGACAAATATTACAACTTTTACTAGATATTGTCAATATTTTTTGGTTGGGAATATTTTGCCTGAAACAAGAATACCAGACCGCTACCAGATTTTAGCGGCCTGGTATAAATAGAGCTTATTTTTTTCGATTGGCTTCGTATAAAAGGTACGCACCAAATCCGATTACGAGAACAGGTACGATAACTTTTCCAAAACTACTAAAGCCAAGGATCACTTCAAAGAAAACAGCCATTATAGAGAAAATGATCATCCCAATTTTGGTAAGTTCTTTACCGTTTTTTTTGAGATCGGGTCGATGGTGATAATGTCCGTGCCACCAGAAACCCAAACCAAAAGATGTAGGTGCAATTAATGCCCAGGCATATGCCCAGGATGCCCAATGATGAGTGAGGGTTTGGTATAACAATAATAATCCGGTCATAGTGATGATGCTGCCGATGACGATTAATGGCTCGCTGGCCTGCGCCTTTGGCCGATTGGCAACCACCAGCAGAATAACACCAGGGGTGATGATGAAAAATGGCCAGATGAGCCGCGCTACATTGAAATGGAAAATTTGACCCAGCAGAATGATAATGCCCAATCCAACCAACATCCCGCCAAAAAGCAACGAAAATTTATTAGATGTAGTCTTCATAGAACCATTTGTTTCGTCAGGTTTGTCTTGGAAATTGAGTTCGTTCATATCACCTCGCTTATTTTTTCAAAAGACCTTTTACCAATAGGAACAATCCCAGGCCAATCACCAATATTGGCCAGAGCACCAGATTCCCCAGACCAAAGTAAAGACTACCACCGAAAAGGATAAAGGTAATTAAGCTAATAACCAGCATTGTAATGCTGGAGGACCAACCATCCGGATTTTCACGGGGAGAAATGAGGGTAGCCAGGGCAATACCTACCCCGATAAAACCGGGGATTAGAGTCCAGGCGAAGGACCAGGTTTCCCAGTTTCCAGTCAGGTCCTGATAATAAAGAATAGCGCCAATGCCGCCAACAATGGAACCTGGTATGGCCAAACCACCAGTGCGGGTGAATATAGCAAGGAGGATGAATACGGCTCCAACTCCCATTACGATCCATGGCCAATCCAGTGAAATACGCAGATTAGGGATCAATTGATTGGCTAACAAGAGACCACCGAATAGAACCAGAATGATTCCCCAAGCGTAACTCGTTTTACGATTTTCCATTTTACACTCTCCTCAAATATTTATTAAAGTTTCAACCAGAAAAAAAGATTATTGATTGAATAATTCGAAAATTTCTGGAAATCATTCTGTTGGTTCGAAAGACTCAATCATGCTAGAGTCATTTTCGTTAATGTTGTTTAGTGAAACAATAGAATTTTCAGATTTTGCAGGTTTATTTCCCTGTCCGAGCATAATTTTGGCCAGTTTGCCATTTAATACGGCTATAAAATTGAATGCATGCAAGACAGCTGGCAATATCAGGAGGCCAACTACGCTGACACCAATTGCTTCAGCAAGGCTATCAATTTCCCAGAAACCAAAGCTGACATTGACCCAGGGAAAAGCAAAGGGAGCAAAAATGAGGGCAAAGACAATTGAAAGGCCGGTAACCAATAAAATGAATTGGGTTATCCCAATAGGGAATTTAAGGAAGAGGTACAAAAGACCTTTCCAGGTGACCGGGTTAGCAAAAAAACTTTTGGTTCTTTGTAGTAATGATTCTTCCGGTTCTCCGGGCAAGGACATTGGGGGAATCGATTCATCCAATAAATAGATTGCCTGAATACGCTCAAATTTTATCAACAGCCAGATCGCAGGAAAAAGTATGGCCAGAATAAGCAGACCAACCCAGATAATAATCAATGAAAGGCCAAGTGAAAAGCCCACTACCAGAAAAATAAAATACGTCAATCCCAAAGGGAAAGCCAGTAATAAATAGATGAAATTTTTATAGGTTTTTGCCTGGCCAAGAACACCGAAATATTTTTTCAGAGGATCCTCATTGGATGTATTCATAGCGTACTCCTTTATGCACTTTATTTACACATTATCTACGAGGAATGTGAAAAAAAGTTGCAAAAAAGCGGTCATCTTTTAATGACCGCTTTGGAAGGGGAGAAAGCACGGGCTGTTATTGCTTGATTAATTCCAATTCGATATCTATTTTGATTTCGTCACCAACCAGCATTCCGCCAGTTTCGAGAGCCTGGTTCCAGACCAGGTTCCAGTCTTTGCGGTTGATTTTGCCAGTGGCACTAAACCCGGCGCTGGTGGTTCCGTATGGACTCTTGGAAAAACCATTGAATTCTACATCCAAGTGGACCGGATGGGAAATTTCACGGATGGTTAATTCGCCCTCGAGAAGGGCATGTTTCTGATCCTTTAAGGTAACCCCAGTGCCCTGGAAAACAAGGTGGGGGTATTCGGCAGCATTCAAAAAATCCGGTGAACGCAAATGATCGTCACGTTGGGTTGTGCGGGTATTGATGCTGGAAGCATCAATTTCAACCTGGACAATAGTATTTGATGGATTTTCTTCATCCAGATTTACGGTACCGGTGAAATTATCAAAAGTCCCACGTACTTTTGAGATCATCATGTGATTCACTGAAAATTGAATTAAAGAATGTGCAGGATCGATAAGGTAAGCCATATTATTTTCTCCTTGTTGTTATGATATTAAATAATTTGATATCGAAATAATAAACGAAAAATAGTTTAATGTCAAATAATTATAATAAATTGTATAAGGTTGTGGCGATTAGCCAGGATTAATGGACGGCAGAAGTAATCAGATTTGAATCAATCCTATTTTTTAGAAATGATACTCACGATTAATATGATCCCTATGGCGATAATCAATATTGAGCCAACCAAATCCAGGCGAACACCAGTGAGTGCGAGGATACCAGGAATAGCCAGAACCAGGCTTGTGAACAAATTCGCTGCCACCACGAGCCGAAAACGAGGATTTTCACGAGCGGTTTGCAAGGCAGAAATAATTCCGCCAGTAGCTGCTACCAGGATGGGAATGCCCCACCAGTTGGTGAGTATGCTGGATAAATCAAACCAGTTCATATTGTTCAGAAGGAAAAAGATGCCAAGCAGAATAACGGCTCCACCCCAGGCTAAAAACCAAGGGCGGATCTGGTTAACGAAGCGTCCTACTGGTTCTACGCTGTCTATAAAGCCTGAGAGGAACATTGAAAAACCGGCTAAAATTACTAGAATCGGCCAGTAGACTTGCCAGGATAATTCAAACAAAAATATGCAAGCGATCGATACAGGAAAAAGGATTCCGAGGATATTGCTAACCTGACTAAAACGAAACACTCGTTCACGATTTTGATCCTGGAAAAAATTGCCAAGAGAAGAAATTGCAGGGATCAGAATGAAGACGGCCCACCAGTTCTTAAAAGTTACGATACTCATGCGTTGCAAGAGGAAAAAGACACCAATGATTAAAATAATCAATCCACCAGTGATCTGATTACCACGGTTCTCAGGACGTTTTTCCATTATTCACCTCTTTACAGTGTAAATATCTTTTTCGGTAGAATTGTACATGTCATTCAAAGATTTAATGATCAGTGGGGTTCTTTACATGATCTTTTCAACCTGCAAAAACGCAGGTTTTTCCTGGTTGGCTTTTTGGATAGATTCCCCTGAACCGAGAACTATAACTGAAGCTACCTGATTGAAGCGTTCCAGTACATCCGCGAAGGCATGGAAATGGGTACTATTGGTTTGCAGTAACTCATCACGAAAAGATTGGCGTTCAGCATCACTAATATTTAACAGGTAACGCAGCATGGCCGTGTGGCCTTTTGCATCCGGCAATTGGTAGGCATCGAGTTCGCCGATTGAGCCGATGAGTGATTTGGTGAGTTCCGCGTCGCTGAGCTCCAAATTATGTAAAAATTCAACCGTTCGGTCGAAGTTTTCCAGTGTGCTCATCAGGTTCGGGTCCCGGTAGGAGAGAAAAGTAAATATTCCGGAGAGACGATCGAAAGTACAGAAACCACCATAAGCACCACCCTGTACGCGGACTTTTTCCCATAACCAGGTAGAACGCAGATATTGGCTGATTACATTAATGGAACCGTGTTGCTGGTACCCTAATTCATAGAGGTTAGCACCTTTGCCCACAAAATTGACCTGGCTGGGAATGGTCAGACCTTCGTATGCGCCGTTAATCGCTGTTTGCCAGGATTGTTCCATTAATGATTGGTTTGGCAAAGAGCCTATAAACGTTTGAATATACGATTCAATGCTTTGCCAGCCGGCATCATCCAAGGTGACATTGAACACCATATTAGATTGATTGACCAGCGTGGTGCGAATCTGTTGCAGAATTTCCACGATTCCATCCCAATCGGAATCAATCCTTTCAATCAATTGGCGCACAAAACGCAGGTAATCCACCCCACTCATTTGTTCGGTAGCCCAAGCGGCTTCACTAAAGCGCGCTTTTAAACGATTGTTGACCACGCGGTGACCCGAAGGTACCAAACCGGCTTCTAAACTGGATTTTTCTTCCAGCGCCATTTGGCGAAAGCGTTCGCGGTCATTAAAGTTGGTGCTAGTGAGGATATCTTTCAGAATAGATAATAGAGCGGGTGTCTGGTTGGTCATTGCTTTGGCGCGGAGGAATAAAAAGGCCGATGTTCCCTGGGCTTTAGAAGTTGCTGAGGTGAACAGGTTGTGATGAATTCCACCTGTCTCACGACCAATGCGTTGGATGAGTTCTACAAAACTTTCAGTTTCAGTACCCATCTCAACCATTGCCCTGGAAAATAGACGCATGAAGGGGAGTTGTTCTTTTGACAAAGGCTTAAGATTTAAGCCCAGATCAATGTAGAGGATATTGCTGGTGAATAAATCATGGAATAATAATAAGTAAGGTTTTTGGTTGATCACCTGATTGGGTAAAGTCCTGGATTCAGGATCAAGATCGGTACGTTTCAGGGTGGGGATAGTTGCCAGTGCTTCCGGAGAATCCGGGGTCTCCTGAAGACGTTTGAGTTCCAGAGTTTGATCGATTACAGCCTTTAATTCGGCAGTATTCATCTTTCTACGGGCGGCGTGTAAACGCTTTGTTTCTTTTTCAGCCCGTAGTTTTCCTAAATTCTCATCCGGTGTGAGAATAACAGTGACCCGGTGTTGGTTATTCAGGAAATAGGTCTCTATAAGATTTTCAAAATATTTTTCTCCACGCAAAAATCGATTTTTTATCGCCTGGAGAGGTTTTTCAAAAGCCAAAGGCTGTATGGGATCAAGGTCATAGATCCAGGTACTCAGAGCCCGCAACATAATCAACAGACCACGCGGATAAGACCCGGTATTGTTTTCACGCAGGTTGAACTCGATTGTGTTGAGGGATGCCTCAATTGTCTTTGGATCAATACCCTGTTGGGCAATTTCTTCAATGCTGGATAGAATCAGGTTTTCTACGCTATCAATATTCTCTAATTCTATGCCGCGTAAGCCGGTGGAAAATGCCATTTGTTTGAGTTCTTTTTCCATGCCACGCCCAACAAGGTCTTCTCCCAAACCTGATTCGATCATTTTTTTTCGTAAAGGGGAAGCTGGTGTTCCTAATAAAACGTGATCCAGAATGCCCAATCCCAGGACCAATTCAGGGTCGTTTCCCTGGGGTAATAACCAGTTTATCGTAAGGTAAGCTTTGGCATTTTCACTATTTTCTCCGCTATCATAGGGGATTGTTTTACGTACCGGCGCGGAAAATGGTTTCTGGATAGGTAATTCAGAAGGATTGGGTTTAGCTGAAAAATCTTTCAAATACACATCCAATAGGCGCAAACGCTCCTGTGGATCATCATCACCATAAAAGAAAATCCGAGCATTGGATGGATGGTAGAATGTGGTGTGAAATTGTTTGAATTGCGTGTAAGTTAAATCCGGAATGACTTCCGGGTCGCCACCGGATTGAAAACCATACGGCGTATCCGGCAGCAAGGAAATGATGCTTTCATCTCCAAGGATATCATCCGGAGAAGAGAAGGCTCCCTTCATCTCATTAAATACGACCCCTTTAAAAATCATTTCCTGGTCCGGAGATTCTAATTCGTAATGCCAACCTTCCTGCATCAAGGTCTGTGGAGTAATCAGAGGATAGAAGATTGCATCCAAGTATACATCCACCAGATTATAGAAATCCTGCAGATTGGTACTGGCTACCGGATAACATGTTTTATCCGGGTAAGTGAAGGCATTCAGAAAAGTATTTAACGAACCCTTAATCAGTTCTACGAAAGGCTCTTTAACCGGATACTTCCGGGAACCACAGAGGACAGAATGTTCCATTATATGCGGTAAACCAGTGGAATCACCTGGCGGAGTACGGAAAGTGGTACCAAAAACTTTATTTTCGTCATCATTAACCACTGAAAGTAGCTCAGCTCCGCTTTTAATATGCCGGTATAAAAATACCTGACTGTTGATTTCCGTGATGGTTGCTTGCTGGATTAGTTCAAAACCAAATTTTTCTGTGTTCATTAATTGCCTCATCTGAAGAAGGTGTGCTTAATTGAAATCGAATTGATTGCAACCGCTGTACAGGTGCAAAATATAAAAAGTCATTGTCATTTCCAATTTTACTGAAAATTGATTGATTTATGAGATTATTGTAGGAGGCTAAGAGAAATCAAAACAACCTCCAGGGGTTATTCTCTAATCCGTTTTAAGAACATAAGAATTATAAGGACTTTTACACGGCGATCCCCAGGAAGCACTCATTTGACAATTGGTGAGGTCAATTACCATTGCAAAAATTGTTTTTTCGCTGGTCAATGGATTGGAATCAATGCCGTGATTACAAATAGAATCCGGATAATTAACATGATCTTTCTGGATTTCCTGCAGCGTTAAAGATGTATGTTTATTGGTTTGTTTGAGCAAACGTAAAGCACGATAATAGCGTACTCGGGCACTGATTAATTCATCAGGTTCATCTTCCATTTGGCGCATCGTTGGGTCGAGATAAAAATTGGTATGCACCAGGTAGCCATCTTCTCCATATAACATTCCAAATTGTCTGGCTGAAACTTCTATATTATACATTTCGCCACTGTCATGGACAATCATGTGGTTGTAACCAGCAGCACGCTGTGATACCAGAATCCTACGGATGGCGTCTGCGGGAGTACTAGCTGCTAATACTGCCCGTGAATAAAGAATACGGGGAATCCCAATCCGGCAATCGTCCGGATAAACCGAATCACAACATTGGGCAATACCATGTTCGTTAAAGCCAATGTTGGGCAGCAATCCACCGTAGGTCATCGCCAGAAATGCCGGTTCATTATCCGGTTTGGCATTAACCAAGTAAACATCCGGTTCGTCTTCAGGCGTCCAATCTTCGTTGTGGGCAACTAAAACGTTACCATTGGCTGTGCGCATTTGATTAACAGCAATACTGGTGCACTTGGTCAGATGTAAGGCATCACTGGTTACACCTTCCAATGCATTTATAACACAGACTTCATCGAATTTTGCATGAGCTCCCGCCGCAATACCTCGCATCTCATCTACATATTGCGGGTAACGTTCTTCTACGTACGGAATGTATTTTTTCGCCTGGATGATGGAGCTATCCCAAGATAGTTGTAACTGGTCATAGGCTTTGTCGATGAGGATTTTTGCATTTTCGATATTGTGTTGGATTTGCTCTCGGAACGCTTCGCCCATCGCCTGTCCAATAGCCGTGTGAGATCCTTTTACTTCAATGATGGGTATGGCAGGTCGGGTAGTCATGGTTTATTCTTCTTTCATTGTGGTATCAAAAACGTAATCCCACAATGGAGAACTAACGCCATAGAGTTTATCCGGATATTTATAATGGTGCTGCATGTGCAGACGTTTTAATGTTTTCCAGATTCCTTTACGCATGGGAAAGTGGTGAGTGGCATAATGCATCATATCGTAAACCAGATATCCACTAATAAAGCCGGCAAAAGTAGGATACATCCATTGCAGGGTAGAAAGTAAATTATTAAAAACCAGGTAAAACAAACCCAGAAAAATTAACGCTAAAGGTATGCTGACTATCGGTGGCATGACCAAGCGAGTTTTAACTTTGGGTTGGGCATGATGGACCCCATGAAACAAAAATGCAGCACGTTCTTGCCAGGGATTGCTTGGTTTAAAGTGAAATAAAAATCGGTGCAGAATGTATTCGGAAATAGTCCAGATGAAAAGTCCGATGAGAAATCCTGCGGGTAAGAAACCATACCCATTGACGGCTTTTTGATAACCAATAACCAAAAAAGCAATTACAACCGGTACCCAGATTACCAAAACAGCGATTGGGCTAATATGGGTAAAAAACTCCATAAAGTCCGATTTAAATAATCGAATCGGTTCTTCACTATTATTTATTTCTATATGAGGCATGGTATGTCTCCTTTTTATACAATTATATGAGATTATCGGGCAATAAATGCAAATAGAACACTCAACAAATATAAGACAAAGAGAGGGACCATTAGAATAGCCATATTGACCGGATCGATTGTCGGTGTGATTGCTGCAGCAATTACTGCGATGATCACGACAGCGATACGCCATTGTTGCAGCAGAGTTTTGGGCGTAACAATTTTAAATTTTGCCAATGCAAATACAACAATCGGAAGTTCAAAGCCGATTCCCAGCCAAAAAATCAGACTGGTGGCGAATTTTATATAACTCAATAATCGTGGAGTCGTGGGCACTCCCAAAAAGTTAATTAAAAATGGTACGGCTGTAGGCAGCATCACAAAATAAGCGAAGGCTACACCGCTTAGAAATAAAATTGTGGCAACCGGGATAGTAATGAAAATCCATTTTTTCTCATTTGCACTCATACCAGGAGAAACAAAAGCCAGTATTTCATAAATGATGATGGGAAATGCCATGATGAAGCCGGAAAGCAATGAAATGCGCATGAAAACGCCGATATTTTCGGTGATTTCTATGGATTGCAGGTTCTGAATTCCACCCACAGGCACTGTGATCAAATCCAACAAATAGGGAACGAGAGAGAAACCAGCAAGTGTGGTGATTGCCAGTGCTATAACAGCAACAAAAAGGCGCTTGCGCAGTTCGTTAATGTGCCCCCAAATTGACATGGTTAAGGTTTTTTCAGCGTTCATAAATCGCCGGTTTTATCCTGAGGTTTAATCGATCGCTCTTCGATTGGTAAGCTTACGCTACCTTGTGTTATCGGTGTATCTATTGTTTTACTACCATTTTCTTCATCAGATTCTGGTTCTTCTTCCATTGGTGGAACTGATTTATCTATAGATAATGGTGTAAATGGAACCGAAGTTTTCGCTATATCCTTTACGGATTTTGAAGTCTCTTTGACTTCTTTCCGGATTTCTTCAAGGCCGGCCTCGCGAACCAGGCGCGTTGGTATATCCCGAATTTCCCGGGAAGTGTCCATGATGGTTGTCCACATCGGGGATCTAACAATTTTTCGGATATAAACACCCATTTTTCTGGCTGTGGTCACCATTTGTTGGGGACCTAAAACAAGAATCATGATGATGATTATAAAAGCTAACTCAAGTGGCCCAATGCCAAAGATACTCATTGGAAATCCGTTTCAGCGATGATTATTTTGTATTTTCTTTGTCTTCTTCTTTGTCTTCTTTGTCTTTATCAGATTGAAGTCCATTCTTGAATGAACGGATTCCGCTACCCAACTCGCCAGCGATCTTGCTAATACGCCCTACACCAAAAAGTAATATTATGATAACCAGGATGATTATCAGTTCAGTGGGACCAAAACGACCAAGCATAAAATACTCCTTTAATATATTCTGGGCTACATTATAGCACTATTTAAGAAAGGAATTAATAATTATTTTTTTCATGAATGGAATTATTTAAACAGGCAATTAGCTTTTTGGTTAATTGGTTAGAAAATAAATTAAACAATGAAGCTGCCTGATCCAATATCGAATGATTGAATGTGGATTACATTTTTTTAAGATTATAAAAAATTGCAATTTCCTGTGTTTTAGTGAAAATAGTGAGTGTATGCTATATATAGCGAAAAATACTTGGTGGTCTATTAACAGACCTGAACAATAATGGATTGGAGAAAAACATGAAAACTAAGAATTCTCGGTTTCCTTATGCACACACCTATTCAATTGTTGCAAGAGACGCAGAAAGTGGGATGCTGGGTGTAGCTGTGCAGTCACATTGGTTCTCGGTAGGTTCGCTGGTTACCTGGGCTGAGGCTGGTGTAGGCGTGGTGGCAACGCAATCGATGGTTGAAGTGACTTACGGCCCATTGGGTTTGGATTTAATGCGTGCAGGCAAATCCTCACGGCAGGCACTGGATTCGTTGCTTGCCATAGACGATGGTGCGGCTCTACGGCAAGTGGCCATGATTGATGCACAGGGAATTGTGGCAACTCATACTGGTGAACGCTGTATCCAGGCAGCCGGGCATGTTTGCGGGTCAGGTTTTTCAGTCCAGGCCAATATGATGCTGAATGAAAGCGTTTGGCCGGCAATGGCATACGCTTACCAAAATCAGCATGGATCGTTCGCGGAGCGGTTGGTGGCTGCTTTGGAGGCAGCCCAGGCTTCCGGAGGAGATATTCGCGGGAAACAAAGCGCAGCCATATTAATTGTAAAAGGAGTATCCAGTGGGAAACCCTGGGAAGATCGTGTGCTAGAACTGCGAATTGAGGATCATAGTGAACCTGTAATGGAACTGAAACGTTTAGTTTTCCTGCATCAGGCTTATGGTTATATGAACCAGGGTGATACTTATATGTCCAAAGGGAAAACAGAAGAGGCTATGCAAGCATACCATTCGGCTGCTTTATTAGCTCCGCAAATAATCGAAATCCCATTTTGGCAAGCAGTTACATTAGCAGAAGCCGGAAAGGTGGAAGATGCCTTACCAATATTTAGAACTGTATTTCAGGATGATCAAAATTGGTTGGAATTACTAAAACGGTTACCTGCATCCGGATTATTTCAGGTGACTGAGGATGTCAAACAACGGGTCTATCGAATTTTAGAGTAAGCATATGTGTCTTAATCCATTATTATTAAATGGGTAGGAACAGGTATAATAACCGTAGTGGAAAGGCCGGTAAGAAACTGGCTGCGTCAGTCCAAACGGTAGGAGAAACGATATGTCAAATGACAAACCCATTCGAGTCATGTTGGTGGATGACCATGCGGTTGTGCGTAGTGGTCTGGGAGCCTTCTTATATGTCTTCGATGATTTGGAACTAGTGGCAGAGGCTAAGGATGGGAAAGAAGCATTGGCAATGTGTGAAACCGTGATGCCGGATGTGATTTTGATGGATCTGGTGATGCCGGTGATGGATGGTGCTGCTGCAACCAAAGCGATTCGCAACAAATGGCCTCAGATACAGGTAGTTGCATTAACCAGCTTCAAGGAAGATGATTTGGTCCAGGGGGCATTGCAGGCCGGGGCGATTGGGTATTTGTTAAAGAATATTTCTGCAGATGAACTTGCAAATGCCATTCGGGCAGCTTATGATGGAAAACCAACGCTGGCTCCGGAAGCCGCCCAAGCGTTGATCCATGCGGCTGTGCGTCCGGAAAAGCCGGATTATTGCCTGACTCAGAGAGAAGTGGAAGTATTAGCGCTGATGACAGAAGGATTGAGTAATGTGGATATCGCCGAAAGATTGGTGGTTAGCCGGTCAACCGTAAAATTTCATGTTAGCAGCATTCTTTCCAAGCTGGGTGTTGCCAGCCGCACAGAAGCTGTAGCAATGGCGTTACAACAAAAATTGTTAAAAAAATAAGAAAAAAGTGAAAGGCCACTCTCATCAGAGAGTGGCCTTTTTTGATCTTTAGAACAGCCCGACGACCACACCCGTATCGGGGTCCAAGTCTACATCATAGAAGGCAGGCCGGGTGGGCAACCCTGGCATGGTGCGCATTTCCCCGAGTAATGGATATAAGAATCCCGCGCCCACTGAAGCACGGATATCTCTTACCGGTATACGGAATCCGGTAGGGACTCCTTTTAATGTGGGGTCATGGCTGAGACTCAAGTGAGTCTTTGCCATACAAATCGGATTATGTCCGAACCCAAGCCGCTCGTAATCCGAAATTCTGGCTTCTGCTTCCGGCGAATAATCCACACCATCCGCACCATAAATTTCTTTGGCGATGGTTTCTATCTTCTCTTTAATACTGGCTGTCAATGGATAAAGGAATTTGAAATCATGTGGTTTTTCAGCCGCCTGGGCGACCGCATGAGCCAGTTGAATTGCGCCCTCACCACCAAATTCCCAATGTTCGCTAACCACGGCGGCGTCCGCTCCGCCTTGTTCGATTGCAGCTTTACAAACCATATCCAGCTCGGATTGGGAATCTGTATAGAAGCGATTTACTGCCACTACTACTGGAACCCCAAATTTTTTGGCTATCTTGATGTGGTGTAACATGTTGGGAAGTCCGGATTCGAGAAGATCCAGATTTTCGGCTGTGTAAGCTTTGTCGAGGGGTTTCCCGGCCACAACTTTTGGTCCACCGCCGTGCATTTTTAGCGCACGGACGGTAGCCACAAGCACTACCACATCGGGTACCAGCCCGGAATAACGGCATT
Organism: Chloroflexi bacterium HGW-Chloroflexi-10; assembly: GCA_002840755.1. Lineage (GTDB taxonomy): Bacteria > Chloroflexota > Anaerolineae > Anaerolineales > Anaerolineaceae > UBA6170. The sequence continues at coordinate 14,084 of PHBZ01000028.1, read as the reverse complement.
TGATATTGAAGAATTTCTCCATACCCATATCTGCTCCAAAACCGGATTCTGTGATCACATAATCGGCTAATTTGAGCGCGATTTTATCTGCGAGAATGGAGCTGTTCCCATGAGCTATATTGGCAAAGGGACCGGCATGAACGAAAACCGGTGTGCCTTCCAGAGTTTGCATTAAGTTTGGTTTAATTGCATCCTTCATCAAGACTGTTAAAGCACCGGCAGCCCCGATATCATTGGCATCGATTGGTTCACCTTGCTTACTGGTGCCAATCACCATTCTTCCGAAACGTTCGCGCATATCTTTCAAATCAGTGGTCAGAGCGAGAACAGCCATAATTTCACTAGCGACAGTTATATCAAAACTGGTTTCACGGGCAGCGCCTTTTTCATCGGGTCCCTGGCCAACGGTGATACCGCGCAGAAAACGATCATTGGTATCAACGACACGATGCCAAGTGATCGAATCCGGATTGATATCCAAGCGAACAAAACAGCTGCGTTCTGCAGGGGTCATATCTTCGGGATTATCACTCCGGATTCCCAGTTTCTTTTTGCGGTGCTGCATCCCGATCGAAAAATGGCGTTTGCCTTGTTTATCTTTGGGGAAGAGGTTTTCAAATAAGCGCTCATCAGACTGGGTAGCCTCATGGAGCATACGTGCGTCGATGGCTGCGGCCAAAAGATTATTTGCCGCTGTGATGGCATGATTATCGCCTGTGAGGTGCAGATTGAACTCATCCATCGGAATAACCTGGCTATAACCACCACCCGCAGCACCACCTTTGATTCCAAAAGTAGGTCCCTGGCTGGGTTGACGAATACATGTGATTACACTTTTACCCAGGTGCGCACCTAACGCCTGGCTAAGCCCAACTGTGGTGGTTGTCTTACCTTCACCTAATGGGGTGGGTGTAATTGCCGTCACATCGATATATTTCCCATTAGGCTTGTTTTTGAGACGGTCCAAAACTTCCAGGTTTACTTTGGCTTTGTACTTACCGTATGGTTCCAGTTCATCGCTTGTCAGTCCGAGCTCTTCAGCAATGCGAGTTATTAGTTTTAATTCTGCAGCCTGGGCGATTTCAATATCGGATGGGACAGGGTTTACACGCTTCAGCCTGGTAGGGCTAAATGGACGCTTTACGTGACCGGTTTCCAAACTCATTAATTTACTCCTTTTTTAGACAATAAGGGATTTCGGGGATTGGTTATAGTATTGTAAAACAATTAAAGATCAGAGTAAATAAAAAATCAAGTTGCAAACAACTTTTCAAAAGAGGACAATCGGAACATATAAAAAATCGACTGCCATTTTGAGCAGCCGATCAATTGTGTTTTCTTAGCAGGTTAGTATTTTTTTGCTAATTTCCAAACCCAGCGGTGAAATGAATGGAAGCTCTTCACTGGTTCGGCATACATCAAAATGCAACCATGTGTTGCCAGGCTCATGCCAAGCACTTTTCCTAATTCAATCGCAGCAGCGGATTCGGAGCCCTGCTGCAGCCAGATATTTTTTACGCCAGCGCCAGCCGCATCCTGTAAAATTTCAGGAACACGGCCAGGGGTTACATTGATAAAAACACCCTCTACCTTTGGAGAAATATCCGAAACTTGTTTATAGCAGCGGTCGCCATCAAAAGTTTCCATTTCATGGTGAACCGGAATCACATCATAACCGCGGCTCTTGAGTTCCTTAAATGTCATATTTCCAAACTTGGCGTCCGACCGGGAAATACCCACAACAGCAATACGTTTGCAATTTATAAAATCCTGTTTAGCCTGATCCATCTCTCTCTCCATTTGTTCATGTTTTTGTGACTATTCTATATACGAAAAGATGCAGAAGAGGTTGCAAAAAAATTAAATAAATAGACTCTGGTGAAAACCAGAGTCCTGTGGGGCGGGCGGGACTTGAACCCGCAAGGTGTCTCCACCGGAGGATTTTAAGTCCTCTGCGTCTGCCAATTTCGCCACCGCCCCATACAAGAGTAATTTTATCTCACTCTGTGATGACGTCAAGGTTAGAAAAGAATTAAAAAACCTGATTAAAGTCTGTTAGGAAAACTTGATTAAAGTCTTGACAACTCCATATTCAATATGCTAAACTATTCCCATCTTCAAAAGAAAGGAAGGCGCATTTAAATGGTTAAAGAAATGTATAACATCTGGATCACTATGCACGCAGCTGCCGGTTTTGGCGGTAGTGTTTCTGTTCCTTGTCGAAATGCGCCTGTTTGTCGTTAGGGTAAAGTAAGTCAGTAACGGCCACGGGTGACATTCGCTCCCCGTGGCTTTTTTTATACCTTTTTTCACTGGTAATCCAGTAACCCAAAGGCCACGGTTTCAGAGAAATCGGTGGCCTTTTAATTTTCAAAGGATGATGAAATGGATAACAAAAAGGTTGCATAAAAAAGAATGATTTAAGGCAAATGCCTGATCGGTTGGAAACAATAAAGCAGTGGCTATCTGTAAGAGGAGGCCTGAGATGTTTAGTAGTTTGAAAAGCAAAGATTCACACCGGGTAGATTATCTGAATTTTGATATGGTGGGATCAGGCCGTGCTTTCGGTTTGTACGTTCGTGGTCAATTGGCTGCCAACCAGCCTTATAGCGTAGAAGCAAAACGTCGTTTATATGCCAGTATGGATTTTGTGCGTCGATATTTAGATGAAAAAAACCTGATAGCGGTTTATATGGATGTTTGTCATTCCGGACAACAACAGAGCAAGGCATTCGAGCAATTGGCAGCGGATTTGCACAAAGGTTACTTCAATAAAGTATTATTTGCAGACCTGGAAGAATTGTTCGTCAATGGGTCCATGTATGAAAAAATGATGGAACTATCAGAAAAGGTTGAAGGATTAGAGTTTTTTGACTTGAAAGGAAATTTGTTTCAAGCCAATCGATTGCCCTTGAATCAATTATTAGGTTTGTAGTTTCATTTATAAGCTGAGGTAAAACCATGATCAATGAAAAATTATTTGAAACAGAAGATTATTTGTTAACGGAGATTGATTTTGAGAAAGATCCTGAGGTTGATGCCCGTTACACTCTGGATTTGCGTTATGCAAAATATTGGTGTGATGGGTTCACCCGACCGCTTTCAAAAAATGAAATGAAGAAACGATATGAAAAAATCGAAAAGAAGGTTGATGAAAGCGGCAGCGTGATGCATTTTGCTATTCGTCAAAAGCAGGATGAAAAACTGATTGGTTACCTGCGCTTTGAGTGGGTGTTGTGGACTAACGGTGTTGGCTGGTTGAAAATTGCCATTGCGGATGAAGAACAAACAGAGAAGGTATTGGAACAATTGGTGCCACTGGCATTAAATTATTCCTTCCTTGAGTTAAACCTCTTTCGTGTAGAGATGGATGTCCCTGCTTATGAAGTAGCTTATCCATCGATTTTAGAGAAAAACGGTTTTCAGTGTGATGCGATTAACCGTGAAGTGTATTATCACGATGGACGTTATTGGAACGGATTCACATTTGGAATTTTAAAACCAGAATGGAAAAGTATTTGAAAGGCGGAAGAATGCAGACGAACCATATCCTTAAGGGTGAAAAAGTGCAATTGGTAGCTGTTGAAGCGGACCGTGACGCGAGAAACTTTGTCGGGTGGCGGAAAAATTCGGAATATTTACGCTTAATGGATGCAGGTGTGGCCAAAGCATTTTCTGTTGAGAAAATGAAAAAGTGGCTGGAAGAAGATGAACTTTCAGACGAAAATGCTTTTTTTATGATTCGAACCCTGGAGGATGAACGTTTGATTGGAGAGATTGGTCTTTCAGATTTCAAAGGGAATTATGTCAATGCGTTTGTAGGTATTTCGATAGGTGAACCGAATGATTGGGGCAAGGGTTATGGCAGTGATGCGATGCGTATCATTTTGCGATACGCTTTTACAATACTAAATTTACATCATGTCAGCCTGACCGTATTTGACTACAATCCGCGCGCCATCCGTTCCTATGAAAAAGTGGGTTTCCAGTATGAAGGTGTCCAGAGGCAATTCCTTAACCGGGATGGGAAACGCTGGAATATGCATCGTATGGGTATATTACAACGTGAGTGGTTTGATTTGGATAAACACAATTAGTCCGGATTGCACGTGATATACTTGGCGTGCTTCAAAAGGAGTTGAACATGGTCCAAAATAAAGTGCAAGCAATTATTTTTGATATGGGTGGGGTTCTCGTGCGTACGGTAGATCCAACCAGGCGCACCATCCTTGCAAAGAGATATGGTATGACATACCAGGAAATCGATGCCCTGGTTTTCGGCTCAGAAACTGCCAGGTTGGCAACTGTTGGCCAAATTCCTGAAGAGAATCATTGGGATTCCATTGCAGTACAGTTAAAGTTATCTAAACAAGAACTGGATCAATTTCAAGCCGATTTCTGGACTGGAGATGAACTCAATCAAGAACTGGTTTCTTTCATTAAGGAAATCCATTCGAGCCAAAAAACAGGTTTATTGTCCAATGCTTGGAGTGGCGCCCGAGCCAGCCTGGCTTCAAAATTTTCATTCTTGCATTTATTTGATGTATCCGTTTTTTCCGCTGAGATAGGGATGGCCAAACCGGACCCCAGATTCTATGATTGGATCCTGAATAAATTGGGGGTACAAGCGGCAGAATCGATTTTTGTAGATGATTTTCTGGTAAATATTGAAGCTGCTCAGGCTTTAGGTTTTATGACTGTTCATTTTAAAGACAATAAACAAACTTTATTGGAATTAAAAACCCTGATAACCACGAAATAGGTTTTTTCATCATTATGAGTACATGGCAACAAGTAAAAACTTTCCCAAAACCAGCAAAACTTTTCTTAACAGCTACGATTATTAATGGGGTCATATTCAATACGTGGATATTGTTTTTTAACTTTTTTGTATTGGCAAGAGGTTATGATAAAGAATTTTTAGGTATGATCAATTCCATCCCATCTGTAGCCGGATTGATCCTAGGGATACCAATTGGGATGCTTTCGGATAGAATTGGCCGGCGGAAAGCGATGTTAATCGGACTGAGTTTGTCAACTCTGTCTATGGGTTTACAAGTGTTGATTAATCATCCCATCGCGCTAGTACTAATGGCATTTATTGGCGGAGCCGGAAATTCTTTATATTTTATCAGTCAAGCGCCGTTTATGATGAAGGTAAGTCATCCTGAAAACCGCTCGCTCATGTTTAGTTTAAACTTTGGTTTGAGTACGCTTTCCGGTGCGGTAGGTAACTTGTTTGGCGGACAGATGCCGGGTTGGTTTTCATCAATCTTACATGTGTCAGCTAACAGTGCTGAAGCCTATCAAGCAGTTTTATTGGTTAGCGTGTTTTTAGGTTTTTTTGCATTGATTCCAGTGTTCCTGATTGGCAATGTAGAACTGGAGAAATCAAGCACACTAAAAGAAAACCAGTTTTCTCTTTTAAAATGCGCCATGCATAAAGGATTAACCTGGAAATTAATTTTGCCTGAATTGTTATTGGGTTTTGGGGCAGCGATTACGATCCCGTATATGAATCTATTCTTTGTGGAACAATTCAAAGTTAGCAATAGTGTTTTAGGGATCTTATTCAGTATCAGTTCATTATTAGTAGGGATTGGTTCAATTATTGGTCCACGCTTGGTGCATCATTGGAAAAGTAAGATCAGGGTGGTGGTGTTAACCCAATCATCCAGCTTGATATTTTTGCTGGTGATGGCCTTTTCTCCATTTGCATGGCTTGCAGGAATTGGTTTTTTGTTGCGTGGTATGTTAATGAATATGGCGGTTCCCTTGTATAATGCCTTTTGCATGGAAAATATCCCGGAAAAGGAACAGGGAGTTGTGAATAGTTTGATCAGTAATTCATGGACAGCTGGTTGGGCAATTGGCCCTTTTATCTCGGGATTAATCCAAAACCAATTTGGTTTTAAACCCCTGTTTTTGACAACGGCGACTATATACGGGTTGTCAATCATTACCACCTGGGTATTTTTTCATAAATCCGAACAAATTCACTCCGGGATGCCTCAGACAATTTTGGAAGGCAGCACGCTTTAATGACACCCGAAAAATTGGAAGGCATAGAAAGACCGTTTCGTGTAGGTGTTCTATCGGATACCCATGTGCCGGATCGTGTTGGTGATTTGCATCCGGATATTGTGCCTTCCTTTAAAAAATTTGGGGTTGATATGATCCTCCATACTGGGGATGTCTCTTCCTATTCAATTATTGAGTGTTTACAAAAAATTGCCCCAGTTCAATTTGTGCACGGCAACCGTGATTGGTTTAACCGGAAAGAAGCTGAACTGGTACGCTATGTTTCAGCAGCAGGGATAAAAATTGCCCTTACCCACGGGCATGGCGGGTGGGTTTCTTATATTATTGATAAGTTCCCTTACATGCTGGCAGGTTATCATTTTGAACGTTATTTTCGTCATTTGGTGAAAATTAAACAGGATGCTCAGATCGTTGTATTTGGTCATACACATTACACAGAAAATCGAAAAGAAGGTGATTGCCTTTATTTTAATTCCGGATCAGCTTATGATAAGGGAAATGATGGACTTGGTCCAACCATTGGTTTATTAGAAATTTTTAAAAGTGGAGAAATAAAAGGAACAATCATCCCATTACGTAAAGCGATTTGGCGTAACAACCAGTGGCAGTTTCTACATGAATGAGGAAAATACAGTACAATAGCAGTAGGGTATGAAAGATATACTAACTACTATAGCAACATGCATACTCAATTTGCATGAATTTCAGAAGATGTCTTGACCTGTGTGGTCGCTTTTGATATAATATCGGTTTGCATCCCGCCTGTAAAATGGAGAAATAGGGCAATTTTCTTCAATCGGGTTGACAACGCCAGGAGAAACATATGTCTTTTTTGCCAGTAAAATCTTACGCGCGTATTCCTGTGATTTATGATTTGCCTCAATTAATTGAGGTGCAATTGGAGTCTTTCCAGCGATTGAAAACCGATATGCTGGCGGACCTTTTTGATGAGATATCTCCCATCGAATCATACAACAAGGGGATGAAATTATATTTCCCGAGTCGTTCTGTTGAATCAAAACAGTGGGAGCTGAAATATTGGTTTGAGGCGCCGAAACACAGCATTGATGAATGTGTAGAACGCGATTTGACCTACGCCAGTCCCCTGTGGGTTTCCGTGCTTTTAGCAGGCCCGGATGTGCCAGAACCGATCAAGCAGGATATATTCCTGGGCGAATTCCCTGAGATGACCGAAAAGGGTACCTACATTATTAATGGTACTGAACGTGTTGTTGTATCTCAGCTGATCCGTTCTCCAGGTGTGTATTTTGAAGCTACCATAGATCGATCAACCGGTCATCGCCTGGCGATGGCAAAATTGATTCCTGATCGTGGCGCTTGGATGGAATTTGAAACCCGGAAAAACGATTATTTGATTCTCAAGTTTAATCGTAAGCGTACAGTCCCTATTACCATATTCTTAAGGGCGCTGGCTGCGATTGATGATGGTCTGACGGATAAAGCGATCAAAACCGGTTCTAATGAGGAACTGATTGCTTTGTTTCAGGAAGTGGACCGTGACCCAGATCGTTTGTTTATTGCTAACAGTATACGTCAGGAGCCGGCATGGGATTTGAGCGGTGGAATGACGATTGCCGAAGCTGCTCTAGTAGAGTTCTTCAAGCGTATGCGCCCCGGTGACCCGGCTACTATTGATAATGCACGTCAGTTTTTGGAAGAGCAATTGATTGACCAGCGCCATTATGATTTGGAGCGGGTAGGTCGCTATAAACTTAATCAAAAGTTGGATTTGACCGATCACATACCCGTATCGCACCGGACTGTCACAGGATGGGATATTGTGGCATTAACCCGCCGCTTAATTCTAATCAATAATGAGCAGGAAGATAAAGACGATATAGACCATCTCGGCAATCGCCGCGTTAAGACCGTGGGTGAATTAATCCAGAACAAACTGCGTGTAGGTCTGCGCCGGATGGAGCGTGTCATCAAAGAACGTATGTCCATTCGTGATCAGGATCAGATTTCTCCTGCTAGCCTGGTGAATATTCGCCCGGTTGTAGCTGCGCTACGTGAATTTTTTGGTTCAAGCCAGTTGTCTCAGTTTATGGACCAAACCAATCCATTAGCTGAGTTGCGCCATAAACGCACATTATCAGCTTTAGGTCCTGGCGGTTTACGTCGTGAACGTGCGGGTTTTGATGTGCGTGATGTGCATCATTCCCATTACGGCCGAATATGTCCAATTGAGACGCCGGAAGGTCCAAACATTGGTTTGATTGGTCGTTTGGCAACATACGCTATGGTGAATGAGTATGGTTTCATTGAAACTCCTTACCGACGTGTGGTTAAATATCTTGGATCGGATGATGCCCGATTGGTTGGCCGTGAAGTAAAAGAAACTCTGGCGGACTCTGAAACCGGTGAAATTATTGTGAGTGATGGTGAGCGGGTGACTGCTGAAATGCAACCTGCTTTGAAGAAGTTGAAACGTAAGAGTATCCCCGTTAAACCATTTGTTTCTGAAGATGTGGAATACTTATCAGCTGACGCAGAGGATAAATTTGTTATTGCTCAGGCAAACACCCCATTAACTGAAATATTTGAATTTGAGCGTGAGCGTAATTCCTGCCGCCACCATTCTGATTTTATCGTTTCCGGACAGGATGCGATTAACTATATGGATGTAGCGCCCAATCAGGTGGTTGGGATCAGCGCTTCATTAATTCCCTTCCTAGAACATGATGATGCCAATCGTGCATTAATGGGCTCCAACATGATGGCGCAAGCTGTTCCATTGCTGCGTCCGGATATTCCTACGGTTTCCACTGGTATGGAGCGATATGCCGCAAAAGATTCCGGTCAGGTACTGGTAGCAGAAGATGATGGTGATGTTATCTCTGTGACTGGCAGCGAGATTGTGGTACGGGGTGAAAATGGTTTACGGCATTATATGTTGCGTAAATACCAACGATCTAACCAGAGTACTTGTATAGACCAACGTCCTGCAGTTGTGAAAGGCCAAATCGTTCGTAAAGGCGATGTTCTTGCTGATTCATCTTCAACGATGAATGGTCACCTGGCATTAGGACAAAATGCAGTGGTTGCTTTTGTCTCATGGGAAGGTGGTAACTTCGAGGATGCTATTCTGATTTCTGAGCGTCTGGTACAGGAAGATCGTTTTACTTCCGTGCATATTGAAAAATATGAAGTGGAAGCTCGTGACACAAAATTGGGTCCGGAAGAAATTACCCGGGATATCCCCAATGTGGGTGAAGATGCCATTAAAGACCTGGATGAAAGCGGCATTATCAGAATAGGTGCTGAAGTTGGTCCCAATGACATTCTTGTCGGCAAGATCACTCCTAAAGGCGAAAAAGAATTAACACCTGAAGAACGTTTGCTGCGAGCTATTTTTGGTGAAAAATCACGAGATGTGAAAGATACCTCTTTGCGCATGCCGCATGGTGAGCGTGGTAAAGTAGTTGATGTAAAAGTTTTCACACGTGAAGATAATTCGGATCTATCCGCCGGCGTGGATATGATGGTGCGCGTTTCAGTAGCGCAGCGCCGCAAAATCACTGCCGGTGATAAAATGGCTGGTCGACATGGGAATAAAGGCGTGGTTTCACGAGTTGTTCCAGTGGAAGATATGCCATTTCTGGAAGATGGTACCCCGGTTGATATTATTCTTAACCCACTTGGTGTTCCAGGTCGTATGAACATCGGTCAGGTTTTGGAAGTACACCTGGGCTGGGCTGCTCTGCGGCTTGGTTTCCGGGCTATTACTCCGGTGTTTGATGGTACCACTGAACATGAAATCGAAGCGGAACTGGCGCGTGCCTGGATGATTGACCGCTCCTGGCACGATACTGCACTTAATGCCTGGAATTGGGTTAAGGACCAGGATTATTCGCCAGAAATGATCCGTGATGATGAAGAAGTACGTTTACTGTATATGGAACAGTGGCTGGGTGATCAGGGTTATGATATTTATCGTCTGTCATCGGACCGGCAATATGCACGGCAAGCGGTGATGGAAGCATGGCTGCGAGATAATGGCTATAACCCAGATGAAATAGTCGCTTTTGAATCCGTTGAAGTCCAAGGCGAAAAAACTGCTAAAGCACGTGATGATCGAGCAATCATTGCATGCTTGAAACTATGGCTGGTGGCAGAAGGCCAGGATATTCAAGATGTTACGGATGAAAATGTGCGTGTCAAAGCCGATGAGTTCATGCGCTCTAACAACAGACCAATGCCAATTCTAGGCAAAATGGTTCTGCGAGATGGTAAGAACGGCAAAGCATTCGACCAGGCGGTAACGGTTGGCGTAATGACAATGCTGAAGCTTCACCATTTGGTTGAAGACAAAGTGCATGCACGTTCAACTGGACCATACAGTCTCGTAACCCAGCAACCGCTGGGTGGTAAAGCCCAATTTGGTGGCCAGCGCTTTGGTGAAATGGAAGTTTGGGCTTTGGAAGCGTATGGCGCTGCTTATATTCTGCAAGAAATGCTGACTGTAAAGTCGGATGATGTGCAGGGTCGCGTGGCTACATACGAAGCTATTGTCAAAGGTGATCAGATTGAAGAACCTGGTCTGCCAGCTTCCTTCCGGGTATTGGTGAAAGAATTGCAAAGTCTGGGCCTATCAGTCGAAGCTGTCATGGACAGCGGAGAATCTGTGCGGTTTGGCAAAGACGAAGAACGCGTTAAACCTCCCAAGATGGAAACAGGTTTATTAGGTCTCGGAGGTGGTATTGGCGGCCTGGGTTAAAATTATGTTCTTGACCTGAAAAGTCACCCATGATATAATCGACCCTCGTTGCCTTCCAGATAGCAAACATTGCTATTACGTGTCGGCTAGTGTCGAGGCCATCATCAAGACAGATGGCCTTAATTAATGAGAATAAACAAATTATTTTAGAAAAATCTTACTTGGAGGCAAGAAGACGTGCCAACTATCAATCAATTGATCCGCAAAGGTCGTGTGACCAAAAAGTCCAAGAGTAAGGCACCTGCTCTGCAATACACATTGAATTCTATGAAGCAGCGTCGTACTCGACAGGATAAAGGTTCTCCTCAGAAACGTGGTGTGTGTACAGTTGTTCGCACCATGACTCCGAAGAAACCAAATTCTGCATTGCGCAAAATTGCTCGTGTACGATTGACCAATGGTCTTGAAGTGACCGCCTATATTCCTGGCGAAGGTCACCAATTGCAAGAGCACTCGGTTGTGCTTGTGCGTGGTGGTCGTGTGAAAGACTTGCCTGGTGTGCGCTACCATATTGTCCGTGGCACTTTGGACAGCACTGGTGTTGCCAACCGAGGACAGGGTCGTTCTAAATACGGTTCCAAACGACCGAAAGCCAAAAAATAAATTTTTAGAACGGAGATAAATCATGCGACGTACAAATCCGGAACGGAGAATTACTCCTCCTGATATCAAATATAATAATGTTTATGTTCAAACATTTGTTCACCATATTATGAAAAATGGCAAGAAAAGTGTTGCACTGCGTTTGGTTTACGATGCATTAGACATAGTCCAACAGAAATCCGGGAAATACCCGATTGAAGTTATGGAAGCTGCATTGAAAAATGTTGGTCCTTTGATGGAAGTGCGCCCACGTCGTGTGGGTGGTGCAACCTATCAGGTTCCTATGGAAGTTGCTTCCGATCGCCGAGTGGCACTTGCGATTCGTTGGATTATTGCTTCTTCTCGTTCTCGCTCCGGACATACTTTTTCCGAAAAGTTTGCCGGTGAAATTTTGGATGCAGCTTCTGGCCAGGGTACTGCCGTGCGCAAGCGCGAAGAAACCCATAAAATGGCTGAAGCAAATCGTGCATTCTCACATTATCGTGTTTAATAGGTTGTTGGGTGTAAGATGGTTCGCTCTTTTCCATTAGAACGTTGTCGAAATATCGGAATAATTGCCCACATTGATGCCGGGAAAACTACCACTACTGAACGGATCCTTTTCTATACTGGAAAAACATATAGGATTGGTTCTGTTGATGATGGTACAACCGTAACAGATTGGATGGCGCAAGAACGCGAACGTGGTATCACGATCGTTTCCGCTTCAGTTACCGCCGAATGGAAGGGATACCAGTTCAATATCATTGACACACCCGGACATATCGACTTTACAGCAGAAGTTCAGCGCTCATTGAGGGTGTTGGATGGTGGGGTTGTTGTTTTTGATGCGGTGCAAGGTGTGGAACCACAAAGTGAAACTGTGTGGCGTCAAGCAGACCGATATGAAGTTCCACGGATTTGTTTTATTAATAAAATGGATCGCGTTGGTGCTTCGTTTGAACGCTCGGTTCAATCCATAATAGATCGATTGGGTGCAAATCCAATTATCATGCAACTCCCCATTGGATCGGAATCTAATTTCCTTGGCGTGATTGATTTAGTAAAAATGGTTGCGGTGTACTGGGAAGATAAAGAAGGCCGCGAACCGATCGAACGAGAAATTCCAGCAGATATGCTTGCAGATGCCGAAAAAGCACGTGCGACAATGTTTGAAAGAGCTGCTGAAGTGGATGACGTTCTGATAGAAAAATTCCTTGATGGCGATGAAATTAGTAACGAGGAATTGAAATCAGGCCTAAGACGCGCGGTTCTGGCAAGCAAAACCACTTTGGTATTTTGCGGTTCTTCTCTTAAAAATAAGGGCGTTCAGCCAATTCTTGATGCTGTTATTGATTTTCTACCTTCCCCGCTTGATGTTCCACCTGTAAAAGGCACATCATTGGATGGAGATTTAATAATCGAACTGCCCACAGAAGATGATCAACCGTTGAGCGCTTTGGTCTTTAAGATTGTTGCTGATCCCTATGTGGGGCGTCTGGCTTACTTCCGGGTATATTCCGGACGTATGATTGCAGGCGAAACAGTGATTAACCCAGTTAAAGGTAAAAAAGAACGTGTTGGTCGTTTGATCCGGATGTATGCCGATCGCCGTGAGGATGTTCCATTTATCCCGGCCGGTGATATTGGCGCCATTCTAGGGCTAAAGTTTACCTTTACGGGTGATACTCTATGCAATGTAGATAAACCAGTTGTTTTGGAAAACATTAGTTTTCCCGAACCAGTTATCTCGATCGCCATTGAACCTAAATCTTCTGCCGATCAAGATAAGATGGGCGAAGCCTTACGTCGCTTATCTGAAGAGGACCCCACTTTCCGAGTCAATACAGACGATACCACCGGTCAAACGATCATTCGTGGGATGGGAGAATTGCATCTGGATGTTTTGGTTGACCGCATGTTGCGTGAGTTTAACGTTAAAGCAAATGTGGGAAAACCACGTGTTTCCTATCGCGAAACGATTCAAAATGCAGTAAAAGAAGTCAGCTATAAATATGTAAAGCAATCTGGTGGTCATGGTCAATATGGTCATGTTGTTTTCAATATGGAACCTCTGGCTCGTGGTGGTGGAATTGTGTTTGAAGAAAAAACAACCGGTGGTGTCATTCCCAAAGAGTATTACAAAGCAATTGAGCATGGTGTAAAGGAAGCTGCCGAATCTGGTATTCTGGCAGGTTACCCGGTAACTGATCTCAAAGTGACGTTAGTGGATGGATCCTACCACGAAGTTGATTCAAGTGAAATGGCATTCAAGATGGCTGCTGTCTTTGGTTTCAAAGAAGCTTTCCAAAAGGGACACCCAGTTTTACTTGAACCAATTATGAAGGTAGAGGTTGTTATGCCAGAAGAATACCTTGGCGAAGTGCTGGGACAATTAAATGCCCGTCGTTCAGAAATCCAGGGAATGGATGTTCGACCCGGAAATTCTCATGCAGCTCGCGCAATGGTGCCATTGGCAGAAATGTTTGGTTACGCTACTGAATTACGCTCAGGAACACAGGGGCGTGGGGTCTTTTCAATGGAATTTGACCATTACGCACCGGTTTCTGAATCCGTGGCTCGTCGTATCTTGAATATATAAACATATAAATCGAAGGATTTTTGAGGAGCAATTGATCTTATGGCAAAGGAAAAATTCGATCGCAGCAAACCCCACCTTAATGTGGGAACAATGGGACATATTGACCATGGTAAGACG
>PHBZ01000027.1:125830-155096 GCA_002840755.1 Chloroflexi bacterium HGW-Chloroflexi-10 | reverse complement strand
TTGCCGTTGTATATTCGTGATTTCTTATATGCAAATTTCCAAACACATTTCTGATTTCTGACTCAGATCCCAGATTTGGACGAACAGTGCCTGCACCCTGCATCCCATTGAATAAATCAACCAGATTGTTTCCTCCCGAGAGCCCTTCAAGATAATCTTGACCTACTCCGTACATTTGAGTACCTGTGACACTCATATTTCCATTTTCGCCATTACTTGAGACAAATAACATATCCCCAATCATTTCATTAAGAGAAGCTCCTCCTTCAGCATCATGCAATAAATCCATCCAATCTTTATTTACTTTCCATAATGCTAAAGTTCTACCTGCTTGCTCTTCATCACCTTTATTTAATTTTAATAAATAGTCATATAACGCATCATCCGTAAAATGTCCGGTAGGATCGGTATTTCCGATAGGTGAATTATACACATATGCATATCGATCCCACGCCAGCAGATTCCCCGGCTCAGGCACTATCGTATCCGCGGACGCGAATCTGCCCAGCAAAGGCGAGTAATATCTCGCATTGTAATCCATCAACCCAAAGTCTTCGCTTCTTTGCCCAGTGTAAGTCTTGTCCGTCGGGGAATTCCCGCTCGTATACCTCACCTCACCAAACGGGTAATACCGCGTCTCGGAGACCACATCACCGTCCGCATCCACCACCAGCGCGGTCGAAGACACCTGGTCGGAGACAAGCGTGAAGTATTCGCCATCCTGGCTCATCGCGGTTACGGGTCCGAGGCCATAGTATTTGGTGACTTCCCCTTCTCCTGAATATGTAAAAGTAAACATATCCGAACCAACACTAAAATTATGAGCTTCATCTTCAGCGTAAACAATAAAATAATATGGTTGATTTTCAAGCGGCAAATTGGTTGGTGAAAAAATTCTATTTGTTTTAGAAATAATTGGTAAGGAATTAATCGCTGGAATATTCACATTACTAGAGCCGAAATATACTCTATATTGCAATAATGAAAAATTATCGGATGATTCTCCCCATTGGAAAGTGGGTGTTTGCACTACTCCTTGAGGTGAACCATTTACTACCCCATGATTCTCGACAATATTGCTTGGTTTTGAGGGAGGGGTATTATCAAATTTATAGGAAAATTTGAGTACCCACCCTGAATAATTTCCTGCATTATCTTTTGCTCTGATTTGTAAAGAATACAATCCGGATGTTGTTAGAGTTGGATTAAAAATATTGTTTGATTGATAACTTCCAGTGGTTCCCCAATCAATACCATACCCTGCAAGACCGGATCCTCCAGTGTCAGTGGCTGCATTCCAGGAAAATGAAGGAGCACTCAGGTTCGTTATCGAATTATTCTGTATTCCATGGCTTTCACTGACCGTTACTCCGGTAATATTAGGTGCCGTTTTATCGATATTTGTAATTGTGTATGTTTGAAGGCTGGATGT
Source organism: Chloroflexi bacterium HGW-Chloroflexi-10 (assembly GCA_002840755.1). GTDB lineage: Bacteria > Chloroflexota > Anaerolineae > Anaerolineales > Anaerolineaceae > UBA6170. Next base: position 153,664 of record PHBZ01000027.1, on the reverse strand, counting down.
TGCTCCGGCAGCATCACTCGCATAGTACTCCACTGTAGTATTATTGGATGCAGTTAAAACGCAGTTTCCTGAACCACCATCCAGATAAGAGCCACCGGAGAGACGACAGTAGTTGTGAGCAACTCCGGAGAAGTTATCGGTTGCCGATACCGTAACAGTTACATTTCCATTCGTCCATCCCGTAGGGGATTTACTTATAGTAGAAACCGGTGCTTTGTTATCAATTTCGCTTACCGTCCAACTGTACAACGATGGTGGAGGAGTAAAAACATTGAACCAAGACCGGCTGAAATTGGCGCGCAGCTTGATCGGTATGCTTGATGATATGTTACTCAAATTGTAGCCACTGGCCACATTAGCGGCAATGACTGCGCCAGAATTGGCATTAAGAATGTCAAATTTGACCGAACCATCCATGTTTTCATAAAAATTCGCCGAAAATATACCGTAACCAAAACCGGATGAAGGTTGGATTGCTTTGCTGGTTACATAGCCGATAACCGGGTATGCCAATCGAACATTACGGAATGCTGCCCAGCATTTAGAGGTTGTATCTGTCTGCCAATTCTGGCAAGTCATATACAACCCTTGTAAACCGGTGATCGAAGAAGGGAGGCTCACACTTTGGCAATAGCTGCCCCTACACACGTTAAGCGAGGTTCCCCCAGTATAATGCATAGTAATGGTATACCAGGATTGTTTGGTATAACTGCCATAAGAATTGCCTGTCATAGGCGATGTTCCGGTTGTATCATCCCAATGTCCAGTTTTCATGATTGTTTGATCAAGAACAATATGATAGTTTAGTATATGCCCATTGGCACCGCTATACCGGAATCCGGCTAAAGCTTGACCGGAACCAACAATATCTTGCCCATACACCTCAAAACTAATTTTAAAACTGGTAGCCGGGCCAGTACCGTAAAAAAGGCTCGTGCCGCCAGGTCCACCAACGCCATTATAAATCATCAAACCATCATTGAAGGCATAATTACCGTACCCCTTTCCATATGCTGTTCTTAATTGCCATGGAGTCGGGGTGTATTGATTGCCATTCGCGCGGTTGCTGCTATTTAGACTGTCATAGAAATCCCATACACGTACACCAACTGTACTGCCCCAACTGGAAGAATAAGGAGTGTTTTGGAAAGTGACATTTGACGAAGCACTGATATTGGGTGACAAGAAATCTTCGTCGTAAAATAGCGTACGATTAGTGGCGGCTTTCACCGGAGAAGTACCGGTAAAATGCAACCCCGAAATTACTATAGAAAAAGCAATCAAGATACTCAGTAAACTATGTAGAATTCGTTTAGTATGAAATGATATATTTATTGAATTAATCATTGTTGCATTCCTCAGATTTGGCCATCAGTTGTGTTGAATTGGATTTTGAATATGTCACAGAAGTGAACAGTTATATTCCGGACTTTTAATTTTTCTCGCATGACTGGTTCCTTCATCGATTTTGCCAGAGATTCGTTGATAATCATTCCTATAAAATGGCTTCTTCAATTCAGAGAACCAAAGCGATTGGTATTATTTTCAGGTAAACTGATGTATTTTCTTTCATACAGTCCACCAATATACAAAGTGGTTTCCTCTGTTGTTATTGGTCCATTTTCGATTTTATGCACTTTCACCGCCCTTACTCCATTGGGATCATACCCAAACGTGACAGTATGTATCTCACCATTCTCTGTCCAGGTCACCTGCCGCAGCATATTGAAGGCATTCCAGGTTTGGGTATAAAGAATCCCGTCCTCTGTCCGTGAAGTCATATTACCATTGGCATCGTAGTTATAAATATTGGTAGGATTTTCAGCTTCTACACCGTAACTTTTTACAGCATGGGGCTGTTCCGGCGCAACTCCAGGCGTAGGGGTAATATCATATGTCCTGGTATAGGTTGTCGTATTATCCTTCTTTGTTGTGGTCAGATTTCCGCTATAATCATCATAATCATATTCATAGTGGTAATCTGCTCCAAAATGGGGGTTGTTGGTAATATCAGCGTCAACCAATCTGTTCAACCCATCGTATTGATAAGTGGTTGTTTCATAAACAGGAGAACCAGCCGTGCCGGCATATTGATCATTAATGGTACTGATATTTCCATTTAAATCGTAAGTGAATTCCAACTTGAATAGATTCATAAATGATGGACTACCCGGAATGGTAAGCGATTTCAAGCGCAGCATCCCCAATTCATCTGCCGAATAATAGGCATAGTTTAAGGTAATTCCTTTTACCGGGAAGCTGGTAACCCGCCCGAGAGAATCATAGGTGGGAGATTGTAGCGTTCCTCCTGCCATGTCACCAAATATGTTGGAATTTACCCGAGACAACAATCCCCGATTATCATAATAATAGGTCAGTGTTTCTCCGTCCGGATAAGTTACTTCTTTTTGAGCCCCATTGGCATAGTAAGTATAGACAAAAGTATACTCCGGTCCACTTATCCAGGCGTGATCATAGGTAACCGAAGACACCTGGCCTTTATTATTGTAGTGATAATCGATAGCCATCACATTGTTATAGGCGGAGGTTAATTGTCCAATCGTCGATTGATTTGGGATTTCTCCATGCCCAGGTTCATCATAGATAAAGTATGTATATCCTGGGGTTTGCTGAGAATTCGCCGGCTGCGTATTACAATTTCCAGAAGTCGGGTTATATTGTTTCCCGGTTACCCGGCCTGAAAGATCGTACCACATACAGGTAAGGTTACCGTTGGCATCCACCTGCTCTTTCAGATTACCGGATGTATCATATTTATAAACCCAATTACCCATATCCGGATCACTCATGCTTAATTTCCGCCCGGCTTTATCATAGGTCATCCATGTTGTTAACCACATGTTTGAACCATATCGTTGTTCCACATTTACTAGGTTACCGGCGGCATCATACGTATAGAGTACCCGCATATACTCATTTCGGAAATCATTGCTTGCTTTCGTATCCTTCCATTTGGAGGTTACTTCCACCACTTGTCCCAACGCATTCGTATAAGTGTATTTCTCATTGGTGTCACCAGTGTTGTTAACAATCCGCGGATCGTAAGCGATTTGTTTAAGAAGGTACTGCCCATTCCGCTCGACCACATCATATGCATATTGTGTATATGTATGGTTAGGGTTATTAACCTGCTTTACACGATCCAATCCATCATAAGTTGTCTCTATCACATCTCCAAAACCTCCTGTATAGAAACCATTGAGCGGTATATCATGAGGCTGTACTTCCGTCTGTATCTGGCGGCCAGCCGCGTCATAACCGCTCTTGGTCACCAGGGTATTCGTTCCACCAATCCATTTTTGTTGAGTCTGGAGCACCTGCCCCAATCCACTGGCATATTGGATGGAAGTAATATAATTAGAGTCGTTCAAATTCGTCTTTGTCACAATGTTAGCGGGCGCTGTATCAGATTGATACTTTGTATAATCTGCCGTAACTGTTGCCAGGCCGCTTTCGTCCCCCGGCTGCCGGATTTCTGTGATTCTCCCAAATTCATCGCATTTTGCGGTAGTGGTATGCCCATTGGCATCCACTATGGAATTGGGTTTGCCAAACCAGTTACACGCTTCACCGGAATTATAGTTCATCGTCGTTGTCGCGTTTTGTGTTCCGCTAAGTGTCTGCGTTTGAGTAAGCATCCGGTTGTGGAACGCGCTATCATAAGTCATGCTGCTTTGATGATATGTTCCCGTTGCATACGCTGAATTCGTACCCGCATTGCTATACGTCTTTTGCGTGGCAATATTTCCCCATTCATCGTAGGTCAGCACAGTGTCCTGGTATTTAATATCACCGGTTACGTCAAGTAAGGTTCGGCTGCCTTTTACAATACCATTTGCAGGTGTGATTTGAGTAATCGAACCGGTAGAAGAGATACCACAACTTGTCGCGCTGCCAGCTGCCGGATCATAAATATTACAGCTGAACTTGGCTAGGTTTGCCATGGTTTGAGAACAAGTGCCATTCGGGCATCCATACAGAGCGGAATAAGTTGGCAAACCAACCAGGTAGGTATTGTTTGCTATGTTTATATTTGGTTGGTAACCGGTTACAGACAGTGTCTTGGGTGAACAACTTTCATTTTCATTTTCACCGCTGCATGTTGAAACTTTTGTTTTGATCACATTTCCATAACTGTCGTATTCATACTCATTTCTAACAGCCATGTAATACACACCAGCGTTGTCGTATGTGCGTGATTCAGTGGATTCTACCTCAACCGTGTAATACCTGTATCTATCCAGATAGCAAACATTTGATTCATTCCTGGCACAGATAGAGTTATTCTGATCTCCCGAATCGGTGGATGGAACATATACTATCTTCTGCATGGAAAGCAATTTGTTATTGGAATTGTCCCGAATTTCTGTTTGATAAGCCAAACCTTGGCGAATATCATCCTGGTGATAATAAGTTACTATTTTTGTATTACGAACACTGTCAACAACTGTTGTTATGGAATGTCCGCGATATTCAGAATATTCATAGGTCTGAATCGGAATGGAAAGGGTAGCACTATCCGTTAAAATGACGGAATTACCGCCTTCAATACCATCATTATTATTGACAGCAGCATCTTCATAAGAATAGGTATATTCGGTAACGCTATCCGGATTAGAAACAGTATCTGTGACTGTTTTTTTTGAAACAAGGTAACGCGTTACCAGCGGGGTAATGGTACAATTTTTGGTTTTACCAAACCCTCCATAAGGGAAATATATACCTGGGTGTGTCTGTTTCGTTGCAGTCTCGGCATCGGTTACGATAATTGTTTCAAATTGTCTGACGATCCGATCAATATTATCTAAATCCTTTTCATATCCATAGAACGTTGAACTCACATCTACGGATCGGTAACCGATTCCATCACTATCACCAAAGTTTGAATCTATAAAAAACTTGGCTTTTGTGTTTTGATCTATGTCGTGCCAAACCAAACCTGGGGTGTCTGTATAAACTCCCCCTACAACACATCTCAATTTGTGTGCCTGACCGGGATAGGCGAATGCATACATGTCTTGGTGTGAAGTGTAATATGCATACCCCCCCATCAACTCGCTTCCAACACCTGCTCTTGTGGTACGGTCCGCATTTTCAGAGGATGAATAATAAGGCGGGGCTTCGTAGGTAAATGTCACATTTGCACCGGCGTGATTATTAATCATAGTAAGATGCATATAATCGTAACTAAACGACACTCTGTTGAGTTCACCCCCGTTTTTACCTTTGGTGATAACCTCAGTCAGAACAAGTGTTTTTCCATTGTTCTGTCCATATATATGTTCATACAACATGGCAGGAAATATCTGTTGATTATTGGTGTTGTAGTTCAAATCAGTGGTGCTGATTATTATTTCGTCTCCATTACCCAGATCAGCAATGGTTGGATCATATAGCACCTGAATCATATCTATCTCATTTTTGAAGTGAGGAATCCATGTACTTCCATCCCACCATTTCTTCTCATAATCGCGTCTGGTGTTACTCCATGTAAACAGAATGCGGGTATGTCCGTCAGGATAAATGATATTGCGGATTTGTTTTTCCATGGTTACTTGTGGAAAGCTTTGACCAGCTTGATGTACAAAATATGTAAATCTGGTAACCTTACCGTAAATATCTTCAACTTCTGTCAAATCCCACCCTGAATATTTATCATTGTCGCCGCCCCAATATCGAGAGAAACTGCCAAAGGTATATTTGTTGCCAACCTTGTCAAGCATTACCCAATAATCTTCCCCGGACGATGGATTATATTTACGGATGCTGACATAAGAGTCAATTTTTGTTTTATACTCGATGTAGTTTGTTCCATGCGCAACTGGAACTAGTGAATTCGCAATATTTCCAACCGCAATTGAATAAGTATCATCAGTTGTAGATGTTATCGATTTTCCCGTATCCGTAACAATTTTGCCGCCATAGCTCAACGCCCAGCCCAGGCCAACTTCCGAGCCCTGGCTCTGGCTGGAGGCACTGTCAGCGATCTGACTGTTATAGGAGAGTGTTATAGATGGAGAATAACTTCCTGTACTAGCTGGAATGTTAATCGGAATGGAATAGGATGCTCCCCCGGAATAAGAGGATACTTCGGCCGAATTTAGCAATGGAATCATGGTGTTCAACATTTCGTCATTACCAATTTCAAACGCCGAAAAATGAGTGGTATATCCGCGGATAATTTTCTGTTCCAGATCATATTCTGTACGGATAGACTTCCATTCTTTGTCTTCTTCGTCAAAATATTCCCATTGATAGGCCATCGGGTCTTCTTCCACCTCAGTCCCGGCGTAAGACATTTCCAGAACAACTTCCCCCTCAAATTCTTTCACCATTTCACCGGTTTCTGCGTCAAATGCGTTCAAGCGCACCGGTTTGCCGGCAATCTCCCCTGAATCATCAAAATCGCTTCGAATGGTAATATCCAGATTCCTTGTGGAAGCATTTTGCGGGAAATCAATTTTCATTTTCCCATCTTTAGCCTCAATGCGATTATCTTTGTCCTTCGCCACACTGCCGCTCGCCTGGAAGAAAATATCTACAACTTCCGCGGAGATCAAAGTCTCGCCGTCAAACAACGCATACTGCAGCGCGGTTTGATCGTTAATGCCGTCCTTCTGCAAATTCCAATCCAGTGTAACATCAGCCTGGTCAATCGCCTGGCGGTAACACCCGCTTTCTTCCTTCAGAGCGCCCAGCCTTTCTACATTGGCAGGCTGAATGGCATCCAGCAAACACACCTCCAGGGTCAGTTGCCCACTGGTTCGTTTGCTTTCAAACCCGGCAATATGCAGAGTTGTAGTTATCTGATCCTTATTTTTCGCCAGGATGGCTGTCTGATCCAGGTTAATCTTCACTTCCGGCGTCTCAGGGTCTTGGATCCCGGCATAAAAATCAACACTTCCTTCTGCAGCTTTCACCTCACCATTCCATAATATTGCCGTAATCGCCATTTTTCCGGAGGCGGCCTCGCCAAGCTGCCAGCTTAAAGATCCTTCTACCCCTTTCATGCCGTCTCTCCAGCAGCCACTTTCGCCATTAAAGGCTTTTTCGGTATCACCCACAGAGTTCACATCCGGCGGCACACAAATTTCCAATTCCATTTGATTAAGTTTTTCATCCGTACCCAATTCTGCAATTGTCCAGGATAATGCAAAAATCTCCCCCGGCATCAATTCTGTTTTTTCTAATCGCAGGGTTAAGCCAGGTTGTGGTGTAACATCAACCGCCTCGGTTTCCTCAACCACTGGCACAGGTGTGGCTTGCACTAAATTACTCTCCACTGTTGGTGTCCCAACCGCTGTATCGGGTATTGCCGGGCGGGCTTCCGCCGCCTGAAAGGAACCGGAAAGCAAAACAGCAGCCAAAACCAATATATTGAAAAGCTTTTTCATATGTGGAAACTCCCTGATAAATTTGGAATACGGATACAGAATCATGCGCGAAATCAGGCCAATACAGTTAAACTGTAAATGCCTTTATTTCACTGCTTTAGATTCACCAATAATTTTCCCCGACGGGGTAGTAGAGCGTTGTATTCTTAGTGCTTACCCTTAATATTTTGCCAGTATAGCATAGATAGTAGTAATTACAAAACAAAAATTGGGATTGATGTTGAATGTCATCTTTATTTAGATGAAATACATAAAGTTTTCCCTAAAAAACTAATCCAATGGCTTTTTTACCGGGCTGTTTCATGATTGGTAGATTTATCCACCTGTCTTCCTCGATATTGTGAAACCTCACACTTGCTCTTGGGGAGCAAACATTCTGCGACTTAATCCGCCTTTATAGCACATAAAAAATTAGAAAATTGAGTCTACTCACTCACTCTTGATCAGGATCCAAAGTGCGCGGACTTTACCTCGAATTTGTTCTGAAAACCAGATTTATCTGGTGTTGTTCCTTAGCCCGGAGATTTATCGAAGAGTACTCCAAAATTCAGAATAAACACAATTTTCCAATGCACCAAACGGTCTTCTACTTCTTATTTATTCCTTTCCCCATCCTTCAATTTTCTATCGTAATCACTTTTTTTCTTTCTTCATTTTCAATCCCCGGCTTTGTTTTTCACTGGCCATTTATTCACTAAAATTGAAACCCAATCCCCGGGCACCCCGCATTCCGAACCCCAGAGACGTGGATTTGTGGAATACTTGTCAATTGTGACCCTCATACACCCCCCACATCGGTTTCACTTGCTCGTTTTACGCCGAATTCGGCCTGGGCCAAACCATTCGTCATATCCCGGACCATAATCATCATAATGGCAAAAATGCAGCGATTCCCAACTCTCCAACATGCGCCCGGGATTCCATTCATCGTCTCCTGCACACTGCCCAGCCCACCTGGCAGTACGATGGTTTGGTACGCGCAGCCGGCATGCTGCACGCGTTGTTCCAGAAGCGCGTATTGGAAAGATTGGCGGCAAATTGGTACGCGCCATCATTGAGGGTAAATATTGCTTCGCCATTTTCAGCCATTGATTTATTGTTAGGAGCGATTATTATCTCTTCTTCATTTATATGTCTATTAATTAGGCTAAGTCCGGTATTGTATATCTATAGATGTTCTATGGATACGACTTTCTGAAACTCAACAGCCTGGAAAGGTCAAAAGGAAAGATCACATTATTGTTTGTAAGAACAAGTAAAGGATTGATAATCCCCAAGACTCACTCGCTTCCCTTTTGCAATTAGTACCCAATTGCTATCGTAGTCAAGTTGGATTTCTCCCAAGAAAGGACCAATATATGGATCATCGAATGTGTAGCTCGTGAATGAATTATTTTGATCAGAATGATACGAGCCCACCTTGCTTAAATTTTCCTCAACTTTCTGTTTCGGTTCTCCCAAAACAATTAGCTGACAATAAACATAATCCGTTACTGTTGCAGGATCGGGTTGTATCCCTAATCGGTTTGCGATATTTCTTGCGGCAGTTTGCTCATCTACCGCCGTTTGCCAATAAAGGTATCCACAAAATCCAAAAACTAGGCAAACTATAACTACAGCACACCCAATGAGTACAAATTTAAGTGTTCTTTTCTATTTCATAGTATGGCTCCCGGATTTTGTAGATAATTTCTAATCCAAACACCTAAATTAAATCTTTTTTGAAAAAGATTAGCCCATGCCAATTCTGATCCGAGATATATTCCTTTAAGTGCTAAACCATAATCTTCTTTGTACGTTTCATCAGTAAAACTAGGAATAAAACTAACTATAGAGTCATTCCTTAGATTTTTCAAATCATCTCCAAAAACACATTCTAAATAATAAGGGTCGTGAAGAAGGTTTGCTAAATAAGCTGGAATTCCATGCTTGTAGTAACGTGTAGCTGTGAAATACCATCCATGGAATGCCTGGTTCCTCTATGTTTTTTGTGAAAAACTTTAACATAAACTTTAGAGGCAAGGACTGCTTACAAACTATCGAATGTGCAATTCCCTCTCGCACTCATGCGTTAAGTATAGCCAATAAAAATATTTTCACCCCCAAAAAACATCCCTCATTTATCAATTTATGGGCAATTATCAAAAATTGGGGGATTGACTTAATAGAACAAATGTACTACAATAAACCTGTTGCAAACCATTGCTCTGCCAGTGCACAGCAAAAGAATAGCTGCCAACCCGCCATACCATTTTCAACAAAACCCATAACCATCGCACTTTAACAACCACATAGACATCATCTACCTCTGATCTGAAAACCTTCAGAGTCCACAGGGCATCCTTGGGTTTCCCGTCAGAATCAACCTTTTTTTCGCGTGTTTCGCGGTAAATAAAAAAATGCGTAACCATCTGCCCGTTACCCGGTTCCTTGACCCGCATTACTCATCACTCATTACTGTTCTTCCCTATTCGTTCCACATTCGTTTCCCCATTCGTTCCAAAACGAATACCCACAAAAAACAACCATATCTGCCATTTCCACCGAAGTATCCCCACCCATACCGGTCATTTCCCGGAAATACATTCGTTCCGATTGGAATATTTTTAATGATAAACGAAAGAAACGAATATGCACCCGCTCCCAACGCCACCGGTCCCAATGCCGCTCACACACCTCTTTTCCGCAGTTCCTTGAAGTTTTGCTTATTGCGGGATATCCGGTGCCCCACGTTTTTTGGCTAATTTCAGCACAACCCTTCCCGGAGACCGCGCATCTTCCATCGCCGGGAAGCAAATCGGATGCAACGGTCAAGTGAGAGCAAGGTTCAACCTATTAGGTACAACAAACCAATTCCCAAACCCAGTACAATCAGGCTCAAAATCAAAAGCACAGTAATGATCCGTTTGCCTTTTTCCTCACCAAATCGGCGCCTGATAAAAAAAATGTTATGCATGATACTCTCCTTTTAGGTTTCCATCTTGAATTGAGTTATCCTGCATTCACTATAGCCTGTCAGACCGTTTATAACCATATACAAAGGTATGGAAAATGGGTGGTCTAAAGCAAATTCAGTTCGCGCGCCCTGGCAACCGCTTCAGTGCGCCGGCTCACACCCAGTTTAGTGTAAAGCTGCGAGGTATACATTTTGACGGTGTTCACGGAAAGAGAGAGCTGTACGCCGATTTGTTGATTGGTCAATCCGCAAGCAATAAGCTTAACAACCTCTAGCTCGCGTGACGAAAGCGGTTCAGCCAGGTTCGGTGGTCTTAATGGAGGATTGCCTTCTTCCACCAACAACAGCGCACCCAAAAATTGGTGGGTGTACGTAGTATGGTAGATCCGGTAGGTTTGGCCTGTTTTAAATAATCTTTGCTGTGCCTGAGAAACACGAAAGGAATATTCCTGGACTTGAATGCTATGGCGCACCGTGCGAAACAATCCCATGCCAAAATCAAAATCAGTTTGTACCAACCCTTCTACAATGGCAACCTGTCCGGCTCGTAAATCGCGAGTAGCTTGCCGCCAGCGTTGTGGCATATGTCTGAGCACCCACAGCCAAAACAACATCACCGGGACAATCAAGAATAGTTCGCCCCGGGCGGCAAAGCTTGGGTGTTGGATTTTCAGAAACAGAATGGCCAGCAATCCCAACGCGACTCCGGCTAAGCCAAGCGTCCCTGCCACCCATTCCAACCGCTGCAATCGCACCATCTCTCGTTGATTGTCACTGAGAAGCCCTTGCCTGTTGGCAGTTATGTCATCGTCCGTCAAATTGATCCGTATCATCTACAGATTGTACACTACAAGACCTCCGCATGTCGCATTATCCACAGGCCTCACAACAAAAAGTGTTAGCTTTGGATTTTTCTTGGGGTATATTGTATCCAAACTATTCCGCAATCAAAAGCTTTGGATTTAACAAGATCCATTTCTTGCTTACTTTCAATGTCAGCGAAAATAGGAAGCCCACTGCCAAGTGCAACGGGGTTGATCAGTAAATGGATTTCATCAACCAGGTGATTCTTAATCAGCGTGGAAGCAAACATTACCCCGCCATAAACAATAATGTCGCCGCCGTTTTGTTCCTTTAGTTTTTTTGTTTCTTCGATGAAATCACCATTGATCACCTTCGTCAGCGGCCATTCGGAATGTGTAAGCGTATTCGACAAAACGATTTTCGGTGTATCGGTTACTTTTTTCCCATACTCATGGAATGGGTCGCTAGGTTTTTCTGCTACGGAAGCGTAATACGGAATAAATGACATTTGGGTTGTGCGCCCCATTACTATCAGTATACAATCTACATTGTCGAGGTTCTGCACCAGATATTGGCGCAAATCACCGTCCCAATTTAAATTAACCCAGTCCAAATTCCCATCGCGTCCACCGACAAACCCGTCAATTGACATTAACATCTGTAATTTTAGTTTACGCATCGCTTGTTCCTTTTGGCGCTCTCCAGCGCTTGGTAGTTGATTGATCGTCAGGGTAACTTTTCATAAAGGCGAACTCGATGGTTAATGAAAACAGGATATAGCGATCCTCAGGGGTGTAAGCGCATGCTCGTACAGCCTGCTCCCGTATCAGCGGGTCATCGGTCAATGTTGCCTGCCCTGTAACGTAAAACTCACCGCCGCCGCCGTTCGAATCTTCAACAGCGCAATGCAGTGTATAGCGCGCATCACGCAGCAGCTCTTTGCCTTTTGGCGAGGTAGGTTCCATAAATAGAAATAATTGCTCACCAATAATTGGTGTTACCGGGTGCACCCGTGGGCTTCCATCGGCGCGCAGTGTACCAAGATAAGCAACCCCGTTCTTAAAACGGGTCATCCCAAATTTTGCAAATTCAGGGGCCAGGTTTGTAAATTCTTTCCAACTTGTCATTACTATCTCCTTTTCTATAGTTTGTCGGCTGTTTTTGCCGTTCTATAAAGATGTCGAACAGGGAAGCGTCAAAATGACACATCCTGGAATATGCATGCTTATTTTTGATTAACAAGCGATGTTACGTGAGCCAATTCATCTAGAATAGCAGCCTTTTCCTCTTCAGTGAATGTGAGTGACAGCGCCGCGGCGAGGGAGGATTGAGCCAACTCAAGGTTATTGGTGCGCACGGCCAGTTCAGCCCGGTATAGATACGCTTTTGCGAGATCAATGTCCATAGCATCTGTGTAGCGTGTGAGTCCGTTCTCGAGGGTTTTTAGTGCAAGCAACTCATTCCCATGAGCATCCCCTAGGCGTGCAGCAACATAAATGACTTGCGCCAATCCTTCAGCTTTCTCTGCTGAATCTTCTTGTTCAGTATCACCTAACTTAGAAATCCTCAGCCAGTTTCCGCCCGGGTCAACGATGCTGAAGCCGCTTACGGTGCCAAATTTTTTACGCGGTCGCAGAATTCGTGGTATGCCAGCGATGGGTAGCTTCCCGTAAGTTTCTCGCAATCCTGCGGCAAATGCATTATAAAGATCCTGTGGATCGGGCACAACAATAATTACGCTGCCATACGAATCGGCAGGATTGAATCCTTCAAAACTAAAAAGGTGAATTTGTATGTCTTCTAAAGCTACTACCGCGTAAGGGTTTGGACGGAGTTGTCTGTAGGTTCGTTTGAAACCGAGCGACTCATAGAAAGAGATCGATTCGTCCAGGTTACCACAGGGTAGAATTGGATAGGTACGCTCATTTGGCATAAACCATCTCCGTTTCTGGTACTGAACCACGCATTCATAGTGGATGTTTTCCTATTCTACGGCAAGCTGATGTTAAAGCCTGGTTCAATGTGTTGCTACCGGTCTCTGAAAAAAGCCGCTGTAGCAAAGTACCAGTTTGATTGGAATTTAAGTCATACTAGCATGTTTTATTCAAATTCAAGCCGACGATTATAGGGTTTCTCAGCTATCATTTAACAGCACAACTTTAACGGTTTTAGGATGGATGAATCGCTTTATTGTATGTCTGGATTTCATCCGCAGCCATCCAGTATCCACTAGAGGATTCACTCGCAAGGTGTCAAAATAGTACATTTATTTTGGCTGAACCCGGTCCTCTATATAATGAATACATATAGGAGTTCATGTCATGTCAACTGTCTCTACTATGTATAGTGTAATTCGATCAGGTGACCTTCAACCCAGCCCTGGCGGCACAATCAAATTTGAAGGTGAGCCCTATGGTTCCAACGTTTCATTCTTCCATGTTAACAATTTGCCGGGCATGGGCCCGGATCTGCACAAGCACCCCTATCCGGAAACCTGGATCGTCCGCAGCGGAAAAGTACGTATCAGTGTGGGTGGAGAGGATATCGAGGCTGGTCCCGGAGATATCGTAGTTGCCGGTGCGGAGATTCCCCATAAGTTCAAGAATATCGGTACTGAACGGCTGGAAATCATCTGCATTCATTCATCGCCTCGGATAATCCAGGAAGCGGTAGAAGAATAATTCGGGTAAGGGTGGATTCACCTTTTATCATGCAGATAAGATGAGCGTCTAACCGACCAAAATAACAAAGGAATAAAGTATGAAACCGATTCAATTTGGAGCGCTATTATTATTGGGTGCTATCTGGGGCGCATCTTTTCTATTCATCGGCATCGCGGTATCTGAGTTTGGCCCGTTAGCACTCATGTTCGTGCGGGTTTTGTTAGCCGGAATGATTTTGCTGGTAGTGGCTTATCTTACCCAACGCCAGAACAGTATCAGGAAAACCCTCCAGTTACGAGAGAATTGGAGGAAATACCTTATCGTTGGTTTATTCAATTCAGCTCTCCCGTTTACCTTGATTGCCTTCGCTGAACTAAAATTAACGGTTTCACTGGCCGCCATTCTGAATTCGACCACTACATTGTTTACCGTGCTTATAGCGACGGCCTGGAGTAACGAAAAGCTGACACGGCGCAAACTTTTGGGCGTACTGATGGGTGTAATTGGTGTAAGTGTGTTGATGGGAGGTGGACCATTGGCCATCAATACAGGTGTGATTATTGCTGCGGTAGCCTCACTTATGGCTGCATGCAGTTATGGTGCGGCCACGGTTTACGCCTCCAAAAACTTTACTGGTTTACCGCCAATGTATGCGTCAATGGTGCAGTTGTTAAGCGCGGCAATCCTGCTGGCAATCCCTGCCGCATTGACCATTCCACCAATATTACCATCATCAAAAGCCATAATCGCCTTATTGGCTCTGATTTTGATTTCAACCGCTTTTGCCTATTTATTGTATTTCTATCTATTACAAAACGTGGGACCAACTCGCACCGCCAGTGTTACTTTTCTCGTGCCGGTATTTGGCAGCCTGTGGGGCATTCTTTTCCAGGGAGAAGTATTTAATGTAGGGATGTTACTGGGAATGGCGATTATTTTCACCAGCATTGGGTTGGTGTTGGGCATCCGGATCGGGAAGCCAAAAGGAAAACGCTCGCTAAAGGTTTCAAAGGGGCTCTAAGACCAGGTGTTTTCTCTCACAATATCATTTTTGTAGGTTGCTTTTTTTAATTAAAACGGATACTCTATTTAAGAAAATTGGTTCTTTTAAATCATTTTCTCTGTCAATTAACTTGGCAAGTGAAGAAATTAACTGATGTAGGGTGTTTAATGAACATCAATTTTCCTGAATGAGCATTTTTATGAATAAATTGATTTTATTTATTTTTTACGGCGTTGAAAAGTTTGTTAAAACTATTTGTAATTTTCGCCCACGGTACACCTCAATATCAACAAAATCAAAGAACACAAAAATCATCAGGTTACTCCTGCATAGAAATTTATTTCAATGGCTGAGTGTTCTGGTTCTTTTGCTGATTTATATGAGCATTAATCCATTGAACCATACTTATGCTGCAGAAAGAAGCGTTCGAGTTGGCGTTTACCAGAATGCACCCAAGGTATTCCTGAATGAAAGTGGTCAGGTAGTAGGTTTCTTCATCGATCTGTTAGAAGAAATTGCAAAAAATGAAGGTTGGAGTCTGACTTTCCATTTCTGCGAATGGGAAACCTGCTTGGTCGCATTGCAAGCCGGTGAGATTGACATTATGCCAGATGTGGCTTATTCACCGGAACGAGATGAGCTTTATGATTTTCATCATATACCGGCCGGTGAGAGTTGGTCCAGGGTATATACCAATTCTCAGGTGGTCATAAATCGCATTGATCAAATCAACGGACAGACTGTTGCAGTCCTTAATGGGTCCATTCAGCAAACCGAATTGGAGCAAACTATTCGGAATAATGGATTCGATGTGTCTATCGTCACAGCACAATCCCTGGAGGAAGTGTTTCAATTGGTTGCAGAGGGCTCAGCGAGCATTGCTGTGGTTAACCACTTTTTTGGGGAATACACTTACCAGGATTTTGGCCTGGTTCGAACGCCGGTCATATTCAATGCTACCACCCTTTATTATGCAACCACGCAGGGGACGAACCAGGATATTCTGAATGCGATCGATGCTAACCTGAGCACATGGCGGAATGATCCGGATTCTATCTATTTTTCGCTGATGAGTCGCTGGTTGGGCAAATCTGACCAGGATGAATGGTTTAAATATCTCACCTGGGCATCTTTTGGAATCGCAATCCTCTTATTTCTCTCCGGAGGGTGGGTCCTTTTGCTGCGCAAACAGGTTAAAGATAGAACCAGGCATTTGGAAATAGCCAATCAGAAATTGAGTGAAAAAGAGGAGGGGTATCGCTTAATTTCCACAGTGACTTCTGATTATATGTTTTCATCAAAGGTTGATTCAGCAGGTAAGTTAACCCTGAATTGGATCGCTGGAGCGTTTGAGGCCATTACCGGGTACACTCTAGAGGAATATATTGCCCAGGGTGGTTGGCGCACTACTGTGCATCCGGATGACTACACATTGGATGATCAGGATTTGGAAAGGCTTCGTTCGAATCAGCCCATTATTTCAGAGATACGCACGATTACCAAAAATGGTCAGATCACATGGGCGCGTGTGTATGCTCACCCGGTGTGGAGTGATGAGCGAAATGAGTTGGTTGGAATTTATGGCGCGGTACAGGATATTACAGACCGGAAACTTGCGGAAGAAAAAATCCGTCAGCAGACCATGCGCGCCGAGGCTTTGGTACATACTGCAGCCAATATCAACTCCAGGCTGGACCTGGATGATGTTCTATCATCCATTTGTGAAGAGACAGCCCGTGCGTTGGCCGTTCCAGCGGTTGCATTATATATGTTGGATAAAGTACACCATACTAACTCGATCGTTGCGGACTATGGGTTGCCAGCGGTTATTCGAGAGAGTAGCCTGCAAATACCCCTGAGTGCCTATCCGCCAGAGTTCTCGCCGATTCTGGATGCACCAATTATCCTCCAGGATATCACTACGGTTTCTGATTTACCTAACAAAGAACTGTTTCAATCCCTGGCCTTTCGGACAATTGTTGCAGTCAAGATGGTAAATAAAGATACTTACATTGGCTCATTATCAATATTCTCCATCGGAGAAGTACGGCAGTTTAGCAATGACGAGATTTTACTTCTGGAAGGGCTCAGCAACCAGGCTGCCCAGGCAATTACAAATGCTCGCCTATTTGAGAATATAGAAAGACAACTAAAGCATATAGAATCCCTTCATACAATCGACACAGCCATTGTCAACAGTATGGATGTGCGCCTGGCACTAAAAGTCATCGCCGAAGAGATTATCAATCGTCTGGGGGTGGACGCTGTAGATATTCTGTTATACAAACCGGCAAGTATCTCGTTGGAGAGTGCTGTTTCTCAGGGTTTTCGCACTTCTGAAATGCAGAAACGGATTTTTAGTTTGGGTCAGGGGTATGCGGGCCATATTGCCTCTACATTAAAGCAGCGCATTATTCTTGATTTACCGGCAGAAAAAGATGAGCTCAACCCTATGCGGCAATTCTCGGGTGAAGATTTTATCTCTTACTTTGGGACGCCATTGCAGGCAAAAGGACAGCTCATCGGGGTATTGGAGATATTCAACCGAACACAGTTGGATCCGGATCAGGAATGGTTAAACTTCCTTGAAACACTGGCCGGGCAGGCGGCTATTGCCATTGAAAGTATAAAATCTTTTGAGGAACTTCAAATTTCCAATACAAAGCTTATTATGGCTTACGACGCCACTATTGAAGGCTGGTCACGAGCGATGGACTTGCGCGATGAAGAAACCGAGGGCCATACACAGCGGGTTACGCAGCTAACCATACGACTGGCCAGAAAAATGGGCATCAGTGAAGAGCAAATCGTTCATATCCGCCGCGGTGGATTATTGCATGATATGGGCAAGCTGGGCATTCCAGATCGTATTTTGCACAAACCGGACAAGCTCACGGAAGAAGAATGGGTGATTATGCAAAAGCATCCAACATATGCCTATAAAATGCTTTCCTCCATTGAGTATCTGCGTCCGGCTCTGGATATTCCCTACTGTCACCATGAGAAATGGGATGGAACTGGTTACCCACGAAAATTGAAAGGCGAAGAAATTCCTTTGGCAGCGCGTATATTCTCAGTTGTGGATGTTTGGGATGCGCTTACTTCAGACAGACCTTACCGGCTGGCCTGGGATCGAAAGCGTGTACTTGACTATATTGAACAAAATTCAGGCACCTATTTTGATCCCCAAATTGTTAAGGTCTTCCTCCAGGAGATGGGCGAAATGACTTCCTTCCATTTATCCTGACAAAGCTCAGCAAAGACCCTCATCTTAAATCCATTGGTCAGTTTTTGTTCTTTCGTTGTGGATATTGCCTGTGTTCAACGTGGATTTTGGTTCAAGCAATAAAACTTGAACTTCTTCTTCAGCGACGGGGCAGTGTTCAATGCCTTTCGGGATAATCGCGAATTCACCTTCTTCCAGCCAAATGTCGCGCTCGCGTAACTTAATCAACAGTTTGCCTTTCACCACCAGGAATAATTCATCTTCATTTTCGTGATGATGCCAGACAAATTCTCCTTTGAGTTTTGCGAGTTTGACGTACGAGTCATTTAACTCGCCGGCGATCCGCGGACTCCAGAATTCTTCGATCATGCTAAATTTGGAAGCAATATTTACGGTATTCATAATCATCCTTTCGCTAACCATTATCTCAGATGACTTTACGGTTGTATACCAGCTTCGGGTATTGGTGTCCTGAATTTTCGCAGCAAGACCATAACAATAATCAAATCAATGATAAAAAGTGCTAGTTCCAGAAAAAATGTATACCCCGCCGCCTCTTGCCCGAACAGAGCATTTAATAGCACTCCCAGTACTAAAGAAACAGGATAAGGAAGAGAAAGAATGAAACCGATGATTCGCGCTTTCTTTCCGATGACCTCATACCCAGTTTTAGCGACTATCCAACCAGGCACTTTTCCTTTAAATAACGTCCAAACACCAGCGCTCGCCAAAAATATCTCTAACATAATTACTCCATCCAAAAATATTCCCGGAATTAGCTCAAAAGAGATTGCTTCGCTATGACGGTTACAATAAAATCGTCCAAGGCCTCGACTGAAAAATGCACATCATTTTCGATTGCCTCGAAAGAGCAATTCGGCAGCATTCTGGCTGTTAATTCTGCGGTAACAACCGGCACACCCTGATCATAGCGGCTGTGCCGCATGAAAACACTTGCAATTACATCCGAAAGATGAAAACCCCAATCCATACACCTAATTCTCAAATCTTGCGCAATCCCAAAGCAATCATTCATCATCGAGTCTTTTATATCATTCTTTTTCAGGTCTTCTTCTGATAGACCTGGAAAGAATAGCTCTTTTGCCAGCGATTGCATCTCGGTAATATCTGCGTTCTTTTTTATTTCGTGCGGCCAGCATGAAGCAATTTTTTCATCGTACAAAGCTGGTATACCGCTAAAAATGTAGATGCTGCGTACTTTTTGCGGGAACCGGTAACCTAAAGCATAACTGTACGGCGCGCCTGAAGACATCCCTAATACATCAAATTGGGATAGCTGAAGTTCATCAATAAGGACCGTAACAATTTCAGCCCATTCTGCCATGTTCTGCAGCAGATACGGGGATGAAGCGCCGTAACCGGGACGCGCAATACAGATAAGGCGCGCTCCCAATTGAATAAGCCGGTCAAACAGGTCATAATCTTTAATGCTGGCAATTAATCCGTGTTGGATCAGAATGGGAAAACCGTTTTTGTTGCCATATTCTGCGTATGAAAGGCATTCCCCATTTTTATACAAAGCAACTTGTTTCATACAGTGAATGACTCTTTCCACCCGGTTAATCCCGGGCATTGATGAAATGCAGATCTAATCCCCACCTGGAAAATGGATTGGTTGATTAAGTATAGCATTGCTATAAATTATATTTCTTTACCAGATCTTTGGCTTTACGTCTTGTTTTCGGACTGATGCTGTGAATACCCATTTTGATAAATGCTGGCAGGCTTTCTTTATCACGGGTTTCTGCATAGATGCTGTCCACTATTTCCAGAATATCAAACTTCATCAATGCCGCTTGTTTTTCGGGAAACGTGCATCGCTGATCAACATCTAATAGAATAGCAAGGATAGTCTCTCTCAATTCCGGTTTATTCCTGATTATTTTCAAGCTGTTCCGTACACAACACAGGCTCGTCATAAACTTTGTATCATTCAAGTGCTCAAAATAACCGTCAAATAACGTTGAAAACAAATTATCCTGGTCCACTTTCGTTAAATTAGCCAGGATGGTTAAGGCGAAATCCCGGTGGTAGGAGTTGGTATGCTGCAAAAGCGGAGCGATCTCAGGCCAATATGGGTAAAACAGCTCCGGTCTTTCAAAACTGGCTTTGTCGGCAACATAATAACAATGGTAATACACCATAATGTCGGGGTTCGTTATCATTTGGCGGATGATCTCATCCCGGATGTCGTCATCTTCAATTGCAAGTTTTACATAGTGATCAATATCAACCTCTTTAACGGATATTTCCTGGGTTAACGCTGTAACTTTCATTCTCCCTCCCTGATTGATCCATTGCCAATGACTGCTTTTATTCTTTCAAGGCTGGTTTTGCGATATTGCTTATAATCCCTGTAATAAATCCAACCTGTTGGGAAAGTGAGGAATATTGGAATAAGCCTTTTGATGCCTTTAATCCGACTCTCAATCACTTCGCCTGCCAGAAGGCGATCAATGTAGCGCTCAATGTGCGTATCCGCTACCAGATTGAATATCGATTTGTTGAATGTAACCACTGCCTCTACGAATGTTTCCTGAACCGTTTTCCTGAATTCATCCAATGCTTCCGGTTCAATGAATTGCCTGAAATACTCACTACCGAATATTTTACGGATATGCTCCGGATAATGTGATGGAAAAGCATAATAACAGTAGAAGAGCAGTTCAAACGGACCCTCGTATTCCACTTTGAGAAAGATCTCAGCAAGTTGTTTGGGATTACGGATTCCGGCAGTATTCAGTATCCACCCGGCATCTCTCATAGTGGACCAGAAAAGGCTTTCCTGCTTATTAACACCTGATGCCAGGAACATGCCTTGATGAACGGAGTTTGGATGAGGGTTTGAGAATAGCAACAGTATCCGTGATCTGTTTGTGGGACCAACAGGAATTAACCTCTCGCTGGAAAAAGTGACGCTTCGATCAACATCATTGAAGGTATATAAATCCGGATATCCTATATATTTTCCCAAAGCATTAACGGCACGTGTCTTAATGCTTTCATAAGCTTCATTCAAAAGGTATGTTCTCCGGAAAATTACAGCGGACATGGAAAACCTCATGGATAATGAAATGCTGCTCTAGGGATTGAACCAATAATAAATGATTCTATGACAATTGACTATATGTCAGTTGGTGTTTGTTGAGGAGTGATCCGCGGATGGATCTCTTCCTGACCTCATGCACTGGTCTCACATCGGGACTTCGATTGAAGGGGAGGTGAAGACCCTGAAACGCACAAATTTCCATTGCCTGTAAAACCACCGAACACAAACGAACAGCGCAATTCTCGTATTTTGACAATCCTGTCTATTTGATCCTAAGGCATCGTTCGCAATAACAACGGCAGGAAAATTGTTTTCTGTCCGGTACAGTTGAGTGTGTATGTGGCCGGGCTGTCTGGTCCATCGTGATTGACGGTCAGAGAAGCTGTACGCAAACCCAGGTCACCTGGTATGCAGCGGATGGTCAACGCCTTTGCTGCACCGCCATCTTCTATGGACAACGCTGCCGGGGAGACATTGAACTCAGCGGCATTAGGACCGCTGAGACTGTGGCTGGTTACGTTCAATGTGGCGTTGCCGGTTTCGCTGATGCTGAGCGACTTTGTTACCGGCGCACCAACTCTCACATTACCCACATCTATGGTGCTGCCTGCTGCCGGCACGGAAGCATAGCCCGAAATGCCTGGTGGTGCTTCTTCAATAACCAGGACGTTACTGAAGTTGGGGTTGGTTACATAGATGCGATTGGTTGTTGGGTTAACGGCTACGCCATAGGGGTAACCAATCACCGGTATCGTCGCGACGACAGTATTGCTTGTGCCGTCGATCATCCAGACGTTGCTGATAGTCTCGTTCGCTACAAAGATGTGGTTGGTCGTTGGATTGACACCGACACCAGCTGGGGAAGCTCCTACAATCACCGTTGTGACGAGTGTGTTGCTTGTGCTGTCAATTACGGATACTTTAGTGCAACAGGTCGCCGCATAGACGCGATCGGTCACCGGATTGATACCGATGTAATATGCGCTACCTTGTGTCTCAATCGTTGTTATGACGGTGTTGTCGTTGCCGTCAATCACTTTAACTCCGTTGGACTGGTCCGCCACGTAGATGCGGTTGGTCGTTTGGTTGACGCCGATGCCAATTGGTCCGCTAAATGATGGCACCGTCGTGATGACGGTATTGTTTTCACCGGTAATTACCGAGACGAAGCCGGATGAATCGTTATGTGTCACATAGATGCGGTTAGTGGTTGGGTTGACAGCCACTCCACAGGGGCGGTTTCCCACTGTTATTGTCGCGATGACGGTATTGTTCTCACCATTAATCACCGAGATACTGTCGCTGTCTGTGTTTGCCACAAAGACACGGTTGGTGGTTGGATTGACGCCGATACCTTTGGGGCTGTCTCCCACCGGTACCGTTGTGATGACGGTGTTTGTAAGGCCATTAATCACCGAAACCGTGTCATCTCCGCGGTTTGCCACATAAATGCGGTTGGTCATCGGGTTAACCCCGACCCCATCCGGGGAGGATCCTACTGCCACCGTTGCGATGACCGTGGGATCACCGCTGGAGGCCTGGACAGAATGGTAAGGGTTATCGAAGTTGGGGCGGCTTCCAAATGGGTGTGGTGATTTGTTATCAACCAAAGCGATTGGCATTAACAACGCCAGTAAAAAAGCCGCCAGGAACAGGCGAACAAAACGGTGTTTTGACAACGACAAACTGAGTTTCATGAGAGTACGCTTTCTTTGATTATGTGGGAATAGTGGAAGACCGCCCGATCAATAATGAATCGCTAACTTGATATAGTGTAATTATGTCATACTATCAAAAAAGCAGCTCAAATATTGGGGTCGCTTTTCCAGAACTCTTCATCACAATCCCAAAAACACCCACAATGCTGCTCAAATTTCGGTTTGCCAGAGAGATTGGATATTTTGTCCATGCACCGTTCGGTGATTGGTTTTGCATGCGTTTGGGGTAGACCGAATCGAGGGTAGGATTGGTTGAGGCTGCCGCAAATTGCGCCGCCGGTGTAGTCTTCCTGGAAATCAAAGACCAGCCTAGCGATTTCGGCTGTAGTAACCGGAACCGATCTACCGGAGGTACTTTGAATGCCGGTTTTACCTTATTGTATTCTATCGTCCAGGTAGGTATGCGACACCGCAGCACTGCGGTGTCGCATATAGTAATCGTTCGCTAAGGAAAGGGTTTATTGCGCAAGAAATTGTCTGATGCGCAACTCGGCTAAGCCAATGCGATTAAGAGTTTCTTCACGTCCGAGGATTTCGGCAATTTCGGTCGCGCCACCGGGGGTGTTTAATAATCCGGAAATGGCGATGCGGATGGGCCACATAACAGTACCTACTTTGAGGCCGGCTCCGATAGCAAAGCCTTTCAGTAATTCCTGAATGGCGATGTTGCTCCAGGAGTCTAGAGCGGTGAGGAGGGGAGTGACCTTTTGCAACACGTCCAGGCTTGTTGCCAGGGTTGACTTGGACTTGTCATGGATGAATAATTGAACATCGTAATCCGGGAGCTGCAACAGAAATTGAACTGCATCCGGGATATCCGAAAGGCGGACGAGGCGTGGCTGGATGAGGCTGCTGATCTTGAACGTATCCAGCTTTTCAATGGCTTCAGGCGGATAATACGCGCTGCAAAGCCGGTGGAATTCCTGCACAGGTAAAGCGCGGATATGCAAGCCATTGAGCCAATCCAGTTTGGCAAAGGAAAAACCGGATTTAGACTTGTTAATGCGGTTGATGTCAAACTCCTGAATTAATTCCTGGATGGTAAAAAATTCTCGGTTGTCGCCCGGATTCCAACCAAGAAGGGCGATGTAGTTGACGATTGCTTCGGGCAGGTATCCCCGGGCGACGATGTCTTCAAAAGAGGCGTCTCCTTCGCGTTTACTGAGTTTGCGGCCATCTTCTTTGATGATGAGCGGCAAATGCACATATTCGGGGACCGGCCAGCCGAAGCCAGCATACAGGAGATTGTACTTGGGCGTGGAAGACAAATACTCCACCCCGCGAATGACATGGGTGATTTGCATGAGGTGATCATCGACGACATTGGCAAAATTATAGGTGGGCAGGCCATCCGATTTGAGGAGTACCTGGTCATCCAGCTCAGAGTTGTTGATGGTGATGTCGCCAAAAACATGATCGTGAAAAGTGGTTGAACCGCTTTCCGGGATGCGCTGGCGGATGACAAATGCAGTTGCTTGGTCTAATCGCTCCTGCACCTGCTGCGGAGTAAGGTTGCGGCAGGGGTCACGCCGTTCGGTAATCTTTTTTGTGGTGGCTGACGGAGTGCTTTCCTGTGAACAGAAGCAGCGATAGGCAGCACCTTTTTCGAGAAGATCCACAGCGTAGCGTTTGTAAATCTCTTTTCGCTGGCTTTGCACATAAGGGCCAAAACCACCGTCTTTGTCCGGGCCTTCATCATACTCGATCTGAGCCAGTTTCAGACTGTTGTAAATAACAGCTACAGCCTGGGGAATATTACGTTTGCGGTCAGTATCTTCAATACGCAGGATAAATGTTCCGCCCTGATTTTTGGCAAAGAGAAACGCGTATAACCCGGTACGTAAATTTCCGATGTGCATATACCCTGTGGGGCTGGGGGCAAACCTGGTTCTTATCAAAAGGACCTCCTCAAAAGACAGAAAATAGTGTTTCAGCCTTACTCAGGCGCTGTTTATTATACTCCAGGCAGCGAAGAGAGGTGATTAAGAACCTGGCGGCGTATTGAGCGCATTGCTTGATGGCCTAATGCGTTGATCTTCGGTGATGTGAGCAGCGACCGGGTATTAAACCGGCTTTGAGGAATGCTTCCGGTGATTTGTTTCTCTAAAAAAATCCAATCGGAACGAATGGTTTTCCGAAAATTGACCGGTATATGTGGGGTATGTTGCTTTTCATGAGGGGCAGATGTTTGTATATAGTGCTGTATTCGTTTTGGACCGAATACAGGATCGAATGGGAACCGAATTAGTAAGGAATTCTGAAGCAGGAATTTGTTATCCGGAATCAGCCAATTGCAAGAAATGCGCAGGCCTGAAAAATAGTTTCAGATAAGTTTGAGCAGGTGATATAGGGGTGACATGTGATTTAATATCCTCTGCGACTGTTTATTGGATTGTTAATGTGCCATGCAACATGAAGTGTGAAAATCAATTTTTGTAGAAAGGTGCTGGGCAAATGTACTGTTTTAGTGATGGATGCACATAATTCGTCCATGATTATATTAGAACAAATTTTCTTATTTGTCAATAGGGAATTTTTTTGTTTTTTTGTTTTGGAGTGGTTGGTAAGGCCGGGTGGATCCGGCGGATGGCAGGTTGGTGTGTTTCAGGAAGTAGACCCACCCTTGTCTGTTATTGTTGTTGGAAATGCAGGTTCGCTACAAAGATTGGCAGTGGGGGCGCGGAGAAGGAAAGAAAAACAGCTCACACGAAGCCGTTAAAAGCGCTAAAGAAAAAATCTCGGTGGCTCTGCAATGAAGCAATTTCTCGGGGTTCTAAGGGTGGTCACACAGGTTAAAACTGAAACTATTCCTTTGCAAAAAACGCTTCAAAGAAACTACCTTTATCCGTTCCCGCTATTCTTGTACACAACAATCTGGTTGCGGCCTTCATGTTTTGCCTGGAACAATGCTTTATCAGCGTTTTGCAGAGCCGCATCGAAGGAGATTTCCCGGGCGTTCTCACCGTTGATGCCGATGCTGATCGTAATATTAACCTTGTTTCCCTTGCCATCACTGAACGCCGCTAGTTCCACCGCTTTGCGAAGCCGTTCGGCTATTTCCATGGCACGAGGGGGAGGTGTATTTGGCAATATGACAACAAACTCTTCCCCACCGTAGCGGGCAACCAGATCTGTTTCCCGGAGAGACTGGCGACAGATATCCGCTAATGTACGTAATACGACATCTCCGCCACTGTGACCGAATGTATCATTTACAAGTTTGAAATGGTCGATATCAAATATCAGAATGGCTATGGGAAGCTGGTGTTTTTCGGCGTGTTCAAAGATGCGTTTTCCTTCATCCAGTATATGGCGGAGATTGTGTAAACCTGTAAGTGTATCAGTGATCGATTGGTGGCGGAACAGCTTTTGTTTTTCGTCTGCTATCTCAAACAGCCGGGCGGATTGTAGAACTAATTCATTCATATTTCCTTCGGGATCATCGTCATCGACCAGCTCATACTGCGCTTCAGTAACAGATTCATTTATAAATTCCTTGCGGTGCATCAGCAGTTTCTTTTTGTGCTTGCCGACCACATAGGACATGCACAGATTCAACGGGCAGGCGAGGAATGGATTTAATGCCAGATCGTACAGTTCCTTGTATGCTGCCACCCCGTAAAGATTCGTCCAGACATAATTATCACCCTTGTCCGCCGGTGAGACCTCCAACGTTTCCGCAAAACCATTTTTTACGAACAAGTTGATTAGCATTGTCAAATCTTCTATTGAATCTGTTTCCTGAAAACCAAATCCATGATTATTCAAATACGCCAAGACCTCTTTTCCAATATCGCGCATGATCATGGCCTGGGTGAAGACATCATACTTGGCAAGGATTTTCCCAAAGGCTACGAGCACAGCTTCATACAGAACTGAATTAAAATCTTTCATAAATACCACCTTTTTCTACCAGTAAAATAGATATGGGGCTGATAAACACAGGAATTGAGTATCGCAATTCTAATTGAATACAACCTTAAATTAAAATAACCCGGTTTCGATTAATTATCATATAAATTCATGAATATTATCAGTATTATAACATTATCTGTATAAAGTTAGAATTCTTGTCATAAATAAGTGATTTCATCGAATCTAGTTGGCGATTTATGAAAGTCAGGGCGGATGTTGCAGCTTTAAGGCAGCGATTAAAAGAAGTTTCTTATCAGCTGCGTTGTGGTTCGTAACAGAGGAGGACGATTCCGCAGGTGAATGGGATGGATTTTTTAAGGGTGAGGTTTTGTTTGCTTTCAAGTCCTTTAAAAATGCTCATACCGCTGCCAATTGCAGCCGGATTGACGAATAAGTGAAACTCGTCAATCAGTCCGTGTTGGATGAGCGCTGACACAAATGCCGCGCCACCATAAGCGATGATGTCTTTGCCAGGCTGCATTTTCAGTTTATTGATTTCTTCCACCAGGCCACCTTTTGCCAGGACGGTATTGTTCCATGGGGAGTCTTGCAGCGTTCCGGTAAAAACGACTTTCTGGGTTTCGGTAAATTTTATGCCGGCTGTATATTCCGGGTGATCAGGTTTAGCTGCCACGCCTGCCCAATGCGGGATGAAGCCTTCGGCAAGTTTGCGGCCAAGCACGATGCAGTCCACCGGTTCGGTGATTTGTGTTACATATTGTTTAAGTTCATCATCCCAGTTGAAGGTTAACCAGTCCATTTCGCCATTTAGTCCCGCAATGAAACCATCAACGGTCATTTGTACCTGAAGTTTTAATTTTCTCATTGCCGTATTTTCCTTTATTAAGAAATTGATTCGCCTTTGCTGATTAGCTGTGACGGAAGTATATGATTTATTGATTATACGGAATTGAGATGGACTTCGTTCTTGGTGTATATACTGTTCAAAACGGGTGGGTTTTGAGCACCGGGGACAGACGCTTTTCCCTCGATAAAAAAATCTCTCGGGACTTCGCCCTCGATAAAAAAATCTCTCGGGACTTCGCCCTCGATAAAAAAATCTC
>PHBZ01000027.1:0-125669 GCA_002840755.1 Chloroflexi bacterium HGW-Chloroflexi-10 | reverse complement strand
GCCTCTCGGGACTTCGCCCTCGAAAAAAGCCTCTCGGGACTTCGCCCTCGAAAAAAGCCTCTCGGGACTTCGCCCTCGATAAAAAAACTCCTTCCCTCACAAAAATACGATCTCCTCACATTCGTTTGGAGCGTTACGCGTCGGGACTTCGCCTAACAAGAAGGAGGTCGCGTATGTCAGTTGTTGGAACGGAGCCTGAGAATTATCGGGTAATCTTTAATGAGCAGGTTTTGGATAATCAGCGTATTTTGCTCTGCTGTTGCAGTGATCTCCTGCTCGATGTTATTGAGGATGTCTATGGCTGTAACCGCGTAGTTTGGGAAACCGGTAATTCTGAGGTCTGCTTCTTCTCCCTGGTCAAGTTCTTTAGCGATACCATCCGTCCAAACGGCTATCAGAGTATCTCCATTTGGAAGGTTAAAAGCATAATCCCTGATTCTTTCCGCGCTGCTTTGGACCTCGACTTCCACTTTTGCCGGCTGTGCCCCAGCGAAAATGGTGTTCTGGTTGCAGATCATTGTATAGGCTGGCCCATCACCCGATCCTAAAGCATAAATGCCTCCACTGAACCCCAATCCGAGATTCGTTATGTTACCCCTGGCAGCGTATTTCCCGGCCTGGAGCCTGGTGTACACGGGTACTCTGGCTTGCATGTCCTGCGGAATATTGGGGGAGTAATTACCCTCTGACCCGATGAATTCTCCGGTGAAACCATGAGCCCAGGCTGTTTCCTTTACATTTTTCAGGAGCTCCGGGTAATCGTAATAATATTCGCTTTCGTGCTCGGGTGAGTCCCAGAAGAAAGTATGGAGGGCAACCGCATCCACGAGCGGCATCAGTTCCGACTCGATAATACGGTAGGTATATTCGCGGGAAGCCGGATCGTTAAATTGCGTAGTCTGCCCGACCGAGATCTTTGCGGCGGGATCCTCCTCACGGATGATGGGTACGACCCGTTTGACAAGGTTGATGTAGTCATCGGGTTCGATATACTGACCGGTTCCCTGAATATTCTGCTCGTTCCAGATCTCATAATAGGTCACGATGCCTTTAAAATAGTGTACAGTGACCCGCACGTAATTCAGGTAGCGCTGGATCTCGGCTTCGTCCTTAAAGCGGGGGTAACCAAGAACTCCACCTGACCGGAGGAAATCTTTATCTTTAAAAATCAGGTTATAGGTTAGAATCAGTCCCTGCTGAGTCAATTGTTCGTAGAATGGGCGGTATCTTGGGTCGATATCAAATTCTGAAATGTCCCAATTCTCAGGTTCCCAATCCTGGTTGTTAATCGTCAGACTCCAACGTTTAATACCACAGTTGATCTGCTCACTAACCGAGAGGTGATTGCTATTACCATCCTGTTCCCAGGCGAAATTGTCCATTGAGAGTCCGCTGGCAAGGGCTCCGATGCGGTTGTCGGTCAATTGATCCGAGGTCAGACTTTTGAAGATGACCGCGTTAAAGGTTGTGCCTTTCTGGAGGTTGAAAGCTGTGAGACTTTGACCTGAATTTATGTCAATGCGCCGGGAGGCAGGATCATAGCTGGTGGTGATGCCGGGGTTGGCAGCTATGAAGGCCAGCAGCAGCATGGCAGTGCCATCCTCATATCTGGCAGGAGCGTCAAAGGAAATAACTCTTTCCGTAGCAAGACCAGGGTCGATTATGTAATCTTTTGAACCAAATTCGATATGAAATTTTGTCTGTGTTTCATCCGTAATGTATTTAAAGCCACCGATATATGGGTTACCGGTATCCATAACGATATAAGTAAGATAACCGAGGGCAGCAAACACCTCCTGGCCGGGGACATATACGAAGCCGTCTTCAACATAAGGAGATGTTTCGAGCGGGAGTTTAGCACCGTTTATATAGAGATTGATCGGAGTGTTATCCGGTTCCGTTGGGGTTGGCGGGGATGGGTTTATCGTTGGCGCTATTTGCGAGGCTGTAATGACAGGAGGCACGGTAACAGTAGCGGGAACACATGCGCTAAATAACATGGTTATCACTACGAATGTAAAAAATGTGGTTAAGATTGGTTGTTTCAATACCTCACCTCATTTTTTTCTGGGTTACGGAAGGGTACCCCTGCCTGACCCATAGACGGAATCTTGAAATGCTGCATAACGCCGTAGAGAACTTGTTGAGGGGTGTTCAATTGGAAATCTGCGGAGTTATCCACCCACTTTGTGCAAATTTGTTGACAAAATCAGTATAACCATTAATAAAAATTTTACAATTGTATCTTCTCAATAATATGGGCTTGGGGTGTATTTTGGACGGGCAATTTGCCCGTCCAAAATACACCCTGGCTACCAATAAATGATACTTATAATTTGTATTTAATTCGATTTTCTATATTATGGGCGTCAGTCGCGTTGTGGTTCGCAACTGAGGAGGACGATAATGCTTAATTTCATCATCCCAATTGAAGGTTAACCAGTCTATTTCGCCATTTGGTCCCGCAATGAAGCCATCAACAACGATCATTTATACCTGAAGTTATAATTTTATTTTTGCATTATTTTCCTTGGAGGCCATTGCAGGCTGTGTTGGGTTTAGTGGAATTGGATATGAGCAGCGTGTATCAGTTTTTTGCTGCGATGTTCTTTGAAATCCGGCGGCACGTCTTTATAATTAGTGATTATGCTGACGATTGATATTTATACAGCCAGACGATTCATCCTCGGAAAGCAGGGTTTGTGGCCCGGGCGGCGTTGGCGCGGCACAGCGGGAATAGCACAGGCGATGCGTTCGATGGAGTACCTGCAACTGGACCCGCTGCAAATTATCGCACGCAGCCAGGATATCACACTGCACAGCCGCGTGCTGGAGACGGTGCCCGAATTATGGGAGGATGTGACCTACCGCCAACGAGAATTCTTTGACTGGGGCGGCTGGCTGGCTGCGCGGCCGATGGACGAACTACCTTATTGGCGGGTTGTGATGCAGCGTGAGCGCGACAGTAATACGCGGATCCGTGCGATGGCCGATGAGCACGCGGATGCCATCGCCGAAATGCGGGCGGTCTTGCGCGAACGCGGGATTGTGAGCAACCGCGATTTTAAAATGGCGACGCGTACGCGCACGCAAAGTTACCGCGGACGCAAGGACAGCGCGTTGGCTTTATATTATCTGTGGCGCACGGGTGAAGTGATGACGCACCACCGCGAACGCTTCGAGCGGGTGTATGCGCTTACCGAAATGGTGGCACCGCCGCACCTGATTTTCGAGAGCAGCGCAGTTGAGACAGACCGCTTCTTAATTAAAAAGGAAGTAAGCTTCAACGGCCTCTCACGAATCAGCCGGACGAGCGATTCGTACAGCCGCGGTGAGCCGGACCAGGCAGCAAAGAGACTATTTGAGTCGATGCTGGCTGACGGCGACCTGATTGAGGTGAAGGTTGAAGGTTGGAAAGCAGTACACCTTGCACTCGGCAGTGACGCCGGGATACTGAGCGAGTTGAACGCTGGACGCATACCGACAGCGTGGACGCCACTGGAGACGACGACAACGGAAGAGGTTGTCTTCCTGGCGCCGCTGGACCCGGTGAGCGCACGCGGACGCGCTAAGGTTTTATTCGGCTTTGACTACGTGTGGGAGGTTTACAAGCCTTTGGAGAAGCGTAGGTATGGTTATTATACGCTGCCAATTCTGTGGGGTGAGCGGCTGGTGGCGCGTTTCGACGGCAAACTGAACCGGACGACGAACACGTTTATCCTCCTGGGATTGTGGCTGGAGGACGAGGCTCTGGGTAGGGACGAGGCATTTGCGGAGGCCATGGCGCGCGGGTTTGCTCGATTTGCGGGGTTTCTGGGCGTAAACAAGATGGATGTGACCGCGATAGCCGAACCGCTGCTGCGCAAATGCATCAGCAACGGCAGCGCTTAGAACTTACCTATGGGAGATTTGTTATTGGTGACTGCGAGATGTATACGCGATGCGTTTGATCTGGGTCAGATGCGGCCGTTCATGGATGACCTGATAATGCGCATAGATATACTGGTCGGGTAGCTGCCGCCTTTCTCTTTTCAGCGCGACAAAAAAATGCTTAGATCCAGATTAGGAGTGCAATGCCCGAAAATAAGAATCTCAAGATTGCCCTCAGTCAATTTCCGGTGAGCAGCGACATCCACCAGAATATGAACTATATATATCGCCATATTGTCTCAGCATCCAGAGGCCAGGCGGATGTGATTCATTTTCCCGAACTAGCCCTTTCCGGATATGAGACCGAAGTCGATCAAATAGATTGGGGGCTGGTTGACCAATGCGTATCCGAGTTGAAATCCCTCGCCAAAGCGCAGAGCATTTCAATCGTCATAGGTCTGCACCAGCTCAACGCAAACTATCCTTTACCCTTCAATGCCACCTGCTTAATCACATCTGAAGGGGAGATAGCCGGGATTTACTGTAAAACTAACCTGTACAAGAAGGAGAAAGAACGGTTTTCCGCAAAAGAGAATTTTCTGCTCTACGATCTGTGCGGCGTACGGTGTGGTTTCCTCATCTGCTACGATTCGCACTTTCCTGCCCTCTTCGAGAAATACCGTGAGATGGGTGCAGTCTTGATGTTTCTCTCTTACTACAACGCCAGAAGCACCAGGCCAAAGAACAACCTTGACGAAGTAATGCGGTCGCAGTTAATCACCCGGGCCTATGATCATCACCTGTACATTTCTGGCAGCAATTCCTCTTCCCACTATTCCCGTATGCTATCATCCTATGCCTGCCCCGATGGAACTATTTTTCAAATGAGGCGGCATGTACCCGGCGTGATGATTTGTGAGTGTCCCACCGGGCGCTGAATGAATAAGGTAGACCTGCCGATTTTCCAGGGCTTTTCGTTCCGAAAATATTATTATCAATAGATACGAAGATCAAATCATATATTACTCCTGATTATGCCAGTATGTTTACTTTGTATTTGAAACTTGTCTGTCCCTTTTATGCTTTGATTTTGTTTAAATAGATATAAATGCGTTTCTAATTTACTATCATGTTCTGGTCATACCGGTATCCCCAGACATGACAAGGAGAATCAATGCAGATAAAACATATCATTGCCAGCACACATAATACCATCTGGGACAAAGATGGTGAGCTTGTTCTTGCTGCGCAGAAGGAGCGGAAGGCATTCCAATTGATTTACGATCAATGGTCTGTGAGGATCTACCAGTATTTCTATTTCCGTACAAATGATTCTGCCAGTGCAGAAGATCTAACATCGCAACTTTTTCTTTCTGCTCTACAGGCTTTACCGCGATATCAACATAGAGGCCATTTTGCTGCGTGGCTGTTTGCCATTGCCCGAAACCTATCGAAAGCCTATTTTCGAAAGAGTAAACGGGAAGTTCCCCTGGATGCAGCGTACGAACTTCCATCCTCCTCCAATCCGTCAGACGAGATTACCCATTTGGATGAGATTGCACAACTGAGGCATCTGGTACTCTCATTGACAGAAGAAGAACAGGAGTTGATCCGTCTTCGATATGTGGCTGAGCTACCTTTTGCAGACATGGCCATTGTTTTGAAAAAACGCGAAGACACCGTTAAAAAATCTCTCTACCGGCTACAGGCCCGGTTGCAATCCGCTTTGCTTGAGAGGAACCTGCTGGAGGAAAACCATGCTTAGTTCTGATTCCGACACATTTGAAGACAAACTGCGAGCGGCCGCTCAAATGCCGCAGCCGAGTCCCGAGTTTCTTGCAACCATGCGCGCCCGCCTGATTACGGAATCGCCCCATACAATTTCTTTTGGTGATCGTTTGTGGTTAATGTTCCGCCGTCCCTTGGTGGTCGTTTCGATGATTTTGTTGCTACTTGTCGCCGGTTTTCTCATCGCCGGGCCGCAGCGTGTTTTTGCAGCGGTGTTCAGCCTGTTCGGTTACATTCCAGATGTGGGGATTGTGGATACCAGCATGCCGATGCGCGTGTTGGCCGAACCGGTCAGCGACAGCCGCGGCGGGTTCAACCTCACTGTCGAAAGCGCCCTGCTCGATTCCACCCAGACAGTCATTCAGTACCGCATCGCAGGGCCATTCCCTGCGCGAGATAGCCACAGCCCTGGCTCGAATCTGTGCCAATCTGCCCCCCTCCTGCGCCTGGCGGATAGCACCGAGCTGGCTTATTCCGCCGGGGAAATGAGCGGCGGGAACGGCCAGATGAGCTACAAAGTCACTTTCCCTGCCCTTGCCGCCGACCAAGACCAGGCAATGCTCTTCTTGCCCTGTGTCCAAGGTCAGATGCTGGGCGAACCCCCGCTCGACTGGGAAATCCCGTTGCGCTTTATACCTGCACCGCCTGGCCTGCCCATCTACCCGGTGGTGGACCTGCCCACCCTCACCCCGCTTTTCACCGGAAAAAACGAACAGGCAAATGGCTTCAACCTCAGTCTGGAACAAATGGCTGAAACACCGGAAGGTTATTACCTTAAAGCCCGCCTGGATTGGCAGGCAGACCTGGCTGTTTATCAGGTTCAACTCTTTCCCGACTCTGTGCGTGTTGTGGACAGCGCCGGGCAGAGCGTCAATATTATTGATCTGTCCCCCGAAGTGTCTACCGGATCAAGCCTGTCCTTTACGCTGAATATCGACCGGCCCGCCCACCCGGGACCGGTGCAAATCAACGTCGATTATGTGGCTCTGGATTTACCTCCCCAGACGGATACCAGCATCACTATTGACGTGGGCGAAAATCCCCAGCCTGGTCAGACCTGGCAGGTGAACCAGGATTTGACCGTTCACGGCCACACCTTGAGGGTGCTCTCGGCGGAATACTTCCAGGAGTCTCCCCTGGCGCCCGTGATGCTTATGCTTAACCTGCAGGCTGAACCAAAAGTGCTCCTTGCCCGTTTTATGGATTTTGAAAACGAGCTAGAAGGCGGCGGGGCTGGCTCCCCCAACAACTCCTACACCCAATTCCGGGCTGCGCTTACCTACAAAGAATTTCCCGAGGGGAAAATCACGCTCTCCGACCCATCCATTTCCGTGCGACGCGAAGGCCCCTGGTCAGCCAATTGGGAACCACCCACAGTCGATCCCGGCACACCCCCGCGCCAGCTTGCCAACCCGGTGACGGATTCGCGGGATGGCTACACCCTCACGGTAAACAATGTGGTTTTGAATGCCCTCGGCTCCACGGTCACTTACACCCTTAAGCTGCCTCAACCTATAACCAGCCAACCCGGCCTGCAAACGGATACCTGCCTCCAGAAAACCAGCCTGCGCTTGGCCGATGGTCGCGAAAAAATTTCCACTGACCGGGAAGGCTCGGGCACGGAACTCGAAATGCAATACACGGAAACGTTCCCCACCTTCCGCGCCGATGAAACCCCGATCAGCCTGGTGATTTCGTGCCTTCACCTGCTGCCCAATGGCGCAGGCCCTCAAAACTGGGAAATCCCGCTCCAGTTCGTGCCCGGCGCGCTGGCTACCATCACACCCGCCCCAACTTTTGTGCCTGTATCCAACCCGGCCTGCCTGGACCAAGCGAAGCTCGAAGCGGCCCTGGAGGCTCCGCCAATGTCCCTGCCCGCGGGGGTGAGCGGCAAAATGACCTTCTGGCAAGGGGATGGCCAGGTTGGCGAAATGGCGGTTTCAAGCCTGGACGGCAGCCAGCGCCTGACGCTTGGACCGGGTCTTTTCCCGGCGCTTGCGCCGGACAAGCAGCATATTGTTTATCGCAACGCAGACAGCGGCCTGCACCTCCGCAGCCTGGCAAATGGAACCGATATTCTCATCGCCGGCAGTATCGAGCCGGGAGTTTACAACAATAACCCGGCCTGGTCACCAGATGGGCTGCTAATCGCCTTTACCCGATTCGCAAACGAAAATTCAGATCTTTACCTGGTGAATGCCGATGGTTCTAACCTACACCTGCTCGTTGCCAGCCCCGAACAGGAAACCTTCCTGGGTTGGGCTCCCGATTCCCGCGCGATTGTATACAGCATTTACAAGGGTGAAATTCACCATATCTTCGTCATCGACCTGCCAAGCGGGAAAAGTCGTGAAATCGGCACGCTACCCTCCGGCACAACCTTCATCGCTCTTTCCCCGGATGGAAAACGACTTGCTTATGGCACCGCGCAAGGGATTTACATTGCCAACACCAACGATTTTGCGCCGACTTTCTTGTTAGACAATGCGCTCAACCTGAGTTTACCCCTGATATGGAGCCCGGATGGCCAATGGCTGGCCCTCGGTTACTGGGGCCAGGATGGCAAAAGCCCTGCCAGCCTGGCACTTTTCCAGCCGGACACCTGCCAGATGGTCATATTTAAGGAGCCAAGGGGCATTTTCTCCTCCTGGGTGCCATAACCGGCAGGGAGCTGAATTATTGGGAGGAACATAATGACTACACCAAAAGGAGTACGCAGCCGATCATTTTCACTGTGTAATAGCGGACAGGTTATGGTTTACAGCCATCCTGAGCAGATTTTTTTGCAACTGCGTCATGAAATACCCAACACAATTGATCTGCTGCTTGCAAACCGGACAAGAAGGGTGGGTCTGGTTAAGGGCAAAAGACGAGATTTTCCAGTTCAGACCCACCCTTGTCTGACCCTACTATGCACACTCACAATCAATAAACAAGTTCAGTGCAGAACAATTTGAACACTTACCGACAACACTGAACCATGAGAAAAATTCTTCTTCCCTGCGAGCAAATGCCTTATACCCAATTAAATCATTATGATACTCCAACCGGATGATTAATTCCATTTCATTTTCCCCGCAGTTGGTACAGGCACACCAGACTTTTTCAGGAACTTCCAATTTTGAAACCAGTAATTCGGATTCTTCGTCTCTCCATTCTTCCAAACGAGAAACCTCAGGGTTGTATCCATGCTGCATTGGGTCGAATAAAAGAGATTGTTTTCTGCAGGTACTACACCTGAAAAAATATTGCTCGGCAATCACCAGACTCTGGTAATAATTAATTTCTTCATGCTCTGACGCCGCCTGAATGGTAAATGTGCTTCCTTTACAAGGACACAGCGCCTTAAAAACAATATCCATATTCTTAACCAAGCCATCCGGAAACTTCCCGGAAAAACCATGTCCATCAAAGGAAATATCAGTAAAACTAATGGGCTGGAGGGTCAATTCTTTCAGGTTTGTGGGTGGGTGCTGCCGGAAGTAAAGAATTTGTTCAGAGAGTGGTTTCATGGTTTAAGTTGCCTTTCCGGATCTATAGATTCAATGGTAATTTTTTATTTTCCTGCCAGAGAATTTTAGGCCCGGCAAAGATGATGACCACCAGGTTAAATAATCCGAGAATTGCGAGGGAGAAGATGGGTTCTTCCAGTATTGGTTTAAAAAATAACATTGTATAGGATACCGTCGTATTGTTTGCAGCATGCAGCAGGCAGATCAACAATAAACTGCCTTTGGTGCCGTTATAGATCCAGGTATACAGAATCGAATATCCAACGGTAGCCAGAATAAAGAATTGCAGGGACATACTTTGGTGAACTGACCCTGCCATCCAAAAAAAAGGTAAATGCCACAAGCCCCACAATACACCCAGTATCACACTGGCGAGAAGTGGATGGTAGGCAGACTGGAGTCTTGGCAATGCATACCCTCTCCAGCCGATCTCTTCACCCCAAATGATGATGAACTGGTAGAAAAAAACGAAGAGCAACACCAATAAATGATCGCCAATCATTGGGATTACCTGTAAGGAATCCGGAATGGCGGATCCATTTCCAAACAAACCATACAGGTAAACCGCAGCAACCATCGTGATTGCCGGCCCGATTAATACAATAAAATACCACTGAATTCCCACACGCCACTGCTTAAGTGGCTCTATTAACAGGCGAACACCATTTTTTCCTTCTGTTACCGCGGCAACAAGGATTGCGGCTATAACGGGGCCAAACCCCATTAAGAAGGTGAGCAATCCTGGCCAGTCTGGGAATATGGCTGACGGGAACCCGAATATCCAGGAAATAGCAAATGCCAACACGAAGAATGCAATTAAAGGACGCTGTTTTATCCAATGAGTAATCATAATGAGAATCCTTCAGCTAAACCAACCGTTTTTTATTTTGAAAACCTGGATATCCACAATTATTACATAAATCAAACCAGAGTCAAATTCGGACAGGCAAAATTCAGGTTAGAAACTAATTTCTTTTTAAATCCACTTTGAACTGCAGCGCCTTGTGCGGTGTGACAGGATAATGATAGATACCATCTTCCAGATAGCTTTTCGTTTTTAGGACATTGGCAAAGGTTGTGTAGAACTCGCGTTTGCTGAGCACGTAAGCGCCGTCGCCGGCGTGGATGCAGAAATATTCATCCATACTCAGCGGTTCGATCTTGTCACGCAGGAAGCATAAGCGAGTGTGGGAATATTGTATGGCAATGTGTTTTCCAGCAAGGTTAGGGGTGTTAGTTGAATTATTCATTGCTATTTCCTTTATTGTTTTTGACTTTTGTAGAGTTGCTTTATCAGCGAGTTTTTCATAGCGATAAACAAATGGATTGGCAGTTTCTTTAAAGGAAGGAAGTTTTGCTTCCACAAGTTCCAGAAATTCTTCCCAGATATCAGCGTATAAACGGCTGAATTTTTCGTGGAAGAAAGCGACGATATGCGGATCTCCACCAAAGGTTTGATAGTTCTGTTTCGCGATGTAGAAATAATTGCAGGGGTGGATATTCCTGACCATGCGCTTTTTCAGTTCTTTTTGATCCCAGTGCTGAAAATCGGTATTACGATCTTTGGCAGGATAAATGTGCGCGATATGCCAGCCGGATTTGTTGGCATTTTCCTTCAAATTTATGTTAAATAAATGACAGGGAGTTGACTCAATTAATTGCTCGA
Source organism: Chloroflexi bacterium HGW-Chloroflexi-10 (assembly GCA_002840755.1). GTDB lineage: Bacteria > Chloroflexota > Anaerolineae > Anaerolineales > Anaerolineaceae > UBA6170. The sequence goes on along the minus strand of PHBZ01000027.1, from coordinate 114,833 downwards.
ACGAGGAATAGTTTATCCAATTTCCGGAAAACAACTGATAATGCAGCCACCATGCGGGGGAGTTGTCTGTCGGGCGAATGGTTGCACCGTTTCCAGCGAAAATATTTTGCCCGCGTACCTGATCCTTTACCATACGTACCAGATAGATAGGATCGCTTAAAGACAAATAATTCACCAATTGTTTATGGAATGCTGATACAGAATCTGGTGAGATTAATACATGCCTGGCGTATTGATCGTAAAAAGCCTCAATACCACCCTGAAACGACTGCGGAGCATGTGGAATCAATGACATTCAAGACCCTCCTGTTTTGAGCGATATGGATATTATACAATGGGTGTCTGATTTTGATTATCTCAGGAATGAATATATCCGTCATGGGCACAAATTGCGCCTTTTTTCTTAATGAGGAAAACGCAGTTTGTGACCACGGGCAATATATAATAAAGAAGATATGCCAGATTTATTTTTGAATCATTATATTGAGCAATTTTCGCGTTTGCGGACTGATAAAAACAAAAAGCATTGGCCGGTAATGACCAATTATCGCGCGCCGCATAAGCCTTTTTTGTTACTTACCATTCTGGATTTGGCAGCGCAGGCTGGCTTACCCACAAATTTTATTGAGATTACCGCGGAACTGGGCGAAATTTTTTCGCAATATTGGCAGACGATCATGCCTGTGGAGACACACGGAAATATTGCTTTGCCGTTTTTTCATTTAAGATCCAGCGGTTTTTGGCACCTTATTCCAATCCCTGAAAAAGCTGGAGATTTAGAAAACATTCGCCAGGTGGATACGTTATCCCAATTGAAAAAATATATTTTGGGTGCTAAATTGGATGAGGAATTATTTGAGCTTATTAAAATTGGTGAAAATCGAAATATTTTAAGAACCGCTATTATCCAATCTTATTTCGATCTATCTTTGCATGAAATATTATTCAAACTGGGTGAGTTGAACCTGAAAACTTTCCAGTATAGCCAGGCCTTGATTTATAAAGTTAAAGCGGGGACTCCAGTCAGTGAAGATGAGAGTGAAAAATTCATTTTTGTGCGTGACCAGGGATTTCGAAAAACGGTTGTGAAACTTTACCAGCATCGCTGTGCGTTTTGCGGTATTCGGATGCTGACTGTGGATGGTCATTCGGCCGTAGAAGCAGCCCATATTATTCCCTGGCATGTGAACCATGATGATGACCCGCGTAATGGGGTTTCTTTATGCCGCTTATGCCATTGGACGTTTGATGAGGGACTAATCAGTATTTCAAAAGAGTATTTGATTTTGCTATCCGGTGAAATAAAATCATCGCAGAATGCAGCCGGTCATCTTGGAACAATGGAACAAAGGCCGATGCTGAGAACGAAAGATAGTTTGTTTATGCCTTTTCAGGAATCTATTCATTATCACCGCGAGAATGTGTTTAGGAGATAAGGTATAGAGGTTTGATATAGTTTTATAGGCCAATCATAACTATGGGCTATTTTTTGGACTGAGCAATACAGGAGTAATGACTGCTTGATCGCTGTGCCACCTTTGATAGGAGTTTTTTATCCACCACCGCAGAACTGATATGTGCCGCAGGGGGGTGGGCGAGGCTTCGGGATTATTGTTAAATAGGCCGGGTTCTTTTCGCCTGCGCCCCTCCATTTATCGATTCCCAGATGAAAAAAGGAGGGTAGGACTTTTGACAATTTAAAAACCAGTTTTTCGCTTATACAGACCCGCCTTTGTTGGGTTTTACCATGGGGCAGAGCAAGATCTTATTACTTGCGCAGTAATGGGGCGTTGGATGGTTAAATCTGAACAGGGATTTTCCCTGATATGGATCCGGATTCCCGTTCCCATCCAACGCACCCTACATTAAGGATTTATTCCAGGGCCGGCAGTAGCGCGGGAGGCTGGTTGACAGGCCCCTGAACATAGCACCGGGCGATGTAGATGGTACCCAATAATCCTATCAGGCCAAAGACGGCAATGATTGCTTCTATGGTCCAGATCTTTTCGACGGTGGTGGCACCCCAAAAGGCGGCAAAGCCGGCCGGAGCATCCAGCAGGGTTTTGTAGAGGATGGCCAGCCAGCCCCATTTTGCTTTTCCACTGGCGATGGCATGGAAGATGAGGACGCAAGAGAAGATGTGCGCGAAGATTACGGATAAGCGCTCGACAATGGGGGCAAGACCCATCAGGATATTGGCATTATTGGCCAGACTGCCCAGGGTGGAGACCGGCAGGGCCGCTGGGGAAAGGATGCTGACCAGGGCAGACCCAAACCCGGCGATGCCCAGCAAAAGCGCCTCGACGACCCCAAAACCGATGCCAAAAACCAACGCCTGGCTCCAGGCGGCTTTGCCCCAACGAACTTTGCGCAGGATGAGCCAGGCCAGCCCGACTTCGAAAATGCCGGTGAGAGCGCCAATATAGAGATAAGCCAGCAGGTTGCCGGGTGAGAAAATATTGTCGTAGCTAACGCCCAACGCACGATAGACCAGCGGATTTACCGGGATGGCGAAGATAAATTTGACGGCCACGGTCAGCACCCAGAAGAGGGCACCCAGCCCCAAATAACGCCAGCCCAGAAGTTTATTAGAGGCGACGTAGATGATAAAGGCCAACGACACCAGAATCATACCAATGCCGGGAATTAAAACAGCCGCTCCAAGTTGAATGGCGTGCCAGCCCAGGTTGTAGGTGGCAGTGGTATTGGCTCCATAAAGCATGCCAAGCTGGTAGGTTCCGGTCTGCCCGGCTGGCAGGGGATATTCGGCGTTGAGGGAGAAATCGCCCGGGCCAATTGTCCCCGAGTTCCAGACAGACTGACCATCCGGGCGGCGCAGTTCAAAACGCAGAGAACCACTGCTGACGCTGCCACTGATCTTCATTTTAACAGGCGCGCCTTGCGCAATCAGGCCATCATCCACCAGGATGTTGAAGTAAAACTGTTCGCCAGCCTGGGCTTCATTTAATTGGCTGCCTTCGACGCTGGCCCACCGATAATTCATGGGCACACTGGAAGACTGCGCTGCGCAGCCGGTGAGGAGGATTAATAAGATGAAGGGTAATAACAAAGAAAGTAATGTAACAGGTTTGTTGGCGGATTTGTTGTGGTTTGTCATGGTTTCACCTTTCGGGCCGTTTTTTTTATGAGATTCACCAGCAGGTGAATCCATATTGATGATACACCCTGTTTAACCACAATACCCTGGTAGGCGGTGGGGGATGAGATTGGTCAAGTGGACAGGTTTACCAGGCAGCGGTATGACGGCGGCCGTGAGCACCGGAAAACAGCGTTTCCTTGCGACACGGGACGAAGCGGTTGAATTGGGCACCCCGAGAAATACAGATTAGCGAGGATTTAATCGCTGATTCCTGGTTAATGATTATTCTTTAATGATACACTGAATTAACCCGGGAACCGGGCAGCCAGCTGCAGCGTCTTAGCAGAGGAGGGTTTTACCTATGAATACAAACCGAAACAAATACCTGATCGCCCTGATTGCACTCATTCTAGTTATCCCCATTACCGCATTACTCATCTTTAAAATTATTTTACCCAATATCCCCGGAAAAGGAGAAAACACCCCCATGCCTTTTACTATTAATTCGGGAACTTCAGCATCCGGTGAAGGAAACCCTGAAAATTCCGGTGATAAGTACAGCGTCAAAATACAACTCAGTGAAGGTCAGGCCCGACCCATAACGCCGGTCCCTTTACCCACCACAACAGCAGAAGCGCTAACACCACAGGAGGTTGAGGCGATCTTTGCACGTCTGCCGGACCTGCCCGTCTCCCCCGAAGAGCAGTCCGAATTCAATTATCCGGTTGAACTGCTGCCGCCCCCGCTCCCCGGCACCACTATCTCAGATTCCTTCCCGCCTATCGAATCGGCACCGACTCCCAGTGTGGATTCTTCCGGCCCGCTCGAAGTGCTGCGCTTTGCCCCCGAGGGAGAAATCCCGATCGCGCCGTTTGTCTCGATCACCTTCAGCCAGCCGATGGTGGCGCTGGGAACGCTGGAAGACCTGGTGGCCCAATCCGTGCCGGTCCAAATTGAGCCGGCATTGCCCGGTATCTGGCGCTGGATTGGGACCAAGACGCTCACTTTTGAATATGACTCCGATCAAATAGACCGTCTGCCCAAAGCGACGGCTTATAGCGTCAGCATCCCGGCCGGGACGCAGTCGATCACAGGCGGAGTGCTGGCGGAGCCTGTCACGTGGACGTTCAGTACACCTCCGACAAAGCTGGTAACCAGCTATCCGCAAGACATTCCCCAACCACTGGAGCCGCTGATCTTTCTGGCTTTCGACCAACGCATAGACCCCGAAGACGTTCTGGAAACGATCCAGCTGTATGCCGGTAATGCGGCATTTGAATTGACACTGGCTTCCGAGGCTGAGATCGAAAAAGACGAACAGGTCAGCCAATTTGTTGAAGATGCGCAAGAGGGGCGCTGGCTGGTGTTTAAAGCCACCCAGCCTTTCCCCGCGGATACGTCCATTTCGGTTACTATTGGTCCGGGCACACCCTCTGCGGAAGGGCCGCTCGTCACAACCGCCGCCCAGTCTTTTGGATTCTCAACTTATGCACCTTTGAAAATGGTGGAATACGGCCGCAGTTGGGGCAGCAGCCCCTGCCCTCCCCAAACACCGTTCTACATTCGCTTCAACAATTCTTTGGATGCCGAGACCTTCAACCAGGAGATGCTGCGCGTTTCGCCGGAAATTCCTGGGATGGTTGTCAATCTGTTTGGCGATACGATTGACATCAGCGGCGAAATCAAAGGCCAGGCCACCTACACCATCACCCTCTCAAAGAATCTCAGGGATATCTTCGACCAGACATTGGGCAAGGATGAAAAACTGACTATCAGAGTCGGCAAAGCTGACCCGCGCCTGATTAACACCGGTCAGACCTTTATCACACTGGATCCGGCCGTCAGGAAGCCCGTCTTTTCAGTCTATGCTATCAATTACGCCAAACTTGCCGTAAAAATTTATGCTGTCCAACCCGGCGATTGGGATGGGTTTACCAAATATCTGCGTGAGTGGCAGCAAACTGATATTGTTGCTCAAATGCCGGGCATGCTTGTGTTTGATAAGACCATCGCGCTGGATAATCCCGACGACATCCTGTCTGAGGTGAACATTGAGCTGACGCCTTATCTAAAGAATGACGTGGGTCACTACATCGTGGTTGTTGAACCACCCGGGGGAATGTTCGAATCGCAGGATGCCAAATGGCAGCGTTATTCACAGACAATTCAAACATGGGTGCAGGTCACGCAGATCGGCCTGGACGCTTACACCGATTATTCGGATATGCTTGTTTGGGCGACGAACCTGAAAGATGGTGAACCGCTGGCTGGTGTCAGCATCCAGCCCAATCAAGGTGACAGTGAATTTACCACCGGCGCAGACGGTACAGCACGCGGTCCCATCCCATCCGGCGCTACCTATCTGGTGGCCAGTAAAGGCCAGGACACAGCCATGCTGCTTTACTCCCCCTATATCTGGGAAGATTACGGCTGGCAGCCCACAGCTCCCAGCGACAGCTTGCGCTGGTATGTTTTCGATGACCGGCAGATGTATCGCCCCGGCGAAGAGGTGCATATCAAAGGCTGGATGCGCAGAGTGGGCGGCAGGCAAGATGGGGATGTCTCCCTGGTGGGCAGCGCAGTCACTTCGGTAACCTATCAGCTCATGGACCCGCAAGGCAATGAAATCGGCAACGGACAGGTGGATGTGAATGCTCTGGGCGGTTTTGACTTTGCTTTAACCATTCCGCAAACCGTCAATCTTGGTACGGCTTATCTGAATCTGACTGTTCAGGGCAGCCTGGGTGGGCTGGATGGAACAACGACCTATGGCCATACCTTCCAGATCCAGGAATTCCGCCGGCCTGAATTTGAAGTTACGGCGCGCAATGAAACCACGGGTCCCTATTTCGCCGGCGGCAGTGCGCAGGTGGCTGTTGAAGCCAAATATTACGCCGGCGGCGCGCTGCCGGATGCCGACACGACCTGGGAGGTGAAAACCACACCGGGTACCTACGCTCCACCAAACTGGCCCGATTTTGTCTTTGGTGAGTGGCGTCCATGGTTCTGGTACGAAGGTCCCTGGCCGGATGATGGAACTGAAACAGAAATATTTACAGGCAAGACGGATGAAACCGGCACCCATTATTTGCAGCTAGAATTCAACCAGGAAGGCAAAGCGGATGTTAACCCGCGGCCCATGAGTATTTCTGCACAGGCCACAGTGATGGATGTGAATCGCCAGGCCTGGGCCAGCACCACTACCCTGCTTGTTCATCCAGCGGATACGTATATTGGCCTGCGCACGGAGCGTTATTTTGTCGAACGCGGTACGCCTATCAAAGTTGACTTCATCGTCACTGATCTGGATGGCAATCCGGTGGCGGACCGAGCGGTGGTGATAACAGCCGCACGCCTGGAATGGAAATTTGAGGATGGCACCTGGAACGAAAAGGAAACAGACATCCAGAAATGTACAACTTTCTCCAAATTGGAGCCTGATTCCTGTTCCTTTGAAACACCCATTGGCGGAAGCTACCGCATCACTGCTATCGTAACCGATGCACTGGGGCGTATCAATCAGACGCGCTTCACACGTTGGGTTAGCGGTGGGCAGCGGCCACCATCCCGCAATGTGGAGCAGGAAGAAGTGACACTGGTCCCTGATAAGGAAACTTACCAACCGGGAGACACTGCCCAAATCCTGGTGCAATCTCCGTTCTCTCCTGCCGAAGGTCTGCTCACGGTCAGCCGCAGCGGCTTCCTTTACACCACGCGTTTCACCATTGAGGACGGCTCGACCACATTGACTGTCCCTATTGAAGCGGAACACATTCCTAATCTGAATATTCAGGTGGATCTGGTTGGCTCAGCGCCGCGCACGGATGATATGGGTGAACCGCTCTCCGGTGCGGCTCCCCGTCCGGCGTTTGCCACGGCGCAATTAACTCTCAGCATCCCGCCGCTGCAGCGCACATTGTCACTGCAAGTTGACCCAGAGGAAGATAAGCTTGAACCGGGTGGTGAAACCACGCTGAATGTGCTCCTCGAGGACGCGGATGGCCTGCCGGTGGCGGATGCAGAACTGGCTGTGGTGGTGGTGGATGAGGCTATCCTGGCGCTGACAAACTACCAGATGACAGACCCCCTCAGCATCTTTTATACTGAACGGGGTTCCGGTGTAATGAGCAACTATGGACGCAGCAGCATCATATTAGCAAATCCACAAAGCATGGAGCTGGCCAAGAACCGCGACAATGCTGGCGTTGCTGCCCAGGCCACCATGATGCCAATGGAGGAATCCGCTGCCGACTTTGCTGCGCCCGCCGAGGCTCCCATGCCAAAGGAATCACAGCAATCCTCCATTTCGGTAAGGTCGGACTTCAACCCACTGGCCACTTTTGCACCAACAGTGCGCACCGGTTCAAATGGTGCGGCTCAGGTGGTGATCAAATTACCCGATAACCTGACACGCTACCGCGTGATGGTGGTCGCTGTGGATGACTCCGGACATCAATTTGGCGTGGGTGAGTCGAATATCACCGCGCGCCTTCCGTTAATGTTACGCCCTTCAGCGCCGCGTTTCCTCAATTTTGGCGACAAATTTGAACTGCCGGTTGTGCTGCAAAATCAGACCGATGAGCCGCTGACGGTGGATGTGGTAGCCCGCGCCAGCAATCTTGAACTTGAACATTCTGGCCTGAGCGTTACGGTTCCCGCGAATGACCGCATCGAAGTACGCTTCCCGGCTAGCACACAAATGGCTGGCGCCGCGCGCATCCAGATCGCGGCTATCTCCGGAAGCTTCGCAGACGCGGCTGTGGTGGAACTGCCGGTTTATACGCCTGCCACCACCGAAGCCTTTGCTACCTACGGCGTCATCGATGAAGGCGCCATTGCTCAACCTGTGATGTATCCAACCGATGTGTTTTCACAGTTTGGCGGCCTGGAGATTAATACTTCTTCCACTGCACTGCAGGCGCTCACCGACGCTGTGCTCTACCTGGTGACCTATCCATACGAGTGTTCAGAGCAGTTATCCTCGCGTATTCTGGCTGTGGCATCCTTGCGGGATGTGCTGACCGCTTTTGAAGCCGATGAGCTGCCTACACCCGCTGAAATGGAGGCTGCGGTTACCAGTGATATTCAACGGCTGCAGGGCATGCAAAATTACGACGGCGGTTTTCCATACTGGCGCCACGGTTTCGAATCGATCCCCTTCAATACCATACACACTACGCACGCGTTGGTTCGAGCCGGTGAGAAAGGTTTTGAAGTTCCGGCCGAGATGCTGCAGGGTGCACTGAATTACCTGCGAGATATCGAAGCGCATTACCCGCACTGGTACAGCGAGCAAACACGCCACACACTGAGCGCATACGCGCTGTACGTGCGTAATTTGGCCGGCGAGCGCGATTCACAAAAAGCCCAGCAATTGTTCATCAACGCGGGCATCGAAAATCTTTCCATAGAAGCCACCGGCTGGTTGTGGACGGTCATCGATAATGAAACGCAACTGGAAGAAATCCGCCGCTTCGTGAACAACCACGTGGTGGAAACAGCAGGCGCGGCTAACTTCACCACCGCTTATGATGATCAGACTTACCTGCTGCTCAGTTCCGATCGCCGCACGGATGCCATACTGCTGGATGCGTTGATCGAAGACGACCCGCAAAGTGACCTGATTGTGAAAGTGGTTAATGGACTGTTGGCCCATCGCAGCAAAGGACGTTGGAATAACACCCAGGAAAATGTTTTTGTGCTTCTCACATTGGACCGCTATTTCAACATCTACGAGACAGAAACCCCGGACTTTGTTGCGCGTTTGTGGCTCGGAGATACATATGCCGGCAGCAATGAATTCACCGGCCGCACAACCGAGCGGCATGAAACACTCATCCCAATGACCTATGTGCTATCCGAAACGAGTTCCGGCGGCGGCACGCAGGATCTGATTATCAGTAAGGAAGGGCCAGGACGCTTGTATTACCGGCTTGGGCTGCGCTATGCGCCTACGGATCTTGATCTGAAACCTTTGGATGCAGGCTTTGTTGTCCAGCGCGTCTACGAAGCAGTGGACAACCCTGACGATGTTTCCCGGGATACTGACGGTGTATGGCACATCCGGGCAGGTGCACGCGTAAAGGTGCATATCACCCTCGTAGCGGACAACCGGCGCTATCACGTTGCGCTGGTGGACCCCTTACCGGCCGGCTTGGAGATCATCAACCCGGCTGTGTCCGTTTCGCAAAGCCTGCCGCAGGATGATGATCCGGTGACTCTCAGCTATGGTTGGTGGTGGTGGACTACGTGGTACGAACATCAGAACATGCGCGACGACCGCGCCGAAGCCTTTACTTCCCTGCTGTGGGATGGTGTGTATGAATATACCTACTATGCGCGAGCCACAACACCCGGCACGTTCATGGTCCCACCGACTAAAGCGGAAGAGATGTATTCTCCCGAAGTCTTTGGCCGCAGCAGCAGTGATTGGGTGATTGTCGAATAAGCATTCGTACTGCATAAGCGTACCCCGTTTGCCCTGTTAACCGCCCTGGAAAGGGCGGTTTTTTATGTTTTCCGAATTCGCTGATTTGAAAGGGAAACACTGAGTGGAGATTTTCCCTGAGTTGGATGCGGTTCCCGTTTTCATCCAACTCACCCTACAGTTCGCCGGGTATAAAGTTTCAGAAAATTCCCCGGCATTTACGCTTTTCAACCAAAGAAAATATGCTAAACTGGATTTAACCCAATGCATATTATTTAGGATGGAATTCCAGGGTTATTCTCGGCGCTGCAAGGAGCGACATGGTGGATGCGGTTTTCTATTAAACAGTTGACCCGGTTTTGACATTGAACAATATTTTATATAAAGGAGCGAGCAATGAACTACAAGGTAAGTATTGAAGGTTTTGAAGGCCAGGATATCGAGTTGAAGTACAGTATGTGGACAGGAGCAAAATTGCTGGTTAATGGCAAACTGGCACCCAAAGGAATGAAACGGGGCGAAATGCAACTAAAACGTAATGATGGTTTTCCGGTGACTGCAACGTTTAAGCCCAATTTCTTGGGTTTGGATGCGCCTAATCTTTTTGTGGATGGCAAAACAATTGTGGTTGCTGAATCTTTTAAGTGGTATCAATGGATCTGGATTATTTTACCGGTTTCTCTGGTATTTGTGGGTGGTTTATTGGGTGGATTAATTGGAGCTACCGGTTTTATTTTAAATTCAAAAATATTCCGCACGGATGTAAACGGAGTATTGAAGTTTTTGATTGCCGGGGGAATTACGGCTGCAAGTGTGATTGCATATTTTACAATTGCAACTTTGTTTTCCGTGCTGCTTAACCAATAAGGTGCTTTTTGGTATTTTAGATACTGTTTGCGGATCTTTTGGTGCGGCATACTCCGGAACTACTGTGCGATATGCTCCTGCTTTTGCGCCTTAATTAAGAACCAGTGTTTATTCTGCGTAACCACTTTCGGTTCAAATCCGGTTTGCAGGAGCATATCGCAAATACTGGCCGCGGATTGGTCCTTGGCTTTTACACCATAGATGGTTTTTATTTTGAGCGTGTCATTAAACTTCACCTGCAAGCGGATGGCAAAAACCTGTCTTTCCTGACGCATATTAACATCCCAGATCCACAGTTCTCCACTGGTTTTCAGTACCCGGTGGGTTTCTTTGAACACCTTTTCTTTGACATCGCTGGGCATGTACATGGCACTGAAGAACATCGTTGCAGCGTCAAAACTATCGTTTTTACACGGCAGTTGGGTGGCATCGGCAGTCATCCAGTGGGCATTCATGGCTTTCTCTCTGGCTTCGTGGATTTCAGACATGAATTTGTCGATAGGAGTCACCCGGGTTCCGCCAGCCTGGGCGATGACACCTTCTCCACCGCCGCCAATATCCAGTATGTGTCCTGCGGGAATATCCCCAATCAAAATATGCTGCTCTGGTTTTGTTAGTGCGTTGAAAAGCATGCGGATAGTCGTTGATAAATTCATGATGATTGCCTTTTGGGATGGAATAAGGGTGGAAAGTATTGGGTTAAGAGCAGTAATGAGTTATGCTGAAGACATGGAAATAGCAATTCGGAATTCGGAATTAGGAATTGGTGACCTACTTCCTATTTTTGCCTTCCTTTATCACTCTAATATAAAACTCGCAGGCTGAGGTGATTTGATCCAGCGGGCAGCGTTCGTTGCGCATGTGGGCGAGTTTGGGTTCGCCGGGGCCAAAGCCGATGGTGGGGATGCCCAGCTTTACGGGTGTGACAGCGTTTGTGCAGAAATCCCAGAAGCCGTATGCGGGTTGGCTGCCGAATTGTTCAATAAAAGCGGCGGTGCAGGCCTGGGTGAGGGGGTGGGCTGGCGATATTTTCCAGGCAAGGTGGAAGGGGTCATAGCGGATCTCGATGCCGGTCCAACTTTTGCGGTACTGGGTGGCAACCTGCCAGGAAGCGTCTTTGCCTTCAACCAGCCTGTCCAATTCCTGGCGAATGGTTTCTTCGGTCTCACCGGGTGCGATACGGCGATCCAGGTATGCCTCACACCTTGCCGGCACGGCGTTCAATGATGCGCCTGTGCTGGCAATTTTCGACATGACCAAAGTGCCGCGAGGGAGGTCTTTTTTCATGAGCTCAAGGTTGGTGTTTTCCACCCTTTGGATAATTTCGGCCATTTCGTAAATAGCATTCCTGCCTTTTTCGGGCGCGGAACTGTGGGCGGCGACACCGTTGGTTTGGATGGTAAACATGGCTTTGCCCTTATGCCCAAGCATAATCTGATTATTGGATGCCTCGCAGATGATCACATAATCGGGTTTAAGCTGCATTTCCTCAAACAGGTGTTTCAGGTTCTCGCCGTTGCAGTATTCCTCGAGCACGCTGCAGGATACATAAATCGTCTTGCCGGAAGCATATCCCAGGCGTTTGGCGATGGCTGCGGCGTAAATGGAGGCGGCCGCGCCGGATTTCATATCGGTGGAACCGCGCCCGTGCAGAACGCCATCCACGATTGCAGCACTGAAAGGGGGAATATCCCATTCGGTTTCGTCGTCGGCGGTGACGGTATCCACATGTGAATCAAATAGAATCACTTTTTGTCCATCTCCGATGCGGCCCAGCAGGTTGCCCATCGCGTCCCTACGGACTTCATCAAAGCCGAGTGCGATCATTTTCTGCGCGATGAAACGGACAATCTCGCCTTCCTGCCCTGAGAAACTTTTAATTCGGATGAGGTTTTGAGTGAAGGCGATCAGGTCTTCTTTTTCTTCGGGGGTGATTAAGTCGATGGGTTTCATGGATACCTCTTTTTTGGGAAGTGAGGGATAGGTTATTTAGTTTAACACTGAATGGGGTGATTAGGGATGAGAAATTGGGAAAGAAAAGTAATCAGTCAATGAGAAATGAGTGTAGAGGAAAATCACCAGGCTCATTTTGTTCAATTCCAGATTCTGTTTCTTTTTTCCGCAGTTGGTGCGTTGTCGGGGTTAAGCATCAAATAGGTGAGTGAATAGAACGATCAATTTTCCATGTCCGCCAACCGCACCCTACATAATTCCAGATTCCTTATTCCTTAACTTAAGGTACAATTCAGCCAACTTAAAATTCGGAGGACACATGACTCAGGAAATTGTTGCCAATTTAGCGAAAAAAATAGCCAGTGATATTCTCAAGCAGCCTAACCGTGCGATCAGCGCCGGGGAGCCGATCATTTCCAGCGGATTGATTGACTCGTTTAGCCTGGTAGATCTTTCTTTACTGGTGGAAGATGAGTATGGAGTTCACATCGACGATACCGAATTAAACGCGGAAACGTTTGATACCCTCGAGCAATTAGCGGCTGTCATCGTTGCGCGTCAATAGGAGCGCTATGAACACATTTCCACAACGTTTGCAGCGGGCTTATCAGGATCAGCCCGATTTTGTGATTGTGACCCTACAGCAGGCCGGGCAGACGGACCAACCAATCACTTACCGTGAATTGATCGAAGGCGCCAATGGCTATGCCCGTACGTACAGCGAACTGGGCATCCGGCCCGGCGAGGTGGTTATTCTGATCCTGCAGCACGGTTTGGATCTGATGTATGCCTTTTGGGGCGCGGTGCTGCACGGCGCAATTCCAGCGATCATGCCTTTTCTTACCGAGAAGCTCTTACCCGACCGTTACCGCGCTGACCTGGCGGCCCTGATTGCGGTCACGCAGCCGTGTGCGATTGTCACCTATCCTGACTTTGAAGCAGAAATCCGGCCGGCGCTAAACGCGGATGACTCGGTGCGGCATGTGCTGCTCTCTACTCAGGTGCAGATTCCCAGCGCGCCTGATTTTACCAGCCTGGAAGGCATGCAGCGCCAACCCGGGGATATTGTTCTGTTGCAGCATTCTTCCGGAACCACAGGTTTACAGAAGGGTGTAGCGCTCTCGCACCAGGCGGTCTTTAACCAGCTTGACAACCTGCGTGCTGCATTGCACCAGGACGAACATGACATCATTGTCTCCTGGCTGCCGCTGTATCACGATATGGGGCTGATTGCCGGTTTCCTGATGCCTATTCTGGCGGGGAATCATCTGGTGCTGCTCTCACCTTTTGATTGGGTACGCAACCCGGTACGCCTTATGCAGGCTGTAGCGTTGTATTGCGGCACATTGACCTGGCTGCCCAACTTTGCCTACTATTTCTGCGCCCAGAAGATCCGCGACCGTCAGATGACGGGGGTTGACCTTTCCTCGTGGCGTGCGGTAATCAACTGTTCCGAACCGGTGCGCGCGGATGGACACCAGGCTTTCCTGGAAAAATTCGCGCCTTTTGGCTTTCGTGAAGATGCACTGGCGGTCAGTTACGCGATGGCTGAGAACGTCTTCGCCGTGACCCAGGCGGGTATTGACAGCCCGCTGGTGATTGATGAGATTGACCGTGAAGGATTACAGGTTGAGCGTGTAGCACGTCCCTGTGAAGACGGCCGCCCGAGTGTGCGCATGGTCTCTTGCGGACGTCCGGTGCCCAACGTGGAACTGTGTGTGGTTGATGAACATAACCAGGGAGTCCCTGAGCGCCGTATCGGCGAGGTGGCGGTGCGTTCCAACTGCATGTTAAATGAATACTATCACCGTCCGGATGCCACCGCGCAGGCGATGATCCCCGGTGGCTGGTACCTGACTGGCGATTACGGTTATCTTGCCGATGGCGAACTGTACATTACCGGACGTAAGAAGGACCTGATCATTGTGGGCGGTAAGAACATCTACCCGCAGGACCTGGAACTGCTCGCTAATGAAGTGAGTGGTGTACACCGCGGGCGAGTGAGCGCCTTTGGCGTCTTTGACGAAAACAAGGGTACTGAGGACGTGGTTATTGTTGCCCAGGTGGATGATGAAGATGAAACTACGCGCCAGCGAATTAGCGACGAGATCCGCCAAGTGGTTACCCGCGGCTCGGCGGTTGCCCTGCGCAACGTTTACATTGTCGGTCCAGGTTGGATGGTCAAAACATCTTCCGGAAAAAATGCCCGATTAGCGAACAGAGAAAAATATCTCAAAGAGAGCGGGGATTCCGGTTCGTAACTTTCAGGCACGATGTACCTTTTATAGGCACGTTGTAGCCCGGAGGTTGGTGGTTCAACAAACTTGCACCGGCCCTGGCTAGTGTTTCCGAAACGACCAGAAATGGTCGTTTTTGGATAAATATGCGCTAATTCCTTGAACTATTTAATTGAGAAGAGAGATCATTTGTTGACTACTCAATGGTTATCTTTCGGAGATAGGTAAAGGTTACCATTCCAGTGATTCCATTGTAATATATCTATATGGACGTATTTTTCACTTGTGCTGGGTCTTGGAAAACTACCAGTGCAATACTGGCTTTATAAGGAAAAAAACGAGTCTTCTCTCAATATATTGCTAATCAACAATTATCCGTTATGTATTCGTGACACATTTTTGCACTGAGTACAGCGAAGTGGTTGTGCGGCGGGCCTTGCAAACCCTGCCAGGAACATGCAGGACTAATGTCAGCCATAACAACGAACGCTGGTCGCGCAGCACCCTGTAATGGTTCTTGCTTGCCCGGCACGTAACTGTTCCACAAGGGGACAAAGTAGTTGATCGATGAGCGTATAGCAGCCCTTTTACGTTGGTTCGTCTAGTACTTTTTTTGTTTCTTAAGTCTTATTCGCCCTCTACTAAGGTGCGATGTCCCACAAGGGGACGGGGTATAATTAATTTTAGAATGTCTGACTCCCTTCTTCTTACAAAACTTTACGTTCCACCACCGAGGTCTAACCTTGTTCTGCGACCCCGACTGCTGGAACTATTAAATGAAGGGCTTTCTTCCGGCCGCAAGTTAACCCTCATCTCTGCCCCCGCCGGCTTCGGTAAAACCACCCTAGTCAGCGAATGGGTTGCCAGCCCCCGGAACTGTCCGCCCAGGCCGGTGTGCGGCAGTTCGGTGGCCTGGTTGTCGCTGGATGAAGCAGATAATGATCCGGCGCGGTTCATTTCGTATCTGATAGCTGCATTACAAACGGTCAAAGCTGGAATTGGTATGGGTTTGATGGCTGCGCTCCAATCTGCTGAGTCTCTGAATACAAAAGCACTCTTATCCGCCCTGCTTAACGAAATCACGACCATCCCGGACGATTTTATTCTCATCCTTGATGATTACCACTTAATTGATTCACCCGTGGTTGATCAATCCCTGGCATTCCTTGTGGAACACCAGCCATCGCAGATGCACATGGTTATCTCTACACGTGAAGACCCATCCCTACCACTGGCGCGTCTACGAGCCCGAAGCCAGATGATCGAGCTGCGTGCCTCCGATCTGCGTTTTACCCCGGCTGAAGCCTCGGAATTTCTCAACCAAGTAATGGGCTTGACCCTCTCAGTCGAAGATATTACATCCTTGGAGACTCGCACCGAGGGTTGGATTGCGGGTTTGCAATTAGCTGCCATTTCAATGCATGGACAAAAAGATGCGTCTGGTTTCATCCAGGCATTCACAGGGAGCCACCGATATATATTGGATTACCTGCTTGAGGAAGTTTTACAGCGTCAACCCATTGAAGTTCAGAACTTTCTGTTGCAAACATCCATCCTCGAAAGGATGTGCGGCCCACTGTGTGACGCTTTTTTGGATACTCAAACTGCATCCGGGCAGGAAACCCTGACTTATCTTGAACGAGCGAACCTGTTTATCGTCTCATTGGATGATGAACGTTATTGGTACCGTTATCACCATCTTTTTGGGGATTTGCTACGAAAGCGGTTAAAGCAAAATTTTACTTCTGAAGGAATCAACAACCTGCAAATTCATGCCAGTGAATGGTATGAAAAGAATGGGTTGATCCTCGAAGCTTTTAAACACGCGGTTGCAGCCAATGATGTTGACCGTGCCAATCGTCTGATGGAAGACAAAAAGATGCCTTTACGCCTTCCCGGTGTACCTTTGATCATATTGAATTGGCTGGAGTCTCTACCTAAGACCTTGCTGAATGCTAATCCTGCGTTGTGGTGGAAGCAAGCTGCGATGTTGCTGGAAAGCTACCAAATTATTGGGGTTGAAGAGAAGCTCCAAGCAGCCGAAGCAGCACTGGCATTGAAAATTCCTCCCAACACGGATATGGATGAATGGAGTCGAAATCTTGTCGGGAAAATTGCAGTTGCCAGGGCTGAGCTCGCCGCAACGCTCTACCAGGCAGAAACCAGCCTGGGATACGCGCAACACGCTATGGAGTATCTGCACCCTAACAACACAGCTTACCGTTCTTCAGCCACCCAGTATATTGGGTTTGCCCATTATATCCAGGGAGACCGGGATGCGGCGGAACAAGCCTATATCAAATCGTTATCTCTTGCCCAAGCCGCTGGGGATAATGAAGGTGTTTTATTGGCAAATACCCGCCTGGGTCAGATCCACGAATTGAGAAACCAGCTTCACCAGGCAGCTGAGAAATACCAGCGTGCGCTGCAATTGACTGGGGAGGACCCGATACCTTTCGCAACAGTTGTGTACCTTGGCCTCGCCAGGATCTATTTTGAATGGAATGACCTGGATACCGCTGAGAAATATGGGGAGCTGAGCTATCAGCTGGCACGCCTTTGTGACCAGGTGGTTGACAGGCTAATATTGAGTCAACTGTTCATGTCCAAGATTAAATTAACCCGGGGAGATTTAGCAGGCGCTGCCAGTTTCCTTTTGCAAGCGGAACAAAATACACGCCAATGGGAATTCGCTGCCCGTGTGCCAACCATTGCCATCCAGCAGGTGTTAATCCACTTATGCCAGGGCAACATAGAAGCCGCCGCCCAAATTGCACAGCAAAATGATCTTACACTCCTCCAGGCGCGAACCCTCATCGCCCAGGGTGATCCAACCGCTGCGCTGGCTATACTGGCACCGTATCGCCAGCAAATGGAAGAAAAAAGTTGGGAAAACAATCAGCTCGCGACGATGGTGCTGCAAGCGCTTGCACTTCACCTGAAAGGTGAAAAAGAACCGGCATATAAAGTGCTGTCCGAAGCCCTATCTTTGGCTGAACCAGGTGGTTTCATCCGTCTTTTTGTGGAAAATGGCGAACCCATGCGGTTGTTAATTTTGGATTATAGAGCATGGATAGAGAATCAGCCTGGCGTACGCATCCATCCATTAAGGGGTTATGTGGATAAACTCCTGGCTGCTTTTACAACAACGCAGGCTGTACTGGTGTCTCCAATAAAAAATTCGCAATCAGAATTAATTGAGCCACTGAGCCAGCGCGAATTGGAAGTGTTACAGCTCATTTGTCAGGGACTCTCAAATCATGAGATCTGCAAGCAGCTGTACCTCGCCCTGGATACGGTCAAAGGGCACAACCGCAGGATTTTTGAAAAACTACAGGTACACCGCCGCACCGAAGCCATCGCGAGAGCGCGTGAGTTGAACCTGTTCTAAAAGCCCTCCTTTCTTGCCAGTAATCTAAAACAACACTTCGACCAACACCTCAACCCACACCAAAGTGTCTAACACTGACGCTTGGTCATGGGTATATTTACATTGTGACAGGCAGGCAGTGAAAATTCTTTTCTTGCTGACACAGTAGATATTTTTCGATCTAAGGAGTTTGTATATACCAATGAAAGCTATCGTTTATAAAAAATATGGACTACCTGATGTTCTTCATCTCGAAGAGGTTGAAAAACCTGCGCCCCGGGACGAAGAAGTACTGGTAAAAGTCCATGCAGCATCCATTAATGCGGGGGATTGGCATTTACTGACGGGTGATCCTTTCCCAATGCGATTAATGGGCGTCGGGCTTTTCACACCAAAAAACACAATCCTCGGTGCCGACATTGCTGGCCAGGTTGAAGTTGTTGGCAGAAAAGTTCAACAATTCAAGCCGGGAGATGCGGTGTTTGGTGATATTTTTGGGCTTGGTAGTGGCAGCTTTGCCGAATATGTTTCTGTTCCAGAAAGCGTTTTGGCGAAAAAGCCTCCCATCATTTCATTTGAGGAAGCTGCTGCGGTACCCGTGGCAGCCGTCACTGCCTTGCAGGGTTTGCGTGATAAAGGGCATTTACAGTCCGGGCAAAAAGTGCTAATCAACGGGGCGTCTGGTGGGGTGGGGACATGTGCAATACAGATCGCCAAGGCGTTTGGCGCTGAAGTGACGGCCGTGTGCAGCACTTCGAATTTGGAAATAGCGACCTCAATAGGCGCAGACCACGTCATTGACTACACCCAAGAGGATTTTACCGAAAATGAACAGCAGTATGATCTCATCCTTGCCGTAAATGGATATCGACTACTTTCCGCGTATAAACGTGCCTTAACTCCAAATGGAATTTACGTCTTCGTGGGAGGCTTGCCAGCTCAAATAATTCAATCACTGTTCCTTGGACCTTTAATGTCAAAAAGTAATGGCAGGAAGATGACAAGCTCTCAGAAAAAAGTAAATCAAAAAGATTTGCTTGTCATAAGAGATCTTCTGGCAGACGGGAAGATAAAACCAGTAATCGATGCGTGTTACCCGTTGTGCGAAACAACTGAAGCTTTTCGCTATTTTGGGAAAGGTCATACCCATGGAAAAGTTGTCATCACAATTTAAGCATAGGAGTAATCAAATAATGGATACAAAAATTATACTTTCTGCAACCTGGGTTGTCGCCACCCTACTTTATCTTTATGGTGATGTATTACGTATTTGCAGCGGAGATTTGGCAAAAAAACCGATGACAGATATGAATCTTAATCAGTACGTTTGGCTGGGGATTGCGGTTTTAATGATGATACCCATCCTGATGGTCTTCCTGAACCTTGTAATGCCCCAACCTGTGAGTCGCTGGGTGAATATCATTGTGGCAGTTTTCTTTTTCCTGTTCAATCTGGTTGGCCTGCCCACCTATGCATCGTTATATGACAAATTCTTGTTGGCGGTCAACATGGGTTTCAATGTGGTCACGGTCTGGTATGCGTGGAATTGGAACTAAATCTGACGATTAACCTGGTTAATACCTCTGAATCAAATGGTAAAACTCAATCAAATTGTTCAAAAAAGGAGAAAAAATGAATACGACCAAAGAAAGTCCCCTCGGGGCAAGTTTAAAGACTACCAAAATTAATACAAAAATTTTGCTAGCGCTGTTATGGGTGTTTTATAACGTGAATTTTATATATTGCGATTCCCTCTTGAGATTGGAACCAGGGGCTATAGAAGGAATAATGTCAGGATATGTGTCAAATGGAACTGTAAAAATCACCTCTGGATTTTTGTTGGGAACCGCGATCATATGGGAAATTCCGTTCTTAATGATTGTCCTGTCCTGGGCATTAAAATATCACGCAAATCGTTGGGCAAACATTATCGCAGGCACACTATTTGTTGTGGCCCAAATCGGTTCATTATTTCTTGGCGCAGCATCTTCTATGTATTACTTTTACAGCATGGTCGAAATCGCGGCTCTGTTACTCATTGTCTGGAATGCATGGAAGTGGCGCAATACGGAAGCGTAGGATCAAATTAAATTCATTAAGAGAATTAAAAAAGGAGAAATAAAATGAAAGCTTTACAAAAATTTGGTGGAATTGCTGCGCTTTACATGGCATTGGCGCACTTGACGGGATTAATTATCTTCATTGTGATTCTGGATTACATCAGCATCACCGATTTAGCACAGAAGGTCGCCATGAATGTCGACAATCAGGCGGTCGTTTTTTCAACCAACCTGCTTATGTACGTTTTCTTTGGCTTTTTTCTGATTGTATTTTCACTGGCTTTATACAACAGATTAAAAGCTGGCGCGCCTGCATTGATGCAAGTGGCGACCGCGATCGGGATCATCTGGGCTGGCTCTTTGATAGCCAGTGGTATGGTCGCGAATGCCGCGCTCACCTCAGTCGTGTCCCTTTATGCTACTGACCCAACCCAGGCTGCGTTGACCTGGCAGGGAATTGAACCCGTAATGGATGGACTGGGTAATGCTAATGGTGAAATACTGGGTGGTCTTATGACGTTATTGATCAGCCTGGCTGCACTACGAGCAGGTGAACTTCCCAAGAGTTTGAATGCCCTCGGGTTGGTGGTTGGTGCAGTGGGCATCATCACAATCATCCCGGCGCTGAACGCTTTGGTGGCTGTTTTTGGCTTGACCCAAATCATCTGGTTCATCTGGATGGGAATTGTACTGCTGCGCAGCAATCCGGTGAAGGCAGCGGCTAGCGTGGTTTTGAGACCGGCTTAGATTTGATGTTCAGGGGAGAGGGAGTGATCTTCAGCCCTCCACCTCCCACTCAAATCATAACCAGACGGCGGCGACTTATTTAAACCAAAAATGGATCAGAACAAGGAGAGAAAAATGAAAAAAGCAAAACAATTCGGGGAAACGGTAGAAGGTTATAACATTCCCGTTTTAAATGAGCGGGAAATCAGAGCATCAGCAGGCATACTCTATTTTTTTATGTTCCTGGCCTGGATGCTGGTCATATTTAAGGAAGATTTTTTTCTGATCAAGTTGGTCAACACAATCTTCCTTATAGATTTCATGATACGCATGTTCATCAGTCCTAAATATTCACCTTCATTAATAATTGGACGGTTGTTTGTCGGTAAGCAAACCCCCGAATATGTCGGCGCGGCTCCAAAAAAGTTTGCCTGGACGATTGGTCTGGTGTTAGCATCGATCATTTTCCTGCTGTTGGTTGTATTGAATTCAACCAGCATCATTACCGGGATTATCTGTCAAATCTGCCTGATATTCTTATTCTTTGAAGCTGTGTTCGGCATTTGTTTGGGATGCAAATTTTATCCACTGTTCCATAAAGAAAAAACTCAATACTGCCCCGGCGGAATTTGTGAGGTTAAGACAAAACAAGATATCCAGAAAACTTCGTTACTGCAAATTGGCGTTGTAATTGGATTTTTCGCGTTTGTCATAACAGCAGTGATTTTGTTTAATGATACGTTTAGTACAAAACCGACTGAATGGTGGGTTATGGTGAAATCTGTTCTTTCCATGTAAAAATTGCTTTCTTTTAACAAGAGAAATCAATGAAAGCGTTCAAGTACTTAAAATTAGGCCCACCAGGCGTACTTCATCTCGAAGTGGGTTCAAAATCTGCACATAAGGATGATAAAGTGCAACCGTATATCACCCTAATATATTTTGATAGAGATTCTTTTGTAGTATTTCTCAAGTTAGGCGCATAGTATTAATTATTGGAGGAATCATGATTGTGAATATTGAAACAAAACGTATGCTTTTAAAGTGTGTTGATCAAAGTGACAGAGAATTTATTTTCGAAGAATTCCAAAATGATTTTATTAATAAATATTTGTTTGATGCGGAACCTATGACTAATATTGAACAAGCTGATGAGTTAATTGAATTTTATAATATGAAAGAGCCAAGAAACCAAAACAGATGGGTACTCATTAACAAACTTGAAAATATAAAAATGGGCACTTGCGGATTCCATCTTTGGGATAGAAAAAAGAATAAAGTTGAAATCGGTTTTGAGCTTATGCAACAGTATAACGGAAAAGGATATATGACAGAAGCCGTAGAGGCAATTATTGAATTTGCACGAATTAAAATGAAAGTAAAAAAAATAATTGCCATTGTTTTTATCGATAATAGTAAATGTAAAAGATTACTAGAAAAATTCGGATTCATAAATATTGATAAGGAAGAATGTATATTTAGAGGAAGCATGTATTTGCATGATATTTATGAATTGGAGCTCCTGAAAAGATAGTGTTAGGATTCCGCTCACTAGAAATGCGACAAAATACAGAGTTTGCCGCTGCTTAATATTTAGAGCAAGACATTTTACGGCGGTTTTCCGTCGAACAACCGCTTTCAGTCGTCACGGCAGCTTTGCGCTTCATTTATTGGGTGCCTAACACCAAATCTCGTGGTGTCTCCAAAGCGCCTTTGTTGGAAGTTCGCGCTTAGCGCTTGGTAATTCCGAATTTTTTGGATTTGTGTGTCGAAGCTCTTTTCCGTGGGTTTGTCGAGATCATTTCTTAATCCTTTTTTAGGTTTTCTTTGTTTATGCTCTTCTCTCCAATTAGGCACGGTGTATAATTTAATTTAGAATGTCTGACCCTCTTCTCCTCACCAAACTTTATATCCCGGCGGTTCGGTCGAATATTGTGCTTCGCCCACGCCTATTGGAGCGGTTAAATGAGGGACTCTCTGCGGGCAACAAGCTGACCCTCATATCTGCGCCTGCCGGTTTTGGCAAAACCACCCTGGTCAGTGAATGGGTTGTTACTTGTGGGCAACCGGTCGCCTGGTTGTCACTCGACGAAGGGGACAACGACCTCGCTCGCTTTCTGACCTACCTCGTCGCTTCCTTACAAACGATTCAAAATGATATTGGAAAAGGATTATTAGGAGCACTTCAATCTTCGCAGCCACTGACCACAAATAATGGATTCCTTTTGGCGCCCCTGCTTAATGAAATTGCTGCCATTCCAGATACTTTCATCCTGGTGCTGGATGATTACCACTTGGTAGATTCTGAAACAATTGACCATGCACTCACCTTCATGCTTGATCATCTGCCCTCACAGATGCATATAGTGCTCACCACCCGCGAGGATCCATCCATACCCCTGACACGCTACCGTGTCAGGGGTCAAATGATCGAACTGCGAGCAGCCGACCTGCGCTTTACCCCTGAGGAAGCAGGCACATTTCTTAACCAGATAATGAACCTCAACCTCGCTGCAGAAGATATTACTGCACTGGAAAAGCGCACTGAAGGTTGGATTGCGGGCTTGCAACTGGCTGCACTCTCCATGCAAGGGCGATCAGATACTGCCGGATTTATACGGGCTTTCACCGGCAGCCATCGTTTTGTGTTGGACTATCTCGTCGAAGAAGTTCTTCAGCACCAGCCTGAACAGATCCGCAGCTTCTTGCTGCAAACGGCTATTCTCGACAGGCTATGTGCTTCGCTGTGCAATGCCCTAACTGAACGTGAAGATGGCAAAGAAATGCTGGTTAACCTGGAACGCAGCAACCTGTTCCTCATTCCACTGGATGATAAGCACCAGTGGTATCGCTATCACCACCTTTTCTCCGATGTTCTGCAAACACACTTGATGGAAACGCAGCCTGACCGGGTAGCTGTTCTGCACCAGCGGGCGAGCGTGTGGTATGAGCGGAACGGTCTGCGATCCGATGCCATTCGTCATGCGCTGGCTGCAAAAGACTTCGAGAGCGCCGCCGACCTGATCGAACTGGCCTGGCCAGCGGCAGAGGCGGGAAATATTCTGCCTGCTGCATGGCTCTCCTGGGTAAAAGCGCTGCCGGAAGCGTTGGTCAATACCCGGCCTATTCTGATGGTTGGGTATGCCTATGCATTGTTGGGTCTTGGTGAACTGGAAGCCGCAGAAGCCCGCTTGCAGGGCGCCGAAAAATGGTTGGAACCGGCAGAACCTATAAAAAAGCAGCCGAAAACGTCATCCGGTGAGATGGTCGTTGTGGACCAGGAACAATGGAAATCTCTACCGGCGGCAATTGCTGTCGGCCACGCCTATATCGCTCAGGCACGCGGCAATATATTGTACACAGTGCGGTATGCCAGCCAAGTACTCCAGTTCCCCGAAGCGGATCCTTTCAGGCATAGCCAGGCATCCATGCTCCTGGGGATGACCTATTGGGCTAGTGGGGACCTTGAAGCTGCCGGGCGGGTTTTCGCCGATTACACCATGAAACTGCGGGCCGCTGGCAACATTCGGGATGCCATCAGCACAACCGTTGTTCTGGCGGATATCCGGATGGCGTTGGGGCGTCCCCGCGAGGCGATCCGTACCATCGAACAGTGTTTGCAATTTGTCATGAATCAGGGTGAACCCATACCATTCGATACCGCTGACCTGCATCGGGGATTAAGTGAGTTGTATCTTGAACAAGGGTCTCAGGAGGCTGCCGTGCAGCACCTGCAAATAAGCAAAGAACTGGGGGAGAAAGCGGAACTGCCGGTTTGGCAATACCGTTGGTGTATCGCCCAGGCCCGGCTCCATGAAACCCAGGGTGACCTGGATCGGGCTCTTACTCTTTTGGATGAAGCGGACCGTCTGTTTATCCGGACACCCTTGTCCAACTTGCGTCCCATACCAGCGATGAAAGCCCGGATAGAGATTGCGCAGGGCAGGTTAACCCAGGCTTTGGATTGGGTCCGCGAGCAGGAACTATCCCCTGATATTGATCTCTGTTTTGTGCATGAGTTCGAGCACATCACCCTGGTCAGAATACGCCTCGCACAATATCAAAACGATCAGTTGGACGGCTCTATTCACGAGGCCATGCGGTTCCTGGATCGCCTGCTGCAAGCAGCGGAAGAAGGCAGCCGGATGGGCAGCGTGATTGAGATACTGATGCTTCAGGCACTCGCTCACCAGGCGCAGGGAAACATCCTTCCTGCTCTTCTTTCTCTGGAACGTGCTCTCACTCTTGCTGAACCGGAAGGCTATGTCCGACTCTTTGTTGATGAAGGCGAAGCGATGCGGTTGTTGATTGAAAAACAATCGCGCAAGCGAGACAATCCACTGAGCGGTTATGTCGACAAACTCCTGGCTGTTTTTAAACAGACAGCGGCTACACCAAAACCAGCAATCATCCATCAAAAATCAGACATGATAGAGCCGTTGAGTGAACGCGAATTGGAAGTGATCAAGATGCTTCGAAGCGAATTAAGCGGTCCGGAAATTGCCCAACAGCTGATCGTCTCACTCCATACCCTGCGCACCCATACCAATAACATATACAACAAGCTGGGAGTGAGCAATCGGCGTGCGGCCGTTCGTCGCGCTGAGGAACTCGATTTGTTTTAGCTGATTCGCAATTTTCACCTCTAGCCCTGGCACATGGATCGAACTATGTGCCAGGGTTTTTATTTCCATCATACCCTCCCGATTAAGAATCAACACCTCAATCAACACATAATGTGATGACATCTCAGCACATTGAGCAGTATTCTTTTGGCTGACAAACAACGAAAGGAAAACGCAAGCCTCATGATGAGTGACAAACAAACAATCGACAAAAAACAGAGCCAACATCCGTACTATGCAATTTGCATCAAAGAACACCTGGATGACCGATGGGCTGAATGGTTTGAAGGACTGACCATCACTCTAGAAGACAATGGCGATACCATCTTAACCGGACCGGTGGCTGATCAGGCTGCGTTGTTTGGGTTGCTAAAGAGAATCCGTGATCTGGGCATGCACTTGCTTTCAGTCAATTTTGTTGACCCTGGCCAGGCAAAACACAGGAGGTCAAATCGTAAATCATATCAATTTTAGTTTTCGGTTTTACCAATCACATTAATTTATTAAAGGAGATTCAAAATGAATACTTACAGAAAGAATGCAGTAATGGCAGGCGTCCTCTACTTCCTGGGGACGGTCTTTGGGGTTTTGAGCGGAGTCATTGGCGGCGAAGTGCTTTCCTCGTTCAGTTTCGGCAAACCGCTTGTTGGTGTGGATGTGTTGGGCATCGTTGCCGCTAATTCGTCCCGAATTACAGGGGGTTCATTTTTAATCCTCTTGATGGGGATTTCATTGATGGCGATGACGGTTTTCCTCTACCCGATCTTTAGAAAAGATAGCGAAGAACTGGCCATGGGGACGGTCCTTTTTCGTGGGGCATTGGAGGGAACTTTTTATTTTATTTCGACCCTTAGTTTTTTGGCACTGGTCTTACTCGGTAATGAATACATTATCACCGGCGCTGATTCGGCTGCTTTGCAGTCCATGGGCAATGTCTTGTATTGGTTTCAAGGCCGTCTCGCTCCGACCGGTTCCATCTTATTTCTCATTGGGGCTGTGTGTTTATACATCTCCTTCTACCGCACTCGCCTGATCCCCCGCTGGTTGTCCGTCTGGGGTTTTATCGGTGTGGTGTTTTGGATGGCCTCCCAACTGTTGAAATTCTTTAACATGGATCCCGGCATTGGGTTTTATCTGGAAATGGTGATTGCTCCACAGGAAATTGTGATGGCAGTCTGGCTGATCGTGAAGGGATTCAATCCATTCGCTATCGCTACCTTGTCAGCGAAAACAGAATAGCAGATTGAATTCTTGTACTTTTGGGCTGGCAGTCCTGAAAATGACGCTGGATTGTCAGTCCTGCAAAACATGAGCAACAAATAAATTAAAGGAAGTATTGGAGGAAGATATGAAGATGAATTTGCCCCAAAAGACCGCAAGAGTGGCAGCGTTTGTATTTGTACTCATATTTATTCTGGGGATGTCCACTGAACTTTTTATTCGTCCGGGCATGATTGTGCCGGGAGACGCCGCAGCAACTGTCAAAAATATCGCAGCTTCTGAAGGGTTCTTCCGTCTCTCCCTGGTGAGCGATCTAATCCGCCAGGCGCTATTGATGTTATTGCCGCTGATTCTATACAAAATCCTCAAACCGGTAAACAAAACCGTTGCAGCGCTAATGGTTATATTCTATCTGGTCTGTGCCCCTATCTCGCTGCTGAATGAGCTAAACCATTTTGCTGTTCTGCTACTATCAAGTGGCGCTGGTTATTTAACAGCATTCAAAGCAGATGAATTGAGTGCACTGGTGATGTTCTTTATCGATTTGCGCATACAAGGCACATTTATCGCACAGTTTTTTTCCTTTTGGGTGCTTCTCCTTGGATTCCTGGTTTTCAAGTCGGGTTTCCTTCCCAGAATTTTAGGCATCTTGTTGATGCTTGTAGGTTTAAGCTATACGGTATCGGCTGTTTTATTCTTTCTTTATCCCGCTTTCGATACAACGATAGTTGGCTTATTTACGTTTATTGCCGAGTCATTATTTTACTTGTGGCTATTGATTAAGGGTGTAAACGTCAAAGCTTGGGAAAAACGGGTTCTTGAAGCTGTCTGAAAAGGGGCCATGCTGACAAGAATCTTGTGTGGATTAAAAAATCAACTTGATCATAGCCAAGGCTATCAGTTAAAACAGTTTTTCCCAAAACAACACTCCGCACCACACCAAAGTGTCTATCGGTGAACATCTGGCAAAGGTATAGTAGCGTTGCACCAGCTCATTCGCACCAAATATTATTACTTGTAAAAAGGAAACTCATAAATGTTAAATACACCTCAACCTCAACCTGATTCACCGCAGCCCACAATTTACAGGATCAGGATCAAGGGTCAACTCGACTCTCAGTGGACAGACTGGTTTGAAGGCCTAGCTATCACCTTGGAAGAGAACGGCGAAACGCTACTCACTGGTCCGGTGGTAGACCAGGCTGCGCTGCATGGGGTGCTCAAAAGAATTCGAGATTTGGGAATGCCACTGGTCTCTGTTTGTCCGGTTTCTTCGCAAGAGAATCGTTCAAATAGTTCAAAAGAAGGAGATAAAAAATGATTACTACTAACGAAAGTCCCTTTGGGACACTAAAAAAGACAGCACGGATCGCAGGGTTGCTCTATCTCATGTACATTTTGACTCCAATCCTCGCCGAGTTGTTTGCTCAACTCGGATTTGGAGATGCCGCAGAAATTATATCCGTGATGAAGTCTAATGAAGGACTATTCCGCCTCGGATTCATGATGAATATATTATCGGCGTTGTTGTTTCTTTTGACAGCCTGGGCTTTATATGTACTTTTGAAACCAGTTAATCAGAGCCTCGCATTATTGTTCTTGTTGTTAAACCTAGTCGGTGTCGCGGTTGAGTGCTTTAGTTTCCTTCAGTTATTTTCAGGTTGGCTCATTGTAAGCAAAGCTGAATATTTGATGGTATTCCCGGCAGATCAACTCCAGACGATGGCGATGCATTCTGTTAATTTATACAAGATTGGGCATATCATCGCCCAGCCATTTTTTGCTGCCTGGCTTTTCCCACTTGGGTATTTGGTTTTCAAGTCGGGTTACCTTCCCAAATTTTTAGGCATCATTTTGATGGTTGAATGTTTTGCCTGGCTTATGTACCCAATTCAGTTTTTCCTTTTCCCGAACGAGGTTATAGCAACCATAGCTTCTGCGGCCGGATTTATTGGAGAGTTTTCCCTTACTTTGTGGCTTTTAATTATGGGTGCCAAGGAACCTAAATAACATGACTACTATATTTAAGAAAGAAGAAAGCAAAACGGTGACCAGATCCAAAGGAAACTTGAAAAAGACGTTCATCCTGACTGTGGCGGGCGGATTGGCCTTCTGGCTGGCAAACTTCGCGATTTCGCGGACTCCCATCGCCGCGGAGTATCGAGCTGCCCTTTCAATTTCATATTATCCAATGCTGCTTGAAGCTTTGTTTGGCGGTCTGATCATTGGGTTTTGGGTGAGTTATTTATTACTTCGTTTCTTTGACAGAATTCCGGCAAAGGATCCGATTCTAAAATCTGTGCTGATAAGTTTACTCGTTCTACTCATTGTCACGATCTCAATCGGAAATCCATCAGTTTATCATCAAACGCCTGATAGTTTGCGTTATTTCTTTATCGGCTCAGTATTCAACTTTATCCGGATCCTTGCTTTAGGTGCAGCCATTGGTTACGGTTGCAAGCGGCAATTTTAGGGAATTAATCAAGAGGTGTGTAAATGAAGGCGAATGTAAAAAGATACATGCCAGGTGACCAGGTTTTTGACATTCTGGGCAGGGGTTCAATTTCACACTGTAAAAATTCGCTCAAGCCAAATGGGATCCACCTCTTTGCCAATTTCAAGATGAAACAACTTCTTCAAATGCTATGGACTTCAAGGTCAGGTGGTAAGAAAGTGATCTGTGCATTTGGACCGGGAAGTGTTGATGATTTAAATTCGATCAAAGAGTTGATCGAGGCAGGGAAGATCAAACCTGGTATCGATAAATGTTATCCATTGGAACATATCCCCGAGGCTCACAGCTATGTCGAGCAAGGGCATAAAAAGGGAAATGTGGTCATAAGGGTAAACCAAGAGCAGCAAAATACACCTGAGATTTCCTCGTAGAAACTAAACCCAGTAAAAGGTACTGAAAAATGAGTAAGACTGAAAAAAATTTTTGGCTTGATGTGACCATCTTTGTGGCTCTTCTGATAACAACCCTAACAGGCTTTTTTTTGTGGCTCGTCATCCCCCATACATTGGATATTTTCTATTTAGGGTTACCCCGTAGCACGTGGGTAGCTGCCCATATCTGTTTTGGGATAATGGGTCTCGCCGGTATTGTTTTACACATTGTCTGGCACTGGGATTGGCTCAAAGCCTTACGCGGACGTCCTCTTGCGGGGATGCAGAAAAAGCTGCGCGCCAATCGTGTTGTAAATCGGATCATGTGGTTTGCCTATATCGCGACTAACGTATCCGGTGCATTAGCATGGACGCTCCACTTGGGAGTGGATACTTATATAGTGAGGGTTCCGGATCGCCTGCATGTAGTGTTTGGAGTCGCATGGACAATCCTAACAATCGCACATCTTGTATTGCACTGGAAGTGGATTGCATCCACTTCCGAGCGCTACATGCATGTCAACTTAAGAGGGCTAACGACTTTCAGGGGTAAGAAAATATACCGTCAAGGTGAATGAGGAATTTCCATAATGAAAATAATTGTACTAAACGGAAGCCCAAAAGGCGAAGACAGCATCACCCTACAGTACGTTGCATACATTCGAAAACATTTCCCTCAACACGATTTCAGAATTTTCCATGTATCCCAGCGCATCAAAAAGATGGAGAGAGACCTGGAAGCCTTTCAGGAAGTCATAAATGAAGTTCGATCAGCCGATGGCATTTTGTGGTCTTTTGGACTTTGGGTTCTATGTGCCCCTGCTCAGTATATGCGATTCATCGAACTGATTTCTGAGAGAGGGATGGAAGCTGCTTTTGAGAACAAGTATGCCGCCGTATTGACCACTTCCATCCATTTCTACGACCATACCGCCCATAATTACATGCGAGCTGTCTGTGAAGACCTAAAAATGAAATTCGTTGAT
Source organism: Chloroflexi bacterium HGW-Chloroflexi-10 (assembly GCA_002840755.1). GTDB lineage: Bacteria > Chloroflexota > Anaerolineae > Anaerolineales > Anaerolineaceae > UBA6170. The sequence continues at coordinate 84,375 of PHBZ01000027.1, read as the reverse complement.
TCAATCTCTTTGGATATCATTGACATGATGAAAGAGGACCGAAGACGGGAGATAACAATTTTCGCTGAGGGTTTCATCAAGTCAATTCGAGAGCAAGCTGTAACCTCAAGACTTTTCAACCCACTTACATTCAGTGATTTTGTGTACCAGCCGACCGAGCCGAAAACGAAGGTTGATCCAGGAACTAAAAAGGTTTTGGTCTTGACTGATGCAAATGACATCCCTACCAATTTAGGTAAGATGATAACACGATTCAAACAGTCTTTTGCAGGTGAGATAGACGTGATTAACCTGAACGACATTGACATACGCGGTGCTTGCCTGGGTTGTATGCGCTGTGGATATGATTACAACTGTACGTATAAAGACGGGTTTGCTGATTTCTACAACCAGCGTGTGAGATCTGCCGATATTATCGTGTTCGCAGGGACTGTCAAGGGACGGTATCTGTCCTCCATGTGGAAAACCTTTTATGATCGAGCTTACTTTTGGAATCATACACCGTCCCTTGCTGGAAAACAGTTGGGGTATATCATTGCGGGGCCTTTGAGACAAAACCCGAATCTCATTCAAATTCTCGAAGCATCGTCCACTGCACGGCAACATGCCAACCACGTAGATATCATCACCGACGAATGTGGAAACTCGGCTGAGATTGACGCTTTGTTACAGAGTTTTGCGCAATGTCTGGTCAGTTTGGCTGAAAAAGGGTACATCAGACCTCAGAACTTTCTCGGTGTCGGAGGTCACAAAGTTTTTAGAGACGATATTTGGGGAAGGCTTCGGCCTCTTTGGCAAGCAGATTACAGGTATTTTAAGAAACACGGGCTGTTCGACTTTCCACAGAAAGACATCAAAATCAGGGTGATGTCGCCAATCTTAATGTTGCTGACCTGGATACCTGCTGTCAGAAGAAAATATTACGCAAATGTGAAAACCTTCCCCGCTGGAAGATTGAAAAAGCTAGTCGAGCACGTAGATTAGCACACACCACCTCATAAAAGAATGCAGATATCCTATCATTCATCGCTTTCAGCACCTGTACACAAGTAAGAATCAAGGAGTGTAAAAAATGACTAATCGAAGTAAGACCGCATTAATTCTAGGCATGACCTCAGCCATTATGGTCAGCCCATTGGTGATGAGTGTATTTTGGGGTCCGATCTCCCTTTTTCAAAATCTTGGTTTTGATAAGGAATCAATTGCCTCCCCATTGCCATGGTTACTCGCCACGATCACAGCCATCGCCTATGTTCTATACACAATGAAAGTCATCCCTTTCGTTTTATCTAAGCAGAAAGAAATCTCGTTGTTTAAACTCCTAGGGATTCTCGCAGCGCTGGTCGGCGGCATTGTCGAAGAAGTCTTTTTCCGACGATGGCTTATGGATATGCTCATGTCTGGAGGTGTAACCCCTCTCCTCCAAGTTATCATTTCTGGTTTAGCTTTTGGATTGGCCCACACCAGTTGGCTACTCATAAAGCGTGACTTCAAGTTTGCCATTCCGGCAATTCTCTCGACATCTGTTTTAGGGGTGCTTCTGGCCATTATTTATATCGTGGGAGAACGTAATTTAGGACCCTGCATTTATGCACATGTTTTGATCAATATCATCATTGAACCCTGGCTGATGTTGTCTTCAGTCACAGGGAAGCGCGCAGTTAGCCCGTTGATAAGTGGATAGCGACTAAACAGACAATTTGCATCAAAAAAAAGGATGAAATATGGATCCTAAAATCATAATAATTATCGCAGTCTCATATGTGTATGGATTTTTTGAAGTGTTTATGAATTTGCGTCAAAAATGGAAAAAACAGGACACAAAAGAGAGTGACAAAAACAGTCTTTGGCTTTTATATGGTCTCATAACTATTGGCTATTTCCTGTCTTTTTCAATCGGGGCAACTAAAATTGGCAGGATTTATTACTGGAATACTTTTTTTGCTACTGGTATGACTTTGGTTGTAATCGGGTTGATGATCAGAATTCATTCCATGCTGACCCTCAAACAATTCTTTACATATTCAGTCGCAAAAGTAGAGAACCAAAAAATTATTGAAACTGGCTTGTACAAATTTCTTAGACACCCCGGGTATCTTGGACAATTAATTATTTTCATCGGAATTTCAATTTCAATATCAAATTGGATATCAATTCTCGTTATGATGATCCCAACAACACTTGGATATCTATACCGAATAAAAGTGGAGGAAAGATTTATGCTTGAACAAATAGGAGAAGATTACGTGAATTATCAAGACCGGACAAAAAGATTAATTCCAATGGTCTATTAAATGATCAATAAACAGAAATCGGTCCTGCTGTTTGCTGATTAGGCAGAGTTAAGTTCTGAAATTGAGTAATTATTCATTGTAAAGTTCATTAAGGAGTCCAAAATGTATCAAAAAATAAAAGAAATCCCGATGTCAAAACGCTTCTTTCCTGGATTATTGCCAATTGTTGGTGATGAAATATTCCAAAAAATTATTGCTAGATACCAAGATCTATTCTCAAGCCAGGATCTTCCCAGTAATCCCAAACTGCGATGGCACTTAGTTGAAGGGATTCTTCCAGGGCTTGCTTTTTACCAAGTTCTCAGAGAAAGTGGAAAGTCCCAAGAAAGTGCATTGGCAATCATCGACCAGGCTTTTATGGTTCTTTTCTCGGATAATTTTGCCAAAATGAAGAAATTGGGCCGGTTGAGTTTTATTTATCCTTTCCTGAGAATATATGTAAAACCTGCAATGCGTCAATACCCCCCTGATGGTTGGAAAATTGATTGGTTGCAGATTGACAATAAAGCTATTCATTTTGATATGAAAAGTTGTTATTATTTCGACACTTTTTCCAAATATGGAGCGCCTGAATTAACTGATTCGTTCTGTCGGGTGGATGATCTGACTTATGAAAATATGTCCCCCCACATAAAATGGCAGAGGTCAAAGACTATCGCCAGGGGTGACGGATATTGTAATTTTTGTTTTTTGCCTGTAAAAGAACAGAAGAAAAAAGAAGCATCTCAATAAACCGGGTTTGATGAGCTCCCAATGATTGAAAAGATAAAAAAAAGGAATGAAAAAATGAAAAAAATATTGATGTACATAATAATTTTGATCATACTGGCATCCTGCACCACACCCTTCACTCAAGTTGTAACTGAATCCTCAGCAACTGAAACACCTCCAACGGGTATGCCAAATCCCGCCTCTGTCTATTGCGAGCAGAAGGGGAATCAACTTGAAATTCACACTGCGGAAGATGGCAGCCAATCCGGCTTGTGTGTTTTCCCTGATGGAAGCGTCTGTGACGAATGGGCTTATTTCCGTGGTGAGTGTGGCCCTTCCACACAAATAAGCCCAACTGCTTCCCTATCTGATGAAGGGACCCAAAAAGAAAGTAATGATGAAGTGGGAGAAAATGCCGCAGGTGGTTACATGGCCCCAGGTACTTCAGAAGAAATCGCAGATTGGTGGGGGGTCATCAAGAGTACGGAAACCGGTTCACAGTTTGATGACTACTTCGAGCGCCAGGATTTTGGAGGAGTCATTACCTTCGGTATTGATTCAATGGACCCGGAAGTGATCACACAAATTAAGTCACTATGCGATGGCGGTAAGATCGTTCATCTTTATGGCACATTATTTTCAAATGTAATGGATTATAACGGTTCACAGATTCTGGTGGATCGAATCGAGATTGAGGAGTGACCCACAGTCTCTCAGGATGAAATGGAGTTCTTCATGGATTTTATATTGCATGCTTATTGCGGTCTTTATTGTGGCGCTTGTCCCATCCTTTTACAAACGAAGTCTGGCACCAGTACAGAGCAATGTTATGGTTGTAAAAGTGAGCAGACTGTCGGTTATTGTACATCCTGTGGTATTAAAAGGTGCACAACACAAAAAGGGTATGAATTTTGTATTGAGTGTCCTGATTTGAATACTTGTGGGCAGATGATGAAGTTTGTGAAAGATACCAATTGGGTAAATCAACATGGTGTGTTGAGAAATATGGAAATGATCCGGTGTGATGGATTGTCAAATTGGCTGAAGTCACAAGACAATCGCTGGCGTTGTAAAAGTTGTGATACCTCACATTCCTGGTGGGATGAAACCTGTCCACAATGTGGGCAAACCGTTGCGAGTTGTAAGGAAGTAGGAATATGAACTTACTCGCGAAGATATTCGTGATCATTGGTAGTATTTCGTCAATTGGTTTTGGCTTGTGGCATTTTTTGTCCCCAAGGTTTGGAACTGGTATTCGTTCATTGATCCCAAAGCATCAGAATTAGTTATTGCAGTTCGGGCTATTAATGTATTCTTCTCCCTGGCGTTGGTGTTATTTGGAGTCATTAATTTTCTATTTATATATGCTGATCATGCGAACCGATATTCCATAATTGTTTTGCTGTCGGTAACCACTATATTGTGGTTAACCCGCTTGTCATTTCAGTTGATTTATCCACAAGGTTCATTGTATCCAGGTCTCCAATACGGGATGTTGGCAGCATTTGCGATGATTACTCTGTACTCACACAAGCCGGTTTCCTGAAAGGACTTGGTGCCCTATTTGGGGGGCTGATTGGTGGTTTTGGATTCTCAATAGCTTTAACAATACTTTTCTTCAACCTCCAAAACCCCTATGGCATCGCAGGTGGTTTGATCGTGCTTGCATCTATGTTAATTGGCATGCCTGCAAAAATATACTTCATGAATCACGTTAATTCAACCGTGTTAACAATTTTTATCATCAGTATGGTCATCAAAAACTTTGGAATAGTCTTCATGGGAGTAGGCTTATTAAAGGAATCCCTGAAGTGAATAACTGCATGTTGTATGTGAGAATTTTAATAAGTCTCGAATTGAACAATTTTAGACAAAATGTTGTCATCAAACAATAAAAGTGATGCAGATAATTTCAATTTGGGAATGAGGTAGTATATTTTCTAAAAATATTAGTTGACCAATTTTAAAAACAATGCTATTAAATAAGGTGAACTATTAAGGAGTCACATAGCAAAAGAAAATAATGCTCTTTTCATGATGGCTGATAAATTATTGGATGATAAAAAACAGGATGAATTTTTTGAAAGATTTGAAATCCATGAAGAAACAGTAATAGGGCATGGAGTTCATGAAGAATTACATTCAAAAATTCATACATGGGAAGATGAATTTAAATAGGGATAATTGTACTGGAGCTATTGCATCAGAAGTATGAACACAAACTGTGCTACTTGAAATGCCTCAGTTTGTGATTAAAAGTACCAAATATTGTTAGAATTAGAAGATCCTCGATTGAAATAATTAATACTGTGCGGTATTCATCCATTCCCAAAAACGCGAGAGCAAGTAAAATTTAGAGGAGAATCGATTTGGCAACCACTTCATCACCTTCACTTAAAAATCATGAGCGGCTTAAAATAGCGTTGTCTAAAATGCACCATTTCGACATCTTGCCAGCCGAGGCTCTAGAAGTCATAATTGCGGCTGCTATACCGCGCCACTTCAAAGGGGGACAGGTCATTTATCTTGAGGGTGAGCCAGCTAATTTCGTCTATATTCTTGAGCATGGTTGGGTTAAGGCAACACGCATGACTCCTGAAGGTCGCGAACAGGGTTTACTTTTCCTGCATCCCGCTGAGATTTTTGGTGATATTGCTGTTTTTACCGGTACAACCTACCCGGGCACAACCACTGCTCTGGAAGATGTAGATGCCTGGGCTCTTCCTTCTGAAACGCTTCTGTTGCTTGTTAAACGGTATCCCGATCTGGCGCTTGGGATCATCCGTAAATTGAGTGAGCGTGTGCTGTATTACATTGGACTTGTTGAGGATCTTTCCTTGAGGAGTGTTGAGGCTCGGCTAGCCAGCACATTGCTACGTAACGCAGAACTGCGCAATGAACAACTGATTGTTCCACGCCGCGAATGGACCACCTTTGATGAAATGGCAGTACGGTTGGGGACAGTGCGTGATGTACTCAGCCGAGCAATGAAAACGCTTGAAGTAGAGGGTTATCTTAAGGTGGAAAAGCAGACTATTGTAATTTTAGATCCGAAAGGACTGTCGGAACGTGCGGATCGTTGATGATATTTCTCTATTCATGTTTTCGCCAGAAATTTGGAAATAAAAACGGTGTTCTCTTCCGATAATCCTGATACTCCTCGCCAAAACGTTCTACTAATTCGCGCGTTTCATGGAAGTAGATGAACGTTAATAATATGCTGAAAACGATAATGTTCAGGATGATGAGCACACCAGAACTCATCCAAATACCGATTCCTGAGTATAAAAACACTGCGCCGAGTGTCATCGGATTACGCGTATAGGAATACGGTCCCTGTGTCACAAGCTTTTGAGTGGCAACCATTGGGGCTGGTGTACCATTACCGATTAAGTATTGGGTAAGGACCGACCAAATTACGAGAGCAATTCCTCCAATAGTTAAGACGGTACCAAGCACCTGGTTCAACCAACCAAAGTGTATACGTCCCCAATTACTACAAGCCCAACCAATCCCTACTTCGATCACTATCATCAAGAGCATACCCAAAAAGAATAGGCCAATAACCTTTTTCTTGAGCGGTCCCTCGGTTACCTTGTACTTACCCATTTGAGGATTCACTTTCTTTTTTCGAGACTGCCTTGTCCAAAATTTCTAGAAATTCATTTAGCGGCACGCGATGTACTCGCGCTGCCCATTCTACCGTTAATGCTTTTGCGAGGAACATTCGCAGGGAATATTTCCCTACTCGTTGAACGCCGAATACTTCCATTACTTCGGCGATGTCGCCGTATTCCAATAAGATTGCTGAAATGCGCGTATCTTTGGTAATTTGCATAGCTCTATTCTCCTAAATTTTCTAAATAGTTATAGAACTTGATAAGTAATCCAGATTCTAGATCTTTACATTAACTAAACCTTAGCCCTCGAATCTAATTATTGCTACGACTATTGTCGAATTTGAATATTTCCGCTTGTCTCTTATCAAAGCACGATTCCGACACGTTGATATATTGGGGATGATATTGTTTCTACGAGCACGACTTAAGTCGTTCATCTGCCAATTGAAAGGACCTACACTCAAATCGGTTGCATCCTTTCACGGCAACCAAGGAGCAAAAGTATGAAAACAATTCTGACCAAAATTGCATCCATCCTTGCCTTCATTATCGGAGGAATGGCTGTATTTGCCGGCGCGCAAGTTTTACTGGGTAATGATCCCGGATATTATGTGATCAACTGGTTACCAATTTACAATTACACCATCGGAATTCTGACCGTTTTTATTACCTCAATCTTTATTTATACAAACAACCGATTTGCCCAACTTGCAGCCATTGGAACGTTTAGTCTTCATGCCTTCGTCATGCTTATACTGCTGGTCGCCTATCGCAGTATCGTCGCACCAGATAGCATCCGGGCTATGACCATTCGATTGATCGCTTGGGTAATCATCCTGGGATTGATGTTTATCCAGGCGCGCAAGAATAAACCCCTGCAGAAATTGATTGAACCTACTTTAGGCAGCTAAACATGACGTCACACGATAAAAGTCGTACACAATAATCTGACCAGTCTGTAAACTCCTAAAGATTGTCTTATTTGAGAAGGTGAAGAGCGATGGTGGAACATAAAGGTCCTATTTCGGACGAATATCTGCGCGAGGCTATATTGACCGTTTTCGCAACTGACAGCCGAACTTCTTCCACCGACTTGCGTGTGGGTGTGCTGAATGGTATTGCGCACCTGGCAGGGGTGGTTGATTCAATGGCGAAACGCGATACGGCGGAAAAACTCGCAAAACATGTGTGTGGCATTCGTGGGGTGGTTAACCGCATCGAAGCTCCTGGCGCTCCCAGCCCATCACGAGCAGTCAATTTGGACTTAAATAATTAAAAGGAAAGAGGTATCGAAACATGACAAAGTGGTTATCGAAATGGTTACGAAAAATTCACCGCTGGATTGCTATACCTACTGCGTTAGTGATTCCAGTAGCAGTAATTATTAAATTAGTGGGTGATCCTAAATTAGTGGCTGCATGGGAAAAGCTGGATAAGATCCCCTCCATTTTGATGTTGTTTATGGCGCTAAGTGGGGCTTATTTATATCTATTACCTTATATTGTCAAAGGACAGCGCAAGAAAAGATTATCAACTCTCAATTAATGGCTCCGGTTTAAGGTCCTTTTTCCTATTAGGAAACTTGCCCTGTTCTAAAAAAATAATTTCAAGAAAGAAGCTAAGTATGAAAATTATTAAGACCTTTGAAGCAGCCGAAATCCCGAATCCACATTTCATCAGTGTTCGCGCACTACTTGTTAGTGATCCAGTACAGTTCGAGCATTTGTCGCTTGAAGCAGGGCAAGTGCAAAAAAAACATGTCGCCCATACTAACGTGTACCTTTACATACTAAATGGGACAGGCGTTTTGGATGCAGGCGGAGAGACCATATCTCTTTTCGCTGATATGTTGGTGGAAATACCCCCTGAAACTCCACACCGCTTGACTAACAATAGCAATTCTCAGTTGCGCCTGCTAAACATTAAAGCCCCACGCCCAACAAGTTCCACGCAGATTATTACAGAAAGTGAAGGTTGATATAGCTGTGAAAACATTGGTCTTTGCATTTATGTCTTTCTTCCACGATTTGTTTACCGTGATTTGGATGGGAGGATTGCTTGTCACTGTGCTTAGCTACATGCCTGCTCTTAAAGACGCGTTGGGCGCTGGGCCACAAATCAAGAAAGTAATGATGGCTTTCCAAAAACGCCAAAGCATGTGGGTGTATATCAGCATGGGTGGGTTAATACTTACAGGTCTATTAATGAGTAATCAAAACCCTGAATTCGAGCACTTATTTGGTTTTGGTAACGTGTACTCGGTCACTCTGTCGATCAAGCATATTCTGGTTATTCTCATGATTGGAATCACGCTGTATCGCAGCCTTATTTTAAGACGCCCCCAAGCAGTGATGACACCGGAAAAAGAGCATTTGAGTTTTCGGCTCTTAATAATTAATGTGGTTATTGCAGTTGCCGTTTTATTCACCAGCGGATTGGTCGCTGCACTTGCCAAACCATTGTCTGGTTGAGGTAGGTGGATCCAAAATTTGATCATTAAAGAAAATAATTCGGTAAAAAGGAGATTAATAATGAAAAATAACACAAAACTGGGAGCTGCACTGGCCGTGCTGGGCATCCTGACCGCATTGCTGTTCTTTTATTTGATAGCAGTACAATATAATCCAATCATTGATGCGCATGCTATAGCTGGCCGTACGGATGAGGCCACCTCTGTCAGTATTACTTTTGCTGTGCTTGGATGGATTGGAATTACTGCCGGGGCAATCTGGGCAGCAGTTTTCTATGGTTTCCTTCATAAGGAAAAGTGGGCCTGGTTCTGGGGTACTGTAGCCGCGACCATCCAACTCCTGGCGGGATTTTTCCCGATGATCCCCGCCATGGACGGCGACCTTCCACCTTCAACAATGGCTGTGTTCATTATTGCAGCCATATTGTGGTTTGGAATGCTTCTCATTCATGGCGTAAAGAAAAACATCATTTTACTTGCATTCATTGCCGGTCTGGCTTACGTACTCACCTTTATTGACGGTGTCGCTCCAATTTCTAAATATGTGTCTTCAAAAGGTGTTGACCCATTATGGAATGGGGTATACGCCATATCCCAGCAGGTCAGTTGGTGGGGCGCAGCAGCCTGGGCAATTTTCATTTTTGCTCTGCTGAAAAAGAAATCGTGGGCTATTCCGATGGGAATTTTTGCGGGAGCTATGTCCATGATAGCCGGTTATCCCATGGGGATTAATAATGCATTTTTTGAAGTGCACCGCTTCTCCATGTTCCTGCCTGCACCGCTGATCAGCACCGCCCTGGTTATTTATCTAGTATTGCCCGGAACGCGCAAGATGCTCGAAACATGGAATAAAACGGAATCCTAAAACCCACGAGGAGCGTTTCTATGCAATTCATCAAAGACCGATTTAATTACCTCTTTAATTCTACAAAAGGTTTGATCCTGGTAGCAATCGCCATGATTGCCCTTATCACCGCAGTTTGGGGGATGCTTTCAGGTCCGATGGCAGAGATGGGTGTACGGGATGTAGTCATCAAACTTTTTAACATGGATATGATACAAGCAGAACGTGAAGGACGGATCATCATCCTATATCATTCGATTGCTATGGCAGTTGTTGCGATCGAGACGTATATGATCACAAGCCTTTTAAAGATGAAGCCCATCTTTAAAACCGCCATTAACACCATCATTTCAGTCGGTTATATAGTAACTATGATCTTCGGGATGGGATTCGCCTACTTCGGTCACAATTGGGCGTTCCATGGACTTTACATCATCGGTCTTTCGTTGATCTTTTTTGCTGGTATTTTGCTGGTGATTGCCCTCTGGCCGTGGAAAAAAGAAAACTATCAACCGGATAAATCCTACGCCCGCACTAAAAAAGGGGTGGATCTTGAGCGTGTAGCTTTCTTTGCTACCGCCCTTACTACCGTAATTTCCGCTTTGTTCGGTGCTATCCCTGGTTCATTTTTCGGCAATGGTTTTGAAGTCTTCCTGGCAGAGAACATTATCCGTTTCCCTGAAAAGACCACGATGCAGTATTCTGTCATCGGACATTTGCATATTATGTTGGCACTGATCGCTATCATGATCACACTCATCATAGGGCGCTGGCTAAATTTTAAGGGAATTCTACACAAGATTGCTATGCCTCTCATGATCCTGGGTACCGTTGTACTAAACCTCGGTGTATGGGGGGTGGCTACTCCGCTTGAACCAATTGCGCACCAGATTATTTATACCGGCGCGACACCCTCCATGCTGGCAGCACTCCTTCTGCTTATCTGGAGCTGGACAAAACTTATTCGCGAAGGAACTGCTCATATTCAAAAACCAACTTTTGGACAGAAACTTGGTGCATTAGTACGAGATCCGCTCAAGTTTGGCCCAACATGGCAGATGCTTTATATGAACTTCACTACCAGTTTTCTTGGAATCTTCATGGCCATACGCCTGGATGAAATCTTCCGGGTCTGGCCGGCGCGTGAGGAGCGCATTGAACTGACCGGTCATTGGCATGCACTCTCGGCTATCATCGCCACAATCATTTTGCTTTACTACGGCAATATCATCGGATTAAAAGGAAAGGTCCGACAGTTTTACGGATGGGGTATCCTCTTTTTTTCCGACCTCGCATTGGCTGGAGTAACCATTTTTGAGATGAAGCGTCTCTTCATCACAGAAGCCGAACAGCAACCACTTGTTAATGGATTAATGTATGCCATTGATATTGGGCTAGGTATGCTGCTTTTCTTACTGGCAAGTGTAATGCTCTGGCGGTTAATCGATCTGTTCAAGAAAAAGGGACGTTGGTCTGAAGAAATAAAGCCCGAGCTCGTACAGGAGGTGGAAAAATGAAACGCATTATTCCGACAATCATCCTGGTGGCTGTAATGTTGGCTTCGTGCACCTCTGTGGATTTAAATGCTCCGATCCCTACTTTTGACACAGGTGTGAATCCGGATACTTGGGCGCAAATACCCGCAGGCGAATTTTACTTTGGTCAGTACAACTATATCAAAACCACTGAAGCCTATGAAATCATGGTGACCGATGTGACCGCTGCACAATACGCAGCCTTCCTCAACCAGGCGATGGCTGAAGGTTATGTAAAGGTAAGCGGCGATCAAATTGTTGGTTATTACCCCGGTGACGAATTCCATGGAGTCAAACACGAGGAAAAGATTGAAGCGGGTGATTGGTTGTTTATCCCCTTGAATGACCCATCCCAACGGATTAAGTTTGATGGTGAAAAGTTTTCATCTCAACCTGGGTATGAGAATCACCCAATGACGATGGTCACCTGGTTCGGGGCATGGGGCTACTGTGGTTACTTTGATGAACATTTGCCTACCGAGCTGGAATGGGAGAAAGCTGCACGTGGATCTGATACGCGGCCTTTCCCATGGGGGGACGAAATCATGCGTGAAAACGCCAATTTCTACGCCAGCCGCGACCCGTTTGAATCTATGAATTCCTATGGCTCACGCACTTCTCCAGTTGGTTTCTATAACGGTAAAACCTACAACGATTATGTCACACTCGATTCTGCTTCCCCTTATGGAGTGTACGATATGGCAGGGAATGCCTGGCAATGGACAGGTGACGTTTACGAAGGTATGCACTACCGTTTTTTACGCGGCGGTTCAAAAGATACTTATGATATGGACCTGCGTATCTGGACACGGAACAATGCCACTCCCACCTACTTTAGCCCGGGTGTTGGATTTCGATGCGCTCGCGATAGCAAATAGGCCGGTAAAGTGGGGATGGAATTGTATTTCTTACCCCACTTTCAATCTGATGGAGTGAACTCATGAAAATAATTTTCACCAAAATACGATTGTATTGGCCGCTAATTAAAAGCCTGCAAACTGGTTTGTTAGTAGCCACTGGTTTAGCGGGTTTTATGACTGTTCGGTGCCCGATCTTTAATCTGCCTACTATGGCTGGTTTATTTATCAGTCTGGTCGCATCCATTAGCGGAAGTACAATTCTTAATATGTGGTGGGACCGCGATATCGATTCCAAAATGGGACGTACGAAAAATAGGCCATTGGCAGCCGGGAAAATAGACCCGCGCGAAGCTTTTTGGGTGGGATTGGTACTCTCTTTGTTGGGTATAGGACTAGCGGTTGCCATGGACGCTCTCTATGGCTTGATCATTTTTGCCGGCTTATTCATTGATGTGGTCATTTACACTATATGGCTCAAACGACGTGTTTGTTGGAGTATCATCTGGGGCGGAATTTCTGGTGGAATGCCCATTCTAGCCGGGCGCATCCTTGGACTCGGTTCATTTGATTGGGTTGGAATCATGCTCTCACTCGGCATCCTGCTATGGATACCGACACATATCCTGACTTTCAATATGAGGTACTTTGATGATTACAAAGCCGCAGGTGTACCCACTTTTGCATCTTCCTATGGATTCAAAATTACCCGGATAACAATTGCCATATCGAGTATTTTTGCTGCGTTTGCAATGGGCTCTGCTGGATTGGGCATTGGAATGGCATGGGGTTTTCTGCGTTTGCTCGGTGTGCTTTCGATTGGTTTGGTTGTGCTGGCAGTCATCATGATCTTCCGCCCGTCAGAGCGTGTCAACTTTGGACTGTTTAAGTATGCTTCGGTCTATATGCTTTCTTCCATGTTATTGATGGTAATTTAATGTCATTCACTCCTGGTTTTCTAAGCAAGTTCAAACCTGCCGTCCGAAAAGTTTGGCTACATTTTTCCGCTGGACTTGTTTGGTTTGGCGTGGGACTGATGCTGATCGGCTTTGCCTCCCGTTGGCTGAAGCCGGTTATTTTTTCTACCATGCTCTTACTGGTTACAGCAGGTCTCTTACTAGCAATAGGGATCTATTTCTTCGGCTTTTCAAAGCTGGCCAAAAAAAATATTAAGCGCATTAGCGGGTTGGAAGGTGAAAACGTATGCTTATTCGCCTTTCAGGGATGGACCAGTTACCCACTGGTCTTATTCATGATTTTTCTGGGTATCTACCTGCGCACCTATTCACCCTTCCCGAAATTCCTATTAGCCATCTTGTATCTAGGAATCGGTGGTGGGTTATTGTTTGCCAGCCTGCACTATTTTAAAAATATCGCACGGGCACTTTGTACTAAAAATACCGAGGCAAAAACATCATGAAAATAGCCATCCGGGATCGAATTCTACTTCTTCTCACTGGCTTGCTCGCTGCATACCAGATTGCAGTTGGAATTGACGGTTTTAGCACATTACCGATGATCGCCTACTCCACCGCTTTTGGTGTTCTGCTGTTAGCTGGATTGTTGCTGCTCATCCTTGGTTTTGAGGTGTTGGATTCACCCATTGTAGTCATGGTTTCGACTATCATTCCACTTTGCCTTGCAACGGGACTCGTTTGGCAACACCTCTCATATTATAGGATCGCGTATCTAGTTTTCGCAATCGTTGGTCTCCTAGCAACAGTTATTACCCGAACGCTCCCAATTAAAAACAGACTGCCTTTATTCGTTCTGGTAATTGTGCATGGGATTGCCGGCCTGACAATTTTTCTACTTCCAATCATCCTGGTCTTTTCCGGTCTCGCCCCATCAGGTTTTTTCTTGATCAGCGTAGGTGGGGCTCTGATCGGTTTGGGTGGACTGTTGTTAGCATTACTCAAAGCCGGAAGACCTTTGCTTTCGCGTGAGACCATTTTTCGGGTACTGCCTGCTCAGTTGCTATTGATGACAGCAGCTTTTGTGACTGGATTTGCACTGGGGTAATCTGCTCTACCAGTGCTTAAAAAAGAATCGATAGATATCAGAAAAGGAGGATTATATGAGAAACAAATGGTGGGCAAAACTTCTGCGTATTGTTGGTATCGTTTTAATGAGCCTTACAGCAGCTTTCACCTTGATGGGTGGAGCAGGAACAACCTGCGTAGCACTCAACCCAACAGGGTATGAGGGCAAATTCGCTGGAATTGCATCATTTCAATGGTTATGGATTTTGTTTGTTCTGATTGGGATTGCTGCCGGGATTCTGGGGGTGCGTGCGGTAGTGATGCTTGTAAAAAGAAGTAAACACGCGTATCGTGCTGTAATCTTTGCCCTCCTACTCGGGACAATCATTAACGCAGTCCATATGTTTGCCTCGCGTGCGCTGCGTGGTGGATCCATGCCAGTGGATGGCGTTCTGTATACGAATGTGCTCACATTACTAGTTTTCCTTCTTTTCCGCATTCCTGGCATTTGGCAAGGGATTAATTTTGAGAGAACCACCGATAACCAGCAGGTAAACAGGAACACCGCTGCTATTGCCTTAATTGCTGTTGGACTACTCACACTCACAATCCAGTTTATGATGGCTCCTACACATACTATCAGTGGGTTTAATTATGCAGATGTGTGGCATTTGGCTTTGTCTATCCTTGGTGGAGGTCTAATCCTTTCAGGGGTTCTTACCATCCTTTCTCTCTATTCTCCAACGACAAATTTTAAGGCTTTGTGGGCAGTGAAAAGCCTTCGAGCGCGAAATTAAAAAATTATCACACAATTCGTTGCAGAGTAATTCAAATGGATATTTTTTAATAATGGATTTAATACCACAAAATTGCATATATAAACTGTAACTCAAATTTACTGCACAAATTTATTAGTTTAAAAAATCACTCGACTAACCTTCCCATAGAAGCTGATATACGAACATCGACCAACTACATAGTCCCTTTGTGGGATCGCTGCCTGCCAGGCAAGCAATAACCCTTACATGGTGCTGCGCGACCAGTGTTCGTCGGTTTAGCTGACATCAGTCTTGCATCTTCTTAACAGGATTTGCAAGGCTAACCATAGATCCACTTCACTATGCTCAGGAGCATAAAGGTGGCGCGGATTCGGGATATTGATTCATATCACGCTGATTGATAGCCTAACCCGGAGGTCGTAGGCTCGAAATCATCTAGCGATACTGAAAAGAAAACCAGAGACATTGACTCTCTGGTCTTTTGTTTACCTAGAGCATGATGAATCCGAAATTCCGGTTGTAAAAGAACAGTGACTAAAGCAAATAAGTGTCTGAATAGGTTGTTTGTTTTCACCTGATTAGTAAAAAATTATAAATGGGAACGATTGGGAAACGAATCAGCGAGAGCAGACGTGGTGGGTCACTGACGCACCCTACTTACTGACTAACCAATTTTGTTTTTCAGACACTACAGCTTTAAGCGATCATGCAGAATGCTGCTCCAATAAGCTAGAAAGAGAAAGAGAAAAGCAGTGGACATGATCATCAGTGTGAAAGGTACTGAATCAAACCCGAAGTAGTAATTCAGGACAGTAATGCCAGGTAACAAAGCCAGCCAGGATATACAGCAAGCCGCTAGGATCCACCGCCATGACAGACCAAGGAACCGGGCAAAACCACCGACTGATTTTTGACGCACAGGAGACCTGAACGCAGAAGCAGCGGCGCCTATCAGCATGCCTAGAATGGGCGGGAAGATCCCGCCACCAAACAACAGCATTGGAATAGCCAGCAACATCAAGATCCACCTGTTGTGCTTGCTCTGAGCAAAAAAGATCGCCCAGACAGCGAACAACAGTGAAAAGCCGATTGCCAGGAGACCGGTCATTCGTAAATTAGGCAGGAATGTCAAGGCTGGCTCGCCATTCAAGCTCTGAAAGAAAGCGGATTGTGGCCAGGATTGGATCATGACTCCATCAGGCGCAATATTACCCTGCAGGAATTCACCCACACCGTGCTCGATACCGGCCGCCCCCATCCAGGCGCCCATGATTGCAACAAATTGATATCTTGCGCTTCTCATGAAGGGATCCTTTCTTACGCCAAGGCTTGATGAAGGGGATGCGCCAACAGGGTGGGCAGGCTGTGGACCCATGAGCGGATTTCCTCCCAGTTACGAGCATCACTGGCTGGGGCTTGCTTTAGGGCCGGAATAAGGTTATATGGAAAACGCAGGCGAGCTGGATCAAACCTTCCACCAACCAACTGAACGCTGACAGGTTTCAACCAGGTGAATTTTGTCAACTCTTCACCCAGGTTTTTGTGGACCTCCAGTGCATCCTGTGCGGCATTGGGGCCATAAGGTCCACCGGCAAATACAGCGATGGGTAAATCAGCCAGACTCTTTTGATGGCGCTGTAAAAAGCGCTGTGCATCTTTATGAAGGTGGAACATGTAGAGAGGAGCACCGATCACGATACCACTGAATGCTTTTAGATCATTAACCTCCCGGCACGGGCGCAATTCTAGTGGTTGCCCCAAATGTGTGAGCTCATTGGCCACAAATTCGGCGATCTCCTGGGTTGAACCACTCATGGTCGCGTAAGTAATCAAGATTTTGTTTTCTTTCATATTTGAACCTCTTTCTTGAATATGCTTTATGTAGATGATAACGTTATGGTATCTTGGATTGCTATCGATCGCACCTATCGAAAGTTAGATTCATGGGTATATACTTGGCGCGTATTGCTGTAAAATTAAACTGACCATGGAACCAATCAGTTCGCTGATCTTAACGAAACTCCGCCCACCTGCACCTCGGTCGAGAACCATCTGGCGTGACCGTTTGCTGCAAAAACTTACCCTGGAACCTAATGTGGATCTGGTGTTGGTATGCGCACCTGCCGGTTACGGTAAGACCACCTTGTTGGTTGATTGGTCGCGCCAGTTACATCAGGCAGGCATAACAGTGTCCTGGTATTCATTGGATGAAAGCGACAATCATCCGATTACCTTCGGCATTTATTTGATCGCTAGCCTGGAACAGGCACTTGGTAAGGACAGTGGGCTGACGCCGATTCATCAGGTGCTGCGTGCTTCGACGGAAACGGATTTACTCTCACTTCTACCCGCCGTAATCAATTCACTTTGTGACACAAACAAACACGTTGCGCTGGTGCTGGATGACTATCACCTGATAAGAACGCCCTTAATCCATCAGGCGGTGGAGTTTTTAATCAGTCATCGCCCAGAAAATTTCCACATTGCGATTGGAAGCCGGTCAAACCCTACTTTTCCACTGGCTCTCTGGCGAGCACGTGGACGATTGGTGGAATTGCGCGCCTCAGATCTTCGCTTTGTCGATGAAGAAACCAAACTTTTTTTGAATGATTCTATGCAGCTCGACTTGCCCGATGAGCTGATTACCAGATTGGCCGAACAGGTGGAAGGCTGGCCTGCCGGTTTACAATTGGCAGCACTTTCACTAGCGAACCATGCATCATATGATCATACAGTATTGCCCTTCACCGGTGGACACCAACAACAGGCGGAGTTTCTGCTGAATGAAGTGATCAACCATTTGCCTGAAGAAGTGCAATCTTTTCTGCTCGAGACATCGATTTTTGAGCGAATGAACGCGGCGGTCTGTGATGCTATTCTGGGAATCGAAAACAGCGCCAACATACTCGTGCAGCTTGAGCAGGCTAACCTTTTTATAGTCGCTTTGGATGGCGGAGAGTCCGGAGAGAATGGCACGACCTGGTACCGATATCACCATCTGTTTCGAGACTTTCTGAGTACCTGGTTGACCATCTCCCAACCAACGCGCGCATTGGACCTGCATCGCGCTGCTGCAAAATGGTTTGCTGCGCATGGCTTGCTGTACGAAGGAGCATATCATGCGTTTCGTTCAGGGGATTGGTCCTTTGCTGCGACCTTTGTTGAGCAACACAGCTTCACATTGATTATTCATAGTGATATTGCCACCATTAATGAGTGGTGTTCTTCATTCCCCGAAACCGTTATGAGTAACCACCCCCTGCTGTGTATCTTCCAGGCATTGGCGCTGGCGTATCGGTTTCAGGGAAAATATCGCAACCTGGTGGAAGCACGTTTGCATCAGGCGAGTCTGGCAATGGGAAATCTCGTTACTCCAGAGGAGTCAACCGGGGTCCACGAATTAACGGCAGTTGTCCACACCTTTCTGGCAATGATTCCCAACCATCAGGCGGATGCGAATCAGCAGCTGGTTTTATCACAATCGCACCTGGCTGGTTACCCACCGGGAGATTCAGGCCGGTTTCCCTGGCTATTGATCGCCGGGTATGCGCACCAGGCTCTAAACTGCCCGGAAGAGGCGAAAAGGACAATTGAAGAAGCGCTGCCGCTTGCATTACACTCTGGCCTTTTCTTTGGGATGGTTGAGGCTACCTTTCACCTGGCCCGTCTGGCATTCAGTCAAGGTCGCCTAACCGACTCATTGGATATTTGTCAGAACGGACAGGCGGAATTCACCATACTCGCTAACCAATCGGGGTTGGTTTTGCCTGCATTAGGTAGTTTAGAGGTTGCCAAGGGTTGTATCCTTTTGGAACAGGATCATCTTGATGAGGCTGAACAACATCTACGCCAGGGGATAGACAGAATGGGCTTGGGGATGAACCCATATTACCTGATGACTGCATATTTTGCATTGGCTCGTGTATATGAAATTCAAGGACGCTTGGTTGATGCAATCGCTTGTTTCGAACGTCTGGACACCTTATGGCCGGATATCCAACGCATCACACAGGGTTTTCGGGTGCTTGCCAGGCTGCGCTCCACCCCTGAGGAGGTTGGTGTGCAGGAGGCTGCCAGGGACTGGCTGAATATTTACCAGGCTGGTTTGGGCGATTCACTGCCGATTTTCGGTTTGGGTCCAGTTGGTGCAGCGGAAGCCTATTACCAAGCAAACCTGAATTGGATGCGACTGCAGATCCTGCTGAACCAACCTCAGGCCGTTCAGGCTTACCTCGATTCGCATCTGCGATTGGTTCAGAGCAAGGGGTTAGTGGGAAGGGAAATTGAGTTAACCCTGATCCAGGCTCAGATGTATCACCAACAAGATCAGACTGGACCCGCGTTGATGGCTTTGAATCAGGCTGTTGCCCTCAGTCGCCCAAGAGGATTTGTACGTGTTTTTGATCAAAGCGCAATTCTGGATGATCTCATTCATATCGCCGTGCAGCAAGGCGATCGCTCGAATTATCTCAGGTCGGTATTGTCTGCAATCCGACGGTCGAGAAGGTCGGGAATCGGTGAGAATTCAGGCTGCACTCCGCAGAGAAATGTATATGAAGACATACTAGAAGTGGAATTGGTAGAGCGCCTTAGCCAGCGTGAAATTGAAGTATTGAGAATGATAGCCACTGGGGCAACCAATCAGGAAATTGCGGAACGATATGTAATCACGATTGGAACCGTTAAAAGCCATATTCACCATATTTTCAGAAAGCTGAATGTCTGCAACCGTACTGAGGCGGTTGCCCAAGCCCGCAAACTGGGCTTGATGCAGATAGAAGGTATATCAAAAACAATTAAGGCGTGATCACACCGAGCTTCCTCGTCCAGCCACTGCTGATTGTAACCGGTGAATAAGATCGAAAGGGGTGTTACGGTTGCTCATCACCGACCACAGGGTAACTTCGAAAGACACACGACGGCTGCTGATGGGGTGCAATTCGCTTCTACTTATCTTTTCGGATCTTTTCACGTTCCTCTTGCCATAATTTTGCAAATCGTTCAAATACATCAGAAATGATTTCCAGTTCACTTTCCGAGTAACTTGAAATCAATTCAGCTTGTGCGTTTCTCGCGGATTCAAACCACGACGCAGCTTTTTCGGCAGCCGATTTTGCTGGAGTGATCAGAGTCCCGCGACGATCATTCGGATTGGGTCGGCGCTCAATTAAGCCTGCCCCTTCGAGCCGATCTAGCATAGCAGTCGTCGCACCAGAAGTAAGACCCGTTTGCCTGGCAATCTCAGAAGGACTAGCTGTGTCTTTTTGAAAGAGAAATCCAAGGCATTCCATATCGGTTGCGTTGAGGCCTGCCCATTCATTCATCGCGTTTCGGAACAGGGTCAAGTTAACGCCATAATCTCTCACCGCCAACAAGGCGCGTTTCTTCAAGTCGTTTTTTGTGGATTTTGTCATAAATACACCATTGAAATTATCTTCATTGTAAAGTATCTTTATTGTATAACAAAGCTTGTTGATAAGCAAGGTTATTTGTTTCTACCAGACGGTAATCATGTCGATTGGCACGCCGCCGGGGTTGAAGATGTAATGGCCGATGGCGTAGAGGTTTTGGACGGGCAGGTATTTAGCGAGGTTGAAGCGTGGTGCGTAGGTGGAATCACTACGTGTTGGGCAAGGTGTTACGCGATTCGTTTTTCTTAAAGCAAATTTTATTCCTTATTTGGGATCTATTGTTTAGTAGCAGTAAAAATCAGGATGAATATTTCATCAGGGTTATCTGGGCGTGGATTGGTAATGCCGGTCAATGTGTTCCCGGAGATCTTGATCTCGACACCCCGGTTGAAAGAACCAGTGGCTGTTTCAAACGTATCAGAACAATCCGTATTTGGATCAAAATCCATGGTCTCTGAAGATTGTATCACCCCTTCGGGACCCGTAAGCCTCCCGCTGAAGTCGCCTGAAAAAGTAGATTCCCACTGTACGGAGCAATTTTCATAAGAATATGGTGTATCGATGATTAAGCCGGTAAACGAGCCGGTAACTTTCCCATCTTGCGCGACGGTTATGATCACCTCGCTGGTGATGCTATAAGCAAATGTAGAATACTTTTCAGAAAATTCAATCGTGCCAATATAAGTTCCTTCCGGGATATCGTCTGAGATAATGGGATCAGTATTTGGGGGGAGGATATCGGTTGAGGGTGCGATTTCCTCAGGAAGCGGTTTAATCTCAGTTGTTTCCAAAGGTTCCTCTGCTGCCTCATCCTCTTCAGTTTGAGCGAGCGGCTTTGCCAAATTGTCGCATTCCAGGCGGTTCATCGCCATCCGCACTGCCTCTGAGCGGACAAGGTCTCTCTGTTCCTCCAGCCACAACTTTCTCAAGGCTATACATGCCTGCTTGCGTGTAAATATGGCTTTGGTCAGGTCCGACTCGCCTGCCATTTGTTGATTCTCTTTGATGATCTTCTTTACCAAGGAGGAAGCCAGATAATCGCCAATATCCTTTGGCAAAGGCCTCAAATTGCCCATCTTATCAAGTTCATCGGTGACGAAGGTGTTCGCATCCCTTGCCTGGCGGATATCCTCGGGAGCGCTGACGGTTCTCGCGACATCGAAACCGGTCAGGATCGCAGAAAAGAAATCGGCAAGCTCGTCGCTGAATTGGGCAGCCACTAGCTCGGGTTTACTACCAAGGATGAACCGCTCGGTTAAACCGCCCTGTGGGTTCCAGGATGAAAAATTGGAACCGGGCGGCCAGTTCTTCCCCAACATAAAGCTGTCGGTCACTTTACCAAAGCCGACCTTACCCATGCCCCATGTAACCGCTCGAATAGCCATATCCGCCTGGAAGATAGCGTACTGTGACTCTATGAAGGCGGATTTTTTCTGTTCGACCTGCCGGCCGATGGCGACTATGTTTGACCGGTTCCGCAGCAAGCGGATGCTGTTGAGGATGGTTTCATACTCAGCGATTGCCATTGTATTGTTCTGGAAGCGCGCCACTTCCAATTTTTCTTCCACGGCTGCGTACTGATCCGCCAGAAGTTTTTCAGTTTCTGCAATATAATACCGGTCCGCTTCGATCTCATAGATCGTCTTCATGTTAATTCCGTTGCTCACCAAAGCAAGTCCCATTGCAACGGTAAGGGCAATTCCAAGTACAGGTATGATCATCTCTCTCTCCGTTCTGCTCGTCGGTTATTCCGAATAGATCCTCAAATTATCGAAAGTACAGATCACGTTAGATCCTTGTTCAACAGAGGCTGTGAATCCCAATTGTTGTACGTCAATCGCTGCGGTATCAACGCCGCCAGCCAGCTTGTCATTGATAAACACCATGACTCCCTGGCCATTACTCATCAAACCTAGGCTATTAGCCTGGCCAATGTTGATCATTGGTGAAGGTGTCCACGGGATAAGTTCTACCCAGCTTCCGTTGTCTGATTGTTTTGCCACCATGAATTCACCATCTATAGCCGAAACATTGAATCTCACAGAGTTGGTTTTATCCGCGGTGGAAATGATCAGACCGCAGTCTGTTTGTGAAGTCCCCTCCTGAACCACATCCGCGTCGATGAGAAGTGACGAGCCCAGGTTGTAATCGATCATGCGCTCGACCATGGGACGTATGCCTGACCGGTACTCCGCGTAGATGAGATATTGATCTTGGAACAGGTCCGATTGGTAATAGATGTATTCACCTTTATTGGAAAAGGTAACCGGCCAGCCATTATCATTCGTATCAAAAGTATCCACCAACAGTAATTTTAGTTGTGATGCAGGGTCCAATTGAGCTGTGGCGATTGCGGTGGTTGGCGTAACAACAATAGTGCTCAGAGGTGCGACGTTGGTGGTGGTTGGAGCAACCACAATAGTGCCTGGAGGGGCGACATCGGTGGTGGGTGAAATGCCAGGTAGTGCCATGACGCGCGGTGACCGATCCCCAAGGGCTTTCGCGGTCTGGGTATCACCACTTTCCCATAGACCGTTTCCCATTAAGCCCGATATCTGGTAGTCCTGTCCATCCACTATTGCGTTCAGTTCAAGCTGGTAGATTTCGCCATCGCGAGTGATGGTCAGTGTACCACTGGCAGCCACTGGTTTCTCGAAGCCCTCAAGGTTTACCACGCTAGCGCTGGCGTCCTCTCCAAACACGAATTCACGAGCCAGCCTGGAACCAACCAGATCAATCACGTATTCTGTCCCGTCCTGCGTTGTACCCTGGCCCCGGGGTGACAACGACAGCTGATAAGTTCCCTTCGTGTTTCCCGGCGACAATATTGCCCCCAGGCGATCATTACCTTCTCCCAGCGTTCCGATGAGAAAATCACTGATCTTGTATTTATCGAGGTCGATCTTTTCACCAGGATCGATGCTAAGCAGGGCGAGATTGCCGTCAACTGTGATCATGCTGCCTCCGCCAGCCAGGGTCCATAGGCGGCCAACTTCATATCCGTCGTTCCACCCGGGCAGCACCACTGCAGAAGTATCGAAAAATGCCGGGCCAGCCAGCTCCACAACGCACGCCGGGGTGAATTCCCTGCTGATCTCCGAGGGGTATACGACTGATTCCGGAGCGCTTGAGAAGGGATCGACCTCCGGCAGCGGAAATTCCAGGCCGCCCTGGTAAACCCCGTCCTGGAAGATGATTTCTTTTCCGGTGGTGAAATAATCCCACTCCTCTATGACGGCACCAGTGGATGGCTCAATATACATGGTGAATGCCTGAGGTTGCCCATCCACAGACAGAATGGCTTGTTGATCCGGCGACGCGCCGCTCATGGTTGGCGCCTGAAAATCATAAAATGTTGTGTGCTGGATCGTGCAGCTATTTGTTTTCTTGTTTGGCGAGAGCGAAGCCAATTCAAGAAACAAGCAGGCATCTGACAGGAGAACAAAACCGGTACCGAGGATCACCATTGCTGTTAGCCGGTATGAAACGCATTTTCGATGCTGCTTCATGTGCACCTCTCTAGGAGCTCTGCAACGCAGCTGTCATGATCTAAGGTATCTGCCAGTGTGTTTCTATATTCGCATTAATTCTGCGCGCTTGTTCGATCAAATGCTTTTTAGAAAATTAGAAGAGGTCAGCATGTGGTATCAGTTTTATATATTGATGGGTTCAGACTAAAAGGCGTATAAACCAAAATTGCACGTCACAAATTACTTTCATTTAAGTCCAACTGGCGAAGATATTTCACGATTCTTTCTATAATGTAGCATTTTCGACCTATCCTTGTCAATATTTTTCAATCGATCAACTTCCTCGTCCCCTTGTGGAATCGCCGCGTATCGTGCAAGGCGTCACGCGCCCCTCAGCGTTTCGCCAGTTTGGCTGAACATTGGTCACCATGTTCCTGGCAGGGTTCGCAAAGCCTGCCGCACAAATCCTAAAGACAGGACGATGATGAGATTTATTTCATCATTTTCTGGAGTTTTTTCAACATATCGCCTTGCATCAGAGTATATTGCAATGAGATTATCTTTTCTTCGGGTAAATTCGGCTTTTGTTGAAACATGTAAATCAAAATTCCAATCATCCCTGACAGAATGTATTCAAGCATAAAATCAATTTCCACAAGATCAATATTCCCTTTAATCTCCAACGCCCGGATAATCGAGGACTTGAGGCTGTTCTTTAGTTTACGCTGAAAGGCCGGATCACCATTATCCCCTAATAAGTGATTGTAATATTTGTATTTCTTCTGATATAGCTCCACAAATGAATTGATAAATGTGGGCGAATTTGTATCACCATCAATAAGTGGGGGCAATTCATCCAATGTGGGCAAAGAAAGATTTTCTATAACCTCCAATACTTCGTAAATATCCTGGAAATACTCGTAAAAAGTTCCTCGATTGTATCCCGCCTTGTTGGTAATTTCCTTTACCGTAATTTTATCAATTCGCTTTGTCATATATATAGACCAAAATGCCTCAATGAGGTTTTGCTTTGTTTGTTCAGTTATTTCAGCTTGTTTGTGCATTGGGTTCTCCCTAGAATCCGACATTTTGCCCGATATTGTTGGTTGATAAGTGAACAACCCTTTGGTATATTATACAACATGTTGTCGGATGAAATGTGTAAATGGAGGTTAGTGGATGATCACAATTTTATGTGGTGGGACTCGCGGGGATGTTCAACCCTATGTCGCGCTTGCAATTGAACTCAAACGACTAGGTAAAGACGTTTGTATTGCGGTAACTAGAAATCATGAAGAATTTGTTCGAAGTTATGGGATTGATTTTTTCTCCATAGACGTAGATTTTGAATCTCTAAATGTAGACAAGAATATGATTCGTGAGGCTCAGCAGGCTGATAATCCGCTCAAGATGTTCTTCAGTTTTCAAAAAATGAAAAAATATGGTGTGCATATGGTGGATCATTATTATGCCGCCTGCGAAGGCAGTGAATTGATTGTATATCATCCCGGTATGGCTATTGGCTTTTATGCCGCAGAAAAAATGGGCGTTCCATCTGTCCTGGCTACTCCGTTTCCATTGAATAAAACAAGGGAACAAACCTCTGTCATCCTGTACGGCAAAGTTCCATCCAAGCCGGGGATTAACTCCTTCAGCTATTCAGTATTGCAAAACATGCTTTGGATGGCATCCGATGCATCCCTGAAGCCGTTTTGGAAGGAAAAATTCGGTCACTTGCCTGCAAATTATGGTTGTCCCTTCGAAAGGCATACTGATCGACGACATCCGGTAATTGTTTCTTGTAGTAATTATATTTTTGCGAGGCCAACAGATTGGGATGAAAACATTCACCAGAATGGTTACTGGTTTTTGGAAGAGCAAAACGAATATATTCCACCGATGGAATTAGTGGATTTCCTCAATAAGGGGGAAAAGCCGATTTATATCGGTTTTGGTAGCATGGTTATTGGCGACGAAACAGAAAAGATATCAAAAATTATCATTGAGGGTCTTGCCATGACAGGTAAACGCGCCATCATCAGCGGGATGGGGAAACTTCAGAATGTCCCAGAGACAATATTTACAGTCGATAGTATTCCGCATTCATGGCTTTTTCCAAAAGTTTCGGCTGTCTGTCATCATGGTGGCGCGGGAACATCGGCGGCGGGGTTTAAAGCTGGGATTCCGAGTATGATATTTCCCTTTGCCCTGGATCAATATGCCTGGGCGCAAAGGGGGTACGAATTGTGTGTTAGTTCAAAACCGATACCCATAAAGAAACTTTCCTCTGAAAAATTTGCTGAATCAATTCGTTATGCCATGCAAGAAAAGATCATATCTAACGCAAAAGAATTAGCCAAGAATATCGCTTCAGAAAACGGTGCAAGAGATTGCGCGAAGTTAATTTTGGCCAGTTTGGAGACTAAGAATGACCAATAACTCGACAAGTTGGAGAAGACCATTTTTCAACTTGTATATAGGCCAGGCGTTTTCGCTATTAAGTTCCAGTGCTGTGCAATTTGCCATCATTTGGTGGATTACAGTAGAAACAGGTTCGGCAATTGCATTGACCATTGCCAGCATAGTTGGATTATTACCACAGGTTGTGATAGGACTGTTTGCCGGCGTATGGATTGATCGGTATAACCGCAAATCCATAATGATTGTTGCTGATTTTGCCGTTGCGACTGCTAGTTTGATTCTGGGGATATCATTCTTTTTTGGCAAACCTTCCTTATTTTTTGTTTACTTCATTTTGTTCATCAGAGCCCTTGGAGAAACCTTTCATAAACCGGCTTTGCAAGCTGCTATTCCACAGCTTGTTCCAGAAAGCGAGTTAACAAAAGCTGGCGGATTGGGGCAGATGGTTTCCTCGATTTGTGCAATGGCAGGGCCAATGCTGGGGGCATTTCTAATGAGTATCACAAGCATGAAATACATCATGCTTGTGGATATTGTGGGAGCAATCCTTGCAGTTTTGTTGCTCTGTTTCGTGAGAATTGGAAAACACTCAGCCGTTCAGGGTGAACGACCAAGCATCATGGAAGACATGAAGCAGGGATTTCGTGCGATAAGAGAAAACAAACTGCTAGTGAAAATGTCGCTACCCATTTTTATGATCAGTATAGTCTTCATGCCGCTTGGCTCACTCTTGCCCTTGATGGTGAAGAATTATTTCAATGGAACCGCCTGGCACAATGGAATCATCCAGACACTTTTCTCTGTGGGTATGCTTTTATCAGCGCTTGTAATAGGTCTTACAGGCGGATTAAAAAAACCGATCTTAATGATCTCTTTGTCTGCTATATTACTCGGATTTTGTTCACTAATTGGAGGAGTTTTACCCGCAACAGCGTTTTGGGCTTTTTGCATCGTCGTTTTTGTAATGGGTACAACCGGTATGTTAGGAAATATTCCATATGTCGCTTATATTCAACAAAGTATCCCACCAGAAAACCTTGGCAAGGTCATCTCTTTTGTCACCAGCGTAATGAGTTTAGGTATTCCTTTAGGAATGCTTATCGCTGGTCCGGTGGCGGAGGCTGTTGGGGTAAATAATTGGATGATCATTGCAGGGTTACTCATGTTTCTCGTTGGTTTTTTGAGCTTTGCTTTGACAAGAATGACAGAAATTAACAAAAATATGGTGGTAAATTGATATGAAAAAGAAGTTGATAAAGGTTTTTTTATTGATTATGGGGCTTTTGTTTTCACCAATTGTATTAGCTGTGGTTGCTGGTTTATTATTTATTTTCGTAAAATTGCTAATTGGATCAAATATGTTTGAAGCAATTCAAGCATTAAAGATACTCATCAACAGGATTATTCCCTTTTTGCCTTATATTACGATATTACCTGCTGTATTGTTAGTGCTTGGATTCATATTTAAGAACACAGATATGATAAAAAATTGATATATGTATTTATATTTTCCAACAAGCCGAAGAATTAATGCTTATCCCATATTAAGCGCTTAACGAACCCACGAAAAGAATCTACTCAGTATTCTCCAATATAAATCGATATTAAATGACCGAATTAAACCCGCCGCAAGCTATGGGGCTAAAGCCCATACGCATCAAGCTAAGCCGCAGTCAATAGCGGGGGATAAGGGGGTAGATAACTGAGCGATACAAGCAAGGATGTTGGGATTAGTGCACCGCTTTTGCTTAAAACCGAAAAACAGGATTTGCTCTAATAAATCATCCAGCAGCAGCAACAAAGACTCCAGAGAAGGAATTGCTAGCAACATCTTTTTACTAAAAGATGAACATATCTTTTGAACTTTAAAAATACTAATTTCGTGATTGAACCATTCTTCCTCAGGAACCCGTAAAGGAGCGATTAAGAAATTACATAATACTGCAATCAGCAGTTTCGTATAAAATTCTGTCAAGATACGCTCTTTGCGCACCCCCGGGATCGTTTTTAAACCACAATAGCTTTTCCAGAACTTAAAGATAAGCTCAATTTGCCAACGGATCCGATAAAACAAAATGACTTGAGCACCCGAAAGCATTGAAGGAGGAACATTGGTTAGATAAACAGCCCAATTTAGAAAATCCAAATATTCCTGGGAACAATTCCGTTGTTTTTTTTTGGCTTTTTCGTTTCGCCTTACGGCGTCGTTCTTCGACTACTTCAGGGGGAACTTTGTTAGCAATCAATCAAACCGGAACACGATCTTTTTTGCTTTCCCCAACTTCAACTGCAATATCCAGCATTTCTTCCCCTTGTGCCTCAAGTAGTTGAATGAGATTAACCGATTTTCCGCATGGCAAATAAAGGGCAGTTTTAAAACGATAGCGTGTTAGAAAATATGCTCCTTTTTCTTTCATGTTTTGTAGAAATGAAAAACAATAATATCCTAAGTCAGTGATAAACAATGATCCTTTCTGAGCGATTTCCAAATATTTTACATACTTCTGGTCCGGTTGTAAGCTTGACCCAATTTCTAACTGAACCATATTTACTTTTATAAATTCAAACACCAATTGCACTTTTAATCCTGCTGCTGAATTCTGTCCGCCTGAGCCAGGATACTCCTCTGCCATGCTTGCCGGTAAAGTTTTATGGGTGCTATCCACAATACAGATACCATTAAACTGTTGTAATATGGAAAATGGTAAGGACTATTTATTCTTGAATTGTTCAAAAGCGTGTAAAAACATGCATTTCATGAATTCAACTGCATAGCGATTGATCCGTTCGTGGATCGCTTGCGGATTCACAACGACACCTAATGTATAACTTTGTCGTGCTAAATCGGTAAGTGACGCTTGCGGATCCTCCATAAACCCAAATATCATTGTCTTTAGAAAAACTAAGCCGCTGATACGTGATTTTCGTTGAACAAACTTCGTTTCTCTTCCTATCCCCTCTGCCTTATCCAAAAAATTTACTAATTTTTGGCAAAACCCTTCTTTGTCAAATTTTTTTGTGCTATATTTCATTATAGACCTCTGTTATAGGATATTGTTTGGTTACTATATCCCTATTATAGAGGTCTTTTTCATCCCTTAGCTTGATGCCTATGGGCTTTAGACCCGGTAGATAGGCGGTTTTTTCAGGCGCTTTAGCACCTAGTGCCATTCGACTATTTTAGAACAATATTTCTACAAACCTTGACAAAATGTTGTTTTTTTCATATATTTAGAACATGTATACAAACAACGAGACAGTTAATACCATCCGTGATTACCAGCGAGACGAACATCGGGTTCATCTCCTGAATTATCATTTTGTTTGGACACCCAAGCGCAGAAAGCCTGTTCTGGTGGGGGAAATCGCAAGCGAATGTCGTACTTTGATTGAGCAAAAATGTCTGGATAGGGGGTGGGGAATTTTGGAGTTGGCGATTCAGCCAGACCACATTCATTTATTCGTCCGAACTTTTCCAACGGATGCCCCCGTTGATGTTGTCAAAGAATGTAAGGGAATTACTTCATTTCACTTGCGAAAAAAATACCCCACTTTGAAGAAATTGCCTTCGCTGTGGACGCGAAGTTATTTCGTGGCAACGGCTGGTAATGTCTCATCAAAAGCAATCCAAGAATATATCGCAGCACAAAAGGGCATCTAGTGATTCGGACACACATTTTTGCGTGCAATATTGATAGAAAACTGGCAGACTCGCTGAACCGCGAGTCCGGTCGAATTTACACACAAGTCATGGTCGAACAATGGCGAACGTTTCGCCACGCCGGACACTGGATTTCTCCGAGAGGCGTGGAAAAACTTGCGGATTTTTACGATAAGCAGGCTGGACAAAAACCCCTGCTCCACGCGCATTCGGTAGATGCTGCACAACAAGGGTTTCCAAAAGCGTGTAAAACAGCGAAGGCTTGCAAAAATATTGGGTTGAACAGCAGTTACCCACACAAACGCAAACCGTATCGCTCAACGATATGGAAAAATACGGGGATTTCCAAGACCGAGGATGAAAAACTTCAATTGGCATTAGCCAGAGGGCAATCGCCAATTTTTATCGAACTGCCACCAAATTTAAAAAATCTAGTAAAAGAATGTTATGTTGAAATGCGACTGGTTTACAACAAAAATCACAAGTTTTATCAGTGGCACGTTGTTGTCGATGATGGCATGGATTCAAAGGTAGCGAGTGGCACAAACGTAATCGGTATTGATTTAGGGGAAATTCATCCGGTCGCAGCAACCGATGGCGAAACGTCAGTGGTTTTTTCTGCAAGAGCCTTGCGGTCAGTAAATCAGTATTCGAATAAATGGCTCGCAAGTTTTCAAAGTAAAATCTCAAAAAAGAAAAAGGGGTCACAATCTTACAAGCGCATGATGGCTCGAAAACGAAAGTTTTTAGCAAAACAAGCACGCAGGCGAAAGGATATCGAACAAAAAGTCAGTCGTGCTGTTGTGGATTATGCGGTTGAAAGAAACTGCAACGAGATAGCAATTGGTGATGTACGAAAAGTTGCCAATAAATGCAAGTTAGGGAAGAAAAGCAACCAGAAAGTATCGAATTGGTCACACGGAAAAATTAGAACGATGATTGAGTACAAGGCAAATGCGGAAGGGATTTCTGTAACGATGGTGAAAGAACACTATACGTCACAGACCTGTCCAAACCTTGATTGTCAGCACAAATACAAACCAAGTGGGCGCACCTACAGGTGTCCAGTCTGTGGTTTTGTGGGACTATCGCATTTGCGGTAGGAATGAGCGTAGTCCGGCGGACACCCGGCATGTAGTCTGTGGCATAAACCCCACAGAAGCCATCACCCTTTAGGGTGCGTGGAGTGTCACAAATATCTGCTGCATCGTCGATATTGGTTCCATTTTGCGTTATTCACAAAACTGTTTCATCCTCATGGAGGCGTTTCAGCTTATTCAAATCTGAAGGACGCCTCTCTACTGTTATCGAGCGATCTTTAAAAATCAAGGTGTGCAGAACATACCTTAGTTGTAAATAGGTTGAATTAGAGGCTGTCACTTTTGTTGAATTTCTTTATGACCACCTGCATGTCATCATCTGAAAGGATGGCGGGTTCGCCAATACATTTTGCCTGATAAAATAGCCGGCAGACCAGTTCAAGCTGTTCGGCAGTGGAAAAAGCTGCGGCTATGTTAGCGCCAACCGTTACCAGCCCGTGGTTGGCCATCAGACAGGCGTTATACGTCCCAATAGCGCTGAGGATGTTCTCGGAAAGTTCTTTTGACCCGTAAGTGGCATAAGGTGCAACAGGAACTTTATCGCCTGCCAGACCAACCAGATAGTGAACTGCCGGCAGCTCCCATCTCAGGCAGGCGAGAGTAGTTGCATAGACCTGATGGGTGTGTACGACAGCCTTGATATCGGAGCGATGGTGATAGAGAGCAAGCTGGAATTGAATCTCGCTGGAGGGCTTCTGGTCCCCATCAACCTTATTGCCATCCAAATCAACTATTACCACATCTTCAGGCTTTATTTCAAAATAATCCATGCCACTTGGTTTGATTGCTACCAAACCCATCTCCCGGTTGCAGATACTCAGGTTGCCGCCGGTGCCGGTGGTGAGCTGCGAAGTAATCAGTTTTCTGCCATAAGTTGCAACCAAATTTCGTTCTTCTTCTAAAAGCATTCGTTTCTCCTTACTACCTTTAAAAGTATTATTTCAAAAATCAGGGAATATTCCCCGGACATCTCAGATCAAACGAATTTGTTGGCTGATCCGGCGCACTTCCGATTTTATTTTTTCTTCATCAAGGGTCAGCATTTGCCGATTTTGCATGACCATTTTTCCGTGGATCATCACATGGCATACATCGGCTGAGGACGTGGCATAAATAAAATGAGAATACAGGTTAAAACAGGGGGTAAGATTTGCAGCGTTAAAATCAATCACAGCCAGGTCTGCTAATTTACCCACCTCCAGAGAACCTACCTGATTTTCAAGACCAACGGCGCGAGCACCGTCAATAGTCAACATAGAGAATACCTTTTCAGCGGGGAGTACCGTGGGATCCCCACTAACCCCTTTTTGTACCAGGGCGGCGAGTTGAGCCTCATGAAACAAATCCAGATCGTTGTTGCTAGCGGGACCATCCGTGCCGATGGAAACATTCACCCCTGCTCGTACCATATCGGCCACCCGGGCAATACCCGACGATAATTTCAGGTTGGATGATGGACAGTGGCTCACATTGGTGCCGGTAACTGTGAGGCGCTCAATCTCGGCATCCGAAAGATGGACACAATGGGCAAGCAGAGTAGTATTGCTCAGCAGACTAACTGAGTCAAGGACTTCTATAGGGGTTTTACCATATTTTTGGTGAACAAGTTCCATTTCCCCTTTTGATTCAGCGGCATGGGTGATGAAACCAATATTCCGGTCCTGTTTGATTTGTGCTATGTCTTCCAGCATTTTAACGTTCGTCATATAGGTTGAATGAGCCTGCATGTAAAGGTGCAGCAATGGTTCATTCTTATACTGCTCCAAGAGTTCGATGGCAGCCTTGTAAGCCTGATGGTTGCGGTCTTCAAAACCGGGAATCAACGCGAAACTGGGACCATTAATCATGCGGAAACCGGCTTGTATAACCGCATCAAAGGATTCGGGATAATGCCAGTACATATCGGCAGCACAGGTTGTTCCTGAGCGAATCATTTCAACCATTGCCAGCTGTGTTCCAATTGTTACGGTTTCTGCTGAAACAACAGCAGCTTCGACTTTCCATATCTTTTCCAGCCAGGCTTCAAGTGGACAATCATCCACCAGTCCACGAAAGAGGGTCATTGCCCAATGACCATGGGTATTCACCAGACCGGGAATCACCACTTTTCCATGAATGTCCAGCTTTTGCGCTGGCTCAAACTGATCACCCACCTGAAAAATATCACCAATCCATACGATCCTTGAATCCTTAACTGCAAGCGCCCCATTTTGAATTACGTGTCGTTCAGTATCCATGGTAACTATTGTGCCACCCAAGAGGAGAAAATCAACTTTAAGGGGTTGTGTCATCCTAGCTCTTTCTATTGAAAAGGTGAGTCCCTGATGGAACTCACCTTTTTTCTGACGCCTAAAAAATATTAATCCTCTTCTTCATCCACAAATTGCTCGCGGCCAGAAAGCATAAAACTGGCAACGAGAATCAGAATAAGGAAAGGTAGAACGGATAACCAGACGGAAACTTGTCCTTGTTCACCGCTAAAACCATAAATTGTCTGACCAGCAAGACCAGATGCGACCAAAAGGCCGACCACCAATCCACCTAAAGAGCCAACCATCATCAAAATTGAACCCAAGTTCCTGGCTTTTCCGGCTGAAACGTCTTTCGGGTCCATAATGTCAGTCCAGACCAGACCCCAGCGCTTCACACGCGGGTAGAGGAGTGAGAGTAAAATTGGTCCGAGGATGACTGCAGCAGCGAAATTATTTATTGTGATTGTTATAGAAAGAAAAGCAAAAGGAACGATGCCGGCAAGATCCAGATACCAGGCAATGATGATGCCGCACGCCGCCGCAGCAGTTAGAGCAACGATTTCGAAAGCGGCAATTTTCTTGCCAGTGTTAGTGACCAGAGACATATCTTTTTTGGAAACCAAACCGAAAACAGAGCCCCACATTTTATAAGGAATGAAGCCCAGGAAGAAATTCCCAAAAAAGCCAAAGATTGAGCCAATTCCCAGTGTGCCACCAAACAAGTCACCAATCAGATTTCCGATGGCTGAACCCCATGCACCTGCAGGCCCAAACAAAAGACTAAAAACAGGCGGAAATACGTTGGCAGGGCGTACTTCTGTAATGCCGGGAACAATGGGAATGCCGCCTTTAAAAACGATTAAGAAAGCTGCATAAATTGCTGCAGAAAGAGCTACCAGGATGATCATCCGGGTATTCTTCCACATGGTAATGACTTCTTTCATTGTTATTCTCCTTTATACGATAGAAATTGATCTAAAACTTGAATACGAAGTGACGTAAACGACACAATCCTATTTTTTATCCCTACACCTCCTTAATATCTAAAAGGAAAACTTATAAAGATCCTAGGAAAACTCACTCTTCTGGTGGATGCATGAACATGACAGCTTTTTCGCAACCACAGTCGAGAGTTTTCAATTCTTGTAATGTGTGAACAACAAGTCCGGCCAACTTCTGACGAATTTCCTGCATTTTTTCACTGACAAATTCCATTTCCTTTTCCAGACCTGTCGCCCAGTTAATGGAATAGGCGATGGCGGCATAGTGCATATTCAACTCACGCGCCAATACTACTTCGGGTACTCCTGTCATTCCAACCACATCACCACCTAATTTGGCGTACATACGTATCTCAGCAGGCGTTTCAAAGCGCGGTCCATTGGTAGCAACGTAAACAGTTTCCGGATGAATTTGCAGCTTATGGACGGCTGCCAGTTCAAGAATTTTGCGACCCATGGCCGGACAATAAGGAGCATCCATACTGGTATGCGCCAGACCAGATTTTCCGCCTTCATAAAATGTCAGCGGGCGATTATTAGTAAAGTCGAGAAAGTCTGACAATAAGGCCAATCCCATCGGGGGAATCTCGCGATTGATTGAACCAACCGCATAGGTGGCCAGCACACGCTTTACACCCAACATTTGCAGTGCTTTCAGATTGGCGCGAAAATTGATGTTGTGGGGCGGCGTGGTGTGATTTAGCCCGTGACGCGCAAGATATGCCAGCTCAAAACCATCTTTTCGGGCAATGTTGACCTGTGCTAACCCAAAAGGCGTTTTGATCTGTTGTTGTTCCAATTCGAATCCGGGAATTGCGTATATTCCTGTACCTGTGATGATGGCAGATTCCATCTTGCTCTCCTAATTTCTATTTATCCAAAAAAACGATGCAAATCATATGGACTATGGATGCCATATTGGGTAATAACACCTGCAACCAGGTGTGGTGGCGTAATATCAAACGCCGGGTAATAGGCATCAATGCTGGGATCGGTAGTGGGAATGGAACGGCAGAATTTCATCTCTACTGGGTCGCGCTCCTCAATTTCAATGGAAGCACGATCGGGTTTCATTTTATCGGGGCCCCAGGAAAATACGAAATAGGGCACACCATGATGGTGGGCTGCAATCGCATTTTGGAAAGTACCGATCTTGTTGACGATATGCCCATCTAATGTAACCAGGTCTGCGGCGGTGAAATATTTCTGAACTTTTCCCTGCGAAAGTACATAGGCAGGCATGTTATCCCCGATGATCTGTACCGGAATGCCCAACTCATGGACACTTGGCGCGGTCAAACGGGCGCCTTGTAAGTAAGGCCGCGTTTCAGGAGTGAAAACCCGGATATTCTTGCCAGCGTTTCTGGCCATAGCCAGCGCCAATAGAAAGGAAGTTTCGGCAAAGCACATGGTAAGAATGCCATCACCATCTTCAATCAAGCTGGCACCATATTCTGCCGAGGCTGCATATTTTTGATAATTCTGATCGCGCAAATTTTCGAACCAGGTGAGTAACTTATCCTCTACATTTTCTCCTTCAGTGAGTGCGCCGTGAATGATTTGCATGGCATTTTCAAGCCGGCGAGCAAGGGCGGTATTGGTGGGACGCGTATTCACCAGGCGGCGCCGGGCGGATTCAAAGGTCTCTAATTGACGGTCAACCGAGTCGCTGGCACATTGATGAGCGGTTAATACCATGGCATACATAGCCGCATTGGCCGGCCCGCCGCCTTGGGTGACCATTTCTTCAATTGCGCGGGCTACGGCTTCCACATCACTACAATAAACAAATGATTTTTCAAAAGGATATTTGCGACGGTCACCAATAACAACCATACCTTCTTCGTAGCGAGCCACATTTTCGCGGCGCAATAAGAAAGGAAGCATTTCATTGATTTCGACTAGTTCCATTTTAACCTCCGGACCTAAAAGCGAGTCAGGCCAGTAATTTTTCCGTATCCCATGATAGCAAACACGATCGAAGCGACAGTAAAAAGAATGGTAAATGCCAGGACGAAATAGTCCGATTTGCGCATGAGCAGGTT
The DNA here is from genome assembly GCA_002840755.1 of Chloroflexi bacterium HGW-Chloroflexi-10. Classification (GTDB taxonomy): domain Bacteria; phylum Chloroflexota; class Anaerolineae; order Anaerolineales; family Anaerolineaceae; genus UBA6170. Next base: position 47,922 of record PHBZ01000027.1, on the reverse strand, counting down.
GAGATAGTAGGTGCGTTTGTTGCGAGCGCCAAAACCTTTTGATTCGAGCGCCATAGCAAAAATATTGGTACTGCGTATAGTTGAAATAAATACCGGCACAAGAAGCGGTAGAAATTTTCGGATTCGGTCAAAAACACTCCCTGAATCGAGGTTGAGACCACGGCTGCGCTGTGCCTGACTGATTGTCATGGTGCTGGATGCGATTGTCGGCACAAGACGAAGGGCTGTAGAAATAGCAAAGCCAACCCTGTAAGGCATGCCCAGGCGAATCATTCCCAAGATCAACTCTTCGTTGCGGGTTGTACTGATCAGGATCATACCCGCCGATATCATCAAAATCATCAGGAGTGTACGGGCAATGCTGAAATAAAAAGACTCGACCTCAAACACCCAAAACAAGGGTGTAACCCCCTGTGAAAAGAAATTCCATAGGATCATACTGGAGACTGTTAATACGATTAAGATATAGCGGATGCGGCGTAAGTTTTTAAATGCTCCCGAAACGAAGAGCTGCAAAAAAATAAGAAATGCAACCGGTAACATCCATATTGGGTCCTCAAATAACAATAGCGCAACAAAGGACATGAGGAAGACCAATATTTTTGTTCGGGGGTCCAGGCGGTGAATAAATGAGTTGTTATTCAGATAAATCTCGGCATCCATTAATCCTGCACTCCTTCGATACAGTTAAACATCTCATCCGGGTTCAAAAAGGTATGATTAAGGTGATTTGTGAATTCGACAAAATGGGGTGGACGCAGGAAGGCTTCGGTTAGCTCAGCTTCATGTGAAAAGACATCACGCGTGGTTCCTTCCAGGATGACTTTGCCATCTTTCATTACAAAAACCCGGCGGGCGTATTCAGCAACTACCCACATATGATGGGTTACAAAGATGATGGTGCTGCCCTGCTGGTTCAGGCTGCGGACCATATTCATCATACTGCGCTGCTCAGCGTAATCCAAACCGGTAGTGGGTTCATCCAAAATCAGCACATCCGGTTTAGCCGCCAACACTGCCGCTACTGCAACACGTTGTCTTCCGCTCTTGGTCAAAGCAAATGGATCTTCTGTTTCAAATCCTACCAGACCGACGGCATCCAGGGCTTCTTTAACGCGGATCTTTACTTCATCTTCCGATAATTTTCGCAAACGCGGGCTGAAAGCCACCTCATCAAAAACAGTTTCAGAGAAAATTTGATGGTCCGGGTTTTGGAAAACATAACCTACCTTTTGTCCAAGGATAAAAACACCCTGGTCACGCGTGGGTAAATCGTTAACGAGAACTTCGCCGCTACTGGGCAAAAGCAATCCATTAAAATGTTTGGCTAGCGTGGTTTTGCCGCTGCCATTTTGACCGACTATGGCAACCATCTCGCCTTTATAAATATCAAGGTTGATCCCATTGAGCGCTTTGACCTCTTCCGAATAAGAAAACTCCAGGTTGCGACAATGAATGAGCGATTGGGTTAGCCGGGAGAGTTCATCCCGCTCTTGTGACACTAATTTTTGATAGTTACTTTCGGAAATTTTCCAACTACCCACCTGAAAGCTTTTTATCCCTTCTTCAGGGGTGAGAGGCAGTTCGGTTAACCCCAGCTTTTTGAAAAATTTTGGGATACCAAGAGGCATCACGCCGAGCTCTTCCATCAGATCTACATCACTGAGCATGTCGCGGGTGGTACCGATCCTGACCAACTTTCCGTCCTTGATAAAGGCTACACGGTCTGCAAACAGTGCTTCTTCCGTTTCATGTTCAATGATCATCAGGGTCAAATCATCACGTTTGCACAGGCGATGGGTAATTTCGAACACACCGATTTTGCTGATCGGGTCCAGATCCGTGGTCGGCTCATCCATGACCAATACTGTGGGTTTTAAGGCTAAAACGGACGCGATAGCCAATTTCTGTTTTTGACCGCCGGACAATGTGGAAGGAGGTCGGTGACGTACTGAGTCTAATCCAACATAATTTAGATTTTCATTAATGCGACGCCCGATCTCATCCCGATCCACTGCAAAATTTTCTGGCCCAAAGGCAACTTCCAACTCGACATTGGTTGAAAATAACTGCGCTTCAAAATCTTGAAACACCATTCCAATAATTTCGGACATTTGTGCAACAGTGTTATCGCGGGTATTGCGTCCCAAAACCGTTACATTCCCGATGAATTTTCCTTTATGGAAATGTGGTATTAGACCGTTTATGGTGGCAGCCAGTGTGCTTTTACCTGCTTCACTTGGCCCCATAATAACCAGAAACTCGCCACGCGAGAGATCTAAATTAATCCCATCCAGGGCAAATTCTTTTTGTCCCCGGTAGCGATACTTAAGATCCTGGATAGAAACAATAGGTTCCGACATGCATATCTCCTGGGTAACTATAAATCAAACCTCACCAGACTGATAAGGAGCCTTGCGCATGAGGGCCTTCCATATCGTCTGTTCGTTTTCAATAGCCTGGTTCATTGAGCGGATAGCCAGACTGACATACAAAGCGTGAATGAGCGCATACTGAGCTATACGTGATGAAATTGTTTCGGACATACTTTCCTGTGATACCGAAAGCAGGATCACATCGGCAAAGGATGTGATTGGGGAAAGTTTATTGCCGGTGATACAAATTATTGGTACGCCAACCCGCTTTGCTTCTGATGCTGTCCGGTGCGGATCATGCGAATCACCTGTTTGGGATATGACCACTAGTACATCTTTTGGGGTGAGCAGGGAGATTTGCATGACCTGTAAATATGAATCGGTCTGGACCTGACAAAGTAATCCCAGGCGAAGCAACCGGTTACCCATTTCATGTGCCATTGGTCCTGATGTACCGACCCCAGCGATTAGAATTGAACGGGCTTGCGAAAGAAGTTGCAGCGCTTTCTCAAAGGCTCCTTCATCCAGTAGTGAAAGGGTATCATCGAGTGCTTGTTTACTGCCGAGCAACACTTTTCGGGCGATCATGCCCGGGCTATCATCTACGGTAATATCACTATGGATCAATTGCGGTGAGGGGGGTAAAGCCTGAACCAGGGAGATTTTGAACTCTAACCAGCCCTCATAGCCCACGGATTGTGCAAAACGGACGGCTGTAGCATCGCTGACGCCGGTTTGTTGGGCAATTTCTACCAGGGTCATGTGTATGACTTTTTCTGGATTGTCCAGGATATATTTGCAGACCTTGTTTTCAGCAGGGGATAGAGAAGGAAACATGACCCGTAATCGGGTCAGGGCATCCACACCCAAAAGAACATCGTCCTGTTGAGCCATAGAATCATATTCCTTAGAGGACAATATAGTTTAATAAATGTAATTTTTTTTGGGGGAAGTGTGTAGTAATACTACAATTAATTTAGTATAGTGAATATTCACTACAAAGTCAAGTGTTCTATTGTGCGGAATGTGAAATTTGTGCACTGAGCTGAAGTATTCTTTCAATAAAACAACACCCTAAGAATAGGGTTTATCAGAAGGCTGGGGTTGTGGAAGCGCCGCCGTCCACGGGCAGGTTAATGCCGGTGATCCAACTTGCTGCCGGGGAAGCGAGAAAAAGACAGGCGTTGGCAATGTCCTGCGGTGTCCCCAAACGTTGTAAGGGGACGGTGGTTTGCCAGCGTGTCACGCCATCCGGCCAATCCTGTTCCAATCCGGAACGATTGATCAACCCGGGCGAAATCGCATTAACACGGATATTGTAGCAGCCCAATTCACGGGCTGCTGTTTTGGTAAATTGGATAACACCCGCTTTGGCAGCGCAGTAATGGGCGTGATTGACGGTTGGAAAACCGCCTTCAATAGATGCGATATTGATGATTGTTCCACTCATGCGGGCTTTCATCATGTGTGCTGCTGTTTGTGTGCAGAGAAAAGTACTGCGCAAATTGGAATTGATTACTTCATTCCATTCTTCGGATTTGAGCTCGAGCAAGGGGCTGGTGGGATAGGTTCCAGCATTATTGATCAGCACGTCCAACCCTCCAAATGCTGCGTTTACAGCTGCGAAAAGGCGTTCTACTTCTTGTGGAAGGGTGATGTTGGCTTGAAGAGCTAATGCCTGCCCACCTTTGCGCTGGATTTTGGATACGGCTTCTTCAGCTGCGCTGCGGCTGGTATTATAATGAAAAATTACCTTAGCTCCTGCAGCGGCGAAAGCGTGGCCAATGCCCAGGCCAATACCGCGGCCGGCCCCGGTTACCAGTACGATGTTTTCATTTGATGGTTCGATATGCTCCATGTGATGGTCTCTCATTTCATTTGGAATGACTCGGGATAGGCTGGCCAAGATGTGTTGTAATATTCCATGAGATTATTTACCATGGTTTTGTTAACGGGTTTTTGTTTGCAGATCAATCCATTATAAAGTTTAATGATTCGGAGTTGAGACAATACCGCAAGCCAGTTGGTTTGGGACCATCGTTAAATACATGCCCGAGGTGTGCATCACAACGGGCGCAGACTACCTCCGTGCGCAGCATACCGTGGCTGAAATCAGTATGGGTTTCAATATTCTCCTCAGAAACTGGTTTAAAGAAAGAAGGCCAACCTGTGCCTGAATCAAATTTGGTATCTGATGAAAATAACGGTAAATTACAGCCTACACAAAAATAAGTGCCGGGCTTCTTATGGTCGTAAAAAGCACCACAGTAAGGAGCTTCAGTCCCTTTACGACGGGTGATACGGTATTGTTCGGGAGTCAGTAATTTTTGCCATTCGGCATCGGTTCGAGAAATTTTTTCCATGGTTGTCCTCTGGATAAGATTTTGTGAAATACCAATAAGATCGATCTTTTCAAAAAAAAGTGCGAATGGGTATATTTGGAGAATATTTCAAAGCACTATTCTTTTAAAATTGTTAAGATTAAATATTTATACCATTAATAGAAACGGATGCAATGGGTTCGGATAACCTGGAGAAATACTATTTCCTTATTGATATCTCAAGTAATCTTGCTACGCTGCCTGGACGCCACGGATGTTGTGGGACATGCGCTCGAACATGGCTTTACTGCGTTGGAAGCTAGGGCTGATTTGGGCTTCAAAATCGCGTTTGATCTGGATAGCGCTTTCGATATTGTCGCTTTCGAGAGCGGCCCAAATCTCTTCAACCGCGGCGTTCATGATGCTGATATATTCATTGAAATAGCGCAACAGATCCGCATCGGCATTGCTGAGCATATTAAGTTCCTCTTCCAACAAACTAAAGTTAGCCGGACTGAGAAGCGGCGAAAGTTTCGGTAGAATCTCAGCTTTTAAAGCATCAATGCGAGTGCAGGAGGTATTCTCACTTACCCAGGTCTGATTGTCGTAGTAGTCTTTGAAATCATAATAGAAACCTTCAAATTTTTGGGCAAAATTCTGCGGGTCGCGTCCGGTTCGGCGAAATTTGGAAGCCACTTCTACCTGAACGCCGTGACTTTTACTGAGTTCATTGACCAGTTCCTGTAAATCATCCGCCAATCGTCCGCCGTGATCTTCCAGTCTGGCGTTTGACAGAACCTCATCCACAGCCAGGAAGGCTGTATCTGTATGGCTGAGGTATCTTTCGTACATTTTTCCGATCGGGAAATCAATCAACTGGTTATCTTGCAGGCGAGTGAATAATACCGGCACGCCCCAATCCCAATCATCCTGAACCAAGGCCCGGGCTTCGTTCATCGCCAGATCAACCACGCCGTGTTTAAGCAAACGTACATAAAATTGTCCGGCAAACTGCTGGGCGAGCGGGAGCCCGACTTTACCCGTCATGGCGACCACGGCTTGTAAGCCGCCTTCCCCTACTAGCGAAGGACCGAGCGGCAGAAATGCATCGTGGCGCTCCTGCTTGGCGCTTTCGCAGGCGGCCAGGAAGCAAAAGACTGGCGGGGTTTTAAGAACTTTGAAGGCCGATATGAGACGGTTTTGTTCTACCGGGTCGACTTGCCCATCGGGATCTTCCAGAAACAGTCCGATACCAGCCGATGTATGTGCCCCATGACACAGGAAATGCACCAGGTGGTAACCATCGGCCAGGTGTTGGCGGATAGCATTGAGTGTAGGCGGGTTGGCTGTACCGCTTTCCAGGTAGGTGGTGGCCAGGTCGGGGATTTGATCGAACATGGTGTGCAGCTTGAGGCGTTCTTCCGCTGCGATGGGATGGAGTTGAAAATCGCTTTCCAGGTTGGCTGGTGAGGCGATCACTACCAGGATACGCAGCGGACGGGTGGTGATCGCAGTGGGACGATCCCACTGCTGCGGGCGGATGAAGCGGGAGAAGGGTGTTACCGCCGTGCTGCCCACCGGCTGCCATGCACCAGCGATGGGGTGAAAGATGCGCTCCCAATGAAGTTCCTGCAATTCGGGCGAATCGAGGATGAGCTGTACACGCAAGCCATCGCCGCGCGCCTGAATGGCAGCCAACGTCTCACTGTAGGGATCGCCAATGCACTGTTCGCTAAAAAATGCCTTGCCAAGCGCCTGACCGTACGTGTTGGGATCAGCGGACAGTGCCAGCAGTTCGGCGGACTTGAAGCGAAATTCAGCCGGATCAAAGTAACGCCACCCAGTGATATGCATTTGAACAGTAAAGCGTTTAGCCGTATTGCTGGGTTTGCTGATATTGATTTGCAGGTTATTGTAGTCTTCACGCGGGCCGATCTGCTGGTTGATCATTTCACTCCTCCAATAAGATAAAAACACGTGTAATCACCATAGGCTGCACTGAGAAGAAGATGTGGTTTAAATAATATCCGAGGTTTGAGCCAAAATCTTGTAAAAAGAAAACAAATTCTTATGTCACACTTATTTGACACGCCAGGTTCCGGCTCAGTTCTCAGAAAGTGTGATTATTGGTCATGAGAGTTTAGCATGGTCCTACAGCCATTTCAATAGACGAACCCTATAATTCTATTGGAGAGACGTCAGCATGTACGGCTGTGAAAAACTTACGATATTGAGTACAATAAAATAAAGGAAGGATGATATGAAACACTCAATAAAAAGGACACTGAACTTTGGTACTGCCTGGTTTTTGTTGGCAATCGCGAGCACTTTCGTTCTAGCGGGCTGTGTTGCAAAAGCTCCGCCCTCAGAACCGAACAGCGCTGCTAGCATTCCACTGGAATTGTTCAAAGCTTCGTCGAATTGCGCCGCGTGCCATCAGGGTATGAAAGACAGTTTCGGAAACGATGTTTCCATTCATACTGAGTGGCAAAACAGCATTATGGCGAATGCCGCACGTGATCCATACTACTTTGCTAGCGTGCGCATGGAAACACAGAACACCCCGCAATATGCTGAAGCCATTGAGGAAAAATGCGCCACCTGCCATGCACCTATGGCGCTTTTTACCAACACTGCCGCAGAGGAAAAGACACTTTTATTGGGGGAACAGGGCGTACTTGCTGAGGAACATCCTATATATGAACTGGCGGTGGATGGGGTTTCATGTGCCGTATGTCATCAAATTCCCGCAAACCCAGCGGATAATTTGCGTAATAGCGGCGATCTCGCTATAGAGCTTGACCTTTCCAAAGGCGAACGTCCGATTTATGGCGCCCTTCCCATCAGTGAGCAGAACGTTACTATTATGAAAGCTGCATCCGGATATACGGCTGTACAGAGTGAGCACGTGCGCGAATCAACCGTATGCGCTTCCTGTCATGAACTGTATCTCAACTACATCCAAGCTGACGGAACGATGAGCACAGGGGAAGATCTTTTTTATGAACAAACCCCTTACAGTGAATGGCTAGCTTCAGACTATACCGAAAAATTTACCTGCCAGAACTGCCACATGCCCCCAGCCGATGGCGCGGCACCTATCTCTAATATAACACCGGATAATCTGGTTGATCCTTTTGCCAGACACACTTTTACCGGGGGGAATGTATTTATGCTCAACGTATTCAAGCAATTTGGCGAAGAACTGGGAATTCCGGGGAGTCCTGCCGGGCTTGATGAACACATTCTGCGTACCGAAGAACTTCTGCAGAATGAGACAGCTACTGTTTTTGTTTCGGGTGTTGAACAACAAGCTGATACCCTCACCTTTAATGTGGATATAGAAGTGCTCACCGGACATAAATTTCCCACTTCCTTTCCTTCACGGCGGGCATGGTTGCATGTAACTGTCAGCGATGCGCAGGGATTGGTAATTTTTGAATCCGGCGCTTATGATGAGACAGGTAAAATCTTCGGTAATGAAAATGACGACAACCCACTCGCCTTTGAACCCCATTATGAGATTATCTCCGCATCCGATCAGGTACAGATTTATGAACCTGTTATGAAAAATATTCTGGGCGAGGTGACCACCATTCAGATGCAAGCTGCCGGTTACCTTAAAGATAACCGTCTGCTGCCAAGCGGCTTTGATAAGCAAAATCCACCTCCTGTTTCGGCTGTTATCGGGAATGCTTTGCAGGATGCGACCTTCACCGGTGGGAGCGACACAGTGATGTATCAGGTGCAAACCAGCGGTGCACAGGGACCTTTTACCGTGCAGGTGGATCTGCTTTATCAATCAGTGAGTTACCGTTGGTCACAGAATGTGCTGGATAGCCAGACTGAAGAAGCGCAAACTTTTGGACGCATGCTCGAGCAAACCGGCAATATCCCGGTGATGATTGCCTCTCACATAGCAGAAAGCGAATAGTTGGTATTTGTTGGGTATGATTCTCGCCTCTACTACGAATGTCCCGCGTTCCTTGCATGCAACCGGTCTACGTGTTGATAATGAGGTTATTCGAACTGCGTTGAAATAAATAGTAGTGTAGATTGTTAGCATCCAAGGTAACAGGTGATTTAATGGTTATCCAAACAGTTTTTTTAGCCAGTTCAAAAAGTGGGTGAAGAAATTCTCTCGCGGTTCTTCTACCGGTGTAGGAGCGGAGGCTAATGCGGTATGGGCAGCGCTGCCGTATTGCTGCATGTAGGCATACGGCAGGCGTGCATAGCCGCTGCCCAACACACATTGGTTAGCCCAGCCGGTTCCCCAACTGTTACGGATCATGAAGTAACCACCGCCAGGAACCTGCGGGTCATCCTCGTAGCCGACCATAGCCATGGCATGCCCGCCAGCCAACTGGTCTGAGGTTAACGGCAGCCGGATATCGCCGGTTGAGTAGAGCGGTTCGGCAAACCAATAGGTATAGACCGGAATGGCAAACGCAATTGGGGAACCATTTGCCAGCGCCTGACGCAGGTCATTCACTGAGCGTGCCGGCAATTTCTGGGTGGAATTGATGCGATAAGGTAGAGCTTTGGCGGCGGCATCCGCAGGAGGAGGGTCTTGCCCTTCGTTGCCGGGGATTGGCATACTGTTGTAAGGCCAATCCGTTTCGGTGCATTGGCCGTCCTTTAATAAACGATCCATGCCAACATGAATATAGGTGCCGGCTCCGCTGACCATATCGTGCTTTTTACAGTTCCAATACAGATGTTGTTCGGAGAGGTCTTTGTGCACGGATGTGGCTGGCAATAAATATTCTCGGATAGATGAACAGGCGAAAGAAACACAGGTGCCCCGCTGTCCCTGATTACGAATGGGGGACATGCGTTCGATATAATCCACTTTTGAAGGCAGCGGGGCAAAAGACAGGATTGGGCCTGCTGGTGGTTCTTCTGCGCTGGGTTCGTCCAAAGCCCCCAAACCAAATGACTGCACTTCCCCGGCGGCAAAGGAAACTCCGGAAGGTAAACTGCTTTGGGCAAGATCGACTAGTTGAATTACCTGTTCCACTGGCACTTCCAGTATTTCGACTAATCCGGTTGGTCCGTTTTCACGGACAGCCGCACTGACCAGCTCTTCGGCAGTTGTTATCCAGACGACGGCGAGTTTGTCTATGGATGCCTGCGGAAAGCCAGTGATAGTTCCGAGAGGGATGCCTTTTTTATCAATCATGGAAACACAATCCTTTCTAAATTCCTTAATTAATTAACCAGATCATTGACGCGCAGTTTCACGGCTGGGTCGCCGATTAGGATGTAGCCTTCAGCATCGTTGCGTTCGATCCATTGATAAGCCAGTGACTCCGGATCCGGGGCAGCACCCCAGCCGGCCTGTTGCAGAGTAGCAGCCATGCTGGTGGAGAGAGCTGCGTAACGCTCATTGAAATCTTTAAGCGCATAGCCGAGTGGTTGACCTATGAGAATGCGTCCGATGGCATTCTGAAAAGTCTGAATTTGCGGCCCGGCGTGCGAGGCAATGATGGACGTTCCCCAGGCGCGTTCCACATGTCCAATACAGGCTAATGCACTACCGTTTGGATGGGTAAGCCAGGTTTTGGGCAGAGCAGAGAGAAAAGAGGAATCAGCGATAGTAGGTGGAGGCTGGCCGGGTTCGTGGATGAATTGGTCCACCTGTGGGGTTCCGGCGCCGTAACAGGCGAAATGGAAAAGGACCATGCCATGCAAGCGGCTATTCGCTGGGATATCAGCTGCAGCAAGGTAGTGATTGGGGTGTATGATTCCAAACCCGGGCCAATCCTGGCAAAGTAAAGCACCTTGAGCATTTTTCTGATTGTGGTTACCACGCGGGAAACCCATACCATGGCTGGCAGAGAAGAGGAAAGCTGGGGGTCTGGCATTTCCTACAGGTTGAATAACATCCAATAATGCAGCCTTGGTAGCCGCGTCTCCCCAAATTTTGCGCGACTGGTAGCCCCAGCGTTGAGCTGTTCCAGGTTCCACAGGATTGCCGTTTTGGGCCGGGTAACCGTCTGCCAGCGGGTTGATCAGGTAATCCGCACTCATTTTGGTGGCTTGATCGAAATTGTGGCGCGGCCCGAAAAAAACAGCTTCTTTAGCATTCGGTACCAGGGTATCGTTCTCGTAGGCGATAACGCTGGCAGCATAGGTGGCATATTCGGCGGGTGTATCAAAATGGAGCCTGCCAATACCATATTCCACATCCAGCAAATGTCCAAGTGAAAAGGAGAGTCGCTGAGGATCACCAATCAGCAGCAGGTAATAGGGAATTTTGGTGGGCTCTACGCTGCCAGGAGCGACATTATAGCGCCCTAGCCACTGTTCCCAGGTTTCGCCGGGCTGGTATTCGAGCACGCGGATCAGTTTGGAATTGGCAATCTGGTTGCTGCGGTGTTCAACCAGTGGCTGCAGTGACGCTTTTACGGCCGGGTCCTCATCTTTAAGAAAAACAATGGCCCAACCTGCCTGAGTGATGTCGGTGGGATCTACTCCCAATGGCAGCCCCATGAAAGGGGTACTGATTTTGTGCCACATAGAGGTGAGCCAGGTGATAATTTTTTTTTCTTTTACTTCACCGCTGGCCATAGCGGCTGCATCGCTGATTTGCATCGGCGGTACCAGATACTCTCCGGTTACACCATCGATTCCATTAAAATATATTTGTTTTTCATCTGGCATAGGTATGCTCCTTTAATCCAAAATTGCTAACCGCTTAAAAACCGTCGTAATTGGACGGGATGGCATCAATAAAAATGACAGGAACCTCATTTTGTACAGCAGCTTCTTTCAAATAGCTGGCAAGAGTCTCTGGAGGCAGGTATTGTATTTCTGCTTTCAGGTCCAGATTGGACAGAGATCCTTGCAATTCATAAGCGAACTGTTCGGCAAAAGTATTGCCTTCCACAATAGCAATGCGGATGAAGCTGTAATTATTACGAAAGGTGGTTGTGGAGAGTAGTGAGTTAGCTCTTTGGATATCGGTAGGTACGTCCCTGGCATCTGGGGTAATGTCATTTTCGAAGCGAATTCGTGGTGTCATGTTCAAGTCAAACCACAGATTTCTCACCATACTTTGCCAGGCGACGCCGCTTAAAATGGCCTGGTATACTCTTTCATTTTCCCAGACTTGCCCGAGGAGTTGGATATTCAATTCTCCGCTGGGGACTGCTAAAAAGTTCGGGAAGGCAAGATTTTCTCGGGAAGCTTTCTGACTGGCTGATTCCATCCAGACATCCAGATTGGGATATTTTTCGATCAGTGCAGGGCGTAAAGCACCCCAGACTTCCATTGGCTGTGGTTCGCGCCCGTTGATTCCGGCAATGACGGGGGGTTGTGCACCGGGAGCTGTGAACCATAAATTGCCGGCTTCTAATGTTTGCGTGCGGGTGGATTGTTCGGAGGCGGTGTTGACAACAGCGCGCACTTCCACACTGCCTTCGTAAACCTGGATGATACTGAGGCGGTCTTCGGGAAGATAGATAACGGCAAACCAAGTACCGGTGGTGTTGGTATTTGACCCGGGAGTCTGGATATCAATTTTGCTCAAACACTGGTTGAGGACACCGGTCATCCCGGCGGTGGCGCAAACCCCTAATCCGCTGGCGGCATCTGATTCACGACAGGTGGAACGCTCCAGTGTGGCATCCTGGAAAATGAAAAGCTTTAAGCAGCCTTGAATAATGATCTCCGCCTCACCCTGGGCATCGGTGGTCACCAGACCACCCGGGCTCAACGCCAGCGCCGTGTTGTTGGTTAGCTCCGGTAAGGGTTGGCTGTTTCCCGCAAATACACTTGGGATCAAACGGCGGACCTGTGAATCAGGGGTAATCACGGCTATCGGGGTTTCACCAGTGGGTGGAATTTGAAGTGTGATAGTGGTAGTTGGCGTGAGCACAGGTGTGATTGTGGGCTCTGGGCGGTTTCCCAGATTGCAGGCCAATATGATAAAGACCAGGCAACCAGCCACTGCCCCGTTGCGCGCTTTCCTGGAAAATTTTTGTTGGGTAAACATTTTTTTGTTCTCCGTTCTATCCATCGCTGCGTTCAACAAAATGTCGCCAGCGTTCGTACCAAATGCCTGCCAGGCGCAGACCCAGCCGTCCGCCGAAGATCAATGCCAATCCGGCAAATCCCGACTCTATCAGGGATAACACGCTGGTCCAATCAACAAAGGAGGTAATCCATTTTTGCCAGGCTGTAGATGAAAAATATTCGAACTCCACCTGGAAGTAGGCACTCGATAGTGCAATTGCCAACCCGCTGCCAAGGTTCGGAAACATCAGAAACACAAACTGAACCAGAATAAAAAGCAGGCCAGCTATGGCAGCAGGAATGAGCCATTTGGATAGTTTTTGATGAGCAGCCGCATACATGGCACTGATTCCTATACCGGCGACAAACCCGAGCGGGATCACCAGCGGCGCACGTGCCAGAGAAATACCGTTCAGGAAGGCAACCAAAAGATTGGCCAGCCCAAAGCCAGCAGCACCTAGGAGGATCTGCAGAAATGCACGGCGCGGATGCGGCTGGTTAGCTTGACTATCTTCCAATAGCAGCACTCCGGAGAATGCAGTTCCCAGGGCGGTCAGCCCGCCCAATAGAAAACCCCAATAAGAAAACAGGGCAAAAAAGATCACCCCGGTATGTGATTGAGCCAACATACCGATGAGTAATCGTTCCAACCCCAATCCTAGCCCGGCACCCAAAGCGCCTCCCAGCGAAGCCCAGATGAGCGTGTGACGATTGGTAAGCGCGCGCTTCCTGGTTCGCCAAAGATAAATGCCCATGCGCTGCAAAGTGTCTTGTGGCTGAGGATTGCTCTGGCCGGCATCTTCCAGTATGCCGAACAACTCGGCCCTTCGGAAGAACCGCTGCAGGCGAAATTCCATATCTTTCAGAGCTTCTTCCAGGCGGTGGTAGGCGCTGCCTGATTCAGCCTGGGTGTCCAGGACGGTTAATGCGAGTGCCGCGCTTTGCCTGTCGAGGGCATCGGCATTTCGCACGGCAGACCAGGATACATCACCATATTTCCGGTTTGGGATTGACCTGGGTGGCATTGCGGGAGAACGTAACCCGAGTATTCGCCCTGCCAACTCCTCTGAGGAACCGCCGCTTGAAGTTTTCTTGTTTTCCAATGGTAATCCTTCCAAGGCGTGGATCAAACCGGACTCTTTTTCTTTTTCACCCAGGCGCTCCAGCCAGGGCAGGGTGGACGTGTTACGCAGGACGGCCGAACGCAAAAGCAGCAGTAGTTTAACGGCTTTAGGGTCCAGATGGCGGCCATGTTCTGTCAGAAGGTGCAACTGCGCAGGGGTAGCCAGCACCTGGTCTGTGGGGGTGCCAGGCGGTACTTTGGCCTGAGCGGCCAACCATAACCTCCAAATGCGTTCCACTTCATCAGCCGCGTTATATACCTTTTCGATCTGCTCTCCGCCGAGGCGAACTGCTTCAGCGGCGATCATTTGATTGGCAAATGCATACACGTATTGTCCATTTTTTAGGCGGCGGATCAACAGCTCGGCCTTTACCAGACGGTCCAATAAGGCCGGAATGACGGCAGCCGTTTCTGCGCCGGAAAATTCTTGAGGGAGGGTGAGCTGCTCGGGCAGCACCCAATGCTCTAACTCCGGGGCCGCCAGAGCAACCAGCACGTGACGGGCAAGCTCTGATTGCCCCGCGAAACGCGTCTTGAGCTCCTCTTCCATATAACGCACCAAGATGCCATCAGCCCCACCGGCTTCTTTCAAGTAAAGTACTTCATCAATGAGCGGTGGACGCCTGTCTCGGGCTTTTTGGTACAACCAGGTACAAGTGATTTGCAATTGGCCGGGATCGATGCAAATATTTTCGGGTATGTCTTCCGTATACGGGTATAATTCTCCCAGGTCCGGGACGATCTGATTGCGTACCATAATTGGGTTCAGCGTGACAGGCCAACCCAGAATGTCCAGCGGATCCACAATCGCTGCCACTGCTTCTTCCATTTTCAGGGGAAAAACTTCGATCCAGGGGTGTGCGCGATTAGTAAAAAGCGGTTGGAAGTGAGCCAGACCACCAAGCGCATCCTTGTGGAGTAACAGGACAAGTTTAAGCCGTGAGTCATTGCCCCGCAGGCTGGCTACCAGGGTATCCAGGATTTTGAGTTGTTCTGCTTCCGGCGTAGATAAGACCTGCTCAAATTGATCCAATACCAGCACCAGGTTTTCAAAGCGGGCGCTGCTGACTGCGCGTAGCACATCCACCAGGGGTGCATCGCCACGGATGCGCAGCACGAGCGGGTGTCCATCCACATTGAGTTCTTTGCGTACTTCTCCTGCCAGGTCGGAATAGTCTGCGATACGCAACACCAGGCTGCCAGCAGATTCCAGGAGCGGTCGCACACCGGCCTGTAAAAGTGAGGTGACACCGATTCCGGCTTCGCCATAGACGACGGTCACGGTAGAATCCCGGATACTCTGAACAACTTCGTTGATTTTTTCTTGACGGCCTTTAAAAAGATCGTTGTCTTCCTTCTGATATGGCGCAAGGAATTTATAGGGCTGACGAATGGCAGGTTTAAAGCGCGTTTGCGGATTGAAGATGATGCCATCTGCAAGATGCATATACAAAACTGGTGTTGCCCATTGCAAATAGTTATGCTGTAACAAACCGGTACGAGCGCGGTTTACGGCCTGATCCACGCAACCGGATTCGAGTAGGTGGGCGTAGAATGACTGGGAAAATTGCCTGGCAACGGCATTTTCGACCTTTTCCTGCATGCAGACCACCGCCGGGCAGCCGGCTTGAACCAATTGTGGCCCGACTCCGGTAAAGGCGTCCAGGGAAGATTGCTGACCGCTTTCACAAGCTCCCAGAAAAATTAACTGCGGAAGGCGTGCTCCGGCACCCAATAATTGAGTGAATTGTGCCGCTGGTACGCCATCCGGCCCGATGCTGCCGTCTTCATATTGTTTGGAAAGGATTAAAAATCCGGTTTGCTCAGCCTCGCGCCATTCGCCATGTCCGATATAATGCAAGATATCAAATCCGGATCCCTGTATCAGCCGGTCAGCAATCTGCTGCGCACTGACCACGCCGGCCAGAACCTCTACCTCGGCCTCCATTGGAAATTGGCTGAAAATATCCAGCATACTTTGTTGTTCGGCGGCTACATCTACATACAGGTTTGTTCCCGGTGCGAATGGACTGGAAATAACTATCAAAATTTTCAAACGCCCAGTTGTGATGGGTAAACCCCAGGGTTTTCCGCTTTGCAGGTGACGTGAAAAGACCACGTAAGGTGACGTTGCCATTGGCAGCCATTGCGAGCCTTGCGGATAGAACATACGCTCCCAGTTAACCCGATGCAGTGCAGGCAGGGCCGAGTCGATTTGGAGGGTAAGGCGTATGCCGCGTTCATTAGATGCTTTCAGAGCAGCACTGAATTGATTGGAGAGGTTGCCGGGGAATAGCGCCTGATAGAGAATCTCGCCATAAGTGATCGGCGGGTTGGAATCACCCGGGTTTTGTTCCGAGGATAATGTATGGAAGAAGGCAGCCGGATTGAGTGCTCCGCTGTCACCGCTGCCGTCCGGCAGCAAAAGACGGATACGACAGGGTTGGTTCGGGCCTTGTGAAATGACCTCAATCGTTAGCGGATCGGGTGAAAATCCGGGCATGAGTGTTAACTTTTCATCCTGTATTTAACGGCCAGCGATGAAATTGATCAGAGTTGGTTTGGGTTTTGAACCGGGTGCGAATGAGACGGGGCCTGAGGCCGGTTTTATCGGAATGACTGAGGCAAAACCTTTCAGGATCAGCGGGGCGGTAATGCCCACGTTGATTGCCAGCCAGGGATTGTCTGGTTGGACGCCCTGGATGAGCACCAATCCACCGCCAGCCAGAATCATCAAGACGGTCACTACCCAATAAAACACACTGCGCAGATATTGCGGTAGGTTGGGAGATTCGCGCAGCGCATACCATTTCAACAATTCCCCTAAAGCACCACCAATTACACCGTACAAAAAACTCATTCCCATTGGTTTTATCCTTTCAATATCCTGATCTGGTTACTCGATAAAACAAAGCAGTTGGTGGAGTTGGACGGCGCTGGAGTAATCCAACCGCACTTGCATATGAATGATTAAAATGCGAAATACAGACTATTTAAATCGGTTTCACTGGCGGTGCCGGTTTCGATTTTGTGCTGTAGGACCTCCGCCTGAATAGTTGGTGGCAGTGGTGCTTCTGCTTCCGCGTCAAAGGA
The DNA here is from genome assembly GCA_002840755.1 of Chloroflexi bacterium HGW-Chloroflexi-10. Lineage (GTDB taxonomy): Bacteria > Chloroflexota > Anaerolineae > Anaerolineales > Anaerolineaceae > UBA6170. The sequence goes on along the minus strand of PHBZ01000027.1, from coordinate 30,991 downwards.
GATTAATTTAGGTGGCGGCAGTGTTTCCGGCAGGCTGCAGGTGCCGCTGTGAATCAGGTCCATCGAAGCACGAATGACCCTGTTATTGCCGGAAAGAGCGCGGTGTACTTCCTGAATATAATGCACCTTTGCGCCGGGCAGCTCGGCCGACCATAGTGGTACTGTACCATCACCAGAATTTGTGCCTTTGTCTATAGTTGTCATTTGCAACTCCGGAACGTCCTGGTTGAATGCTAGCCGGGCGGCGATCATAGTGGCTATATTACCGCCAGCAATCACATGCATGGGAATTTGCGGGTCCGATTGAGCGAGCGTTTGGTGCAGGCTGCGCGCACCGTCCAGGTATTTTTGTTGGATATCCTGCATGCGCCAGCTTCGGGCATCATACAGGTCGAAATCGACCGGGTATTCTATCCCCGGAGGAAAATATTCGGGTGGTGTAGGCAGGAGCTGGTAGACACTCGGCAGACAATAAACCAGTTTGCGCATTTCATTGTTCGAGTTCAATTTATCAACAGTTGCCATCATCGAATTGCCGTTTACCAGATTTTCGATGGCGTTGGTTGCGCCGAAATTGGGTGTTCCGTGCATGATCAGGCGTTTGACGTGCCGGGCAGCATGCTGTGGGTGGCGAGCCATATAGGTGCGTGAAACCAGGCCGCCCATGCTGTGGGCAACCAGGGTAAACTGGCGTTCGGGATGGCCATTACTCCAGCGCTCAATACTGGTTTTTAGAATATCGGCGTTGTATTCGATTGGCCGGCGCCAGTCGTAGGGAAATTCGTGCAGATGGGTCTGTCGATTGAATTGCAGGCTGATCTTTAAGTATGTCATTTTCTCCAGACCAATTGGCACACAATCCACCTCGGGGGTTTCATCGTCATCGCCATCCGCGTTTAAACGCAGGTAACGTCCATTGCCCTGCAAAAAGAGTAGCGGATTGATCCATAACAGGCTGGTGACACCGCGGATACTGGATAGCAGAGAACCCATAATACCGGGCAGGAGAATCACATTTTCGCGTTCTGCACTGGGCGGAGCAGCGAAGGAGATTCCCCGGATTTCTGCGATAGTATCCGCACCGATCAACTGCGCTACGGTTTCCTGATCTTCTCCACGAATAATCTGGTCCTCGATATCGGTTAATGACATGGTAGACCAGCGTTGTAACAGTTCATTGGTGTTCAAAGTCCGGCTCCTTTCAAAACTACCCCATTATGGATTGCAAGATGGGTTGGGTTACTTGGCCGCAATCGATGCGCCATACGCATCCTGTGTGTTTCGAAGAGTAAATACGGAATTGTTGACTGATTTTATAAATATAACACTAACAAAAATGGTTTACAAATCTTTGCAATGGGAGAAAGAGAAAGGGTGAGGCTGTTTAAGAATGAAAGGTGGTGATATCCAAAACAGCCCCACCCTTGTCTGCGGTTGAGTGGAGGTGTATTCCAGGTACTCTTCAAACTAGGATGCTTTGCGCAGGAATTGCGCGGCTACCCAGCCACGTTTGCCATTGGGATTCTCTCCATAAATCCACTGATCTGGCTTGCCAATTTTTGTGGAGGCCGCCGCGAGATCTGGCTCCAGGATAAGCATGGTCTCGTTATTGAACAGGCCACTAACGCGCGGAGAGTTGCTACCGGGCTGCGCGCGCATATTCACATCCGCGGTGGCGGTTGCTTTTAGTGGGCCGGGTTCGAGAGGAGTGGGAGATGGTGAGGGCGGCGCTGGCGCGGCGGTGCTTACCAACCAGGCGGCCACATACCCGGTAAAGTTATCCGGGGTGTGTACATTCAGCCAGGCATCCATTTGCCCGAGGCGCATTTCTGTCTGGTTTCTTTCGCCCAGAACCGTGAGGGCGGCGCTGCTGGTGGCTACCGTGAGGATATTGGCATCCACAGCCGGCCGGGCACGCACATTGACCATTTCAAACGGGTAGACAACTAATCCGCTGGCGGGGGCTCGCTGACCAGTTTTGTGTACCAGCCAGGCGGCCACAAAACCGCGCAGCCCCTGCCGGGTTTGCACCTGGAGCCATTCATTCTGGCGTCCCAGTTTGGATAGGGCCAGGTCCGCAACGCCTAAGACGGTGAGTGGTTCGTCCATGGTAAGCTCAGCCAGTAGTTGGAAAGCGGTACCGGCTCCGGAACGCAGGTTGACCAGATCAAAAGGGTAGAGGACCAGGTCACTGGGTGGGAAGACTTGTTCACTGTCTTGTACAAACCAGGCAGCCACGTGCCCTACCTGATTTCCGGCTGTTTGCACGTGCAGCCATTCGCCTTCAACCCCGATTTTTTCTCGGACATCCTCTGTTTCACCGAAGACCTGCAAGGATTCCCCAGCGGGTAATGCAGCCAGAATCTGGGAGTTGGTGGAAGGGCCAGAACGCAGGTTGAGGTCCTGGATGGTAAACACTTTTACCTCACTCAATGCTGGCAGCGACCCAACCGGCTCGGGTTTTACCGGGGTCTCTTCCTTTAAATAGGGCCAGGGATCGACAATACCAGCCGGGTATCCAAGGGTTTTTTCCCCTTCAATCTTCAGAGTGAGATGCAGATGGGAGCCGAAGGAATTACCGGTGTTATCGGCCAGGCCAATTAATGTTCCGGCGGTAACATGCTGACCCTGGCTAACCATGATTTTGGAGAGGTGTCCGTAAATACTATGCACCACTTTGCCGCCCAACGTATGCTTGATGCGAATCTGGCGTCCGTACGGGTGGGTATTGGGAAAGTTGGCCTGGTAGACGTCCCCATCGGCAGCGGCGTAAATGTTGGCTCCGGAGACGGCAAACAGATCCAGCCCCTCATGCCCGGGCAGCCCAAAGGGTTTGTAAGTTTCCGGATTTTCTTTAAAGAACTGGTTTACGCGGCGGCTGTCCACCGGCCAATGCAGTTTGAAGGATACAACACCTTCCACTTCCGGTGCGAAAGGCAGCGGTGGAAAGGGTCTCAAAAGACGAGGGAGCATTCCCTGGGTTCGATAGGGGATGGAAAATAAAGCCGCCAGTGCGCCGTCTATGGAATGGGTGAGGCTGAAGCCGGATTCCGAGCCGCGCAGAATAACCCGGATGGAGGTCTGAATGCCCGGATGATTGGGGTCGTAGATTTGGATTAAACATTCTTGCGCATGGTTGTCCCAATCGTACCCGCTGGCGATCACACAATGATTAGGCGTGGTATTGCCTGAACGGTTGGCGCGGACGAGAATCAACGGTACCGGCCGACCTTTATCCAATGCGCGCCGCAGTTTAGGGATTTCGTAGCGGGAGATGCGCGCTGCGACGGCTGCTTTTTCCAGCAGCATCCAGTCCAGCATTTTCAGAATATTGTGGATGTTGATCGCATCCAGGTGACGCTCGCAGAGGTAGACGCGCAGTTTGGCATCTACTTGGTCGGGGTCCGTCTGGCCCGGGCGGTTGATGACGGCGTGATAATAGTCCAAGGCCGTGAAGCACATTCCCGCGGAAAGACCATCCAACACTGCGTTAGCATCAATCGACCCGCCCAGCGGCAGGTCGAATTTGATGGGAAAGTCTAAGGAAAAATGATTCTTAAATAAAAATCCGTGGGTGGTTGGGTTGAATTGAGTCCGAATTGAGTTCATTGGGAAACTCCTTTGAGACCATACCGGGTGAATGGGTCTGTACCACCAGTATACGGATTTTTTGGAGATTGTTAAATGAGCAGTATGGACAAGAATAATCCAGCGGAGCGCTTCACAGTATTCGTCTCCTTACCCTCGCTTTGCATCGGGACTACGCCCTCACAAAAAGACGTTCAGGACAACGTCTCTACGACTCCTTCCTTCACAAAAAGACGTTCAGGACAATGTCGCTGCGCTCGGAGCGCTTTGCGCCGGAACGCTTTGCGTTTTCGTAGTAAAAAAAATTCCAATCGGAACGAATGATTTTCCGGTAAATTACCGGCATGGATGGGGGTGACTTCGGCGGAGTTCCAGATATGCTGTTTTATTGCCGGTATTCGTTTTGGAACGAATAAGGAACGAATGGGGAAGAACAGTGATGAGTGATGAGTGACCCGTCCGGAAAAAGATTAGCAGATCAAAACGGGAATCAGGCAATGGGATGGTAGGGGCAGGTAGATGCCTATGCTGTTTTTAAGGTTCCATGTTTATCCGGATGGGCCTGGTGATGCTTTGCCGGATTGTGAAAAGGGGACAGGGTTGGATTAAGGTTGCCGCGAGTGTACAGGCAGTATTCATGTATATTGTTAGAAATTATGTTCTACTTTAGTTGTCAGTATAACAAGGTTTTTTGTGTTTTGCAACCTGCCCAAATGGATAGTTTTTGAGCGAATGGTTGGGTTCTTTCAGGTGTTTGGTCAGCGTGGGATAGACCGCGATTACCAATACGGGGCGGGCGAACGAACGGGAGCTTCGCTATTCCGGGAGTCGCTCCGGGGGGTGGTGGGGCGAAGCATTTGCAGGTGGGTGTATGTTGGAAACCGGAAGGTCTTTTGCAAATGCTTCGCCCGTACCCTTCAATACCCGATATTCGGGACATTGGATGTTTTTACCCTTTCTCCAGGGTGGCTATCTTGTCGTTTTTTATTTTACCTCTCTATATGTCTTCACTATTTGAATAAACTGGATATGAGGTTATGTCTGGACAGGATGCACACATTCATTGGCGCATCCATCTTAAAGGAAGAAAGGCTTGTGTTCCTGCGGGATTTTCCCGCAATTTTCGATTACAATTTATTCAATAAATATTATGGAGACACCAATGCCTGTTACCCGACAATCCCGTTTGAACCTGCACCAACGCCGCCTGGTAAAGTTGGAAAATATTCTCAATCAATTGAAATCTGCTGACCAGCGTTTTTTCTGGCTGCGGCTGACGACCTTTTTTGGTGGTTGGGCGCTGGCTGTTTTGACCGCTTTCCTTCTGCCTGGCACAGCGTGGATTTTTGTTTTGCTGGTGAGTATGGCGTTGTTTGTGGTGGTTGTACTGTATCACCATAAGCTGGATATAAAGCGCAGGCGTTTTGAGCAGGCGGTGGCGTGGTTTTCTGCGCAGGTGGCGCGCATGCAATTGGACTGGACGAAGCTGCCGCAGCCTGTGGAAATTTCGGCTGGCAGTGAGCATGCGTTTGCCGGGGATCTCAACCTGCTAGGCACGCGTTCTCTGCTGCACCTTGTGGATACCTGCACTACTTCCGGTGGGCATGCGCGGCTGCGGGATTGGCTGCTCAATCCCATACTGGATGCGGCTGTCATCCGGAGACGTCAGGCGGTGATCCGTGAGATGGCGGCGTTACCCGGATTTCGCAACCGTTTGATGCTGGCCAGTCTACCGGACCCGAAAAGCACAGATCGCACCTGGGAAGTGGAGAAGATCACCACGTGGTTAAATACAGGCACCCCGCCAGCTTCCTTTGTGCCCACGCTGATTGGGCTGGGCCTGTTGGCGGTGGTGAATGTGATTTTGTTTGTGCTGGCAACGCTGCAAATTTTACCGGCTTACTGGCAATTCAGCCTGGTGATTTACGCCGGTTTGTATCTGCTGCGCTATGCGGAGTTTAAATCGCTGTTTCAGGAGGCTTATACCCTGGGAAAAGTATTGGCGCAGTTCCGGACGGTATTGGAATTTCTGGAAAGTTACCCGTATTCGCGCGGCAGCCAGTTGGGTGAGATCTGTGTGCTGCTGCGGGTTGAAGAGAAGCGCCCTTCGCGGATTTTACGGCGGGTGGCCTGGCTGATCTCGGCGGCTTCTTTACAGAATAACCAGATTCTCACCTTGCTGGTAAATGTACTGGTTCCCTGGGACCTGTTTTTTACCTACCTGCTCAATCGCTATAAAGAAACCATCCGCGGACTGCTGCCGGGTTGGTTGGATACCTGGTATGAAGTGGAGGCGTTGAATGCGCTGGCGAATTTTGCAACACTCAACCCCGAGTATACCTACGCGGAAATTGTCGAACCCGGTTTGACATCCGGTGAGAGCGTGCTCGCGGCGCAGGGGTTGGGGCACCCGCTCATACCTATTCAGGTGCGGGTGTGCAACGATTTCAACCTGGCGCAAAAGGGTGAGGTGGCGATCATCACCGGGTCGAATATGTCCGGGAAGAGTACGTTTTTGCGCACCCTGGGCATCAATACAGTGCTGGCATTGGCCGGCGCGCCGGTGGCGGCCGAGGTATTTCGTTTACAGCTGCTGCGGTTATTTACCTGCATTCAGGTGAGTGATTCACTCAGCGACGGTTTTTCGTATTTTTATGCCGAGGTGCATCGCTTAAAGCAACTGCTGGATGCCTTGCAGATAAATGACCAGCCAGGGGTACTGTTCCTGATTGACGAAATCTTTCGCGGCACGAATAACCACGAACGGCGCATTGGCAGCCAGGCGTATGTGCGCGCACTGGTGGAGGCGAATGGCGCCGGGCTGATCTCCACGCACGACCTGGAATTGAGTAAACTGGCCGATGAGAACCCGATGATCCTGAATTACAACTTCCGCGATGATGTGGTTGATGGACGTATGTTCTTTGATTACCGACTGCGGCCGGGTCCTTCGCCGACGACGAACGCGCTGAAGATCATGGCCCTGGAAGGACTGCCGATTAACCCCGCATAGCGCTTTGCGAGTAAATATCTTAACGTAAGCGCTGACTGCCGGGTATAAAGCCTGCCAGTGTATTTCCTGGGGGGGTGTTGGGCTTATTCGCTGGTTGCCGGATTGTATTTAAAACTCATTTTTGCACTGAGTTCTTTGCCAATTTCAATAACGAATTTGGAAATTTCTGATAATTTTTCAAGAGGAAGCCTGGTTGTAGGACCGGATATTCCGATAGCTGCCTCGCATTTATCGCGGTAATCAAAAATGGGCACTGCAACACAGCGAACGCCTAAATTCCATTCCTCGTCATCGGTTGCATATCCTTGAGAGCGAACAATCTCAAGATGTCTTTTTAGTGTGGATGCATCCGTAATGGTTCTCATGGTATAGGCCGTTAATACTTCAGGAACCGGTGTGTTGGTGAAAGCCAGAAATATTTTTCCCAGGGCGGTGCAATACAGGGGAGCCAGGCTGCCAACATTGGTTGTCACACGAAGCGCAAGCGTAGATTCTTCCTGATCGATATAGAAGGCCTGTCCCTGGGCAAGGATAGCAATATGGGCACACTCCCCGGTAATTTCTACAAGCTGTTTTAAATACGGTTTCGCATTATCTCTTAAAGATGTTCTTTGCAGCAGTGTCCGGCTGTGGCGTACAATTTGTGGTCCTAATATATATTTTCTGTTATTTGGATTCTTTTCAGCAAAACCATAATTCGCCAGGGTTTGCATTAACCTGGACATGCTACCTTTATCAACCTCAAATTGAATGGCTAAATCAGTAATACTTAGCCCATCTGTGGCTTCTGCTAACTTTTCAATAATTTGTAACCCGCGGGCTAAAGATTGTATTTCACCCAATTTTTACCTGATTTCTAACACCTGCTTGGATAAGGAGGTTTGCCAATGATAATCCCCAAGAAGTGTCACTAAATTTTAATTGTATATCCAATTTTACAACATAAAAATATATAAGTCAACAAATGGGTGTGATAATTTATTATATTGCGATTAGCGCAACAAAAATAAGCAAAATATTGTTTATTATGCAATTTAGTTGTAAATAATAACGCTTGCGATCTATCCAGCCGATAATTTTCGTTTACAAAGCTGATAAAGATTCGATGAGAGAAATGGTTTTGAATTATCCGGATTGTTCAATAAATGCTTCAATTACTGCTGCAATATTCAGATCCGGAGTTTCTGGTTGAATCTCTTTAGCAGGGCCGAGGATATAGCCACCGCCTTTGCCCATGATTTTGCAGAGCTGCCTAACTTCTTCCTTGATCTCCAGTGGTGATCCAAAGGGTATCATCTTTTGAGATCCCAACCCTCCCCAGAAGGTCAGTTTATGGCCAAACTTTTGTTTGAGTTCATACGGATTATTATTTTTTGCTTCAGGCTGTACGCTTTGATAAACATCCAGGCCTATTTCTATGACATCAGGGAGGATCTTTTCGATACCGCCGCAGCAATGTGTTAATACATATTTTCCCGCATCGTGGGTACGTTTATACAAACGTTCGTAGCGGGGTTTAAATAATTTTCGCCAGCGTTCTTCTCCAATCAACACACCTTGTTGGAAACCCCAATCATCAAAAAACCAGATACCATCCACAGGAAGTTTTAATAACCTGTCCAATATTTCCATTTGATGATCGAGGAGTTTATCCAACAATTCTTCATAAAAATCTAAATTCAGTACGACATCCATTAACACGTTTTCAAATCCGCGTAAAACCCAGCTGCGTTCAAACAACCCGAAACCGTAGGCTGCTACCACAAATTTATCTTTTTGTTCTTCAATAATTTTGAGCGCAGTGATATCCCAATCTTCATCAAACAGGTCGCTTACTTTTGGAAAAGTGAAACCATCCAAATTTGGCTGAGTTAATGCCGGTTTTAATAAGGAAAATGGGCGCAGGTCGGTTCTCCATTCACTTCCATACTCATCTGTAAATGAGCTTACTCCCAATTCTAAATTTATTCCGGTACTGGGCAAGGGCAGCTGATATATTGCATTGTCAATTTTGCGCCGCCACGAGTCGCTGCCATAAAACAGATCAAGTCTTTCTTCAATATTTGATCCAGGATCAAATGGTAGGTGGTAAGGGACATAATCTGTTTCCTCATGGTTAATCTGAGCAATTATCCGTTCTTTTTGTGTCATTGACATTGATTGTCTCCTGATATTATTAGCCTTTAACTGACCCCATCGTCATGCCTTTAATGAAATAACGCTGGAAGAAAACAAATATGATCAGGGTTGGAATACTTGCAAAAACAGCCATCGCTCCCTGGGCGCCATAGGCAATACTGTATTGACCTTTCATTGATATCAACCCCACCATAATGGTACGCATATTATCCGACTGTGTAAAAATGATTGGGAAGAGAAAGTCATTCCAAATCCAGGTAAATTGAAGGGTAGCCAAAACAGCCATAGCCGGCAGGCTGACCGGCAGCATGATGCGCAGCAGCACATCCAACTCATTTGCGCCATCAATAATGGCTGCTTCCCGGATGGCTGTGGGAATTGATGAAAAGAAGTTTCTCATAATCAATGTACAAATGGGAAGACCAAACGCAGCATGCGTGATGATCATTGGCCATAATGTGTCGTACAGATGTACTGTGTTATAAAACCGGAAGAGAGGGATGAGCACAATTTGTGGCGGAAAAAACATACCCGCAAGAACAAAGACAAAGAGCATCTCGCTTCCCTTAAAAGATAATTTGCTGAAAACATAGCCCATCAGGATTCCCAGCATGATAGAAATAAAAGTTGCCGGAAGGGTTACGATGATAGAATTTTTCATATAGGTTTGGATGTTTGCTACAAACCAAACTTCCTTGTAGTTATCCAGATGTAAGATTTTTGGTAGGGTCCATAATCCTTCTTTTGCGATTTCCGCATTTAATTTAAACGAAGTGAGAATGACACCAAACACGGGGAGGATATAGATGAAGGCAATAATGGTGATTAATACATACAAAAATATCTTTCGATATTGTGCTCCACCCATTCTGCCCCAGCTCTTTGCAGTGCGTTGGATTTTGATAACTTGTTGATCAGTCATATAAATGTTCCAATTCCCTTACCTGACGGAAGTAAAACGCGATGATCACCATGGCGATCAGGAAAAGCACAACGGCGATAGCGCTGCCATATCCCATATAGTATTTCTTAAAAGACTCGTTATACATAAACATTGCCAGGGTGTCGGTGGTGTGAAATGGACCTCCCTGCGTCATCATATATACAATATCGAAACTTTTCAGTGAATTGATAATAGATAATGCGATAATTACGACGGTTGCCGGGCTGAGCAAGGGAATAACTACATGGTAAAGGGACTGCAGGTAGGTTGCACCATCGATCTCGGCTGCTTCTGTTAATTCAGATGGGATAGAGGTTAATCCTGCCAGGAAGATCACCATTGCCAGTCCAATTTGCTGCCAGGACCACGCAGCGATGACTGAGGCCAAAGCCGTTTGCGGGTTAGCAAGCCAGGCCATCGTCAGGTGATCCAAATGGATATCCCTTAATATCGTGTTGATCAGCCCCCAATTCGGTTGATAAATCCAGATCCATACCTGGCCAATCACCGCCAGTGACAGGCAAATCGGCAAATAAAAGAGGGATTTATAAAAATTAGCTCCCCAGATTCCTTCGTGTAGAAGAAGCGCTAAAGACAATCCTCCGCCAACTGGCAGAATGACTGCCGCAACCATCCAAATCAGCGTGTTCTTGATAGCGCCAATAAAAAGGTTATCACGGAAGACTTTTGCATAATTGTCAAAACCGACCCAGTTGTAATCCTGACGAAAACCATTCCAATCAGTAAAGCTATAATAAAATGAAGAGAGAAGGGGAATGATAACAATAATCGTGTATATTGCCAGAGGTACAATTGAAAACAAAATAATCCATTTGCGGCGGTTCCAGACCACAGGCAACTCCTATCTGGTGAGATCAGGTGAATTTTTCAATTTCTACCAATATGACAGATTGGTTTGAAGTACTACTATAAATATATAAATATATGAATGAATGGGTAGCAGCCCTATCAAAGGACTGCTACCATGATTGTGAAATAGGATGTTGTTATTTCTTGAATACTTCAGCGGATTGTGTTTGTGCTTCTGCAAGATATTGAGCATATTGGGATGGGTCGTTCATCATCAATGCGCCAAGGTTTAATCCGATTTCAGCATTTGGTGGTGTAGTAGAAAGGTCGTAAGCAGGAAGCCACATTGTTCCACCAGAAATAAAATCCAGGGCCTTCTTCATGACCGGGTTAAAAGAAGAGGTATCTGTTTGAGATGAGGCAGGCAGTGCTCCCTGTCCTTTCGCCCATAATAACTGCATTTCAGGTGTGAGCGTCCACGCAATAAACTCTTTCGCGCAATCAGCGTTCTTTGCGTCCGCGGGAATTGTCCAGGAATCTGTAGAGGCAAATGTGGCTGGTGGAATAGCAGGATCAATTATCGGGAAGGGGAAGACGTCATAATCTTCGACAGGTGTAAAGCCGAGACCATCCCAATAGCCAGTTATCCAGGTACCCATTAAAGTCATACCGGCTTCTCCGCTGGCAACCTGGTCGGCAGCATCGGTCCAATCGTACGCATTGGCATCCGGGTAGAAGTAACCCTTGTCAATCAGTTCCTTCCAGAGTTCCATCGCTTTCATAACTTCCGGGTCGTCAAAGGCAGCCTCACCTTTTTGAAGCTTGGCTCGATATTCATGGCCGGCAGTATAGCTTACCAGGTAATCAATAAAAAACTGCGCTGGCCAGCGATTCATAGACCCTAAAGCAATCGGTGCAACCCCGGCGGCTTTCAGTTTTTCGCAAGCATCCATGAATTCATCCCAGGTTTCAGGCATTTCTGTTATGCCAGCTTTTTCCATAGTTTTTGGGTTGTAGAAAAAGCCGCTATAATGAAAATTCTGGGGGATGGAGTAAACTCCACCGTTGTATTGTGTAGATCCCTGGATACCCTGGCTAACAACATCGCCTAGTTTTTCGGCATTCCAGAAATCTGAGAGTTCCATCAACGCATCGCTATCTACAACAAACTGAACGCGTGCGCCAGCCCAATATGAGAATACATCAGGCGGGTTATTGCCAGCCAGCATAACTAGGATCTGGGTTTTGAAATCTTCATGGCCGGTGGTGTTATCAACAACTTCGCATTTTTCACTTTGGGCATTGAATTTTTCGATGATTGTATTCATATCTTTTTTGCCCAATTCACCGGAGTAATAATGGACAATATTGGTTTTTGTTTTTGCTTCAACAACCGGAGCAACGGGTTCAACTGCAGTTGTTGATTCGACTGGAGCAGCAGGTGTTGCTGCCGGTTGGCAGGCAGAGAGGAGTAAGGTTAAGACCAAAACCACTCCTAGTACGCCCAATAAATGTTTTTTCATCTTTAATTCTCCTTGGATCATCTGAATATCTGCAGAACGGATGGCATTACAACAATTTTCCGGCTTTTTTTTCCTGGTGCTGGCACCTCCTGGTTGTTGTCATTCGTGTTTGTAGGGTCTTAATGTTGAATGAACAAGAAATATAAAAAATTTTTGCTCAATGTTTTTAACCAATAAAGTATTTATTATTCAACCTGAATTATCTTGGGAAGTAAATAATAATATACAACCTTATTGCTATAAAAGCAACTATCTGTTTGAAATTATCAAAAAATTATCAAAAATAAGATGTTTTTGTTAATATTATTGATTTATGTAAAACAGAGTTGTATAATACCGTTAGCGAATCACCTAAGCCGCTCAATTTTTCGACATAGAATGGATAAAATATGGAAAATATTACTGAAGAACAGACCTTATCCGACCTGGCAAATATCAGATTACAGCGTGCTCAGCTTATTATGGAGGCGGGAGGTATACAAAATGCGCTGGAAACCGGCAAAATCCCTCGCTTTTTAGATATTTCTGTGTCTGAAGCAGTCATAATTGGTTTACTTCTTCAAGGTGTGAAAAAATATATCGCAGTTTTTGGGCATGGAACAACAGAAATCGCAGAAGTGTTGCGTATATATCAACAAGCTGGGTTGGTGGACGTCTTTAATGTGAGAAATGAGATTGAAGCTTCTCACGCAGCAACCGCCCTGCGATGGATCACTGGTGAAAAGGCTGCTGTTATTGCGTCCATGGGTCCTGGTCCACTTCAGGCTCTGGCTGCTTCTTTGGTTCCCCTTTCTAATGGTTTAGGTATTTGGTATATCCTGGGAGATGAAACAACGGAAGATGAAGGGCCAAATTTTCAACAAATCCCACATATAGAGCAGGGTCAATTTCATCGTCTTTTCAGTGTTATGAATCATTCATATAGTCTGCATACGCCATTGGCACTTGCCACTGCATTACGCAGAGGATTAAATACCATCGACCATCCTCATCGGGCCGGACCGTTTTTCTTGCTCCTGCCAATGAATATTCAAGCATCCATATTAAAAAGATTCAATTTGGATGAAATGCCTGTTGGGGCTCCACCGCGGTTAGGAGCTGCCGCTGATAAAGGTTCCTATACACAGGCCGCTTCAGAAATTCTAAAATCCAGAAAAATTGTGATCAGATTGGGGGGCGGGTCTATAGAAGCGGGGAAAGAAATTTTGGAATTATTGGAATTGGTTGACGGTGTTGCCATTACTGCCCCGGTAGCCAGCGGCGTCCTTCCCTATAATCATTCAAGAAACATGTCGGTTGCAGGTTCCAAGGGGTCGATCTCCGGCAACTTTGCCATGGAAAATGCTGATCTTCTTATCGTAATTGGGTCACGTTTCGTTTGCCAGTCCGACTGTTCGCGAACCGGGTATTTAAAAGTGCGTCATGTTGTCAATATCAATACTGATATGGATTCTGCTACCCACTATGGAAAATCAATTGCTTTGGTTGGCGATGCCGCTCCTACTCTCCAGCTGTTGATAGAAGAATTGAAAAAACTGGGAGCAAAAAGCAGCAGCAAAGATTCAAAATGGTTTCTAACCTGTAAAGAGAAGAAAAAAGAATGGGATGCACATAAATTATTGCGTTATAAGCAGGAGGTAATATTTGATCCCGTGTGGGAAAAAGAAGTGTTAACCCAACCTGCAGCGATTAAATTCGCCACGGACTGGGCCAGAGAAAACGACTGCATTTCGATTTTTGACGCGGGTGATGTTCAGGCGAACGGATTCCAGATTGTAGAAGATGAAAAACTGGGGCAAAGTATTACCGATGGCGGCGCCAGTTATATGGGCTTTGCTTCTTCAGCTGTTTTATCATCGGGATTAACAGAACAAGCATTTTACCCCCTGGCTTTTTCAGGGGATGGCTCATTCATGATGAATCCTCAAATATTGATAGATGCTGTGGAGCATAACGCTAAGGGATGTATATTGATTTTGGATAATCGCCGGATGGCCGCTATTTCATCCTTGCAGATGGATCAATACGGGATTGATTTTGCCACCAACGATTCGGTGAAAGTTGATTATGTGAGATTGGCCGGCTCTATTACCGGAGTCAATGCCATACACGGCGGTTACAACCGGAAATCGCTGATTGCCGCATTGGAAGCAGCCAGAAAATATTCCGGATTGAGTGTTATTCATCTGCCCGTTTATTATGGTTCCGATGCATTGGGTGGGGTGGGAACATATGGCAGATGGAATGTTGGACCCTGGTCCGAAAAAACTCAACAGCTCAGACACCAGATTGGTTTGTAATTCATTGCGTACAGGGAGATAGCATGGCTTCATCTTTACAGCAAGACAAATTATCTGTAAAAACGAAATTGTTCTATGGAATAGGAGATGTGGGAAATGCAATAGTAAATTCAGCAGTTCAATTTTTTCTCTTGATCTTTTATACGGACGGTGCATTATTGCCTCCCGCTTTGGTCGGCAGTGCTTTATTGATTGGCAAAATCTGGGATGCGGTCAACGATCCGCTTTTCGGTTGGATATCCGATAGGACTTCATCAAAAAGATTTGGGAAACGCAGAGTCTTTATGATTTTCGGTGCAGTACCATTGGGGCTTAGCGTCATGCTATTATGGTTTGTGCCCAAAGGGTTGGATCAAATCGGAATTTTTCTATGGGTTGCCTTCACCTTCTTGCTCTTTGATACCATTTGGACGATAACGAATGTCCCATACTATTCCTTAACCTCCGAACTCACTGAGGACTACGACGAACGCTCAAGCCTCACTTCATTCCGTATGATTCTGGCGGTCCCCGCCTATCTGATAGGGGCGGCTTTAACCCCCGCCATTGTTGGAATGTTTGCTGTTAAATACACCGGATATGGATTTATCGGAATTTTGTACGGGGTGATTGCTGCTGCGGCACTATTGATATCCGCAGCCGGTATTCGCGAAAAACCTGCCATCATTGAAAATAAATCCGTGACCTCGCCGATCAATGCACTAAAGTTTACATTCAAAAATAAGGCGTTTGTTCGATTGATCATTGTATACTTGATAATGAATCTTTCATTTGCGCTAGTAAAAACACTCATGGCATACTTTCTCACGTATCAGTTGAAAATGGAGAAAGAAGTGCCTCTGTTCATGGGTTTGCTGCTTATTGTTGTGGCAGCGTGTATATTCCCGTGGAAAAAACTTTCAGAGAAATGGGATAAAGGCCCTGCGTACGGATTGGGAATGGGCATTGGAGCAATCTCTATTGGATTGTGTTTCTTTTTTCCGAATCAGCCTACCTTATTAATTTATTTAATAGCCATTACCGCAGGTATTGGCTTCGCAGCCAATTGGGTTTTTCCATGGTCTATGATCGCAGATGTTGTAGATTATGACCGTTTAGAAACTGGAGAATATCGCAGCGGTATGTACTATGGGGTATGGGGATTAGCAACAAAAATATCTGAAGCGATTGCCATTGCCAGTACAGGATGGCTGCTCTCTCTATATCACTATGTACCAAATGTTGAACAAACAACCTCCACATTGTTTGGTATTCGTCTTTTCTTTAGCCCGGTTCCAGCGTTATTAATACTCGTAACCCTGCCATTATTAATCTGGTACCCGATTAATCGCGTAACCCATCAAAAGGTTCGCCAGCAATTGCAAGAAAAGGGATTAACCGATCAACCTGGAGAGACCATAACAATCAATGGGTGAGACTATGAAAAAAACAATAAACGTTGCAATTATCGGCTGTGGCAGAATTTCGGACTTGCACCAACTCGGATATGTAGGAAGAGAGGATGCAAAAATTGTCGCCGTGTGTGATACAAACGAGAAAAATGCTAAGGCCAAGGCCAAAGCCTGGCAGGTTCCTAAAGTATACAAAGATTACAGGGAGGTTTTAAAAGACCCTGAAATTGATCTGGTCGAGTTGCTTGTACCGCACCACCTGCACTGTTCCATGACAGTTCAGGCATTGCGAGCTGGCAAACATGTTTCAGTCCAAAAACCCATGGCCATGAATCTGCAGGAAGCAGATGAAATGGTCGATGTTGCAGAAAAGAGTGGGCTGGTATTTCGTGTATACGAAAACTTTGTCTTTTATCCACCAAACGTAAAAGCCAAAGAAATGCTGCTGGCGGGCGAGATTGGCGAACCACAGATGCTTAGGATGCATGTAAGCACCGGGAAAAGCAAAACGGAATGGAAGGTGCCCCTTTCTGCCTGGTCGTGGCGCTTCAATGAGCAAACCAGCGGCGGTGGCGAACTAGTTTTTGATCATGGCTATCATTTATTTTCTTTGGCTTATGACCTGATGGGACCGGTAAAAAGGGTAAATGCCTGGATCGATAAATCTATGATTCGCCCAACGATTTACCTGGATGCTCCGGCTGTACTCATGTTCCAATTTCAGGGAAAGAGAAAGTACGGCACAATGGATTTTGCGCATACACCGAACCTGGAAATGGAAAGTATTTATTATTCGGATGATGATCGTACAGAAATTATCGGAGATAAAGGTATTTTAATCATCAATCGCTGCACAGCCAAAACACTTGATTATCCACCATTGGTGCTGTTCAGGGATGGAAAAACCACGGAAATTCCTATTGACAGGTATGAGTGGCACGACAGTTTTATTGATTGTACTCGCCACTTAATCGATGTGTTGACGAAAGGCGGCAATCCTAATTTGGATGGTAAAACTGCCCGCAATGTGCTTGAATTTTCCCTTGGAGCACATCAATCCGCCAAAGCTAATCACGAAATCGTGATCAATCAAAAGCCGGTAAAACGGTAAAGAGAATCTATTATGAATTATCTGAATGAACAAAAAATCTTAGAGCTGGATGAGATCGCTCGCCAATTAAGGATAGATAGTATCAAAATGATTTACAAGCGGCAAGCGGGGCACCCGGGTGGTTCGCTCTCCGCGGCAGAAATTATTTCTGTATTATTTTTCCATAAACTTCGCCTGGACCCTGCGAATCCAAAATGGGAGGATCGTGACCGGTTTTTCCTAAGCAAAGGTCACGCATCAGCCGTGCTATATGCTGCCATGGCCAGAAGGGGGTTTTTCCCGGAAGAAGATTTGTATAACTGGGGCAAACTGGACTGTCACCTTCAAGGGCATCCGGATCGCGTGAAAACTCCCGGAATTGAAATGAGCGCCGGCCCCTTAGGACACGGACTGGCCGTTGGCGCCGGCAATGCTATGGCTGCCCGCAAGAATAAAAAAGGATACAGCACCATTGTATTAATGGGGGATGGCGAAATGCAGGCAGGTATTGTGTGGGAGGCGGCAAATGTTGCTGCAAAGTATCATCTCTCCAACCTGACAGCAATTCTCGATTATAACGACGTCCAATTGGATGGGCCTATCCACGAAATAATGCCGCTCGAACCATTGGCTGACCGTTGGAAAGCATTTAACTGGCATGTGATTGAGATCAATGGGCATAATACCCGGCAGGTTGTAGAAGCATTGGACCTGGCCGAAGAGGTTCACAGCCAACCAACGATCATTATTGCTCATACAACCAAGGGCAAGGGCGTATCGTTTATGGAAAATGATTATCGTTGGCACGGGGCTGTTCCCAAACCCGATCAATATGAGCAGGCTCTGGCAGAATTAAGCAAGGAGAAGGTATGAATATGATTGATATGCCCCAACGTGAAGCATACGGCCGGTCCCTGGCTGACTATGGTTCGATTAACGAGAAAATCGTTGTTCTGGATGCGGACACCTCTTCTTCTACATTAACGCATTTCTTTGGTACTAAATTCCCGGATCGTTTCTTTAATATTGGTATTGCCGAACCATGTATGGTGGATTTCGGGGTAGGAATGTCGCTGGGCGGTTTTATTCCATTTGTAAATGCATTTGCAGCGTTCCTGTCTTTACGGGCAATAGAACAAGTGCGAACCTGTATCGCTTATGCCGAAACAAACGTTAAACTGGTTGGGCATTATGCGGGTTTATCGGATTACAAAGATGGCCCGACGCATAACTGTATTGTGGATGTGGCCGTTATGCGCGCACTGCCAAACATAACCGTGATTGTTCCATCGGACAATAACCAGATCAAAAATTGGCTGCCAGTGATTGCCTCTCATCAAGGACCAATATATTTTCGCATGAGCCGCGATAATTCATTACCCGTTCATCCCGAAAACATACAACCACAGATTGGGAAGGCCATCCACCTGAGAGATGGAAGTGACGTTACACTGATTGCCAATGGGACAATGGTTGGCCGGGTACTTCTCGCCGCCGATATCCTCAATCTGAAAGGAATTTCAACCCGGGTATTGGAGCTGCACACATTGAAACCTTTGGATATCGAGGCTATTTGTTCCGCGGCGGCTGAAACTGGCGCTATTGTAACTGCGGAAGAACACTCCATTATCGGTGGTCTGGGTGGCGCTGTTTCGGAAACAATCGCTGAAAACTGCCCGGTCCCATTGATTCGTGTAGGTGTTAAAGACCGCTTTGGCGTCACTGCGCTCGATGCGCAATCTTTGATGGATTATATGGGATTGCGGGTGGAAGATATTGTAGAGGCAGCGCTTCAGGTGATCAGGAAAAAATAAGTTGAGGAGTTTTGTTATGAAAATTGCTATAATCAATGAGACAAGCGCTGCTGACCGTAATGCAGATATTTTGGCGGCTTTAGATGGCCGGGGGCATGAAATTTATAACGTGGGTATGAAAAAATCAGGAGAAAAACCCGAGCTTCAATATATCCATACGGGATTAATATCAGCATTGCTGCTTAATCTCAAAAAAGTGGATATTGTTGTAGGCGGTTGTGGAACCGGGATCGGATTCATGAATGCTGTAATGCAATATCCTTCTGTTTTTTGTGGTCTTCTGCATAGCCCATTGGATGCCTGGCTTTTTGCCCAAATTAATGCCGGTAACTGTATCTCACTAGCTTTAAACCAGGGTTATGGATGGGCCAGTGATATCAACCTGCGGTTTATTTTCGACAGGTTCTTTAGTGTGGAGCATGGGAAAGGTTATCCCGACCACCGCCGGGAACCGCAAGCCGAATCACGAGAGAGCCTGAAAACGATATCGCGTATAGCACACTATAGAATGGCAGAGATAATTCAAAATTTACCGGAACAGGTTGTCGGACCCGCTTTGGATTACCCAGGGATCCTCGAAATTTTGGATATAGAAAAAATCGAAGATGAGGAGCTAAGAAAGGCACTTTCCAAAAGGCGTTAATTTTTCTGAATAGTTTGTCATTGAATGCATGTGGGTTTAATTCGATGATAACTACTGTAGATCTGCTAGAAGTATCAACCATTTTGCCTGGTATCCGGATTCAGTTACCGCGGGCGGAATTGTGTTGGATGCTATTTAGTATTTGAAAAATAAGTGAAACATATAGAAAGGATTTGAAAATGGAAGACACGATCAGAACGATTGTTGAAAAAGCAAGAGCAGCCCAGAAGGTGATTGAATTTTGGCCTCAAGAGCGTGTAGATGAAATGGTTGCAGCAGTAGGTTGGCAGCTTTACCAACTGTCACATGCAGAAGCCTGTGCGCGGTCAGCAGTAAGTGAAACCGGAATGGGTGTCTATGAAGATAAAGTCCTCAAGCATCAGAAAAAGACCATGGGAGTTTTACGAGATCTGCACGGGCTGCAGACAGTCGGGGTGATAGAAACAGATGAAATCAGAGGTCTGATTAAGGTTGCCAAACCGGTAGGGGTAATCGGCGCGTTAACTCCGGTAACAAATGCCTCTTCAACCCTTTCTTCCAACGGTCTGCCGATCCTAAAAACACGTAATGCCGTTATTTTTTCTCCTCACCCAAAGGCGAAAGCCACCTGTGAGTTGACCTGCAATTACATGCGGGCTGGTTTGCAGCAGGTCGGGGCTCCTTTGGATCTGATCCAAAACATATTGGAACCCAGTGTAGCCATGACACAGGAATTGATGAAACAGGTCGATCTGGTTGTGGCAACCGGTGGCAGCGCTATGGTGAAGGTTGCTTATTCAAGCGGCACGCCGGCTTATGGTGTTGGCGCAGGTAATGCTGTGGTGATCATTGATGAAACCGCCGACTTGTCTGACGCGGCGCATAAGATCTTTCTTGGGAAGACATTTGATAACGCCACTTCCTGTTCCGCCGAGAATTCTGTGGTACTGCACGAGTCTATTTTTAACACCATGCTCGGGTTTTTTCAGGAGCATGGCGGGTATTTGTGTGATGCTATTGAAAAAGCGCGCTTGAAAGAAGTGATGTGGCCGGATGGGATACATTTGAGCGCACATATTGTGGGCCAGTCTGCCGCGAAGATTGCGGACCTTGCCGCTATAAAAAGTAAGCGGGAAATCAAATTCCTGATGGTGCAGGGTGAGGCTGTGGGACCCGAAGATATGTTTTCAGCTGAGAAACTGTCTCCTGTTCTGACTCTTTGGCGCTACCAGGATTTTGAAGAAGCCATTAAGTTGGTTGCAGATATTACTCGCTTCAGCGGTTATGGTCATTCATGCGGCATCCACAGCCAGGATGAAGCGCACATCACAGCGCTGGCAATGCATGCCAGGGTAAGCAGGATTATGGTCAACCAGGTGCAGACTTTTGGTAACAGCGGTAATTTTGACAACGGCATGCCGGTAGCTCTGACCCTGGGGTGTGGCACCTGGGGTGGAAATATTGTTTCTGAAAATGTCCATTGGAAACATTTCTTAAACACTACCTGGGTATCCCGAGCGATCGCACCGAGAATTCCGGATGAGGCAGTTATCTTTGGAGATCACTGGAATAAATTTGGACATTAAAAAAATAGACGGACAACATCCCTGCGGGCCTCGTGGGGAGATTAGAAAATCTTAACCAGCATGACTACGGCGGTAGCGATGAGGAATAGATGTACTCCTTTTTCAAAGGCTGCTAGTGGAATTGAATGGTTGATTTTGCTGCCGACGAATTGCCCCAGAAAAAACATGGGGAGCAGGACCCAGGCATATTGGATAACTTCCGGGGTGATTAACCCGCTGGCGCCCTGACCAAAGAGGATGATCAGACCGACCGGGAAGAAGTAGGCTTGCAATGTGGCGCGAAAGGAATCGGCCGGCCATTTGCGTAAGGTTCCATAAATCACCGCCAGCGGCCCGTTGGCATTGTAGGCTGCACCTAATATGCCGGCGAAGAAACCAAACACAAAAGCAGATCGTTCACTGATTTTCGCTTTGAACTGCGGTTTGATCAGGTTAAACACCGAAAAAATAATGATAACCACAGCCAGGATACCTGTGACCACACTTTCATAGGCTTTTGTCAGCAGCAGAATGCCCAGGGGAATTCCAAGTATGGAGGCTACAACCAGGCGCCAGGCGCTGCTGAGGTCAACTTTACGCCAGTTGAAAAGTAAAATCAGAAAGGCATTAAAGGTATTTAAAGCGGCGGCTATGGGGGAGGCGGTTTGTACACCAATCACCAGGGTTAACAGCGGCATGGCAATTAACCCACCACCAAATCCAAAAACAGATCGAACGAGTGTGGCAAAAAAAAGAATCAGTGCAATCCAAATGGTCGTTGAGCTCAAATTACCGATAAATTCCATGTTTTCCTCATCGCAGGCATGATTGTGTAAATAGGCTTATCCGGGAATTTTGCCGAAAGCTCAATCAAATTCGGTAAGCAATAACCGCTGTTTGGTGGCAAATTCTGGTTGGCCTGCTTCGTTCCAACCGCGGAGTTGATAGTAATCATTAATGATGCGCTGCATATCCGGCAGTTTTCCGGCAGCCCCGCCGCTGGGGCGTGCCAGGGTTTTCAAGCGCGGGGGTAGGTCATCATCTTTCCGGGTAATGCCAAGATGGTTATTGATGATGCGTTTCAGGTTGAAGAGGCGTTCGCCGGTTTCGAGCATTTCAGCGGCACTGACTTCCCATCCTGTGGCCGCCTGAATAAATTCTGCCAGTAATTGCGGGCTGGGACTGGATTTAGCGATAAATTTGCAGATTCCCAACGGGTTGTACAGGGCTAAATAATTCTGGAAGGCGACTGCTTCCAAAGCAGCATCTTCGTCGGAGAAGCGATCTACTTTCTTTGGTGACCAGGAAGAGGCATCCAGGCCGTGGATAGCCCAATGGGACATACTTTCCAGGTGACATCCGCCGCGGTTGGCGGTAGCGTAATTGGCAGCCATGGAAAAAGAGGCGCGAGGGTCGTGGTAAGCCAGCTCCAGACCTTTGGAATGCATAGCGTATGCCTCGGAACCATGCCCGTAGTGCTGGGCTGCGGCGCGCGAACCCAACGAGAGAATTTCTCCGGCGCCAAGGCGTTCGGCGATCATACGCAGACAGGTTAACAATGCATGGGGGTTACCCCATTGCAAGGGTATATTGTCACAATCATCCAATCGGATCAACCCGTTTTCGTAGGCTTCGAAGGCAAAAGCCACCATGGCGGATGCACTGATGGTATCCATTCCCATCCGGTTGCAGTAGTCATTAGCTTTGAGAATGGTGTCAAGATCGTCAATTTCCAGAAGTGCACCCAGACCGGCGAGGGTTTCATATTCCGGTCCTTCGCCCTGGATGTGGGTGCCGTCTTTCAATGGAGCATCCACGCGGTGACCACAGCCGATGGGGCAGGCAAAGCAGAAAGCCTGTTTCACACTGTACTGCTCGGCCATACTTTGACCGCTGATATCTTCAGCACCATCCGCCCAGTTACCACCTTTGTAATTGTGAATGGGCAGATCACCTATCGCTTCCGCACCGGCGATGCCGCCAGCTGTGCCGAATTTTGAAAGCCCTACGGTTTTACTTTGAATGATCGGATTCTGCTGTTTGACCAGTTCGCGATAGCGAACGGGATCATGGGTTTCTACTTTTTCCACACCATATGCCACAATGCCTTTGACCAGCTTACTGCCGAGCACGGCGCCCATGCCGCCGCGTCCGGCGGCGCGGCTATGCATGTGCCCACCCTGAACAACCGCAGCAAAACGCACCAATTTTTCACCAGCCGGTCCAATCACCGCGGCGCGTGCTTTGGGGTGCGTTTCGCTGATCAAATGATCATAAGTGTCGAAGGTGTCCATTCCCCAGAGATGTTTTGCCGGGCGAATTTCGACCAGACCATCATGCACATACAGGTATACCGGTTGGGCCGCTTTGCCGCTGATCACCAATCCGTCCAGGCCAGCTTTGCGCAATTCGGCTGCAAAATGCCCGCCCATATTGGCTTCATTCCAGATGCCGGTTAGGGGGCTGCGCCCGCAAAAGCTCACACGGCAGGCGGTAGGCATGATGGAACCGGTGGCCAGACCATTGAATATATACAGTGGGTTGGCCTCGTCCAATGCCTCGACAGCAGGATCCAGTTCGCGCGCGTATAACATGGCGGCGTAACCGCTGCCCAGCAGGTAGCGGCGCGCGTCTTCTTCGCGGATGTGTTCTTCGGAAATTTCACCCGATGAAAGGTTAATGCGTAAATATTTACCTGTAAAAAGCATGGGGCTGTCCTTTCTGGGGAGTATTAAGTTGCAGAGATATCATCTGGTTTCCAATTAGAAATGTTTTAGTTTCACCGCTGGTGGTAAACGGAAATGGTGTTTGCCGTCCTTATCTTCCAGGGTGATTTCTTCGGTCAGCAGGCCGTAGAAGGGTTGGGGTTCGCCAAATGCCCATAATTCCTCAAGAATTTCCTTGTCATATAGTTCATCGGTGTGTTGCACCACCGGGCCGAGAGGCAGCCAGGAACCCTCGCGCCCAAAGACGGGAATCTGGTCCAGGGGAAAGTTGTTAAAGGAAACAACCTGTCCGCCAGTGTACTTCTTTCCACTCCATAGATGATACCAATTGCCTTTTGGCAGGTAGACATCCACCTGTCCGCCGGGTTGGATTACCGGGGCAACCAGCAAGGCTGGTCCGAGCATGTACTGCTCTTCAAAAGCCCAGGCTGCCTGTTCCTTTGGAAAAGCCAACGCCATAGCGCGAACTACCGGTAAACCATTTTTTCCGGCTTCCTGTTCGCAACTGCGAAGGTAGGGAATCAGGCGGTAGCGTAAGCGGATCCATTCGCTGACTATTTTTTCTATCTCTTCGCCAAAAATCCAGGGTTCACGTGGGCTGGTGCCATGAAAACGGGTATGCGAGGTGAGCACACCAGCTTGCGTCCAACGTACAAACAATTCCGGATCATTCAGCGTGCCATACCAACCGCCGATATCATGCGCGGAAAAGGGCACACCGCTCATTCCCCAGGATTGCACGCCGCGGATACTGGCGGCAAGACCCTCCCAGTCAGATTGCGGATCACCACCCCAGCCCATCGGGTAGCGCTGGCTGCCAGCCCATCCGGAACGGCCCCATACCAGGGCTTCACCGTTGCCGTATAATTGGGTAGCTTCAAAGACACACCGGTTATAGATCAGTGCATAAATATTGTGCAGGCGCTTACCGCTATCCCCATTAAAGGCAACCACGTGTTCGGGGATGGCTTCACCGAAATCGGTTTTCATCACGGCAACGCCCAATTCAAAGAGCGCTTTGTGCTGGTCGCGGAACCATTCATACGCCTGCGGATTGGTCAGATCGATGATTCCGCTGGGGCAAAGCTGGGGGAGCAGTGTTTCAAACGGTTCAGGTGTCCAGTAATGCACATAAGGGCGTCCGTCTGTGGTTTTGAGCAAAAAACCGCGGTTGGCAAGTTCATTAAAGAGCGGGTTAAAGGTAGAAATGTAGGTATATTCCCACAGACACAGACGCACATTGTGTTCTTTTAATTTTGCCATAAAACCAGCAGGGTCGGGGTAACGCTCCGGATCCCAGGAGAAATCAAAACGAGTCTCCATTTTATGCCAGGCGCGCCCATCCAGCAGAACCACATCCAGCGGGATATTTTTTGCACGCATTTCTGAAACTACGCTCAATAATTCATCGGCGGTGCGGTAGAACGCGCGCCCAAGCCATACACCGTAGCTCCACAGCGGTAGACGCGGAGATTTTCCGGTGAAATTGGTGTAAGACTCCAGAATCGCTGCCGGAGAATCACAGGCAAACAGGAAGAAATCCAGATTGGTGTCTTCCACTTGGACAATATAGCTGCGATGCGACCAGACACTATAGCCAACGGCATGTTTTACACGACTGGGGGTGTGAACGAAGATACCCCAGCCGGCGGGTGACCAAGCAAACGGGTTGTTTTTGTAGGATCGTTCCGCATTGACACTGAGTGCATCATGGTTCCAACTGGTAAGCATTTCACCGCGGTGGTTGAGTTTGCCGAATTTCTCTCCAAGACCGTAAACTGCCTCTCCACTTTTCAATGCCACAGATACCTGCCAGGTGTCTTCTTCACCGCGGGCAAAAGCATGGAAGCGGGTTGGACCTTCCATGCTTCGGTCGTTGATACTTTCCAACAGGTCTTTGCCCTCTTTTTTAAGGCGGAAAGAGAAGGGAGAAAGGATGACTTCCAATTCCACATCAGCCGATTTTAAGATCAAGCCAGCAGTGGTTGGAATTACTTCGCAAGCTACATCTTGCGGCTCCCCGATCAGAATGCCATAATCCGGCACTTCCCCGACCTGAAAATGAAAACGGATGACACCTGGAGCGTAAAAATAAATATCCAGCGGGCCGGATTCACTGTAAAAACGCATCCCCCCGGGAATGGGTTGTTGTGGTTTTACAGAAGCCATCCGGTGTAAACCGCTTTGTGCATTGATTGATTCACGATTGAAATACTCGCCCATCAAATATCACTCCTCTTGTTTTGGGTATTTATGTAACGGCAAAAAATTGAAAGCGGTTACCGGGTGTTAACCTGGTGTTGCCTGGTTTCACCTTGAAAAGAAACTGGTTATTTGAAGTGTTTTTCTTCCAAGGCTTGTACTTGTTGAAAAGCATTGGTCAGAAAATCCTTTTTAAATTCCATCTTCTGGGTAAATTGCACACTTAGCCAGGCATCCACAATCTGGGTACCCAGAAACGGCGCAGTGATCCATCCACCCATGGTGATGATATTGGCGTTGTTGACGATTTTAGCGCGTTCGCCCGAGAAAAGATCATCCACCACACAGGCATAGACACCTTTGTGTTTATTGGCCACGATGGCCATACCCTGGCCGGTGCCGCAGATTAGGATACCCTTCTCAGCGCTTCCATCCTGAATGGCCTGGGCCACTTTGGGTGCCTGTTCAAAGTAAGGCCTGGGTTGTTCAGCTGATTCGATTCCGTAATCCAGCAGGTTTATATCATCACGCTGCTTCAGATGTTCGACAATGGCCTGTTTCAAAGGGAAACCGGAAAGATCGGATGCAATTGCGATGGTCATTTTTTGTGTCATGCTAACTCCTTTTTATGCAGGTAAGGCAGCTTTTTTCTTTTCCAATAACTGTTCTGCCTGGGCGCAGATGACTGCCGCCGTCAGGCCAAAACGTTCTTTGAGATAATCTACGGTCCCTACTTCACCAAACATTTCCTTGACACCAACACGGCTCATCGGGGCGGGAATCTCTTCTACCAGCACTTCGGCGACGGCAGACCCTAGCCCGTTGATGACCTGATGATTTTCACAGGTAACGATCGCGCCGCATTCCTGCGCCAGGTGGATCACCAAATCACGGTCGATCGGTTTGATGGTGTGCATATCCACCACTGTAGCGGAGATACCCTGGTTGGCTAACATTTCAGCGGCCTGCAAGGCTTCATTGAGCATAACAGCGCCGGTGGCGATCAGAGCGATATCCTTTCCGTTGCGCAAGACCTTACCCTTGCCCAATTCAAAGGTTTCTGAATTATCGTACAGTGTATTCGTCGGGCCGCGGTGCAGGCGCATATAGGTGCAGCCCTGGTGTGCGGCGGCACAATGCACCAATTCACGCAGTGAAACCGGGTCACTCGGTTCAAAAACGACGAGTTTGGGGATAGTGCGCATAATACCCAGGTCTTCAAAAGCCATGTGGGTTCCCCCATTCAAAGCGGCGGTCACACCCGGGTCACTGCCAACCAGTTTGACATTCAAACGGGCGTAATTGGCGGAGATGAAAAATTGATCATAGGTGCGTCGCGCCGCAAAGCAGGCGAATGTATTGGCAAAGGGGATCTTTCCGGTTGTGGAAAGCCCGGCTGCCACGCTGACCATATTGGCCTCGGCAACACCCACATTGAAGGTGCGCTGGGGATATTCATCCTTAAAGCTTTTAGTGCCGGTAGCTCGCATCAGGTCAGCTTCCAGCAATACGATACGCTCATCCGCTCGTCCCAGATTTAACAGGGTTTCTGTATATACGGCACGCATTTCCAGTTGGTTACTCATACTAAGCTCCTTACCTATAATTTCGCAATAGCTTCCAATGCGGTGGCATAATCAAATTTCATGTTGTGATTGGATGCCAGATTTTCGGCAAAATCCACACCTTTGCCTTTGATGGTGTCAAGTACAATCATGGATGGGCGTAACGGTTCCTGTTTAGCTCGTTCAATCGCCAGGTCAATTTGTGCCAGGTCGTGCCCGTTGACGCGCTGTACAAACCAACCAAAACTGAGCCACTTGGCGGTCAGGTCTTCGATGTTCATGATTTCATACATAAAGCCATCTAATTGGATTTTGTTGTAATCGGTGAAGGCGATCAGGTGGTTAAGTTTGAATTGAGCGGCTGCCTGAGCAGCTTCCCAAACCTGGCCTTCATTGGATTCTCCATCGCCGATGATGACAAATACTTTACTATTGATCCCATCAATGCGGTTGCCCAGAGCAATCCCAATGGAGGAGGATAGCCCCTGGCCAAGTGAACCGGTAGTCATATCAATCCCCGGGGTTAAGTTTCGGTCACAATGGCTGGGCAAGCGTGTGCCACCCTGGTTGAGGGTATGCAGCCATTCTTTTGGGAAATAGCCTTTATCTGCCAGAACGCAGTAAAGCGCCGGCCCGGCATGTCCTTTGGAAAGCACCAGTTGATCGCGGTCGCGTTTGCGCGGATCGGCAGGGTCGATGCGCATGTGGCGGTAATAGAGCATGGTGAGCACTTCAACCACCGACATAGCGCCGCCTATATGACCAACGCCCAGAAAACCGATCTCATCGATGGTCAATGCTCGAATTTCTTTGGCTTTCGCGGTAAGTTCTTTTAAAGTCTGTTCATCCAACATCAGGTTATAGCCTCCATAACATTAAAGCGTGAGGGTAGGGATTTTGAGATAACGTGCTATCACGGCTAGTTCTGCCGTGTAATTGCCGTATGTGAGTGAAACATGGTGTTCCAATCCGTGGCTCATGATCGTATCCAGAACATTGGAAACCGGTTTGTCAAAACGGATAAGGCCTGAAGTACCAGAGAATTGTTTCTCGGCGCGCAGCATTTCGCCCTTGCCGATGACCAATTCGAATTGGGTAGTTGCCTCACTCAGACGCGCCAGGGTGACCGTACCCGGTTTGAGCGTGAATTCCATCAGCAGGGGTAATTTACGGTTGGTGTGCACTATGCCGCGCGGTTTGAGCAGCGGGTCGGCCATGGATAGGGGGGCCAGCCCACAGTGCCACAGTACTGCGGTATCCGCTGCCATATCCATGTGTACCAGGTCGGTGCCAAATGCGCTTTCGCCACTGAGTGCTTGCAGCATCAATTGGGTGACAGTGCCGTTGATATCCGCCTCGCAAGAGCAGGGGATCAACTGGTTGGTCATCATCGACATAGCACCGCAGGCTGCGCAGCCCAATTCGGTAAAGAATTCGGGCCAGCAGCGAACGGCCATCCCGTTCATATTTTCTTCTTGGGCCACCTGCTGTAAAGCCAGATAGGTGCGCAGTGTGCCGTTGAGCGCAGGTTGATCCAGCGCTTCCAGGCCATCCAGCTCTTGAGTCAATTGCTGGTGAATGGGGTCCATGCTGGTTTGCGGCACGGCTTGCACGCGCTGGAAGAAATCATTCAGTTCCACCTGAACCAGTTCCACGCCGAGTTTGTTCAGCAAACCATCCTGGTTAGGAATGCAACTGTCGAAACCGTTGGGGTGTTGCCCAAAACGCCCGATTCGTGCGCCCCGCAGGGTGCGGATGGCATAACCGGCATTGGCAAGTATACTGATTTTTTCGAGGGCAACCGGATCTTCCGGCAGGGTATACAGGTAATCGTAGGCTTTATTGGCGCGATGCAGGGAATGCCCGGTCAGATTTATCCCGCACAGTGAATTCAACCGCAGCCTGCCGCCGGTGGGTTCCTCCGGGAAGGCCCATAAGAGCACCGGTACGCTGGTTGTTTCCACGATCTGTTTGGCCATTGAACTGTCAGCGAAGGAGCAATACAGCAGCACCATCAGGTCGTAAGGCACAGCCGATAACTCCTGCAGAATTGCGGGAATTTGGGCGGTGTCTGTAACCAGCTCATTGGGACCACTGAGGGAGAAACCTTGTTGCGAAAGAACATTCCGGGTACGCTGAAACATCTCGGTAGCATAAGGGATATCAAAGGTGGTGCGGGCAATCGGTATTATGGCAATATTTTTCAAATTGTTTTTTCCTGTTCTGAAAATTCAATGGAATCATAAAAGAACGTGTTTAATGCGAAGGCGGCAGCACCAATCACTCCGGTCTGATGACCGAAGCGAGTAGTGCGAATTTCTACCTGATCTCCCATGTGACTGAAAGCGCATTTGCGTACCGTATTTTGAATAACCGGCAGCATATAGGCTTCTCCTTGAACCAGTAGTCCACCCAGAACAATCATTTCTGGGTTGAGAATATTGACCAGGTTGGCCAGGGCAATACCAAAATAACGCGCCCGATCCTTAAGCATTTCCAGAACAGCTATGTCGCCAGCCTGCGCGGCGGCAAAGACGTGATCAATCAGGCTACCATTGCCGTTTTGAAGTTCTCGAGCCATAATTCCGTCCGGGTTGGCTTCGGCCAATTGTTGCGCCAGGCGGATGATGGCTGGTTCGGAGACGAGCGTTTCCAGGCAGCCGTGGTTGCCGCAACGGCAGATTTCACCGCCATCCGGAATAACGACCGAATGCCCAATTTCTCCGGCGCCGGCTGCCATGCCGCGGTACAGACTGCCATTGACCACCAGGCCTGCTCCAACTCCGATTCTGGCATAGACAAAGGCCATAGCATTGACACTTTTCCCGTCGCCAAACATGGCTTCAGCGAGGCTCATCAGGCGCACATTGTTATCGACTATTACCGGGAAACCGGTTCCATGGCTGATCATATCCCGCAGGGGAATGTCCTGCCAGCACAAATTAGGCGCGTTGATATTTACACCGGTTTCTACATTTACCAATCCGGAAGCGCCCACTCCGATGCCGATGATGGTTTCGTTTGGGATTCCGTTTTGCTGAACCAGGTGTTTGATTTGTCGAATGATTGCATCGATCACAACAGCAGCATCCTGGCAGACTTCGTATTGTATGGTTGACTCAGCAATCGGTTTGGCGATCAGGTCGGTGATGATCACACGGAATTCACCAATGCCGATATGCACGCCAATGGCGTAACGCGCTTTGGGAATCAGTTCCAGGACCATGCGCGGTCGTCCAACGCGGGGGGAGTCGGAAAGTTCTATGCCTTCTTCGCGGACCACACCCTGGCGCAGCAATTCGTTCACCAAGTTGGTAATTGTCGCCGTGGTTAACCCGGTGATGCCGGCCAACTCCACGCGGGAGATCTGCCTTTGGTGCAGTAACGTCTTCAGGATTGAACGGATATTGTGCGATTTGGCGGTTACTTGATTGCTGCCCATGACGGCTCCGATAGGTTTTTATAATTAATCAAATTGATTAATAAATTATAGCCCCGGCGTATTGATAAGTCAAGCCGGGAATTTTGGGATTCTAGTACTGCCCTAACATTCCCAGCCACCCTTGTTTATACTACCTGTAGGAATTCACAAACGGGTAATACTTACCCGATCGACCCGAAATGTTGATTGGCAAAACGGATAAACTGGGACCAGTCATAAGCGGTGATGTCGTGCACGCCATTGCGGATATGGTATCCG
>PHBZ01000090.1 GCA_002840755.1 Chloroflexi bacterium HGW-Chloroflexi-10 | reverse complement strand
CCTTTTCTTCCACCAGCGAAAACTGGCCCTGGTTCAGCTTAAGCAGGGTCATCATATCCCCCACTGACATTTCTTCGGCCACCAGCGTCGCCATCAATTCGGCCTGGTTTAGCGCCACATCTACGCCCATTTCCGGCGTAAACAGCCAGGCATTCTTGGGATTTTTAATCCGCGCCAGAATCCGGGGGACCTGATATTCCAGACGGGCAATAGTCGCTGCCACCAGATTTGTTTCATCAGCTCCAGTCACCACCGCCAGCACGTCAGCCGAACGGATCCCGGCCGCTTCCAGAACACTGGGATCAGTGCCGTTGCCCAATACCAGCACTTCTTTGGGCAGATCACATGCCAGTCGTTCCAATTGATGGGTTCGGATTTCAATAAGCTTGACCTGATGGCCGCCATTTTGCAGCAGCGAGGTCAGATAGCATCCCACCTTACCGCCGCCTACGATTATTACTTTCATGGTCTGATATCCCCTTTTCTATATTAATCCTAACAGCGATTTAAGACGCTCCCCCGAAGCCGTGGCCACCGCCAGGTGGACCAGATCGCGATTTTCAAACACCGTATTAAGCACCGGTATCAGCGAGCGGTTCCCGCGGCTGATCGAGACCACGCTGACTTCGCCGGGAATTGTCAGTTCCCCGACGCGGCGGCCTACCAATAAGGCCGGTATTTCAATTTCCATAATATTCACGTCGCCATTCCCGATGCTCATAGCCACATTGACCGGTGAAAAACTCAGCAGATCAGCCACCCGGTTCACGCCCCAGGACATCGGGTCAAAGACCTGGAGTCCCAGCCGCCGATAAATTTCCGCTTTACGGGGTTCATGCAAGGCTGACACCACCCGGGGCACCCCAAATATCTGACTGGCAATCCGGGCCGTGAGGGCATTGGCCTCATCGTTGGAGGTCACTGCGGCCAACGAGTCAGCCCGCTCAATTCCGGCGGCCAGCAACACATCCCGGTCAAACCCCACCCCGGTAATGGTTTTCCCCTTAAATCCGGTTCCTAAATGCTTAAAGGTCAGTGGTTCCTGATCAATGACGGTGATGTCATGGTCACTCTGATTGAGCTTAAGGGCTAAACCCGATCCGATTCGGCCACAGCCTACTATGATGGTTTTCATTTAGCTATCCCCTTTCAAATTTCTGTTTTATTCGTATTTTTTTCATGCAAACGTCGTTTATCCCAGTTTCGCAGGAAGGCTTTCCGCAGTTCATCGATAAGAATCACCACCGGTACCCACATAAAGAGATAGGCCCATTCAATTAGCCCGATTGGGGCGGTATTAAAGATCCCGTGCAAAAATGGCGTGTAGATCAGAATACTGAAGACCGTTAGTTCACAAACAATCCCGATTAAGATCATATGGTTGCTGAACAACCCTACTCTGAACACCGAGGCACGTTCAGTTCGACAATTGAAAACAATCCCGATTTGGGTAACGACGATCGCCCCCAAGGTCATGGTGGTGGCCATCCGGTAAATCTCGCCCGAGTCTGCCATCGGTATCCCCGGCCAGCCGTTCTGCCAGTAAAGGAAGAAAAAGGCTGACATCGCAATGGCTGACTCCATAATTCCATAGAACAGAAACGCACGAATGAGCAACGGGCGGTTGAGCAAATGTTCTTGCTGCGACCTTGGCGGGCGCTGCATCACCCCTTCTTCCGGCAGTTCAACCCCCAAGGCAATCGCCGGGATCATATCGGTACCCAGATCCACCGCCAGAATCTGCCTTACCGTCAGCGGTAGCGGGATCTGGCCTTTCGCAAATAA
>PHBZ01000089.1 GCA_002840755.1 Chloroflexi bacterium HGW-Chloroflexi-10 | reverse complement strand
ATGAAACCACATTAGTGCCAAATGTCACCTTTATGAATTAAGCATCATTTTCCAGAAACAAGTCTGGATGAAATTCTTTCAAAAGTGTCATATAAGCAGATACAACACTAGGTTGTAAATCCGTCAAAATACCAATTTGCGGTAGTGGGACTTTCTTATCGACCATGAGTCTTACCCGTTCATAACCACGAATGTAGTTGCCAACACTATCCAGTGCGTGGTTCGTTCTTTGAGCAATTTCTTTTTCATCGTAGCCAGCTTCATATAAGGAGATGATTTCCACTTTATGAGTAGGTCTCATGCCCTGGTCAAAATAGTAACCTTTGGTTGGCAAATTCTTCTTGGTATTCTCTCTGGCTTCTTTAATAAGTTGTGAAATTTCATTCATTTCCAATCCCAACATACAACTCAAGTCCGAGAGCGTAAGCAATACAGGACCGGCTGGATGATTGTAACCATATTCCAGAATTCGGATCAGACGCTGCTGGAACCATAATTTACGTTCCGGGTGTTTCTTGTTTTCCATAACACCATTTATCAATGATGGGAAATCTTCAGGCAGCAATACTGGCCAGGCAATGCTGACCAACTCATGATCTTCAGCTGTTTTTCCAACTTTCGCTTTACCTCCCGTTGCTCTCGTACCCACAAAGACCAGCCAGCCTGGTGCTATCCGTTCTGTCGACGGGAAAAACGCTTCTACTAGATTTTGCAGATCATTGGCTAACATTTCCAAAATGCGATGGCTTCCAAGAATTGAATACTCATTCTCCAACAGGTGATAAATTGCAGCATAAAAACTGCGCTTGGTGGTACCAACGTAAGCTTGTCCGGTCATAATACCCCCTTTTTTAGGGCTCTTTTCCTTTGAACCGGATAAAAAATGCGTTTTCGCTGGTTTTCAATCCATTTTTCTGTTGCTGGCTCTTTTTTCGCTTTTTCGTATATGAGCAGGTATTGGTCAACGATGCCTCTACCTATTTGTGCGAGTCTTCCTATGTCATCCGCTTCAAAGCCTTGTTTACTGATCTCGACTACTTGCATAAATTTTTGGATGTAGCGCTGAATTGAGGAGCTGCTATGTCCGGTACTTCTTACCAGTTGATCGTAACTCTCTCCACTCATCCAGCGCCGAATGATTTCACTTTTATGGGTCTGGCCTCGTCCGATGCCTTCATCGTACCCTCTCGTTACCAGTTTTATCCCGGCTTGCCTCATGACCGAAAAGTCGCGTTTGATCGTGCGCACGGATACATGCAGTACCCGAGCCAGATCTTCCTGTGTGGCTATTCCGTTCTGTTCTGTTGCCTCCTGCAATAAGCGTTGGATCCGTTTCTGTCGTAGTTCTGTTTTTCCATACTCACATAGATATTGTTCATCTTCCAACCCGGCATTGATTGTCCAAAGAATTTCTTCCTTTTCCACTTCTTTGATCGGTCGCCCATGTTTTTCTTTCCGTTTTACTAAAATGACTTTTTGTTGTCCTATTTTTGTTTTCTTATTCCCTTGAAAACAGAGTTCCGTTTCGGCTAATAATGATTCAGACATTTTTGGCGAGAAGTTGTATCCTTCTTGCATTATTCGTAAAAACCATTGTTCCGGTGTTTTTGCCACCATCCGTTTGCTTATTTCTATATCTCTCATCGGTCCCTCTCATTTTTTCCATTATCCATCTTTTTTTGTCACTTGAGGGGACATATGTCACTATCCTGGTTTTGTGTTTGCGGCTCTGTAGAATACAAATCGCGCCTGGAATTGTCTTATTAAAAACCAGGTTTCTTAACGAC
>PHBZ01000026.1 GCA_002840755.1 Chloroflexi bacterium HGW-Chloroflexi-10 | reverse complement strand
ACATTGTCCCTAAATTCCTGAAGGCCAACCCCAAAAAGATCTGGTTGGCGATTTTCAGTGTGGCGCTTTCGGTTACGTTGGTTACGGGGATTTTTTCCATGTTGGAGGTCTTCCTGGTGACAGAAAAAATCCAGATACTCAATGAAACCGGTAATTATCATCTGGTCGTGAAAGATATTTCGGTTGAAGAAAAAGTCGCCATTTCAAGCCGGGTGGATGTAAAAAACGCCGGAGAGTGGATTTCTCTCAATAATGGCAGCATTCAAGGCGTAGATTGCAGGTTGGCAGCCGTAGACGAAAAAATTGCAAAAAACATGAAAGCCGACGTAGTTGAAGGGAGATTCCCGACTGCGAATAATGAACTGATGCTGGAACGATGGGCAATGGAAAGCTTTAACCCGCCATTACAGATCGGTGATGCGGTCACGATCCATTTCGCCGAAGGGCAGGAACGAGCGTTTACTATCAGCGGTCTGTTCACTGACATTGGCAATCTAAAAGCCAGCGCGACCCCGGGAGTCATCCTTTCTATGGCGGCCGCGCGAGAAATTTCCACGGAAAAGATGAGCCTTTTCATAGTGGAGTTCAAAGAACGGGTTAATATTCTGCATGGCGGACAATCGATTAAAGATAGCTTAACCATCGCCGATGAACGCATCGTTTATAACGAAAAACTGCTGGCGGTGATGGGGCAGAGTCAAAATAAATCGGCGCTGAGTCTGTATCTCACCGGGGCGGTGATGTTCTTCATCGTGCTGCTAGCCGGGGTGATGATGATTTACAACACGTTTAACATTTCGGTAATGGAGCGAGTGCGCCAGTTTGGGCTGCTGCGCTGTATCGGCGCATCCGCAGCGCAAATCCGCCAGATTGTCCGGCGCGAAGGCTTGGCTATTGCCATAAAAGCGATCCCGCTTGGCGTACTGGCAGGAATTCTGATTACGTTTGCCTGTTCGGCCCTTTTAAAATTTTATAACAGTAATTTGTTTGGCGAAATGCCCCTGTTTCGTATCAGCCCCAGCGGGATCGCAGCCGGTGTTGTCATTGGTTTTGTGACCATGCTGATCGCCTCTTTCGCGCCGGCCAATAAAGCCGCCAGCGTTTCACCGGTCAACGCGGTAACCGGCAGCAGCGAATTGAAAATGACCCGCAAGCAAAAGAACAGCCTGTTAACCCGGCTCTTCCATGTTGAAGTCGCATTGGGAATTAACAATGCCGTCTCCAGAAAGAAAACGCTGTTTTTAATGTCTTGCTCCATAGCCATCAGCATTATCTTATTCCTGGGATTTAATGTGTTCATTGATTTTATGTACAGTAGCTTAAAAACCACCAAGCCCTACACACCGGACGTTTCCATTGCCTCTGAAGCCGGGCTCAGCCAGGAATTGTATGCCCAAATTGACGCGCTGGAAGGAACCGAAAAGGTTTATGGGCGTATGTTTGGCTACGTTGAAGCCACCTTCGACGCCGCCCGTCTGACCCGGAATTACCTGGACGAGGTTGGACCCGTCACGATCAATGCGGATGGGACTTTCATTCCACCTGAAAAAAGCTGGCTGATCTCTTACGACGCGAATCAGTTTAACTGGGCAAAACGCGATCTGGTAGCAGGCAGCCTGGACGAAGCGGCCCTTAATCAAGGGAACGGCATTGTGGCGGTGATCTCCAACCTGAGACATTCCATCACTAATGAACCGGTGGATTGGCGACTGGGCGAAAAAGTTCGGATTGAAACGCCCAACGGACCACGCGAGATGACCGTTATGGCGATCATCCGGAAAGCCCCTTTTAGCGATTCCAACTTGAATATGACTACACTCATCACCACCGAAAAACTGTACACGGCGTTAACCGGCGATTCTACCTTAAGAATCATCGATATCCAGCTCCAAGCGGATGGGCAGGAAAACACGCTCAACCAGATCAAAAGCATGCTGGAAGCGGAAGTTACATTCTATGATTCCCGCCAGAAAAATGCGGAAATAGACCAGACATTTTTCTCAATGGCCATCTTTGTGTACGGATTCGTAATAGTGATCGCCCTGATCAGTGTCTTAAACATCTTCAATACCATGAACACCAGCATCGCCGCCAAAACGCGTTACCTGGGAGTGATGCGCGCGATCGGTATGGCCGGGGTTCAATTAGAGCGAATGGTGCTGGTAGAAGCGGCTACCTACTGCCTGAGCGGATGTCTGGCCGGAATTGCGCTAGGAACACTGCTGCAAAAAATGCTAACCGAAGATATGCTTGCGTTTGCCCACATCCCCTGGCGGTTTCCCTGGGAACAAATTGTGCTGATTGTGGCGTTGACGCTGATCAGCACAGGTTTGTCTACCATCAATCCGTTAAGACATATCAAATCCAGAGGCATCTCTGAAGTAATCTCATCTTTGTAACGATCATAGCGAATTCATGTAGAACCAGGGTGGGTCCGGTTATGTAGAGCCGCGGTTTTTACATAATCAGACCCACCCTTTTCACTTAAAAATCATGCGGCCCGAAAGAACACGAAAAACCAGGCAGCGGATAAAATAGAAGCTAAGTTCCCATTGAAAGTGATCAATATCGATGATAACCACCAACGCAACCGTCTCCCAACGCACCACCGCTACCCTCCTGGCGCTGGCTGCCATCCTCATCTGGAGCAGTCTGGCCGTGTTTGGCGCGACCATGAAAAGCATGCCGCCCTTTCTGCTGCTCGGAGTAACGCTGCTGCTCAGCGGATCGGTCAGCCTGGTTCGCCGGCGCGCCTGGCGGGTTCCCCTCATCACGCTGTTGGTGGGCGTGGGCGGTATTTTTGGGTATCATTTTCTTTATTTCCGTGCCTTTGCCCTGGCTCCGGCAGTGGAAGCCAACCTGATCAATTACCTGTGGCCGTTACTGATCGTTGTGCTTTCTCCGCTGTTTCTGGGGTACCGTCTGCATGCTCAGCATATCCTCGGCGCGTTGTTGGGGCTGGCCGGCGCCGCGCTGATTGTCAGTGGTGGGCGTTTTAGCTTGCAGTTCGCTTATCTGCCTGGCTACCTGTTAGCCTTTGGTGCAGCCGTTACATGGTCTGTCTATTCGCTCCTGACCAAACGACTGCCGCCCTTCGAAACGGATGCGGTCGCTGCCTTTTGTGCCGTTTCTGGTGCATTGTCACTGCTGCTGTATTTTTTTACTGGCGGCTCACTGGTCACTATCCAGGCATTAACCGCTAAAGATTGGCTGCTGCTGGTATTGATCGGGGCTGGTCCTATGGGAGCAGCCTTTTTCTTCTGGGATGCAGCTCTTAAACGCGGTGACCCGCGCATGATTGGCTCGCTGGCCTACCTGACGCCGCTGCTCTCGACGATTAATTTGGCATTGTTCGCCGGGCAGCATTTGAACATGGTTTCCCTGGCCGCGATGGGGCTGATTATCGGCGGGGCGGTATTGGGATCAGGGAATAAACAGGGTTAGATCAAAAGAGGTGTGGTTATTATAGAACACATCCGAAGCCTGCACACCATTTTTATAGCCACTGGAGGGTCTGTTAAAGTGAGAAATGCAACCCGTTATTGTCCTGACCCACCCTGCTCTATACCACCAACAATGTTGTTGTATCAATTGTTCAAGCCAAAATGGCTATCATCTTTACCTGAATCAGGGAAAAGAGGAATAAATGTATAAAAAAAATTTCTTTCCTCTGGTATAGTGTACTAAATAGTAAGCACTTTGATGTTTTACATAAAGTTTATTTATAATTAATCGATTGTTTATGCTATGGTATCAGTGCTTATGTTAGAATGATATTAGGTTTTGGAGAAAAATAACCCTTCTCTTAACCTATAATCGATATGCACATCCGTAAAGAAAGACCGGTACTCCTCTAATATTAAAAAATATGGGGAGGAACCAGGACTATAAAATCTCATCTGTCCTAATGTTGGAGAGATTCTAAAAACAACAAAATACCTAACAGGAATAATGAAAATGGCAATAACTCATGCTGAACTTGAGGGGTTGTGTCAAAAATTTGAGGCTGCGCTTTTAAATGTTGACCGAATAACAACCAGGGAATTATTTGCCTCTACTCATGAAAACTTCACCCCCTTACAATTTGTTGAAAAACTGGTTGTTCCTGTACTTGCGCGGATAGGCAGTGGTTGGGAAAATGGATCCTATTCACTCTCACAGGTTTATATGAGCGGCCGGATTTGTGAAGAACTGGTGGATTTAATCTTACCGCCTGACCATGAAAATCGTACCAGGCAGCCCAAAATAGCGATTGCAACCCTGGAAGATTTTCATGTGCTCGGAAAACGAATTGTGCACTCCACTCTGCGTGCCTGCGGATTTGAGGTCCTGGATTTTGGGCGAATGGCAACCAAAGAGTTAGCAGAACGAGTTGTCCGGGATGAAATAAAAATTTTGCTCATTTCTGTGCTGATGTTGCCTTCAGCCTTAAAAATCAAAAATCTGCGCGAACTTTTTCGATCGACAAATACACAGGTCAATATTATCGTTGGTGGTGCACCATTTCAATTCGACAATCAATTATGGCAGGAAGTGCATGCCGATGCCGTTGGTCAATCAGCAATCGATGCCGTTGAAATTGTTCAAAGAATGATTAAGGAGGTTTCGTGAACACCTCTTCATTAACTTCGATGCAGCGTGTGTTGACCACTCTCGGGCAAAATGAACCCGATCGTGTACCGTTATTTCTTTTATTAACCATGCATGGTGCAAAAGAAACCGGTGTTTCTATTCAGGAATATTTTTCAAAATCTGAAAATGTTGTTGAAGGACAACTTCGTTTGCGGGCAAAGTATCAGCATGATTGTTATTACAATTTTTTCTATGCTTCTCTGGAAATAGATGCTTTTGGTGGCGAAACGGTTTTTATTGAAGATGGCCCTCCAAACGCTGGAGAACCCATTATTAAGCACCCCGAAGATATCCTGAATCTAGAAGCGCCCAAAGTAAAAGACAGCTCTGGTTTACAAAAAGTACTTACTGCTCATCGAGCATTAAAAGCTTCCGCCGGACAGGAAGTACCTATCATAGGAGTGGTGATGTCACCATTTTCACTGCCGGTGATGCAACTGGGATTTGAAAATTACCTGAATTTGATGTTTGAACGACCTGACCTGTTTGAGCAGTTAATGAAAATTAATGAAGCTTTTTGTGTGGAATGGGCGAATGCACAATTGGAAGCCGGCGCGACGGCTATTTGTTATTTTGATCCAATGTCTTCATCATCGATTATTACGCCTGACCAATACCGGAATACAGGTTTTCTGGTTGCCCAAAGAACGTTAAAAGCTATCCAGGGGCCAACAGCCACACATTTTGCGTCTGGCCGGTGCTTACCGATCATCGAAGACATCACCAAAACAGGAACGTCGATTGTTGGGGTCAGCACTAATGAGGATTTAAATTTATTAAAATCAGCGGTCAATCAACAGCTTACGTTATTAGGAAATCTGGATGGCATATCAATGCGCAGGTGGACAGAAGTTGAAGCTGTAACTGCCGTGAAAACCGCAATAGTTGGTGGTGCGCGCGGCGGCGGATTTATCCTCTCGGATAACCATGGTGAAATTCCCTACCAGGTCCCGGATGAAACCCTGTTGGTGATTTCGGAAGCTGCCCGAAAATGGGGTACATACCCTTTGAAATGGATTGAAGACGAATGCCCCGAAACTTAAAACTGGTTCTTTGTGAGGCATTCAGACCTGAATGTGAAAAAATAGTAAACGA
This sequence comes from Chloroflexi bacterium HGW-Chloroflexi-10, assembly GCA_002840755.1. Classification (GTDB taxonomy): domain Bacteria; phylum Chloroflexota; class Anaerolineae; order Anaerolineales; family Anaerolineaceae; genus UBA6170. The sequence continues at coordinate 72,109 of PHBZ01000026.1, read as the reverse complement.
TAAGCAGTGGAAAGATGTTAATTTATTCTTTGTTCCGCAAAATTGCTGTTACCCGCATTTAGCAGCGACTGCAAGAGAAGAATTGGAACAATGGAAACTAAAGGATGATGAGGATGTGGTCGTAGTTGGTTGTGACAAGGGACGCCTGGATCAAATTCTGGAAATTAATGGTCATTGTTTTAAAAATTTGATTCAATGCCACCATGTTGTTGCGCCCTCTTCCTTTATAGATTCTTTAATCGGGCAAGGTGCTTATATCGTGACCCCCGGATGGTTGTCGGATTGGCCCCGATTTTTTAAGCAATGGGGGTTAGATCAACCCACCGCTAAAAAGATGTTTCATGAATCAATCAAAAAATTAGTTCTGGTAGACACGTTGGCGGATCCAATCAGCGAAGAGCAATTAATCGACCTGGGGGGTTTCTTGGAAATCCCGATCGAAACATTTTCTGTCGGGCTGGAGTATTTAGATTTATTTTTATCGCAGATTGTATCCGAGTGGCAAAACACAAAAAAAATGCAGCAGATTGAAGCTCTTGTCGCCGACCGGGATCGAAAAATAGCCGATTATTCAATGGCGTTGGATATGTTAACGAATTTATCAAAAATTCGTGATGAAGAAGCAGTGATTATTGAAATTATCGATCTTTTTACGATGCTCTTTTCTGCGGACGAGGTTACATTTTTGCCAATTATCAATGATTCCCTGCAAACCAGAGGAGATCACAGCATAACCAAAGGTGAAGTCAATTTCCTGCAGCACTGGGTAGAGACAGATAGTGAAACGTATCGAATATCCTCTTCCGGCAACGGTTTTTATCTGAAGCTGGTTCATATGGATCAGATTTTAGGTGTAATCAGTATTCAGGACTTAAAATTGCCGGAGTACAAAACTCAATATATTAATCTTTCTCTGTCAATCGTTCATTTGTGTGGGTTGGCAATTTCTAACGCACGCTTATTTCAAAAAATCAATGAAATGGCCATAATGGATGGCTTAACAGCGTTATATAACCGCCGTCATTTTTACAACCTGGCCGAAAAAGAATTTATCCGTTCTCAACGCTATCAGCATCCATTATCGATTATGATGATGGATATCGATTATTTTAAACAAGTAAATGATTCTTACGGACATGGCGTAGGAGATCAGGTTCTGATGAAAATTGGGCATTTGTGCAAAACGGCTATTCGCAGGGGAGACATTGTTGGGCGCTATGGGGGTGAGGAATTTATTTTTTTGCTGCCCGAAACCGGATTAACTAATGCAAAAAATTTCGCAGAACGAATCGTAAAAATGATTTCAGAAACTTCGATAATAAATACATATGATTCCTTTCGTGTAACAGTTAGTGCCGGTGTTGCTAGTATGGAAACAGATTATTCAACCCTGGAAGAACTGATTCGCCAAAGTGATGAAGCACTTTTTGAAGCGAAACGAAGTGGCCGTAATCGCGCAGTTTCTTATTTTGATCCAAGTTACAAGAATTGATCATCCTACTGATCGAGTCATTCCCAAAATTTAATCTATAATAATTAAGTGAATTAATTCACAAGGTTGGTTTGACTTTGTTTTTTAGTTTCCGGGGAGGATGTTATGCCTGATTATGACGTGATCGTGATTGGCGCTGGGCTGGGTGGGCTTTCCACCGGCGCACTATTGGCCAAACAGGGCCGCCGTGTCCTGGTATTGGAACAAAGCGGCCTGGTTGGTGGCTGCTGCTCAACCTTTGAAAAGGATGGTTTCCGCTGTGATGTAGGTGCTTCTATTGTGGAGATTATCCAACCCATTGAACAGGTCTTTCAAAAGCTGGGCACCACCTTCCAGGAAGAAGTCGACCTGATTTCTTGCGACCCGATCATGACTTTCATTTATCCGGACGGCAAGCGCATTACCTACCCGCTTTCAGTGGAAGAGACCGGTAAAATCATCGCCGAGATATCTCCCGAAGACGGCCGCCGCTGGAAAGATTTTGTAACCTTTTGCGACGATATGATGCAGGTCACACTGGATACTTTCTTCGTCGAACCTGCCAGCACCATGATGGATATGGTGCAAATGGTGCGGAAGAACCCCCGTTTTCTGAAATTTCTGCCGGTTTTTCTTTCCAGTTATCAGGATATTCTCGAAAAATATTTCAAAAACGAAACCGTGCTCAAGACGATGGGTAACCAGGCGCTCTACTTTGGCCTGCCGCCCGCGCTGTGTCCCGGTCCCTACGCTATGGTGCCCTACAGTGAGCATGTCGGCATCTACTACCCGCGCGGTGGCATGATCCGTATTCCGGAAGCCTTACAGCGCTGTGGTGAACGTTTTGGTATGGAACTGCGCCTGAAAACCCGCGTTGATAAAGTGTTGGTGCGCAACCGGCGCGCCGTTGGCGTCCGGTTGGCGGATGGAACGGAAATTTCAGCCAATATCGTCGTATCCAATATCAACGCCAAAACGCTGTATCTCAAACTGATCGGCAGCGAATATTTACCGTCGATGGTCATCAAGGGCATCAAAAGCTATGACCTGTCCGCTTCCGTACCGATGATCTACCTGGGTCTGGATGCTTCACCTGAACTGGATGCGCATCACAGTGCCTTTGCCGCCTCGCCGGAGGATGTCAACCGTTATTGGTATGATCATCTGCAGACGGGCCGCCTGACCAAAGAGAATTTTGGTCTGATCTGCTGGCCTTCTCACACCGATTCCACGCTGGCGCCGCAGGGCAAACATGTACTCAATTTGATTCCGGAAGGCTTTTACCATCTCAGCGGCACCGATTGGGATACGGAGAAGCCTTTTTACGTGGAACGTACCATCGAAAATCTATCCCGGACAGTTATTCCCGGGCTGAAGGATCATGTTGTGATGGCCGAATGTGCCACCCCGCTGGATTTCGAACGTCAGCTGCTGCTGCCAGAGGGTGCCATCTATAGTCTCCAGCAAGACCTGCCCGCTCAAGCCGTCTTCCGCCCGGCTGCGCGTTCCAGGAGTATTCAGGGTCTTTATCTGGCCGGATCATCCACACATCCCGGCGGCGGTGTGCCCACCACGATTGCCTCAGGTTTGATCACATCCAAGATCATTGAAAAATATGAAAAATAGGAGTCAAAAATGATTTTTTACTCTTTTAAACGCTTTCGAAATACGGTTTTGACTATCGCATTGATCACCGGGCTGCTGGCCTGGTGGTACACCCGCTTAACCCCACGCCAGAAACAGTTTGTCCAGAATTTTCTGCATCAGGTACCGGATCTGCCGGCGCGCTACTTGGTCTGATTTAATCTCTCTATATCAGAGGGTTTAGTGTGTGCGGACGCGTTCAACCGCCGTCATCATCATTAACCAATATATACCCGTCACGGTCGCAAATTTCGCCTTTTTCCTCAAAGAGGAAGGCGAAATTTGTGACCACGGGCGTTATATAATAGTGGAATGAAAATTCTTACTTTACTGGGAAGCGCCCGCAAAAAAGGCAATACTGCCGCCGTTTTAACAGCTTTTGAAAAGCTGGTCTCACCCCATGCGGAAATTGAGCGTATCAACCTGGCCGAGGTGAACATCTACCCGTGTAAAGGCTGTGACGCTTGCCAGAAGGTGCAGGATCAGCCCGGCTGCCGTCAGAAGGACGACGCCCTACGGATCTTTGAGTGCATGCGATCTGCCGACCTGGTCCTGTATGCTACGCCGCTGTATGTCTGGGATTGTTCCGCCCAGATGAAAGTGCTCTGGGACCGCCAGTACAGCCTGGTGAAATATAACGCAGGCACTGCTACGCAGTCTTTAATTAAAGGAAAACAAACTGCCTTACTGGTCACTTGCGGCGGGCCGTTGGAAGATAACGCCGATGTAATCCAGGTCATTTTCCGGCGCGAGATGGAATACTCCTTCTGTCAGGTCGCCGGAATATACATTGTCGCGGATTGCACCACCCCGCGCGAGTTGGGCGGTAGAGCAGAGTGGACTGCCGGCCAGATGCTGCATGAATTACTGGGAAAGCAAGATTCAATGACAGTTTACACGGAGAATAGCAGATGAGTGAAATGGATGAATTCTTAAATCAGCCCCTTCTGGCACGTTTGGCAACACTGAACCCGGATACCTTGCAGCCGCATGTGGTGCCGGTATGGTATGTGTGGGATGGAATAAGCCTGTGGATCAGCGGCTTTAGCAGCACACGCAAGATGAAAGAATTGGCGAAAAATCCGCGCTGTTCGGTAATCATCGATGTGAATGAAACACAAGGCGGCATGCGCGCCGTGTTATTGGAAGGAGAGGCGGAAGTGATCACCTCACCGCGCACCCTGGTAGAAGAGAAAAGCACCTGGATTTATATTCGTTACCTGGGAAATGAAGGGGTATTGGCCGCCGATCCGCAATCGTGGATCAAAGACCCCGAAAACATGCTGGTTAAACTCACCCCGGCCTTAACTAAAACCTGGAAGTAAAGCGAAATGATATTATTGCTTAATACGGTGGAACATCTGGCCCTTCGTAGCCGCACATCCCTGTTCTTGGCGAATTCAACAAAGGCATTGGTTCACCATAATTATGGTGCGGGTGTTCGTTAGCATGTTTGTCGCATAACGTACCGGAGCAATCCTCCTCCTCGATACATTCAATACACAACCATTGTGCCGGTTGCCCGCATTCCTGGCATGTGGCCAGAGGCTTTTGATTGCGCGCCAGCAAAACAATCGGGTGCTTGCTTGCTGGTTTTCCTTGGCGTGAGCTTTTTACTTTGATATCCGTTTCGGAAGTGGTGCCAAAATCATACAGGTGACGCAGCACCAAACCTGGTTCGAAAATGGTATTGGCTTTGTGGGAAATGCCAATCTCCGTGCCGCCCCAGCCGCCAATGGTAAATTGGCTCATGTGGCCGCAGCATTCCAGCCAGATAGCGCGCAGATATTCATCCAATTTTTTTAGTGATGCGGAACCGTTCATTTCCAGATCAAGCCAAAAGTCTTTGTTATCCGCATCCTGCACGCGCAGATGCCAGATCGTTTCCATGGGGCGTTGGCTGTCAGTCGCCGTCTGAAGGGCTTCGATCCGCATGGGGCATTTTTCTAGATGCTTTGTCACGCCACGCTTGGTGATCACTTCACCACAATAACCACAGGTTCCTGTGTTTTCCGGACTGCGGGGCATACAAACCTCCATTTTTTGGCGAATAATCTAATTTCTTCCAACATTATATTACCAGAATAGTGGAAGTAAAAGATCGAATTTCCGAAGTTTCCCGTGACAGAATCTATTAGATTTTACGTCTTTTGCTGCGCCAGCAATATTTCTGGTGCAGCAAAAGGGTCAGATCCAGATGCATAACGCTGATGTGGATTTTAGGCATTTGTTCATGTATTACTCCTTCTTTAATTCTGTTACCTGGCCCGCCAGGCATGTCTGTAAAATTTTTATGAAACCTGCATTTCCTTAAATGCGACTGGATTGGTACAATATGTCATCTTAATTTCATTCGGAATTCACCGGAAGAAAAACGGAGCTTCGCATGTCGCAATCCACCCTATCCGAGTATAAGCATCAGCATGATTTTCAAGCAGACCATTCCGGGAACGAAAAACGTACCTTATCGGTAGTAATTCTGACGGCTGCCATGATGGTGGCCGAGATTGCTGCTGGCACTCTGTTTGGTTCGATGGCTTTACTGGCGGATGGCTGGCATATGGGCACCCACACCTTTGCCCTGAGTGTCGCTTTTCTGGCATACTGGTATGCCCGCCGCCATCGCAACGATCCCAGCTTCAGTTTTGGAACTGGAAAAATCAGTGCATTGGGTGGCTATACCAGTGCGATATTATTGCTGGTAGTTGCCATTGCCATGGCGATTGAATCATTTGAACGTTTTTTTCAGCCACAGACGATTCGTTTTGAGGAGGCCATTCTGGTAGCGGTGATTGGCCTGGTGGTGAATCTGGTCAGCGCCCGTATTCTGGGTGGTGAGCATGACCACCATACAGGCCACCAGCACGAGCATGATCATAATATCCGCGCTGCCTACCTGCATGTGATCGCCGATGCCCTCACTTCTATACTGGCCATCGCTGCACTGCTGGCGGGTCGCTTTTTCGGCTGGGTATGGATGGATGCCCTCATGGGTATTGTCGGCGCTGTGGTTATCTCGCGCTGGTCCATCGGGCTGCTCAAAGATACCGGGCAAATGCTGTTGGACCGGAATGATGCGCCTCATCTCGCTGAAGAGATCCGGAAAGTTTTGGAAAAAGACGGTAAATGCAGCGTGACCGACCTGCATCTATGGGAAGTCAGCGGGCATCGCTTTGCCTGTATCCTCTCCATTGTAGATCAGGTCCAGCACTCGCCGGCGGTTTACAAAAAACAGTTAGCTCAATTCAAGGAACTGGTGCATATCACTGTAGAGGTCAATCGTTAAGATAATAGCTCGGGTGGTTCGGGATGTTCGATCGTGAAAAAAATTACCTGAACCAGAGGGGCAATTTGTATTCCGCTTGACTCTGCCACACCCTGCTCTTACAATCATTGCAGGAAAGGATAACTCATGCGCATCAGTTTTTTTGCCACATACCGGAACATCAGCGGCGTGCACAGTGTGGATCTGCCCATCCCGGCGGGCAGCAGCATATCCCAGGCGATTCGCATCGTTTTGCAGCACTTTCCCCAGTTAACCTCCCACTGGCAGAACGAAGTTGGTGAGCTTCACGCCCACCTGACCATTGTGCTTAACTATATCGATTGTGCCAGTCTGCCAGAGGGGTTGGAAACCCGTCTCGAGAGCAGTGACGAATTGTATTTTATTCCGCCGGTAGGCGGCGGAGCTTAAGGAGCAGTATATGCATGGCATCGTCAGTATGTTACCTCAGCCGTTTTACCAGCAAGTAGAAGATCTGTGGGATGAACTGGAGCGCGACCATGGCCTGCGAGGAATCCGCGTTACACCCTATCCGCATTTTTCCTGGCAGATTGGCGAAGAGTACGATGAAGCCGGCCTGGAGCTAACCCTGTCTGCTGCGGCAAAGCTAAGCAAACCATTCACCGTGCGCACTACCGGGTTGGGTTTCTTCAGCGGAGAACAACCGGTGCTTTTCATCCCGGTGGTCAAATCCCCCTACCTGGTTCGCTACCACCAGCAGCTCTGGAAGGCTCTCGAGCCGCTTGGCAAAGGCATCAGCCCGTATTACAACCCGCAAAACTGGGTTCCGCATATCAGCCTGGCTTATCTAGACCTAAACCCGCAAAACATTGGTGCGGTCACCCGCGTCCTGGCTTTTCGCACCTTTAACTGGGAGTTTAACGTGGACAATCTTGTTTACATCCACGAACCGGATGGCCAGGTGGGTAAGATTAAAATTCAAGTCAATTTAGGTTAATGAAACCGGCAGGACCAAAAGCCTGCCGGTTACGTTGTTCGCTGTAGTGGGGATGATCTGCAATACTTTACTCATCCGCCAGCATGGTGGTGGGGGTGGCGCTGCGCACAAAGATGATGGCGTCATACGCATCTGCCGGCACCATCTTGAGTGCATAAAAGAATTTAACAAACCGGTATAACCCACTGAACTCATCGCCGATATTGCTCATCCACAGGCTGGAGGTGAGAATTTTTGACAGAGACGGGTCCTCTAATGCTTTTTGTATATCCAGATAAGCGATATCCATGCCGCTGTTGCGGAAAGCTGTGTTCAGTTTATTCCCGTTTTTTACCGAGAACTGCTTGCGTTCACCGCTGCCGGATTCTTTGCAATTAAAGGTGCTCTCATAAAAATCCGTGCCGATGGCAAAATACTTTTCGGCGAAGGTTTCCTGCAGCCGGCTTCCCATCGAGCGGTACATTGCCGCGGCAGCACTCTTTTCGATATGTCCGTCATGCCCGGTTAGCAGGATTTTTTCACGGCCCTGACTTTGTTCAAAAGACACAATCCAGGCTACTTTCTCAGCCATATAACGATCACGTGCTTCCGTGTAACTCACATCGGTTCCGCGCAGGGTGGCGTTTTCCTGAATGCAGGTGGCAAACTGGTAAGCAAGATCAAATTCCGCCTGGGAAGTTTCCGCAATATAGGCTTCTTTTCCTTGTTCCATTTCCGCCAGAATTGTTTCAATAGCTTTCAGGCCGCCCTGGATCTTTTCACGTGATTGGTTGAAAACCGTCTCATCGTTCAGGTCCGCCAATGCCGTCCGGTATGCGTCTGCTTTGTCTGCATCCACCCGCTCAATGAATGCCAGCAAACCGTCGATATTGTGATCATAGCGCTGCATGTCAAAACCATAAAAATGGATTTTCTCATCTTGCGCTGCAGACTGGTTGTATTGGTAAATCCATTCCACCAGGTCCACCATTTCCTGTGTTTTATAGATGGCAAAGCCAATCTGCCGGACGGCCTCAGCCGCTGTGCCGGTGCCGTTCAAAACGTACTCATTCACCACCTGGCTGCCGCCAAAATCGCCTTCAATCGCAATGGTACGGTAATCATACTTCTGAACAAGTTCTTTTAATACATCCAGCCGTATCTGAACAAATTCCGCATTTCCATGCGTGGCTTCACCCAATCCAACGATGCTGACATACTCAGGGATACTGAGGCTTGAGATAGGTTGAAAATATTCCTGGCCTTTTTCCACCGAAAGGGTAGGTTGGCAGCCGCCGAATAAGAAGCTCAGGCACACCAGTAATTTAATCCATTTTGGAAATTTGAAGCTTTGAGACATGATAGTTCCTCCAAAAATAAAGTATTTTTCTGTACTGACGTCAGTTATACAGTTTTACGATATACAGTCTTGCTGTATACAGTTGTATTATATACAGTTAAACTGTATATATCAAGATCAATCGGATTCTCCAACAAGTTGAAATAATGATTGGAATATAAAAGACAGAGCGTCTAATTAACGCTCTGTCTTTTATCTCGGGTTATCCACTAACTGAGGTTACTGTTTTTTGTCAGTTGGTGAATCTGCCGCCGGTGATTCCCGATTTTCGCTCATACTTTTGCGAATCTCTTCGCGTAAGCGCTCAGTTTCGGGATTTCGTTCGCGGTCTTCCGCTTTATTTAACTGCACACCCATTTTTTCGGAGAGCAGCATGGTCAGCAGCCCTTCCATAACACTGCCGCTGGTGCTGCCGCCTTCACCGCCGCCGCCCACCACGATACGGGGAACTACATCCACACGTGATTGTTGGATCGCTTCGGCAAAGCGGTTCATTACCTGTTGGGTCACCTGGTATTGTGGCCCGCCGTAAGCCGCCACCTGTTCTTCGGTGGAAATAGCTTGAGCAATACCGGTACGTGCGATTCTTTCCGCATCCGCCTGAGCCAGGGTACGAATCTGGTTAGCCTGTTGAACAGCGCGCTGGAATTCGGCCTTACCCTGGTTCGTCTGAACGGTAATGCTGATCTCTGACTCGGTAATATTGCGCTGTTGTTCGGCGCGTGCCTGCGTTTCACGTAACTCGCGTTCCTTGGCGGCCGCCATTTCCTGGCGGTTGTATGTTTCAATCTGCTCCACGGCAATCTGGCGCGACCGCAGTTGATTAAGGATCATTTCAATTTGCTTATCGTTCACATTGGAAGCCGGTGTACCGATCAACACTTCTTCCAGTTCCAGGTTGTAATGTTCGAACTTATCTTTCATCTCCAGGCTGGAGATGCGTTGGATATCACTGCGCTCCTGAATCAATTGGATCAGGGTGCGCGTTTGGCCGACATTCTTAAAGTAAGCCGATACCATCGGGTCCAGTGTCTGTTCCACCAGGCGTTTCACATCACCGAAACGTTGAATGACCAGCGGCGCTTTCTGGTAATCGATATGGATCACCACCGAAAGCGGCAGGGACGGTTCAAAAGCATCCTTGGTGATCAAAGACACTTCCGCCAGGTTCTCATCAAGGTTGTGAGAACCCACTTCACTGCGAATCCATTTGAGGATAATGTTGGTGGTTGGCACCATCACTACTTTACCGGCATAGGTATTGAAAGCGTATTTACCGGGTAATAATGGCTCGCTCCATACGCCACGACTGCCTTTTCCCACCAGCTCCCCATGCCGGTAATCCAGGCCGGAAAGATCCACACCTGTGGTACCGGTATAGGAAACTACTACACCCACTGTACCAACTTCGATTGTGGTTTTCTGGATCATTTCCACGGTTGCAAACAAGCGATTTAAGTAATAGGTACCTTCCACCAATACCTGAAGCTGACGTCCGCGCTGGCCGCCTGCTTTTAAAAAGCGGTCCGGCATTTGAAAGTTATTATGGTACGTATCCGTATTTTCGGTGTCCTGACCAACAATCGGGGCAATGATCTCATCGGTTGGCAGGGATGGGCCGTCATGCACGGTCACAATCCCAACTTTATCATCCAGATCCTTGATCACTACTGGTCGAAAACCATCACGTTCGGCAATTACTTCCACCATACGTTGGATCACAGAACTGTCATCACGGCTCAGTGGCATGTAATACACGCGCTCATCGGTGATCACAATAAACTGCGCCAGGTTGATCGCATAGGTACCTTCACGCAAAATCTGGCGCTGAGGGCCGCGCTGTCCGCCGTTATTCAGAAAGACTCTGGCATTCTGAAAATCGTTGGTGATAATGTTGGAAGCCAGAGTCTGCATGGCGCTCAAGGGCTCACCATCACGCGCAAAGATATACCCGATCTTTCCTTGCGGAATCGTTACAAGCGGGGAAGTATGCACCACAAACTGAATGGGCATCAGGTAATGCAAACCACCGCGCAGCACTTCCGGTTGATAACCGGCTTCATTCTTTAAAGCAATAAAACCGCTTTTTACAGAATGCCGGCCAAAACGTTTTTCCACTAGACCAATCCGGTTGTTGGGAATAAAGCGAATCCCGGAAAGGACAAGCAAAAACAGCATCAGTCCAAGGGCTGACCATAAGACAGTACCAATATCGAAAATCATTTTTTCTCCTTGGTTAAGAAGCTCTTAACCTTACGATGTCTCGCACCCGCGGATGCGCGCGACGCGCCTGATAAATCAAGACGTGCAAGAAAGAATTATAAGACCATTTACAATTTTGTAAAGGATAATCCGAGGATTTTGTAAATTAAATTATACATAAAGTCAGATATAATCCGCTTAATTCCAAATATGTGTTACAATCAAATCAGAATCACTATGAGAGGAGTTTGCTCATGGAAGATATCCAATATGGCAACCGCGTCAAGCTGGCTCGCGTTGAAAAAGGGCTCACCCAGGCGCAATTGGCCGAATTGGTAGGTATAACCCGCCAAACCATCGGGCTGATTGAAGCTGGCAAATACAACCCGACCATAAAATTATGTTTGATGATTGCACAGGTCACTGAAAAAAGTCTGGACCAGCTTTTCTGGATTAAAAGAGACCTCACCGAATAAAAGAAATGCCGGTCAAAATTTTGACCGGCATACTTATTTTAAATCTCTTGTCGTTCAAACAGCCCAACTGACCAGATCAGCAATAATATGATCAATACCACGCTTGTACCCAGTGCGGTGAAGTTGCTGGATTGCAGCAAGACAGCCTGTTCCGCCGAAATCGCAGCCGCCCAACCCATCAAAGCCTGCGGACTGATCATACCATATTGCGGAATCTGTCCAGTCACCATAATCACCACCGCGCCGGCCAGGCTAACGCCAGCCGCTGCGCCAATACTGCGTGTCACGGTACTGCCCAGCAAGGTAACCGCTGAGAAACACATCAGCCAGACGAACAAAAGCAGGTTTATCAGGGTAAATACACCCAGTGAAACTTCACCAAACAGGTAGATGGTATAAACATATCCCAGAATTTCCGCAATGATGAATCCGGCCAGGAAAATCAGCATTTGCGCCACAAATTTGGAGAGGATGTATGCCCAGCGCGGCAGCGGCTTGTGCAGAATCATCTCAGTGATTCCTTTTTCCTTCTCACCCGCCACCCGGCCCATCCCGACCAGAATGGCGATCAAAAAGCCGAACTGGGAAAGATTCTTCACAAACTGGTCCATGGCATCCTTAGCACTCGGGGTCGGGATCAGGTCCTTAAACATCTCTGCGCCTTCCATGCTGCCAATGATCTGCGGTGTGAAATAGGCCAAAAGGGGAGACATCATCCCAAACAGGGCAAATACGCCCACCACTACCAGCACCATTTTGGTGCGCCACAGTTGAATAAGTTCCTTGCGTAAAGACTGCCAGAAGAGTCCCCATTCCACCGGCACACGTTTTAACACGCTGGTACGCCACTGCGGGCGAAAAGTGAAAAACGCCCAGAAAACACCGGGAATCAACATGGCAAAAAACAGACCTTCGAGCAGCCAGTTATTCACCGCCTGATAATGTAAAAGCACCGCACCCATATCCACAATGGCATGGTAAAGAATAGCTGCAACAACCCACATAGCATTCCGTTTTTGGAAAGCGTACAGCACCATCAAAGACAGGATCACATGCAGACCCATTGCAATCATGCGTTCCAGCATAGGTAAAACAGCCTGCAGGGGGGACTGTTCGAACATCTTCATCTGATCAGCGATATAAGCCAGTTGTTGGGCTGAAAAATCCATAGTGCTCAGGTCAACATCGCGCAGCATAAACAGTTGTATAACTGTTCCGGCCGTCAGAATGCTCATCAGGATCATGGCTTCCACACCGCCATGCCCTATTCCAAGCATCAATCCCTCTTCCAGTTTACGGGCGCGTTTTAGCAATGCATAACCCACCGTGCGTGCCAATTCCTCGCAGACACCGGCAGTTAGCCCGGCAATAAGCGCCATTTGAGTAATTTGCCAACCCCCCTCCGGCGCAGCCGGTAGAATACCGACCTTGCTCAGAAATTCATTGAGCGGTAAATGCACCACCTGAGAGCCGATAAAGGTTAATGCGCCAACCCCAAAGAAAAACCACGAAACCCTAAATCGGCGGCGCAGCCAGACAGCCAACACAAGTGGCAGGGCTACAGTTAAAATGATCACAATAGTATAAGCTATAGCATGCATGCGATTACTCACTTAATTCCAGGAAGACTTCTTCCAGAGTTGGGCGTACCCATTCAAAACGAGCCAACGGCAAACCGGCTTCAGCCAGCATCGGCAGCAGATATTCTTGTCCGGCAGCCATGTCAGAAACCATAATGCGCGCCAACCGGCGTTCCAGGATACTGCTTTCCACCCAGGGCTGTGCCGCAAGCTGCTGTACAAAGGTGTCCAAAGCGATTTCCGCTCCCGGTTCCACCTGAATTTCGACAGCGTTGGTGGCATATTCTGCGAGAATAGCATCCCGCTCGCCCACCTTTACCAGCCGCCCATTGTGCAAAATGGCTACCTGATCGCAAATGCGCTCAATATCATCCAGAATATGGCTGGAGAGAAATACGGTGGTCTGGCCGTTCAGGTTGCGAATCCAATCCAGCACCTCATACCGCCCGGCGGGATCGAGTGCGCTGGTAGGTTCATCCAGCAGCAGCACCCTGGGTTGGTGCAGAATGGCCTGCGCTATCCCCAGGCGCTGCTTCATTCCACCCGAAAAACCGGCAATTTTGCGTTTGGCGGCATCTTTTAAGCCTACCTGTTCCAATACTTCAAAGGTGCGTTGTTTGCGTAACTTATCAGGCATTTTGTAGAGACGGCCAACATAATCCAGATATTCCCAGGCACGCATCCAGCCGAAAAAGACCGGCTGCTGCGGCAGGTAACCGTAGGCATACCCGGCAGAAGGATCGCCGTTGGTGGTTTCCACTCCGGCAATCCAGGCACGCCCGGCAGTCGGGTTGGCCATGCCGGTAATCAGCCGCATGGTGGTGGTTTTCCCGGCACCGTTGCGGCCCAGAAAGCCAAAAATGGAACCGGTTGGAACCACCAGGTCGAGGTGATCCAACGCCTTTACATCACCGTAATAGCGGGTCAGCCCTTCGCAGCGAATGGCAATCCCCGAATCCAGGTTGGTGTCCATCTTATTCTTCCTCGCGGCCTACCACGAAATACACAATCGGGCCGATCATATTGACAAATACCACAATCAACGCCCACATCCACTTGGGGCCGCGGGTCTTTTCGCGTTTGACCAGATCCACAATAGCGGCAATCATTAATCCGATCTGAATTACAAATAAAGGGATTAATAGCGGCAGGTACTTCATGATTTCATCCAGAATATTTAAATTAGTCATTTCTTTGCTCCTCAGTCTCAAACTCGGGGTGGTTAACAACCACCAATTTTCTTAAACGCCGCCCATTACCGGGGGTGTTTTTCTTTAAATTCAGCAAATCGGCATTGAACGGCGTGAAAAGACGCTCCAATTCGGCATTATCGGCATAAAAATGCACTTCGTTATATCCAGCGCGGTCTGCCAGCATGTTTACGCTTTCACTGGCATCCAGGTAATTTTGAAAACCCTGAATTACCGTAGCCAGATAGGCGGTGAAGTAACGCAGATGATCTGCCTTAGTCATGGAAGCCGCATCGTCGGCATTGATATGCGGTTGGGCTAACAGGCGGTAAGTCTTTTCCTCCACGCCCTTCACCAGGCGCGTTTCCGCCACATCCACCATACCGCCATCCAGCAACTTTTTCAGGTGCCGGTAAAGCGAAGAGGTGGGCACATCTGCCAGCTTTTGCGATAACTGTTGGGTAGTGAGACGCCCTTCGCTAAGCACTTGAAGAATGCGCAGCCGCACCGGGTGAATGATCAGATCTGCTTTTTCTCTTTCTTTGCTCAAAATAGTCTCCCAACGGACAAGCTGTTATTATTATCAATAATGAGAATGATTGAATTGTACAACGGAATATCCCCCCATTCAATAGCTTCTCAGCCAATCCCACCCTGGTCAAATGGATAATGCGCCTGGCCATAGAAGTGCTGGTTTAGAAAGGATCACAATTTGTTATTGTATTTTAGTAGGGTGCTGTTGGGTGGGAACGGCAGAGTGGATTTTTTATGGAGTGGAACTGGATTAAAAATTTAACCATCCAACGCACCAAATTCAGAGTGTAGGATCAGGAATCTGGAATTAAACGGGATCGGTCCGGTTGAGTGAGTTGTGATACGGTGAAGGCGACATTAAACCAAAAACCAATTTAAAAAATTTCTTCTTAGCGTTCTTGGCGTTTTTATGTGCGAGTCTATCTACGGAGCATATTCCTTCAACTGCCTGGAACGCCGAGGATGGCGCAGGCGGCGCAAAGCCTTGCTTTCAATCTGGCGGATGCGTTCGCGCGTCAGCCCAAATTTCTGCCCGACTTCTTCAAGGGTGTAGGTATGCCCATTATCCAGCCCAAACCGCAGGCGCAGAATGCGCGCTTCACGTGGCGGCAGGGTATCCAAAACGGCTTCAATCCGCTCACGCAGCATTTTGTTGTAGGCGCTCTGGATTGGTGTGGGTGTGACTGTATCTTCAACGAACATGCCCAGTTCGGATTCTTCTTCATCTTCGTTAATCGGGGATTCAAGTGATAGCGGCAGCCAGGAAACGCGCATCATCCAATCTATCTTGGTAGTGGAGCAATCCATCTCCACAGCCAGTTCATCGTTATTGGGAATGCGCCCCAGTTTCTGTTCCATCTCATGCATCACGCGATACAGTTGCCGGATTCGGTCCACCATATGCACTGGTACGCGAATGGTGCGTCCCTGGTCGGCGATCGAGCGAGTAATTGTTTGGCGGATCCACCAGGTGGCATAGGTGGAAAAACGGAATCCACGTTGATATTCGTATTTTTCAACGGCTTTCATCAGGCCAAGGTTGCCTTCCTGAATCAGATCAAGGAAGGGCACGCCGCGCCCGATATATCGTTTGGCAATACTCACCACCAAACGCGTGTTGGCTTTAATCAGGTGGTCGCGGGCGTTTTCTCCATCTTCAAGCTCTGCCTGTAAACGTTCTTGTTCTTCCGGCGGAGTCTGGCCGTTCAATTCACACAGTAATCCCTCGGCCATTCGTCCAATTTCAATCCGGCGTGCCAGGCTCAGTTCTTCTTCCACAGAAAGCAGCGGAACGGAGGACATTTCTTTCAGGTATAGACCAATGGTGTCATCGCTGTTAACCGTTTCCAGGTTGGCGGCGTAGGGATCCATATCGCTCGGTGGATTGCCGTAATCCTCCATAGAGCGCGCCGGATCGTCTTCATCCAGCACATCCACACCCTGACGGCGCAGTGCCATCAAAATGGCGTCCATCCGGTCAACATCACTCCCCACTTCGGGGTAAGCTTCCATCAGGTCTTCTGTCGTCAGGTACCCTTGTACATCAGCCTTTTCTAACAACATGCTAAAAATTTCAGTTTTACGGGAACGTCTACTTGGATTCGTCAAAATTCCTCCTCTTCCCTGCCATACAACAACTATAAAAAGGCGACATGCTGGGCCGCTGGTGAATCGTTTTGAGAAACACAACCGGAAAATAAAATTTGAATATTGTCTTAATATCAATCTGTTGATTCAGTTGCAAGTCTGGTTCCGTTTTTTCTACTAGCAATAATATTTATGGAAGCATTAATATTTAATCTGAGCTTCTGTGTGTTCACAGGCTGTTTCATTCAAATTGGTACCGCAAACGGGGCACAAACCTTTGCAATCCGCGCGACATAAAGCCTTAATGGGAACAACCAGAAGGAAGTTCTCATAAGTCAGCGGCTCCAGATCAATATTGCCATCTTCGGGTACAAACAACTCTTCATCGCGGGTATGCCGGCTCCGATATGCAAAAAGTTCCTGAAATTCGGTGGTGAGTAACTGCTGGTAGTTCTCCAGACAGCGCACACATTGCCCCACCGCGTATGCCTGAAAATTAACATCCAGCAACAGACCTTGCGGCGTTCGATTGATTCGAACCTTCCCCATAAAATCGGTTAATTCAAAACCCTCTTCCAAAGAGAGTTTATCATATGCAAATTCCAATTCGCGATAGTTTCCGATAGATTCATGAATCATGAATCCGACATTAATGCGTAATGGATTTCGTGGTTGTTTCAACGGATTGTTCTACCGATCAAAGGGGATAATTACACTGTTGAGATTATAGCACAGGGAATTAAGGTTTTCAACTTGTTATTATTTTTATGATAAATATATTAAATATTAAGAAGAAAAGACACAGGTTCAGTAAAAACTGCCGCTTTTAGCCGGTTCTTTTGCCAAAACCCCAAAAACTGGTCATCTGACCAGGTGACTCTCTTCACCCAATTTGGTAGACTTTGATCTGTCAAAAAAATTCTTTTCTGAAAGGAGGCGCATAAATGATGTCGAAACCAACCAGCTTTTGCAGCTATGTTCAATTAGTTTGTGCGCCTGGGCTCAGAATCGTTTAGATTCACTCTTCTTTGAGTTTTGAACCACAGGTGCTTGCAGCCTGTGGTTTTTTATTTTTTATGATACCCACTGGCCCCACCTGTGGTTTTTTTTATTGGAGATCAGCTTAACATGTCAACAACACACATTTCGGATTATTTTATTTTGTGGAATTCTCCGCTGTTCATAAAAGTAATTTACAAAAAATTTGAGGGTATTAGGAATGAGTCACCATTTTGATTTGGAAGAAGAGAATGATTGGATAGCCTTATCAGAATCACTGAATGCGCGTTCCATCAAAGGCCAACACCGTGGCCAAAAACAAAACGTACAAAGCAAGCTAAAACAGGCCCCTGTTTCTAACCAGCCTGTAGAAAAACAATCAGAAGAAGATCAGGTTACATTTACCTATAAAGCTTCCCGGTATGAGGCCGGCTGGCTGGAACAATCACTGGGCGAATTTTACGAAGAGCAGTGGATTCAGGATGTCCTTCGTATGGTAAAGGGCGGCAAAGAGGCTTCCGTATACCAGTGTTTGGCCAGTATCAGTGTTCCCGAAATTTTCCTGGCTGCCAAGGTCTACCGTCCGCGTCAGTTCCGTAATTTAAAGAATGACCACCTGTATCGTGCAGGACGGGAAGCGCTGGATGAGAACGGCCATATCATTCATGATTCCCGCGCCACCTACGCCATGCAAAAAAAGAGCAGCTTTGGGCTGCAGCTCACACATGTTTCCTGGATTGAACATGAGGTAAAAACCATGCAGATCCTGCATGAGGCCGGGGCTGATACGCCAAAGCCGTACGCCAGTGGAAAAAATGCCATCCTGATGAGCTTTATCGGAGATGCCGATCAGGCTGCACCCACACTGAATGAGGTTAATTTAAACCATGCAGAGGCTGCCAGATTGTTTGATCGGGTTGTGTTTAACCTGGAGTTGATGCTTTCCATGGATCGAATTCATGCAGACCTCTCGGCCTACAATATTCTCTACTGGGAAGAGGAAATTATGATGATCGATTTCCATCAGGCTATTCATCCTCACCAAAACCCCAATGCCTGGTCCATTTTTCAGCGGGACGTAGCCCGGGTTTGTCAATATTTTCAACGCCAGCGCGTCGATTATAACGCAGATCAATTGGCTCGAGATATGTGGAAAAAATACAAATTAGAGTTTGCGCCGGATATCGACTCCCATTTTTCGGATACTGAAAATCTTGATGAGCAGGTGTTATTGGAGCAGGCCAATGCAAGTGAATTGGGTTTATAAACTGTTCTGTCATCAATAAGGAAAAACTCGAACCAATTAAAATACATTTTCTCGCTTTCTTAAGATACAATTTACCAGTGGGAACGTTTATTTTGCTGTTTGTTGGTTCGCTATGCCAAAAAAACCTAATTCTGAAGTTCTTCCTCTAAGCACACTGGATTCGCTCTTTGATGGATTTGAAGACGCTGTGTTTATATTGGATACCCACCGCAAAGTCCAATATGCCAATTCAGCTGCCCGGGAGTGGTTCTCTACTAATCAGATCGTAACCGGTGAGACTTTCTTTGAACCGGTTATTTGTTTTCATTCAAGGTGTTATGCTCTCTGTAATTGTGAAAAGCACATTCTGCAGCCTGTTCAGGAGGAGCAAATTCCACAGCTTCTGTTGCAGCTGCATGATCTCAGTCATTTTCTCTTACTTCAGGTTCATGAATCCACATTCAGTTGGCAGGGAAATGAATTCACTCGCTTAACGTTGCACAATGCATTCGAACAATTGATAACCCAACAATTGCAAAAGGCGGTTTTTCAAATATCCAATGCCGCTGCCATAGCCAATGATTTGCATGAATTGTATACCCAGGTTCATGAAATTATAGCTGCCTTGCTGCCTGCGCCTAATTTATTTATCGCACTTTATGATGAAATTACCGAATTCATCAGCTTCCCTTATTACGTGGATGAACAGGATTACCTGCCTCCCAATCCGGAACAACAATTGCGTAAACGGGATCGCAAAGTGCGCCGCGGTCTGACCGAATATTTGCTCCATCGCAGGGAGCCCTTGCTGATTACCCGGACTATGCTGGACGAATTAACCGACTCGGGTGAAATCAGTGTGGTGGGTAGTATCCCATTTGTCTGGCTAGGGATCCCTTTAAAAACCGTACAGGAAAAAATTATCGGTGGGTTGGTTATCCAAACCTATACGGAAGGTGTGCGCTACACTGAACAGGATAAGAACTTACTGAATTTTGTATCCACCCAAATTGCTATGGCCATTGAGCGTAAACAAGCCGAAGAAAAACTATATCGGGAACGGCAGTTGTTTGCTCTTGGGCCGGTGGTTATGTTTAAATTAATGGTTGAAGATATGACCAAGCGCACCATGTTGTATGTTTCGCCGAATATTGAACAGTTTGGGTATACCCCCAAACAATTCTTAAGTGGAGAAATTATCCTAAGAAATATTGTTCACCCAGATGATCTATCCCGAATCTTCCAGTTTCAGAGCGAAGTGATGCAATCCGGACGTTTATTTTTTGAACAGGAATATCGCATCCGTACACTCAATGGTGACTATCGCTGGATCTATGATTTTACCTATATGAATCCCACCAAAGACAACCAGTTGGTGGAATATAATTTTTATATACTGGATATTACCGACCGCAAAAATGCCCAAGAGGCATTGACCGCAGCCAATGAAAACCTGGAAAAGCGCGTATTGGAACGTACTGCTCAACTGGCAGAAAGCCAATCCTTTTTACAATTGGTGATTGATACGATTCCGGCTCCGGTCTTTATCCAAAACAAGCAGGGAATTTACGAAGGTTGTAATACGGCTTATGAAAATTTAATCGGTATTCCCCGAACCGAGTTGATCGGAAAATCCACATTTGATATTTGGCCGCAAGAGGTGGCCAGTATGTATCACCAATCCGATATGGAATTGATCGCTAACCCGGGTAGGCAAAGTATTGAATCCATTGTCGCACTTGCCAGTGGACAGGACCTCGATACGGTTTTTTATAAAGCTACTTACGAAGACGCCACCGGTGAAATTGGTGGTCTGGTCGGTGTAATGTTGGATATCACTGAGCGAAAACGTTTTGAGAAACTGCAAAATACCCTCTATCTGATCTCGGAAGCTGCCAGTTCCGCGCAATCGTTGGAAGCCTTGTTTGAATTTGTGCATGGTGTGGTCAGCCGTTTATTACCGGCCAAGAACTTTTATATTGCTCTTTATGACGCAGAAAGTGATATTGTCAGCTTCCCTTATTTTAAGGATGAGCATGGTACAACCCCGCAGCCGCGAAAAAGCGGGAACGGATTAACGGAGTACGTTATCCGTAGTGGGGAATCGTTTTTACTCAACACCCCTGCTGACAGAGAAATGATTGTGGAAAAGGATCTGGAACCTACCGGTGCAATTTCTGTTCAATGGCTCGGTGTTCCGCTGAAAACCAATAAAGATACCATTATCGGGGTAGTTACCGTCCAATCCTACGATGAAAGCGAAATCAACTACACCCACTCACACCAGGAATTGTTGGAATTTGTTTCCAATCAGATCGCTTTGGCGATTGAACGCAAACGGGCACAGGAAGAATTGCGCGTTTTAAATATGGAATTGGAAGAAAAAGTCGCTGCTCGTACCCGCCAGTTGAACGAACAATTGGTGGAACTGCGCCAACGCGAACGGGAGTTGACCACCGTGGTGGATTTGGCCCAGATGTTGAGGCAAACCCATAACCGCGACGAAATTTATGAAATTATTCAACATTATATGTTGGATTCACTGGGTGCTCAGGGTGTTTCTCTCGCAATTTGGGACACGGAAGCCCTTGAACTTGTCTATATGCCCGGTTTGGGAAATTTCCAGGCGCAAAACGGATTACGTCTACCATTGGGTGTTGGTGCAGCCGGGTGGGTGATTCGCAATATGAAGGTCTATGTAAACAATGATATCCAGAATGACCCGGGACCTGTCCTGACAAATTTAATTAGTGGAACCAGGAGCTTAATGATCGTTCCTATGATTGTGGACGACCAGGTGATCGGTATGCTGGAAGCAGGGGGAGAGCGTGATTGGCATGAAGATGATATTCGCTTGTTGGTGGCTCTGGCAGAAATTGCTGCCTACGCTATCCAAAGAGAATTGCTCAACGAGCAAAAAGAACGCCAATTACAACGTTTGAATATCCTACGGGAAATTGACAGGATGATTACCGGAAATTTTGATTTGACCAATATCATGAGTTATCTGCTGAATCAGATTGCATCTCAACTCAATGTGGATGCGGCGGATATTTTAATAGCCAGTGAAAACAGTTCGGTAATTGAATACGGCCGCGGTATTGGGTTTCACCAGCCGCTCACCCGCGAAGCGTTGGTTACCATCCATCCTGGGCCGGCTGAGTGGGTTGTCGTCAGCGGTGAGCCGGTTTCTTTGCTGAATGTACATCAGTCCAATCGTTGGAAAAATTTTTTCCAACAGTTAAAATCAGAAGGTTTTGTTTCTTATTATGCCGTTCCATTAAAAACCAAAGGGCAAATTTTGGGAATTCTGGAAGTTTTTCGGCGCTCGCAGATCAATATTAACAACGATTGGGAAGAGTTTCTGAATGCATTGGCTCAACAAACCGCCATTGCGATTGAAAATGGCCAATTGATAGACAAAATGCAAAAGGCCAACCGGGAACTTTCTTACGCCTATGACCGCACCATTGAAGGTTGGGCAAAGGCATTGGAAATTCGGGATCGCGTAACTAGTGACCACAGTTACAAAGTTCGTGATTGGACAATGATTCTGGCTCAGGCGATGGGTATCCGCAACCCGGAAGAGCTCATCCACATTCGCCGTGGCGCCCTGCTGCATGATATCGGCAAAATGGGAGTCCCGGATGATATCCTTCAAAAGCCAGATCTATTAACCACTGAGGAATGGAAGACCATGCGCCTCCATCCCAAACATGCCCAGGACCTGCTGGAACCAATCGAGTTCTTACGTCCTTCCATGGATATCCCGGTTTACCATCACGAACGATGGGATGGTTCCGGCTATCCCTTTGGGTTTAAAGGCAAGGAAATTCCATTGTCAGCCAGAATTTTTGCTGTTGTGGATGTCTTCAATGCCCTTATTTCCAGCCGGCCTTATTCGGAACCTTGGAGTCGGGAAAAAGCCATCGCCTATATCCAGGACCAGGCGAACAAACAATTTGACCCGGATGTGGTTAAAGTCTTCTTAAATTATGTTCATTTATTTACCGTTGAAAGTGAAGAGGATGATCAGTGATCCATCCCCAATTAACCGGGCGTTCATGCGTTTGATTTGTTCTTATAACCTTCGGTCTGAATAAATCCTTTGTCAAACGCGCGTTTTAAGGCATCCACACAACGCCGGTCATACAACAAATCTGCCCCATCGTATAATTCTTGAAATGCCGTTTCTATACTTTTGGCTGCCCGGTATGGACGGGTTGAAGTGAGTGCATGGAATACATCAGCAACGGTCACTATCCGCCCTACCAGGGATATTTCGTGTCCACGCAAGCCCAGCGGATAACCGCTGCCATCCAGGCGTTCATGGTGCTCTAATATGGCGCGCAGCACATCACGTCCCATCAATTGTACTTTTTCCAGAATCTTATAGCCTATTTGTGGATGCCGGTAGATTTCATGATACTCATCCCGTGTGAGGGTATTATTCTTCTTTAAAATATTATCCGGAATACCAATTTTACCCACATCATGCAGCATCCCCCCTAACTTCAATTGGGTCAGGGTCTCATGCGGCAGGCCCAATTCTGTCCCTATTGTCACTGCGTAATTGGAAACGAATTTGGAATGCGATTCGGTATAGGGATCTTTGGCGTCCACTGCATTCATCAGGCTTTGCAGAAGCTGCATAAACAGCTCATCCATTTCATTGTAAAGTTTGGCGGTTTGTAATATGGTCGCCGCCTGGCCTGAAAAGATTTCCGCCAGAGTAACATCCATCTGGGTAAAATCCCCGTTCATCTTGTTCATTATTTCGAGCCCGCCAACTATTCGTCCGCGGGAACTGCCGCGCTGTTTCCCCAATTCAATCCGCTGTGATCTTAATGCAACTGCCAGAATGGAACGTGTTTCAAAATTAGAAATGGCATCCAGCCCGTTAAAATGACGCTTATCATCATGCACATCATTGACCATGATGGTCTCGCCTGTCGCCAGCACGTGATTGATGATTCCTTTTCCGGGGGGTACCCGAAAATTTTCCACCACTCGGTGATCGGCACGCGAAGATATATGCAAAATAGCATCTCCGCTGTGTTCATCCGAAAGGAACATGGAGGCTGCTTCCGCATCCAACAATAGCGAGACTTGTTCCAAAAGCATTCGTAAAATCTGGTCGGGATCCAAAGATGAACTGATGTTGCCTATAAAATCCAAGAGCTGTTGCAAACGACCCGCCCAGCGGTTACTCTCCAAAAGATGATAGCTGGAAACCAGGTACTTCCCCAACAAATACACCTGTTTGCGTAAAGTTCCGATGCTGTCTTCGTTTCGTATATTAATTAATTGAATCACGCCCAGGGTGCGCTCATTATTGGTAATGGGAATGCACAACACATTTTTTACACTGATATCCAGCCAGTCTGCCAGTTCTTGAACCGCCGGACCGGATTTAATCAGTAAATAATCCAGATTCATACTTTCCCAGGCCAATTGGTCGGGGCATTTACCGGTAGGTGGGCTTACAGCGGCTAATACCGAATGCAGTTGAAAGCTCATCGTTGTGGGGCTGGCCAACAAACACAAAGCGGCCTCTGCCTGTCCAATGGATGTACAAATATCCAGATACATTTCAAGTTCTGAATCGGTTTGCAATTGTTGTAGCTGGTAACGGTGCGGCAATATCGTCATGAATATACTCTTCAAGGAGACTACGGATAATATATAGTTGCAAGATCGTACCAGTTTTTCCGGAACTTGATTTTGACTTTTGTCAATTCAAGCCGGAGCAACGGACTATTATAAGGCGTAAAAGCAATAACGGTTAGTGTTCGGTTAGCTAATTAATTTTTGCGGCCGCCATGTCAGCAATAATAGTGCCGCCAGCAGCGCCATAACGGCGCCAAACAAAAAAGGAGCCGCCGGACCAAAGCCCTGCCAGGTCCCTGCTCCCTGCCACAGGATCCCGGCAATTACAGAAGCTGGAAAATCTAACAGCCCCAGGACGCCATTATAGGTGCCATAAGCCGTGCCGCGCAGGTTCTCTGGTACCAGATCGGCCACCATGGCCTTGGCAGTGCCGTACGTAAGCCCGTAATAAAACCCATACAGACCGTACAGAATCCAGATATGGGTACCGGTTTTTGCCAGTGCAAACCCAAGGTAGATAACGCCATACACCAGCCAACCGACAATAATCATCCAGCGCCGGTCAAACCGGTCAGATAATGCGCCGGCGGGTGTAGAAATAAGGGTGTAAATCAAATTGAAAGTGATCAGCATGCCCAGAATACCCAGAACACTCAATCCGCGCTCTTGCGCACGCAATACTAAAAAAGCATCCGAAGAATTCCCCAGGTCAAAAACGGCCACGATCAGCATAAAGACCATAAAGGGTTTTCCTAATTTCTTAAAAGCAAAGCTCGGCAGGCTGGCGCCGTTCTTTTTGCTCACCTCTTTGGTTCCTAGTGCCAGAGCCAGCACAGCTAAAAAGGCCGGTACAATGCTGATGAGCACAATTGTTCGAAATGTATCAGCGGTCAGTACAACTGAAGAACGCTGTGCCAGCCAGGTAACCAGCAGTGCAATCATCAACCCCAGCATGGCACCCCCGGTATCGGCAGCCCGGTGAAATCCAAAGGCCAGGCCTCGTTGTTCTTGCGTAACCGAATCAGCCACCAAAGCATCGCGCGGCGAGGTCCGGATGCCCTTTCCTACCCGGTCGATCCAGCGTGCGCCGGCAATCGCGCCCCAACTGTTGGCAAAATAGAAGAAGGGTTTGGTCAAGGCTGAAATCCCATATCCCACCACGGCCGGCCATTTGCGCCCGCCGATCTTATCCGAAAACCAGCCGGAAAACAACTTGAGAATACTGGCAGTCGCTTCCGCTACACCTTCGATCAAACCAATGATATTGGTTTTAACGCCCAATACATTTGAAAGAAAGAGAGGCAAAATGTTGATGACCATTTCACTGGAGATGTCCATAAAAAAGCTGGTCAGGCTCACAGCCCACACATTCCGTGGAAGATGCTTGATGCGTTGAAAATACGATTGCCTTTTTTCTTTCATGGTTCTTCCTTTTCAATATTTGTTTGTTGATATTAATCCAGAATCTCACGTACCAGTTCAGCTACTTTCATGCGCGCTTCCGCCAGAGCTGTGCGTCCTTTACGCGTAATCCGGTAATACCGCCGCGCTTTACCTTCCACGGTTTCTTGGTAACTGGTTAAATACTTCTCTTTCTCCAACCCGTGCAGCATAGGATATAACGTGCCCGGCCCAATCTGGTAGCCGTGCCGGCCAAGTTCACTCATTAAACCTTTACCATAAACCGGCTCGCGGCCAGCATGATAAAGGATATGAATTTTAACTATTCCTAAAAAGAAATCACGCAGCACGGTTTATCCTTGTTATATTGAAATCCGATATCGGTTAACGATATTATACTCAAAAAGCCGAAATAAGAAACATCTGCGGGGGACGCCAGTTCCCAGCCCCTCAATCATTATACAAGTATAAGCATAGCCGCAAAAACAGTGTATCTTTTAAATAACAAAAGAGGTCAATATGGATAAAATAAGTCGAAATGAAATTACCCCCGAGTGGTTATATATGAACCGCCGTCAATTTTTACAAAAAGTCTCATTGGTAGGCGGAGCCGCGTTTCTGGCTGCCTGCGCGCCTGGAGTCATTCCCACTGCACAGGAAGAAGCCGTTATTCAGGATATGGCAAAATTTGAAGATACACTCACCGATTACGAAGCCATTACCGGCTATAACAATTATTATGAATTCTCCCTTTCCAAAGAAGGTGTAGCCCCTGCAGCAAAGAATTTTAAAACCGATCCCTGGCAGGTGGAAGTTTATGGACTGGTGAACAACCCTATCACCTTCAGCATGCAGGATATTCTCGACCAATTCCCGCAGGAAGAACGCATCTACCGCCTGCGCTGTGTGGAAGGCTGGTCGATGGTCATTCCCTGGACTGGTTTTTCACTTTCAAAATTATTGGACGTGGTCCAGCCCACACAAGAAGCCCGCTTTGTGCGCTTTCAAACCCTGATGGATTTTGACCAAATGCCCGGTCTTGGAGCCAACTTCCCCTGGCCATACCAGGAAGGGCTGCGCCTGGATGAGGCCCAAAATGAACTGACCATCCTGGCCACCGGCATTTATGATAAACCGCTCACCCCGCAGAATGGTGCGCCCATCCGCCTGGTAGTACCCTGGAAATATGGTTTCAAAAGTGCCAAATCATTGGTCAAGATTGAACTGGTGGCCGAACAGCCTGGCACTTTCTGGAATTCCACAGCTTCCAACGAATATGGTTTCTATTCCAATGTCAACCCGGAGGTTTCGCATCCGCGCTGGCTGCAAGATACCGAGCGGCGCATTGGCGAACTTCAGCGCCGCCCCACCTTTAAATTCAATGGTTATGAGGCGGAAGTCGGCTATCTTTATGAAGGTATGGACCTCAAGGCCAATTATTAAGGCACATGCCAGGCAGCACCTCTTAATTACCCCCTCATAATTGGGTGGCTGCAGCTGAATTTACTCTAAGCTTTCCGCGATGGCAATGATATCGGCTTTCGTTAGTGTAAACCCGTCATACCAAACCTCGATGGCCAGCTCATTTGTCCGAAAACGCAGCCTTTTTCGATAAGGGGTTGGGTCCCACTCAAAGCCACAGCAGTCGGTCCATGATCTCCAGCCGATGCCCTCAACATATTTACCGGTGAAATCGCCAATTTGAACCGTTTCGATGGTTGCGTCTTTTGAGACCAGTTTAAGGGGATCTTGTTTCGCTTGCTTGCCATCTCCCTGGAGAAAACCACACAGGTCGCAGTCACTTCCTTCCGGGACAACCTGTTCTTTTATTAGAAGACTATCAGGATTTGATATGGCTGGGTCTTGCTTAGGATCGATGTAGATATAGATGATTTCAACCACCCTTGTCTTTTCATCGTAGTTTGCGCCAATGAAAGACAAGGTCTCCGGCAGGAGGGAAGGTGACAGGAGCGCAGTTCCAACCTTTTTCTCAGCTTCGGCGAGTGTTAGCGGGTAGATCGTATGCAGTTCGATGGTTTGGACGGCGGCCTGTGTTGGAGTTGCGGTTACAACTGCAGGTATCCCATTCAAGCCTACCGGGCCGTTGGTCAGAGTTGCAGCCAGTGCGGCCAGTTCGTCGCGGTTCAGGTGTGGTTCCGTACCAATCATATATATATTGAACAGGATCCCCTGATCCACCCAGCGCAGCATCTGTCCGCCGCTGTTGTTGTTCCATACCGGCGGGTTGCTGTTGCCATCATACCAGCCTTTCACATACTCCGCAGTGACTGTGCCAACCTGGACACTCTGAATGTCCGCATCGGCGCCGACATCCCAGGCGAGTTGGCTTTCAGCGCCGCTGAAGGGTTCTTCATAAACCAACAACGTGCCTGCCTGGTTGGGCGTATTGTACATAAGGAAGACCCGATCCGGACTGCCGGTTGCCCCGGCAAAATACATCCCATCCGGTAGTTTGGCCAATGCAAAGACCGGGAAGGTCACCGCTTCGCGGATTGCTTCAACAGAGCATTGCGGGTCGTTGGCTGTTCCACAGTATTTTTCAAAACCCTGGCCAGGTGGAGTCGGTTGTGGCGTTGCCGGTTGCAGAGTTAAGTTTCCTGCGGCTGTGCCGGGAGTTTGCTCGACCCATTTCAAGGGCATGCTGGTTGGTCCGGGCATGAAGTTGCTCTCACCGCGGTAGAAAAAGTGCAGAACCTCCTGCGCCAGCGCACGGCCCTGGGGGAGGAACAAGATCAGAGCGCCGATCAGTATAACGGTCAGTAGAATGAAGGCTGTTTTCAACGGCCAGAGTTTTGAATTGGAATGCGTATTCATTCCCGATTGGGTCGGTTGGCTCATCTGAATGCGGGATTGGATGGCAGGCCACAGGTCAATTTGCGCGGCAGGCGCTTTTTGTTCGGTCAGGTTCTTTAATATCGACTGCATGTCATTCTTGTTCACATTCGACCTCCTGGTTTTCCATCTCAACGGTGTGGAACGGTTGCAATATCTGCCGTAACCGCTGCCGGGCGGCATGCAGCCACCATTTGACCGTGGTTCGTGGGCGGTTCAGTTCCCGAATCATTTCATTCTCGCTCTCATCCAGGAAATAGCGTAACACCACCGCGGCGCGCTTGTCGGGCGTAAGTTGTTCCAGCGCCTGCCAGATCGCTTCACGTACTTCCGCGGTCTCTGCGATTTCTTGCAGTCCAGGGCTGGGATCAATCAACCATTCCGCCGTGCGGCTTCCATTCTGCGGCTCTTCCAACGTTTCTGCGCGTTTCTGCTGGACTGCGGCTTTGAGCGCAGCGTTAATCACACTACGCAAAAACCACGGCCCGAATGGGCGGCGATCATCAAACTGATTAATTTTCCGGTACGCCCGAAGAAACGCCTCCTGAACAACCTCCTCAGCGGCGCCACGATCGCCGATAATTAACAGTGCCGTGTGGACAGCTTGGACCTGGTAGGTTTCCACCAGTAGGGCTAATCCGGCCAGATTCCCATGCTTCAATTGGGCGATTGCTTGTTGTTCGTTTGCCAGCCGTTTGTCTGGCGTTGTTGGGGTAGTACAGGTCATAATATCAATACCTTTGTCAAAGGATTGCACGCAATTCAATCAGAGGTCCTCTATTTATATTATCCTTTGAACTTAAGAAAAGATAGGGAATTATGAAAAGAGGCTGTCCAAAAAGAACTTATGGACAGCCTTTTTATATTGTCTCCCGCTTGGCGGTTTTTCTTACTTTAACTTTCCATAGGCTTTTAGTACCAGCAAAGCCTCTAAGGTGCGTATCCCGCGCCATTCCAACTCCACACCGGCAGAAACCGGCTCCCAGGATATCGGCCATCCGCCATCTTCCTGTTGCCCGGCGGCCAGGGCCAGCAGATCCGCTTCAATCTGCTCCTCGCTAAAGATATCCCGCAATGCATGTGTGGGTGCAGGGGCCCAATCCAGCGGGAATTTGACATATCCCGATGTATTGCGGTCATAACTCACCAGTTGCTCACGCTGAATAGTGGCTTTGATTTCCTTTAATAGGCCTTCTGCGCGTACCCGGTCGGGAACATTGGCCAAAAATTCAACTGCCGGCATAATGTCATGGTACCCGCTGCGTGCCGGGTCTTGTTGATGCCAGCAAAAAGGGACCGCCTTTTCCAACCAGGGATGCTGTACTTGATTTTTGAGTAAAACCCCGGCAATATCTCCGGTCGGGTTGATTGATGCCAGCGGGTTTGGATCATCCGTACCCCACCAGGGTGCGTGTGGATACTGTTTCACCTGTGGCAGGGTAAAGGGGACGCCTCCCTGTGCAGTCGTAATGGTTAATAAATAATCACAGGCCAGCGCTGCCATTGGGTCGTTCATCGCATCAATTTCATCCAGAATATAAAAGGCTGTGATCACATCCCCGGGATTGCTGCCCGGATAGCGTTTATCCGGTTCCAGGGCGTTACCAAATCCACCATCCGGGTTCTGGTAAGCGCGCAGCGCAGTGATCACGGCTGCTTTTGGCTCATTCAGGAAATGGGTGGCAAAGCGCCGTCTTTCTAACAGCCTGGCATTGCGCCAGATAAAATCAACAGCCCGATCATACACTTTTTGAAACATAGGATTCTCCTGAATGTAACTGAACTTATGTTCTATTATAAGTGAGACGCATTAGAAAGTCAAATAAAATTGCACAAAACCCCCCATACACCGGATTTTATTGTACCCATCCCGAACTTTTCTGCTTCAGGCAATTCTACACATTGCCTGCTGGTTAAATGATAACTTTGTTGAATAAAGCCAGAACCCACCCATTTATACGGCCATTACGGCAATCTGGCCACAAAACTGTGTATAATCATCGTATATCAAAAACCCGCCTTGTATTTGGTATAACTTAATAATAAACCTGCCTTATGGAGTAAGCATGCCCTATCATTGGTTACTGTTTGATGCTGATGGCACCCTTTTCGATTATGATGGTGCGGAAGCCAAAGCGCTGCGAAATACTTTTGCTTTTTATAACTTTCCTTTTCAACCCGAATACGGGGAAATCTACCACGAAATTAACGCTGCCCTGTGGAAACGCTTTGAACAGCAAACCATCACGCTGGCCGATTTGCGTGTGCGTCGTTTTGCGGAATTGCTGCAAAACACCCATTTGGACGTGGATCCACAGTCCTTCAGTCAGACTTATCTCGATGTATTGGGTCAGTCTACAGACCTGATCCCCGGTGCGTATGAATTGCTGCAAAGGCTTTCCGGTAAATATCGCATGGCGGTTATCACCAATGGTATCACCCAGGTACAGCGCTCCCGTATGCGCCTCTCTGCCATCAAAGATTATTTCGAAAAAATGTTTATCTCCGAGGAAATCGGTTTTTCAAAACCGGCCGGCAACTATTTTGACGTAGTCTTTGAAGGGATCGGTTATCCATCCAAAAAAGATGTGCTCGTTATCGGAGACAGCCTCAGCTCGGACATCCGCGGCGCCAGTGATTATGGGTTGGATGCCTGCTGGTACAATCCGCAGCGCCAGCCAGCGCCCGAGTATCTCTATATCAAATATCAAATCCACACACTCACCGACCTGCTGCCAATTTTATCCCTCTAACCGGAGCAAACCCTGCTCAATCAAAATAACCGGGCTGGCAAGCAGGATTACACATACTGTATGCTCACTATCTTTATTTAAAGGGGCCCCGTGATAAATTTTGAACTCACCAAAACCAATCGCTCAACACTTCAACAAGCGTTTCAACATAATCGCCGTGTAGACCTTGGAATTGAATGTGTTTTAGAAAATCAAATGGGTAAAGCCTGGGTGGATAACCTGGAAAACCCACAAATTTTCGTCATTGATCAGACACCGTTTTATTATTTTGCCGGTAATGTGGACTCCCCAGCCGGGCAGGCTTACCTCGAAGAGCTGCCAGTTTACCAGCTTTTCATTTCCATGTCAGCCGGTTGGCTGGAATCCATCCAGACCCGTTACGGCAGCCGTTTACAGGAAATGCCGCGTTACCAATGCAGCGCAGAAAACCTTTCTCTGGACCACATCCAGCAGCAGTTTGCCCGTTTCGGCCATCTGGAATGTATCCGGCCTATTGATCTTTCTCTCGCCCAAAAATTATTCACTGAACAGGATCACTTTATCGACCTGCATATGTTTGATTCCGCTGAAGACTTTATCCAGCGCGGTATCGGGTATGTCTACATGGAAGAAGAAACCATCCTCGCCGGCGCCTATTCGTCCCTGGTTTGCTCACGCGGCATTGAGGTCAGTGTGTTTGTCCTGGATGACCATCGCCGCAAAGGGATCGCCACTGCTTTGAGTTGTGCGCTGATCCAATCCAGCCTGGCCCGCGGTCTCAATCCGCATTGGGACGCTGCCAACCCTGAATCGATTAAACTGGCGCAAAAACTGGGCTACCGTTTTGCTGGAGAATACACAGCTTATTACCTGCTGCCGGAATAGAAGTAGGGGTTTATAAAAAGGGTGGGCTATACTGGATATCCCCACCCTTCGCCATTAACCAAACCTGCCCTGCCTCAAATGTAGATAACCCATTTCTTCACCTATTCATAAACATTTATACAAATACTGGCAATTCCTTCAAAAATCGGATATTATTTCGATATCGAATGATTTTTACTGGTACAGAAAGGAAATAAATTATGTCTACTACCGGTTTACACCACATCACTGCGGTTGCCAAAGATCCGCAAACCAATATCGATTTCTATCAGCAGGTGCTCGGTCAGCGCCTGGTGAAAACCACCATCAACTTTGACGACCCCGGCACTTATCACCTCTACTATGGCGATAACCTTGGCTCTCCTGGCACGGCGCTCACCTTCTTCCCATGGATGCACATGCAGCGCGGTCAGCGTGGCGCAGGCGAAACCACCAGTATCGAATACGCCGTTCTCCAGGGCAGTCTTAGTTATTGGGCTGCGCGGCTGAAACAGTTCGGCTTCGCTCCCGGGCGCGTCGAGTCCAATTTCGGGCAGGAGGTCTTGCCCTTTACCGATCCCGATGGCATGCGGATCCGCCTTGTGGCTGTATCCAACCCACCGCAATACCCGCTTTGGCCGGGCAGTCCCATTCCTGCTGAACATCAGTTGGATGGTTTCCTGGGCGTGACACTGGAGTTGAATGAGGTGGAACCCACCGCGGTCGTGCTGACCGAGGCGCTTGGTTACCGCTTTGTCGGCCAGGAGGGCCCTCGTTACCGCTACGTAGCGAGCGAAGCGAGCGCAGCGAATGGAGGCAGCCTCGGCTCACATGTCGATATCTTGAACAGTCCGCTTGCCTCTGAGAATCGTTTTGGCGCTGGCTCGATTCACCATATTGCCTTTCGTGCTGCGGATGATGCTCATCAGGCTGAATTGCGCCGCAAAGTGATCGAAATCGGTGAACATCCCACTCAGGTGATTGACCGCCAGTATTTCCGCTCCGTTTATTTCCGCACACCCGGCGGTGTCTTGTTTGAAATAGCCACCGATGACCCCGGTTTCACCTTTGATGAAAGTGTGGATCAGTTGGGTGGGTCGCTGAGGCTGCCGCGCTGGATGGAAACACGCCGTACTGAGATTGAAGCTGCGCT
This sequence comes from Chloroflexi bacterium HGW-Chloroflexi-10, assembly GCA_002840755.1. Lineage (GTDB taxonomy): Bacteria > Chloroflexota > Anaerolineae > Anaerolineales > Anaerolineaceae > UBA6170. Next base: position 38,987 of record PHBZ01000026.1, on the reverse strand, counting down.
CCCGTCCATCCGCCGCACCATGCCGCAGGTCACTGAGGTGTCCGGTGATGGATAATCTGCCTGATGTGCATGCGGGGCAGCCGCTGCTCTATAGCGGCGCTGCCCTGGAGCAGGCTTCCGCAGCCATGATCCTGCTGCATGGGCGTGGTGCATCTGCCGAGTCCATTCTGGACCTGGGGGAGGAGTTTCCGCTACAAAATACAACCTTCCTTGCGCCGCAAGCCGGGCTCAACCGCTGGTATCCGCAGTCATTTTTGGCGCCCCTGCAAGAAAACCAACCCGACCTGGATTTGGCCCTGGGACGAATAACCAGATTGGTAACGGACTTGATCAGCAGCGGAATACGCCTCGATCGTATCTGGTTAGCAGGTTTCTCGCAGGGGGCCTGCCTGGCCGCTGAATATATGTCGCGTTCCTCAGTGCGCTATGGTGGGCTGCTGGTTTTCAGCGGCGGGCTCATCGGGCCGCCTGGTACGCAATGGAATCCGCACAGTGATTTTGCCGGGATGCCGGTGTTTATTGGCTGTTCAGACCGTGACCCGCATATTCCCTTGCAGCGTGTGCAGGAAACCGCAGACTATTTCTCATCTCATCAGGCTCAGGTGGAATATCAGATTTACCCAAACATGGGCCATACGATTAATGCAGCTGAGCTGGATTCCGCCCGGCGATTATTAAACACTGTCCGCCTGTAAACGCGAATGCCGGCGCATCTCGGCGCTAAAACAATCCCGGTTGGCTTTTGGGTATCTCCCGGCTTTGCTCGTAACCTGTATCCACCAATAGATTCTTTCCGTGGGCAGCATCTACAGCCAGTTTGTCACAGCGCTCGTTTTCCGGGTGTCCGGCATGCCCCTTAACCCAGATCATTTCCACCTCGTGCTGCTCTATCAGGCGTACGAACTGCTGCCACAGATCCGGGTTGAGTACTTTGGTCTTATCTGCCTTACGCCAACCGCGGGCGCGCCACGCATCCACCCAACCCAAGTTGATCGCATCCGCCACATATTTGGAATCGGTGTAGAGTTTTACATGGCTGCGCTGCTTGAGGGAGCCTAATCCAACAATGGCGGCTAATAATTCCATGCGGTTATTGGTGGTGAGCCGGTATCCCTGGGCGTATTCCTGACTGCCATTATGCTGTTTAACGATGACGCCATATCCGCCCGGGCCAGGGTTGCCGGTGCAGGCCCCGTCGGTGAAGATCAGAACCGGGTTTGTTTCTGGAATCATGGGGACTCCGATCTTGAAGAAGAAATTTGTGAACTAACTATCCGCGAATCGTTGTTTACGTGGAGAAAATTGAGTAAAAGTATTTATACCATGTTAAAGTATGGATGTAGAGTGCCTGGTATCCGAAAAACAGTTCCATTATGGTAAAAATGAAGTTTTGAACAAAACCATTGCAAAAACAGAAAAGCATAATCGTTATTTTTTAGGAAGAAGCCACCCGCTGCCATTTGAAGAAAAATGTGAAATTAAATCGCGTTTAAAATTTTGAGAAATTATGGTTAATTAATAAAAGAGAGACCAGATAAAAGTGATAATTCCCATGATAGCGCCGATAACAGCGCCATATGAAAGTGTCTTTTTGAGAATTATTCCATCGCTATTTTGCATCCCAACTGTACTGCATCCCACAAATATTTTCGCAGGCGCTACCATACTGCCCAATGATCCGCCGGTAGTTTGTGCAGCAAGGATGATCCCTGGTGTTAATTGTAGCAGCGTGGCAATATTTTCTTGTAAGGAGGCAAACAATACATTGGAATTATTGTTGCTGCCTGTTGCAAAAGCGCCTAACATGCCGATAAATGGGGATATAAGTGGAAAAGAATTATAAAAGAGTTTGCTCAATGCTTCTGCTAATAGAATATTCATTCCGGCATGATCCATTAATGTGGATAAACCAACCATTGCGAAAATACCAATTGTCGCCGGCATTGCAGATCGATACGTAGTCGACCCAATATTACGCAGTTTATTAGATGAATACAATTTTGTTTTGAAATTCCATAAGTAAGTTAAAAAAACGATCAACAAAATAGAACTGCCGGGGTGTATCAAAGGACGAAACACTTGTCCGTTACCGGCAGTTGTTATGAAACCAATCAACGTTTTTACCTCAGGAAAAGAGAATTTCCAAACTACCTGGCTAAGTAATGTGTTGAGTGAAGGAATTAATGCGATGAACGCCATAAGTAGGGTAAGTGTGCCATAACTGAGTAGGGCAGAAAATAATTCTGGACTCATTTTTGGTTTTGGATAAGCTTCATGCTTGGGGTGTAAAAATAGCCTGTTGAGAATAATAGCGCCTATGACTCCTGTTAAACCAGCTGAAAAAGCGGCTAAGGTCGATAGTCCATTGGTGGCGAATATATATTGGGTAAGACTCATCAACAGGGCAAGTACGACCACAATCGGCCAACGCTTCAATTTCTTGAGTAAATGTGCTACTGCTAATCCACATGCCAAACAGGCAAATCCGAGCATTAAAGAAGCGTCAATGGCTAAGGCATTTGGGTCAACTTGCACTAGAGCAGTCAGCGTTTGAAATACAACGCCCATATCCCCAAATGTAACCGACCAGGCGTGGCCAATGGCTACTGAAGCCACAGCAATAATGGGTGATAATCCCAATCCCACCAGCATAGGAGCAATAATGGCTATCGGTAAACCAAATCCAGCCAGACCTTCCATCATCCCGCTGAAACACCAGGAAACGACTATTAATAATGTACTTTGATCGGTTATCAGACTTTTGAGGGTTTGGGATATAGCCTGTATTCCATTTGCTTCATTAATGACATTGTATAGTAATAATGCCGGCCACAATACGGCTAAAACAAAAACTGAAAGCAATACACCTTTTAATTGCGATACCCAAAAAACATCCAATGTTAAACCAAAGGCCACCCATGCAACAAAAATTCCACTGAGTAATCCAATCGGGCCGGCGATATGCCCATTGATCTGAAAAACGGTCATTAATATCAACACGGTAATAATAGGTGCAGCAGCCAATAAATAGCGTACAAAAAGATGATTATGGGTCAGAAAATTTGCACTGAGGAGACATGCTAAAAATAATAAAACAGAAAGAATGGCTTTGCGGAATGTAGAGACCATTTAGATTTCCTTAATCAGTTTTTTTTTGGAGCAAAAGGCGTTATCAGAATTTGGTTGTGGAACAGGTTAATGAATGATTATTTTGTTGTATAAAAAGGTTATTGACAATTGGATTGTTGTGTTTACAATAATATTATACTATCATCATACAATGTGATGAATGCTTCCCCGAAAATCAAAAATCAAAATCGGAAGAAAGATAAAATGGCAGTCCCTCAACTTCCACAAAACAAACCTTTGTCTGACCAGGTATGCGAATTGATTGAAATGCAAATCATCAGTGGACAATTAAACGTTGGCGATAAATTGCCAACTGAAAATGAATTGTCGGATATGTATAAAGTCAGTCGTACCGTTATTCGCGAGGCAACAAAAATCCTCAAAGAAAAAGGACGGTTAGAATCTTATGTAGGTAAGGGTACATTTGTTGTTGATAAAACCGAACGTGGTATTGGTACTTCATTCAACGCAATTCTTCAAATGAATCCGGATTCAAGTTTTGAATATTTACTTGAAGTTCGTGAGTTTTTTGAGCCTGAAATGGCTGCATTAGCTGCCCTTAAAGCCAGTAAAGAACAAATCGATGAATTGCAGCAAACGATTGATTTGATGGATCGCTCTCTGGTAGGTATTGATCCAATTGACGAATTTTTAAATGCGGACCACAAATTTCATAATTTGTTGGCTGAAGCAACTGGTAATCCCATTATTGTGATGATTATCAAATCATTGGGTGAATTTATGCGGAATCAACAACGATTTATGACCTTTAATGTTGTGGGTGGCCCCCAAAAATCTCAGAAAAACCATAAGTCAATTCTTGAGGCAATCAAAATGCATAACCCTGATGCGGCTAAAAACACAATGCAAGAACATATTCAGCAAGTCTATCATGATCTAAATAAACAGTAATTATTTTTTGATATCCTAAATCAATAACGGGAAAATATATTTTTCCATTGAAGGATCATTTGATGGCAAAATGCGTTGGGCTATGCTAAAGAAGTAATGATCCATTTGGCAAATGAAATGGATTTGTTAACCACGCCCAATTGTTTCACTTAATACAGTTCTAACCCAGAATTTAGCCCGGTGGACAGGCGAACTCAGTTTGTTTTTGTTGTATAGTTAATGGGTGAACAAAAAACTGAAAGCATGGATTCACTGGATTAAGAAAATACTCCAACCACCGCACCCGGTCTGGACCCAGACGTTTCAGGATGGTGAGGCAATTATTGCGTTACGCCAGCCATTCTATATCTGGTTAATGCTTGGTTTGTTTATATTGTATTGCTTTTTACCGGTCAAGGTGGTGGTGATCTGCCTGGTAACCCTGCTGGGTATTTTTGCCGGTGCTTATGGGTGGGCACGCAGTATGCTGGGCAATATTAGCGCTACGCGTAAGCTGCGTTTTGCGGCTGTTCAGGTTGGGGATGAGTTGGAAGAGAACATCCGTATGACCAATTCCGGTTGGCTGCCTGCCTTATGGGTTAGCGTGGAGGATTACAGTAATTTTCCGGCGTATTCCATTCGCACCGTACGCGCGCTGGATTCCAACAGCAAGGTGGATTGGCGTTTGCGGCTTACCTGCACCCAGCGCGGTATCTTTTCGCTGGGTCCCTGGCAGTGGGTTACCAGTGATCCCTTTGGTTTTTTTAGTGTCAAACGAACTTATACTCATACCCAGAAAATGGTGGTTTATCCTCCGTTGGCCGTCTTACCAGCTGAACTGTTGCCGCATGGCAAGCAGATGGGTGATTTGCGCCCGCTCAATCAGCCCCTGGTTTCAGAGACCATGCTGGCCACCCATACGCGGCCTTACCAGCCGGGTGACCCTTTGCGCAGGGTACACTGGCGCACCACTGCCCGCCGCGGTAGCCCGTATGTTAAGGTTTTCGATCCCGAAGCGGCCTCGCGCATCTGGCTGGTACCAGATCTGGACCCGGTGGTGCATTACACTGCGCCAGACGTGAAGAATACCTGGCAGGATTCCAGTGAAGAAACCATGATTTTGCTTTTGTCCGCCCTCGCAGCGCAGCTGCTCAATGAGCAGCGCGCCGTTGGGTTGTTTGCCGGGATAGATCCGCCTCAGGTAGTGATGCCGCAGCGTGGTCCGGCTTTCTTGTGGACCATTTTGGCGACATTGACGCCATTACATACCACTCAGCCGCAATCGTTTGCAGAAACCCTGGTGCAGGCCAGTCATGTGATCTCCTCGCGTGACCTGGTCATTGTGGTGACTCCATCTTTACGCAGCGACTGGATGTATACTCTGGCGCAGTTGACCCGCACCTCCAGCGGTAGTGAAGCCTGGGCTCTCATTATGGACCCGCAAAGTTTCGGACTGGAAGGTAATGCCACCCCGGCCATGGAAACGGCTGCTTCGTTGGGAATCAGCACCCGTATTGTGCGCCGAGGGGATGTGCAGCCTCAATTGGGCGGTATGGGTGCTTTACGCCGCTGGGAATTCATGACCCTGGGTACCGGTCGGGTGGTAGTGCGCAATGCGCCGCGCCTGGCGGAAGATTGGGAGCCCACCCAGGCGGGGCAATGGCCGTAAAATCCTTAGCCAGACAGGTCTGGCAAAAGTCCGCTGCCCACTGGTTAGGGCGGGTTCGCTGGTTTGCCCTGGTGGTATCCCTTGTGCTTTTATTTGTTCTGGCTTACACCTTAAGCGAATCGCGTTGGGTGCGTACACCACCGCCGCTGTTTGCTTTTGCTTTATTTGGAGCGTTCAGTGGCTGGCTCTTGGGGTTTACCCGTTGGTCTATCGGCTGGTGTGCGCTGTACAATTTTTTTATGGCCTTTGCCGTCGGCGTTCAATATGTGGGGAAAATCCTGCCGCAGGAATCGGCTATCGCCTTTGAAGCCTGGTTAGAGACAACCAACTGGCAAATCTTTCTGTTTATTGAACGGGCCAACGGTTGGCTTCAATCTGTCCGCCTGGGTGAAATAATCCATGATGAAGGATGCTGGTCTCTCTTGCTGATAGTCCTGGTCTGGATTGCTTCCGCCTGGCTGGCACTTGGTTTAAAGAAAAGGAAAAACGCCTGGCTGGCTGTCTTCCCTCTGGTAAGTATTGTGGCTTTTATCCTGCAAAGTGACCGGCAGGAAGGCACCCTGCTGGTTGTGACGCTCTTTTTTAGTATCGCATTGATTACCTGGCAGTACTACTCCCGCCAGGAAAAGGATTGGCAGCAGCGTCAATTGGATTTCCCCGACCAGTTGTGGATGGATTGGGGCGCAGTGGTAACGGTAATTTCCATCGTTGTGTTGTTCTTTGCCGGCCTGGCGCCCACGGTGACCACACCCGATGGTTGGCGCGAAATTCGCGAATGGGTGGATGAGATAACCAATCCACCGCAACCTTCAGATAATGGCGGCAGCCCGATGAGTGGCGTCTATTCTCCAGGTACAGCCGAAGATGATCAGGCTTTACCGCTTTTACAGCCGCCGGACGTTTCCCGCGTGGGTTCACCCTTACCCGTCATGGAAGGTACGGTGATGTGGGTCCGTGTCGGCGATTCTACTCCGCGTCCCTGGCGCATTGCGCTTTACAGCACGTATACCGGATCGGGATGGCTGGAGGCAGCGCTTGAACCGCAATCTATCCAGCCTTTGGATGGAGAGCCGCCTCCCGGCCGCAAAGCGCTGCTTCAGCGTTTCACCCTCTCCGGAGCTGGTGGCGGAAGATTGTTTGCCGCTGCCGATCCGGTGCAGTCCTTGAGTGATGACGTTCTGATTGTTCCGCTGGCAGGGGATAACAGCCATGTGGTGTTGGGTGATTTACAGCAATACGAGCTGGTCTCCTGGGTGCCGAATGTAGCTTCTGAAACACTGCGTGCCGCAACCGGTGAAATCCCGCAGGAGATTCAGGAAGCCTATCTGCAATTACCGGATACCCTCCCCGAGCGGGTGCGCAGCCTGGCGCACCGCCTGGTCAGTGATGAACCTTCCTATTATGAACGGGTATTACGAGTACAGAAATATGTCCGTGAATCGGTCCCATACGACTTGCAAACCCCTGCACCGTCCGAGGGGCAGGATGTGGTGGATTATTTCCTCTACGAAGCCACTTCCGGATTTTGCACGTATTATGCCTCAGCTATGGCGGTCTTGCTGCGCATTGAAGGTATACCGGCTCGTTTAGCTACCGGTTATGCCCCGGGAACCTTTTTCTTTGAGCAGGCTAATTTTCAGGTGTCCGGTGATTCCGCGCATGCCTGGGTGGAAGTATATTTCCCGGGTTTGGGCTGGATACCCTTTGAACCAACCCCATCGCAGGAGGCCCCTTTTTATGCACAGATGGACCCGGCTGAAATGGAAGCCGCCCCGCGTATTCTTACCCCCAAACAGGCTGCCCGGCGCCTGGCCTGGCTGCGTACGCTGATTGGCGGGGCAAGTGTTCTTGCGGCTGCTCTGATTGGCTGGCTGGTTTGGCGTATCGCCCGTAACCGCAGCATGGAAAAGAAGTTGGCGCTTCATCCGGCAGCTCTGGCGTACCGTCATTTGCGTTTTCGGCTGACCAATGCTGGTATCTCCGCGCCGCCCAGCGAAACACCACGGGAATTCTTTGAGCAGACTGCCGCGCTGCTGGCAGATCATCCGCAGATGGAAACCGCCTTGCAGGTGAGCACGGAATTGTATGAACGCGCTGTGTATAGCGCCGATCCGCCTGAGAGGAACGAGGTGGACACACTGCGTTTATCCATTCGCCAGGCTGCTCGGGATGGTTTTGCCCTGCGCTGGCGCTATCTCTGGCAGAATTTCATGGCAAGGATTCGTTCCAGAAAAGAGTAGTGTCCTTTCACTGTTGCCGCTATACAATACACATACTCCCTCTCAGAAGATGTTGACCTAACTAACGTGTTGGACGGGTGTTCCGCGCACAGGTGCGCGTTCTGCAGGTTTTGCTGCGCGAAATACTAAAGACTTTGAGGCTGCTTATCGGTTGCCGGAACCATATTAAGTTTTTTCCAAAATCAGCATTTTAATTCCGGTCAGAATGCGCTCAAGACCGAATGTAAAGACATGCTCGGGGTTGGAGGATGCGTTATACTCCTGCCCGGTAGAAGTACCGACCCGGGTGGCAACAGGGAATAGAAGTGGGTTGACGATCTTGTCCATTAAAGGCGCCTGGATAAGCCACCATTCGCTATCCGTCATTCCGCTGTCTTTCTGGATAGACTCTTGTGTTGCATGTGCCCGGGCGCAGCCTTCAACATGCGTCAGAACCAGGGTTAAACTGGCGTCCATTTCGATATCATTTAACCCCAGTCCATCCAATGGTTTCAACTCTGCCTCGTACTTAAACGCTTCATTCGGGCCTAGCACTGGACGGCCACTTAAAACATACAGCATCCAGCGATGTTTGTTGTATAAATCCCAATTACGCTGTGCAATAAACCGCAGGGCATCACTCCAGTCACCGGGTTGTTGAGTAGGCTCGTCGACAGACTCATACAAATGGCTATAGGCCGTATCAATCATTAAATCGATCAGCTCGGTTTTCCCCGGAACATGGGTATACAGCGACATAACCCCCGCGCCTACCTGCTCAGCCACAGAGCGCATCGAAAGAGCTTCAACGCCATTCGCATCGGCTATCTCAATTGCCGCAGTCACAATTGCTTTAACGGTAAGACCCGAACGCCCGGCCTCCGTTTGAGAACCCCATAATAGAGCTAATCTGTGCATCGGATCGGCATTGGAACGGTTTTTTTTCACAAATCGATCTCCATTGACAATAGTTTATTAATAGTTTACACTATTTATTATACCGTACAGTGTACGGTATAATGCACGGGAGTATTGTTGTCGGTAATCATGTTATTTGATTCTTGAAGGATGGTGAATGTGAAATCAATGGAATATGCTATTTTTGCGCAGGAAGTAATCAAACATTATCGCGGTAGGGATAAAAACGCCGGGCTGAATGGGTTCAATCTTGCCGTGCGCCCCGCTTCGATATTTGGTCTGTTAGGGCCAAATGGAGCCGGAAAAACAACAGCCATCAGGATTTTATCCACCCTGCTCCGGCCTGATTCCGGAAAGGCGACCGTGGCCGGGTTTGATGTGGTAAAACAGGCGCGCCAGGTGCGCCAAAATATTGGTTTGGTTGGTCAGTATGCCGCCGTCGATGAGATTTTAACCGGGCAGCAAAACCTGGTGATGTTCGGGCGACTCAACCACCTTTCCGCAAAACACGCCCAGCAACGCGCGGATGAATTGCTCGGACAATTTGGGTTAACAGACGCCGCAAAGATCTCTGCCGCTAAATATTCAGGCGGTATGCGTCGTCGTCTGGATCTGGCTGCCAGTCTGATTGTTTCTCCGGCGATCCTTTTTGTAGATGAGCCAACCACAGGTTTGGACCCTGCCGGCAGACAACAGGTCTGGTCTGTTATCCGCTCACTGGCCGCTTCAGGAACAACGATTTTGTTAACTACCCAATATCTTGAAGAAGCCGACCAGCTTTCTGACCGTATTTCCATCCTTCAGGCGGGGCGTGTCATCGCTGAGGGCAGTCCGGATCAGCTTAAATCAACCCTCGGAGGAGACTGGATTGATATTTCTCTGGGAGCCGGTGTAAACCCGGATTCTGTCATCGAAATCGTGCGGCCGTTTGCCTCGGATGATATCCGGATTGACCCACAACTTAATCGGGTCAGTATCCCGGTAACCAACCACACCCAATCGCTGGTAAAAGTGGCGGGTGCTATCTCTCTGGCAAATATCGAACTAACCGATATTGTCCTCCGGCGCCCAACCTTGGACGAAGTATTTATTCATCTCACCGGTTCGTCTGAAACCGGTCAATTAGCGGAGACCAAATAATGAAAACAATCATACCAATTCAGGATAAGAATCTTCATGCCGGTTCCAATCTAGCCCGTGTCACCTGGGCTATCGCTGACGCCTGGACAATTACCCGCCGGGATTTACTTCACTGGCAGCTTCAGCCTGGATCAGTCATTATGGGTTGGCTTTTTCCGGTCATGATTGTGCTTATGTTCGGCTTATTCTTTGGCGGAGCCATCAAAGTACCCCAAAACGGCAGTTATTTTGAATTTTTAATGCCGGGAATGTTTGCCACATCCATGCTTTTTAATCTTGAAAATACTTTTATTGCCGTCGCCACCGATGCTTCCAGGGGTGTTACTGACCGTTTCCGCTCTATGCCAATGAGCGTTTCGGCGGTTGTTCTTGGTCGCTGTATCGCCGATATGCTCAATTCATTGGTAGGACTGTTCGTCATGGTTATTGCCGGCTTGCTGCTGGGTTGGCGTTGGCATACTGGCTTAAACGCAATGCTCGCCGCTATTGGGCTGCTGCTTTTGATGCGCTTTGCTTTACTCTGGGTCGGGATTTTCCTTGCCCTGGTCTCAAAAAAACCCCAGGCAGTCGCTTCAATCCAGATTCTGGTATGGCCGGTCAGCTTTTTATCCAATGTTTTTATTGACCCGGCCACCATGCCTGCCTGGTTGGGCTTCATTGCAGCATGGAATCCGCTTTCTATTACCACCTCAGCATCCCGCCAGTTATTTCTTAATCCGGGTTGGCAGGCAAATACCTGGATTTCGGAAAATGCCGTCATGATGGCGGTTTTCTGGCCGGTATTGGTTGCAGCCATCTTTATTCCATTATGCGTGCGGGCATACAGGCGTCTCAATCAATAACCTGATATTGTTTCCATAACCACAAGGGTGGATTAGCGATTGCCAACCTTGTGGCTATGCTGATTGGCTGCATGGATTGGTGCATCGGTTTACCTCCATTTACGCGTTAGTGAAACTATAGGGTTGAAAATGTCCTTCTTTTTTAACTGGGAATATCGGACAATGTGAGTCTGTTTATGTATTATTTACATTTGTTTCACTTGATGTTTATAGGAAAAGTGCGGACCCCATCTCTATACTATAGAGCAGTGAATATTTTTTCTTGTTTGTGGAGGTAATTGATGTCCCCGATCGTGCAAAACAGCCTTATTATGTTTGTCTTATTGGTGTCAGCTGTATTATTTATTCAGCTTATGATTCGTCTGATTGCTGGCAAGGGAATCGTGCTTACTTTTTCAGCATTGATTTTGGGGATAGTAGTTGTCGACTGTGAATTGGCGTATATTCTTGGTCAGATCGAACTGACTCCACTTAACATCATCTTTATTTTTGGTCCGGGGATATTGGTGACTCTTGGAGTTATTTATTATTTGTTCCGGATTGTCGTGGTTCCAGTGCGTTTGCTCACCGCGACCACACATCGCCTGGCTGAAGGCGATCTGCAGGGGGATTTGTCTTATTCGAATAATAATGAAATTGGACAATTGGCAGTCGGGTTAACCCAGGTAGTTGCCTATCAGCGGGAGATGGCCCGTCTGGCAAATCAGATAGCTCGCGGCGAACTGGGAGAGACGGTGCACGTAAAATCTGCGCAGGATGAACTGGGTCAGGCATTTCATGAAATGGTCTTCCAGTTAAACAAGGCCATTCATCAGGTATCCGATAATGCGTTCAATTTGACTGAGGCTTCTCAGCGGTTGGCCGATGCGTCGAAACAAGCCACACAAGCCACCAGTCAGATTGCGACCACCATTCAGCAAGTTGCCCAGGGTACTGCCCAACAGACGGAATCTGTGACCCGGACGGCTGTCTCTGTTGAACAGATGGTTCGGGTCATCGACGGGGTTGCCAAAGGTGCAATGGATCAATCTCAGGGTGTTAACAATGTTGCTGAAATCACTAATCAGATATCGGTTGTTATTCAGCAAGTCACGGACAACGCAAAAGCAGGTGCAAAAGGCTCCGAAAAGGCAACCGAGGTTGCTCAAAATGGAGCTCGAACTGTGACTGCAACGATGCAGGGTATGCAAACCATTCAGACAAAAGTGTCACTGTCGGCTCAAAAAGTACAGGAAATGGGTGTCCGTTCGCAGCAAATTGGCGTGATCGTTGATACCATTGAGGATATCGCCAGTCAGACAAACCTGCTGGCACTCAACGCAGCCATTGAAGCCGCCCGGGCTGGTGAGCATGGTAAGGGTTTTGCGGTGGTTGCCGATGAGGTGCGAAAGTTAGCCGAACGAGCCAGTTCATCATCCAAAGAAATTGGAGGGTTGGTGAAAGATATTCTGTACTCGGTCAATGACGCGGTATCTGCGATGAACGAAGGTTCAGGAGAAGTGGAACGCGGGGTGGATCAGGCCAACCAGGCCGGTCAGGCCTTGGATCAGATTATGAATTCTGTCGAAGAAGTGAATCGGCAGGTAACAGAAATTGTTACGGCCGCTGAAAAAATGGACAAAATGTCGAATGGTTTGGTCGCTGCAACCGGTATGGTCAGTGAAGTCGTTGAAAAAAATACAGTCGCGACAAAACAAATGAGCGCTGGGGCAGCGGATGTGAGTCAAACAATCGAGAATATTTCCAGCGTTAGTGAAGAGAACAGCGCGGCAGTCGAGGAGATATCAGCTTCTGCAGAAGAAATGAGTGCACAGGTGGGAGAAATGACATCTGCTGCACAATCCTTAGCAGAAATGGCAGTATCTTTGCAGCAAGTGGTCTCTCAGTTTAAACTTTCAGCCAAAAACGAAAGAGAAAGATAATCCGGTCACCGAGAGTAATTCTGCGGGAATTTTCCGAGCAAGCTGATTAAAGCGTCGATCCGCCTGGTTGAACGAGGTAGCTATATTGCATATACTCATTCGGTAAGCGGCTCGGAATGGATTGGCGCTGGGCTTGCGTTGTCTTCGGTAATAAATTCTTCACTGTTAAGAATCATTACCTATCCACTGCTGCCGGTATATAATACACACATGCCCTATCAAAAGATGCTGGCCCAACAAAAAAAGGTTTTGAAATCTCCGCCGTATTGGCGCCGGGTGTTCCGCGCACAGGTGCGCGATCTGCAGGTTTTGCTGCGCGAGTTCTGGCGCACCCTGCTGCTGTTTGTGGTGATTTTACTGTTGGGTGCGTTATTGATGGTTCTCTTTTACACGGATCCGTACACCGCGGAACGCATTACATTCATCCATGCGCTGTACGGCGTTTTTGGTATGGTCTTCTTTGAAAATACACTGGAGTTTCCCAATCAGTTGGGATTGCAGATTCTATTCTTCCTTATCCCGATAATGGGTGTGGGCGTGTTGGCGGAAGGGTTAATTCGCTTTGCCGTAGCGCTCACCGACAAACAGTCGCGCGGCGAGAAATGGCAGGTGGCAATGGCTTCAACCTATAAAAATCATGTGGTGGTGTGCGGTTTTGGCAAGGTGGGGTACCGTGTAACCATGGAATTGCTCAAATTTGGCCGTGAAGTGGTCGCCATCGAGCTGCACCCGGAGGCGCGTTTTTTGGAAAAAGCCAAAGAAATGGGCGTACCCATTATTATTGCCGATGCGCGCCGCACGGCCAACCTGATCAAGGCCAATGTGAAATTTGCAGATGCCATCGTTCCCTGCACCAATGACGAACTGGCCAACCTGGATATTGCCCTGGATGCGCGTGAGCTCAATCCGGGTATCAAAGTCGTCATGCGCATGTTCGACCCCGACCTGGCCAAGCGTATTGAAAAGGGTTTTGGCATCCACACTGCCTTCAGCTCCTCAGCCCTCACCGCCCCAATTGTCGCTGCCCAGGCCATGCGCCTCAATGTGCAGCATTCCTTTTACGTCGGCGAGAAACTCCTCAACCTTTCGCAGATGGTCGTGCAGCCCGGCTCCCGCTGGTTGGGCTGGACCCTGGAGCAGCTTTACGAAGTCGTCGACCTGACTGTCGTCTATTATCGTAACGGCACCCTGGAAGACATGCACCCCAACCCGCAGCTCGTCCTCGAAGCCGGCGCTGAAGTACTGGTCCTCGCCGATGTGCAAACCCTCCAGGAAGTCAACCGCCTCAACGGGGGATGATAGACCATTATTGCCGGCAAATAAAAGCTACCGGTGCGGTATTACCGCACCGGTAGCTTTTTAACTACTTCTCTATCGTAACCGTTGTCGTCATGTTCCAGTACCAGCGCGGATCACTCTCATCCAGCTTCACCCGCACCCGGTAGGTGATGTCACCCTGCCACTTCATCCCATAGCCGTCGACCCACTCCACCGTGCCCGTAAACGTCTCGCCCGGCAGCGCATCTACCGTCACTGAGACGTTGTCGCCCACTGCCACCTGGCTGATGCTGTTTTCGGTCAGGTCGCTGGTCTCCACCAGCCATTCCGTTGGTTCCGCTATGGCGCCCACCATGCTGCCGGCGGCGATAGTTTCACCGGGTTGCACATCCCACTGGATCAGCTTCCCGGCAAACGGTGCGCGCAGTTCCAGCAACTTTAGTGAAGTCAGAGCTGCCGTCGCGGATTGCACAGCGCTTTCCAGTTGGGCCTCCAGCAGTGCTTTTTGATCCGCGTCCGGGCCGTTTTGTAACTTGCCGGCTTGCAGGCGGGCGTTTTCCAGTTGGGTGATCGCTGCAACCAGCAGCGTGCGTTCAGTGTTATTCTGGCCGGATTGCGGGTACTCAAAATCTGGCAGCATATCCTGGTACGCTGCCGTTCTGCGCTTCTCTTCCCGTTTCAGGTTATCCGCTGCCTGGATGCGTGCGGGAGCGTTTTCTGCCAGATCATTTTTGTCGTCAAGTTCTTTTTGCGCTTCCTGTACAGCTTCTTCGGCCAAAATATACTCATCAATTGTTGTGTCAAAACGGTCAGCCGTCTTAAAATCATAGCGCCATGTCCGCGCGGCATCCTCATAAGCTTTCTGGGCTGCTTCCAGGTTGGCGGCTGCTGCAATAATCGCCGGAAAGCTTTTTTCTTCCAGCGTTTTCAGCGCCAGTTCACTTTGCTGTTTCAGTAAATTAGCGGTAGTTTCCTGGGCTGTATAGAGCTCGCTGCCTTCCAATAGGGCCAGCAGTTGCCCTGCTTCCACCAGTTCACCGTTGTTTACCAATACCTCGGCCACCCGGCCGCCGCTGGCAAAGCTCAATTCCATGTGTTGTGCCGGTAGCAGTTTCCCCTCGGCAATCACCTGGCTGGCGGATTGCGGCACACTGTTGATCTCCGTGGCTTCAGCCGTGACGGAAGGAGTGCCCTCGCCGCAGCCGCTCAGCAGCAATGTCGATACGAATAAACAAACAATCGGGAGTAAGTGTTTCATTTTCATATTTCACCTCTTTTTCTAAAAAAAAATTATTCAAAAGCCAGTATTTCACGAACGGTTAGTTTCACGGCACTCCAGGCTGGCAGCGCGCTGGAGAGCAGTGCTAAAACAATTACCAGTCCTAGCCACAGCAGCGCTCCGCTCAGTGAATAGCGAAATGCCAGTGGAATATTGAGAAACGAATTGCCAATCAGGTCGCAGAATATGAATGTGAGTGGAATCGCCAACACCAGGCTGAAGATCCAGCTCAACACACCCATTACCACGCCTTCCAGGGTGACAATGCCAAAAACAGAACGGTTGGATCCTCCAAAAGCGCGGATGCTGCCGATCTCGCGGCTGCGTTCAATCACATTCAAACTGATGGTGCCCATTAATCCCAGCCCGCCCACAAAAGCCAGCAGGAAAACCATGATCATCAGCAGCACAATGATGATCTGGAAGGCTGAGTTGATTTCCAGTTTTTCATCATCCATCAGCAGCACCGAGTCCATATCCAGACCGCGCAGTTCCATGGCTTTTTCAATCTGTGCGCCAATCAGGCGTCTTGTTTCGGCATCCTGGCTGGTGGTTTGCACAACCACCATATCGGCGCGATTGATTTTATGCGCCACGCGTGTGTAGTAGTTGTAAGGTACATACACCAGGTAGCCCACCGATTGGTTGCCGAGCATTTCCATAACGCCCACAATCTTGAAGGTTTCCTCTTCCCCGTTGATTCGCATCACCAGATCGCCGCCCAATGCCAGGTCGGGTTCCACGTTTAGCAGGCCGACGCCGATCACTACCGCGTTGCTGTCATCCGGGCGCAGCCAGCGGCCCTGCAGCAGGGTGGCTTGCGTCATCGGCGTTTCCGGCGGGGCGGCAAACAGGAAGATGTTATCGCTCTTACTGCCGTCCGGGCGCGTCCGGCGTGTGTATTCAAAGCCCCAGCCTTCTACTTTGTCCACACCGGGTATGACGGAAATTTCTTGCTGTAAACGCTCAGTAGAATACGGGCGGTTCATGTCAATCCAGAAGTCAAACGACCATAAACGCAGCATATTCTCAACGGTGTCCTGCAATGTGCGGTTCAGGTTCATCACCGTGATAAAACTGCCGCCGGCCAGGGTCAGCATGATCAGCGAAAAGATCAGGCGGCTGCGGCGCCGGAAGGGGTTGCGCACGGCCAGCAGCATCGGGCGCGATTGGATGCGCAAAGCCGCCATCAGCCCATCCACCCAGCGCATCCCGGACCATACTGTATTTCGTCCGTATTCGCTCAGCGCCTGTGCCGGGCTTTTGCGTGCGCCATTCCACACCGGTAGTAGCGCCGCCAAGAGCGGTAAAACAATGCCGGTACATACTTGCAGAATAATCACCGCCGGCGGGATTTGCGTGAGAAACAGATCATAGTTGATCAGGCCGGAAATAAAACTCAGCAAGGCTCTGGCGCCCCAAAAACTGCACGGGATGGCAATCAGTGTGCCGCCCAGACCCAGGAGGAAGATCATCCCCAGGTAAATGGCAGCAATTTGCCCGCGCCGCCCGCCGATCGCCTTGAGCACACCAATCTGGCGTTCCTGCTGGGCGATCAGCGCATTGATCGTGTTGATTACCAGGAAGCAGTTCAACAGCAGGATCAGAAATCCCAGCATCGAAAGCAGCAGCACAACCGTATCGGTGATGTAATCCAGCGGGTAACTGCCCGCCTCAGGTGCATGGCTGGTATAAACCACCAGCCCGGCGTCTTCCAATAAATCGGTGATTTCATCGGTCTGCTCACGAAGAAAGGATTTATCCTTCAGGTCGCCATCCAGGCGCACATACACTTCGTTCAACCCGGGGTCTTCTCCAAGCCAAGCCAGGGTATCTTCATCGATATAGCCATACACGGTGCCTTCCAGAAAGGCCGGGATGTGGTACAGGTCGTGGGCGACACCGCTGATGCGCAGGCTACGCTGTTTGCCGGCTGGGGTCTTCAGGGTGATTTCCGCTCCGTCAGTAAGACCCAGGTAAGCCAGTGAGCCGCGCTCCATCAACAGGGTACCCTTGCTGGGCGGCCATTCACCGGAGATATGCAGAATCTGGTAGACTTCCTGCTCGTCAAATTCAGCGATGGTATACAGAAAAAGGTCGCGCCAGATCTGGTTTTCCTCATCCACCAGCAAACGTGTGCTCAGGCTGCGCCGGCCTTCCACCGCAGTCACACCAGCCTGGTTCTCAATACTGCCGAGCATGTCCTCATCGAACAGGCTGGTAGTAAAGACCAGGTGCGCGGGTTGAATGGCGGCATATTGCCGCGGCAGGTCGCTGCGCATGACGTTGGCCGTAATCGCCAGAACGCCGGCAGCAAAGGTCCCTACCGCAATCACCAGGATGATCAGGATGGTGCGCACCCGGTTAAGCCACAGGTCACGCAATACTTTACGCCAGCGTGGTGCTAACATGCTGTACCTCCTCGGAGGAATCAGACAGCACCAGACCATCAGACAGCACAATCGTCCTGCCGGTACGAGCCGCTAGATCCCGGTCGTGGGTAACCATCAGCACGGTCTTGCCCTTTGCCGTCAACTGTTCAAACAAACTCACAACGGCTTCCGCCGTTCGCGTATCCAGGTTGCCGGTCGGTTCATCGGCCACCACCAGCGGCGGGTCGTTGGCCAGTGCACGCGCAATCGCCACACGCTGCTGCTGGCCGCCGGAGAGACTGGAAGGCAGTTTGTTAGCCTGATCATCAATCCCCATGTCGGATAAAATCTGCATGGCGCGCTGTTTGCGTTCGCTCATGCGGAACATACCGCACAGGTCCATTGGCAGCAGTACATTTTCCAGTGCGGTCAGCGTGGGCAGCAGTTGAAAGAACTGGAACACCACACCCACGTTTTTGCCGCGCCACACGGCCAGTTGTCCTTCATTTAACTGGTGTACCGCAGCGCCGCTCACCCGGATCTGCCCGCTGCTGGGGCGGTCAATCCCGGTGATCATGTTGATCAGCGTACTCTTGCCGCTGCCGGATTTGCCCACTACCGCGACAAACTCGCCCGGCTGCACACTCAACGAGACTTCTCTCAACGCCTGGCAGGTGATCCCGTCTGTCTGGTAGATCTTGCTCACATTGCTCAGCGCGATCAGCTCGGAATGTCCCGGTAGGTTTTGTTGATAGGTTGGATTAAGATTTAATCTTTGCATGTTTGTACCTCCGTTCCTTAATCGGTTATCCCTATAAGAGTAGGCCGTTGGGGAGGTGCTGTCTTGACTCTTAAGTGTTAAAAAAGGATCACTTTTTGGAATTCGGAGAAAAGAGTTTTTTCCTGTAATTTGGATGTAGAATCAAAACATACAATACATTACCATTTCATCCAGAGGTAGCCATGGTCACACCCCCTTTTGAAAAAGTATCCGCGCAGTTTGATAAGCTGCTGCAATCCCAGCCGCTGCACAGCGCCGCCCAGGTCGTCGTCCGCTGGCAGGGCAGCCCGGTCGTGGACCTCGCCGGCAGCCGTGATTCAACGCGAGCAGTTAGCACAGACACTCCATTCCTTACTTTTTCCATCTCCAAAGCCTTTACGGCAGTTGCCATCTTACGCCTGATGGAAGAAGGCCGTCTGGAACTGGACGAACCGGTTGCATGTTACTGGCCGGAATTTGCCCGCGGCGGTAAACAGAGCGCCACTATTCGCCATGCCCTGTTGCACCAGGCCGGCATTCCTGCGCCGCATCTCAACCGCCAGGTGTTCAGCTGGCCCTTCTGGGGTTTGGTGACGCGCGGCGTGGCTAACGAACCGGCTGTTTTCCCGCCCGGCACGCAAACCGCCTACCATCTCGTCAACTTTGGCTTCATACTGGGCGAGGTCGTCCGGCGTGTCAGCGGACTGCCGGTAGACCGTTATCTGCACAAGAACTTTTTTAAACCAATGGGGCTGCAAAACACCCACATGCGCATTACCTGGAATACCCTGCCCCGTACCCCGCAGCTGCTGACGGTTTCACCCTCCATGCTCACCAACGTCCGCCTATTCAACCTGCCCATGATCCGTACCGCGCTGCTGCCGGCCGCCGGTCTGCACAGCACCGCGCGCGAACTGGCCGCCTTTTTCCAGATGCTGCTGGATGGCGGCGCCTACCAGGAACAGCGCTATCTGAAACCTGAGACAGTCGCCCTGGCGACCCGCTCGCACTATGATGGCTATGATTCCTATATCAAAGGAAACATGAACTGGGGACTGGGTTTCATCATGGGTGGCGGCTCAATGCGCAGCCCCGATCCGTACCAGTGGGTCATGGGCCGCGGCAGCAGTGCCGCCACCTTCTCCGCTATGGGTATGGGTACCTGCATGGTTTGGGCCGACCGCCGCGCCGGCCTCGTTACCGCCTTCACCACCAACGCCATGCTCGGCGAACCGGAAGTCAGCCAGCGTTGGGCTCAAGTCTCCAATGCCGTCTGGGATTGTGTACAGTCGTAAAAAAATTAACATACGCAAATCCGCAAAGAAAAACAGCTTCCCCTGTGCGTTCTTGTTGGGGCGCAATGCTTGCGCCCTTCTTTTAACCTGCTCAGGTCAGCGCAATCCATTGGTTTTATCCCTCGTTCCCCAAAATTTTTGATAAAACAATTTTTTCGCGTATTTCGTTTTTTTTGCGCCATATATGCTGCCTTCTAAAAAATATATCCTTTGATTTTCTGTGCTACACTAAACTTATAAAAAGCGACACTTTCTAAAAAGATCAATAAGACTTTCAATATGGACCTCCAATACACCAAAGATTTTCTTGAAAGAGCCGGTGTGATTTTCTCACCGGGTCTATCTCAGGATGAGATTCAGCAAATCCAACGAACCTGGCGCTTTCGCTTTCCGCCTGATCTCAAAGCGTTTCTAATGTTTGCTCTGCCGGTTTCCAAAGGTTTCATCGATTGGCGGCAGTTGGGTCGAGAACAGATAGCAGCATTGCTGGTTTGGCCGTATGAGGGGATTTGTTTTGATATTGAAAACGACAATTTTTGGCTGGAAGAATGGGGACCGCACCCTGATTTATTGGAAGAGGCCTTTGAAATTGCCAGAAAAGCAGTTGAAGTCGCACCCACATTGATTCCGGTTTGCGGGCATCGCTATATGCCGGAAACTCCCTATGAAAGTGGCAATCCGATTTTTTCGGTCTACCAAACGGATATTATTTATTATGGTCGTGACCTGGCCAATTACCTTGAAAATGAATTTGGTCACGGCCATGGCCGTGAAACATCCAACTTGCGCTTACCTCTCAGCCATTTCAAATACATCGAATTCTGGACGGACTTTTGTTAGGGCCCCCTTGTGTCCAAAAAGGGCCGGCATAATTTTCAACGAAAACCTACGAAAAATACAATCCTCATGAATTTTAGTAAAATCATAAAACCGATATGTCGTGGATTGTTTGGTGTATTAGTTTTCGTTCTGTTTTTATTTTGGTCCCCAAGTTCCATTATAGATTATCCTTAACTTGGTGTCCATTTTTTTAGGTAAGGCTCATCTTCTCCCTGGCCAGGGAGAAGAAGGATCGGGGATGATGAGGGTAGTCTTCCCCCTACCCATGTATAATAGACTCATCTCTCCCATTGTGAGTCTCCGTGGACCTTAATCCTACCCAGCCCTATCTGAAAACCAAACTTCAACCGCCGCCCGTGCGCCGTGACCTGGTGCCGCGCCTGGATCTCTATGCCCGGCTGGAAGATATTCCGCGTATGCCATTCACCCTGGTATGTGCGCCTCCCGGTTACGGCAAAACCACCTCTCTGGTCGAATGGTCGCGCAGCAGAACCCTCCCGGTCGCCTGGCTTACCCTGGACGATAGCGAAAATGATGTCGTGCGCTTTTTTCATACACTCGTCTTGGCCATCCAGGTCGTTGTTCCCCATGCCGGCAAGGCGGCCGTTGCCGCGTTAAACTATTTGGCAGAAGATATGCTCGAAGTCGCCCTGCGCCTGCTGGTTAATGACCTGGCCGAAATGGATACCGCACTGGTACTGGTATTGGATGACTACCACGTTATTCGTAATGCAGAAATCCACCATATCCTGACCTACCTCCTCGAACATCACCCGCCTAATTTACATCTGGTGATCGCCAGCCGAGAGGAACCCCCCATCAATCTTACCCGCCGTCGTGCCCGTGGCGCGCTGCTTGAAATTCGCGCTTTGGATCTCAGCTTCAATACAAAAGAGATTCAAACCTTTTTAAATGAAGTCATGGGCCTGAAACTGTCCCAGGATCAGGTTGAACACCTGCAAAAGCATACCGAAGGTTGGGCGGCAGCCATTCAATTGGCCGGCCTGTCCTTGCGTGGTGGTGAAAGGGAAGCGACCCTGGATGGGCGCCTGGCCGGGCAGCATTATATTTTCGAATACCTGGCGGAAGAGGTGCTGGATCGCCAACCGCCCGCCGTGCAGCGCTTTTTACTAGCTACTGCCACGGTCGAGCGTATGTGCGGTCCCCTGTGTGATAGCCTCGTGGAATCCTTTTTGCCGGGAAAGGATGGTGTTGCCTGCCTGGATTCCCTTGAGCACGCCAACCTCTTTGTCCAGCCGTTGGATAATGAGCACCGCTGGTACCGCTATCATTCCCTGTTTGCCGAATATTTACGGTTGGTTCTGCAAAAGAACGATCCGGAAAGGTTGAATTTCCTCAATCGGCAGGCTGCCGCCTGGTACGCTTCCCAGGGGTTGTGGGATGAGGCTTGCAAACACGCGTTAGCCGCCAACGATTTACTCGCCCTGGCTGGTTACCTTCAGACCAGTGTGGAAACTTTAGAGAAGCGTGGCGAGTTGTCCACGCTGGCTTTTTGGTTGCGCCAACTCCCCGAGGAAACAATCGTACAGTATCCTCATCTTAATCTGGCCCGGGCCTGGGTGTCTTTTAGCAGTCTGGATTTGGACAAGGCTGCTGGTTACCTGCTTCAGGTGGAGGCATCGGCCGCCTATCACACTGACCGGCTGTTGAAAGGTGGGGTATTAACCGCCCGCTCCCTGTTCTCCGGTTTGATGGGAGATTATGAACAGGCCCATCGCTATGGTACTGAAGCTTTGAATTACTTGCCCGGTGAAACACATTATCTGTATGGCATGCTGCGCTTTAATCTCAGCTTTCCATGCTTCCTCAATAACCAATTGGATCAGGCCGTGCAGGAACTGGAAGCGGCTGTGCATGCAGCCCTCATATCCAATACCCCGCTGGTGGCTTTGCTGGCGCTGCGCGTATTGGGTGAAGCCTACATTATGTTGGGACATCTAACCCAGGCGGAGCAAACCTTTTTGCGTGCCGGGGAAATTGTGGATGAGTGTATCGGGGAAAATTCTCCGCTCATGGGGCTTTCCTGGATGGGTTTGGGGGAAGTTTACCGCCAACGCAACGATCTGGAGCGCGCTCAGGCACTCTTGGAAGCCGGGGTGAGTGAATGTCTTACCTTTATGCCGATAATTGCAGTCGATGGGTTGATTTGGCTCTCGCAATTAAAACAGGGACGCGGCGACCGTTTGGGTGCTCAGGCTGCCATGCGTCGTGTATTTGAAATCGCCAATTTGAACAACCATCCGATTTTGGATGATTGGTGGTCCAAAGTGGCTTTATTGCGTCTCAATATCCAGCAAGGTCACCTGGATGAGGTCGACCGCTGGTTGGCTGCAGAGGGCCTGGATGCTAATAGTGTGGAAAGTCCGGATGAAATCATGCCGGATGCGCCCCTCTATATCCGTGAAGGCTCGCGCTATGTGGCGGCCCGATTCCTCCTGGCCGTAGGCCGTCGTGATCAGAACCGGGAAGCCATAGGTAAAGCGCGCCGGATGCTGGAAGAGGTGCTTCCGCTCAGTGAACAAGCCGGGCTGCTCGGTATGGTCATGGAAGGTCTGGTTTTGCTGGTGCAGTCCCTGGTTTTATTGGGCGAGGAAGAGGCTGCCCAAACCCAATTCGTTCGCGTGCTTCGCCTGGGTATGTCCGAACGCCCCCTGCGCGTCTTTCTGGATGAGGAAACAGCTTTGATGGAGGTGTTGTCTGGCTGGCAAAAGATGCCGCTGGCACCGCAGGAGCGCGCCTACTTTGAGCAAATCCTGGCGGCCTGGCAAACCCAAAACACCCAGCTGCCGGAAACACCGCTGCAAAGCCGGCAGTTGGTCGAACCACTAAGCCGCCGCGAAATGGAAGTGCTGCGCTGGCTGGCAGCCGGGAAATCCAATAAAGAGATTGCCGCCGGCTTGGTGCTTTCGTTAAACACGGTCAAACGCCATACCGCGGCCGTGATGGGTAAATTAGGTGCCAAAAACCGTACCGAAGCTGTTCGTATTGGCAAAGAACACGCTATCATTTAGCACAATAGACATCAAAAGATAGATGCGGCTTAATCCGTTACTTGATAGGATTGCCAAAGTCTTCTGAATCAATATAAGGATGCAATATGAACAATGAAAAACAAGTCGATTCCTACCGTTTTATCAGCGGCATCACCAAACGCATGCTCAAAACCTGGATTAACAAAGAAACACCGCGCCCCATCCCCTGGACTCCGCTGACCAAACCGCTTTCCGAATGTACCGTGGCCCTGCTCAGCTCCGCCGGGATTGCCCTCAAAACCGACACCCCCTTTGACCAGGAAGGTGAACGCCAGAATCCCTGGTGGGGTGACCCCAGCTACCGTGTCATTCCCCTGGACGCGCAGACCGGGGATGTCGCCCTCTACCATCTCCACATCGATCCGCGCTATGCTCGCGAGGATCTCAACTGCCTCTTTCCTTTAAAACAATTGCAGCAGCTGGAACGGGCTGGCGAGATCGGCCAGGCCGCACCCCGGAATTATTCGATGATGGGTTATATCCTGCAGCCCGAAGAACTGCTTCAGAAAACCGTACCGGCCATCATTCGCGATCTGCGCGCAGACCATGTGGATGTCGTCGTCCTCGTCCCTGCCTGACCAATTTGCTGCTGGTCCGTTGGACTGGTACAACGTGAACTGGAAGCCGCCGGCTTTACAACCATCATCCTCACCCCCGTGCCGGATGTAGCCGCTGCGCTTGGTGTCCCGCGCCTGGCCGCCATCGAATACCCGCTCGGGCGCACCCTCGGTCAGCCCGGTGATTCTGAGGGACAAATGGCCGTGCTGCGTGCCGTATTGCAAGCCCTCCAGGATATTCAGGTACCCGGCGGGCAGGTGCATCTTCCCTTCGAGTGGCCCAGGGATGCCCGGGATCTCCCCGGCGATGTGCCGCCTCCGCCTATTGTCGGCTATATCATGAAACACCCGCTAAAAATCAAGAACCTGTTGGAGAGAAACGTCCCTTAAATATCGCCCGGTGTCAAAAATTTCAGGCATGTCGCTTTATTTGTCATTCTGCCACACGTTAATCAATAATCCTAAATCCTTACCCCAAACTCAATGAGTGAAATTTCTTGCGATGCTATAATTAATATGACATTGTACCCAATAGAATCATTGAAATGTATTTTCTTGTTTCTGCCAGGGGATAATGATATGCCGTTCAACGAAGAAGCAACCGAAAAAAACGAATTAATCAAGCGCTGAAGGCTTTCACTTGAATGCCTGTCATTCCTATAAAAAAGGTCAGCTTTTTGTTGTTTTAACAGGGTGATGAAATGGTTAAAAAAAACAAAAATGAAATCGAAACAAGTGCTTTTCTGCACAAGTTATCGGAAGCACCGGATATAGAGAAATTCATAGAATCCAATGCTGAAGAGATGGAAATTCCATCTTTCGCTGCGTATATAACAAATATATGTAAAAAAACAGGAAAAGTACCTGAGCAAGTTATCAAAAATTCTGCCATAGAACGCACCTATGGGCACCAGCTTTTTAATGGAACCAGAAAACCGTCCAGGGATAAAGTAATTCAATTGGCTTTTGGTTTTAAAATGGTTTTGGATGAAACCCAAAAACTGCTGCAAATTGCTCAAAAAAGCCTTTTGTACCCTAAAATCAAGCGTGATGCTGCAATCATATATTGTATGAATAACCATAAAGATATTTTTGAAACACAAAGTGTTCTCCAATCGCTTGGTTTGACCTTGTTGGGTGGTGAATAAAAAAAAATGACCAATGCTTTCATAGAAGATTTTCTTGCCGGCTTTGATGACAGCCGCTATCCCAGGAAGTTTTTGGAAAATTACGAGCTGATGGAATGTTTCGCGCATAACGAAATGGGGGAAACCCTGCTCATTAAAGATCGGCGGACAGGCAATTATTATGTAACAAAATGTTATCTTGATCAGACATTTCGTTCCCACACAACCGAAAGCAGTCTGCTTAGAAAATTAGATCATCAGGGATTGCCAACCTATATCGATGAATATCAGAATGAAACAATGCTCTGCGTTGTACGTTCATTCGCACAGGGAAAACCGCTGGACAAACTGGTCCGGGAAAACCCACTCAACAGGTCGCAATCCATTGATATTGCAATCCAACTCTGTGAAATCCTGGAATACCTGCATGGTCAGACACCACCTATCATCCATAGAGATATTAAACCGCAAAACATCATCGTTAATCAACAGGGCAAAATCACACTGATAGATTTTGGAATTTCCCGCACATACGATGAAAAATTGCAGGAAGATACAATCTGTTTGGGTACCAAACATTATGCCGCTCCGGAACAGTATGGTTTTTCTCAAACAGATGGCCGTACGGATATCTTCTCTCTTGGAATACTGCTTTGCTGGATGTTGACCGGCAATGTTGAAGTTCAGCAGGCAAAAAAGGCCATACCCAATCATTGGCTTTCCAATACGATTTCAAAATGTACTGCTTTTGCGCCAAAAGACCGCTATAAAAATGTTGTTCAGGTTAAGCATGAATTAACCGGCCGGGCATTGCGCCGCCGAATAGTATCGTTTTTATGTGCAGCACTTATTATTTTGGCAGTTGTTTTTCAGGTTACGCACTACACGGCAATGCAATTCCAACAACCTGTTGGCATAACTTTCGAAGAACCATTAATTGAAGAAGCGGTACGCCTCACTCTTAATAAAAATGAAGGCGAGGCGCTTTCAGAACAGGACCTATTGTCAATTAATAAATTATATATCTTCGGAAATAATGCCGCCGCAAATGAGGAAAATTTTAGTGCCTATGCAGAAAGTTTTGTAAACAATGATGGCACAATCCTGCGCGGAAATATCAGCACACTCAACGACCTGCCAAAATTACAGAATCTTCAAACCATAGCTTTGGTGTATCAAAACATCACAGATATTTCCCCATTATCTGAGCTAAACTACTTGGATTATGTTGATTTACGGCATAACCCAATTGAAGATATAACCCCCTTATCTCAAGCCGCATCATTGACCTCATTAATTATTTACGATACCAATGTTTCGGATCTCACAGCTCTGCGTGATTGCTCCCGTTTATCAACAGTGGATGCGGGCTACACAAAAGTCAAATCACCGGCAGCCCTATCCGGATTGACTTCTTTGCGGGAACTGGTATTACGCAGGGCGCCGCTTCAATCGCTTGACCAGGTAGAAACCCTTCCAATGCTTGAACGGATTTATCTATCGGAAACACAACTTCTTGATCTTTCACCGCTCCTGGCTTTACCCCATTTGCAGCAGGTGGAGGTAGGCGAGAATATGCGTGCAGCCGCAGAAGCGATATCAGAAACAGCCCAATTTGAAATAATCTACCGTTAATAGAAAAATAAGTTAAAAAAGCATAAAGGTGTGCAGGCTGCACACCTTTATGCTTTTTTAGTTCGCTATAATACCAAGAAGAATAAAAGGGTGTTTATTAAGAGGCTCATTGTGAAACGGAATGGTGAGGAGGCGCTATTTCAGCATGACCTATAGGCTTACAAAAAATACAAAATGAAAGACCTTCTACTTCACCGGAATCGCGCAGAGATTTAATATCGCTTTTCTCAGAAGTAGACAGGCTGATTTACATATTGGCTCGCAAACAAGATCAATACGCGGCGATACAAGAAAATTTGGGTTTCAGAAAGGAAGGTTGATGAAAAAAAGAATTACTTATTGTCTTAGGATTTGGTCCCTGTTGGTTTGTAATTCGGATGACAAATGAAAAGGAAAAATATCGAATATGAAATCTAAAAACATTATCAAAATCATTATCGTTACTGTTTTACTGGTTGTAATTACCGGTAGTGCAGCCGCGCAAAATTTATTGGTTGATACGCCAGTTTCGTTGGGCGATCCTGGATTTTCGTTGGCTTATACCGGCAGCGTAGGCGTTGTAGATCAACCGTATGTGTTCAGCAATGATCATCTTAATAGTCCCGAAGGGCTTTTTGCGGATTCCGATAAAGCTTTATATATCGCGGAACGGGAAGGCGCGCGCATCATCAAATTTAATGCGGCCGGCGATTATGAAATGTCTTTTGGGGTGGTTGGAAGACCGTACCATCATGATATCTTTTTAAACCAACCGTCCAATGTGATTGTGGACGCGAGTGACAATGTGTGGGTTGTTTACCGGAGCGCTATTAAAAAATACACTGGGGATGGAAATTTCCTGCAAACTTATCCGGAAGATGCACCCTGGGAAGAAGGCTCTGCCGATAACCGTTTTAGTGATCCTTATGAACTGGCTTTTAGCAATGATGCCAAGCAGGTCTTTGTTTCCGATTCCAATAATCACCGTGTTCAGATTTTTGCCTTCAACGAAGACGGCGTCCCGGGAAACGAGGACGATGACAAAATGTATTATACAGGGACGATTGATGCGAGCCATGCCAATATCCCCGGAAACGGTCTGGAGTCTCCAAAGGGTTTGGCAGTTGATTCAAGCGGAAACCTGTATATTGCCGATTTTCTAAATCAACGCATTCTCAGCTGCGCGTATAATGGCGGCACAAGTGAATGGGATTGTTCAGTGTTCTTTGGTGAAACCGACGTAGAGGGAACAGATCTTACACATTTACGTTATGCGCCGGATATCTTCATTGACGCAAGCGACCAGGTATTCATAGCGGATGGCGGCAATTCACGGGTATTAAAATGTACTACGGCCGGAAATGATTGTGCCTTGTTTGCCGGCGTAACCGATGAACCCGGTGTGGATAACGGGCATTTTTCCTTTATTTCCGCGGTTACCACCGATGTGGATGGCAATGTTTATGTAAGTGATAATACCAACAAGCGCGTCCAAATGTTTAATAGCAGCGGGGTTTATCAAAAGACCTATGGCGAACTCAATGTTCCGTATCTGGTTGATGATGAGCGCCTGAACCAGCCCAGAGGTGTTGCCGCGGATACTGACGGCAGTTACTATGTTGTGGAATACAAGGGATTACGTCTGATAAAATATGATGCGCATGGAAATCAATTATGGACAGTTGGCGAAGCAGGCGTTTTTGGTGCTGATAACACTCACTTTGGGGCATTCTTTGGTGGATTAGAGGGAAATCCCGCTGTAGATGCCAACCATAAAGTCTATGTTGCGGATACGGCTAATAACCGGATTCAGGTGTTCAACGCGGACGGTACATTCAGCCAGTCATTTGGCGAGTATGGTGGTGGCACCAATCAATTTGATTGTCCCAGCAGTGTTGCCATCAGTCCGGTGAATGAAGATATTTATGTGGCCGATAGTTGTAACCAGCGCGTTCAGGTTTTTACAAAAAATTTGATATACAGATTGACATTAGGTATTTTGCGAGAGCCGGGGAATGATAATTTGCATTTCGACAACCCTGTAAGTGTTGCCATTGATCACCTGGGGTACGTTTATGTGGGCGATCTTACGAATACCCGTGTTCAACGCTGCACAATAAATGTAGGTACGTATAACTGCACAACCTTCATTGGCGCTCCCCGCGATCAATATGATTCCCAGTTTGGAAAAGTGGCGCCGCGTAGCCTGGCTGTTGATCCGCAGGGACGTCTTTATGTTGCGGATGAATGGGGTGGCAGAGTACAGGTTTTTGATAGCAATGCTGCTTTTCTCACCTCCATAGGTGGTGGTGAAGGCGGGCAGAATACCAGCCAGTTTTCCAATCCGGGCGGAGTAGCGCTGGATCAGGATGGTAACCTGTATGTAAGCGATGTGATGAACTATCGGGTTCAGAAATTTGCTCCCGGCGTGCCAAATTGGCAGCAGGTAAACATAAACGGTTTTGGCAACCAGCGTTCCAATGAAGTCACCGCGCTCACCGTATTTGGCGATGATTTGTACGCTGCCATGTTTGATTTTAAAAACGGCGCCCAGTTATGGCGGCAAACTGCTGATAATCAATGGTCGCTGGTCGTTCCGGATGGTTTTGGTGAACGCAATAACACAGCTGTTCTCTCCATGGTCACCTTTAAAGGAAAGCTATATGCGGGTACACTCAATCAGACGGCAAATGAAAGTATTTCGGATGCCGGGCAAATTTGGCGCAGTTCCACAGGCGACGCGGATGATTGGGATCGGGTAGTCACCCAGGGATTTGGCCAACCCGGTAATTTTAGTATCTATCGCCTGGCAGTTTTGGGAGACTATATTTACGCTGTTACCTTTAATCCCAATTCCGGCACAGAGCTGTGGCGCAGCGATACTGGAAATGCCGGTGATTGGGATGCGGTAATGACCGGCGGCTTTGGACATCCGGAATGTTATTTCATCAATTCTCTGGTTGAATTCAACGGCGCTTATTACGCCAGCACGGATGGGTTTGGTATGTGGAGCAGTACCACCGGCGCTTCCGGCAGTTGGGATCCTATGGACACGCCCGCTGGTTGGGGCGGTTCTTTACAGCGCTATCAGGATTACTTATATATGTCAATCAATCACTCCGAAGGTCCCGATGAGCCTGTAACCATCCACATGTGGCGCTGCCAGGATTGTGACGGTTCAGATTGGGAACAAATAGACGGCAGTTTTGATAACAATAAAAATTCAAACGGCAGTCTGGAAGTTTACCGAAATGGCTTGTACCTTTTCTCTCAGGATGATATGAAAGGCTTGCAGATCCGCAAAACCACAAATGGCGCCGATTGGGAAGATGTATCCCTCGAAGGGTTTGGTGACTCCCAGAACAGGGCTTTCAATTGGTGGAACTCATGGGACCGCGATCAGTATAACGAAAGCCGTAATCTTTCATCAACGCGGGATGAAGCCGTGACGGTCTTTGCGGACCGTTTGTACGTTGGCACCATTAACTACAACAACGGCGGCGAGATTTGGGCCTCCGATTTTGACACGCGAGTATTTTTGCCGTTGCTGATCCGTTAATTCAGTATTTTTAATGCCAGGGGCTTACCCGAAAACAGGGTTTCACAAGCATTTTCGGGTAACTAAATAAAAAGGTCTTCTTCGGTTTTTTGTTTTACCGGAGAAGACCTTAATCTTGCCGCCTCCTTTTCCCACAAATGCTATACTAATCTCATCAAGCCTTTTTAAATAAATTTTCCCGGAGCTTTCTTGGGCTTGCCTGGCGAGGAACAAAAATGCAAATATCTGTCATATTCGGCGATATAACCAGAGTGGAAATCGAAGCGCTTGTCAATGCTGCCAATTCCACCTTGTTGGGCGGTGGTGGGGTGGATGGGGCTATTCATCGCGCCGCGGGTAAAGAATTGCTTGAAGAGTGTAAACGGATCAGCCGCCGCCAGGGTGGATGTAAAACCGGAGAAGCCGTCATAACCGCGGGCTATAATTTAAAAGCAAAATATGTGATCCATACGGTCGGGCCGGTTTGGAACAATGGAAAATCCAACGAACCCGAGCTGCTGCAAAATTGTTACAAAAATGCCATGCGCATTGCGCACGAAAATAACATCCAATCCATTGCTTTTCCCAATATCAGCACCGGCGTTTATGGATTCCCCAAAGCATTGGCCGCCGAAATCGTTTCAAAATATTTCCATCAGCTGCAAAAAACGGAAACAAAAATCAATAAAGTTGTTTTTGTTTGTTTTGATCAGGAAAACTACACATTGTATGCTGATAAATTCAAAGCATAGCCCCTGAAATGCAACCGTACCCGGCCGGCAGTTGGCGCGAGCCTCCTCCCGGACACCTCAATACCTCCTAATGTGCTGTCAGCTCCAAAATTTATTTCCTTTATTTTCTCTTGCCTGAAATTTATTTTTGCTATACTAATCTCATCAACAAATTTGCACGAATTGGGTGGATAACCCCACGGATTTCCAAATCTGACTCACCCTGAGAACTTTTTGTCTCATTTCTGGCTTGCGTTTATTTTCTTTTTGATTGTACAATTCACGTATAACTGCTTGATAAAACAGGGATTGAAATTAGTGGTGTGTCTTAAATTCCAAATAGCAGGTATGCTTTCCAAAACGGCTTAGTTCAACTCGGATGGTCCTGAGGAACGAAGGACGTGGTCCTGAAGTACGAAGGACATCAATCCTTAATTCGCTGGGTGCATTTCTTCTAACCAACCATGAAAACCAAGACCTTACTCACAGCTATTGTCCTATCCATAGTTCTGGCTGCTTGTGTGCCCTTGTCGACGCCCGTAGCAACAGGTACCCCTGAACCAACCGTAACCGCAACAGCAACTCCAACGTCTATACCGGCAACACCATCCCTTGAGCCTGCAATCGACTTCGAAAAAGGGATTTCTAATATTCCGGAAGGTTATTACATATTCCTTGAATATTTCGGCAGGAGCGAATGCTCATACGAATGCAACTGTGCGCCAACAGAAGCACGTGCGCCACTCTACGAAATCACTTCTGCAGGTGAATTGTGGATTGAAAGTGACTTATTAGGTGTCGCTTCCACAGGTAAATCGTGGATAAGAAAGGACTTGGAAGGCATTCTAACTTTATCTGACTCGGTAGCAGGATTTTTTGTCTATAACGATGATTCGAGTATAGGACAAGTACAAGTCGTGGACCCATTGCCTTTTACGTTAATACCTTTTACGTTCACAGCTGATGCGCCCGCCGTCGCTACCGTTTACAGTGTAGAGGCTGACGGAACAGCGGTCGTGGAAGTTTACGGCGAGACGTACTTCATCAAGCCTGGTCAGTCATGGACTGAGAGTGGTGATTGGAGCCGAGAGCCACCTGCTGGATGTCGTATTTCATACAGCGACAGATTAACCAATTTTGGCTTATTCTCTAAAACGCAAATTCGATTTGGATATCCAGATCCACATCCATAAACTATGATTCGCTTTCGAAGTACGTTGAAGGTCATGAAAATGCACCCAACACCGCGTGGTGTGTCCTGAAAAGTCATCGTTTGTCCGCCAAGTCCCGCCCTTGCCGGTAACGCCAGCCGTTGGGCGGCTAACGCACAGGTAAAAAGTAAAAGGAGATATTCTCGTGGAATGGTTTCGTAAATTATTCAATCAACCTGCAAAGAGTGAAAGTCTGTTCCCTGGGAAAAGACTCCCGATGGACCAGATACTCACTCTCAAAAACTCAACCGAGATGATTATCGAACTCAGTTGTGGAATCTCTGACAAGATACATAAAAAAGGTTTCGATAGTCTGTCTCATCCCGAAAAAGTTTTACACCATATCTACTGTCTCGAATCAGAAGTCAATAATGGTGGATTTGATCAATTTTTCGCCAACTCATCTGGTGATTATGCTCTTGATACTCCATCGGCGCTTGACGAAATTGGCGCTCATCACACTGCCAATCTAGTGAAAAGAGCGATAGACTTATTTCCTAGTGGTTTGCCATCCCGCAACAGAGAACAAAGGATAGAGCAACTAGACTCGATGGATGAAACAATCCGCGATAAGTTTGGCGACTTCGATTCAGAATTTTTTGAATATCGAGACCCGCTTGAAGAGTTGCAAGTAAAATACATGGTTGCAAACAAAAACCAAATTCAGGTGTAAGCAATAAACCGCCGCCCAACACCGCGTGGTGTGTCCTGAAAAGTCATCGTCTGCTTACTGGTCACGTCCTTGTAAGGGAAGCAAAGCAGCAGCTCATATACAAAATGATCCCCGGCAGACTGTTTTTTGCCAGGTTTCTGGCTTGTGTTGGTTGGCTTTTTGATTGTACAATAGCCATATTATTGCCTGCAAAAACCCAGTAGAAAACATTCCCGCGCATGTTTTACGTCAAATCGCAAAGGAAATCGGAAATGTCTAAGCGTGATATTGGTCAGAAAATTCTTGAAGGTATTCAGGAGATTAAGGCTTACAAGGCTGGTGAGAAAACTTTGCGCATCAACACTTTCTGAACCGCTCCAACAGCGGACGTTTCCCGGGCGTTTCTCGCAATGGCATTGTCCACCCGCAAAGCGCCCCGTCCTTTCCGGCTTGTTTCCCTAATAAGATATAACGCAAACCGTTAGGCTCCTTGAAACGACAGAGAGGTAAATTTGGCAGACATCAACAATCAAATTAATTATTGGAACAAAGTTGCATGGGAAAAGAAATTTACCCACCCTATCAATCTGCCGTTATTACAAACTCATTTACCCTTGAGTAGCAAGATTCTTGACTATGGATGCGGCTACGGACGAGTCTGTCAAAAACTGGCTGATGAAGGATATACCAATATTGTTGGAATAGACTCTTCGGCTGAGATGATTCAGCGCGGTAATAAACTATACCCCGGACTTTCTCTTGAAGTTCTTCCAAGTTCAGGGATAGATTATCCTGATAACTCCTTCGATGCAGTTCTATTGATAGCGGTTCTGACTTGTATTCCAACGAATGCAGGCCAGCAAAGTTTGCTGACTGATCTAAAACGTATTCTTCGGCCAAAGGGGATCATTTATATCAGTGATTATGTTCTGCAAGACGATGAACGTAATCAACAGCGTTATCAACACAATGCAGAAGAATTTGGTATGTATGGTGTATTTCGATTGCCGGAGGGAACGATACTCCGTCACCATTCAATAGAATGGATATATACCCTCACCGCTGATTTTGAAACCTTGGATCTGGCATATCCCGAAGTGCTTACGATGAATGCTCATAGGGCGAAAGCATTTCAATATTTAGGGAGCAAGTGAGAATTTCTTCCTCGCACAGCGGCCCAACTGCACACCCATCAGGTAGTCAGACATTTCACGCAACGAGCTTTCAAGTTTTCCTCATGCAGAATCCACACCCCCCATCTTCGTACTGGCACTAAAAAATTTCTCTCCTGTTTTTCTTTGGAAAAAATCCGTTTGATATGATACAGTTTGGTTCCACACGCATCTCAATGATGTCTTTTAGTCTGCTGTTGAGAAATATT
Source organism: Chloroflexi bacterium HGW-Chloroflexi-10 (assembly GCA_002840755.1). Taxonomy (GTDB): domain Bacteria; phylum Chloroflexota; class Anaerolineae; order Anaerolineales; family Anaerolineaceae; genus UBA6170. Next base: position 4,569 of record PHBZ01000026.1, on the reverse strand, counting down.
TAAAACGATTACGTTGGATAAGCAAAACACCCTTAAAATATGGCAGTAATTATCTATGCAACTTTACTATCATCGCAAATCACTTGAAATGATCAGTCATGAGCCGGTGTTTGCCACTGCTCCGCCGAATTTGCCCCCATCTGTAGCAGAGTGGTATTCCCTCGTTAATGCTGTTGAACTGCTTGAGAAATATAGCAATCAGGACGATCCGTTGCCACCTGCCGAATTCAGACTTTGCCGGTATAAAGATACCGAATTAGTGGTTTTTTTGTATGAAAATCAAGGAGTAGTTTGGTGGGCTTTTGAAAATTGCGAAAAAGACGACCCGCCAGTGTACATTAATATTGATCCGCCTCCCGATAACTGGTTGTTATGTTGTGAGAACTTTTCCTCCTTTGTTTATACGCGCTTTTTTGATTTTTTGCATTGGTATGATAAAAAGCTTAGTATCTTGGGATTTGGAAACCCGCTTGAGGTAAATATCATTGATCAGTTGCATAGAGAATATTTTCCGGAGCCGGTTACCTATGGCTGGCCGGGGGATACCCAGCTTCGCTTTTCAAATGCTGACCAGAGAATATCAATTCAATATGATGACCAGGTGTCGAATTGGCATTTTTCGGCCAACACACCGGATAATCTGCAAAAGGTTTTTGAAAAATTCAAACCGCTTCTCTATGGGTGCCTGCCGCCGTTAAAAGACACCTGAAATATCGGGAAACAAAAAGCAATGTTCAGGAAATGGAAAGTAAGTAAATGACAAGAAAAAAATTAATCAATGCACTTTCGATAATCTTTATCATTAGTGGCCTGTGGGATATTGTCCTTTTCTTCTATTCGGCAGTTATTTCGGCGGGACACCTGGAGATAAACCGGCTGATCTGGGGGGCTTTGGCTCCTTATATCGGATTTCATTTATTTAAGCTGGATGAGTTTGCACGAAAATCTGTTGTTGTTTTGTTGTTTGTCCGTGTGTCAGTCAACCTGTACCTCCTGGTGCGGCTTCTTTTTCGTAAAGAAGGTGTTGTCAGTTCAGGTCTGTACTTCCTTGATAAAGAAATTCACCGTTTTGCGAATCCTTATGCCCCCAAGGTTTTCTTAGCTGCCTCGATAATTGTTGTCCTGTTAACGATAGGTTTTCTGTCTCAAAGAGAGACAAAGAAGATATTTGTGCCGGCTACTTCGAGTGAGTCAAATGGTGTTGTTGAACCTTTGTGAAAGAAACTGGCTAACAATGTGCCTAGTTAGCCTTTTTCTCGATATTGAGTTTTGAGCCGAGTTCGCGCGCTGCCCGCTGGCAGGCAACATAACTTGTTGGTTCTCTCAACTAACTTGATATACTCATATCCAAAAATCTTCCCAATAATGTGGCTTTCGATCGATACCCGTCCCCTGGCACTCTCGCGTTATTTGACCTTCAGCCATGCATTTCCAAATAGCCGGTATCCCCTAAAATTCTTACCCGATTTTTCTTGCCTAAAATCAATCGCTGCTATACTTATTTCATCAATTAATTTGCACGAATTGGGTGGATAACCCCGCGGATTTCCAAATCTGACTCACCCTGAGAACTTTTTCTCTCATTTCTGGCTTGCGTTGGTTGGCTTTTTGGATATACAATCTATTCATATCCACATGCAAGATAGTGATTTTGCTTAGCCTGTGTGCCTTAAATTCCAAATAAAAAGGCATAGTTACTAAATCAGCTTAGTTCAACTCGGACATGGTCCTGAGGAACGAAGGACGTGGTCCTGAGGTACGAAGGACGTGGTCCTGAGGTACGAAGGACTGATGCGGCGGCATTTAGAGCCTTTTTTCTGATTTTCGTTATTTTCGCCGCATCAATCCTTAATTCGTTATCCCTATGAGCAAAAAAACAACATTATGACAAAACCTTTTTGGAAAAGTTTGCCAATATCAATAAATGATCTGCCAAGCCGAAAAGCGGTTCTTCGAGATTTGGTGCATCGTGTCAAGTATGGTGAAGGTGTTTGTTTAAGTGGTGACCTTCGCATTGCGAAGACATCCTTACTAAAATACTTAATTTCAAACCAAGATATAAAAAAATTCTTTGCATCTTCAGGGCAAGAAATTTTTTTTAGTTATGTAAATTGCCAAACAATTCCAAATAAAATTGAGGGCGATGATTTTTGGCATTTGCTTTTGCAACCACTTTTTCCTAAATTAGACATCAATGACTCCGACGCACAAAACCCGAAAAAAGTAATGAGAATTTTAAATGAATATAAAGAAATTCAATACGTAATCATTCTTGATGAGTTTGATGTTTTACTGTCACATCCTGTGTTAGGGAAAGAAGCATATATCTTGGGGCAGTTCAGGGATTTTTCAAATTCAATTGATAATTTCTCCATCATTATCTCAAGCCCTTACAGTCTTGCTGATCTTAGCAGGATTGTCAGGGAACGAGAAATTTCGGGATCTCCGCTATTCAACTATATTACTCAAATACATTTAGGCACATTATCAGAAGATGATATTCTAACGGCTTTAAAATATGCCGTTCCTCCTTTCTCGCCAAAGGAATGTCAATTCATAGTGGATATTTCAGGGGGACACCCTTTTCTAATTGAAACTGCGGCTTCGGCATTGTGGGAACAAAGATCCGAAACAAACAAGTATAATTTTGCAATCGAGTCAATTCACAGAAATGCCGAACCTTTTTTCGCAGACAAATGGCACAGATGGAGCGAACATCAACGAGAAACCATCGTAGCCATAACATTACTGCAAACTCCTTTAGTGTTGAGTAATCAATCTTTTAATAAAAATAACTTAGTAAAACACCTTGAATTATTACGCCCCGAAATATTCTCTTTTCGGCACAATGGTGAAATTATCGAAGATTCAAAGATACCAGGTGGTTATAGAATTCGCCAAGAAGCCATGTTGTGGTGGATTGCAGACGAAATATTCCGCACAATCCGAGAAGGCGGCAATTTTGAAGAATGGTTATTAGAGAAAAAGAAATCGAGCACAAACGCAAAAAATATTCTAAGCAAAGTTGTTGATGTTTCAGGACGATTGTTCGAAAAAGGAGCCTCATCTTTTATGGAAGCATACATTAAGCAATTAATGAATCCGTAACCCTAAAACGGGCGAACACAGCGTGCACCTGGCGTGTGGGACGCTTTGCGTGCGCGATTTACAAGCATTTCGCGTACGCGTGGCTTCAGGCATTTCCTACATCTCAAGCAGAATCCATGCCCGCCCACATGCAGGTAACGCAAACCGTTAGGCGGTTCACTCAGTATAAATTTCAGAAAGAATGGATGATTATCGTATGGCTATAACTCAACGTACCTTTTCAGCCGAGCAAGACAAATATCTGATGTCTGCTCTGGCTCGCCAATGCTCAGAAAACAATCTTCATGTTGTAGATTTGCCATATCGTTTTAGTTCATGGGCGTTTGACAATCCTGAAAACATTAGTTTATGGTTTGATGAAAACCAACAACTTGTTGCTTGGGCTGCACTTCAAACGCCTTTTTGGACAATTGATTATGTATGCCATCCTGAACAAGAATCACATTTGCATCGAGAAATTCTTTTATGGGCAGATCAACGCGCTCAAGCAGTACAAAAAACGCCTTATGAACGTTCTGCATGGTTTGTCATGGTTTTCTCTGGGCAAAATAACCGAATTCGTGACTTAGAAAATGCAGGTTTCAAATGTCAGTCGGATGTAGGCGATGATTCTTGGTCAAAAGTACTTATGCTCTGTTCATCTCAGATACCTGTAAAAATATATGAACCCCGCTCAGGTTTTATTGTTCGCTCATTGGCAGGAGAATCAGAAGTTCAGAAATATGTTGAACTTCACCAGTCTGTTTTTGAAAGCAAAAACATGACGGTAGATTGGCGCACTCGCACACTTCAACATCCTGATTACAAGTCAGATTTGGATATAGTTGTTGAATCTCCTGATAAACGTCTGGTTGCTTTTTGCATTTGCTGGTTTGACAAAAATTCAATGACAGGGCATGTTGAGCCATTGGGCAGTCATAAAGATTTTCGGCAGTATGCGCTGGGGCGAGTCGCCCTTTCAGAAGGATTGCGCCGTCTCCAGTCTCTTGGAGCGCAGAATATTTTTGTTGAAACAGACAACTATCGAAATACTGCTTTTCGGCTTTACGAGTCGTTTGATTTTCAAGTGATACAAGATGTTCTTATATATCGAAAAGATTATGAAACTGATTAACACAGAGTCATCTTGCTAAACCACCGCCCAACACAGCATGCACCCGACGGGTGGGACGCTTTGCGTGCCGCGATTTCAGGCACTTTGCGTGGCTTCAAGTTGGTTCCGTCAAAATGGCGTTACCTCGTCCCGCCCACCCGCGGGTAACGCCAGCCGTTAGCAGCAAGCGGACGACAACACACTTGGACGGTAAAAGCAGTTTGCTCAAATGTTTTTTTAACGAGTAGTATTGAAAAAATGAGAGAAAGTAATGAGAATAGAAAAAATCACCAATAACAAGAAGCAATACCTTGATTTATTGCTATTAGCAGACGAGCAAGAGGATATGATTGACAGATATTTGGAAA